>NZ_CABVOU010000001.1 GCF_902500215.1 Halomonas lysinitropha
TAAGTGACTAGGCAGATATTTTCATGCATAGTGCCGATAGGATTTCAGCTTAGGACGGCAGCATGGCAAGTCGCTTCATCTCTCCCCTGGCAGAGGACGACCGACAGGCGTTGGCCCATGTCCATCAGTACGGTCAGAAACGTGCCTCACGCCGTCGCGCTCATGCGATCCTCCTGAGCGATCAAGGCTATACCATCGCCCAGATCAGCGAGATTTTGGAGGTTGGAAGAAACACGCTGACCATCTGGTTCCAGAAGTGGGAAGCCTCCGGTCTCGAAGAACTCGCCGATAAGCCCCGCAGTGGCCGTAACCCGATCCTTGATGACAGCGATCGAGAGCGGTTGCAGGCCTTGGTGGAGGAGCATCCGCACCAACTACGCACCCTGCAGGCTCGGCTGCAGGAAGAAACAGGAAAAACCTTCAGCACGGACACCTTGCGCCGGGCATTGAAAAAAAAAATCAAAATAGCTTCAAGCGCATCCGGCGCTCACTGAAGGGCCGCCGTGATGAGACGGATTTTCGCAATACGCAGGGCCTTCTGAAAGTGCTCCAGGAGAGAGAAGATCGAGGCGAGCACGAGCTCTACTATTTCGATGAGTCAGGCTTCTCGCAGTCATCATCGGTACCTTATGCATGGAGCGCTATCGGAAAGCCATGGGAGGTCACGGCGTACTCACATAGCCATAGGCTGAACGTGCTGGGCTTCGTGAGCCGAAAAGGGAAGCTGGTCTACCACACGACTACCGAGTCGGTCACGACGGAGACAGTCATCGAGGCGTTTGATCAGTTTGTGGCTCAGAAAGACCCCGATGCTTTCGCCGTGGTGGTGCTGGACAATGCCAGCATGCATCGTTCCAAGGCGTTCAAGCGCAAGATTCTGGAATGGATGTCGCATCGCGTGCATCTGATCTACCTATCCGCTTACTCGCCAGAGCTGAACTTGATCGAGATCCTGTGGCGACAGATCAAATACTACTGGCTACCCTTGGGAGCCTATCTCTCGTTTGATCGGCTCTGCGCTGAGGTCCATCGCCTGCTCGGGGACTATGGCACGGGACGCACGATTAATTATGCATAATCACTTA
>NZ_CABVOU010000002.1 GCF_902500215.1 Halomonas lysinitropha
GGTCGTTTAAGGAGGTGATCCAGCCGCAGGTTCCCCTACGGCTACCTTGTTACGACTTCACCCCAGTCATGAACCACACCGTGGTGATCGCTCTCCCGAAGGTTAAGCTAACCACTTCTGGTGCAGTCCACTCCCATGGTGTGACGGGCGGTGTGTACAAGGCCCGGGAACGTATTCACCGTGACATTCTGATTCACGATTACTAGCGATTCCGACTTCACGGAGTCGAGTTGCAGACTCCGATCCGGACTGAGACCGGCTTTTCGGGATTCGCTCCACCTCGCGGCTTCGCCTCCCTTTGTACCGGCCATTGTAGCACGTGTGTAGCCCTACCCGTAAGGGCCATGATGACTTGACGTCGTCCCCACCTTCCTCCGGTTTGTCACCGGCAGTCTCCCTAGAGTTCCCGACCGAATCGCTGGCAAATAGGGACAAGGGTTGCGCTCGTTACGGGACTTAACCCAACATTTCACAACACGAGCTGACGACAGCCATGCAGCACCTGTCACTCGGCTCCCGAAGGCACACCCGCATCTCTGCAGGCTTCCGAGGATGTCAAGGGTAGGTAAGGTTCTTCGCGTTGCATCGAATTAAACCACATGCTCCACCGCTTGTGCGGGCCCCCGTCAATTCATTTGAGTTTTAACCTTGCGGCCGTACTCCCCAGGCGGTCGACTTATCGCGTTAACTGCGCCACAAAGGTCTCTAGGACCCCAACGGCTAGTCGACATCGTTTACGGCGTGGACTACCAGGGTATCTAATCCTGTTTGCTACCCACGCTTTCGCACCTCAGCGTCAGTGTCAGTCCAGAAGGCCGCCTTCGCCACTGGTATTCCTCCCGATCTCTACGCATTTCACCGCTACACCGGGAATTCTACCTTCCTCTCCTGCACTCTAGCCTGACAGTTCCGGATGCCGTTCCCAGGTTGAGCCCGGGGCTTTCACAACCGGCTTATCACGCCGCCTACGCGCGCTTTACGCCCAGTAATTCCGATTAACGCTCGCACCCTCCGTATTACCGCGGCTGCTGGCACGGAGTTAGCCGGTGCTTCTTCTGTGAGTGATGTCGTTCCTCGGGGGTATT
>NZ_CABVOU010000003.1 GCF_902500215.1 Halomonas lysinitropha
TGAGCCGGCCACGACAGCACGCGAGACGCTCCCCTCTCGATGAGAGCCCGGAGCCGCTCTTTAACAATCGATCAGGTAATTCATGTGGGCGCTTGTCGGGATGTCGGTGACCAGTCACTGAAACATTCAAGGCAAGCGACTCGTCAAGGACCTTCGGGTCTTTTTGAGAACGTTTGACCCTTGAGCCAAGTTTGGTGCTCTTAAGGCACTGATGATTTTAAACTGAAGAGTTTGATCATGGCTCAGATTGAACGCTGGCGGCAGGCCTAACACATGCAAGTCGAGCGGAAACGATGGAGCTTGCTCCAGGCGTCGAGCGGCGGACGGGTGAGTAATGCATAGGAATCTGCCCGGTAGTGGGGGATAACCTGGGGAAACCCAGGCTAATACCGCATACGTCCTACGGGAGAAAGCAGGGGCTCTTCGGACCTTGCGCTATCGGATGAGCCTATGTCGGATTAGCTAGTTGGTGAGGTAATGGCTCACCAAGGCGACGATCCGTAGCTGGTCTGAGAGGATGATCAGCCACATCGGGACTGAGACACGGCCCGAACTCCTACGGGAGGCAGCAGTGGGGAATATTGGACAATGGGCGCAAGCCTGATCCAGCCATGCCGCGTGTGTGAAGAAGGCTTTCGGGTTGTAAAGCACTTTCAGTGAGGAAGAA
>NZ_CABVOU010000004.1 GCF_902500215.1 Halomonas lysinitropha
ACCCGTAGCTTCGGTACCTGGTTTGAGCCCCGTTACATCTTCCGCGCAGGCCGACTCGACTAGTGAGCTATTACGCTTTCTTTAAAGGATGGCTGCTTCTAAGCCAACCTCCTAGCTGTCTGAGCCTTCCCACATCGTTTCCCACTTAACCAGGATTTCGGGACCTTAGCTGACGGTCTGGGTTGTTTCCCTTTTCACAACGGACGTTAGCACCCGCTGTGTGTCTCCCACGCGTCACTCACCGGTATTCGGAGTTTGCCTCGGGTTGGTAAGTCGGGATGACCCCCTAGCCGAAACAGTGCTCTACCCCCGGCGGTGCTACGTGAGGCGCTACCTAAATAGCTTTCGAGGAGAACCAGCTATCTCCGGGCTTGATTAGCCTTTCACTCCGATCCACAAGTCATCCAAATCTTTTTCAACAGATCCTGGTTCGGTCCTCCAGTTGATGTTACTCAACCTTCAACCTGCTCATGGATAGATCGCCCGGTTTCGGGTCTATTCCCAGCGACTGGTCGCCCAGTTAAGACTCGCTTTCGCTACGCCTCCCCTAATCGGTTAAGCTCGCCACTGAAAATAAGTCGCTGACCCATTATACAAAAGGTACGCGGTCACAGAACGAATCTGCTCCCACTGCTTGTACGCATACGGTTTCAGGATCTATTTCACTCCCCTCTCCGGGGTTCTTTTCGCCTTTCCCTCACGGTACTGGTTCACTATCGGTCAGCCAGGAGTATTTAGCCTTGGAGGATGGTCCCCCCGTCTTCAGTCAAGGTTTCTCGTGCCCCGACCTACTCGATTTCACGTGATCAGATTTTCGGCTACGGGGCTATCACCCGCTATGGCCGTGCTTCCCAGCACGTTCGCCTAATCAGTCACACGCTTAAGGGCTGGTCCCCGTTCGCTCGCCGCTACTGGGGGAATCTCGGTTGATTTCTTTTCCTCGGGGTACTGAGATGTTTCAGTTCCCCCGGTTCGCCTCCTGACACCTATGGATTCAGTGCAGGATACCCACGTTACCGTGGGTGGGTTTCCCCATTCAGAAATGCCCGGGTCACAGGTTGTTTGCCACCTCGCCGAGCCTTATCGCAGGCTTCCACGTCTTTCATCGCCTCTGGCTGCCTAGGCATCCACCGTATGCGCTTCATCGCTTGACCATATAACCCCAAGAGGTCTGGTCCGCGATGACGATCGACAATTGCCGGATACGCTTGAAACGTATCTCGCGTCTCTTCCTCTCGGAAGAAACTT
>NZ_CABVOU010000005.1 GCF_902500215.1 Halomonas lysinitropha
GTCGTCCAACAGTTCACCGACGTGGTCGATCTCGGCGTACTGGGTCAGCGTGACCTTTCCCTCGTTGCCTTCGGTGTTGTCCACGCTGATGCGGAAGATATCCGTCACCTCCGCTCCCACCGTGGTCTGGCCGACGATGTCATCGCCGTCCATCGCCAGGGTGATGGGGTTGCCGTCACTGCTCAGCCCGGTGGCCGTCAGACCCTCGCCAATCGACAGGCTGTAGCTCAGCG
>NZ_CABVOU010000006.1 GCF_902500215.1 Halomonas lysinitropha
AATTATGCCCAGTTCCGGATTATGCGCAGTGGCCTGCATAGCCCCGGCCACGATCCAGCGCCAACGCCCTCGAGTGCCGGCAGCCGGATCGTGGTTTTCTCACAACAATCAAAATAACTGCGCATAATCACAAGCTGTCGAGGAAGGCCAGCACGTCTGGCTTGGGTACGAAGCGCAGTGTCATCGTTTCCGGTGGCTGCAGGCTCGCCAGCGCCCGCTCCTTCATGTCCAGATCGGCCTCGAGATACTGGTGCGTGCTCGCCACCTGCTCGTGACCCAACCACAGGGCGATGACGGTCAGGTCGACACCCGACTGCAGTAAGTGCATCGCGGTGGTGTGGCGAATCACGTGCGGTGACACCCGGCGATTTTTCAATGAAGAGCAGTGTGCGGCGGCCTGCGACACCGCCAACTGCAAGCGTTGCTCGACTCCGGAGCGACTCATGGCCTGACCAGCCCGGTTCACCAGTATCGGCTGCGTCCTGTTGCTCGAGAGCGTGGCCATCCACTCATCCAACGTCTGAGCCGTGCGCTTCCACAGCGGCACCACGCGCTCCTTACGCCCTTTGCCGTGCAGCTGGACGGCCTGTGCGTGTTGCGTATCGACATCGCCACGGCGGATGCTGATGAGCTCTGAGACGCGTGCACCGGTGTTGTAGAGCAACAGGAACAGTAGGCGATCCCGTTGACCTGTCCAAGTGGTGGTATCCGGTGCCGCGAGGATGGCTTCCATCTCGTCACGCGACAAGAAGCCCATCAGTGGTCGCTCAAAGCGCTTCATGGGAATGGCCAGCACCCGCTGGACCTGCGCCAGGAACGCGGGCTCTTGCAATGCCACATAGTGCAAGAAGGCCCGGATGGCCGCGAAGCGCGCATTGCGGCTGCGAATACAGTTGTGGCGATGGGTCTCGAGGTGATCGAGGAAGGCCAACACCAGGGAGGCATCCAGGTCGTGGAGGCACAGCGTGCTGACGTCACGGCCGAAGTGCTGCTCGGCAAAGTGGAACAGCAGCCTGAAAGAATCGCGATAACTGGCCACGGTCCGTGCGCTCAGGTGTTGCTGTTGCTGGAGGCGCTGGTAGAAAAACCGCTGTAGCAACCGAGCCAGATCGGTTTCAGACGATGTCGATCTCATGGCTGCTCCTCCTCTGACATCGTGGCCGCCTGTTCGAAACGCTCAGCGGCAATCGCCATCAGTGCCGGGATGCCGGTGAGATACCAGTAGGTGTCGGAGACCTTGCAGTGCCCCATGTAGGTGGCCAATTGCGGCAGCCTCTGGTTGACATCCACCCCTGCGGCATACCATCTCAGCAGGCACTGGCAGGCAAAGGTGTGCCGCAGATCGTAGAGCCGCGGCACAGGGCCGGCCGCTGGCTTGTCCCAGCCCAGCTGTTGGCGAATGAGATGAAAGGCGTAGCGCGCCTGATCCCCCGTGATGGGACGGGCGTTATCGAACAGGAAGAAGCCAGACGCCTGAGCAAGTCCCAGGCATCGTTGCCGCACACAGAGGTATTCGGCCAATGCCGCCGTCGTGCTGGCATGGAGCGGGACCAAGCGGGATTTGCGGAATTTGCTTTCGCGCACCTCGACCATGCGCCGCTCCAGGTCAACATCCTGGTCCTGTAGCCGCAAGGCCTCGCCGAGGCGTAGGCCTGTTGCAGCGAGTAAGCCAAGCAAGGTGTGCATGGTCACCGGCCGAAGCCCCTCGGTGGGGGACAATGCTGCCGTTGCCGCCAGCAGTTGCTTGAGCTCCTGCGAGGAGTAGATGTGCGGTGGTAGGCGACGGTGGGCCGGTCCGAAAAGCCGAGCGGGTGGAATCTCCGTCTGTGGCTCGAACAGCTGACAATATTTGGCGAAGGGTCGCAGCGTTTCCAGGCGCCGAGCGGGGCCCAGCCCTTCCGGTGTGAGTGAGGCATTGGCCCAGGTGACCGCCAGCACCAGGGTCAAGGGGCCCTGATGGGCCCGCTGCTCGGCAAAATGGGCAAAACGCTCGAGCTGCCGGCCTTCGATGGTCAATTCGAAGCCCAGGGCTCGACGTGTCCGTAGATACGCCGCCACCCGCTGATGCATGCTGCTCCAGTTCGTCATGACCATTCCTCCGGCCAGGGCCGCGCCACGCCGGTCAACTGCGGCAGATCGACTTTGGTGTAAACGGCCGTGGTGTCGATGCTGCGGTGGCGCAGTACATCGGCAATCTCCTTGATTGAACAGCCGTTCTGCAGCATGCGCCGGGCAGCGGTGTGACGTAACACATGGGTACCGCTCCAGGGCAATGTGGCACGCTGGAAAGCGCGACGCATTGCGCCGCGCACCGTCGTAACCGCTACGGCTTGACCCAGAGGGGCACGGTGGTAGACGAACAGAGCACGGCTGTCCGAAGCCGGTCGACCATGACGCAGATAATCGACCAGGCTTTCGCCGGTCGATGTCGGCAGCGGAAGACGATCGACGCGGTGGCCTTTGTTGTGGTCCAGCGTCAGGATCCCACCACGCCAATCGATCGCCTTCAGGTCCAACTGCGCGACCTCATGACAACGCAGCGCCATGTCGGCCAAACACCGTGCCATGGCGTAATCACGTTTGCCGATGGCGGTGGTGCGGTCGAAGACGGTCCAGAAACGGGCCAGTTGCTCGTCATCCAGTGCCGACGGCAGGGCCGCCAGCGACCAGCGGGCCGGTGACGGTATGGCATCCCCGAGGTTGTCGACCAAGGCACCATCGAAACGCAGGAAGCGCAGATAGCTGCGTAATGCCCCCACCAGAGCAGTCGCCGCCGGGGCGCGTGCCCTGCATGCCCGATCAGTGACATAGTCGATCAGGACTGATGGAGCGATGTGATCGACGATCAGCGGGCCCGTCCCGAACATATCAGATAGGAATTGCCGTGCCTCGCGGCACCGGCCACGGCGCGTTTGCACCGCCAAGCCGCAAACGTCGCGCAGATAGGCATCGAAGGCGATGACCGAGGCCTCGATAGCCGTCGGGGGCGGCACATCGTGTTGGATCACGCGGGGCTGGCCATGCATCGACAGAAGCTGATTCAGTGCTGCCCGGACCATCTTCCGCGAGCGAACAACCAGAGAAATGCAGCGGCAGGCTGGCAAATGTTCATCGATAAAGACACGCACGGTCTCGGCATTGATCGACTCCGAAAGCTCGAGGGCCGCGATATGGTGCCACTGTAGGAAATGCACCACCGCGTTGTGGTAGGCCTTCGCCGTCTTGGCGGTATGTCCTCGTCGTTGCAGGTGGGTGACATACCGGTCAAGCACGTCTGAGTCGGCGCTCGATAGCGCGTATTTCGGTGGCTGAACACGAATATATGGATGGTTTGACATGAGTACCCTCCCGACAGGGTGGCGAGTGGTACTCAAAGCTTATGTCTTGCGGGCCCATTCCTCCCGGCAGAGATTTCCATTTATAATCAGTTCATTACGAACAAAGTATCCAAGTAACTGCGCATAATCCGGAGCTGGGCATAATT
>NZ_CABVOU010000008.1 GCF_902500215.1 Halomonas lysinitropha
GGATGACCCGGCCACGACGGAGGTGGAAGGCCAGGATACGGTCAGCGGTGATTTCTCGGGCCTGTTCGGGCTGACCCAGGACATGGGGGCCGATGATGACGGCACCGATGCGTCGCTGAGCTACAGCCTGTCGATTGGCGAGGGTCTGACGGCCACCGGGCTGAGCAGTGACGGCAACCCCATCACCCTGGCGATGGACGGCGATGACATCG
>NZ_CABVOU010000009.1 GCF_902500215.1 Halomonas lysinitropha
CTAGTGTGTTGTCCCGTAAATACATACTATAATGTTGAGTAGGCCTCAATCAGGATGCTACTCATGCCTCGCGGACGCCCCCCACTTCCCGTCGTGTTGAGCCACGACGAGCACGCTCACCTCTTAAGCCTTGCTAACTCTCGCGCCCTTCCTCATAGCTTGGTTCAACGCGCGCAGATCGTGTTGGCCTGTGCCGATGGCGAAGCCAACTCCGCCATTGCCGAGCGCATGCGCCTGAACAAAGACACGGTCGGCAAGTGGCGTAAACGCTACCTCGACTTCGGCATCGAGGGCTTACATGACGAACTCAGACCGGGACGTCCCCGGTCGTATGAGGATGAGCAGGTGGCCGAGGTCATCAATCGGGCGCTCACGACGGACCCGCCTGACGGCACCCATTGGAGCGTTCGCACCATGGCCCAGGAAACAGGCGTGTCAAAAAGCACCGTCCAGCGCTGGTTCGATCTCTTTGGCATCCAGCCGCACCGCCAACGCCACTTCAAGATTTCCAACGATCCGTTCTTCGTCGAAAAAGTACGCGACATCGTCGGGCTCTACCTCAATCCGCCTGACCACGCGATGGTCTTGTGCGTCGATGAGAAAACCCAGGTACAGGCGCTGGACCGCACCCAACCCATGTTGCCCATGGGGCTGGGCTATGTCGAAGGCGTCACCCATGATTATGTCCGACATGGCACCACTACGCTGTTCGCCGCACTGGACATCGCCAGCGGCGAGGTTATCAGCCAATGCAAGAAACGCCATCGGCACCAGGAATTCCTCGCGTTCTTGCGTCATATCGATGCCAATGTGCCCAACGATCTCGACATTCATCTCGTCGTCGACAACTACGCCACCCACAAACACGCCACTGTCAAAGCATGGTTGGCCAAGCGACCGCGCTACCACATCCACTACACACCGACCTACGCGTCATGGCTTAACCAAGTCGAGCGCTGGTTCGGTATCATCACCCAGAAGGCCATTCGCCGTGGCTCGTTTTCCAGCGTCAAGGACCTTGTGAACAAGATCGATCACTTCGTCGATCACTACAATGAGAACGCTGCACCGTTTATCTGGACCGCCACCGCCGAATCCATCCTTGCAAAAGTCAAACGGATTTGCTTGCTTATTTCTGGGACAGAACACTAGGAGCCTGTCGG
>NZ_CABVOU010000010.1 GCF_902500215.1 Halomonas lysinitropha
CTGGGCATAATTTCGCCCCACCACGAAGGGGCGAATGGCATTCTCGGCCGGGTTGTTGTCGAGCGGGATCATACCGTCATCGAGGAAACGGGTCAGGCGGTTCCACTGACCCTCCAGGTAGTGCAGCGCCTTGCCCAGTGCGCTCTTTGGCAGCACCTGTGTCAGCGACTTGTCGAGCCAAGTGCGCAGCTGGGTGATCAGCGGGCGACTCTTCTGTTCGCGCAGCGCCAGGCGAGCCTCGGGCTCCAGGCCCTTGGCCTGTGTCTCCACGGCGTAGAGCTTGCGGATCTGGTTCAGCGCCCAGTCGGCCTTGCCGGTCTTGCCCTTGGGCTGCACCTTCTGGGCTTCGACGAACTTGCGGCGTGCGTGCGCCCAGCACCCGGCATGGGTGATGCCGTTCCGACGCACGACCTCGGCATAGCCCTCGTAGCCATCGGTGACCAGGCGACCGGCATAATCGCCCAGCAGGCGCACGGGCACCCGACCGGCTCGGCTGGCGTCGTAGTCGAACAGCACCACCTGCTGGCCCGGTGGGCCAGCGCGTTGTAGCCACATGTAGGAGGTGGCGCTGGCCTTCCGGTCGGCCTCAGCGTTGACCTGCAGGGTGGTCTCGTCCATGTGGATCAGCGGGGCCTGCAACAGATGCTGTCGCAGGGCCTCGACCAGCGGCGTCAGTCGTTCACCGGCCTGAACCATCCAGCGCGCCAGGGTATTGCGCGGGATCTCGGCCCCGTGGCGGGCAAAGATCTGGCTCTGCCGGTAGAGCGGCAAGGCATCCTGGTACTTGGCGGTGGCCACATAGGCAAGCAGCGTCGGACTGGCGTTACTCTTCGGCAGCAGCTTGGCCGGGACCGGGGCGATCTGCACCCCCTCTTCACAGGTCGGGCAGCCGTACTTGAGGCGCACATGGCGGATCACCTCGACCCGCGCCGGCACGACATGCAGTTCCTCGCTGATTTCCTGGCCGATGACCTTGAGCTCGGTACCGTCGTCGTCACAGTGATGCGCCTCGTCAGGCAGTTCATGAACGACCTCGACTCGCGGCAACTCGGGGGGCAAAGCAACGCGACCACCGCGGGTGCGGCGCTTGGTCGGCTGACACGGCTCGGCAGCCGCCTCGTCGGTGGTCGAGTCATCCTCGGCCTCGGCGTCCTGCTCATCGACGGCCACTTCGGCCTCGTTGATGAGCAGGTCGCCTTGTGTGACGCGGTACTTCTCGGTGGAAGGGCCGAACTGGCGCTCAGTCGCCAAGCGGAACTGCTCGAACAGCGCCGCCTTGGCGGCTTCCCACTCGGCCTCTTTCTTCTCCATCAGTTGATGGAGGCGCGCGATCTCCTCCTGCTGAGCACGCACTTGGTGCTGCAGTTGGGAGACGGTAGCGGAGGGGGTAGAGGCCGGTGACGTCATGCCGGTATTTTACCAAGCAGCGCCGCTAAAGGCAGCAAAAATATCACCCAACTGACTGAAAATTCAGGGCCTTATGAGGTTGCATGACGCTGAGGTCATAGCCATCCAGGAGCCAATTCAGCTCCTGGCCCGACAGGGAAACCGTGTCGCCTTTCAGACGGTCGGGCCACTTGAAGCGCTCCCGTTCCAAGCGCTTGTACCAGACCACGAAACCGTTGCGCTCCCAGAACAGCAGCTTCACCTTGTCGCGCTGGCGGTTGCCGAACACGAACACTGCCTCCTCGAAGGGGTTGAGTTCCATGGCCTCCTGGACCAGCAGCGCCAGCCCATCGATCTGCTTGCGCATGTCGACCGGCTCGCGGCAGAGGTACACACGCAGCCCGGTTGCCGGCCGGATCATGGCGACACCGCCACGGCGACGAAACGCTGTGGCCGATGACGCGGCGGCACCGGCACATCCTGCACCACCAGACGCTGCTCCCACGCCAGCAGTGACGCCAAATCCATCCCTTGCTCCTCGGCGTACTTACTCAACGGCTGTTGGCGAGAGGAGGCGTGGAACAGATGGCCTAGCCAGAAGGCCTGTGTCGAGGTCAGTTCGGTCATGGTGTCCTCCTTGAAATCGGATGACACCAGTCTGACGGACGTTATTCAGCGGCAGAAGATGGGGTTGATGGAGCGCTTACG
>NZ_CABVOU010000011.1 GCF_902500215.1 Halomonas lysinitropha
GCGGCAAAGCGCTCCCCCCAGGGCACCATCTCGCCGGCCGGCCCGGCGTCCGGGTCGCGCCACAGCACCCACTTCACCGCCACCAGGTAGAACAGGACGCCGATCATGCCGGGAATGAAGCCTGCGGCAAACAGTTCCCGGATGCTGGTCTCGGTGAGGATGCCGTAGATCACCAGCATCACGCTGGGCGGAATCAGGATGCCCAGGGTGCCACCGGCGGCGATGGAGGCGGCGGCCAGCGAGTCCTTGTAGCCGTACTTGCGCATCTGGGGCATGGCCACCCGCCCCATGGTGGCACAGGTGGCCAGGCTCGAGCCGCAGATCGCACTGAAGCCGCCGCAGGCGACGATGGTGGCCATCGCCTGCCCCCCCTTGCGATGACCGAGAAACCCGTTGGAGGCACGGAACAGGGCATCCGAGAGCCCGGCATGGGACACCAGGTTGCCCATCAGGATGAACAGCGGGATCACCGACAGGCCGTAATCCATACCGGTATCCACGACGCGGCGTGCCGCCATGGCTTCGGCTGCCGTCCAGTTGCCGGTGAGATAGTAGAACCCCGCGAAGCCGACGATGCCCATGGCGAAGGCCAGCGGCACCCGCAGAAACGCCAGGATCAGCAGGGCGGCGAACCCATAGAGTGACTCGATCATGGGGTACCTCCGGGGCTCAGTGGGCCGCCTCGCTCGAGGACACCGATGCCTTCCAGCAGGTAGCCGCCGGCGCGCATCAGGGTGAGCAGCGCGGACAGGGCCAGCATGATCGCCATCAGGTAAATGAGATAGCCGGTCGGGATGCGCAGAAACTCGGTGACATCCCCCCAGTCAAAGGCCCGTACACCCAGTGCCCAGACGCGCCCGGCCATCACCCACAGCGCCAGGGTGACGATCAGGTTGACGATCACCTGGCGCACCCAGATCCAGCGCGCCGGAAAGATGGCGTCGAGCAGATCCACACTGACGTGCTCTTCACGCCAGCACACCACCGGCAGCGACAGGAAGATCACCGCCGCCAGCATCAGCTGGGTCAGCTCCACGGCACCGAGAATCGGGGAATTGAAGAAGAAACGGCCGGTCACGTCCGCCGTGGTCAGCAGCATCATGCCGAAGAGGGTGGCGCCTGCCACCCCCTCCAGCACCAGTTGCATGACACGGCCGACCCGTAACCAGGATGTCGACGATGTCGGCATG
>NZ_CABVOU010000012.1 GCF_902500215.1 Halomonas lysinitropha
CCCACCGAGGCGGCCGGCATCGGCGCCATGGGGGCCTTCGTGATCGCCCTGATGAAGCGGGCCTTGACGCCTGCGGTGCTGATGAACGTGCTGATGGACACGGTGCGCACCACGGCCATGCTGTTCGCCGTTGTGCTCACCGCGCTGATCTTCGCCAACTTCATCAACATGGCGGGGCTGCCCGATGACCTGCTGGCCCTGGTCAACGGCCTGGATGTGGCGCCCTTCGTGGTGATCCTGGTGATCATCGCCATCTATGTGGTGCTGGGCTGCGTGTTCGAGAGCATGTCGATGCTGCTGCTGACGGTGCCGGTGTTCTTTCCGGTGGTGGCGGGGCTGGGTTACGACCTGGTGTGGTTCGGCATCCTGGTGGTGATCGTGATTGAGATCAGCCTGATCACCCCGCCGGTGGGGATGAACGTCTTCGTGCTGCGGGCGGTGCTGCCGGATGTCTCCACGGGGACGATCTTCCGCGGGGTGACCCCCTTCTGGGTGGCGGGCACGCTGCGCGCCCTGCTGGTGCTGGTCTTCCCGGGGGTCGTGCTCTTCCTGCCGCAGCTGCTTTACT
>NZ_CABVOU010000013.1 GCF_902500215.1 Halomonas lysinitropha
TGACCATATAACCCCAAGAGGTCTGGTCCGCGATGACGATCGACAATTGCCGGATACGCTTGAAACGTATCTCGCGTCTCTTCCTCTCGGAAGAAACTTGTCAGCATGATTCACATTGTTAAAGAGCAACTGTTCAGAGAACAGTGGAAAGTCTGTGCGACTTGCCGCTGGTCTCTGCAGGATGACTGTTGGATGGTGGAGCCTAGCGGGATCGAACCGCTGACCTCCTGCGTGCAAGGCAGGCGCTCTCCCAGCTGAGCTAAGGCCCCTGAACTAACGCTTCAAGCTGTAAGCTTGAAGCTATAAGAAACCCCGAAGAGCCGCTTCAGGGGTTAACTTAAAGCTTACGGCTTAAAGCTTATAGCTGACGTTGGTGGGTCTGGGCAGACTTGAACTGCCGACCTCACCCTTATCAGGGGTGCGCTCTAACCAACTGAGCTACAGACCCGGCTACAAACCACTGGGTCCTGGACCCAAACAGTCTTTTGCTCGTTCGATCAGGTAATTCATTGTGGACACTTGCCGGGCGCGATGACTGGTCGTTTAAGGAGGTGATCCAGCCGCAGGTTCCCCTACGGCTACCTTGTTACGACTTCACCCCAGTCATGAACCACACCGTGGTGATCGCTCTCCCGA
>NZ_CABVOU010000014.1 GCF_902500215.1 Halomonas lysinitropha
GGGTGGCGTTATGCGTGGGCGGTCGACTCGCGGAAGTGCCGCCGCTCGCGGTGCTCGGCCTGCTTGCCGTGGTTGAACTGGCTGACCGGGCGGTGATAGCCCATCACCCGGGTCCAGACCTCGCAGCGCTGGCGCTGTTCGGTGGGCAGGGTCTCGACGGTGTGGCGCATGTGACGCTCCTTTTTCATGGTGGTCGGGTGTGACGAGGGAGAGGTGCCTCAGGCCGTGGTCTCGGCCGGTGAGGCGTGCTGTGCCAGAAGCGCCTCGTCGCACTTCGGGCAGAACTCGTGTTCGCCGGCCAGGTAGCCGTGCACCGGGCAGATCGAGAAGGTTGGCGTCACGGTGAGGTAGGGCAGGCGGAAGCGGGACAGCGCGGTGTGCACCAGGGTCTTGCAGGCCTCGACCGAGGAGAGCCGTTCGCGCATGTAGAGGTGCAGCACGGTGCCTCCGGTATAGCGGGTCTGCAGCGGGTCCTGATGTAGCAGGGCCTCGAAGGGATCATCGGTGTGGCCCACCGGCAGCTGGCTGGAGTTGGTGTAGTAGGGCGCCTCCGGCGTGCCGGCCTGCAGGATGCCGGGGAAGCGCTTGCGGTCCTCCTTGGCGAAGCGATAGGTGGTGCCCTCGGCCGGGGTCGCCTCCAGGTTGTAGAGATGGCCGGTGATCTCCTGAAACTCGCGCATCCGCTCGCGCACATGCTCCAGCAGCTCGATGGCGAGCTGCTGCCCCTCGGGGGCGGCGATATCGAAGCGATCCTCGAAGAAGTTGCGGGCCATCTCGTTGAGGCCGTTCACCCCCAGGGTCGAGAAGTGATTGCGCAGCGTGCCCAGGTAACGCTGGCTATAGGGGTAGAGACCGTCGTCCATCCACCGCTGGATGCAGGTGCGCTTGATCTCCAGGCTGTCGCGGCACAGTTCGAGCAGCCGGTCCAGTTCGGCATACAGTCCCGCTTGGTCGCCGGCGAAACGGTGGCCCAGGCGCGCGCAGTTGATCGTCACCACGCCCAGCGAGCCGGTCTGTTCGGCGCTGCCGAACAGGCCGTTGCCGCGCTTGAGCAACTCGCTGAGATCGAGCTGCAGCCGACAGCACATGGAGCGCACCATGTGTGGCTCCAGATCCGAGTTGAGGAAATTCTGGAAGTACGGTAGCCCGTAGCGGGCGGTCAGCGCGAAAAGCCGCTCGGCGTTGTCGCTCTCCCAATCGAAGTCATGTGTGATGTTGTAGGTGGGGATGGGGAAGGTAAACACTCGGCCGCGGCAGTCGCCCGCTTCCATCACCTCCAGGTAGGCGCGGTTGAGCAAGTCCATCTCGGCCTGCAGTTCGCCGTAGGTGAAAGGCTGCTCCTCGCCGCCGATGACCGGCACCTGGTCGCGCAGGTCCGCCGGGCAGGTCCAGTCGAAGGTCAGGTTGGTGAATGGTGTCTGGCTGCCCCAGCGGGATGGCACGTTGAGGTTGTAGATGAACTCCTGCACCGACTGCTTCACTGCCGGGTAGTCGAGCCGGTCGCGACGCACGAAGGGCGCCAGGTAGGTATCGAAGGAACTGAACGCCTGAGCGCCGGCCCACTCGTTCTGCAGGGTACCGAGGAAGTTGACCATCTGTCCCAGTGCGCTGGAAAGGTGCCGGGGGGGCGCGCTCTCCGCCCTGCCCGGCACCCCATTGAAACCCTCGACCAGCAGGGTGCGCAGCGACCAGCCGGCGCAGTAGCCGCTGAGCATGTCCAGGTCATGGATATGCAAGTCGCCCTCGCGATGGGCCTCGCCCACCGCGGCGGGGTAGACCTCGTTCAGCCAGTAGTTGGCGATCAGCTTGCCCGAGGCATTGAGGATCAACCCGCCCAGGGAGTAGCCCTGATTGGCGTTGGCATTGACGCGCCAGTCGGCACGCTGCAGGTATTCGTTGACCGTCGACGCCACGCTGACGGTGCCGGGCTGCGGGCTTCCCATGGAGGGCTCCTTCACTGACTGGATAACTACATATGGTGTCGATAGATGTGATTCGAGCCACATGTTGTGTTTGAGAAGGGTAGACACCCTGATGCGGCAGCGAAATGACCCAGGTCAGGAAAAGGAAAGCGAACCTACCGGACGGCGGCCGCTGCTACTTCGTCGGCCCCCGGGCCTCATGACCGCCGTTGACCGAGCACTGGTCGAATTCGGCATTCCCAATGAACGCCACCGTTTCTAGCACTCCGGCTCCTCGCGTCCTCTCGAGACTGCCTGAAGCCAACCTAAAAACATGACGCCTCGGTCAGCGCAGGACGCCTACGCAGACTTTTCCAGCGCGGGGCGTTGGTGGGTAGCAGGCACACCCTGTCTCGCGATGGAGCTGCTGATGGCCGCTTTGCTGCCGACCAGTAGCATGACCATCTCCTGACCGGGCCTCGCCTAGGCAATCTTCCCGCGGCATAGTGTCTCGGTAGAACCCCTTATTCACTCAAGCTGACCTGGATCAAGGTTCGGCCACATGCCTCATGCGGAGGCTACGTCCATGCTCTACGCTTCTAGGTGCGAGATAAAAGTTATTTGCTTAGAGGCTTGGATTATGAATGTGACGACTTTGTTGGCCGGTTCGCTGCTGGCGGCAACCCTGATTGCCAGCCCGGTCCTGGCCCAGGAAGACATTCCCGCCTACCGAGAGACGCAGCTGGGGCTCTACGTCACGGCGAGCGAAGCCTATGACCTGATGCAGGAGGACGAGCGGGCGGTGCTGATCGATGTGCGCGACCCCATCGAGACCAAGTTCACCGGCTTCGCCGAGCCCACCGATATTCACGTGCCCTGGGTATTGGCTGATCGCGACAATTTCGACGAGGAGGCGAAGACCTGGCCGATGGTCAGAAACGCCGACTTCGAGGCCCAGGTGCGCGCCGAGCTGGAGGCCCTGAACGTGGCCGAAGACGACCCGATCATCGTCATGTGCCGCTCCGGCGCGACGCGCAGTGCGCCAGGCGCCGATATCATCACCGAGATGGGCTTCAGCCGGGTGTATTCGATGACCGATGGCTTCGAGGGCGGCAAGCTCGAGGAGGGCGACTCCGCCGGCGTGCGTGCCGTCAACGGCTGGCGCAATTCCGGCTTGCCCTGGAGTTACGAGATCGATCCCGACGTCGCCTGGCGCCCGGGAGAGTGAACATTATCGAGAGGCCTTTCCGCCCGCCGGGTAAAGGGCCTGCCATCATGACCGACACCATGAGGTAAGCAGATGACCATCACGAAGACACTGACCCTGACGGTAGCCGCCGCCACCCTCGGCCTCGCCGGTGCCGCACTGGCCGACAACCACGGAGGCGAAACCCCAAAGGATCAAGCCCTGGTGATTCTCACCAGCGACTCGCTGCAGACACAGGGCATGGCGATGATCCTCTCCAACGCCATGCAGCAGCAGGGCACCGACCTGCACATTCTACTGTGTGATGCTGCCGGCCACCTGGCCGTCCAAGGCTACGAGAGTGCCGAGGCGATCAACACGCCACCCAGCAATCCAGCGGGACAGGTCAAGCCGGAGGGCATCCTGGGCATGCTGATGGACAAGGGGG
Source organism: Halomonas lysinitropha (assembly GCF_902500215.1). Lineage (GTDB taxonomy): Bacteria > Pseudomonadota > Gammaproteobacteria > Pseudomonadales > Halomonadaceae > Halomonas > Halomonas lysinitropha. The sequence continues at coordinate 3,536 of NZ_CABVOU010000014.1, forward strand.
CCAGCGTGGATGTCTGCGCCATCTACTTGCCCAACAGTGACCTGGGTGAGAGCAACTTGCGCGAGGGGGTTGGCGTGGCCGCCCCGGGCCCGATGGCCGAGATGATGCGCGATCCCTCCATTCCCGTTTACAGCTTCTGAGAATCCGAGACGAACCTAAGGAGACTTTCATGACGAGCAACGTGGGTGGCATCGACAAGATAGCCCGTATCGTGGTCGGCGCCGTACTGATCCTGCTGGCCCTGACCGGCACGATCGGCGTGTGGGGCTGGATCGGCGTACTGCCGCTGGCTACCGGCCTGTTCAACTTCTGTCCGGCCTGGAAGCTGCTGGGCGTCAATACCCGCAAGCCGACCCGGTAGCCGGGCCGACGCCGGCCGGTAGTATCCTGCCAGAAGCGCGAGAATCTGGAGCAAGACCGCCATGCGCTCTTCAATCTCGCGTCTCGAGTCGCCCAGCAGGTTGAGCGTGCCCTGAAGTAGCGCATCCCTGAGCTGCTGGCGGGGAATGGTGATGCCTCGTCGCTCGGCAATTCGGGAAAGACTGATTTCCGTCAAGGCGAGGAGGGGCGTACCTCCTATGTTTTGTTCAGGACTGCATGGCTGGGCAGGCCGTTCCGGGAGGAAAGCAGCATGATCACAGGGCGATATCCATCCAGGCGCTGGCGAGCCCCAGGAGTGCTGGCGCTGATGTGTCTTGTGCTGGTGCTGCCGGCACTGGCCAGTACTGCAGACCACCATGAATTTGAGGCCCTTCAGGGCCCCTTCGAGAGCGGGGAGGACGCCACCAAGGCTTGCTTGAGCTGTCATACCGAGGCAGCACAGGAAGTGATGCAGACGCGTCACTGGACCTGGGAGTACCACAACCCGGTGGACGGCGAGGTGCTGGGCAAGAAGAGCATGCTGAACGGCTTCTGCATCGCCGACCGCTCCAATGAGGCGTTCTGTCAGTCCTGCCATGTCGGCTACGGCTGGGAGGACGAGACCTTCGACTTCACCAATCCCTTCAAGGTGGACTGCCTGGCCTGCCACAACACCGGCGACTACACCAAGGTAGCGGGGCTGGCGGGCCATCCCGCCTATGAACGCATCGAATATCCTCCAGGGTCGGGCAAGTTCCATGGACCGACTGACCTGGCGGAGGTGGCCCAGAATATCGGACCCACCTCCCGCGAGACCTGCGGGAGCTGCCACTTCTACGGCGGTGGTGGCGACGGCGTGAAGCACGGTGACCTGGACTCTTCGCTGGTCGATGCCCATCGCGACCTGGACGTGCACATGGCGGTGGACGGCGGCGACTTCCGCTGCAGCACCTGTCACCAGACCGAGAATCATGCGGTGCCTGGTAGCCGCATCCAGGTCTCGGCGGTTGACGACAATCGGGCGATCCGGCGCGGCGAGCAGACCGACCGCAACCCGGCTACCTGTCAGGCGTGCCATGGCAATGCGCCTCACGAGGAGGGCGCCATGGCCACGCGCCTCAACGAGCATACCCGGGCGCTGGCCTGCCAGACCTGCCACATTCCCACCTTCGCTCGCGGTGGGGTGCCTACCAAGATGGGCTGGGACTGGTCCACTGCCGGTCAACTGGACGATGAGGATGAGCCCTTCAAGCGCAAGGATGACGACGGTCACGTGATCTACGACAGCAGGAAGGGCGACTTCACCCTGGGCGAGGACGTGGTGCCCGAGTACCTCTGGTTCAATGGCGACGTGACCTTTACCACCACCGAGACGGAGATCGACCCGCAGAGTGCGCCTGTGCCGATCAATACCTATCACGGCACCCCGGGCAGCGAAGATTCCCGCATCTGGCCGGTGAAGCTCTTCCACGGCAAGCAGCCCTACGACACTGTGCACAACACCCTGCTGGTGCCCCATGTGGCGATTCCCGACGACACCGCCTTCTGGTTCAACTTTGACTGGGCCAAGGCGCTGGAGGCGGGTACCGAGGCCACCGGCCAGCCCTTCAGCAGCGAGTTCGACTTCGTCGAGACCACCATGCTGTGGCCGATCACGCATATGGTGGCACCCGGCGAGCAGGCATTGAAATGCGGAAGCTGCCACGCCGATGAAGGGCGTCTCGCGGCGGTGGAGGGCGTATGGATGCCGGGTCGCGACCGCCATGAGGTACTCGACCGCTTCGGTTTCGGATTGGCCGGGCTGATGCTGGTGGGCGCCCTGGGTCATGGTGCCATGCGCATCGCCACTCGCCACCGTCGCAAGGAGCACTGACCATGAGCCAGCGACTCTATCTCTTCACCCGTTTCGAGCGCTTCTGGCACTGGACCCAGGCGGCGCTGGTGCTGGTGCTGCTGTTCAGCGGCTTCGCGATTCGCGGGCATCATGACCTGATCGCGTTCGGCCCCGCGGTGCGCCTGCACGAGACGTCGGCCTGGCTGCTGATCGGGCTCTGGGTGTTCGCCATCTTCTGGCACTTCACCACCGGCCAGTGGCGGCAGTACATCCCCACTCTCGATCGTATCGGCGCCATGATGCGCTTCTATGCCTACGGTACCTTCGTCGGCGAGCCTCATCCCTACAAGCAGACCCCGCAGCGCAAGCACAACCCGCTGCAGCGCCTGGCCTATCTGGGCGTGAAGCTTTTGATCAACCCGCTGGTGTGGGTCTCGGGGCTAGCCTACTTGTTCTGGGAGTCGCTGCGCGGACTGACCCCGGCCTGGATCGGGCTGGAGCAGGTGGCTGGGCTGCACGCCCTGGGCGCCTTTCTGATGCTCGCCTTCGTGATCATCCACGCCTACCTGGCCACCGTGGGTCACACGCCTACGGCACATATCAAGGCGATGGTCACCGGCTGGGAGGAGGTGCACGACGAGGAGGTGATCGAACGACGCTCCTGAGAGTGAAACGGAGAGGGAAAAGATGACGGCCACTGCCCCGCGAAATACTCAATGTGGCCATCCTGGTCTCCAGCCAGACCCTGTTCATCATCGCGATGGTGAAGGTGATGGCGCTGAGCGGGGTGGCCGGCCAGCAACTCACTCCTGACAAGGCGTATCGCTAGATTAAGCGGAACGACCTTGCCATGCCTGGATCAGGCACTCGGCCGCGCGGTCGATGTCCTCAAGGGGCGTTTCCCAGCCCACCGAAAGCCGCACCGCCCCCAGCGCCCTTTCAGTAGTCAGCCCCATGGCCCCCAGCACGCCGCTGGGGGCCGCCTGATCGGCATGACAGGCCGAGCCGACGGACGCTGCCACTGCTTGTTCCACGGCCTTGAGTAGCGCGCGCCCCTCGACGCCCGGGAAGGAAACGTTGAGCGTATTGGGCAGGCGATACGTTTCGTGACCGTTGAGCGCCAGCCCCGGAATGCCCTGACGCAGATGCTCATGCAGCCGATCGCGCCGTGCCTGAAGCTCACCCACCCCGGTGGCCAGGCGCTGGGCGGCCAGCTCGGCGGCGGCCCCCAGCCCCACGATCGCCGGCACGTTCTCGGTGCCGGGCCGCAGCCCATGCTCGTGGCCAGCACCGAACAGAATGCGCCGAATGGGCGTACCCGAGCGCACATGGAGCGCGCCGATACCCTTGCTGGCCTGAAACTTGTGCCCGGCCAGGGTGAGCAGGTCGACCCCCAGCGCGTCGACATCCACCGGCACCTTGCCCACGGCCTGAGCGGCATCGGTATGCAGCAGCGTGGCCGAGCCGGCCAGGCGGGCGGCGATCTCGGCCAGCGGTTGCAGAGTGCCCACCTCATTGTTCGCCAGCATGATCGAGACGAGCGCCGTATCGGGTCGCACCGTGGCCATCACCTCGTCGACCGCAACGCGCCCGGCGGCGTCCACCGGCACCACGCTGAGCTCCCACCCCTGCGTTTCGAGGTGACGGGCCGGTTCCATCACCGCCGGGTGCTCGACGGCACTGACCACCAGATGGCGCCTGTTGGCCGGGGCGGCTGCCGCCACACCCAGCAGGGCCAGGTTATTGGCCTCGGTGGCACAGCCGGTCATCACCAGACTGTCTACGTTCGCCCCGATCAGCCGGGCCACCGACTCGCGTGCAGTCGAGAGCTGGGCGGCGGCCTCCTGCCCTTGCCGATAGGGCGAGGAGGGATTGCCGTAGCACGCCTCCAGCGCGCGAGCCATGGCGGCTACCACGGGCCCGGCTACCGGCGTGGTAGCGTTGTGATCAAGATAGACGGGCATCGTCACGATGCCAGCGCCTGTTCCAGATCGGCGATCAGGTCGGCGCTGTCTTCCAGGCCCACGGAGAGGCGCAGCAGGCCATCCGGGATCCCGCGACGCGCCCGCTCTTCGGCCGGCAAGCCATGGTGAGTGGTGGTACAGGGTTGGGTCACCAGGCTCTCGGCGCCACCCAGGCTGGGTGCCAGGGCAAACAGCTCGAGCCGGTCGGCGACCGCGGTCGCTGCATCGCCTCCACCCTCGACCTCGATGCTCAGCATCCCGCCGAAGCCCTGCATCTGCTGCCTGGCCAGGTCATGGCCGGGGAAGTCCGGCAGGCCGGGGTAGTAGACGCGGCGAACACGCGAGTGCTTCTCCATCGCTTCGGCGATGGCCTGCGCAGAGGCGTTCTGCTGGCGGACCCGTATCACCAGGGTGCGCAGACTGCGCGCCAGCAGCGATGCGGTGGTGGGCGCCGGCATCGAGCCCAGGTTCTTGCGCCAGTTCCAGATCGGCATCAGCAGGTCCTGCGAGCCCATCAGCGCACCGGCCGTCAGGTCGCTGTGACCGCCCAGATACTTGGTGGCGCTGTGCACCACCACATCGGCGCCCAGCGCCAGCGGTTGCTGGTTGACCGGCGAGGCGAAGGTGTTGTCGACCACCAGGATGGCGCCATGGGCATGGGTGCGTTCGGCGATCGCTTGTATATCGAAGAGCTCCAGGGTCGGGTTGGTCGGCGTTTCCAGGAAGACCAGACGCGCCCCCTCGGCCAGCAGATCATCCAGCTGGTCGAGTTCGCTGCCGAGCATCAGCCGGGTCGGGATGCCAATTTCCGGTAGCTGGCTGCCCAACAGCTCCATGGTACCGCCATAGGCATCGCCGATACCGATGATGCCCTGGCGACCGTGGGCCAGAAACAGCGCCGTCTCGGCGGCCATCCCCGAACAGAAGACCCAGGCCATCTCGGCGCCTTCGAGGCCGGCCAATGTCTCTTCCAGAGCGAAGATGGAGGGATTGAGCCCGTAGCGGGTATAGAGGCTGCCCACCTTGCGCCCCTCCACCACGTCCAGCACCTCCTGTGTCGTGTCGAAGGTGAAGGTGGTGGTGTCGTAGATCGGCATATGCGGGCTGCCGTGGGCATCCTTGAAGCCGTGGCCGTGAATGCTGCGAGTGGCCAGGCCCTGAGCGCGGGTCGATGTCATCGGTGATCTCCAGTCGTTATTCCATTGATCCATGGAATCCTGGCTGCATGGCGGCAAGGTGTCAATTGCTGCCGGTAATGAAGCGTTCCCACCTCCTGTCCTCAGGCTGTGCCGGTATCGACATCGAGTTGACAAGGCAGTCTTTCAAATATACATTCCATAGAACAATTGAATGATTGGGTGGTGCTGTTTACCCCTGATGCTTTGCTCGATAGAGCAGACGTCTGTGACGGAGGAGAGGAAATCATGGTGATCAATGTCTCCACGCAGGATTTCGAACAGAAGGTCCTCGGCAGCGACAAGCCGGTACTGGTGGATTTCTGGGCGCCCTGGTGTGGCCCCTGCAAGATGGTGGCGCCCATCCTTGAGGCGCTGGAGCAGGACATGGGTGATCAGCTCAGCGTGGCGAAGGTCAACGTGGACGACAACCAGCAGCTGGCTGGCCGCTTCGGGCTGCGCTCTATCCCCACCCTGATGTTGTTCGACACCGGCGCTCTGGTCGCGCAGCAGGCGGGCGCGCTGACACGGGCTCAGCTCGATGGATGGCTGAACAGGCACATGAACCTGGACACCGCGGGCTGATCGTGGCCCATGGCCGGACCTCGTCACTCACCATTTACGGAAGGGTTATCATGAAAGCGCCTCGACACATCCCCCTGCTGATCCTGGGCTCCGGCCCAGCGGGCTACACGGCGGCAGTCTATGCCGCCCGCGCCAACCTGAAGCCGGTGTTGATCACCGGCATGTCAATGGGCGGTCAGCTCACTACCACCACCGACGTGGACAACTGGCCCGGCGACGTCGAAGGCCTCCAGGGCCCGGACCTCATGGAACGCATGAAGTCTCACGCCGAGCGCTTCGGCACTGAGATCGTCTTCGACCACATCCATACCGTGGAACTCGGCGAGCGGCCCTTCCGTCTCACCGGCGACATGGGCAGCTACACCTGTGATGCGCTGATCATCGCGACCGGCGCCAGTGCCCAGTATCTGGGCCTGGAGTCGGAATCCACCTTCATGGGCAAGGGCGTCTCCGCCTGTGCCACCTGCGATGGGTTCTTCTACAGGGATCGACCGGTGGCTATGGTGGGTGGCGGCAACACGGCTGTGGAGGAAGCCCTGTACTTGTCGAACATCGCCTCCCACGTCACGCTCATTCACCGGCGGGACGAGCTCAGAGCCGAGAAAATCCTGCAGGACAAGCTGTTCGCCCGGGCCAAGGAGGGCAAGGTCTCGTTCCAGTGGCATCACACCCTGGATGAGATCCTGGGCGATGACTCTGGGGTGACCGGAGTACGCATCCGCTCCACCCAGACCGATGAGACGCAGAACCTGGTCGTGGATGGGGTGTTCATCGCCATCGGCCACAAGCCCAACACTGAGATCTTCCGGGGCCAGTTGGACATGGAGGGCGGCTACATCCGCGTACAAAGCGGCCTGGATGGCAATGCCACCGCCACCAGCGTGCCCGGAGTGTTCGCCGCAGGCGATGTCATGGATCACGTCTACCGCCAGGCAGTGACCTCGGCTGGCACCGGCTGCATGGCGGCCCTGGACGCCGAACGCTACTTGGACAGCTTGGCGCACATGCCTCGGAATACAGCCGAAACAAGCTTGGAGGCCACTGCCTGAGGTGGATGGCACCGGAGGTGGATCATGTGCGAACTGCTGGGCATGAGTGCACGCTATCCGAGCGCTCTGGACACTTCGCTGGAGTTGTTTCGTCCACGGGGAGGGGAAATCGGTCCCCATGCGGATGGCTGGGGACTGGCCTTCTTCGAGGGGCGTACAGCGCGTCTCTACAAAGAGCCAATCCCAGCCTGCGAGAGCCGGTGTCTGGCGTTTCTGCAAGGCTACGAGCTGCAGAGTGACATGGTGATCGCACACATCCGCAAGGCGAATCCCCCCGGTGTCGGGCGGGCATACGCGAACACACATCCGTTTGAGCGTGAGGTCGGCGGCCGCTCGTGGGTGTTTGCCCATAATGGCGTGCTGCCCGGTATTCAAGCGTACACACCGGGACGGTACCTGCCCATGGGGGACTCGGATTCGGAATGGGCCTTCTGCCTACTCATGGAGGCCATTCACGACTGTATCAGTCATTACGGAAAAATCGGCGATATCCAACAAACCTTGGCATGCCTGGCACCGGTTATTGCCACGATCAACCCACTCGACGAGTTTAATTTCCTGCTCGGCAATGGCGAGCATCTGTTCGTTCACGCCCATTCAGAGCTGCATCTTCTCCGGCGAGAATGCCGTATCGACGGCTGCGATCAACGGGTCGCTCTGATCGCCACCAAGCCATTGAGCGAGGAAGCTTGGCAGTGCTTGCTGCCCAATACCTTGTTGATACTGAAAGAGGGAGAGATCGTTCAGGAAGTCAGGACGCCGGGTGCCGCGTCGCCAATTGCCTGGCAGCGACGACGTGCGCAAGAACAAGGAGTAACCGATAGATAGGCGCAGGACAGGGACTGATGATGCCAGCGAGGCACCATCGGAGATGCAACGTGCACAAGCAGAGGAAGCTTTCGACCAGCTTGGCACCCAGAAGGTAGAGCGATAGCGAAGATGGTGTGTAGACAGCGGCGCCTAGCTGGCCAGGTCTGCCACCACCAGCAGGGACGCACCGACGTGACGCCAGGCTGGCCAGACACCCTCAGTATACCGGGCGAGCCAGCCGCTCCGACCTCGACGCCGCCTTAGACCCGCCCCACCTGCACAGCAGGACGACGCCCCGATCTGGCCGGGGATCGTCGTTACACCATCAGTACATATCGAGCCGTGCCAGATCGCGGGTCTGCAGTCGTGCCTCGGCATCCTGCTGCTCGGCCAACTGCTGGAAGAGCTCGGCCTCTTCAGGGATCTCGGCCAGTTCGGCGCGTAGCCGATACATGTCCTTGAGGGTCTGATGGGCCGTCATGACGTTGGCCAGGATATCCTGCACGTCGTGACAACCCAGGCAGGGCGGGATTCGCTCCAGCACACTGGGGTGGCCAAACTGCTGACTGTCGATCAGCCAGGTGGTAAGCAGTCCCTCATCGGCATCCTCGAGGTAGGCGCGCATCCCCTGCTGCAAACGCCGCTCTCGATCGGCGAGGAACACCAGCGCCATCTTCATGCGCTCGTCCGGTGCCGTCTCGGCCAGCCCGGTGTACTGCTTCCCCAGCCGGTCATGGAAGTCATGGACCCACTCCAGTAGATCCTTCACCTGTCGAAAGGCCATGGAAACCCTCCCGTGACGTGTGGGTTGTGTGTCAAGTGCCGCGCGACAGCAGCATCGCCTTGATATGGCCGATGGCGCGCATCGGGTTGAGCCCCTTGGGACACACCCAGGTGCAGTTAGCGATCTGTCGGCAGCGGAATACGCTGAAGGGGTCGTCGAGCTCGGCCAGCCGCTCGTCGGTGGCACTGTCGCGGCTGTCGATCAGGAAGCGGTAGGCCTGGATCAGGCCGGCCGGGCCGATGTACTTGTCCGGATTCCACCACCAGGAGGGACAGGCCGAACTGCAGCAGGCGCAGAGGATGCATTCGTAGAGGCCGTCGAGCTTTTCGCGATCCGCCGGACTCTGACGTCGCTCCGTGGCGGTGGGTGGCTGGTCGTTGATCAGCCAGGGGCGGATCTTCTCGAACTGTCGGAAGAACAGCGTCTGGTCGACCACCAGGTCTCGAATCACCGGCATGCCCGGCAGCGGGCGCAGCGTCAGGGTATCGCCGTTGCCCAGCACCTCCTCCACTGGAGTCACGCAGGCCAGGCCGTTCTTGCCGTTGATGTTCATGCCGTCGGAGCCGCACACCCCCTCACGGCAGGAGCGCCGATAAGCCAGGGTGGCATCGCGCTGCTTCAGGTGCTCGAGGACATCGAGCACCATCGCCTTGCGGAAACGCTCCTCCAGGTCCAGCGTCTCAACATGAGGCTGGTCATCCTCATCGGGGTGGTAGCGATAGAGCCGTACCTTGATCATGGGAGCCTCCTCGCCGTTCCATGGCATGAAATGAGTCGTATGCCGCTGCCTAGGCGTATCGGGTTACTTCGCCTCACTCCCGCCAGTAGTCATTGGCCGCGGCGACGGTCTGGAAGTGGGTGGCAATGACGTGGGAGGCCGCGATCAGGCTGTCGGGATCCTCGGCATATTCGGGGCGCTGTGCCTTGCGCACCTCGGCATCCGGCTGGGTGGTGCCCACCCCCTTCTGGGAAAGGGTCACCGCCAGGGCGAAGCCCTCCTGGGGCGTCTCGGTGATCAGGCTCGGCAGCCAGGCCTCACCGGAATCCTCGGCTTCATGGTCATCCGCCAGGGCGACACTGCCCAGCAAGAGGGAAGCCGCCAGCATCAGGGTGCCGGTGATCTTGCCTGCGACATGGCGATGGGAGATAGGCGTCATGTGGCCTCCTGAGCTTTGATCCATGGTGCACATCGTCTTGCCGAATTTATAAGATGCAAAAAAAGTACATCTTTAAAGGTAGTCTGTGCCGCCCCATGGTCAAGGCGGGGCCGGACCATGTCGCTTCGCCTCGGCGGGGGCCTCGCGGGTCCAGCCCCAGTCGTCGAAGAGCACGTAGAGCGCCGGGATCACCAGCAGCACCAGCAGGGTGGCACTGAGCAGGCCGAACACCACGGCGATCACCAGCGGCTTGATGGCATCCGCCTGGGTGCTGGTCTCGGCCAGCAGCGGTGCGAGGCCGGCGATGGTGGTCGTGGTGGAGATCAGGATGGCACGCAGCCGGTCGCGGCAGGCCTGGCCGGCGGCCGCCACCGCGTCCATGCCTCGCTCGCGGTGCGTCTTGATGAAGTGGATCAGCAGGATGGCGTTGTTGACCACGATGCCGGCCAGCGAGGCGGCGCCGATCAGCGAGGGCATGGAGAGGTAGTAGCCCATGATGACATGCCCCCAGATGGCGCCGATAAAGGCCAGCGGGATCGAGAGCATGACGATCAGCGGCTCCACGTAGCTGCGGAACTGGAAGGAGAGGATCACGAAGATCCCCACCAGGCCGATCAGCAGACCGCGGGCGATGGAGCCGCCGGTCTCGGCGGAGCTGGCTACCTGCCCCTCGAAGGTGACCGACACCTCGGGATGGCGTCCCTCGAAGTCCGCCAGCCAGCCGCTGCCGACGAGGTCGTCGACGATGGCCTGACCGCTGGCCTGGCGGGCATCCACGTTGGCCTCCACGGTGACGGTGCGCCGCCCGTCGATGCGGGTGATGCGCGCCCACTCGCGGCGCTCGGCCACCTCGGTTACCACCGAGAGCGGCACCCGGCTGCCGTCGGGGAGCATCAGGGTCTGGTCGGCCAGGTCGTCGAGACCGTCGCGGTCGGCCTCGGCCTGGCGCACCAGCACCTCGATCTCCTGCTCGCCGATGCGCTGAGTATCGGCGATCTCGCCAAGCAGGCCGGCACGCAGCTGACTCGCCACCTCCTCGGCGGTGAGCCCCAGGCCGTGGGCGCCCGATGCCAGGGAGTAGGCGCGCTGGGGCTTGCCCAGGCGCTGGTCATCCATGATGTTGTAGACCGCCGAATAGCCCTCCAGCCGCGTGGCCAGCTCGCGTCCCGCCGCCTTCATGGCCTCGAGATCCTCGCCGGTCAGGCGCACCTCCACGGGCACCCCGGCGGGGCCGAAACCCGGCTCCTGGATGATCAGACGCTGCACCCCGGCGATCTCGCCAATCGCCTCTCGCCACTCGACGGTCAACGCATCCAGGGTCAGGGTGCGCCGCTCGGCAGTGAGCAGGTCGACGCTGACCGTGGCCACGTGGGGGCCCGCCTCCCGGGCGCTGAGATTGTGGTTGAAGCGCACCTGGATCGCCTCCACCAGTGCCATGCCCTCGGGTTGCTCGGGAGAGTGGCGTGCGTCGAGCTCACGCATCGCCGTCTCGACCCGCTCGGCCACCGCCTCGGTGCGCTCGAGCGGCGTGCCCTGGGGCATCAGGATGCGAGCTTCCAGCACGTCGCCGTCGATGTCGGGCATCGCCTCGCTGCCGACGTGGCCACCAGCCATAAAGCCGACAGATGCTAACAGCACGGTCAATACGAGCCCCAATACCGCATGACGGAAACGGATCGCTCGATCGGCCAGCCGCCCCACGCTCTCGCGAAAACGCTCGAAGCCGCGGTCGAAGGCGCTGCGAAAGCGCGAATCCTGGCCCTGCTGCAGGTGTTTCACGCTGCCCTTGAGGTGGTGGGGGAGTATCCAGAACGCCTCGATAAGGCTCGCCGCCAGGGCGGCGATCAGCACCACCGGCAGCACCTCCAGTACCGCCCCCATTTCGCCAGCCAGGAAGGAGAGCGGCACGAAGACCGAGGCGGTGGTCAGAAAGGAGGACAGCACCCCGGGCAGCACCTGACGGGTCCCCGCCACCACCGCCTCCAGCGGCGTGGCCCCCTCCCCGGCGTGGGCGGCAATGTTGTCGGTGATCACGATGGCGTCGTCCATGACGATGCCGATGGCCATCAACAGTGCCACCAGGGTGATCATGTTCAGCGAGAGGCCGGCGAGCCCCATCACCAGGAAGGCCCCCATGAAGGCGGCGGGCAGCCCCAGCACCGCCCACAGCGCCAGGCGCGGGCGGAAGAACAGGCTCATCACCAGCACCACCAGCGCCAGCCCCATGATGCCGTTGCCCACCAGCATCTGCAGGCGGTCGCGGACGATGCTGGTCATATCCTGGGTTAGGGTCAGCGTGATGCCACCATCGAAGCGGCGGTGCTCGGCCTCGATCAGCGCTTCGAGGCGCTCCTTCACCGTCAGGGAGTCGTCGCGCAGGCTCTTGCTCACCTCCAGCACCAGCGCCGGTTCGCCGTTGAAGCGAATCTTCTCCTCCTCGCGTTCGCCGGCCTCGCTCAGGGTGGCGATGTCACCCAGGGTCAGCTCGCCACCGGCCGGATCAGACATCACCACCAGGCGCTCCAGTTCGGCAAGCGAGCGGCGCTGGTCGGTGAAGCGCAGCAGGAGTTCGCGCTCGGGGGTTTCCAGGGTGCCCAGCGGCAGGTCCAGGCTCTGGGCCGAAATGCGCCGCGCCAGCTCGCGGGCCGAGAGGCCGTGCTGGCCGAGCACCTCGCCGGGCACCTCTACCTGCCACTGGCGCTGGGACATGCCGTGGATCGCCACGTCCGCCACCCCAGGCAGCGCCATGATGCGCTCCTCCAGGCGCAGGGCGTACTCCTCGAGCTGACCGGCGGGCATGTCGGATGATACGGCGACCGCCGCCACCAGATCGCTGCGGTGCAGCTCGCGCACCACCGGCGGGTCGGCCCGGGCCGGAAACTCGCTGATGGCACCCACCTCGGTGTCGATCTCGCCGAGAAAGCGCAGGGGATCGCCGCCGGCCTGCATGGTGGCCGTGGCGCTGGCCAGGTTGTCCTGGGCCACGCAGACGAACTCGTCGAGGAACTCCACCCCCTTCACCGCCTCATGCAGGCGGCGGCACACGGCGTCTTCCACATCGGCGGCACTGGCCCCGCGATAGACCACCTCGACGCTCACCTCCACCGGGCGATAGTCGGGAAACGTCTCGCGCTTGAGCGACGGAGCGGTGAAGAGACCGGCGGCGATCAGCAGCACCAGCAGCAGGTTGGCGGCGGTGGGATGGGCGGCGAACCAGCGGATCATGGCTGGGCTTCCCTGTGTGCTTCGCCCAGCGCCTGCTCAGCGATACGCGCCTCCAGCGCCTCGTCGCGACGCGGCTCAAGCGCCATCCCGGCGATCGCCGCGGGCAGGTCATCGACCACCACCCGTTCGCCGGCCTCGAGGCCACCCGCGATGACCGCCAGGTTGCCCTGCTCGAAGGCCACGCTCACAGCACGCCGCTCGAGGCGTGCCTCGCCATCCACCAGCCACACCTCACTCTGATGCACCGCACTGGCCGGGATCGCCAACTTAGGCTCAGGGCTGGGCGCGCTAAGCCGCGTACGCACGTACATGTCACGCTGCAGTGGTGGACGATCCGGCGGCCGAGCATCGCGGTAGGGGTGATCGACGCGTACCACGGCGCGTATCGTACGGGTGGTCGGGTCCAGGCCACTGGCCACGCGCACCAGTTCTCCCGACCAGCCTACGCCCTCGGCACCGGCCAGAAAGAGTTCGGCGTCGACCGCCGAGAAGTCCAGTCGCTCGTCCAGGTCCAGTCCCTGGCCAGAGGGCTCCTCGGCCAGGATCGCGGCCATCAGGCGACGCATCATGGCGATGGGAATGTGCGCCTCCACCTCGGCGGCGGCCAGGCTCTCGGCCTGGAACAGCCGCTGCCCGGTGCCGACGAACTGATGCAGCTCCACCTCCACCTCGGCCAGGCGCAGGTCATAGGGCGCCTCGAAGCGGGTGTCGGCCAGGTCCTGCCGGGCCTGGGCCAGGCGCACCGCGGCCCGCTCACGCTGCGCCTCGAGTACCTCCCGCCGGGAGGGCAGCAGCGCCAGACTGTTCTCCAGGGAAGCGACCGCCTGCCGCTGGCCCAGGGTGCTGCGACGCTGCTCGTCGCGTTGTGAGCGGGAGACCGAGCCGCTGTCCGCCAGGCGCTCGATGCGTGCCAGCTCCTGCTCGGCCAGACCCAGCGCCTGCTGCTCCAGCCCCAGCAGGCGGCGGGTGTTCTCCTCCTCGGCCTCGAGCTGGGCCAACTCGCCGGCCAGGCTGGCCAGCTCCGCCTCGGCTTCGGCAATGGCCAGTTCGTAGCGGCTGGGATCCAGCGCCACCATCAGAGTCCCCTCGGGCAGCAGGGTGCCACTTTCCAGTTCCGGGTGTCGCTCGACGACGCGCCCCGCCACGTTGGCCGTCGCCTGCCAGGTCTCGGCAGGGCGCGCCACGCCGTGGCCTCGCGCCTCCAGGCGCAGCTCCAGGGGGCGGACCTCGACGATCCTGACCGGGGTGGCGGAGGCCGCCGCCTCCTCGCGTTCGGGGGCCTGACGATTGGCCACGAAAACGACCAGCAGCGCCGCCCCCACGACAACGCCGATCAGCACTGCCAGCCCGCGCCCCAGGCGCCGTATCGCGGGCCTCATGCGTCACCTCCCGCATCCACGCGAATGCCGTATCGGTAGAGATCGAAGGCCGCCGGCGCCCGGTCGACGATGCCTGCCACGTCGTTGGCAATCAGCGACTGCAGCACCAGTCCCTGGACGCAGCCGATGAACTGGGTCGCCGCCACGTCCAGGTCGAGCTCGGGGCGCAGCTTCCCTCGACGTCCGGCCTCTCCGAGCAGGCCCAGGAGGCGCCGCCGATAGCGCTCCATCAGCTCGCGCACCAGGCAGCTGGCGGCGGTGGGCCGCGGGTGCTGCAGCTGGCCCATCAGCAGCCGCGGCACCCCCGGGTGCTCGGCGATGAAGGCCACGTGAGCCAGAAACATCGCTTCCAAGGCGGCCAAGGGGTCCTCGATACCCTCGGCAGCGGCGGCGACGCGTGCCATTACCCGCTCGGCGATCCAGGCCACCGCCGCCTCCCAGATCGCTTCCTTGCTGGGGAAGTGACGAAACAGCGCCCCCTGGGTGACACCCATGCGCCGGGCGATGCGCCCGGTGGTCAGGGTGGCGGGTTCCTCGCGGCCGCAAAGCTCGATGACGGCCTCCACGGTGCGCTCCCGGCGCTCGTCGGCGGGGAGATGCTGGCGCTGTGACATGCTCGAGCCCCAAAAGATAGTAATCAGTTACTATCTAGCACGGAAACGGCGCCTCCGCCAGCGAAAAGCCGCCGCGGGATGACGTCGATCAAAGGGACGTGGAAAGGCTCAGTGCCCGGGCTTCAGCCCCAGCCGCCGAGCCAGCTTGTGCAGGTTGCTGGGATCCAGCTCCAGTCGCCGGGCAGCCGTCGCCCAGCGGCCATCGCAGGCCGCCAGGGCTTCGCGGATCGCCTGGCGCTGGGCCCGCTCCACGCACTCGCGCAGGCTCGATGCGCCTACCCCACTGGCGTTCTCAGGCATTTCCGTTGCGCTGCTGCCTTCTCTCTCGGGCACGGGCAGGTCGAGCCAGGCCGGTTCCAGGGTGATGATCTCGTCGCGCCGCGCGCCTCGGCTCAGGGCCTTGATCGCCGCGCGGCTGATCACATGCTCCAACTCGCGCACGTTGCCCGGCCAGGCGTATGCCAGCAGTGCCTCTTCGGCGTCGGGAGAGAGGCGCAGGCTGCGTAACCCGAGACGCACCCGATTGATCTCCAGGTAGTGGCCGGCCAGCACCAGGACATCGCTGCCCCGCTCGCGCAGCGGCGGAATCGCCACCGGATAGGCGGACAGGCGGTGATAGAGGTCGGCGCGGAAGCTGCCGTCGCGTACCGCCTCGGCCAGGTGCCGGTTGGTGGCGGCAATGACGCGCACATCAACACGCCGCGGGACATCCTCGCCGAGGCGCTGTACCTCGCCCTCCTGCAGGGCCCGCAGCAGCTTGGCCTGGACCGGCAGCGACAGCTCACCTACCTCGTCGAGCAAGAGGGTTCCCCCATCGGCCGCCTCGAAACGCCCGGCGCGCTCGGCGGTGGCGCCGGAGAAGGCCCCTTTCACATGGCCAAACAGCTCGCTCTCGGCCAGTGCCTCCGGCAGGGCGGCGCAGTTGACCTGCACCAGCGATGCGGCGTGTCGAGTAGAGCGACGGTGGAGACGGCGGGCGAAGAGCTCCTTGCCCACCCCGGTCTCGCCGCTGAGCAGCACCGGCAGGTCCACCCCTGCCACTACGTCGAGCTCGCGCAGCAACCGCTGCAGCTCCGCGCTGTGGCCGAGGATATCCCGAGCCTCGGGCGCTGCCAGCGGCAGGCCACTCTCCTGGTGGGCCATGCGCAGGGCGCGCAGGTCACGCTCCAGGCGGCTGACCCGCACCGCCGCCTCGACCAGCAGCGCATAGCGTTCCAGGGCCGCCCGGTCCGCGGCATCGAAGGTCCCGGCCTCCAGTGCATCCAGGGTCAGTGCTCCCCAGGGCTCGCCCTCCACGTGCAGGCTGATGCCCATGCAGTCATGGACATGCAGCGGCTGGCCGGGCTGCTGCTCGACCAGGCCATCGTAGGGGTCAGGCAGAGTGGCATCCGGCGGGAAGAGGGTGGTGCGACGACTGGCGAGGATGGTGGCGAGGCGTGGATGCTGGGCCACCTCGAAGCGCCGTCCCAGTGCCTCGCGCACCAGGCCCTCCACGGCCAACGGCACCAGGGTACCCTCCTCCAGGCGCAGCAAGCAGACGGCGCCGCAGCGAAAGCCCTCGCGCAGGGTGCGCACCAGGCGCTGCAGGCGCACTGCACTGGGCAGGTCGGCGACCAGATCCGCCAGCAGGGTCTCGTCGAGCATGGTGATTTTCACCTTAAAGGGTTCAATCTACCCTAATGGATTCGGGTATTTTTAACCAGCATGGCCTCAATGCCCCATGAAACAGGCCCTTGGGAACTGGCACGCCGCTTGCTAAGTATGGGGTACCCCCTATCTCTGTCATTCATCCGACCCAGGAGCTCCCGCTATGAGCCTGATCGAACAGACCGTTGGCCGTACCGCCCTGACCCTGCCCGGCGCCACCCGAGTGTTCCACGACCACAACATCGACTTCTGCTGCGGCGGACGTATCAGCCTGCGCGAGGCCGCCGAGCGGGTCGGCCTGGCCCCCCAGGCACTGGTTGACGAGCTCGAGGCACTGCCGGCCGGTGCCAATGAGGAGAACGACTGGCAGTCGGCCAGCAACGACGAGCTGATCGACCATATCCTGACCCGCTATCACGACGTCCATCGTCAGCAGCTGCCCGAACTGGTGCGCATGGCCCGTCGCGTCGAGCAGGTCCACGGCCAGCGCGACACCTGCCCCAACGGCCTCGCCGACCTGCTCACCACGATCCACCAGGAGATGGAGAGCCATATGCAGAAGGAAGAGCAGATCCTCTTCCCGATGCTGCGCCGCGGGATGGGCGCCCAGGCCCAGGGCCCCATCAAGGTGATGCGCCATGAGCACGACGATCACGGCGAGAACCTCGAGCAGGTCATGGCGCTAACCGACAACATCACGCCGCCCAAGGGCGCCTGCACCACCTGGCGCGCCCTCTATACCGGGCTACGCGAGTTCCGCGGCGACCTGATGCAACACATTCACCTGGAGAACAACCTGCTCTTCGAACGCGCTGGTTGAGCGCCAGTCGCACCCAACCACGACGCGTCGCCCTGCCGGTGGCGCGTCAGGGAGGCCACCATGAAAGCCATCTTGCTCGAACGCCTGCACGCCGACCACCATCGCTATGCGGCGCTGCTCTGCATCCTCGACCGCCAGCTGCATATCGCGGCCTGTGACGAGCTCCCCGACTACCAGCTGCTGGCCAGGCTGTGTCATTACCTGACCCGCCAGCCCGAGGAGTGGCACCACCCAGTGGAAGATATCCTCTTCGCCCGCCTGGCCGGCTGCCATGCGCAGAGCGCCGAGCTTCTGGCGGTGCTCACCGAGGAGCATAGGCGGATCACCCGCGATGGAATGGAGCTGGAAGCGACCTTCCACCGCCAGGCCGAAGAGGCGCCACAGGTCGAGCTCGACCTCAACCGGCTCAACCTGGCCCGCGCCTTCAGCGAGCTATACCACCATCATCTGCACAGCGAGAACCACAACGTCTACCCGCTGATCGAGCACTGTATCCCTGCCAGCGAGTTGGATGAGCTGTCGCCCCGTATCTCGCTCACCAGTCCTGCCGAAGGCAGTCCCGACTTCCAGCGACTCTATCGGCAGATCGCCGATCACCACACCGGGCTGCGTCTGGGCCATGGTGAGCAGGCCGACTTCTGTCCGCTATGCGACGCCAGACCGGCGGCCGCTTCCTGATCCGACAATCAACTGACCCAATGATATCGGCCCCCATAGCAGCGCCCGTAGGGGGTTCCTTGCGATGCCATCGTCTATTTCAGACCCCAGGCGGCTGATCTGGGACATCATATGAACGCTGCCCCTGCGCCACGCCGGCGGCGGGGCTAGCCTGAATATTGGCTGGCGTGCTGCACAGATGGCTATTTCATGCCCGAAAATGGCGATAGAAGAACCCCTGCAATCCCAGAAAGATCTTTCGAGATGGGATAATGAGGGTGGTGCACATCCAGACGACGCTCAAGCTGACACATCCGAAACGAACCAAGAAGGGAGATCAATCATGTTGCATACCATGTTGACGCGTTCAGCCCCTACTCGCTGCGATCGTGGCCGACACACTGCCCTTGCCCTTGGCACGCTGGTAGCACTGGGCATCAGCGCTACCAGCCTGGCCGCAGAGCCCGTCAGGCCTGATCTGACGCCCAAGCTGCAAGGCTTGCTGAAGAAGGAAATGATTCAGGTCGAGTTGGCAATGCAGGACGTCTATAGCGCCATTCTGCAAGGACGACACACCACGGTGGCCGAAAAGGGGCAGTCGATTCACGACAGCTTCATCCTGGATCAGTCCCTGACCAATCAGGATCGTCAGGATCTGAAGGCCGCCGTGCCACCGGAATTCCTTCAGATGGATGCGTACCTGCATGAGCTCTCGGCATCACTGGCCGAGGCTGGCCGTACGGAAGACACTCCCCGGCAGGTGGAACTCTTCGGTCGCATGACCGAATCCTGTGTGGCCTGTCACAGCGCCTACGTGGCCGACCGCTTCGAGGGACTGCAAGCCTCGGATGTTCCGGCAGAGTGGGGGCTGGCCCCCGAGGGGCCGGGCGAGAGATCTGCAGATTAACCTGCCTCGGGTCTTGCTTCAGGACAAGCGGATATTCTGGCCCTGATCCATAGTGAGAACCCGATACGTGCAGCCTCCTTTTTCGCCGACCCCGCCCACCGCATCAGTCGGTGAGCGGCGGCTTGGTATCATCACAGCGATCATAGTGGAAGCGCATGTAGACGATGCCCGGCGTCATCACTAGCCGCCAGGCCAGCTCCACCTCGTCGTCGAACTGCTCGTCGAAGCTGCGAACCGTGTCGATCAGGGCCTCGAGCCAGAGGTCATAGAGCCCGGGACGTATATCGAGGTGGGCGCGACTGTGGCTGATCGCCACCTGATCCAGATAGTAATCGGCATGGCTCGAGGCGTAGAACGCCAGCAGGTGATAGAAGCCCTTCTTGAGCATGGCCTGCTGGCGCGCCATGTCGGTCTGGCGAAACTTCTCCGCCA
This sequence comes from Halomonas lysinitropha, assembly GCF_902500215.1. Taxonomy (GTDB): domain Bacteria; phylum Pseudomonadota; class Gammaproteobacteria; order Pseudomonadales; family Halomonadaceae; genus Halomonas; species Halomonas lysinitropha. The sequence continues at coordinate 22,935 of NZ_CABVOU010000014.1, forward strand.
CCTCCGGGGAGGCCGCGACAAAGCGCTCATAGAAGGCCGCGAAGAACGCCTGCCCGTCGACCTCCTGGCTCAGCACCCGCACGTAGCTCTCATCGAAGAGGCGTTCAACGTCCACGACTCTCACCGCCTGGTCGATATGCCTGTACTGAGGCTAGGTCAACTGATCACGCCGGGCCTCGATCTGCGCCCCGGTTCTGGGTTAGACATGATCTGCGTCATGCCACAGACGTCTGCCACGAATACTCCTTCACCATGACACCAGTCAAACGCCGGACAAGGGTAGTCCACTAGCATGGTCGGGTTTTCATCGAGAGGAGTCTCGCCATGGAGCTCGTCTGCCCCGCCGGCAACCTGCCCGCCCTGAAGCGCGCCGTGGATGAAGGGGCCGATGCCGTCTATTTCGGCTTCCAGAACACCACCAACGCCCGCCAGTTCGCCGGTCTCAACTTTACCGACAAGCGGGCTCGGGAAGGCATCGATTATGCCCATGCCCGCGGCAAACGGGTCTTCTGCGCCATCAACACCTACCCCCAGCCGGACGGCTGGTCGATGTGGACCCGTGCCGTGGACCAGGCCGCCGACCTCGGCGTCGACGCGCTTATCATGGCCGACATGGGACTGCTCGATTACGCCGCACGCCGCCACCCTTCCCTTCCCCGCCACCTATCGGTACAGGGCTCGGCCACCAGCCATGAGGCACTACGTTTCTACCACGAGCAGTTCGGCATCAGGCGTGCCGTGTTGCCGCGGGTGCTCTCCATCACCCAGGTGCGCGACCTGGCCAAGCAGTCGCCGGTGGAACTGGAAGTCTTCGCTTTCGGCAGCCTGTGCATCATGGCGGAAGGACGCTGCTATCTGTCTTCCTACCTGACCGGTGAATCGCCCAACACCCGCGGCGTCTGCTCCCCGGCCGCCCATGTGCGTTGGGAGGAGACCCCGGAGGGCCTGGAATCGCGACTCAACGGCGTACTGATCGACCGCTACGCCGCGGGCGAGAACGCCGGCTACCCCACGCTGTGCAAGGGGCGCTTCGAGGTGGGCGGCGAGACCTACCACGCCATCGAGGAGCCCACCAGCCTCAACACCCTGGAGCTGCTGCCGGAGCTTGCGGAGCTGGGCATCAGTGCGGTCAAGATCGAGGGCCGCCAGCGCAGCCCGGCCTACGTCTCCAAGGTCGCCGGCATCTGGCGACAGGCCCTAGACCGCCTCGATCGCACCCCCGGCCACTTCCACACCGAGCCCGCCTGGATGACCGGCCTCGGCGAGGTCTCCGAAGGCAGCACCACCACCCTGGGCGCCTACGAGCGCCGCTGGAAATAGGAGAGAGCCCATGTCTGCCACCCCCAGGCTCCAGCTGTCGCTCGGCCCGGTGCTCTTCTACTGGACCCGCGAGCGCTACGCCGACTTCTATCGCGAGGCCGCCGACTGGCCCGTGGACATCGTCCATCTCGGCGAGTCGGTGTGCTCGCGGCGCCGCGACATGAAGCTCGACGACTGGTTAGGCATCGGACGCGAACTGGCCCAGAGCGGCAAGCAGGTGGTGCTGGCCAGCCAGACCCTGATCGAGTCGGAGGCCGACCTGCGCGACCTGCGCAAGCTCTGTGACAACGGCGAGTTCCTGGTCGAGGCCAACGACCAGAGCGCCCTTCAGCGCCTGTCGGCGGCTGGCCAGCCCTTCGTGGCCGGTGCTGCACTCAATCTCTACAACCCGGCGACGCTGGCCGTGCTCTCCCGCATCGGCATGCGGCGCTGGGAGGCGCCAGTGGAGATGTCGAAGGAGGACCTGGCGAGGCTGCTGGCCGACTGCCGCGAGCAGGGCCTCGACGCCCCTTGCGAGGTGTTTGCTTACGGCCACCTGCCGCTGGCCTGGTCGTCGCGCTGCTTCACCGCGCGGCGCTACCAGAAACCCAAGGACCGCTGCCAGTTCGTCTGCCAGAAGCATCCGGAGGGCCTCGCCCTGCGTACCCAGGAGGCGGACCAGGTATTTACCCTCAACGGTATCCAGACGCTCTCCGGCGCCTGCCAGGACCTGCGCCACGAGCTACCCGACATGGCCGAAATGGGCGTCGGCGTGGCTCGCCTGAGCCCGCGTCCCGAGGGGATGGCTGAGGTGGTCGCCGACTTCGATGCCGCCCGGCGCGGCGCGCTTCCCGCTCCCGACCCGCTGGCGCTGGTGGACGCCGAGATCTGCGACGGCTACTGGCATGGGCGACCCGGCATGGACCACAGCCGGGGCGCCGGCCTGAGGTGAGCGCCATGGTGATTACCCTGACGCCCGAGCCCGGCGCCGCGATTCACCTGCCCATCGCCGGTTTCGACGCCCGGGACGACCATGCCTTCCCCGGGCGGCGGGCCGTGGTGGTCTACCTGCAGGGCTGCCCCCTGCAGTGCGGCTACTGCGAGACGGCGAGCAGCATGGGGCCGGCACGGAGCGCTGCAGCGGGGGAGTGGCACGCCATCGAGGGACTGCTGGCCGCTCGGATCGGCGAGTTCGATGCGGTAGTGTTCAGCGGCGGCGAACCCAGCCTGCACCCCGACCTGCCGGCTGCCGCGGACGCCTGCCAGGCGCTGGGACTGGCGGTGGGGCTGCACACCGCCGGCTCCTACCCGGAGCGCCTGGAACGTCTGCTGCCGCGGCTCGACTGGGTGGCCCTGGACACCAAGGGGCGCGGCATCGACTTCGACCGCATCAGTAAACGTAGCGGCATCTGGCAGCGCCACGCACGCAGCCTGTCGCTGCTGCTGGAGAGTGAGGTGCCCTTCGAGTGCCGCACCACGCTGCACTGGCGGGACTTCACCTTGGAAGCGCTAGAGCGCCTGGCCATGACCCTGGCCGACTGTGGTGTGCGCCGCTACGCTATCCAGCTGGCCCGCCTGGAGCGCTGCCTGGATCCCGCCTACCGCGAGCCGGTGGAAGATGCACCGCCCCGGGAGGCGCTGGAGGCCCTGGTCCGGCGGCTGAATCGCCACTTCGACCACCTCGAGCTGCGGGGCTGACGCAGATTCTGAAGACACGCTCCCAAATGCCACCGCCCCGGGACACTCGCGTGACCCGGGGCGGTGGGCGATTGCCGGCTGGCGGTCAGCCTAGCCGCGCTCTTGTTAACCGGGCTATCGTTAACCGCACTTGGACCAGCCGCAGCCGGAGTAGCAGGTGGGGCAGCCGTCCATCATGATCAGCTCGCCGTTGCACTCGGGGCAGTGGCCCACCACGGTGGGACCGTCGCTCTTGGCGTGATCGGCATGCTGCGCCTTGCGCTCGATCTTCTCGATCTCCTCGTTGGTGGGCGGCTGCCAGGGATGGCCGCTCGCCAGGCGCTGGGCATAGCGGCTGACCAGCTCCTCCACCGGCACCTGATTGCCGTCCTGGTCGAGGAAGCCGCGGCGAAAGAGGATCTGCTGGATCGACCAGGCGATCGCCGCGACCTCGGAGTCGTGGAACATCGGCTTGCCCCAGCGGTTCATGCCGCAGCGCACCAGGCCCTTGTCCCAGGCCACCTTGCGCAGGTCGGCCACCGCCTGGGTAACATAGCCGCCCCGGGCGGCCAGCGACAGGCTGCGCATGGTGGCGGTGATCCACTGGTGCTCGCTGGAGAGCTGGCCGGAGGGGAAAAAGAACTCCACGGGACGCTCGATCACTACCCGCTTGCCATTGAGCACGCCCTCCACGGGCATGAACGACACCAGCAGGTAGACCTTCTTGCGCCCCTCGGCGCCGACATAGGAGATCTTCTCCGACACGGCCTCCAGAGTACCCTCAGGGCGAGAGGGGATACGTACCGTGAGCGGGTTCTCGTCGGCCAGCGGTGGTTCTTCCACCGCCTTCTTGACGCTGTAGGAAACGATCTTGGAATTGATCTCGACGGCCATCAGGCGGCTCCTCCGGAAAGTTGTTGGGTGGCACTGGGCATCCATCGCTCGGGGCTGATCCGGCAAGAGCCGTTACTACCATTTGCCATAAGTGCCTTCCTTCAGCGCATCATAGAGATTCGCCGCGTTGTGCTCCTCGCCGTCGTAGATGACCTTCTCGTCGCCGGCCAACTCCACGCTCTCGCCGTTCTCCAGCTCGAAGACGTAGGTGGTGTTCTTGAGGTCGTCCTCGCGTACCAGCACGCCCTGGAAGGCCTCCGGATTGAAGCGGAAGGTGGTGCAGCCCTTGAGCTTGCTGGTGTAGGCGTCGAGGTAGAGATCCTTGAACTCATCGAAGGCGAACTCGGTGGGCACGTTCACCGTCTTGGAAATGGCCGAGTCGACCCACACCTGGGCCGCCGCCTGCACCGCCACATGCTGCTTGGGGCTCACCGCATCGGCGGTGATGAAGTAGTCGGGCAGGTCACTCTCCACGGCGTCGGCGGCGATGAAGTGACGATAGGCGGCCAGCTCGAAGGAGACCACCTCGACCTGCTCCTTGGTCTTCTTGCCCGACTGGATGACGTTGCGGAAGTAGCGATGCGAGAAGGAGGGCTCGATGCCGTTGGAGGCATTGTTGCCCAGCGACAGCGAGATGGTCCCGGTGGGTGCGATCGAACTGTGATGGGTGAAGCGCGCGCCGTGCTCGGCAAGCTGAGAGACCAGCTCCGGCTCCACCTCGGCCACCTTCTGCATGTAGCGGCTGTAGCGGGCGTGCAGAATACGGCCGGGTACCTTGTCGCCCACCTCGTAGCCATCCTGCTTGAGCTCGGGGCGTTCGCGTATCATGCGCGGGGTGATCTCGAAGTCCTCGGCCAGTGCCGGCGCCACGCCCTTCTCGCGGGAGAGCTCGAGCGCCTGCTTCCAGCCTTCCAGCGCCAGGTTGCGGCTTACCTCCTCGGTGAAGGCCAGTGACTCGGGCGAGCCGTAGGGAATCTTGAGCATGGTCAGGGTCGAGCCCAGACCCAGGAAACCCATGCCGTGGCGGCGCTTGGCCTCGATCTCCTTGCGCTGACCCTCCAGCGGCAGAGCGCTGATCTCCACCACGTTATCGAGCATCCGGGTGAAGATCGCCACCACCTGGCGATAGCGCTCCCAGTCGAAACGTGGCCGCTTGCTGAAGGGCTCGATGACAAAGCGGGTCAGATTGACCGAGCCGAGCAGGCAGGCGCCCTCGGGCGGCAATGGTTGTTCACCACAATTATGAGCATGAAAAGCATTAGCATCAAAAGTGTTGATGCCGGGTACTTGGACATCATAAACCTCTTCGACACCCGCATCTTCATGACCCACGACCCGGGCAACGAAACGCTCTCTATTTAGTTGGCGCTGGTACCCGTCCAGCAGGGTGTCAAGATGATCCTGCTTGTCACGGTCACCGAAGCCGATACGCGCGGAAAAGCGCTCGAGGTTGGCACCACTGATCACCAGCTCGTGCTGAGGCAGAGTCTCGTATCCACGATGACCGCCCTTGCCATCGGGAAGGTCGCGATTGGCGGCCTGGCGCCTGTCCCGATAAAGCATGGTAATGATGCCGAGACGCTGCAACATGCGCTGTACGGCTTCGAGTCGGGAAAGGTCAGACTGCGCCAGACGAACGCTGACGCCTTTCGCTTGACTCCCCTGAACAGAACCATCCGCATCGAAGAAGCCACGCAGGAATCCGACATAACCGCTTGATGAAGATTGCTCAAGCTCAGGCGTGATCGCCTTGTTACCAGGCTGCATCCCCATCTCGAGCGCCAGATTTCGCAGTGAGGCCGTGGATAGACGGTACTCATCGCGACCACTGACTTTCTGCCAGCCTGAAAAGTCCGCCCGATGCGGCAGGCTCCTGGCAGCCGTTTCTGCCAGGGCCATGACGGCACGCACACCCTCGGAAATTGCGCCATCGTTGCCGTTGGCCACGGCGGCCCGCGGCCATACGGACAGGATGGCCTTGTCTTCCTTGAGCGTGCCATCGCCAATCAGCAGTCCCAGGAGGTATCCCTGAGCTTCATCGAGTTTGCCGCTCCAACCGGAGGCATCACGATGGTCGTTGAGCAACACCCGGTCACCCGCCTGCAGTTCTCCCGCAGCACACCACTCTGTCTCCGTGCGATAACGCGTAAAGGCCGATACCCGACGAATGCGGTGATCATGTGTCAGCTTGAGGTTGTAGCCTTCGGCGGTGCGCAGCCGGATCACCGGTTTGGTGGCAGTCGGGAAGAACCCCTCGGGCCCGCTGTGGTAAGCCTCGCCATCGATCACGGCGGCAAAGGAGCGGCCAACGAGCTGCGCAACCTGGCGCGGTCCTTCCGTGGTCTGCACCCAAGTATCCGCTGTCACGCACGGGTTGGTCGCCCGGATCTCCTCGCAGAACCAGTTATTGTTCATGCGATTGACCTGGTCGATCAGGATGAAGCCCGGCTCGGCGAAATCGTAGGTGGAACTCATGATGGTGTCCCACAGCTCGCGGGCCTTGATCACCTCGACGATGCGGCAGGCCACGCGCCCTTCGGCATCGACGGTATAGCCCTTTTCCACCACCGGCCAGTCGCGGTAGATCAGCTCGCTCTGGTCGACATCATCCTTCTCGCCCTCATGAAGCGGAAAGGCCAGTGGCCAGTCGGTATCGTGCTTCACCGCCTCCATGAACTCGTCGGTGATCAGCAGGCTGAGGTTGAACTGACGCAGGCGGCCCGCCTCACGCTTGGCCTCGATAAACTCACGCACGTCGGGGTGGCCGACATCGAAGGTGCCCATCTGGGCGCCGCGGCGCCCGCCCGCCGAGGCCACCGTGAAGCACATCTTGTCGTAGATATCCATGAACGCCAGCGGACCGTTGGTGCCGGCGCCGGCGCCGAACACGAAGGCCCCCTTGTGGCGCAGGGTGGAGAACTCGTAGCCGATGCCGCAGCCCGCCTTGAGGGTCATGCCGGCATCCACCACCGAGTCGAGGATATCGTGCATGGAATCGCGGATGGTGCGCGACACGGTGCAGTTGATCAGGCTCACCGCCGGCTTGTAGGCCTCGGCGCCGGCGTTGGACATGATGCGCCCGGCGGGGATGGCGCCGTTCTCCAGCGCCCAGCGAAACTTCGGCAGCCACTCATCGGCCTGGTTACCCTCCACGGCCGCCAGAGCCCGGGCCACACGGTCCCAGGTAGCAGTGACGTCCTTATCCACGGGGTGGCCGTGACGGTCCTTGAGGCGATACTTGGAGTCCCAGATATCGCGGGACGGCCCCTGCAGGGGGACCTCGCTGGATGACTTCACGGCCTTGGTGGATGTGCTCATGCAGATGGCTCCGGAAAAATGCGTTTATCGAAAAAACTCAGGTCGTACGTCTCGCCAGTCGCTCCAGGCGGACCAGCAGTTCACCGAAGGGGCCCTGGGCCAGTCCCTCTTCGCGACCGTCGAGGAGATTCTTGACCATCAGGCCCAGCTCGGTATCGCCCTCGATCAGCAGGCGACGCTGGAAGAACAGGCTGTCGGGATCCTCGCGACGCGTGGCCAGGCAAAGGAACTCGCGCCAGCCGCCGCGAATGGTGGCTTCGCCGGGTTCACGGCAGAGCACCAGGCGCTGCGCCTCGAGGCTCAGTGTCAACATCACGCCGAGATCCTCGATAGCCAGACTGATTCGTCGTCCCTCCAGGGCATCGAACTCGCCCTCTTCAAGAGGCTCGGCGAAGGTGCGGTTGAGCAGCGGTTCCACCAACCGACGCTTGACGGCCAGCGGGATGCAGGGATCCAGGGTGCGGATCAGACGGCTCGGGACGGACGGGAGCGGGAACGAAGGTAGAGGCAGGGACATGAGGTTACTCCTGATGACATCGGCGCGGCTGGGCCGCCAAACCGCTCATCCTAGGGGCCATCTAAACCGCCCGCACTGACGTGCGTCAAGCCGTCGCCGGCACCGTTGCTTTCGGTGAGTCACTACCATATATAGACCAATGTCCTGACTCAAGCACAAGATGTACAAAAAACTTACGACCATTCGGGTGCCCCGCCGCACCGGCTGTGCGCCGGCCCAGACTCTATGCGGCACGCCGGCATGGCAGGCAGGCTCGATCGGGAAGGGATCGGGCGCTTGCCTGAAGGCCGGCGGTATTGCGTTGAATAACTATCTTTTAAGAACACCTAACGCATCAAACTGGTGCACAATTTCCTGCCAATTTGAAGGCAATTCGCCTCATTATTTTACCCATTCCCTGCATAGCCCATGCCGTTGCCGCATAATGGTGCATTGCCTTATAGTGCGGTGGACCCGCTTCCATCGCACAGGACTCTTCCCATGCCCTACGTCCATGAAACCCTCGAGGCGCTCCGCAGGAGCAGCCCGGCCCAAACCGAGTTCTACCAGGCCGCCGAGGAGGTACTGGAATGCCTGCGTCCACTCTTCGAGCGCAGCCCCCACTACCTCGACCAAGGCATCATAGAGCGCATCGTCGAGCCGGAGCGCCAGATCATGTTCCGTGTCTGCTGGACCGACGATAGCGGCAAGGTGCAGGTCAACAAGGGCTACCGGGTTCAGTTCAACTCCGCCTTGGGCCCCTACAAGGGCGGGCTGCGTTTCCATCCCAGCGTCACCTCGGGCACCATCAAATTCCTGGGCTTCGAGCAGATCTTCAAGAATGCCCTGACCGGGCTGCCCATCGGGGGCGGCAAGGGCGGGTCGGATTTCGACCCCAAGGGCCGGTCGGACGTCGAGATCATGCGCTTCTGCCAGGCCTTCATGAGCGAGCTCTATCGCCACATCGGTCCGACCACCGATGTCCCGGCCGGGGATATCGGCGTGGGGGCCCGCGAGATCGGCTTCCTCTACGGCCAGTACAAGCGCCTGAGCGGCCGCTACGAGGGCGTGCTGACGGGCAAGAGCCTCAATTGGGGCGGCTCCCTCGGGCGCAAGGAGGCCACCGGCTACGGCGCCGTCTACTTCGCCGAGAACATGCTCGAGGCCCGCGGCGAGACCCTGGAAGGCAAGACCTGCCTGGTCTCCGGTGCTGGCAACGTGGCCATCTACACCATCGAGAAGCTCTATGAGCTCGGCGCGATCCCCATCACCTGCTCCGACTCCCGAGGCACCCTCCATCACGCTCGCGGCATCGACCTAGCACTGCTCAAGGAGCTGAAGGAAGTCAGGCGCGTCTCGCTGGCGGCCTATTTGGAAACGCATCCCGAGGCCCACTATATCCCGACTCGTGACTATCCAAACGACGGCCATGCGGTCTGGCGCCTCAAAGGCGACGTGGCCTTCCCCTGCGCCACCCAGAACGAGCTGATCGAGGCCGATGCCGAGGCGCTGCTGGGCAACGGCGTGACCTGTATCAGCGAGGGGGCGAACATGCCTTCCACCGCCGCGGCCGTAGACCGTTTCCTGGCCGCGAAAGTCGCCTACGGCCCGGGCAAGGCGGCGAATGCCGGCGGCGTGGCCACCAGCCAGCTGGAGATGGCCCAGAACAGCAGCATGCAGCAGTGGTCGCTGGAGAAGGTCGATGCCAAGCTCAAGGAGGTCATGACCCACATCCACTGCCAGTGTGCCGACACCGCCGCCGAGTTCGACGACTCCACCAACCTGGTGCTGGGCGCCAATATCGCCGGCTTCCGCAAGGTGGCCGATGCCATGATCGAGCAGGGCGTCGTCTGAGCCCTCCGCGAGGCTTCCGCCCAATGCGACACGGCGCCCCGAGGGCGCCTATCGGGACTCAAACGGTGCGCGAATAGCGCCCGGTGCTGTGGTTCAGATAGGCATCGAAAACCATGGCGGCATTACGCATCATCAGCCGTCCGGCCGGGAGCACCTCGATGCTCTCCTCATCGATCACCAGCAGGCCGTCGTCCGCCATCTCTTCGAGCTCGGCGAGGGCGTCGGCGAAATAGGCGCGGAAGTCGATGCCATGGGTCGCCTCGATCGCGGCGAAATCGATGCGGCCATGGCACATCAGGGCGTTGATCACATCGCGACGCAGCCGATCATCGGCGTTCAGGCGGTAGCCGCGCATCACCGGCAGCCGCCCCGCCTCGAGGCGGGCCTGGTACTGGGCGGTCTCCTTGACGTTCTGGCTGTAGCTGTCACCCACCTTGCCGATGGCGGTATTGCCCAGGCCGATCAGGTCGCAGTCGGCATGTGTCGAATACCCTTGGAAGTTGCGCTGCAGGGTGCCGTTCTCCTTGGCCAGCGAGAGCTCGTCCTCGGGCAGGGCGAAATGGTCCATGCCGATATAGACATAGCCGGCCTCGGTGAGGCGGCGAATGGTCAGCTCCAGCAGCTCGATCTTGCGCTCCGGCGGCGGCATGTCCTCGGGACGGATCAGGCGCTGGGCCTTGAACAGCTCGGGCAGGTGGGCATAGCTGTAGGCGGCGATACGGTCGGGACGCAGGGCAATGATCTTGTCCAGGGTGGCGTCGAAGCTTGCCACGGTCTGCAGCGGCAGGCCGTAGATCAGGTCGACGCTCACCGACTGGAAGCCGGCCTCGCGGGCCGCGGCCACCAGCTCCACCACCTGGGCCTCGCTCTGGATGCGGTTGACCGCCTCCTGAACCCGGGTGTCGAAATCCTGCACGCCGAAGCTCAGACGATTGAACCCCAGGGCATGCAGCTCGTGGATCTGCTCCGGGGTGACGGTGCGGGGATCTACCTCCAGGGAGAACTCCCGCGCCTCGGGCTCGGCGAAGTGGAAGGCGGTATCCAGCGCCGCCATCAGCTCGCCGAGCTGGTCGTTGCTCAGATAAGTGGGTGTACCACCGCCCAGATGCAGCTGCGTCATGCGCCGAGAATCGTCGAACAGCGCCCCTTGCAGCTCGACCTCGCGCTTGAGCCAGGCGAGATAGGCCGCAGCCCGTTCGCGATTGTGGGTGATGATCTTGTTGCAGGCGCAGTAGTAGCAGAGGCTCTCGCAGAACGGGATATGCACGTAGGCCGATAGCGGCTTGGGCGTCGCGGCCCGGTTGCTGCGCTCGGCGGCGGCACGATAATCGTCCTCGGCGAAGGCCGCCTGGAACTGCGGTGCCGTGGGATAGGAAGTGTAGCGCGGCCCCGGGCGGTCGTACTTCTCGACCAGGGGACGGATGAACGGCAGGGTATCTTGCATGATGGAATCGAGCCTCTGGAACCGTAAGGCGGCGGCCATGGCCACCGCCGCATGGGCGAATTATGCCAGCCAAGACCGGGCGCGTCGGTACCCTTCAAGGGGTAGCTGACTCAGATCAATTCGCGGCAGGGGGTGTCGCGGCACGTGCTGCTGTTGCCAGCCCGCGGCGGCGCCAGTGCACCAAGCGCCATGCCACCAGCAGCCAGGCCAGACTCCAGGCCCCGGCGGCGCCCCACAGCGCCGGCAAACCGGCGACAGGCAGCGCTAGCCTTAGCCCTGCCGCCAGGGTGAAGAGCCCGGCCAGGCGCGGCAGCCATCGCTCCTCACCGGGGCGTCCCTTGGCCCTGAGGATCGCCTGGCGCAGCATGATGCCGCTGGCCAGGGTGCCGAGCGCCCCCACGGTGATCGCATGGAGCCGGCCCTCCAACGAGCCCCCCGCCAGGAGGTCGCCCGCCATCAACAGGGCCCCTCCCCCCAGCCAGGCATAGCCGAGCAGCAGGCCGAGCAGGTCCGGTCGTTCGCGAAGTGCCCAGGGCTTCCAGCGCCATAGCCGCACCAGGATCACCACCCCGGCCAGCGCCAGCAGCGCGCCGGCCAGCGGCCACAGCATCGGCCAGAGTGCCAGCAGCCCGGCGGCGCCCAGCAGGCCGGTCAGAATCGCCTCGAGCCGCGGCTGGACACCGGCGCCGGTCGCCCGATCGCGTGCCATCAGGTGCCCGTTCACCGCCGGGGCGATCACTCTTCCGCCCATGAAGGCCATCAGCAGCAGCAGCCAGAGAACCCCTTGATGCAGCAGGGAGGAGAGCAGGCCCGGAAAGGCCGGGCGCGCCACCAGGCTGGCCACCGCCAATAGACAGAGCAGCCCCAGCAAGGGCGAGAGAATACGATTGCGCCATTTCTTGGCCGACAGGAAGCGCGGTACCACCAGGAAAGCCAACAGCAGGGCGAAGGCGACATCGGCCAGCAGCACGGGCCAGGCCGGGTAGCCCGCCAGTCCACCAAGACGCCCGACCAGCCACAACCCTGCCAGCAGGGCCAGTCGGCGGGGCGGCAGCGGGCCCAGCAGGTAACCCGCCATCACCGCCAGGGCGAAGCCGAACAGCAGCTCACGACCATGGGCTGCCGGCGTCGCCAGCGCCGGCAACTGACCGAACATTGCCGCCAGCGACAGCGGAACTGCCAGAGCCGCATGAAGAGCGGCGAGGGGAAAGAATAACGCCCCGGCTGGACGCCGGTCAGCCCTTCGGATGCTGTCGGATTGACCTGCGCTATTGGAAAAGAATCGTAACATGCATGTAAATTACCTATTAAAAGAGATCATGCCAATGGGGTGGCAGGGATCCCCACGCGGCCAAATGCCACAGTCGAAAATCCAATCTAACAGGCATGATGATAGAATAATCTGTTTGCATAACATGCCTTGCAAAGTGTCCAATTCGCCGGGGTTTCCATGCACTTGACTCGATTCACCGACTATTCGCTGCGCGTGCTGATCTACCTAGCCGCCAAGGGCGAGCAACGCTCAACCATCAGCGAAATCGCTGGGCGCTTCGATATCTCCCGCAATCACCTGATGAAAGTGGTGCAAGACCTCAACCATCAAGGCTACCTCACCTCCATCCGTGGCAAGAACGGCGGCCTGCTGCTCAAGCGCGCCCCCGAGACGATCTCGCTGGGCAAACTGGTTCGTGACACCGAGCGCGATCTGACCCTGGTGGAGTGCTTCGGCGACGACAACGAGTGCATCATCACGCCCGCCTGCCGGCTCAAGCCGATCCTGGCCGAGGCGCTCGCCGCCTTTCTTGCCGTCCTCGACCACTACACTCTGGCCGACCTGATCGGTCCCCAGCAGCCGAAGCTGATACGGCTGCTGCAGCTCGAGGGCGATCCGCCCGACGCCTGAGCCTTCCCCACGATCTCTGTATTAGCATCCTCTTTTGCCTTTTTCATTTACGGGGCTAAGCTAGACATGACGCACGTCAAGCGCCATCCGGGCGACGACTGGCATCATGATCTGCATCGCCCGGCGCAACCATTGCCCAAGACGGGTCTTTTCATACGCATAAAGATGCATTTCGGAGGTTTGTTATGAAGTCATTGCTCGTTGCCGCCCTGCTAGGCGGCGCCTTCCTGGCCCTGGACGCCCAGGCCGCCGGTGACCCTGAAGCCGGCAAGGGCAAGATCTCCGCCTGCGCCGCCTGCCACGGCACCGACGGCATGGGCACTGCGCCCATCTATCCGAACCTGGCCGGCCAATCCGCCGCCTATCTGGAGAGTTCCATGAAGGCGTACCGGGAAGGCCAGCGAGGCGGAGGCATGTCTGCCCTGATGACGCCCCAGGCTCAGGGGCTATCCGATGAGGACATCGCCGATATCGCCGCCTACTACGCCAGCCTCCAGCCCTGATCACCGGCCGGCCCTCGAGCCGGCCACTCCTGATGGGAAGCGGCCGGGGTGATGGCCTCGCCACCAGTGTTTACCCTCGCAAGGACCTCGCCATGCCAGCACGACACTCTCGACCCGCGGGCGTCGCCAGCCTGCTGTTCGGCCTTTTCCTGCTGTTGATCGCCCCGGCGCTGCACGCTCTGGAGCTGGAACAGGTTCGCGAGGGCTTCCCCGATGCCGACCGCCTCGAAGCGGCCGAATCGCAGTGGCCGGTGAGTGAAGTGCGTGCCGGTGACGAACTACTCGGCTACGCCTTTGAGAGCGTCGACATCGCGCCGATCCCGGCCTACTCGGGCAAGCCGGTCAATCTGCTGGTGGGTATCGACCCGGAGGGGAAGATCCTCCAGGCCGATATTTTGAGCCACGAGGAGCCCATCATGCTGGTGGGGATCCCCGAGACGAAGCTCGAGGGCTTCGCCGACGAGCACATCCCCGCCCACGTCAACGACCGCATGAAGGTTGGTGACAACCTGGACGCCATCTCCGGCGCCACCGTCACGGTCATCGTGGTCAGTGACACCATCATGCGCGCCGCCCGCCAGGTGGCCGCCGAGCAGGGAATCATAGAGGACCCCACACTCGGCCCGGCCGCGACGGTGCGCCAGGACGTCTTCGAGCCCGCCGACTGGGAAACGCTGACCGGGGACGGCACCATCCGCCGCCTGCACCTGACCCACGGCACCGTGGACGAGGCTTTCGTAGGGACAGCTGCCGAGGACTATCTGCGCGGCGAGCCCGAGGACCCCGAAAGCACCTTCATCGAGATGTTCTATACCTACGTCAACCCTCCCACCGCGGGTCGCAACCTGCTGGGTGAGAGCGGCTACGAGCAGCTGATGGAGGAGCTCGCCCCGGGGGAGCATGCCATCGCCGTCATGGCTCGCGGCGACTACTCCTTCAAGGGTTCGGGCTATGTGCGCGGGGGAATCTTCGACCGCATCGAATTCTCTCAGGGCAACACCAGCATCAGCTTCCACGACAGTGATCATATCCGCCTGGGCAATCTCGCCATCGACGGTGCACCGAACCTGAACGAGCGCGACATCTTCATTATTCGCGAGGACGCTGCCTTCAATCCCGGTCAGCCCTGGCAACTGGACCTGCTGGTGCGCCGCGCCTCGGGGCCGCTGGATACCGAGTTCACCCGCTTCAGCGCCGACTACAGCGTGCCCGAGGCTTACATCGAGCGCCCCGAACCGCCGGTGGAAGTACCGATCTGGGTGGAGGTCTGGAAGGACAAGGCCTTCCAGATCGGCGTGCTGTTGGCCGGCCTGCTGGTGCTGACGGGAATCATGCTGTTTCAGGACGTGCTGGCACGCCATCCGAAAATCCTGCGCCCGCTGCGCCTGGGCTTTCTGGTCTACACCCTGGTGTTCATCGGCTGGTATTCCCTGGCGCAGATATCAGTGGTCAACATCCTGACCTTCACCAATTCGTTGATCAGTGGCTTCAGTTGGAGCTCTTTCCTGATCGATCCGATGATGTTCATCCTCTGGTCCTTCGTGGCGGTGAGCCTGCTGCTATGGGGACGCGGCGTCTTCTGCGGCTGGCTATGTCCCTTCGGCGCCCTCCAGGACCTGGTCAACAAGGCTGCCCGCAAGTTGGGGGTGAAGCAGATCGAGGTGCCCTTCGCCCTTCACGAGCGCCTCTGGGCCATCAAGTACATCATCCTGCTGGGGCTCTTCGCCGTGTCGCTGCACTCCCTGGGTACCGCCGAGCGTTACGCCGAGGTGGAGCCCTTCAAGACCGCTATCACCCTGCGTTTCCAGCGCGAATGGGGCTTCCTGCTCTATGCCCTGGGCCTGGTGGCGATCTCGGCCTTCAACCACAAGTTCTACTGTCGCTACGTCTGCCCGCTGGGCGCCGGCCTGGCGATTCCTGCCCGCCTGCGCCTGTTCGACTGGCTCAAGCGGCACCGCGGCGACTGCGGCACCCCGTGCCAGATCTGCGCCAACGAATGCGAAGTGGCCGCCATCCATCCCGATGGCCGCATCAATGCCAACGAGTGCCACTACTGTCTCGACTGCCAGATCACCTACTACGACGACCAGCGCTGCCCACCTGTCATCAAGCGTCGCAAACGCTATGAGAAGGCGGCCCGCATGGCCGGTGGCAAGGGTGGCGTCGAGACACATGATCCCGCCAGCAGTCAGCTGCAGCGGATTCCGACCTACCAGGAGGATTCACCATGAGTGACAAGAAGAAAGAGATCGAGAACCTCGGGCGCCGCCACTTCCTGCGCAACAGCGCGGTGACCGGCGTGGCCGGTGCCGGCCTGGCCGGCGGCTTCGGCGCCGGGGCGCTGATGAGCAGCCGCGAGGCCAAGGCGGCAGAGGACGGCGTCGAGGTCGCCCCCGGCGAGCTCGACGAATACTACGGTTTCTGGAGCGGTGGCCACCAGGGGGAGGTGCGGGTGCTGGGCATTCCCTCCATGCGCGAGCTGATGCGCATCCCGGTGTTCAACATCGACAGCGCCACCGGCTGGGGGATCACCAACGAGTCCAGGCGCATCATGGGCGACTCGGCGCGCTTCCTCAACGGCGACTGCCACCACCCGCACATCTCCATGACCGACGGCCATTACGACGGCAAGTACTTGTTCATCAACGACAAGGCCAATACCCGGGTAGCGCGCATCCGTCTCGATATCATGAAGACGGACAAGATCACCACCATTCCCAACGTCCAGGCCATCCACGGCCTGCGCCTGCAGAAGGTGCCGCACACCAAGTACGTGTTCGCCAATGCCGAGCTGCCGATTCCCCAGGTCAACGACGGCCGCGACCTCGAGAGTCCGGAGAACTACTTCACCATGTTCAACGCCATCGATGCCGAGAGCATGGACGTGGCCTGGCAGGTGATCGTCGACGGCAACCTGGACAACACCGATGCCGACTATACCGGCCGCTTCGTGGCATCCACCTGCTATAACTCCGAGAAGGGCATGACGCTCGCCGACACCATGCGCGCCGAGCGCGACTGGGTGGTGGTGTTCGACGTCGAGGCCATCGAGGCCGCCGTGGACGCCGGCGAATTCGAGACCCTGGGCGACAGCGAGGTACCGGTGCTCGACGGCCGTAAAGGCTCCAAGCTGACCCGCTACATCCCGGTGCCCAAGAACCCCCACGGCCTCAACACATCGCCGGACGGCCAGTACTTCATCGCCAACGGCAAGCTCTCGCCCACCTGCACCATCATCGCCATCGACACGCTTCCCGAGCTGTTCAATGATGCCATCGAGCCACGCGACACCGTGGTCGGTGAACCGGAGCTGGGGCTGGGGCCGCTGCACACCACCTATGACGGTCGCGGCAACGCCTATACCACCCTTTTCATCGACAGCCAGGTGGCCAAGTGGAACATCGAGGATGCCATCCGTTCCTATAACGGCGAGGAAGTCAACTACATTCGCCAGAAGATCGACGTCCACTACCAGCCGGGCCACAACCACGCCAGTCTCACTGAGTCCCGGGATGCCGACGGCAAATGGCTGGTGGTACTCTCCAAGTTCTCCAAGGACCGCTTCCTGCCGGTGGGTCCGCTGCATCCGGAGAACGACCAGCTGATCGACATCTCCGGCGAGGAGATGAAACTGGTCCACGACGGCCCCACCTTCGCCGAACCCCACGACTGCATCCTGCTGCGCGCCGACCAGCTCAGCCCCTCGCGGACCTGGACGCGTGACGATCCCTTCTTCGCCGAGACCGTGGCCATGGCCGAGGCGGACGGGGTGACCCTGGAGAGCGACAACACGGTGATCCGCGACGGCAACCAGGTGCGCGTCTACATGACCTCGGTAGCACCCCAGTTCGGGTTGACCGAGTTCAAGGTCAAGCAGGGCGACGAAGTGACCGTGGTGGTCACCAACCTCGACCAGGTCGAGGACCTGACCCACGGCTTCGTCATGGTCAATCATGGCGCCTCCATGGAGATCGGTCCGCAGCAGACCGCAAGCGTCACCTTCACCGCCGACAAGCCCGGGGTGTACTGGTACTACTGCTCCTGGTTCTGCCATGCCATGCACATGGAAATGACCGGCCGCATGCTGGTCGAGAAGGCCTGATACGCCCTCATCGGGGCCGGGCAGCCGCCCGGCCCCGTTTGTAGTTGGAGACCCGCATGACCCGACGACTGTCTCGCGTCGTCCCCCGAATGATTCTTGCTGCCTGGCTGCTCGTGTGGCTGCCGGGCGGCGCACTGGCCGCCGACTGGACGGCCAGCCCCGGTGAGCCGCTGCAGCCGCTGATCGAACGGACCGACAAGGGCGACCGTCTCCTGCTCCCAGAAGGCCGCTATCCCGGACCGCTGACCATCGATCGCACGCTCACCCTGAAGGGCGAGCCGGGCGCGGTGATCGACGGCGGCGGCAACGGCCACGCCGTTGTGCTCGAGGCGCCCGACACGGTGCTGGAACACCTCACTATCGAGAACTGGGGCGCCAACCTCACCGACATGGATGCCGGCATCTTCGTCGCCGAGAGCGCCAGCGGCAGCGTTATCCGCGACTCCCGACTGGAAGGCCCGGGGTTCGGCATCTGGCTCGATGCCGTGAGTGACGTGAAAGTACTCGACAACGTGATCCGTGGCGACGCCTCATTGCGCTCTCAGGACCGCGGCAACGGTATCCACCTTTTCAACGTGCGTAACGTCAAGGTGCAAGGCAACGACATTCGCCACACACGCGACGGTATCTACATCGACACCAGCAGCGAAAGCCTGCTTCGCGACAACCGTATGCAGGATTTACGCTACGGGGTGCATTACATGTACGCCCACGACAACCGCCTGGAGAACAACCTGACCCGGGGCACCCGCACCGGCTATGCGCTGATGCAATCCAAGCGCCTCGAGGTCATCGGCAATCGCTCCGAGGACGACCGCCACTACGGGATTCTGATGAACAACATCACCGACTCCCTCCTGCGCGACAACCGCGTCACCGGCATCAACCAGCGCCGGGATGCCCAGGGCCAGGGCCTGGTCAGTGGCGGCGAGGGCAAGGCCCTGTTCGTCTACAACGCCCAGTACAATCGCTTCGAGGCTAACCGCTTCGCGGCAAGCGATATCGGCATCCACCTCACCGCCGGCTCCGAGGACAACGACCTGGTGGGCAATGCCTTCATCGACAACCGCCAGCAGGTAATGTACGTGGCGACCCGTGCCCAGGAGTGGTCCGAGAAGGGGCGTGGCAACTACTGGAGTGACTATCTGGGCTGGGACCTGGATGGCGATGGCGTGGGTGATACACCCTTCGAACCCAACGACGCCATGGATCGCCTGCTGTGGCGCTATCCGGTGGCGCGACTGCTGATGCATAGCCCTGCCGTACTGGCACTCCGCTGGGTACAGCGACAGTTCCCGGTTTTTCGCCCCCAAGGGGTCAAGGATAGCCATCCGCTGATGAATGAACCCGATTTCAATGAAACCGACTTGAGTCAACACAACCTCGGAGACGCCGACGCATGAGCGCGGTAATCGACTTCCAGAGCGTGACACGTCGTGACGGGAATTTAGTGCGCCTCGACGCCCTGGACCTTCAGGTCAGCGAGGGCGAGGTACTGGCCCTGCTCGGCCACAACGGTGCCGGCAAGACTACCACCATGCACCTGATCCTGGGGCTGCTCTCGCCCAGCGAGGGGCGCGTGGCGGTACTCGGCGGCGCTCCCGACGGCGCTCATGCCGAGACCCTGCGTCGCCGACTAGGCTACCTGCCTGAGAATGTAAGCTTCTACGAGCAGCTCAGCGGCCGCGAGGTGCTCGATTACTTCGCCCGACTGAAGCGAGTCGACCGCCGCCAGGTGGACGAGCTGCTCGACCAGGTGGGCCTGGGACACGCCGCCTCGCGGCGGGTGAAGACCTACTCCAAGGGCATGCGCCAGCGCCTCGGGCTGGCCCAGGCGCTGCTCGGCGACCCGCGCCTGCTGCTGCTGGACGAGCCCACCACCGGCCTCGACCCGGCCGCCACCCGTGAGTTCTACGATACGGTGAGGGGCCTGCGCGACCGCGGCTGCACCGTCCTGCTCTCCTCCCACGTGCTGCCCGGCGTGGAGCCCTATATCGACCGTGCGCTGATCCTCGGTGGCGGCCGGCGCCTGGCACTTGGCAGCCTGGATGACCTTCGCCAGCAGGCTGCCCTGCCGCTCTCCGTGCGTGCCCGCGGCAGCAGCGCCGAGGGCGACCTGGCCCACTGGGACGACCCCCGCATCGAGGCCACCGCCGTCAACGGCCACGAAGTCACCCTCTCGGTGCCGCCGGACGCCAAGCTTGCCGTGCTGCGCCGGCTCACCGAGCTCTCGGGCATCGAGGACATCGAATTGCTGCCGCCCACCCTGGAGCACCTCTATACCCACTTCTCCGCCGACCTCTCGCCCGAGCAACGAGGAGACGCCCGATGAATGCCATCCTGATCATCGCCGGCAAGGAATTCCGCGACGGCCTGCGCAATCGCTGGGTGCTGGCCATCGCTCTGGTGCTGGCCTTTCTGGCCGTGGGCATCGCCTGGTTCGGCGCCGCCGCCAGCGGCGGTCTGGGCTTCACCTCGCTGGCCACCACCCTGGTCAGCCTGGCAACGCTTGCGGTCTTTCTGATCCCGCTGATTGCCCTGCTGCTCGCCTACGATGCCGTGGTCGGCGAGCAGGAGGCGGGCACCCTGCTACTGCTGCTCACCTACCCCATCAGCCGCACCCAACTGCTGCTGGGCAAGTTCCTCGGCCATGGCCTGATCCTTGGCGTCGCCACGGCACTGGGGTTCGGCGTCTCCGGGGCGGTGATCGCGGTGGCTGCAGAGGGCGTGCCGCTCACCGAACTGGCCACCGGCATGGGCCTGCTGATCGGTAGCAGCATCCTGCTGGGCTGGGTATTCATCGCCTTCGCCTACCTGATCAGCGTCTCGGTCACCGAGAAGGCTCGCGCCGCCGGCCTGGCACTGGTGGTGTGGTTCCTCTTCGTGCTGGTCTTCGACCTGGGGCTGCTGGCATTACTGGTCAGCGTCAAGCAGGGGGGCGACTGGCTGCCCTGGCTGCTGCTGCTCAACCCTATCGAGTGCTTCCGGCTGATCAACCTGGCCGGCTTCGAGGCCGCCCGCGACTATAGCGGCCTCACCTCCATCGCCGAGGGTGGCGCTTTCCGCCCCAGCGTAGTGACCGCGATCCTGGTGGCCTGGGTGCTGGTGCCCCTGGGCCTGGCGCTGCTGCGCTTTCGCCACCGCGCCGCCTGAACCTTCCCTAACGCGCCCCGAGAGAGACCGCCATGACCCGACTCGCCCTCCTGATCGCACTGCTCGCCAGCCTGCTGCTGACCGGCTGCAGCGAATCCGAACCCGAGACACTGGCCGCCGCCGTCCCCATCGAGGACGGCGACAGCTGTCACGTCTGCGGCATGCTGATCGAGCAGTTTCCAGGGCCCAAGGGGGAGGCCTTCCTGGACAGCCAGGGCGAGGCGCTGAAGTTCTGCTCCACCATGGACCTGTTCACTTTCCTCAAGCAGCCAGAGAACGAGACACGTCTGTCACATGCCTATGTCCACGACATTGGCGTGACAACCTGGGGGGAGCCCTCGGACGAGGCCTTCATTCGCGCCGAGGAAGCCTGGTACGTGGTGGGCCATGACCAACCCGGCGCCATGGGCCACACCCTGGCCTCCTTCGCCGAGCAGGCTGATGCCCAGGCGTTTCGCGAGACGCACGGTGGTGAGCTGGTGGGCTTTGATGAGATCGATCTCGACCTGCTGGGCCGACTGGGCCGAGGCGAGTTGGGTGGCAATAGCGATAAGGGCATGGGCAATATGCCCGCTCACGAATAGCGACAGCGAGGGACGCCAGGGGGCAGGACAGCCGCTGGACACCGTGCTAGCCTCGGCGCATCCCGGCCGAGGAAGCACCACGTCATGCCTCCCATTTCCCGTTTCGTTCCGTCCCTGCTGCTGACGTTCTGCCTGGCTCTGACTGGGGCGGCATCAGCTACTAACTACAACACCGGCAACGTCCAGGCCCATGGCAGCTGGCACTCGCTGACCCTGTCGCTGGGCGAGGAGCGCCACTTCCGCGCCATCGAGCAGCAGAGCTACAGTGACGCCATCTTCAGTGTCAACGCCAGCGCCGGCGCCTGCGACATGCCATGGCTGGAGCTGCGAGTGGAGCTTGACGAATACCAGGCCGAGAGCCGTACGGTAAACCTCGTGCCCATCGACTTGCGGGTCGACCACGAGACCATTCACGGCGGTCGGGCGAAGTTCGTCACTTACCGCGGCGACAGCGGCTTCTATGTCCACATTTATCCGGAAGAACAGCCTCTGTTGCTCGAAGAAATGCGCCGGGGTGACATCCTGCGCCTGCGCATGATGCGCGGCGAGGACGACCCCTGGTTCATGATCTTCGCTCTGGACGGGGCGGAGGCGGCCATTTCCCGGGCAATGCACCTATGCCGAATGGCCACCCCCTGAAGGGCAGGCGACTCAGGGGAACAGCCGCGTATCGAGATACTCGACGGAAAGGTAATCGTCGAAGGTCCAGAGACGGGTAAAGCGGCCACGCGTTTCGGCCTCATCTCCTTCACCCCCCCATACCATCAGGCTGCTCGGCTCCTGAGGCATGCCCGCCTTGAGCTGCTCGAACCACCACTGAGCCATGTCCTCCTGCCAAGGCTCGCCGAAACGCTCCTCGAGCCGCTGGGTAACGGTGTCGCGGTCCTCCACGTGGGGATAGAACGCGACGACCAGGGCCAGCTGTTCACTGCCCGCCGGAAAGACATAGCGCAGGTCGGTTTCTGGCTCATCGTTCGCCTTGAGCTGGGCGTTGACGATCCTGTCGCCCTCGTCGCTTCCGACATCCGACAGGTTGACCACGGCGTCATCGTCGACGAGCTCTGCCATGACCGTATCGTAGGACATCCCGAAATCGGCGCTGCGATATCCTTCGGGACCCTGCGCCGCAGCAGCGACACTGGGCAAGGCCAGTACCAGCGTGGTCAGCAGACCACCGAGACGGGCTGCGGGTTGAGTGAGTAAAGACATTCGCTCTCCTCTGATAAGGGTTGCGGCGCCGAGACGCCCCCGCGACTTGCAAGATGGCTGATCACCGAGCGACAGCATGTTACTCGGCATCTCCCGCCGCCACGACGTGGATTACCCCGTCCATATCGCGATCCTCGTGGGGACGGCAGTGGTACTCGTAGGTGCCCGGCTCGTCGAAGGTGCGCTCCCAGCTCTCATCGGGAAACAACCTTGGCGATCCAATGTCCTCGTCGGGAAAGTAGATATCGTGGCTGGTGCGCTTCTCTTCGCTGACCCAGCGCACCGTGGTACCAACCTCGACTTCCAGTTCAGCGGGATGATAGGTGTAGTCGAACATCTCAACTTCGACCGTCTGGCTACTCCCGCCCGTCTGCCCGTCTTCCACGTCGTTTTCGTCAGTACCAGCCTGCACCACCCCACCCATGAGCAGGGTGGTCAGAACGGTGGCGCCAAGTGTCAGAAGTCGATACTGCATGGTGGCTTCCTCTCCTTTATGCATCAGCGGCTGATGCGTGCGGCGTTGATTTCCACGAAGTCTTCTTCAAAGTCACCGGGTATCTCGGCATCGAACGCGAGCCCGTACTGCCAGGAGACATGGTGGAAACGCGAATCGGCGTGATCGTCGTGCAGTGCCACGTTGAGATTGTACTTGCCGTCGAGGTTGATCGGCTTGTCGCCCTCTGCACCGGTCTTCAAGGCGCGCGTCAGGTGGGCGGTCCAGACACCGTCCTGCTCGTCGGCACTGAAGACGATCGCCTGACTCTCAGTGAAGTGACGCTCGTCGAGAACATAGCCGGATTCGGTGGATCCGTCACCGCTCTTGTAGCGTGCCAGATCCAGATAGACCCCACCATTGAGCAGCTCCTCGATCTCCGCTTCTTCCTTGAGCTTGTCCCAGCCGCCACGCTTGGCACCACGGCGACCGCGAATCTCGATATCGGTACGACTCTCGGAGAGGTACTTGGTAACACCGTTCATCAGATCGAGGCGTTCAGCCAGCTCGGTCTCGGCCAAGGCCTGCTCCTCCGGCGCGTCGGGCATATCGCGTGAATCATGGTGACAGCTGGCCCAGCATCCGGCCCGGTCGGCCATGTCGACCTTGTCGTCCGACAGACTGACCGTCAGCTTCATGGGGTTCTCCGGATCCATCATGCCACCTTCCACGAAGGGCAGCGGAGCATGTTCACCGGCTTCCCACTGGAAGCGCATGAACAGGTAGTCGTCGTCGAAACTGGCCTGAATACTCATTGGCACGTGGCCACGCTTTTCACCCAGGTCATAGGTCTCGATCTTCTCGCCGCTGACTGCCAGCGCACCGATGTCGGCCTCTTCACCCTGATGGCACCAGATACAGCGGTCGCCATAGCTGAAGGCTCGGCCGCCGCCATGCTCACCGCCGTCCTGGATCCACTCGATGGAAGCCTGACCCGGCAGGAACAGGGTCACTTCCTGTGTGGGCACTTCACTCCAGTCCAGCGTGGCGGCAACATTCTCTTCGACCTCCTTGGCTTCGCCGAGATCCTCTTCCTCCAGCGCTGCCGTCAGCTCTGGCTCGTCGCCCAGCAGGTCACCCTCCTCATCGACGGTGCCGTAGTCGAAACGATCCGCCCAGACAGGCGACTCGTCCCAGGCCTCGGGCAGCTCATGGGCTATGCCCTGGTGGCACTCGATACAGGTCTGGCCCTGCTCGAAGCCTCGGGCATGCTCACGACTTGCGCGGTTAGCCTGCTCCTCGAGATCCATGGCCGACCAGTCATGGCAGTTGCGGCACTCCCGGGAGTCGGTACGCAGCATGGAGCGCCAGACATTTTCAGCCAGGTGCAGGCGCTTGCCCTCGAACTCCTCCTTGGTGTCGATGGTGCCGAGCATCCAGTGCCACACCTCGCGACTCGCCTTGATCTTGCGGATCATCTTCGGCCCCCAGGCATCGGGGACGTGACAGTCGGAGCACTGGGCGCCGACCCCGGTGGCATTCTCGTAGTGCGGGCGTTCCTGATATTCCTCGTAGACCCAGCTCATCTCGTGACAGGCGGAGCTACAGAAGGTCATGTTGTTGGTCGCTTCCATCACGGTGTTGAAACCGCCCCAGAAGATGATCCCGGCCACGAAGAAGATCACGGCGGCCCCCAGCGAGGCTCCCATGATCGTCATCTTGCGCCATTTGCGCAGTCGCTCCCTCAGCATGTCAGTCTCCCGGTAATCCCGTGACACGAGGTGTCACTTTACGTTGCCCTGCCCTGCCACCTTGTTGTGTCGTGGTGTCCGGCCCCTTGTCCAGCCACTCCCGTTGCCCCTTGGCATGGTGAGGAAACGGCTGGAGAAGAGGCCGGAGCGCCCGAAGGCGCTCCGGCGGAGTCGGCACTGAATCAGCCGATATGGTTCTTGCGGTTGTAGACGTTGAACTTGCCGGTGGGCGTGTTCAGGTTCTCGACGCGCGCCTTCTCTTCCAGGGTCTTGTCGTCGTAGACGATGATGGCACCGTCGTCCTGATGGCCTTCACCGCGGGCCCAGATGGAGACCCACACCTCGGTACCGGTCTGGTCGTACTCCATGTGCACCGCCACGGCATCATGCTCGATGGGCCGGTCGGCGACATGGATCGGAGTCAGCTCGCGGGTCTCCTTGTCCATGACCATGACCCACTGGTTGACGTCGGGCTCAGGGTGCATGGCCTGGTCGATCCAGACATTGTCGGAATCGGGGTGGGTACGCACGAACAGCCCGGGACCGTCGGTCTCGATCTGGTCACAGATCTGCCAGGCCTGGTCCGGATGGCCCTCGGGATCGTTGCCCCAGAAGGTCATCAGGCCTTCGCCCAGGTGGGTGGTGCCGGCAACCGGGCCACACTCCGGATCGTTCCAGTTGGCACCCGGGCCCGGGTGGGGCTTGATGCCGGTCTCCAGCATGCTGACCTTCTTGCGGGTCTCGGTGTCGATGAACACCATCATGTTGCTGTTGTTGGCCGCAATCTGGAAGAAACGACCGGTGGGGTCGAAGAAGCCGTCGTGCAGATACTCGGCGGTCTCCATCTGCTCGATGCGCAGGTTGTCGAGGTCGCTGTAGTCGACCTGCAAGACCTGTCCGGTCTCCTTGACGTTGACCAGGAAGGTGGGGGCATGCGGGGTGTTGTAGAGGGCCGCGACGCGCGCCTCGTGGACGTAGTTGCCTTCGGTGTCGTAGCCGCGGGTGGAGACCACCTTGAGGGGCTCCATGGTCTCGGCATCGGCAATCACGAAGTGTGGCGGCCAGTAGGCGCCACCGATGACGTACTTGTCCTTCCACTCGCCGTAGTGGGAAACCGCCACGTCACGGGCGTCATAGCCGATGAAGGTTTCGGCGGTGACCTGGGGCGGATCCATCCACAGGTCGATCTTGGACAGACGGCCATCGCGACCCTGCACGTACCAGAAGCGGCCGTCGGAGCTCTCCTTGGCCACGTGCACCGCATAGCCGGTCTCGACCTCGGTGACCATCTCCTTGGTATCGGCATCGATGATGCCCATGGCGCCCCGGTCACGCAGGATGGTGACCATGAAGTTTTCCCAGTTCAGATCGTGCTGGGGTTCGGTGGGCAGATCCTCCGGCTCGACGAAGACCTGCCAGCGCTCCTTCATCTGGGCGAGTGACATCTCCGGCGGCTCGACCGGCTCGTTCTGGATGTACTTCGTGATCAGCGTGATCTCCTCTTCGGAGAGGATGCCGTCGAAGTTGTTCATGCCGCCTTCGGTACCCAGCGTGATGATGCTCTCCAGGCGACGCTGGCCAAGCTCCTGGGTGTCTTCGGGTAGCAGACCCGGGCCAGTGGCGCCATTACGCAGTGTGCCGTGGCAACCCGCGCAGCGCTGGAAATAGATATCAGTGGCGCGTTCCATCTCCTCGGCGCTCAGCTCCGGTGCCGCAGCCTGCACGGCGCCTGCCATGGCCGCCAGCGGGAAGCTGAGGGCGAAGATCCCCTTACTCAATGCTCTTTTGTACATAACACATGCCTCGCTTGGTTTCCCCTTGGGGTAGTGGCTGGCGGGTGTCACGTCACGTCCCAAAGTTCGACGTCTTTGACCATGACCATTAGCCACCCTCCACCTAGCATTAGTAGTAGCAGCTTTGCCCCGGACCGCCCTTGACCACTGTCAATAGATGCATCCTGGAGTTGACTTATGTCACAACTAGCGACAACTAAAGTCGGACCGCCTTGACGCTCGCCATTCATGCGCCCGGCACGGCTCTTCGCGACACGAAGGCGGACCTACCGGCGGGCATCGCGAGCCTGCCGTTCACGCTGCCGGCAGCGGGGGCGACCTCACCTGTCTGGGCAAATTCGCGCAGCACTGCAATGTCGTCGACCCGCACGAAGTTGCGTTCACAATGCACGCCAACCTCCTTGAGACGCGCCATGGCTCGGGAGAAGCTTTCCGGTTTCATGCCCAGCCACCCGGCGATCAGTAGCTTGTCGCAAGGCAGACAGACGTTGGCCGGCCCCGCATTGCGCGGGCACAGCGAGACAATGAAAGCGGCCAGGCGCTGGTAGGTCGGCTGATTGGTCAGCTGATCGAGCTGGCGTACCAGATAGCGCAGCATGCTGGAAAGGTTGGCAAGCAGGTTGAGGGCCAGCTCGTGATGCTGCCGCAGGGTCTCCAGGAAGGGATCCGCGGTGAAGACCAGCAGCCGCGCATCCTCGGCCACGGCTGCATTTACCGGAAAACCGAGGCGATCGAACATCGCCGCCTCGGCGAAAGACTCTCCTCCCGTATACAACCCGACCACGCACTCATGGCCCTCCGGGCTTTCGCGGAACAGCTTGACCCAGCCGTCGAGCACCACATAGAAGCGATCCGCCGGCTCGCTTTCACGGAACAGCTCAGTCCCACGGCGATAGCGTCGCTCCAGGGCCCCGTTGACCAGTAGGGCCAGAGTGTCGTCCTCCAGCCCCTTGAACAGGGGAACCTTGCGGACGACCATCAGGACGTCACGGCTCAGTGGCGTCTTCATGACCCCCTCCTCGATTGTGCCTTCACGAGGTGCCTCCCGCCTCAGACGGCGAGAGCTGCATCAGGTTGCCGCGAATGACCTCGGCCTCGTCGGAATCCGGCGGCAGTGAGGCCAGCAGTCGTTCCCAGTGACGACGGGCCGCCGCCAGCTCCCCCTGTTGCAGAGCGAGAGTGCCAGCCATCCACAAGCTCTGGGCATGGTCGGGGTCGATTGCCAGGGCACGCTCGATCAGCACCCGAGGCTCGCCATCCAGGCTGCCCTGGCGTTCGGCCAGCACATCGGCGTAGCGGGTCAGCAGGTCCGGGGCGCGATCACCGCCATGCGCCATGGCCTCGCGGAACGCCCGCTCGGCAGCCTCCAGATCCTCGAGGAACACCAGAGTGCGCCCCAGCAGAATCCAGCTCTCGAGGTCGCCCGGCTCTTCGGCCAGGCGCCCCTGCAGCTGTTGCGTCAGCATCTGAAACTCGCGCTGTCGCTGGCTCTCCGAAACCGCCTGCGACTCGGGCACCACCGATCGCTGTTCGGCTGGCCGGGTCGCGAACACCTCATCGGCATGCCCCACCCACAGATAGATGCCCACGGCCATGAAAGGGAGCGCGGCCACGCTGACGAACGCCGCTGCGCCTGCCAGACGGCGAGGCTGGTGGCCCGGCCCCTCGTCGTCGTTAGCGTCGATCACGCCACTGTCGAGCAATTCCCGCTCCAGGTCGGCCATGGCAGCGTCGTGCTGCGAGGGGGTGAGGGTGCCAGCGGCCAGATCGTGATCAAGCTCACGGATACGTTCGCGATGCATCGCCAGGCGGGTCGTCCGATGGGAGTGAACCGACTCCGTGCGTGGCTCGCGCAACAACGGAACAACCAGGAAGGCCAGCGCGATCAGACAGAGCGCCAGGGCAAGAATCAGAAAGATGCCATTCATCGATAATCTCCGGAATCACTCGCCTCGGCGCAGTCGGTCCAGCGCCTGGCGTTCCTGCTCGGTGAATGCAGGGCGCTGTGACATGCGCTTGCGCCCGCGAATGATCTGCCACCAGACCCCTGCACCGATCAGCAGAAGCAGGAAGGGACTGGCCCATAGCACGGCCGTATTGGCCTGCAGTGGCGGTCGATAGCGCACATAGTCGCCGTAGCGCTGCACCATGAAGTCGATGATCGCCTCCCTATCGTCACCGGCCAGCGTCATGTCGCGGACCCGGCGGCGCATGTCGGCCGCTAGCTCGGCGTTGGATTCGTGGATGGTCTCGCTCTGGCAGACCGTACAACGCAGCTCACGGATCAGGGTCTGGTACTGTCGCTGCTGTGCCTCGGTCGGGAAGGCGACCGGTTCACCGATGGCGATCGCCAGAGCCAGCCCCGCCGGCAAGAGCCAGGCGGCCAGGGCCGACAGCCAGCACAACACCAGTGGTATGGTTCGCATCACGAGGACCCCCTTACCTGCTCGGCACGCAGTGTCTCGATCAGCGGCAGCACCTCGTCGAGCAAGAGTTGCCGATTCAATGCGCCAATGCGCTTGTAGCGAATGACTCCCTGGGCATCCAGTACATAGGTCTCGGGGGTCGCATAGACCCCCCAGTCCATGCCGACATCACCGGTCGGGTCATAGGCGATGGTCCTGTAGGGATTGTCGCTGACGTCGAGATAGCGCAGCGCTGTCTCACGGTCATCGCGGTAATTGAACCCATGGATGGGGATTCCGCCCCGGGCCAGCTCCATCAGAAGCGGTTTCTCGGCTCTGCAGGTGCTGCACCAGGTGGCCCAGACATTGACCAGGACCACTTCACCAATGAAGTCCTCCTTGGTGACGAGCCGCTCGGCGTCCTCCAGCGACTCCAGCTCGAAGGTCGGGGCCGGCTTGCCGATCAACGGTGAGGGCAGCTCACGAGAGTTGAGCCCCAGGCCGAGGAAGAGCAGCCCGAGCAGGGCCACCACGGCCAACAGCGGCAACAGCAGACGAACTCGCATCAGATGGTTACTCCCTGTGTCTCGCCGCCCTGCGGCGGTACCGCAGAAGGGGAACGAGCGTTGCTCGTGCGCCGAGAGGAGAGACGGTAGCGCTTGTCCGCGGCCGCCAGAAGCCCACCGAAGGCCAGCAAGATGGCTCCACTCCACATCCAGAACATGTAGGGCTTGTAGTAGAGCCGGAAGCTCCAGGCGTCACCTTCCAGCCGCTCGCCCAAGGAGACGTAGATGTCGCGCGTTGGCGCACGGTGCAGCGCAGCCTGGTTCATGGCATTGCCGGGCTGGGTATCGTAGTAGCGCCGTTGCGGCATGAGGGTCGCCACCGGGCGCCCGTCGCGGGTCACCGCCAGGGTGGCCTGGTCGGCATCCCAGTTGGCGCCGCGCAAGGCCTCGATGCGCTGCAGGGCGAAATCGTAGCCCGCCACCGAGGCCGTCTCGCCGGGCTCCAGGCGAACGTCGCGCTCGATCTCGTAGGTGTTGACCATGGCGATAGCCACCACCACCATCGCCAGCCCCAAGTGGGCCAGATGCATGCCGATAAAGCTGGGCCTCGCGACCCTTCTGATCCGGACAGACCACGGCTGATTCGCGCTACCCAGGCGCTTGTGAATGTCCAGCAGGGCGGTGACGAGGATCCACACCGCCAGCATCAGTGACAGCGCGGTCAGCGGCCGCCAGGCACCCACCGCCAGCGGCCAGAGGCCGCCGGCGATCACACTGACCGCCAGCGCCCAGCGCAGCCGCCGGAAGGTCTCGTGTGGGTTGCTCTGTTTCCACATCACCGCGGGGCCCAGGCCGATGAGGAAGAGCAACGGCAGCATCAGGGGGGTGAAGACCGTATCGAAGTAGGGCGGGCCCACGGAGATCTTGCCCAGCCCGAAGGCATCCAGCGCCAGCGGATAGAGGGTGCCGATGAAGACGGCGGCACACGCCACCGTGAGCAGCACGTTGTTGGCGAGCAGCAACGACTCACGGGAATACCAGGAGAAGGCTCCCCCGAGCCCCACGCGCGGCGCCCGCCAAGCATAGAGGGTCAACGACCCGAGCAGGGTCAGTGTCAGCATGCCCAGGATGAAGACCCCACGCTCCGGGTCGGTGGCGAAAGCGTGAACCGAGGTGATGACCCCGGAGCGAACGATGAAGGCACCCAGCACAGTCAGCGCGAAGGCGAGAATGGCCAGCATCAGGGTCCACACCTTGAAGCCACCACGCTTCTCGGTCACTGCCAGGGAGTGGATCAGGGCGGTGACGATCAGCCAGGGCAGGAAGGAGGCATTCTCGACGGGGTCCCAGAACCACCAGCCACCCCAGCCCAACTCGTAATAGGCCCACCAGGAGCCGACCGCGATACCCAGGGTGAGAAACACCCAGGTCACGATGGTCCAGGGACGTGACCAGCGCGCCCAGGCGGCATCCAGGCGCCCACCGAGCAGCGCGGCGATGGCGAAGGCGAAGATGACCGCCGTGCCCACATAGCCCATGTAGAGCAGCGGCGGATGCAGGATCATCCCGGGATCCTGCAGCAACGGGTTCATTCCGCGACCTTCGCCGGGCCCAGGGACGATGCGATCGAAGGGATTCGAGGTGAACACCGTGAAGGCGATGAAGCCCACCGAGACCATGCCCAGCACGCCCAGCACCCGCGCCTGCATTTCCTGCGGCAGCGAGCGACTGAAGCGCGCCACGGCCAGGCCCCAGGCACCAAGAATCAGCACCCAGAGAAGCAGTGAGCCTTCATGTCCTCCCCATACTGCGGTCACCTTGTAGATGAGGGGCTGGCTGAGGCTCGAATTGCTGGCAACGTAGCGCACCGAAAAATCGCTGACCACGAAGGCCCAGGTCAGCACCGCATAGGCGATAGAGAGCAGGACGAACTGGCCTGCGGCCAGGAATCGCCCCGAGCGCATCAGCCGCGGATCACCGACCTGCGCGCCCAGCAGGGGCAGAAAACATTGGGCCAGCGCCAGACAAAGCGCCAGGATCAACGCGAAGTTGCCGAGTTCTGCCATCATGGCGCCGCCCTCTCTTCCTCGGCACTGCCGGATCAAGGCCCCTCGGGGGCAGCAGCGCGCTTCCTGTGTTACCGACCGAAAGCGCCGGATGACGCGACTCGGTCTGCTCAGGAGGCATGGTCGAAGGTCCGGCCAATAAAATCCATACCAAATGCATCTTTTGGTGACCCATATCAAACCTTGGGTCAGCAGGGGCTAGATCCTCTTGTGCTCCAGCAGCAGGAGGAGTCTTTCGCCGGCCCGCACCAGCACGATAATGCCATTCAGGAGGGTGGCCAGGGTCTGCCCGGCCAAGGTGTCGATGAGTCCAGCGGGGGCACGCCGAGCCCAGTGCAATCGCAGTTAGACGAAGCGAGAGGCGCCGGGGACAGGTTAAAGGGGAGATACCGTCTCCCCCGACCGGCGGCCACAAGGCACAGGGCATCGCGGATATCGATGTTCCCGTGCAGAATGACAACGGTAAAGAAGTCCGGTATCACCCTGCTGGGTGACCCAGCCACGCAAGGAGAGTGACGGTGGCCGTTTTGTTGTTCCATCTGCGCCATGTGCCCGACGAGGAAGCCGAGGAGGTTCGCCGGCTGCTCGATGAGCATAGCCTGGATACCTTCGAGACCCGGGCGGGCTTCTGGGGGATGGGCGTGGCGGCAATCTGGCTGCGCGACCCGCACGAGCTGCCGCGAGCCCGGGCACTGATCGACGCTTACCAGCACGCGCTCGGCGAACGGATGCGGCACGAGCATGATGTCCTCGCCGCTCGCGGCGAGGCACCTACGCTATGGCGACGCCTGACGCGCCAGCCGATCCGTACGCTGCTGTTCGCCCTGCTCGCCGCCGGCGTGCTTGCTCTCTCGCTGCTGCCCTTCCTGTGGATGGCCGGCTGAACCCGTTTCAGGCGCCCGGCCGGCGACTCTCGTCGCGCAGTGCTGTCAGGGCGGGCTCCAGGTCCGCGGCCAGTGCGGCCACCGCCGGTCGCGCATGGAAATAGCCCTGCTGGCGTGTAATGCCCGCCCGCGCCAGCCAGAGTGCCTCCCCCCGGGTCTCCACGCCTTCGGCGATCAGCAGGATATCGAGCTCGTCGGCCAGTCGCTTCACGGCCTTCAGCAGGATCTGGCGGCGACGATCACCATCGCAGCCCATGATCAGCTCACGATCGACCTTGAGGTTGTCGGGCGTCAGGTCGGTCAGCAGGTCCAGGTTGGCATAGCCATTGCCGAAGTCGTCCAGGGCCGTGGTAAAGCCCATGGTACGGTAGGCTTGGATAATGTTGAGCAAGTGCTGGCGATCCCTGACCCGTTCAGTCTCGGTGATCTCGAAGACGAGGCGCTCGGTGGGCCAGCCGACCCGCGCCGAGACGTCCAGGGTCGCCTGAATGCAGGCTTCGGGCTCATAGACCGCATTGGGCAGGAAGTTGATCGACAGATTCTCACGCATGCCCAGCGCACTTGCCATCTCGATGGCCCGCACCCGGCATGCCTGGTCAAAACGATAGAGCAGGTCGTCGGTAACCTGCGCGAGGATACTCCAGGCCGACTCGCCCGCCGGCCCCCGTACCAATGCCTCGTAGGTGGTGATTCGTGCCGCATCAACGTCGACAATCGGCTGAAAAGCCATGGTGAACTCGAAGGGCAACTCCCGGTCGCAGCGCCCGCATTCTCCCGCGACTCGTGAACAGCTCGACATCGGCGACTCCTTGTCTGTACTTGTCGGTATATTCCACGGCAAGGGGCTCGAGGAAACCTATGACTGGCCGAGGACAGCTACCAACGACTCACTATCCCAAGCTCGGAAGGGCGACGCAATAGTTGCGCGGCGGGTCCAGTCGGTGACACCGGACAGTTCACCCCGCCTCGGCCAGGGTGTAGTGTCATCATGAACTCCGCCATGAGATGCCAGCTCTTGATCCCCCCGACACGCTGGAGCGAGGTCCCCAGGTCAGCGCCGGCCCGACCGGTCGCTGCCCTGGCAAAACGCTGGACCCAACGCCTGGAGTTCGCAGATGCCCAACAGCCATTTCAGTGATGCCGAAATCGCCGCCGCCCTCGAGGCCTGTGCCCGTGAACCGGTTCACATTCCCGGCGCCATCCAGCCGGCAGGCTGCCTGGTGAGCCTGGATACCGACCTGGAGCGGGTTCGCCAGGTCAGCGCCAATAGCGAGGCCTTCCTGGGTATCAGCGTGGCGGATGCCCTGGCCGCCGAGCCGAGGGAGGTGCTGGGCGACGAGTTGCTGGACCTCCTGGACACTGAACTGGTGAAGCAGGACAGTTCGGCCTGCGTTCTCACCGCCCAGCGCGAGGTGCGGGGCGAACGACGACGCTTCCACGCGGTGGCCTATCACAGTGGCGACGCTATCGTCGTGGAACTGGAACACCTGATGTGCTTGGAAGGGCATCGTCTGCTGGACACGGTGAACAACTGGCTGGTGGAGGTGGGGCAGGTCGACGACATCGATACCCTTCTCGATGTTCTGACGCGACGGGTGCAGGAGCTCACTGGCCACGAACGGGTCATGGTCTACCGTTTCGACGAGAGATGGAACGGCCAGGTGATCGCCGAGACTCGTCTGCCCGAGGCGGAGAGCTTCCTCGATCACCACTTCCCGGCCAGTGACATTCCTGCTCAGGTGCGCCGGCTCTATGACATCAACCGGGTGCGCAGCATCCCCGATGCCTCGGCGCCGGCGGTTCCCCTGGTACCGCCCTGTGGCCCCGGCGAGGCAGCGCCACTGGACATGTCGCGGGGCGTGCTGCGTGCCGTTGCGCCGATTCACCAGGAGTACCTCTTCAACATGGGCGTCGGCGCCTCGCTGTCGATAGCCATGCACGAGGAGGGCAGGCTCTGGGGCCTGCTGGCCTGTCACGGCCTGACACCCAGGCCGCTGGAGGCCGACCTGCGTGATGCCCTGTGCGCCCTGACTCAGATCGCGATGCCACGAATGATGTTGCTTCGCGCGCGCGCCGACACCCAGCTCCTTCATGACATCCACGACAGCAACGAGATTCTCTCCGATGAGAGGGGACGCCTTCTCGGGCCGGATGGCCTGGTCCAGCGTCACGGCACCCAATGGCTAAAGCTCTTGGGTGCCAGTGGCATCGCTCTGGTCACCGGGGAAGAGAGCAGTGGTATAGGTGCCCTTCCAACCGAGGAGAATCTGGTCGCCATGGCCGAATGGCTCAGCCGTAACCAGCGTCATAACATTCTCTGGCACACCCAGGCACTGGCCACGACACCCCTCGCGCCCTGGCAGGAGGGCGACCTCTGCGGCTTGCTCGCCGTGGCCCTGCCCACCGGGTCAGCCCACTGGCTGATGCTGTTCCGCCACGAGCAGCGACAGAGCAGGCGCTGGGCCGGCAAGCCCGAGGATACCCCCATGATCCGAGACGGGCAGCTCATCCTCACGCCACGCCGTTCCTTTAGCCAGTGGCAGGATGAGGTCAGGGGGCAGAGTCGCGCCTGGCGGGATATCGAATGCCGTGCCGCCGGGGACCTGGCCAAGAACCTGGCTGTCCTGACCTCCAACCACGAGATCGCCCAGCTCAATGAAAGGCTTCACGGTGCCAATCGCAAGCTCCAGAGCCTGGCCTACAGCGACAGCCTGACCGGCATCTGGAACCGCTACCGCATGGAACAGGCGATCGACGCCGAACTCAATGCCGCCGAACGCCACGACAGACCCTTCGCCGTGCTGCTGTTCGACATCGACCACTTCAAGCACTTCAATGACACTCAGGGACATGAGGCTGGGGATGAAGTGCTGGTGACGCTTTGCAGTGTCCTGCAGAACCTCCTGCGTCCCACCGACAACCTGGGCCGTTGGGGCGGCGAAGAGTTCCTGGTGCTGGCCAGCGATTGCGACCCGGTCGGCGGCATGCATCTCGCCGAGCGACTGCGGCGGAGCACCGAGGAGCTGGATCTGGGCAAACTGGGCAGGGTGACCATCAGCATCGGCGTGGCCGCCTGGCGACCCGGCGAAAGCCGCAAGACCCTGGTCGCCCGGGCCGACCAGGCCATGTACCGAGCCAAGGAAGGGGGCCGCAACCGGGTGGAGCAGGCACCAGACAGCGCTGCAAAGGCATTCCGCCCATGAACGACCATGCCCCGCCGGGCTCACCGGCGGGGCATGGAAGCACTGGCGGGCGCCGAGTCAGTGGCGAATGATGTAATCGAAGGCACCGAGGGCGGCCTTGGAGCCTTCACCCATGGCAATGACGATCTGCTTGTAGGGCACGGTGGTGACATCGCCGGCGGCGAAGATGCCCGGCACGCTGGTCATGCCATGGGCGTCGACCACGATCTCGCCGCGCTCGGAGAGTTCGATGGGCGAATCCTGCAGCCACTCGGTATTGGGCACCAGGCCGATCTGCACGAACACTCCCTCCAGCTCGACCTTGCGGATCTCGCCGCTGGCGCGCTCCTCGAAGGTGAGACCCTTGACGCGCCTGCCATCGCCATTCACCTCGGTGGTGCGGGCGCCGAGGATGATTTCCACGTTGGAGAGGCTGTGCAGCTTCTTCTGCAGCACCGCATCGGCGCGCATCTCGTCCATGAACTCGACCAGGGTGACGTGGCCGACGATGCCGGCCAGATCGATGGCCGCCTCGACGCCGGAGTTGCCGCCACCGATTACCGCCACGCGCTTGCCCTTGAACAGTGGGCCGTCGCAGTGGGGGCAGTATGCCACCCCCTTGTTGCGGTACTCGGCCTCGCCGGGCACGCCCATCTCGCGCCAACGAGCGCCGGTAGCCAGCACCAGGGTCTTGCTCCTCAGACTGGCCCCGGACGTGAACTGTACCTCGTGCTCCTCACCGGGCTGGCCGGGCAGCAGCTTGACCGCCCGCTGCAGGTTCATGATGTCGACCTCATACTCCTTGACGTGCTCCTCCAGCGCCGCGGCCAGCTTGGGACCCTCGGTGTGGGGCACAGAGATGAGGTTCTCGATGGCCATGGTGTCGAGCACCTGGCCGCCGAAGCGCTCGGCGGCCACCCCGGTGCGGATCCCCTTGCGGGCGGCGTAAACGGCTGCCGCCGCGCCGGCGGGCCCACCGCCGATCATCAGGGTGTCGAAGGTCGGCTTCTCACCTAGCTTGGCGGCCTCACGCTCGGCGGCACCGGTGTCCACCTTGGCGAGGATCTGCTCCAGGCTCATGCGGCCCTGATCGAAGGGCTCGCCGTTGAGGTAGACGCTGGGCACCGACATGATCTCGCGCTGCTTCACCTCATCCTGGAACAGCGCACCGTCGATGGCGACGTGGTGGACACCCGGGTTGAGGATGGCCATCAGGTTCAACGCCTGGACCACGTCCGGACAGTTCTGGCAGGAGAGCGAGAAGTAGGTCTCGAAGCGCATCTCACCCTCGAGGCCCTTGATCTGCTCGACCACCTCATCCGAGGCCTTGGGCGGGTGACCGCCGACCTGCAGCAGCGCCAGCACCAGGGAGGTGAACTCGTGGCCCATGGGCAGGCCGGCGAACATCACGCCGGTCTCCTCGCCGGGGCGATTGAGCGCGAAGGAGGGACGGCGCGCGTCCTGGCCATCGAGCTTCAGGGTGATCTTGTCGGTCAGGCCGACGATATCGGTAAGAAGGCCATGCAGCTCCTTCGACTTGGCGCCGTCATCGAGGGACGCGACGATCTCGAAGGGCTGGGTGACCTTTTCCAGATAGGCTTTGAGCTGGCTTTTCAGATTGTCGTCCAACATGACAGCGTCAATCCTTCATGTTCGGGTATCGGGGTGGAGGCATGAGGGGACCGGGACATCCCATGCGGGGAGGCCCAGTTCGCTCATGCTTCCGGAAATCAGGGCCCGGGCAGGGGATACCCGGGCGGGGGCAGGCGTGGCCGGGACGGGCCTCGCCGGCAGGGGGCTCTTAGATCTTGCCGACCAGGTCCAGGGACGGGGAGAGGGTCGCTTCGCCTTCTTCCCACTTAGCCGGGCAGACTTCGTTCGGGTTGGCGCGCACGTACTGGGCGGCCTTGACCTTGCGCAACAGCTCTTCGGCGTTACGGCCGATATTGCCGGCGTTCAGCTCGATGATCTGGATCTTGCCGTCGGGATCGACCACGAAGGTACCGCGCTCGGCGACGCCATCTTCCTCGATCAGCACCTCGAAGTTGCGCGAGATGGTGTGAGTCGGATCGGCCAGCATCGGATACTGCAGTTTGTTGATGGTCTCGGAGCTGTCGTGCCACGCCTTGTGAGTGAAGTGGGTGTCGGTGGAGACGCTATAGATCTCGACGCCCAGCTTCTTGAATGCCTCATAGTTGTCTGCCAGATCGCCCAGCTCGGTGGGGCAGACGAAGGTGAAGTCGGCCGGATAGAAGAAGAAGATATTCCACTGCCCCTTCAGGCTCTCCTCGGAGACATCGATGAACTCGCCGTTGTAGTAGGCGGTGGCATTGAACGGCTTGACTTCGGTGTTCAGCAGCGACATTCGGTAGTGCTCCTTTCGACTTTCGTTGAATACGTGGCGGCGATACGAGGCGCATGATAGCCCGCATCACTCGATAGCGTAAATTGAATGGCGCCATCACCCTGATAATTCAACCCTATGGAGATGACGATTCAGCGTCAGCCGATGCTCACCGCCTCGCCCTGACGATCGAAGGCCAGGAACTGGGAAATGTTGCCCATCTTGAGCGACTCCACCATGCGGTTGAGGTGCTGCTCGGCCTGGGCCTGGGCGTCCTCACCGGCCAGGGCTGCCACGAAGACGATGTCCCAGTCGGCCCCGGTCTCCCGGGATTCCGCCACCAGCGCGGCCATGTCGGACAGCGTCTCGGGAGCCTTGTCGACGCAGACCACCGGCGTCAGCACGCCGCCCTCGCCCTGCTCGAAGCGACGCCGCTGCACCTCGTTGGGATGGTCCGGCAGTTCGGCGCGGGTGAAGACGAACAGCAGGCGCTGCGGCTCTGGCTGGGAACGTGCTTCGTCCAGCAGGTCGGCAAAACAGGAAATGGCCACGGGTACTCCTCCGGATCGGGATGATATCGTGGCGGCAGCGTAACGGGCCGGCTCCGCTTCGGAAAGGGGTATTCTCGGCCCATGCGACCCAGATCACGTTCCGGAGCGCCGATGCCCCCCCCTACCCCACCGCTGGCCCGTCAGCTGCGTGATGCCACCCGAGAAGCACACCGCGCGCTGGACCACCATCCGGCCCTGCAGCGCCTGCTCGCCGCGAGACTGACGCGGGAGGACTATGCCGCCTCGCTGCTGGCCCTGTATCCCGCCCATGCGGCGCTGGAGACCGCGGTCTGCGAGGAGATCGAGCGGCTCGGCCTGGGGCTCGAGATGCCGCGGCGTCTGGCGCGCCTCGCCGATGACCTCGGCAGCCTCGGCCTGACCCCGCAGGCGGCTGCCGTCAATGCCCTGTATCCCCCGGGTTCTGTCGCCACCCTGGTGGGCCGGCTCTATGTGCTGGAGGGCTCACGCCTGGGAGGGCGGGTAATCGCGGAGCGCCTGCGCCGCACCCTGGGCCCCGAGGTGCCGCACGCCTTCTTCTCCCTGGACATGGCCCCCGGGGAGTGGCTGCGGCGACTGGCCGAACTCGAGGCGCTCTGCCCACACGACGACCGGGACGCCGCCGAAGCGGGCGCCCACGAGGCATTCGCCCGATTCCGCTACCACCTGGACACCCGTTTCCAACTGCTGCAGCCCCATGGCTAGCGGGACACCATCGCCGAGCGCAGACGAAGTTCCAGGCATCGCTCATAGAGCCCTTGGCGACCAGGGGCCCTCTCTTCTGGCCCAGATGGCTGACCCCGCAGCTCAGTGTCTGTCCCGCTCCAGGACACCGATGACCTCCGGCACGGATAGCCCCTGATCCTCGATGGCGGCGTAGAGATCGCGAACGCCCGTCGCCACGCCACGCGCTACGCCGAGTTCGTCGGTCATGGCGTGGTAGTAGCCGATATCCTTGCTGGCGTTGGCCACGCTGAAGCGGAAGCCCGAGGGGTCGCCGCGCTCGATATAGGGCCTCAGGCGCTCGAGGATGACACCGCCCCCGCCGCCCTTGCCGAGCACCTCGAGCAGGGCCGTGTCGTCGATGCCGGCACGACGCGAGGCCGCCGTGGCCTCCGCGAGTACCGCCGAGAATCCCAGGGAGACATAGTTGTGCAGCAATTTGAGGGTATGCCCGGCTCCGACGCCTCCCGCATGGGCGATGTTCTCGGCAAAGTCCTCTAGCAGGGGTTTCACCTCGGCGAGCAGGTCCGCGGGGGCGCCGACGATCAGATTGAGGCGCCCCTCCTCGGCTTCCTTCGGGGTACGGGTCATGGCCGCATCCATGAAGCGCCCACCGGCCTCGCTGACGCGCTGCGCGACACGCTCGGTGGAACTGGGCAGGGCCGTGGAACAGTCGATCACGAGACTCCCCGGGGCCAGCCCCTCCAGGACACCCCCCGGCTGGAAGAGGACCGCCTCCACCTGGGGGGAGCCGGTGACGCAGAGCAGGATCACGTCAGCGTCCTCGGCGACCTCGCACCCCGACGCCTTCGCCACCGCTCCGGCATCCAGCAGGTCATCCACCGGCTGATTGCCGGGATGCTCGAGGAAACACAGCCGGTGGCCGCCCTTGAGAATATTGCGGGCGATGCCGTGGCCCATCAGGCCCAGGCCTACCATGCCGACACGAAAGGTATGACTCATCAGCTTGCTCCAGAATGGGTGGGATGATCCCGGTCTCAGCCGTGGCGGATGGCGACCGTCTTGATGCGGGTATAGCTTCTCAGGCCCTCGAAGCCCTTCTCGCGGCCATGGCCGGAGCGACCGACACCCCCGAAGGGCAACTCGATCCCGCCCGCCGCCCCGTAGTTGTTGATGAAGACCTGGCCGCTGCGAATGCCCTTGGCGAGCCGTAACTGCCGTCCACCGTCACGCGTCCAGATGCCGGCGCATAACCCAAAGTCGGTAGCATTGGCCAAGGCCAGCGCCTCGGCTTCATCGTCGAAGACCTGCACCGCCAGTACGGGCCCGAACAGCTCTTCTTGCAGCACCTCATGACCCTCGGGGATGTCGGTCAGCAGTTGGGGGGTCACGTAGTACCCCCCAGCCGGTGCTCCTTCCGCCATTCGCCCGTGGGCCAGAGTGCGAATGCCGTCGTCGCGGGCTGCTTCCAGGCGAGCCTCCAGCCTGGCCTTCTGTCGTGCATTGATCAGCGGGCCGCAGTCAGCGTCCGCTTCGCCGGCATCGCAGCGCAGGGTCTCGAACCGTTCGGCCAGCCGCTCCAGCACCTTATCGGCAATGTCGCGCTGCACCAGCAGGCGACTCCCCGCGGAGCAGGTCTGGCCGGCGTTCTGGATGATGCCGCGCACCACGAAGGGTAGCGCCGCCTCCAGGTCCGCATCGGCGAAGAGAAGCTGCGGGGACTTGCCGCCCAGCTCCATGGTCACCGGGACGTGATGTGTCGCCGCAGCCTGAGCCACCAGGGTGCCGGTCTCCGGCGAGCCGGTGAAAGAGAGGTGATCGATATGCGGGTGTGCCGCCAGGGCGGCCCCCGCCTCTCGACCCAGACCGGGCACAACATTGAGCACTCCCGCCGGCAAACCGTGCTCCACGGCCAGCTCGGCGAGGCGCAGCACGCTCAGGCAGGCGTCCTCGGCGGGTTTGAGCACCACGGCATTACCGGCCGCCAGTGCCGCGGCGACGCAGCGGCCGAAGATCTGGGCGGGGTAGTTCCAGGGAATGATCTGGGCGCAGACGCCGTAGGGCTCGCGCAACGTCATCACCGCAAAGTCGTTCTCGAAGGGAATCGTCTCGCCGTGCAGCTTGTCGGCGGCCCCGCCGTAGAAGCGGAAGTAGCGCGCACAGGCAGTGATATCACCACGGGCCTGGGTCATCGGCTT
The DNA here is from genome assembly GCF_902500215.1 of Halomonas lysinitropha. Classification (GTDB taxonomy): domain Bacteria; phylum Pseudomonadota; class Gammaproteobacteria; order Pseudomonadales; family Halomonadaceae; genus Halomonas; species Halomonas lysinitropha. The sequence goes on from NZ_CABVOU010000014.1 coordinate 64,165, forward strand.
GCCCGTGTCGAGGCACTCCAGGGCCGACAACCTCTCATGATCGGCCTCGATGGCCGCGGCGAAGCCCAGCAGCCACTCGCTGCGGCGTCGCGCCGCCCATTGCGACCAGTCGCCCAGTTGACCGGAAAAGGCCAGGCATGCCGCCTCGACGGCCTGGTCGATCTCTGCTCCCTCGCAGCGGGCGATCCGCGCGATCGTCTTGCCGTGGGAAGGTGCCTCCACGTCCAGGGTCGAGCGGGTGTCAACCCAGGCGCCACCGATCAGGGCATGGTGGTAGGGCATCTCGGGTAAGGACTGCACGTCGTGGACTCCTTGTCATGGTTGTCTTCGCCACCCCGACAGGATTCCGGTAGCGGCGTACCTTTAATTCAATACAGCAGGTCGACCAGTCCCATGGATATCCAGGGCATATAGGTGATCCCCATGAGGCAGGCCAGCACTACCAGCACGAAAGGCACCAGCCAGGGCAGCATCTCGTCGATGGAGATCTTGGCCACCGCACAGGCGGCGAAGAGGTTCACACCCAGTGGCGGGGTAATCATGCCCAGAGCAAGATTGACGACCATGATCAGCCCGAAATGCACCGGCTGAATGCCGAACTGGATAGCGATCGGCGTCAGGATCGGCGCCAGCACCAGAATCGCCGCCGAGGTCTCGATGAACATCCCCACCATCAGCAGCAACCCATTGACGGCCAGCAGGAAGGCCCAGGGGCTCTCGAACACCTGATTCACCCAGGCGGCGATCTCGCCCGGCAAGCCCGAACGGCTGATCAAGAAGCTGAACAGGGCCGCCGCGGCGATGATCAGCATCACCGCCGCCGTGGATATCACGCTCTGGCGCAGGATCGGCCAGAGATCCTTCAGACGCAGCTCGCGGTAGAGCAGTCCGCCCACCGCCAAGGCATAGAAGACCGCCACCGCCGAGGCTTCGGTGGGCGTGAAGATACCGCCATAGATCCCGCCGATCACCACCACCGGCATCAGGATGGCCGCCCAGGCACGCTTGAAGGCCACCGTAAAGTGGCTGCGATCCTCGCGATCCTGCAGGCCATAGCCACGCAGCTTGCAGAAGAGGTAAAGAAACAGCAGCAAGGCACCACCGATCAGCACCCCGGGGCCGATACCGGCGATGAACAGCTGACCGATGGAGGTATCGGTGCTGACGCCATAGAGGATCAACGGAATCGAGGGGGGGATCAGCACGCCCAGTTCGGCGGAGGACGCCTGAATGGAGGCCGCCAGTGGCGTGGGATAGCCATGGCGCACCATGGCCGGGATCAGGATGGCGCCGATGGCGAAGGTCGTGGCCACGCTCGACCCCGATACCGCAGCAAACATCATGCAGGTCAACACGCAGGTCATGGCCAGGCCGCCCTGGACACCGCCGACGATGGACTTGGCCAGATCGACCAGGCGGCTGGATATCCCTCCCGAGGCCATCAGGTTGCCGGCCAGAATGAAGAACGGAATGGCCATCAAGGGGAAATGGTCGATGCCCACGAAGACCTGTTGCGGCACCATCAGCAGAGGCAGTCGCGAGAAGAATTCGATACCGATGATCGAGGCCAGGATGATCGAGATGGCAATGGGAACGCCGAAGGCAAAGAGGATGATCAGCGAGAGGCCAATGACGAGGTTCATGGACGATCACCTCCGTTGACCGATCTATCGCCGGTCTCCCCCTCGGCCAGGGTGGAGCGCGCCTTTTGAACCACATCCGCCTCCACCTCCACCTCGGGAGCCAGATTGCTGTTCTCCGGGCCCAGCTTCTCCAGCCCGAGGCCCTGGGAAATCAATCGGGCGATCACCGCTACCATGGCGAAGGCACTCCCGGTGGGAATCGCGGCATAGGACCAGGCGATGGACATGCCCAGGCCCGAGAGCATCTGGCTGCGTACCCGAAGCGTCATCTGGATGCCGTAAACCATCAGGACACCGAGAACCAGCAGACAGCAGGCGCCGATGACTATCTCGAGCGCCAGCAGGGTTCGACGCGGTACCAGCTTGTAGACCAGTTCCACGGCCATCATGTAGCCACCACGGAAGGTGGCCGCCGCCCCCATGAACACGCACCAGATCATGGTGGAACGCGAGATCACTTCCGACCAGGTGGAGGGCGCGTTGAAGATGAAGCGCGTCAGAACCTGAAAGAAACCCAGCGACACGGAGATGATCAGCATCACCACCGCGATCACCAGCGCTAGCCGGGTCAGCAGGCTTTCCAGGCGAAGAAACCAGGAGAGCATCGGGATCACCTTGTCAGGAAAAGGAAACCTCCGGCGTGGTCGCCGGAGGTTGGGTGGGATCAGCAGTCGCTGGCGCGGATACGATCCAGCATCTCGCTGCCGTACTCATCGGTATAGATCTCGTAGGCGGGTTCGACCGCCTCCTGGAACGGCGCCGGGTCGACATCGGTCTTGACGGTCATGCCCTTCTCACGCAGCAGCGCCACACCTTCTTCCTCGAGACGGCTGACTTCCTCGCGAGTGGCTTCGGCCGACGCTTGAGCGGCCTGGTTGAACCACTCGCGCTCTTCGTCGCTCAGGCCATCGAGCAGGATCGGCGACCCCAGGATGGCAGCGGGCGAATAGACGTGTCCGGTGAGCGACAGATGATCCTGCACCTCCCAGAAGTTGGTCGCCACGATCACCGTGATGGGGTTCTCCTGGCCATCCACGGTGCCCTGCTGCAGCGCCGTGAAGAGCTCGGGAAACGCCATCGGCGTAGGGCTGGCGCCCAACTGCCGGAAGGCTTCCTGGTGCACCCGGTTCTCCATGGTGCGCACCTTCAGCCCTTCCGCATCCTCCGGCGTATTGATCTCACGCAGGCTGTTGGTCATGTGGCGAAAGCCATTCTCCGACCAGGCCAGGCCGACCAGGTTATGGTCACTCATCTTGGTCAACAGTTCTTCGCCGATCTCGCCATCGAGCACACAGCGCGCCTGGTCGTAGTCCTCGAACAGGAACGGCAGGTCGAGTACATAGGTCTCGGGCACGAAGTTGCCCAGCGGCCCGGTGGAGGTGATGACCACATCCACGGTGCCGATCTGCAGGCCTTCGATCATCGCCCGCTCGCCACCGAGCGAACCGGAAGGATGTTCGTTGACCGTGAACTCACCATCAGAGAGCCGCTCCAGCGTCTCCTTGAAGGCATCGGCGCCCACCGAGTAATGAGAGCTGTCCGACAGGGTGTGCCCCAGGGTCACCTCGGTGGCGGCCTGGACCTGGAGACTAAGCGCCGTGGCGGTCAGACCGCCGATAGCGACGGCGAGCGTGCGGCGTGCGAAATGCTTGGTCATAGTGATTCCTCTTTGTTGTTGTCGGGACGACGAGAGCCTCGGCGTTCTCGTCCCGCATCCAGATCGGCACCCTGACGGATGCCGGTTTCACGAGCGTTCCCGGATGAACGCCTCGATGATCTCCCGGAGATTCCGGTCGCCCTCGAACCCCAGTCGCCGGGCCTTGGCGGTGTCGAAACGCGCCGGCCAGTTGGAGACGATGGCGGTGATAGCCTCGTCCGGCTCATGACGTACCCTGGACACGGCCTCTTCACCGGCCACTTCGCCCAGGGCCTCGAGCATCTCGGCCACGGTTACCGTGATGCCCGGCAGCATGAAGGCACGGAAGGGAGCCCAGTCTGTCCGTGGCACCTCGGCGCCGTGGATCAACGCCTCGATCACCCGGCCGGGCGACATCACGAACAGCGCCAGGTCGGTCGGTACGGGACAGGTCGCCTCCTCGCCGTTCAAGGGCTCGCGCAGGATGCTCGAGGCGAAGCTGGAGGCCGCCGCATTGGGGCGCCCGGGGCGAATGGTGATGGTCGGCAGGCGCAGGACACGGCCATCGACGAGGCCGCGACGGCCGTAGTCATTGATCAACAGCTCGCACATGGCCTTCTGGGTGCCGTAGGAATTCTGCGGCTGCAGGGCGGTCATGTCGTCGAGGATGTCGGGCAGGTCGCCGCCGTAGGCAGCCACCGAGCTGGCCATGATCAGGCGCGTCTCCGCAAGGGCATGGTGTCGGCAGCCCTCCAAGAGCGCCCGGGTGGCATCGAAGTTGACCCGCATCCCCAGGTCCAGGTCGCCCTCGGCGGCGGAACTGACCACCGCCGCCAGGTGGTAGATCACCGTCGGCCGCTCGGCCAGGAGGGCATCCAGTGCCCGGGGCGCGGTGATGTCCATGGCCAGGGGGACTATCTCCACATCGGTCGCGGTCGGTACCTGCGGCTCGACCTGGTCGATCAGGGTCAGGCGGCGTATCGCCTGGCCGTCGAGTTCGCCCCGCTCGAGCAGTCGGGCGAGGAGGCGTTGTCCGAGAAATCCGGCGCCGCCGGTGATGACGATATGCATGCTGATCCTGTTCCTGTTGTCGTTGTATGGCTGTCGAGAGGCGCCGTGGGGTATCAGGGCACCAACCCATGCTCGCGTCCCCAGACCAGCCCCTCGCGGGTACCCGCGGCCGGCCGATACTCACAGCCGATCCAGCCAGCGTAGCCGAGGGCCTCGAGACGATCGAAGATGGCCGGATAATGCACCTCGCCGACATCCGGCTCGTGACGCTGGGGTACCCCGGCGATCTGGACATGACCGATCCGGTCGAATTGCCGTTCCAGGTGCTTGATCAGGTCGCCGTCCATGATCTGGCAGTGGTAGAGATCGAACTGAAGACGCAGGCTGGGGTGGTTCACTTCCTCCAGCACTGCCATGGCCTGGGCCTGGCGGGACAGAAAGAAGCCGGGGATGTCGCGGGTGTTGATCGGCTCGATCAACAGCTCGCGACCCGCTCTGGCCGCTTCTCCGGCGGCGAAGCGCAGGTTGTCGATATAGGTCGCGTGGTGGGCCGCTCGGGTCGCCTCGTCGGCTTCCGGCGGCAGCAGGCCCGCCATGGCATGCACCCTGGGACAGGCCAGGACCTCGGCATAGCGCAATGCCTCGACCATCGAGTCGCGAAACTCGGCCTCGCGTCCGGGCAGGCTGGCCAGTCCCCGCTCACCCGCCTCCCAGTCTCCGGGCGGCAGGTTGAACAGCACCTGCTCGAGGCCGGCCTCATCCAGGGCGGCCTTGATGTCCTCGGGGGAATGGGCATAGGGAAACAGATACTCCACGCCACGAAAGCCTGCCTCGGCGGCCGCGGCGAAGCGGTCGAGGAAATCATGCTCGTTGAACAGCATGCTCAGGTTGGCGGCCAGTCGAATCATGGTCGGGTCCTTGTGGAATCGGATCAGTCGCGGGGGAAGCGGGCCTCGAGCTCGGCCACCTGCTCAGGGGTCAGGGCGCGCGGGTTGCGGCCGTGCAGCAGCAGGTAGAGCTTGGCGGTCTCTTCCAACTCCTCGGTGGCGTAGACCGCCGCTTCCAGGCTCTTGCCGGCCACCACCGGGCCATGGTTGGCCAACAGCACCGCGCTGTGCTTCCCCGCCAGGCCACGCACGGCATCCCCCAGGGCAGGGTCACCCGGGATGTGGTAGGGGACCAGCGGCAGACGACCGACACGCATCACGTAGTAGGCGGTCAGGGGGGGGATGCAGTCACTGCGATCGATATCCGGCAGGCAGGAGACCGCCACGGAATGGGTCGAATGCAGATGCACGATGGCCTCGGACTGGGGACGTTCGGCATACATGGCCATGTGCAGGAAGTGCTCCTTGGTCGGCTTGTCACCCTCCTGCCAGCGTCCCTCGCCGTCGAGCCGCGAGATTCGTGCCGGGTCGAGGCGCCCCAGGCAAGCGTTGGTGGGCGTCATCAGCCAGCCGCCGTCGTCCAGCCGCAAGCTGATGTTGCCGCTGGAGCCCATGGTCAGGCCCCTGTCGAACAGCGACTTTCCCAGCGTGGCGATCTGTTCACGCAGTCGCGTCTCGTCGTGTCGGCTCATGCTCTCCCCTCTCCTGAGGTCATTTGCTCCAGCATGGTGAAGGCCCGAGTGAAGAAATCCTTTCCGCCGAAGTTGCCGGACTTGAGCGTCAGTGACAGCGGCGCCTCTCGGCCAGGCCAGGGGGTCTGCGTCCAGGGCACCCCCGGATCGATCTGGCCACCAATCCGCAGCTGACGGACGCCCAGCGCCGAGACCACCGCACCCGACGTCTCACCGCCGGCGACCACCAACCTGCCGACGCCCTCATCAACCAGCGTGCGCGCCAGCTGGCCCATGGCCTGCTCCACCGCCTCACCCGCGCGCTCGACGCCCAGCACCGCCTGGGCGGCCTTGACCCGTTCTGGATCGGCAGAGGCATAGACCAGCACCGGCTCACCCGCGGCGAGATGCTCGCGGGCGAAGGCCAGGGCCTCGGCCAGGTGGGTCTCGCCCTCGGCCAACGCCAGCGGGTTCAGCGCAAAACCGGGATGGCGCGTAAGGAAATGCTCCACCTGGCCAAGCGTGGCGCGTGAACAACTGCCGGAGAGCACCAGCGCGCTGCCGGCGCTGGGCGAAAGCCGCCCTGGTTCGGAGACCTCCTCCAACCAGCCGCGGTGGCGATACTGCTCGGGCAGCGCCTGACCCAGGCCGGAGCCACCGGTCACCAGGGGGTAATCGACAAGTGCCTCGGCGAGCACCTCGAGATCCTGGTCGTCGAGGGTGTCGCAGATCACATGGCGCACGCCCTGCTCCGCCAGGAACCGAAGGTGGTCGCGCGTGGCATCAGCACCAGCTGCCAGCACCGGTCGTGCTGCCAGGCCAACCGCTTGGAGGGTCTGGCGACCCAGCACCCGCACCAGATCGGCGTCGCGCATGGGGTTGAGGGGATGATGTTGCATGCCACTCTCATTGAGCAGCCGGTCGCCGACGAAGAGGTGACCCTGATAGACGGTGCGTCCGTTGGCCGGGAAGGCCGGCACCATCACCGTCTGGGTACTGCCCAGCCGCTCCAGCAGGGCATCGGCGACCGGGCCGATATTGCCGGCGTCGGTGGAATCGAAGGTCGAGCAGTACTTGAAGAAACTCTGCCGGGCGCCCTGGGCCTGCAGCCACGCCAGCGCCGCCAGGGACTCTTCCACGGCTTCGCCGGCCGGGCAGGAACGGGACTTCAGCGCCACCACCACCGCATCGACATCGTTCAGCGCGATCTCTCCTTCCGGCACACCGATCACCTGCAGGCAGCGCATGCCGCTGCGCACCAGGTTGTTGGCAAGGTCGGTGGCCCCGGTGAAGTCGTCGGCGATGGCACCCAACACGATGCTCATGGTCAGGCCTCCCCCTCGTCGTTGGCGGCTTCGGGCAGCGTGATGCCCGACAACCGCTCGTAGACCTTGATCACCGCCGCATCATCCTCGCGACCGAAACCGGCGCCCTTGGCCGCCGTGAACTGCTGAAGTGCTGAAGATGCCACCGGCGTCGGCAGGGCCAGCTCGCGGCCGGTGTCGTGGACGATATTGAGGTCCTTGACGAAGATGTCGACGGCGGATAGTGGCGTATAGTCTCCCTTGAGGATATGCGGCACCCGGTTCTCGAACATCCAGGAATTGCCCGCCGAATGGGTGATCACCTCATAGACGGTCTCCGGATTGAGACCCATGCGGATGCCCAGGGCCATGGCCTCGGCGGCGGTGGCGATATGCACGCCGGCGAGCAGCTGGTTGACCAGCTTCATGCTCGATCCGATGCCGGCCTCGTCACCCAGCCGATAGACGGTGGCGGCCATGCCGTCGAGGGCCGGGGCGGCCTTGTCGAAGGCTGTCGGCGAGCCGGAGGCCATCACCGACAGCTGCCCGGCAAGCGCCTTGGCGGCTCCGCCGCTGATCGGTGCATCGAGCATCTCGACCCCGGCCTGAGCCAGTCGCTCACCTAACCGGCGGGCGAAGCTGGGGGCCACCGTAGCGCACTGCAGGACCACCTTACCCGGGGCAAGGGCGTCCACCAGGCCCTGGTCACCGAACAGCACTTGCTCGACCTGATCGGCATTGACGACCACCAGCAGCACGATGTCGCAGTGAGCCGCCAATTCCGCGGGAGTCGCGGCGCCGCGCCCCCCCTTGGCCTCGAAGGCTTGGCGTGCCTGGGCCGATACATCACAGCCGGTCACCGCAAGCCCCTGTTCGAGCAGTGCGGTGGCCGTACCCATGCCCATGGCCCCTAGACCAACGACCCCTATGCGAGGCGTGCTTGCGGAAATGTCGCTCACCTTTCGATCTCCCGGTGGTCGCGTGCTTGTCTATGTCCTTTATTTCATGGTGGTAGCGCTAACATGTTAGCGCTAACATAGTTCTAGACGAGTGACTTCCCGGCAGCAAGCCCAGCGTGCAAGGATGAGACCAATGTCTAACTCGAACTCAGGCCAGCGGCGCCGGCGAGGTTCCGATCAACCCACTCTGAAGCAAGTGGCTGATACGGCTGGTGTTTCTACCATTACCGTATCCCGCGCGCTGAACACGCCAGAGCGTGTCAACGAAGCGACCCGAAAACGGGTCCTCGAGGCCATCGACCAGGTGGGTTACGTGCCCAACCTCGTCGCCGGTAGCCTGGCGTCGGCCAGCTCCCGCTTCATCGCGGTGATCGTGCCGTCGCTGGCCAACGCGGTGTTCATCGAGGTGATCCGTAGCCTGCAGGAGACCTTCGAGGCCCGCGGGTATCAGATCCTGCTCGGCAACACCGACTACGACCTGGACCGCGAGTATCAACTGGTGCGCACCTTCCTGGGCTGGTCGTGCTCGGCGTTGGTCACGGCCGGACTGCGACACAGTGAGGCCTGTCTCGGCCTGCTCGGCCACTGGGACAAGCCGATCATGGAAGTGATGGAACTGGGCGACGCCCTTGACCTGAATGTCGGCCTCGACCACCAGGAGGCCGGACGCTGCATGGCCCGCCACCTGGTGGCACGGGGGCACCGCGCTATCGTCTATGTGGGGGCCTGCCTGGACAGGGACTACCGTGCCAGCATGCGCTTCACGGGACATCGCGAGGTACTCGACGCCACGGGTCTGGACGCTCCGCTCATCGAACTCGACCGGCTGGGCAGCCTGGCGGCAGGCGCCACCGGACTCGATCAGGTGCTGGCTGACTTTCCCGAGGCAAGGGCCATCCACTTCGCCAACGATGACCTGGCGACCGGTGCCCTGCTGCATGCGCAACGCCTTGGCCTGCGGGTCCCCGAGGACATCGCCATCGCCGGCTTCAACGGCCTGGCGCTGGGCCAGCACGTCACGCCGCGGCTGACCACCATCCAGTCACCCCGCGAGACCATGGGCCGACTGGCGGCCGAGCAGGTCTTGAGGCGACTGGATCACCAGCCGGTGACACAACGGCAGCAGAATGTGGGCTTCACGCTCATGGTTGGCCAGAGCACCTGAGACCGGAAGTCCCAGGACCGTCGCCCTCCCCAGCACGACCGGGCCGGATCACGAATCGTATCAGCCTCTCTGATTTGGCGGGACCAGACCATCACGCTGCATCCGCCGTTAGACGGTAAGGCCGGGGGTCAGCGCTCGACGCTGATGCCATACGCCTCGCCGGCATCGAGCAGCCAGCGATAGGTGTAATCGGCGAAGCTGCGCCGTACCACCAGTTCCCAGCGTGACTCGCTGGGTCGGCGCAGGATCACCGTTGTCTTGGCAAAGACCGTGGTAACCCCCTTGCCGACCGGGAAGTGGCTGGGATTAACATCGTAGATCACCGACTTCATCAGCAGCTCCCGGGCAGCCTCGCCCTCCAGCTCGACCAGGGTCTGGCCGCCGCTGACGTTGCTGATGGCAAAGTGGGCGTCGGCCAGGGCCTCACGCAGACGGTTCTCCAGCGCGAACTCTTCGCCGCCGGGCACGATCACCAGCCACTCGTCCGGGGAGATCCACTGGATGGAACGCTCTCCCTCGGCATCGTGAACCAGGCCCTGGGGCTCGCCGGGCAAGGAGACGCCAAGCAACTCACGGACCGCCTCGTCGAGCACGATGGCGCCGCCGCGCAGGATCAGGTGGCCGAGAAAGGGCCGCTCGCGTAGTGTCGCGCGACTCCCGGCGGTGGGTGCCGGCGCGCCCGAACGGCGATAGGCGTAGGCCAGCGGCGACTCCAGGGGAATCTTGGCCTCGGTGCGGGTATCAAAGGTCCTGACCGTTTCAACGGCAGTGTTAGACATTCTGGCGCTCTCCCTTGGGATCGATGAAGATCGTGCTGACGATTTCGGCTTCGTGGGTCCGGCCGTCGGCCATGGGCAGGTAGACGGTCTCGCCCATCTTCTGCTGACCACCCTTGACCACCGCCAGGGCAAAGCCTGAGTCCAGGGTTGGGCTGTAGTAGCTCGAGGTCACGTGACCGACCATCGGCATGGGAATCGCATGTTTCGGATCGAGGACGATCTGGGCGCCCTCCTCCAGCACTACCTTGGGATCCTTGGGCTTGAGACCCACCAGCTGCTTGCGGTCGGTGCGCGCGGTATCCTGACGCGTCAGCGCACGCTGGCCGATCCAGGAGAACGGCTTGTCGTATCCCACGCACCACTTCATGCCGAGATCCTCCGGGGTCACCGAGCCGTCGGTTTCCTGACCGGCAATGATGAAGCCCTTTTCCGCCCTCAGGACGTGCATCGTCTCCGTGCCATAGGGCGTCAGGTCATATTTCTCGCCATGGGCGAACAGCGCCTCCCAGACGTGCTGGGCATAGTTGGCCTGGACGTTGATCTCGTAGGCGAGCTCGCCGGTGAAGGAGATGCGGAACACCCGGGCCGGGACGTCGGCCACGGTGCCTTCACGCCAATCCATGAACTGGAACGCTTCGCGGTCGAGGTCGATGTCGGTGAGCTCGGCCAGCAGCTTGCGTGCTTCCGGCCCGGTGACGGTCATGGTCGCCCAGTGATCGGTCACCGACGTGAAATAGACCTGCAGCTCCGGCCACTCGGTCTGGTGCCACAGTTCCAGCCACTCCAGCACGCCGGCCGCGCCGCCGGTGGTAGTGGTCATCAGGAAGTGGTTCTCGCCCAGGCAGCTGGTGGTGCCGTCATCGAACACCATGCCGTCGTCCTTGCACATCAGCCCGTAGCGCACGCGGCCGGGTGCCAGCTTGGCCCACTTGTTGGTATAGACCCGCCCCAGGAATTCACGGGCGTCAGGGCCCTGAATGTCGATCTTGCCCAATGTCGAGGCATCGAGGATACCCACCCCCTCGCGCACGGCGCGACACTCCCGGGCCACCGCGTCGTGCATGGTCTCGGTCTTGCCGTCGATCTTCCGCGGGAAGTACCAGGGTCGCTTCCACTGGCCCACGTCCTCGAACTCGGCGCCGTGCTCCACATGCCACTGGTGCATGGCGGTATAGCGCTCGGGATCGAACAGCTCTCGGCAATGGCGACCGACAATGGCGCCGATGGTCACCGGCGTATAGTTGGGACGGAACACCGTGGTGCCCACCTCGGGAATCGACTTGTCCAGACAGCGCGCGGCAATGGCCATGCCGTTGATGTTGCCGAGCTTGCCCTGGTCGGTGCCGAAGCCCATGGCGGTGTAGCGCTTGACGTGCTCGATGGATTCGAAGCCTTCGCGGGTCGCCAGTTCGATACCCGCCGCGGTGACATCGTTCTGCAGGTCGACGAACTGCTTGGGGGCGCGCAGCGTCGGCTTCTCATGAGGCACCTGGTAGAGCGCGCAGGCCGCGCCATCGCGACGCCGGGCCACCTTCGGCAGGCTCACCGAGGGGGCCTCGAAGCCGGCCTCGCCGGCCGCCTGGCGGCCCGCTGTCTCGCCGTCCTTCAGCACCTCGGCGGTGGCGAAGACGCCCTGGGCACCGCCGGCCACGCTCACGCCCTTCACCAGGGTCGGGAGGAAGGCAAGCAGGTCGTCGCGCCAGGTCGGCCGTGCGCCGGTGTGCGACGCCAGATGAATGACCGGGCTATAGCCCCCGGAACTGGCGAGCGTGTCACACTCCAGGGTCTCGACCCCGCCGACGACCCGGAAACCGTCCAGATCGACCTTCGCCACGCGCGCGCCGCTGACGCGCGTGTCGCCCTTGGCCTCGATCACGGCACTGCCGGTAATGATGCGGATCCCCTGAGCGCGGGCCTGTTCGACCAGTTCACCGTCCGGGGTGGAACGGGCGTCGGCGATGGCCACCACCTCGCGGCCGCTCTCCAGCCAGTCCAGAGCGGCACGGTAGGCATGATCATTGCTGGTGGAGAGGACCAGGCGGCGCCCGGGGACAACCCCGTAGCGACGGATATAGGTCGACACGGCACCGGCGACCATATTACCCGGCACGTCATTGTTGGCGTAGACCAGCGGCCGCTCATGGGTCCCGGTCGCCAGCACCACGCGGCCGGCCCGCACGCGATGCATGCGCGAGCGTACCTGTCGACGTCCATTGAGCGGAGCTGCCGTTTCGCCGAGATGCTCGGTGCGACGCTCGTGAAGCGTCACGAAGTTGTGGTCATGGTAGCCGTTGGCCGTGGTGCGCGGCAGCAGCGTCACGTTGTCCATGCCGGCCAGCGCCTTCAGGGTCTGGGCGACCCATTGAGTCGCCGGCTTGCCATCGAGACGCTCACGGGCATCCAGCAGCGAGCCGCCCATCTCCTCCTGTTCATCGACGAGAATCACCCGGGCGCCGCTACGCGCGGCGGCCAGCGCGGCAGCGAGCCCCGCCGGTCCGGCGCCGATCACCAACACCTCGCAGTGTTGATGCAGGTGGTCGTAGATGTCCGGATCGTTTTCCATGGGGCTGCGCCCCAGGCCCGCGCTCTTGCGAATGTACTTCTCGTAGGTCATCCACAGCGAGGCCGGGGCCATGAACGTCTTGTAGTAGAACCCGGGCGGCATGAACTTGCCGCCCAGCTTGCCGACCAGGCTCATCATGTCGCGCTGGACGTTCGGCCAGCCGTTGGTGCTGCGCGCCTCCAGACCTTCGAACAGCGCCTGCTGGGTAGCCCGCACATTGGGTACCTGCCCGGATTCAGTGCTGCCGAGCTGGACCACGGCATTGGGCTCCTCGGCACCGGCAGCCACGATGCCCCGCGGCCGGGAGTACTTGAAGCTGCGATTGACGATATCTACGCCGTTGGCCAGCAGCGCAGAAGCCAGGGTGTCGCCGGCATGGCCCTGGTAGCGCTTGCCGTTAAAGGTGAAGGTCAACTTGCGGGAGCGTTCGATGCGTCCGCCCTGGCCGAGTCGATTGGGTTGGCTCATGCGTGGACTCCTGCCTGTAGCGCGTCCTGTGCCTGGCGCGTCGCCGACTCGGCGCTGCCGCCCTGGGGATGCTCTGTAGTGAACGACGGCTGCTCGCCCATCTTGAAGGTCTCGAGGATCTCGTAACTCACGGTATGACGCGTGATGTTGAAGAACTTGCGGCAACCCACGGCGTGTACCCACAGCTCGTGATGGATACCGCGGGGGTTGTCGCGGAAGAACAGGTAATCGCCCCACTCCTCGTCGGTGCAGGCCGTGGGGTCCGCGGGCCGCGCGATATGGGCCTGGCCCTTGGGGTGGAATTCCTCCTCTTCCCGGAGCTCGCCGCAATAGGGACAGTGGATATAGAACATGGCGAAATCTCCTTAGTGGGCCACGCCGGCGGCACCGTGCTCATCGACGAGCGCCCCGGTATGGAAGCGGTCGATGGAAAACGGCGCGGCAATCGAGTGCATCTCGCCCTTGGCAAGACTGGCGGCGAAGACGTGCCCCGAGCCCGGGGTGGCCTTGAAGCCGCCGGTACCCCAGCCGCAGTTGAAGTAGAGCCCCTTGACCCGGGTCTTGGAAAGGATCGGGCAGGCATCCGGGCAGGTATCGACGATCCCGCCCCACTGGCGGTTCATGCGCACCCGGGAGAAGATCGGGAACATCTCGACGATGGCCTGCAGGGTGTGCTCCACGGTGGGGTAGCTGCCGCGTTGACCGTAGCCGTTGTAGCCGTCGATACCCGCGCCGATGACCAGGTCACCCTTGTCCGACTGGCTGATGTAGCCGTGCACATGGTTGGACATCACCACGGTATCGAGTACCGGCTTGAGCGGCTCCGACACCAGCGCCTGCAGCGGATGCGATTCCAGCGGCAGCTTGATGCCGGCCATGCCGGCCAGTACGCCGGAGTTGCCTGCCGTCACGCAACCGACGGTACTGGCCTCGATGTCACCGCGGTTGGTATGCACGCCGTGGATCTGGCCGTCGCGGATCTTGAAGCCGGTCACCTCGGTCTGCTGGAGGATGTCGACCCCATGGGCATCGGCCGCCCGAGCGAACCCCCAGGCCACGGCATCGTGACGCGCCACCCCGGCTCGCGGCTGCCAGGACGCCCCGAGCACCGGGTAGCGCGCGTTCTTCGAGCAGTCCATGATCGGCACCAGCGCCTGGACGCCCTTGGCATCCAGGACTTCTCCATCGATGCCGTTGAGGCGGTTGGCATTGACCCGGCGCTGGATATCCCGCATGTCCTGCAGGGTATGGCCCAGGTTCAGCACGCCGCGCTGGGAAAACATGACGTTGTAGTTCAGGTCCTGGGAGAGGCCCTCCCACAGCTTCATCGAGTGCTCGTAGAGCGCCGCCGCTTCGTCCCACAAGTAGTTGGAACGCACGATGGTCGTGTTGCGGGCGGTGTTGCCACCGCCCAGCCAGCCCTTCTCGATCACCGCCACATTCTTGATGCCGAACTCCTTGGCCAGATAGTAAGCGGTGGCCAGGCCGTGGCCGCCCCCGCCGACGATGATCACCTCGTACTGCTTCTTGGGCACGGGATTGCGCCACTGACGCTGCCAGTTCTCGTGGTGGCTCAGCGCGTGCTTGACCAGACCGAAGCCTGAATAATGTTGCATAGGGGTCTCCTCAGCTCGGCCTCGCCGGGCCCTGCCCGGCGGCCGGTTCAAGCGATGGTTTCGGCGGACGGCTCGGCATCGGCGGTGGCGGTGGCCGACCCATAGACCGGATGGCGGGCACACACCTCGGCGACCTTGGCCTGTACCTCGGCTTCCACGGCGGCGGTGTCTTGCCCGGCGGCCAGAGCGTCCAGGATGTCGCAGATCCAGCCTGCCAGGGCCTCGCAGTCCGCTTCATCGAAGCCACGGGTGGTGACGGCCGGTGTGCCGATGCGCAATCCCGAGGTCACGAAGGGGCTCTGGGGATCGTTGGGCACGGCATTCTTGTTGACGGTGATGTGGGCCCGACCCAGCGCCGCGTCGGCATCCTTGCCGGTCACCCCCTGGCGAATCAGCGACACCAGAAAGAGATGGTCATCGGTGCCACCGGAGACCACGTCGAAATCTCGCTCGACGAAGACCTTCGCCATGCGCCGGGCGTTGTCGATCACCCGCTGCTGATAGCGCACGAAGTCCTGGCTCATGGCCTCGCGAAACGCCACGGCCTTGGCGGCGATGACGTGCATGAGCGGGCCGCCCTGCTGACCCGGAAAGACCGCACCGTTGAGCTTCTTGTAGAGTGCCTCGTCGCCAGCGGCGGAAAGGATCAAGCCGCCGCGTGGTCCACGCAGGGTCTTGTGAGTCGTGGTGGTCACCACATGGGCATGGGGCAGCGGGCTCGGATAGTGGCCGGCGGCAACCAGACCGGCGACGTGGGCCATGTCCACCAGCAGCCAGGCGCCGACGGCATCGGCGATATCACGAAAGCGACGCCAGTTGATGACGCGAGAATAGGCCGAGAAACCGGCGATGATCATCCTGGGCTGGTGCTCGTGAGCGAGCCGCTCGACCTCGGCGTAGTCGATTTCGCCGGTCTCCGGATTCAGCCCGTACTGGACGGCCTTGTAATATTTCCCGGAGAAATTGGGCGCCGCCCCGTGGGTCAGGTGGCCACCATGGGCCAGACTCATGCCCAGCACGGTATCGCCCGGCGAGACCATGGCCATGAAGGCGGCGGCGTTGGCCTGGGCGCCGGAATGGGGCTGGACGTTGGCGTAGTCGGCGCCGAACAGGTCACAGGCGCGATCGATGGCCAGCTGCTCGACCACGTCGACGTGCTCGCAGCCGCCATAGTAGCGCTTGCCGGGGTAGCCCTCGGCGTACTTGTTGGTCAGCTGGGTGCCCTGGGCTTCCATGACCTGGGGGCTGGCATAGTTCTCCGAGGCAATCAGCTCGATATGGGCTTCCTGGCGGGCCATCTCGTCGGCGATGGCGGCAGCAATCTGCGGGTCGGTCGTTGTAAGGTTGTTGGTGTTCATGACATCACCCTGGTGGTTGGCTTCGTTACGTTAAGAGAAAGAGGCGCACGACGTATTCTGGAAACGACGCCGCCGTCATTGCGCGAGACAGGTGTCTGGAATGGGCGGGGAGCGCCGGCGGCAGGACACAGCGCGGTCAATACTCCACCACCAGGTCGCCCAGCGGCTTGCTGCAGCAGGAGAGAATATAGCCCTCCGCCACATCCTCATCGGTGATGCCGCCGTTGTGTTCCATCTCGACCTGGCCGGAAGTCAGCGGGACGCGGCAGGTCCCACAGATCCCCATGCCGCAGGCCTTGGGAATATGCAGCCCCAGCTTGGCGGCGGCGTTGTGCACCGTGTCATCGGGGTGGATACGCACGCTCTTGCCGGACTGGCGGAACTCGACGCTGATCATGTCGGCGATATCGAACTCCTCGGCTTCGGCCTCGGCCTGCTCGACGTGCTCGATCACCTCCTCCTGGACCGCCAGCGGCGTGGCGCCGAACGACTCCTCGTGGTAGTGCGTCATGTCGAAGCCCTTGGCCCGGAGCAGCCTCTTGATGGCTTCCATGTACGGCGTCGGGCCACAGCAGAAGATCTCGCGCTCCATGAAATCGGGCGCCATCAGCTCGAGCATCGGCAGGCCGAGATAGCCACGAAAGCCGGCCCAGGCCTCCCCCAGCTCGTCGCTACGCTCGCACACGATATGCAGACGGAACTCGGGGATCCGCGAGAAGATGTGCTCGAGTTCACGGTGGAAAATG
The DNA here is from genome assembly GCF_902500215.1 of Halomonas lysinitropha. Lineage (GTDB taxonomy): Bacteria > Pseudomonadota > Gammaproteobacteria > Pseudomonadales > Halomonadaceae > Halomonas > Halomonas lysinitropha. Next base: position 80,971 of record NZ_CABVOU010000014.1, read on the forward strand.
ACGTCGCGCGGCGTCCGCGCGCTGTGCACGAACTGCAGGTCCACGGCCGCATTGGTATCGAAGAACCAACGGGCCATTGACATGAGAGGCGTGATGCCGACCCCGCCGGAGAGCATCAGCACCTTGTCCGCGGGGTAGTCGATGACGTTGAAGTTGCCAACCGGCCCATGAACGGCCAGCTCGTCGTTGACCCCCAGGTTGTCGTGAAGCCAATTGGAGACCAGCCCTCCGGGGATACGCTTGACGGTGATCGAAAAGCTATAGGGGACGGATGGCGAACTGGAGATGGTGTAGGAGCGCATCACCTGTTGGCCATCGATCTCCAACTCCAGCGTCACGAACTGCCCGGGCTTGAAGAAGAACATCACGGGCTGCTCGGCCATGAAGCAGAAAGTGCGGGTATCCCAGGTTTCCTGAATCACCTTGACGCAACGCACCATGTGGCGGCCGTTGGTCCAGGTCTGGGTCGTGACGGGATTGAGAAAGCTCATTGTCATTATCGTATCGCCCGGGCTGCAGCATGAGGGTATCCGGCTGCGAGTCTCTCGCTTGCCGTTGTGCGCATTCTGCGCAGGGTGATGTCTCGCGACTTGCCTGCCAGCGACACGGACATGTCCATAGCCTCCGGCCCGAGGGTCTCTTATTGGGAGTCGCGTCGTTGCCACATCACCGGGCGTCGCGGCCAGACAACTGTCCCCGCAGCCGCTGATCCACACTCGCCGCCATCCGCCACCTTCTTTCGCCCGTGAGCGGCCATCCACAAGACCCCGGTTTTCCCCGAACAGCCCCGAGGCCGCCCGAGCGGCCCAGCAAGAGGACATATCGCCATGGACCCCATCTCTCCCGCTCGCCTGGATGACCCTCTGGCATCGGCACGCGAGGCCACCGCCGAAATGCTGACTCAGCGCAGTCGGCACTTCTCGTTGCCCCAGCCCTTCTATAACGATGCCCGTTTGTTCGCCCTGGACATGCAGGAGATCTTCGAAAAGGAGTGGTTGTTCGCCGGGATGACCTGCGAGATTCCCGCCAAGGGCAACTACATGACCCTGGACGTGGGCGACAATCCGGTGATCATCGTGCGGGGCGATAATGGCAGGATCCATGCCTTCCACAACGTGTGTCGCCATCGCGGCTCCCGACTCTGCGTCAGCGACAAGGGCAAGGTTGCCAAGCTGGTCTGCCCCTACCATCAGTGGACCTACGAGCTGGACGGGCGTCTGCTGTTCGCCGGCAGTGACATGGGCGCCAACTTCGATCTCGCGGCCTACGGACTCAAGCCCGTCAACGTGAGAAGTGCCGGCGGCTACATCTTCGTCAGCCTGGCCGAGGCCCCCCCCGCCATCGATGACTTCCTCGAGAGCCTCGAGCACTACCTCGCCCCTTACGACATGGACAACGTCAAGGTGGCGGTGGAATCCAGCATCGTCGAGCAGGCCAACTGGAAGCTGGTGATCGAGAACAATCGCGAGTGCTACCACTGCAACGCCGCCCATCCCGAGCTGCTCAACTCGCTTCAGGAGTTCGACGACAGCGAGGACCCGCGCGCCACGCCGGCTTACAAGGCACTGGTGGCGCGCAAGCAGCAGCAGTGGGATGCGATGGGCGTGCCCTGGCAGCTCAGGCGCCTGAGCAAGCGCAACCGTCTGACGCGCACGCCCCTGCTGGAAGGCACCGTCTCGATGACCGTCGATGGCCGGCCGGCATGCCGCAAGCTGATGGGGCATCTTCCCAATGCCGATGTAGGCGCCTTGCGCATTCTCCATCTGCCCAATTCCTGGAACCACTTCCTGGGCGACCATGCGGTAGTGTTCCGCGTGATGCCCCTCGGGCCCCAGCAGACGGTGGTGACCACCAAGTGGCTGGTCCACAAGGATGCCGTGGAGGGCGTCGATTACGACGCGACCCAACTGCGCCGCGTCTGGGACGCCACCAACGAACAGGATCGCCGCCTCGCGGAAGAGAACCAGCGTGGGATCAACTCCAAGGGCTACGAGCCCGGCCCCTATTCGGAGACATACGAGTTCGGCGTCATCGACTTCATCGACTGGTACAGCGAGAGCCTGCTGGAGAATCTCGGCCACACCGCGCCGAACCTGAGGGTGGTAGAGGGCTGAGGCGAGCCGTCCCCGTCACATCGGGCCCCGCCATCGTGCGAGGCCCGATGCTGTTCGCTCAGGGAGAAAGGGAAGACGGCGCGCGCCGGCGTCTGGAAGTGCGGCGAGCGTGGTGTTCTGCGGGCACGCCCAGGGGCAGAGACACGTGCTCACGCAGCAAGGGGAAGGGATCGGACTTGTGGGGAATCGCCATGGCGCTCACGAAGTGCTCCTGGAAGCGGGGCTCGGTGGCGGTCTCGATCTTCTCGACACGACGGACCACTTCCTCGATCTCGCGGCGCGCCTTGCGGCTGAGCAGGGCAATGCGCGCCCCCGTGCCGGCGGCGTTGCCGGCTGACGTGACGTAATCCAGATCGCAGTCAGGGATCAGCCCCAGGATCATGGCGTACTTGACGTCGATATGAGCCCCGAAGGCTCCGGCGAGACGAATGCGGTCAACGCGTTCGGTGCCGAACTGCTCCATCAGCAGGCGGATACCGGCGTAGAGCGCCGCCTTGGCCAATTGGATGGCGCGAATGTCGTTCTGGGTAATGGCCAGGGTACGGCTGTCGTCGCGGTGCAGCACATAGGAAAAGGTCCGACCTTCTGCCACGACTCTCCCGCTGCGTGAGGACAGGCCGCCCTGCACGACGCCATCCTGGCTGATGATACCGGCCAGGTACATCTCGGCGATTACCTCGATGATCCCCGAGCCGCAGATACCGGTGACCCCATAGGGTGCCACACCCTCCTCGAAGCCCGCCTCATCGGACCACTGCTCGCAACCAATCACCTTGTAGCGAGGCTCCAGCGTCAGCGGGTCGATACGCACACGCTCGATGGCGCCGGATGCGGCCCGCTGCCCACCGCTGATCTGGGCGCCTTCGAAGGCCGGACCGGTGGGACTGGAGCAGGCCAACAGCCGATGGCGATTGCCCAACACGATCTCGGCGTTGGTACCCACGTCGACCAGCAGCATCAGCTCCTCGCCCAGGTAGGGCGTCTCGGAAAGGATCATGCCGGCGGTGTCGGCGCCTACGTGCCCGGCGATGCACGGCAGACCATAGACCCGGGCGCTGGGATGGATGACCAGGTCCATCTCGGTGGCCCATAGCCCGTCGATGGCCTCGTCGGTGGCGAGCGCGAAGGGCGCCCCGCCCAGCTCCACTGGATTGATGCCGAACACTAGGCTCTGCATGATCGGGTTGCCGACAAACGTGGCCTCGAGAATGGCATCCACGTGTACGTCCGCCTCGGCGGCCAGCTCAACGGTGAGCTCGTTCAGGGCATCACGCACCGAGCGCGTCATGGCCAGCTCGCCACCCGGGTTCATCATGATATAGGAGACGCGGCTCATCAGGTCCTCGCCGAAGCGGATCTGCGGGTTCATGCGCCCCGAAGAGGCCACCACCACCCCGGTCTGCAGGTTACACAGGTGGGCGGCGATGGTCGTCGATCCCACATCCACTGCCATGCCGTAGATCTGCTCCTGAAAACCCGACCACACCCCGATGATGCGCCGGTCATCGTAGACCGCCACCGTCACGCCCCAGCCGCCCTGTCGCAGGGCCGCCTGCAGCTGCTGGACGACCCGGATATCGTTCTCCAGCTCGACCAGGTTCCAGTCATATGCCAGCGCATCCTTGAGTCGCCGCAGATCCGAGGCGGGCACGTGCATGTCAGGCTCCTGCACTTCCACATAGTAGAGGCGCACGATGGGGTCGAGCTCGATATCGAGCACTTCGGCCCGCTTGCGTACGATCTGGCGGTGCACCTGGCTCGAGGACGGCACGTCGATCACGGCGTCACCCAGCAGCTGGGTCGAGCAGCTCAGCCGCCGCCCGTCGCGCAGCGGCCCGCGGCGCGTCTCCCAGGCCTGCTCGGTGGGGCTCTTGGCGGTGAGGTGGTCCGGCCACGACTCGACGCCGTGCTTGGAAAAGCGGCCCTCGCAGAGGTCCACCTGGCAGCGGCCGCACAGACCGCGCCCGCCGCACACCGAATCGATATCGACCCCCAGTGCGCGGGCGGCCTCCAGCACCGGGGTGCCCACCGGGAAGCGTCCGCGGCGACCGGAGGGGGTAAAGACAACGAGCGCATCGTCAGCATCGGGCATGGGGACCTCCGTACGCCAAGGGTTCATCAGGGACGATACGCCTCGTGAGAGACACGTCGGTCATTCGATATGCGTGATCATGCGACAATCCAGCCTCAGCTGACCGCACGCCGACGCCGGGTCTGGCGACGCCCGCGTCCCTCGGCACCGTCCGCACCCACGGCCGGCGGCTCGCGGAACTTCTGTATCCAGCGCATGCAGTCGGGGTCGTGCCCCATCATCACGTCCGCACCCATGATCGAGGTCATGATCTCGCTGTGCAGCGGGTTGGTGATCGCCGAGGTCATCCCCGAGGCGATGGCCATGCTCATGAACGCGCCGTTGATGCCGTTGCGGTTGGGGAGGCCGAAGCTGACGTTGGAGGCCCCGCAGGTGGTGTTGACCCTGAGTTCCTTCTGCAGGCGCTGGCAGAGAGCAAACACCTGGCGACCCGCCGAGCCCACGGCACCGATGGGCATCACTAGCGGGTCGACCACCACGTCGCTGGCGGGAATGCCGTGGTCAGCGGCACGCTCGACGATCTTCTTGGCGATGGCGAAACGCACGTCCGGATCCTGGGAGATGCCCGTCTCGTCGTTGCTGATCGCCACCACCGCCGCACCATGCTTCTTGACCAGCGGCAACACCGCCTCGAGGCTCTCGTCCTCGCCGGTGACAGAATTCACCAGCGCCTTGCCCTTGTAGACGGAAAGGCCGGCTTCCAGGGCCTTGACGATGGATGAGTCAATGCAGAGTGGCACGTCGGTCAGCGACTGCACCAGCTCGATGGTCCGAGCGAGGATGGCCGGCTCATCGGCCAGCGGAATGCCGGCGTTGATGTCCAGCATGTGCGCGCCATGTGCCAGCTGGGCCTCCACGTCCTGGACCACGCGGGAGAAGTCGCCGGCGGCCATCTCCACCGCCAGCTGCTTGCGCCCGGTGGGGTTGATGCGCTCGCCGATAACCACGAAGGGGCGCTCGAAGCCGAGCACGACTTCCTTCTTGTGCGAGCTGATAACGGTGTCTGTCATGGTACTTCCTCAATGGTGAAGTCTTGTTGTTGCTATCTAACGTTGCCGTCTATCGTTGCCATTTCGACGGACGTGTTTCCGAGGTGGTGTCTTCACCGACAAAGCACGGTCATCCCTGAACGGGTTCGAGCTCTTCGGGCCGCGCATCGGGGGATTCGGGGTTGAGCTCGGCCGGATTGTCGCGCCCCGGATACCAGGGGACCCGCCCCTCCAGCACCCCGGTAGTCTCGATGATCTCGGCCACGGTGTGCTCCTGGCGGTAGGCCATGATATGGGCACCGCTGACGCCGGGGATCTCGCGGATCTGGTGCAACAGATCCATGCACAGCCGCTTGCCCTCCTCCTTCTGGTTCTCGGCCCCCTCGAGACGAGCGATCACGGCATCCGGAATATGGACGCCGGGCACTTTCTCGCGAATCCAGCGGGCGCTTCGCGCCGACGCCAAGGGCCCGATGCCGGGCAAGATGAAGACGCGATCCGGCCCCTCGAGCAGCCCCAGGTCGTTCACCTTGAGCATGAAGTCGCGCAGTCGGGGAATGTCGAAGCAGTACTGGGTCTGGATGAACTGCGCGCCGGCGGACGCCTTCTTGGCGAGCCGGTGCGGCCGCCACTCCACGGGGGGAACGAAGGGATTCTCAGCCGCGCCGAGGAAGATCCGCGGCGGCACGTTGATCTTGCGACCGCTCTGGAAGCAGCAGTCGTCACGCATACCACGGGCAATCTCCAGCAGCGACATGGAATCGAGGTCGAACACCGGCTTGGCCTGAGGATGATCACCCGCCTGGACGCCGTCGCCGGAGAGACACAGCAGGTTGCAGGCGCCCATGGCCGCGGCACCCAGGATCTCGCCTTGCATGGCGATACGGTTCCGGTCGCGGCAGGACATCTGAAGAATGGTCGCGTAACCCACGCGCGTGAGCAGTGAACAGACCCCGACGCTGGACATGTGGCAGTGCGCGCCGGAACCGTCGGTGGCGTTGATGGCATCCACGTAGCCGTCGAAGATCGCCGCACGCTTGAGTACCTCGGCCGGATCAGCCGAGTCGGGGGGGTCGATCTCGCTGGTGATGGCGAACTTGCCGGCGCGCAGCACACGTTCCAGACGCCCGGGCGAGACATGCCCCGGCAAGATGGGCAGGGAATAGCCCGGCACGGGCTCGTCGTCGAACTTCATTATCCATCGGCTCCGCTATCCGCGCGCTCGCGGGGATGATCGGCCAGCTCACGCACCACGCGCAGCCAGGAGGAGGTGTCCTCGAGGCGAAAATCCACCGGCTCCTGCACCACCTGGATGCGATCGCCATGCGCCATCTGACGACTGCCTTCCCACGCATCGACCCAGACACAGCGCATTTCCGGCTTGACCTCGCAGTTCCCGTTGGCGCGAACGCCACCACAGGGCCCGTTGCGCAGATTTTTCGGACAGTTCATCGGGCACGACATGCCGGTAGCGGAGAGCGTGCACTTGCCACACATCTGACAGTCGAAGAGAAACCCCTTGACGCGTTTCTCGACGGCCTTGACCGGCGCTTCGGCCCGCGCGTAGCCAATCCGACGCCAGAAGGGGTGTAGCCTTATCAGCACCGGCTCGAAGCCCCGGTACAGGCTCTCGAACAGTCGGGCGTGTCGAACCACCCAGCGCCTCACCTTGTACATCTTCTACCTCCTTGACTGACGCAGCCTCGTCGTCACGCCGGTCATGGTCGTTATCGTGGAACCACAGTTGCCGAGGTTCCTCGAGCGGGCTCAGCCAGCCCCTTCTGACGTACCAGCCGCTTGAGCGCCTCGTCGTCAAAACATGCCTCGAGGCGCGCCGCTTCGGCTTCAGCCTGCCCCTGCAGGTCGCCGCCACACTCACGGGGCGCGCTGCGCTGCCAGTCGGCCAGATAGGCCTCCGAACCGCCCTTGCCGGCACGCATGGCCGCGCGGTCGATAGCGTGCTGGAAGCGCGGTGACAGCAACACCTTGGCGGTCTTGCGTCCCTGCTTGGCGATCACCTGGGCGGGAATGTCTCGCCAGCTGACGATGGTCAATGTGCCCATGTGGTCTCCTCGGTGTTCGCCGTGTCGGCCGGTTCGATCAGGCGCACCAGGCTGGTCTCCAGACTCCCGTAGCCCGTGTAGTGCGATTCGTAGGCCAGCCCCAGCCGGTCCGCCGCTCGGCGCGCTTGGGCCTCGAGGAAGGGATCGCGGCGCTGTGACAGATAGACGAGCCGGCGATACTGGCCGAAATAGGTGCCGACAAGTTCCGGATGACGCGCGATGCCCAGTTCCTGAATGACCAGCCGATCGAAGTGGCGCACCAGGAAATCGGTCAGATAGAACGTACCCGGTTCATGTTCGCTGAGCGCTGCCATCACCGACTCCCCGGCATAGGTGTCATAGCAGTGCGCGCCCGGCAATCGTTCGACACCATAGGCCCCCAGCATGGCATCCAGTTGCCCCCCGGTCCCGCAGTCGCCATAGGCGACGAGAATGCGCTGACCCTGTGACGCCATTTCCAGTTTTTCCGCCACGGCAGCAGGAATCCGTTCCGGGCGGTTGTGGAGATTCGCTGGCAGGCATTCCAGACGGACATTGCGCCAGTCATTGGCACGGATCAGGACCTTTATCTCCCGGGACAGGGCTCCGCAGGCGATGATCAGCACGGGCAACATTGTCGGACCTCCAGGCGTCAGGAAGCGCGACGCTGGGCAATGAGTTCCTTGGCCATATCCACGGCCACGCCGGCATCACGGCAATAGGCATCGGCGCCGATGGCCCGGCCAAATTCCTCATTGAGTGGGGCACCCCCCACCATGACGATGATGTCGTCACGAAGGCCTTTTTCGACCAGAGTGTCAATGACGACTTTCATGTAAGGCATGGTGGTGGTCAGAAGCGCCGACATGCCTAGAATGTCCGGCTTATGCGTCTCTAACGCTTCGAGGTAAGTCTCCACCGGGATATTGATACCGATGTCGACCACTTCAAAACCTGCCCCCTCCATCATCATCGATACGAGATTCTTTCCGATATCATGAATATCGCCCTTGACGGTACCGATGACGATCTTGCCGATGGTCTCTGAACCTGACTGGGCAAGAAGAGGGCGCAGTACCTCCATACCGCCTTTCATGGAGTTGGCCGCCAGCAGCACCTCGGGGACGAAGAGAATGCCGTCACGGAAATCGACCCCGACGATGGCCATGCCACCCACCAGCGCCTCATCGAGCACCCGGTCGGCACTCCAGCTGCGCGCCAGCAGGATCTCGGTGCCTTCGACCACCTCTTCGCGCAGGCCGTTGTACAGATCGTCATGCATCTGCTCGATCAGCTCATCATCCGGCAATTCGTTGAGATCGAAGTCTTCGTCTTCGTTGTACTGTTCTGTCATGGCACTCCGCTCCCTGTCATGGCACCCCATCACGACAAGGGTGATGGTTGCGATTACAAGGTAGGCCCACCACAGACAAGCAACATCCATCCAAGCGACGCATGCATGTCGAGAAACGTCATGCCATTGACTTTGTCACCTCGCTCACGAACAAGAGAGATAATAAATTGATTTATATCATTTTTTATAAATTCTCGAGGGTATTTCACAGGTCGCGGCAACGACGTTCTGCGTCGCCTCCAGACATGTGCTCGAGCATGGTCGGAGTACATTGCCCAGAAGTCAGCCAAAACAACAATCAATCCAGCGAGAATCGCCATGTCCGCAATGACCGAAGGGAAGAACATCTATGTGCTGAAGGCGAGCTGCCGAGGCGCCATCGGTACCGTTTCTCGCCTCAGCACCTTTATGGCTGAACGGAACTGCTACATTATGGAGATGGCCCAGTTCGACGAGATTGATACCGGCAACTTCTATGTCCGATGCGTCTTTTCCTCCACGCCTCATGTTACTCCCCCGCTGGAAGAGCTAAAGGAGGCCTTTGGTAGGGGCGTCGCCGCAATTGATGGCATGGAGTGGGACATACACGACACCCTCACCCCTCCGAAGGTGCTTATCATGGTGTCGAAATTCGACCACTGCCTTGATGACCTGCTTTATCGGAAGCGCACGGGCGAGATCAAGATGCAGATCCCGGCCATCGTCTCCAACCATCCGGACCTCAAGCGGCTCGCCGACTGGTACGAGATCCCCTTCTATCATCTCCCCGTGACCCCGGACACCAAGGAGGATCAAGAAAGAAGGCTGCTGGAAATTGTCGAGGAAACCGGCGCTGAGCTGATTGTTCTGGCCCGCTACATGCAAATTCTTTCTTCCCGTTTTTGCGAGGAACTGGCGGGTCGTGCCATCAATATCCACCACTCCTTCCTGCCCGGATTCAAAGGCGCCAAGCCCTATCATCAGGCCTTCGAACGGGGGGTCAAGCTGATCGGTGCCACCGCCCACTACGTCACCACCGATCTCGACGAGGGCCCGATCATCGAACAGATCGTCGAGCGCGTGGATCACACCTACAGCCCGGCTCAACTGTCTGCTGTCGGACGCGACGCCGAAAACATGGCCCTGTCGCGCGCCGTACGGTTCCACCTGGAACATCGCGTGTTTGCCAACGGCAACAAGACCGTCGTATTCCGTTGACGGAAGGAGACATCTCATGTTTGTCCGGATCGACGGCAAGGCGCTGGCGGCACGACTGCGTGAGGAGATCGGCCGCCAGGTCAGCCGGCTACGCCAGCACGACCTGGTCACTCCCGGCCTTGCCGTGATCCTCGTGGGCGAGGACCCGGCCAGCCAAGTCTATGTGCGCAACAAGGCAACACAGGCGCGCGAGGCCGGCATGTCATCGTTCGAGTATCGCCTTGCCGACAGCGTTCCCCAGACCAAGCTGCTTGACCTGATCGAGCGACTGAACCGCGACCCGGAAGTGCACGGCATCCTCGTCCAGCTGCCGTTGCCGCCCCAGGTCGAGGAGTCAGGCGTTATCCAGGCCATCGACCCTGGCAAGGACATTGATGGCTTCCATCCTATCAACGTTGGTCAGGTGGCCATCGGCGGGCCGGGCCTGGTGCCCTGCACGCCACTAGGCTGCTTGATGCTGCTCAAGCACCAGCTGGTCGACTTGAGCGGTCAACATGCCGTTGTGCTGGGGCGCTCGAACATCGTCGGCAAGCCGATGGCGAGTCTGCTGCTGCGGGAAGACTGCACGGTGACCGTGGCGCACTCACGCACCCGGCAGCTAGAGGACCTGTGCCGACAGGCGGATATCCTGGTGGCCGCGGTAGGCCGACCGCAACTGATCAAGGGTGATTGGATCAAGCCCGGTGCCACGGTGATCGACGTGGGTATCAACCGCGTCGAGGCCGAGGGCCGGACGCGCCTGGTCGGCGATGTGGACTTCGCCACGGCCAGCGACGTCGCCGCTGCCATTACCCCCGTGCCGGGCGGCGTCGGACCCATGACCATCGCCTGCCTGCTGCTCAACACCCTCCAGGCGACGTGCCACCAATACGACATCCCCTTTCCCGACGACATCGTATCGCGCGCCTGGGGTGACACCACCGCCGAACCGACATGACGCTCTCCGCACGCAGGACGAGCAATAGCTGATGCCAGCGCTTCTCGTGCTGCCATTCTCGCCACGACAACAGCTGCCATGACAGCCGCTGTGATGACCAACAAAAGGAAGACCACCATGACCGCTCCCAACACTCGCCGACGTACCCGCGCCAGCGGTGGCCGCCGCAGCGCCCAGGGTGCCGCTCAGGCCGCGGCACTGCCCTACGCTACCCGCCGGATTCCCTACTTCGAGGTGCTCGACGAGGCGGGACTGGCGCTCATCGAGGAGAATGCCGATACCATCCTCGAGGAGGTGGGGATCGACTTTCGCGACGACGAGGAAGCGTTGCAGATCTGGCGCGACGCCGGTGCCGACGTGCAGGGCGAACGGGTACGCATGCCGCGCGGCCTCTGCCGCCAGCTGATCCAGGCCAGCGCTCCGCGACAGTTCACCCAGCAAGCGCGGAACCCCGAACGCAACGTTGAGATCGGCGGCCCGCACACCGTCTATGTGCCCGCCTACGGCTGCCCCTTCGTCTACGACATCGACCAGGGACGCCGCTACGGCACGCTCGAGGACTTTCAGAACTTCGTCAAGCTCGCCTATCAGTCGCCGAGCCTGCACCACTCAGGCGGCACTATCTGCGAGCCGGTCGACCTGCCGGTCAACAAGCGTCACTTCGACATGATCTACAGCCACATGAAGTATTCCGACAAGTGCTTCATGGGCTCGGTGACGCACCCCGACCGCGCTCATGACACGGTGGAGATGGCCAAGATCCTGTTCGGTGATCGCTGGATCGATCCCGACACCGGCAAGCCGCGCACCTGTGTGATCAGCCTGATCAATGCCAACTCGCCGATGACCTTCGACGACACCATGCTGGGAGCCGCCAAGGTCTATGCCAGGGCCAACCAGGCGTGCATTATCACCCCCTTCATCCTGGCCGGGGCCATGTCACCGGTGACCGTGGCCGGCACCGCCGCCCAGACCCTGGCCGAGGCCATGGCGGGCATGGCCTTCGTGCAGCTGGTGAATCCGGGTGCGCCGGTGGTGATGGGCAGCTTCGCCAGCTCCATGTCGATGCAGTCCGGCGCGCCCACCTTCGGCACGCCGGAGCCGGCGCTGGTGCTCTACGCCATGGCCAACCTGTCTCGCCGCCTCGGCGTACCCTTCCGCTCCGGCGGTTCATTCACCGCCTCCAAACTGCCTGACGCCCAGGCCGCCAGCGAGAGCGCCAATACCCTGCTGCCGACCACCCTGGGTGGCGTCAACTTCGCCTTGCACGCGGCGGGCTGGCTGGAGGGCGGGCTGGCGATGGGTTACGAGAAATTTGTCATGGATACCGACCAGACCGGCATGATGCAGACTCTGCTCAAGGGCGTCGACCTCTCGGAAAACGGCCAGGCCATGGATGCCATCCGCGAGGTCGGGCCCGGCAAGCACTTCCTGGGCTGCGCGCACACCCAGGCCAACTTCAAGGATGCCTTCTACCTCTCGCCGATCACCGACAACAACAGCTTCGAGCAGTGGGACGCCGACGGCCGGCTGGACATGGCCCAGCGTGCCAACGCGCGCTGGAAGAAGCTGCTCTCCGAGTACGAAGCCCCGCCCCTGGACCCGGCGATCGACGAGGCCCTGCTCGCCTACATGGCCGAGCGCAAGGCCGCCTTCCCCGATTCCAACGTCTGACCCTTCGGGCTCACGGGGCCCGCTACCCATGACGCCGGCCGAGCACCATGCTGCTGGCCGGCTGCCATGTCGGGGTCAAGAGGCTTTAGAGCCGATAGCGTGGCGCCGTCGCCGGGGGAAGCGGTCCGCTCACTATCGACCCAGTACCGGCAGAAGCTGAGTAGCGATAGCGTCGCGCACGGCCGGGAGTACCACGTCGCGCCGACGTGACAGGTCGTCGACCAGACCAGGCAGCCCGGCCAGCTCGCCAGCGGCGTAGGCCGCGGCGGCACGTTCGGCACACACCTCGGGACTCGCCCCCGACGCCACATCGAGGCCCAACGCCACCAGGCGATCACGGAAATCATCGCCATCGATCAGTTCGACGATCATCATGCGCGGTCCTCCTTCTTCATCAGTCGTCTTCCACCAATGCTGACGCCGCGCGCTGCAACCGGCAGGCGGCATACTTGAACTCGGGAATCTTGCCGTCGGGGTCGAGCGCCGGATTGGTCAGCAGGTTGGCCGCCGCCTCCACGTAGCAGAAAGGCACGAACACCATCCCCTCCGCCATCAGCGGATCGACCCGCGCCTTCAGGGTAATGTCCCCACGACGGGTGGTGATGGTGATCGGCTCGCCCGGCGTCAGGCGCAGGCGCACCAGCTCGGCCGGCGCGAGGCTCGCCACCGGTTCGGGCTCGAGGTCGTCGAGCACCCGACTGCGACGGGTCATGGAACCGGTATGCCAATGCTCCAGTTGGCGACCGGTAATCAGTACCGTGGGGAAGTCGCCATCGACGGGCTCGTCCGGCGGGAGTGGCCGGGTCGGGGTGAAGGTCGCGCGCCCGCTCGAGGTAGGGAAGGTGTCGCTGAACACCACATCCGCCCCGGGGGCATCCTCGGCGGGACAGGGATAGGTCACCGAGCTCTCGCGCTCCAGGCGCTCCCAGGTGATGTGATCGAGGGAGGCCATGACCTGCTTCATCTCGGCGAACACCTCACGCGGGTGCGTATAACCCCAGTCCAGGCCCAGGCGCGTGGCGATCTGCTGGATGATCCACCAGTCGGGCTTGGCTTCTCCGGGGAGCGGGACGGCGGCGCGACCCAGCTGTACCTGGCGGTTGGTGTTGGTGACGCTGCCATCCTTCTCCGGCCAGGCCGAAGCGGGCAGAATGACATCGGCGAACTGGGCGGTCTCGGTGACGAACAGGTCCTGCACCACCAGATGCTCCAGGCTCGCCAGGGCCGCCCGGGCATGGTCGAGGTCCGGGTCGGACATCGCCGGATTCTCGCCGAGGATATACATCCCCTTGATGGTCCCGGCCGCGATGGCATCCATGATCTCCACCACGGTAAGTCCCGGGGTCGCATCGAGAGGCGTGTTCCAGAGCTCCTCGAAGGCGGCGCGCACCTGGGCGTCGGTCACCGGCTGGTAGTCGGGCAGCACCATGGGGATCATGCCGGCATCCGAGGCGCCCTGAACGTTGTTCTGGCCGCGCAGCGGGTGCAGGCCGGTGCCGGGGCGACCGGTGTGGCCGCAGGCCAGGGCCAGCGAGATCAGGCAGCGGGCGTTGTCGGTACCGTGCACATGCTGGGAGATACCCATGCCCCAGAAGATCATCGCCTTGTCGGCGCTGGCGTAGAGGCGGGCAAGCTCGCGGATCTGTTCGGGCGCCACGCCACAGGCCGGCGACATCGCCTCGGGGGTCAGCTCGCGGACATGGGACTTGAGCGCCTCGAAACCCTCGGTGTGGGCATCGATATAGGCCTGATCAAAGAGCCCCTCGCTGACGATGACGTTGAGCATGGCGTTGTAGAGCGAGACGTCGCCGCCAGGGGTGAAGCGCACGCTGCGATGGGCGTAGGCGTCCAGCGCCTGGCCGCGGGGGTCGAGGATGATCAGCTTGGTGCCGTTGCGCGCCGCCTGCTTGAAGTAGGTCGCCGCCACCGGGTGGTTGATCGCCGGGTTGCAGCCGGTAAGGATCACCACATCGGCCTGCAGCGCCTGCATGAAGGAGGCCGTCACCGCCCCCGAGCCGATGCACTCCATCAGTGCCGCCACGGAGCTTGCGTGACACAGCCGGGTACAGTGGTCGACATGGTTGCTGCCGAAGCTGGTGCGCACCAGCTTCTGGAACAGCCAGGCTTCCTCGTTGGAGCACTTGGCGCTACCGAAGCCAGCCAGGCCGTCGGGGCCCTGGGCCGACTTGATGGCCTTCAGGCCGTCGGCGGCGAGGTCCAGCGCCTCGTCCCAGCTCGCCTCACGGAAATGGGTCAGCGGGTGGCGCGGGTCGAAGTCGGGATCGAGCCCCTTGGGCACGCCCGGCCGGCGGATCAGTGGCCGGCTGAGGCGCGCGGGATGGTAGGGGTAGTCGAAGCCGAAACGGCCCTTGACGCACAGGCGCCCCTGGTTCGAGGGGCCGTCGCGCCCCTCGACGAAGAGGATCTTCTCGTCCTTGATGTGGTAGGTGAGCTGGCAGCCCACGCCGCAGTAGGGACAGACCGAGTCGACGGTGCGATCGGCGGCGCGAGAATCGCCGCGACCGGCGGCGTCGACCAGGGTCGCCGGCATCAGCGCACCGGTGGGGCAGGCCTGGACGCACTCGCCGCAGGCCACGCAAGTGCTCTCCCCCATGGGGTCGTCGAAGTCGAAGACGATCTTCGAGGCGGCCCCTCGATGAGCCAGGCCGATGACGTCGTTGCCCTGCACCTCGCGGCAGGCGCGCACGCAGAGGTTGCACTCGATGCAGGCATCGAGGTTGACGTTCATGGCCGAATGGGTGGCGTCATGGCCCGCGGCATGGGGGAGCGAGGCCGAGCGTTCGGCGACATGGTGCACCGTGGGGGCGGCGCGCTCGTCCCGGGAGGGCAGGCGCTCGCGCACCGCGCTGGCATCGATGGCAAGCTGGTCGGCCATGGCCCAGAAGTGGCTCGAACGGTCGGGGCCGTCGTCGCGCTCGGGCTGGTCGGCGACCAGCAGTTCCATTACGCCCTTGCGCGCCACCCGGGCACGCTCGGAGCTGGCACTCCTGACCACCATGCCGGGCGCCGCCTCGCGCAGGCAGCTCGCCGCCAGCACGCGCTCGCCCTCGACCTCCACCATGCAGGCGCGACAGTTGCCGTCGCTGCGATAGCCCGGCGCGTCCTTGAAGCAGAGATGGGGGATGGTCTCGCCGGCGCGCCTGGCCACCTGCCACAGGGTCTCCCCCGGGGTGGCGCTCACGTCCACACCATCGAGGCTCAGGGTAAAGCCTTTGCTTACGCTCTGTTCGCTCATGCGCACCTCCCTTACCCCTTGACGATGACGTTCTGGGCGGCGAGTTCGCCGCGGAAATCCTTGAGCAGCCCCAGCACTGGGTTGGGCGCTGCCTGGCCCAGGCCGCAGATGGAGGCGTCCATCATCACCTGCGAGAGTCGCTCGAGCTCCTCGACCCGCCACTCGTCGCGTTCGAGCAGCGTGAGCATCTTCTCGGTGCCGACTCGGCACGGCGTGCACTGGCCGCAGGATTCGTCGGCGAAGAAGGCCAGCAGATTGGTCGCCACCGCCCTGAGGTCGTCCTGGTCGGAGACCACGATGATGGCCGCCGAGCCGATAAAGCAGCCCGCTTCCTGAAGGGTGTCGAAGTCCAGCGGCAGATCGGCCTTGCTGGCCGGGAGGATCCCCCCGGAGGCGCCGCCGGGCAGGTAGCCGGCCAGGCGATGCCCCTCGGCCATGCCCCCGCCGTACTCCTCGATCAGCTCGCTCAAGGTGATGCCGGCGGGGGCCAGATGGACGCCGGGGCGCCTGACCCGGCCAGAGAGCGAGAAGCTCCTCAGGCCCTGGCGGCCGTGGCGTCCGTGGCCGGCGAACCAGTCGGCGCCCTTCTGGTGGATGAGCGGGATCCAGTAGACGGTCTCGACGTTATTGACCAGGGTCGGCTGGCCGAAGAGCCCCTTCTGGGCGACGAAGGGCGGGCGATGGCGCGGCTTGCCCGGCTTGCCCTCCAGCGACTCGATCATCGCCGACTCCTCGCCACAGATGTAGGCACCGGCGCCCCGACGCAGCACGACGTACCCCGGCGGCGCGAGGCCTTCGGCCTCGAGCTCGGCGATCGCTTCATGAAGCACCCGGTGCAGCCCGGGGTACTCGTCACGCAGGTAGATATAGAGCGCCTCGGCCTCCACCGCCCAGGCGCTGACCAGAGCTCCCTCGAGGAAGCGGTGCGGAGAACGCTCCAGGTAGTAGCGATCCTTGAAGGTGCCGGGCTCGCCCTCGTCGGCGTTGATCGCGCAATAGCGCGGCCCCGACTCCTGGCGGACGAAGTGCCACTTCTTGAAGGTGGGAAAGCCCGCACCGCCAAGACCGCGCAGGTTGGAGCGCTCGAGCGTTTCCATCAGCGCCTCGACCGTGACGCGACCCGCTTGGCAGTCGGCGAGCAGCTCGAAGCCGCCCTCGGCGCGATAGTCCGCCAGGCGCTGCCAGACGATCGCCTCGGGATGGAAGTGGCCGGTATCCACCACCGCCTCTACCCCCTCGGCGGTGGCAAACAACACATGATGGTGCCCCACTTCCACCACCGGTGCCGTCTCGCAGCGACCCATGCAAGGCGCCCGTACTACCCGCACCGCCTGTGGGTCGACGCCCGCCTTGAGTTCAGCCTCGAGGGTGGCGGCGCCGGCCAACTGGCAGGAGAGCGAATCGCAGACCCGCACCGTCACCTCGGGTGGCGGCACCTGGTCGTCATGCACCACGTCGAAGTGGGCGTAGAAGGTCGCCGTCTCGTAGACCGCCGCCATGGGCAGATTCATGTAGGCGGCCAGCGCCCGCAGCGTCACCAACGGCAGATGACCGTGGGAATCCTGGATGGCGTGCAGGTGCTCGATCAGCAGGTCACGGCGCCGGAGCCCGGGGTCGCTGCGCTCGTCGCCGAGCAGCTGGCGCAGCGCGGCCAGGGCAACGGGAGGCAGGTCGCGGCCACGGGGCCTGCCGCGGAAGCGGCGCGGGGGAGTGACGGTCTCGACGGTCATGGCGGGCTCGTTGTTGTGCTTGTGAGGTAACGCGGTATCGACGGGTGCTGCCCCTCGCGGGCAACGACGGGCATCATCGGAATGGTGTCACTCGCCCGGCGTCAGGACAATGACCGGGCACAGGACCCGTGAGCGAATGGACATGAGGATGTCGCTCTCGGCATATCTCGCCGTCGGCTATCTCCTACATGGCAGCATAGGCCACCATCTCGACGAGCATCTCCTCGCGGGCGAACCCCGACACGATGATGGCGGCACGGTTGGGATAGGGGGCGCAGACGTATTCGGCATAGAGCCGATTGACCGTGGCCAGATCCTCGCGACGGGTGACGTAGATCAGCACCTGGGTGAGGTTCTGCATGTCACCCCCGGCACAGACCAGAGTGTGACGCAGGTTATCGAGAGTCTGACGTGTCTGGGCCTCGATACCCCCATCGACCACGGCGCCATCGGCGCCGATGGGAATCTGGGCGGTGAAGAGAATCCCGTTACCGATCACGGCCCACTCGAGCGGGGCCTTGGCGGCATATAGGTCGGTGGTGACGGGTTGGATCATGGAAGCAGTCTCGTGGAAAGGGATGGGTCAGTCATTGTCGGTGACGCCGGCACCGGCGCCGCCCCTGGAGGCCTCACTGGATTCCACCAGGATGCGATGGGCCAGTGTCTTGAGGCGCGCCCAGATGGCATCGTCCACCTCGATGCCTTCCTTGAGCGCCAGCTCTCGGCAGGCCAGCAGCTCCGACTCGGGGTGATGGGCCAAGAGGTCGAGGTCATGGTCGGCGTCCAGCGACGGAAGCAGCTCCACATGGTTGGCCATCACCAGGGTGATACCGTCGTTGGGCTCATTCTCCTCGGGCACGTCGCGTACCGAGTAGACACGCACCTCGGGGGTGGTATGGCCCGCGCGAAAGCCCACCACCTGCTCGGTGAGGGGCACCTGGGCATTGCGCCAGAAGGCGGTGATGTTCATGCCTCGCCCCGCCAGCCGCGAGAGGTAGCCCATGATCAGCTGGCGATTGTGGCAGCGACGGATCTTGACCACCGAGAGACCGCGGGCCCGGGCCTTGGCAAAGCCGAGCTCGGTGGCCAGGCTGATGCTGCGCAGCACGCTGTGGCCCTGGCCGTCGAGTACCGCCAGGTCACCGTCCTGGTAGATGACCCTTGTCAGCGCCTCGGGATCTTCGGCGAGCAGATAATCCAGGCCCCGGTTGAGCTGCTCAACGCCATGCAAGCCGTGACACTGCATCCAGGCGACCATGTCGGCCGCGTCGGCCGCATCGCCGTCCTCGAAACCGATCCCGCTGAACGCCTTGCGGCACAGGCCCTGAAGTTCGTTGTAGGACACCTTCATTCGACTATCTCTCCCGAACGCCCATGAAATGGCCTTGTAACCCCCTCCCGGGCGGGCTCGAGGGGAAAGCTCCAGTCGTCGAAATCGGCGAGATCCTCCGGCTCGGCGTTGAGCTCCTCGACCAGCGGCGCCCCCTGGAAGAGGGTGATCCGTACCCAGCGATCCGACTTGGGATCGAAACGGCTCGCCCCGAAGAAGGAAAGTTTGGTGCGCAGTAGGTGCATCGGCTTCATGTCGCGATGCCAGAGGTTGGCGTGGATATCGCCATAGGGCGCCTTGACCAGGGTCTGGATACGGCGCACGACTTCCTTATGGCGAGGATGCTCGAGCAGGAAGTCAACCACCGTGGCCCGTGGATGAGTCTCCAGAAAGACGCAGACGTGCTGATGGGTGCGCGCGACCCGCGGGCCGATGGCGATGGGCATCTCCTTCTCGGCACCGGCTTCTTCATGGCGAACCCCGAGCCGCGGCTCTTCCTTCTCGGCGGAGCGATACCAGAACCAGTAGGAACCCTCGCGGCTGTCGTAGTCATGCGCCAGGGCCCAGCCATAGTGGGTCTCGATCAGCTGGCGGAGCCTTATCAGGGGCATGTCAGGCTCGAGATCGAGGTTCTCCACCACCCCCATGCGATCTTCCAGGGCGTCGACCTGGTCCGGATAGAGCTCGATCAACAGCGTATTGATCAGCTCCTGGGCCTCCAGCGGCAGGGTCCGGGCACTCCACTCGACCAGCTGATGCCAGAGGTCGGGTTCCAGCGGCACACTGGAAAGCCAGGTCAGCACGTCGGGCAGCGCGGCCACGGTGGCGGCGTTGCGCTCGGACTGCTCGGCGTCCTCGGTGACCGTCTCTTCAAAGTGCCTCAGGGCGCGTCTGGTTAACGCCATGAGGCGAGCACGATCGGCCTCCTCGGGCATCTGGCGCAGTGCCAGCGTCAATGCCGTCTCTCGCTGGGCAATCCATTGAGCGATCAGCTGAGGATGATTGATCAGGAAGGGGGCCATGCCCAACCCCGTGGAGTTACCGATGCCCAGGTAACGTCGCAACTCGGTGGCCAGCCGACAGGCGGTGTCCGGTGAGCGGCAGGCCGCCAGATGCTCCACCTGCTCGATGGAGAAGTGGCGCAGCAGGTAGACCCCGGCCATCTGAGCCGAGAAGGGGCGCCGGAAGTCGGGGTTGTCAATCAGTCGGGCGAAGTCGGCGATGCCGAACTTGCCGTTCCCGTAGACCGCCGTGGTTCGATACAGGTAGCCGACCCGGGTCAGCCAGGCGGGATCGGGCTGATCGCCTCGCGACAGGGCCTCGACGAAGTGGGAGAAGTTACGCAGGCTCTTGTTGGCCCGCGACAGGACCAGCACCCTGGGGTGCTGGCGTCCGGCCTCCTGCAGCGGCACGTTGGCCGCCATCTGTTCCAGCAGGCTGTCGTCGACGTCGCCCTCCACCATGCCGAAGGTCACATCCCAGGCCTCGGCGATCACTCGGTCGGAGCGCTGCGCATCATCCAGCGGCTGGGCAAACATTACCCCGTGGTAGCGTCCATGGGGCGTCTGCAAGCGATAGATGGCCGTACCGTTGCCGTTGGCGTCCAGGTCGAAGCGAACTCGGCTGATCTGCCAGCGCTGGCGGGCCATCTGGCGCACCAGGCTGCGCACGAAGCTGAGTCGAGTGGCATGCAGACTGCCGAGCCGCTCGAGTCGCATCACCTCATCGGCAGGACGCAGACCCATAGGCGTCGCCGCCAGGCTTTCAACATCAGTCATTGACGATCACCTTGGGACGAGTGGTGAGACCCTGCTGACGCGCCATGGCATAGGCTGCCTGGGGTCCGGTCCACAGTGAGGGCAGCAGCACCAGCGAGACGGGAATCGCGGTGATCACGATGAATTGCTGAAGCACGCCGATCTGGCCGGACCCCATGTACAGCAGGATGGCGGCCATCAGCGACATGGACACGCCCCAGAAGACGCGAACACCGACATGGGGCCGATCATGCCCGGTGCACACCACGGCGATGGCGTAACTCATGGAGTCGCCGGTCGTCGCCACGAAGATGGTGGTCAGCAGCAGGATGGCCAGGGCCATGAAGGTGCCGCCCGGCAGGGCCTGAGCGACCGTCAGGGTGGCCACATCGAACTGGAAGTTGTTCAGCGCCTCGGTCAGGTCGAACACTTCGGTCAACTGATAATGAATCCCCGAGCCGCCCAGCAGGGTGAACCAGACGGTCGTGGCGATGGGCGCCATGACCGCCACGGCGAGAATCATCTGGCGGATGGTGCGCCCGCGAGAGATCCGCGCCACGAAGATGGCCATCAGCGGGCCGTAGCCGATGAACCAGGCAAAGAAGAATACCGTCCACCACTGCATCCACCAGGCCGGCGCGGTTTCCGAGGTCATGGTGGCCATGGCCAGGAAGGAGCTGATGTACTCGCCGAAGCCCTGGAGGTAGGCGTTGGTCAGGAAGAGAGTGGGGCCGAAGAGGAAGATCACAGCGGCGATACCCAGTGCCAGGAAGACATTCAGACGACTGAGCAACTGAATCCCCTTGTTGATGCCGGTGGCGGCCGAGGTGACATAAAGCGCCCCCAGTACCACCAGGATCACCAGCTGGGTGCCGTACCCCTCGGCCGTCCCGACCAGCTCATGCAGCCCGAAACTGACCTGGGTGGCCAGGAAGCCGATCGGCCCGACGGTGCCCGCCACGACAGCGATCACGCAGCAGGCATCGACCACCCCGCCGAGCCAGCCGCCCATCACACGCTCGCCGAAGACCGGATAGAGCAGCGTCCGAGGTTGCAGCGGCAAGCCCTTGTCATAGTGGGAATGGGCCAGTACCACGGCAGTCAACGAGCCGAGTACCGCCCAGGCCAGGAAGCCCCAGTGCATGAATGACTGCGCCAGGGCACCGGCCACCGCTTCCACGGACCCCGCCTCGGTGTCAAAGGCGGGCGGCGTGACCACGAAATGATAGACCGGCTCGCCGGCGGCGAAGAAGACGCCACCCCCGGCCAGCAGGGTACACATGATGATCGATAGCCACTTGAAGGTACTCAGCTCGGGCGTGTCGAGCCCCCCGACCCTGGCGCTGGCGGCCGGCGAGATGGCGAGCCCCATGGCGATGAAGAAGGTCAACAGCAGCAGCAGCTGGAAGTAGGAGCCGAGCATGGCGGCCGTCCAGGCGAAACCGTTGCCGATGGCAGCGGCCACGCCGTCGACGTCGATGATCGACCAAACGACGAACAACACGACGAAACCCACGCTGAGCCCCAGGACAACGGGGTCACCGAAGCGGTTCGAGTGCCGGGAGGTGGGTCTTTCCGATGATGGGTGATCAGGCGTACTCATGATGTTTTCCTTGTTATGGGATGTACCGTCGGTCAGGGGAAGTCAGGCCGTGGCAGGGATAGCGGCACGCTCGAGCAATGCCACCCAGTTGCGGCCCATGATGCGTTCGACCTCGGACTCGTCGAAGCCACGCTCGCGCAGCCCGTCGATTAGGTTGGGAAAGTCCCGGCTGTCGCGCAGCCAGGGCAGAGGGCGGGGCCAACCGGCATTGCTGGCACTGCCCTCGCCGTAGTCCATTTCCTTGGACCAGCGTCCGTTTCTCATCCATTCGAGCACCGAGGCGGGCTGGTCCTGGCAGAGATCGGTGCCCAGGCCCACATGGTCGATCCCCATGAGGTCGACGGTCCGCGCGATCATCTCGCAGTAGGCCTCGAGGGTGCAGTCCGGGCCATCCTTGAGGTGGAACGGATAGGCCGAAAAGCCCAGCAGGCCGTCACACTCGGCGATCGCCGCGAGCACGCGGTTCGATTTGTTGCGCTTGGCCGGGTGGAAGAACTCGGGGTTGGCATGGGAGATGATCACCGGCCGCTCGGAGAGCTCGATCGCCTCCAGCGTGGAGCGCTCGGCGCTGTGGGACATGTCGATCACCATGCCGACGCGGTTCATCTCGCGGATCACCTGGCGTCCGAAGCGCGTGATGCCGCTATCCTCGCTTTCGTAACAGCCGCAAGCCAGCAGGCTCTGATTGTTGTAGGTCAGCTGCATGATCATCAGGCCCAGGCGACGCATCACCGCCACCATGTCGATGTCATCCTCGATGGGTGAGCAGTTCTGGGCCCCCAGGAAGATGCCGACCTTGCCGGCGGCTCGGGCACGCTCGATGTCCCCCGGTTCGCGCACCGGCATGATCAGGTCGTGATGCTGCTCGAAACGGCGGTTCCATTCGCCGAGCCTGGAGAGGGTCTCGCGGGTGGTCTCGTGATAGACCAGGGTGGCATGCACGGCATCCACGCCGCCCTCATGCATCTGCTGGAAGATCTCCCGAGACCAGTTGGAATACTGCAGGCCATCGACGGTCAGCATTGGCTTGGACATGGAGCGCTCCTCGGTCCCTGACTCAGTTGGCTTTGACATAGCAGGTCTTGACCACGGTGTAGAACTCGCGGGCATAGCGGCCCTGCTCGCGAGGACCGAAGCTCGAGTCCTTGCGGCCGCCGAACGGCACGTGGTAATCGGTGCCGGCGGTCGCCAGGTTGACCATCACGCAGCCGGTCTCGGCACGCGCCTTGAACTCGCTGGCGAGCTTCAGGGAGTCGGTGATGATGCCGGCGGTCAGGCCGAAGTGGGTATCGTTGAGTGTCTCGATGGCCTCCTCGGCATCCGCGACCTTGATCACGCAGGCGATCGGGCCGAACACCTCCTCGCGATTGATCGCCATGTCGTTGCTGGTCTCGGTGAACAGCGTCGGCGCCATGTAATAGCCCTGGGTGTCACGCTCGAGGCGCTCGCCACCGAAGGCTAGCCTGGCGCCCTGCTCCTGGGCCCGCTCGATCCAGGCCAGGTTGGATTCCAGTTGGCGTGAATCCGCGACCGGGCCGACCTGCACGCCCTCCGCCAGGGCATGGCCCACCGTCGCCCGATCCAGCCGAGCGATGAGCCTCTCGACGAAAGCGTCGTGGACCGCCGCGGTGACGATCAGTCGCGAGGACGCCGTGCATTTCTGGCCGGTGCCGGAATAGGCGCCGGCGAAGGCCGCCTCCACCGCCAGATCGAGGTCGGCATCGTCGGCGACGATCAGTGCATTCTTGGACCCCATCTCCAGCTGGCATTTCACCAGGTTCCCCGCGGTGGCCCCCGCCACGCGCCGTCCCACTTCCAGCGAGCCGGTGAAGCTCAAGGCATCGATGTCGGGGCTCGAGATCAGCGCATCGCCGACGCTGCCACCGGGGCCCATCAGCAGGTTGAAGGTGCCGGGAGGCAGCGCCTGGCGGCTGATGATCTCGGTCAACGCCCAGGCGCTGGCCGGGACCAGATTGGCCGGCTTGAAGATCACCGCGTTGCCGAACGCCAGCGCCGGCGCGATCTTCCACACCGCCGTGGCCATGGGAAAGTTCCAGGGGCTGATCACGCCCACCACGCCGACCGGCTCGCGGCGCGTCTCGACCTCGACACCGGGACGCACGGAGTCCACCCGGTCGTCGATCTGGCGCAACACCTCGGCGGCGTAATAATGGAAGAACTGCGCAGAGCGATAGACTTCCCCCACGCCTTCGGCCAGGGGCTTGCCCTCTTCGCGGGAGAGCAGGCGACCCAGTTCGCCCTTGCGTGCCACGAGCTCATCCCCGATGGCCATCAGCAGCGCATAGCGCTTCTCCAGACCGGACTTCGCCCACTCACGCTGGCCTTGCCTGGCCGCGGCGATGGCCTCGCCGACCTGGGCGACACTGGCCTGGGCATAGTGGCCAATCAGATCGTCGACGTCCGAGGGGTTGTGGTTGGCGATGGTCGACTCGCCCTCGAGCCACTGACCGGCGATGAAAAGCGGATAGGAATAGGACATGGGATACCTCCTGAATGGCGTTGACGCCATCCTAGGAGAGTGACCAAGATAAGAATAATCAATAAATTCGATAAAATGATCAGGAAGACTTACCATGACGCCCGAACTGAAGCTTCAGCCGCTGCGTTGCCTGCTGGCGATTCTCGACCAGGGCGGCTTTCATGCTGCCGCCAAGCATCTGCATCGTAGCCAGCCGGCGATCTCCATGGCGGTCCGTGACCTGGAGGAGCGCCTCGGCCAGCCCCTGTTCGAGAAGGGCAATGGCAAGGCGCTGCTGACACCCTTCGGTCAATGGTGTGCCCCTCGCTTTCGCGAACTGGTCGCCCACCACGATCGTGTGAGCCGCGATGCCCAGGCCATGGCCAGCCATCGGGCCGGCCGGGTTGATATCGCGGCGGTGCCCTCGGTGGCCAGTCGGCTGATGCCCGGCATCCTGGCAAGCTTCGTGAACGAGTACCCGGGTATCGAGATCAGCCTGCAGGATGGCCACTCCGAACTGGTAGCTCAGATGGTGGTGACGGGAGAGGTGGAACTGGGGATCACCAGCCTCTGGCAACCCCAGGAGGCGCTTGAGTCGACTCCGTTGCTGCATGATGAGATCGGCGTGGTGTGCCGGGAGGATCACCCTCTCGCCGCCCATCAGAGCCTGCACTGGCGTGAGCTGACCGGGCATGCCCTGATCCGCAACGGCACCTCAAGGTTGCTCGAGGGCTCTCCCGCTGAGGGGCTTCTCGAGCAAAGTGCTCTTTATATTTCCAATATGATCTCGCTGACCGCGATGCTGGAGGCGGGCATCGGCATTACCACCCTGCCACGCCTGGCATTTCAGGAAGAGCATGACCGGCTGCGCTTCGTGCCGCTATCGAAACCCCGTCTGGAGCGCCGGATCGGGCTGGTCTCCCGGGCCAACGTCAGTCTGTCGCCGGCGGCAGCGGCCATGCAACGGCACGTGATGGCCTACCTGGAAGACCGCAAGACATGAGGAACGGCAATGGGGTGGGCCCGCTTCCGCGAGGACCCACCCGGAACCGGCTATGCCAGTGTGCTCAGACAGCGACGCTGCCGTGGGGATCCATGACAAATTTCTTGGCCGCACCGCCGTCGAAGTCGGCGTATCCCTGAGGCGCCTGGTCCAGCGTGATCATCTGGACGTTGACCGCATCGGCAATATTCACCTTGCCGAAGAGAATCGCCTGCATCAGCGGACGGTGGTACTGCATCACCGGGCACTGCCCGGTATGGAAGCTGTGTGACTTGGCCCAACCGAGGCCGAAGCGCATGCTCAGGGCCCCCTGCCTGGCGGCATCATCGGCCGCGCCGGGGTCTTCGGTCACGTAGAGGCCGGGGATGCCGATCTGGCCACCGGCCCGGGTCAGTGACATGGCGGAGTTCAGCACGGTGGCGGGCGCCTCCTTGCCGTGGTTACACCCGCAGGCATGAGCCTCGAAGCCGACACAGTCGACGAAGGCATCGACTTCACGCTCGCCGAGGATCGCTTCTATCCTGTCGGCCATGTCGCCTTCCTGGGTCAGGTCGAGGGTCTCGCAGCCGAAGCTCCGGGCCTGAGCCAGGCGCTCTTCGATCATGTCGCCCACGATCACGCAGGCGGCCCCCAGCAGCTGGGCGGAGACCGCCGCCGCCAGGCCCACCGGGCCGGCACCCGCAATGTAGACGGTGCTGCCCGGTCCGACGCCCGCGGTCACGCAGCCGTGGAATCCGGTGGGGAAGATGTCGGAGAGCAGGGTCAGGTCGCGGATCTTCTCCATGGCCTGATCGGCATCCGGGAACTTCAGCAGATTGAAATCCGCGTAGGGCACCATGACGTACTCGGTCTGGCCACCGACCCACCCGCCCATGTCCACATAGCCGTAAGCCGCTCCCGGCCGCGACGGATTGACGTTGAGGCAGATGCCAGTCCGGCCTTCCTTGCAGTTACGGCAGCGGCCGCAGGCAATATTGAACGGCACCGACACCAGATCACCCGGCTTGATGAATTCGACATCGCGGCCACACTCGACCACCAGGCCGGTGATCTCGTGACCCAGCACCAGGCCGGGCTGCGCGGTCGTGCGCCCGCGCACCATGTGCTGATCGCTGCCGCAGATGTTGGTGGTGACGACCTTCAGGATCACGCCGTGTTCACACTTGCGATTGCCGAGGGCGAGTTCCGGATAGGCGATGGACTCGACGGCGACTTCACCCGGGCCCTTGTAGACGACTCCGCGGTTGGCGGCACTCATGGCTGGCTCCTCTCTATTGTTGTCACGCACGGCGTGGTGATGACGGCTGATTCCGCTGCACCAGCCTAAGTCCTTCGGAGCAACCCACTTGCCCCACAGAGGCACCCGCATGCCAGTTAGAGACATCGCCAGTTCGTGGGCCGTCGGACCCCGCGGGGCTCGACCTTGCGAGAGCGAACAGGCATGGTTGTGCTTATGTCTAGTCATGACCCCTGAGGTCAAGGAGAAACCACCGATGTCAAACCGTCTCGCAAGACGCCTGTGCATGACCACCCTGCTGTCGCTGCTGGCCCTGGGCTCCCATGCTGTCGCCCAGCAGACATCACCGGGAGCCGATGTCCGCACCGAACAGTTCCGGGACTGGGAGGTGGTCTGCCCGCCCGAGGAAAACCAGGGCGCCTGCACCATGAGTCAGCTGGTCACCAACCCGGACAGCAACGATCCCCTGATGCGGGTGATCGTGGGCTACCCCCCCGAGCTCGAGGGACGCCCGGCGATGACCTTCCTGCTGCCGCTGGGCGTGCGTCTCGCACCGGGCCTGCAGCTGAGCGTGGGCGGCGGCGAGCCCGCTCAGTTCCCCTACCAGGTCTGCCTGGAACAGAGCTGCCGCGCCGACCTGCCGCTCGAACCCTCGCTGCTGGAACCACTGCGCAGCGGCACCAGCGCGACCCTCAGCCTGATCGGGCCACGGGGCAACCGAATGGATCTGGATATCTCTCTGATGGGCTTCACCGACGCCAGCTCGCGCATCGCGCCTTGACGTTTCAGCCTGCCCTGTAACGACGACAGCCCCGGCACCTGGCCGGGGCTGACATGGCTTGGCGGGCTGCTGCATCAGCGGGGCAGGACGCCCTCCTCACGCAGCAGCTTGAAGATCGCTTCCGCGGCCTGCTCGCTGCTGACGCCCTCCAGCACCTGTCCACTGCCTCCCTCTGCCTTGGCGGCGGCCGCCTTGAAACGATCCCTTGCCGAGGCCGACTTGACGATCTTCAGGCGCTTGGGCCGTTTCCGGGCCGGCACCATCGGCCATTCGGCCAGCTCAAGATCGAGTTCGGCGGCCACCGGGGTGGCCTCGAGCTCGGCCCGGCGGGCCGGGCCGAACGCACTCTGGCGTGCCGCCGGAGCCGCCGCGTCGACGCTGACGATGGCGGGCAGGCGCACCTTCAGGCGCCGGCGCTGGCCACGGGGCAGGGCCTGGAGCAGCGTCGCCACACCGTTCTCTACCTTCTCCACCGCTGCTAGACCGTTGACCAGGGGCCAGCCAAGATGCTCGGCCAGGGCATAGGGCAGCAGCCCGGACCCTTCGCCCCGTTCCGCTCTGGCGCCGGTGATCACCAGCTGCGGCGGTGCCGCGGCCAAGTGCTCGGCCAGGGCCGGAATGGCATCAGCCCCCTCTGCCTGTTCCAGCAGCGTCAGGCTGTCCAGCCCCGTGCCCGCGGTCATGCCTAAGTAACCGCGCAGGGCCGATTCGCTCTCCTCGCGGTGCGGGCCGGCGTGCAGCAAGCCGATCCGTGAGCCGGGCAGCCGGGCCTCCAGACCCAGGGCCAGCTCCAGGCCTCGGGCATCCTGGTCGGCACGGCGGGCACGCCCGGTGATGGGGTGACGCCCCACCGAGACCAGTACGACTACCTCGACTCCCTGCTCCTCAGGCCGCATCGCGCTGCCCTCCTCGCTGCTGTTCCACCTTGGCGACCAGGGCGGAGAGAATCTCGCCGGCGTCGCCGATCACCGCCAGGTCGGCACGCTTGATCATGTCGCACCCGGGATCCATGTTGATGGCCACCACCTTGTCGCAGCTCTGGATGCCCTGCAGGTGCTGAATGGCCCCCGAGATACCCGCCGCCAGATACACCCTGGCGGTGACCCAGGTGCCGGTAGCGCCCACCTGACGATCGCGGGCCATGAAGCCATCGTCCACCGCCACACGCGAGGCGCCTTCCGTCGCCCCGAGCACCTTGGCGGCATGATGGAAGGCGTCCCAGTCCTTGACGCCATTGCCCCCCGACAGGATGAACTCTGCCTCGGCCAGCGCCACGCCGGCGGGGTCCACCGCCACCTGCCCCAGATCCTCGATGCGCGACAGGGCGCGAGGAACCGCGGCCATCAGACTCAGCGGCTCGGCGGCGTGACGGGTCTCGTCCACCGGCTCGGCGCACTCGGAGAGGGCGAGGGCGACGCGCGGCAGGGGACGCTGGATATCCAGGCTCTCCGCGGCACCACGGGCCGTGCAGCGCCAGCCCAGCGCCGCCTCGCCATCGCCCTCGACCTGCCAGACCCCGGTGGCGGGGCGCTCACCCAGGCGCAACGCCAGACGCCGCCCCAGGTCGGCACCGCCCAGGGGCGAGTCGGGGAGCAGCCAGTGGCGTGGCGCCAGCTCCCTCTCCACGGCCATCAGTGCCGCCAGGCGTGCCTCGGGAGCGAAGCCGGCATAGGCCTCATCGCCGAAATGCAGCACCCGATCGATTCCCGCCTCCCCAAAGGAATCTTCCTTATGTTCGCCGAATACCACGGCCAGTACGGCACCGGGATGGTCGGGGTCGGCATCGGCCAGACGCCGGGCCAGTCCCAGCAGGTCCTTGTCATGACTGGAGAGGCGCCCGCCAGAGAGTTCCGGCACCACCGCCACCAGGAAGGCCGGGGCCTCGATGGTCACGATGCGACGCCTATCCAGGGCTGCCTGGTGGGCCGCACCCGAGACTCTGCCGCCCTGCTGGGCGCCACTGCGGTCGATGCGCTTGACGCCATTGGGTCCCATGAAGCCGATGGCGTGGGGGTTCTTGCGCATGACCCCCTGGGGACCCAGCCATTCGCTGGTGGCCCCACCGCCCTGCTCGGCAAGTGCTCTGGCATGCTCGGGATGCAGGCGGTTGCGAGCGACCCACTCGCGGCGTGGATCACGGCGGCGAATCTCATCCATCAGCTCACCTCCTCTAACTGGGGTTGGCGGGATAGAGAGGCGGCCTGGGCAGCAGGACGCACCACAAGGGCATCGGCCACCAGCTCGGCGATATCGCGCACCTCGGCAGTGGCGTCGACGACGCCCTCCAGCATGGCGGTGCACTGGGGACAGCCCACCGCCACCAGCGCGGCGCCGCTCTCCTTGACGTCGTCCATGCGCATATCGGGAATGCGCCGCTCACCGGGAATGTCGGTGATCGGCGCGCCACCGCCGCCGCCGCAGCAGCGCGAACGGAAGCCGGAGCGTTGCATCTCGTTGAGCTCGATGCCCAGCGCCTCGAGGACCCGGCGCGGCGCTTCGTACTCGCCGTTGTAGCGGCCCAGGTAGCAGGGGTCGTGATAGGTCACGCTGCCGCCCTTCCAGGGTGAGAACGCCAGCCGACCCGCGTCGTGGAGCTCGGCGATATAGGTACTGTGGTGGCGAACGTCGTAGACGCCGCCTAGCTCACCGTACTCGTTGCCCAGCACATGGAAGCTGTGCGGGTCGCAGGTCACGATCTGCTGGAAGCGATACTTGTCCAGGGTCGCGATATTGCGCTTGGCCAGGGACTGGAAGGTCGCCTCGTCGCCCAGACGCCTGGCCACGTCGCCGCTGTCGCGTTCCTCGTGGCCAAGTACCGCGAAATCTACCTCTGCCGCGCGCAGCACCTTGACCAGCGCACGCAGCGTGCGCTGGTTGCGCATGTCGAAGGCGCCATCGCCTAGCCACAGCAGGACGTCGACCTGTTGCAGGTCGGACATCAACGGCAGGTTGAGGTCGGCGGCCCAGTTCATGCGAGAACCGGGGGCAAAACCGCCGGGATTGTCGGTGGCGATCAGGTTATCGAGCACCTCGGGGGCCTTGTTGGGCGTCTCGCCGCGCTCCAGGGTCAGGAAACGTCGCATGTCGACGATGGCGTCCACGTGCTCGATCATCATCGGGCACTCCTCCACGCAGGCGCGGCAGGTGGTGCAGGACCAGAGAGTGTCGGCATCCACCAGCGCCTTGCCGCCGCGGCCCACGATCGGGCCATGGGGAGAGCCGTGATGTTCGCCGACCGGCTTGCCGGGATAAGGAGAGCCCGCATAGGCGGCGTCGCTGCCTCCGGCGAGGCCCACCACCATGTCCTGGATCAGCTTCTTGGGGTTGAGCGGCTGGCCAGCGGCGAAGGCCGGACACACCGCCTCGCAGCGACCACACTGCACGCAGGCGTCGAAGCCCAGCAGCTGGTTCCAGGTGAAATCGGCAGGCTTCTCGACGCCCAGCGGCGCCGCCTCATTCTCCAGGTCCAGCGCCTTGAGGCCGGTGGAACGATTGCCCTCACCGAAGCGCTCGGCGCGGCGGTGAAAGGCCAAATGCAGAGCGCCGGCAAAGGCATGCTTCATGGGGCCGCCCCAGGTCATGCCGACCACCATTTCGGCCAGGCCCCAGGCCACCACCGCGGCCAACAGCAGTGCCAGCAGCCAGTGGCCCGCGTCAGACGGCAGCAGGCCGACCGTCGGCAGGGTGATAAGAAAGACACCCAGGGAGAAAGCCATCAAGCTCTTCGGCAGGCGCATCCAGGGGCCCCTGGAGAGCCGGGCAGGTGGATGGCGACGACGCCGAGCCACGAAGAGGCTGCCCACGAACATGCAGGCGCTGGCTGCCAGCAGCAGCCAGCCCAGAATTCCCTGCGCCAGGTCCAGGCCATGCACCAGGATCATCAACACGGCGGCGGCCACGAAGCCGCCGGCAGTGGCCACGTGGGTGTTGGAGATGACCTTGTCGCGCCCCACCACATGGTGCAGATCCACCAGATAGCGACGCGGCAAGGCGGCCAGCCCCTTGAAGAGCGGCACGACAGAAGGACGCCCTTGACGCCACAGGCGGATACGCCGCCAGGCGCCGATCACCGCCAGGCCCAGGGCAGCGAAGATCAAAATCGGTAGCAAGGTCTCGAGCATCTCGGCTTCCTCGATGAGGAGCCGTAAGCCTTAAGCGGTAAGTTACTCGCACACTTACAGCTTCCGGCTTACAGCTGGGTTTAAAAGTCCTTGCAGATCCGCAGGGCGTCGTAGATCGCCGCATGGGTATTGCGCGGCGCCGTGCAGTCGCCCAGGCGGAACAGCAGGAAGCCGTCACCCTCCTCGCTCAGGCAGGGTTGGGGCTGGATGGCGTAGAGCGCCTCCAGATCCACCTGGCCCCTGTTGCGGGACTGCGACTTGAGGGCGTAGTAGAGGGCCTCGTCGGGACGCACGCCGTTCTCGACCACCACCTGATCGACCACCCGCTCCTCCAGGGCGCCGGTGTACTCGTTCTCGAGCACCGCCACCAGGCTGCCCCCTTCCCGATAGACCTTATGCAGCGCGAGGTCGGAGGTCATGATCACCTCCTTCTCGTAGAGGCTACGGTAGTAGGTGGGGAAGGTCGTACCGCCCACGGCTGCCCCTGGCTTGATGTCGTCGGTGACGATCTCCACCTTGGCGCCCTTGTCGGCCAGATAGTCCGCCGCCGAGACGCCGGAGAATTCGCAGATGGCATCGAAGATCAGCACATTCTTGCCCGGTGCCACCCTGCCCGAGAGCACGTCCCAGGTGCTGACCACCAGGCTCTCCGCGGCATCGTCCGAATACCCCCACGCCGGGACCTGGCTCAGGAAGGGCTGGCCGCCGGTGGCGAGCACCACGATATCCGGGCGCAGGTCGAGCAGGGTCGCCTCGTCCGCACGGGTGCCCAGGCGCAGATCCACATTCAACCGTGCCAGTTCCAGCTGGTACCAGCGGGTGATACCGGCGATCTGGTCGCGCTGCGGGGCCTGGGCGGCGATGGTGATCTGGCCGCCCAGCGCCTCCGCGGCCTCGAACAGGGTGACGTCATGGCCACGCTCGGCAGCAACGCGAGCCGCCTCCATGCCGCCGGGGCCACCGCCGACCACCACCACCTTGCGCTTGAGGCCTTCGCTCTTCTCGATGATATGGGGCAGGCCCATGTACTCCCGAGAGGTGGCGGCGTTCTGGATGCACAGCACGTCCAGGCCCTGGTACTGGCGGTCGATGCAGTAGTTGGCGCCGACGCACTGCTTGATCTGATCGACCTGGCCCATCTTGATCTTGGCGATCAGGTGGGGGTCGGCAATCTGCGCCCGGGTCATGCCGACCAGGTCCACGTAGCCGCCCTCGAGGATACGCTGGGCCTGGTTGGGATCTTTGATGTTCTGAGCGTGGATCACCGGCACGCTGACCATTTCCTTGATGCCCGCCGCCAGATGCAGGAAGGGCTCCGGCGGGTAGGACATGTTGGGGATGACGTTGGCCAGCGTGTTGTGGGTATCGCAGCCGGAGCCGACCACACCGAAGAAGTCCACCTGACCGGTGGCATCGTAGTAGGCGGCGATCTGCTTCATGTCATCGTGAGAAAGGCCGTCCGGGTGGAATTCGTCGCCACAGATGCGCATGCCGACCGCGAAGTCGTCACCCACTTCGGCACGCACCGCCTTGAGCACTTCCATGCCGAAACGCATGCGGTTCTCGAAGCTTCCGCCCCACTGATCCTCGCGCTTGTTGACCCGCGGACTCCAGAACTGGTCGATCAGGTGCTGATGCACGGCGGAGAGTTCGACACCGTCGAGGCCCCCCTCCTTGGCCCGACGCGCGGCCTGGGCAAAGTCACCGATGATGCGCCAGATCTCCTCCTCTTCGATGGTCTTGCAGGTGGAGCGGTGCACAGGCTCGCGGATGCCCGAGGGCGACAGCAAGGTCGTCCAGTCGAAGCCATCCCACCGTGAACGGCGCCCCATGTGGGTAATCTGGATCATGATCTTGCCGCCGTGCTTGTGGACGGCATCCGCCAGGTTCTGGAAGTGCGGGATGATGCGGTCGGTGGCGAGATTGACCGAGCTCCACCAGCCCTGTGGGCTGTCGATGGAAACCACCGAGGACCCCCCACAGATACAGAGGCCACAGCCGCCTTTGGCCTTCTCCTCGTAGTACCTGACGTAGCGCTCAGTGGTCATGCCCCCGTCGGTGGCATGCACCTCGGCGTGGGCGGTGCTGACGACCCGATTACGGATGGTGAGCTTGCCGATCTCGATCGGCTGGAAGATCGCATCGAATGCCATGGTGATGACTCCTCAGCCCCGGGGGGTGTCGAGCGGACGGGTGACGAAGCGACCCACGTCGCAGCCTTCCTCGGCGGCGCTCTGGGTCTGCTCGGCGACGGTGCGCAGCGTGCTTCCCCGCGCAGCGAGAATCTGATCCATGGCACCGGCGAACCAGCCGGTGAACATGTACTCGAGCTTCCGCCCGACCTTGCCCAGCTGATAGACGAAGGCGCTATGTTCGAGGCGCACCTGGCAGGTGCCGGCCTCCAGATCGATGGCTTCAACGATGAAGTGCCCCCAGCCGCGCTGGGAGAGACGCCGCATGTAATGTTCGAAGACATCCACGCCCTCGAGCCCATGCAGTTCGGCCTCCTTCTCACACCAGTGCCAGGCGCTCTTGTAGCCGGCGTGGTAGAGGATCTCGGCGTACTTCTCGGCACCCAGCGCGTCCTCCACGGCCAGATGGTTGTTGATAAAGAAGTGCCGGGGTACGTAGAGCATGGGCAGGGCGTCGGTGGTCCAGACGCCGGTCTCGGCGTCCACCTCGATGGGCAGTTCAGGGGCCATCTGTGTCACGGTCGTGTTCCTCGAAATCTTGCTGATTGTTATGGAGTTGCGAAGCCATCGCCTTTGCCGGCATCGCTCGAGGCTGATCCGGCGGCAGGCCCCGGGGTGCTGGACCATCGAGGAGGCGCTGTGAATACTTCCCTGTACGCTACCGATTCCTTCCATGGAATCGGACCTCCTCTTCGGCCTGCCCCCGGCGCCCCTCGCTAAGGAGGTATCGTCAGGCGCCCCAGACGTCTTTCAGTACGCGCACCCAGTTTTCGCCCATGATCTTGCGCACCTGCGGCTCGCTGAAGCCGCGGCGCAGCAGCGCCTCGGTGAGGTTGGGGAACTCGCCGATGGTGCGGATGCCCTCGGGATTGATGATCTTGCCGAAGCGGGTCAGGCGGCGGGCGTAGCCCTTGTCATGGGTGAGCCACTCGAAGAAGTCCTGGTCATGGCCCTGGGTAAAGTCGGTACCGATGCCGATGGCATCCTCGCCGACAATGTTCATCACGTATTCGATGGCCTCGACATAGTCATCCACGGTGGCGTCGATGCCGGCGCGCAGGAAGGGGGTGAACATGGTCACGCCAACAAAGCCGCCGCGATCGGCAATGAACTTGAGTTCGGCATCGGACTTGTTGCGCGGATGTTCCTTGAGCCCGGACGGCAGGCAGTGGGAATAGCAGACCGGCTTCTCGGAGGCCTCAATGACTTCCCTCGAGGTGGTCTCGCCGACATGGGAGAGGTCACACATGATGCCGACGCGATTCATCTCGGCAACGATTTCGCGACCGAAACCGGAAAGTCCACCATCGCGCTCGTAGCAGCCGGTACCCACCAGATTCTGGGTGTTGTAGCACATCTGCACGATGCCTACGCCAAGCTGCTTGAAGACCTCCACGTAGCCAATCTGGTCCTCGAAGGCGTGGGCGTTCTGGAAGCCATAGAGGATACCGGTCTTGCCTTCTTCCTTGGCTCGAGTGATGTCGGCAGTCGTGCGCACGGGGCGGACGAGGTCGCTGCACTCGGCCATCAACGCGTTGGATCTGACAATGTTGTCGACCGTGGCCTGGAATCCTTCCCAGACGGACACCGTGCAATTGGCCGCCGTCAGGCCGCCACGCCGCATGTCCTCGAACAGTTCACGGTTCCATTTGGCGATGATCAGGCCATCGATGACGATGGCGTCGTCGTGCAGCTCTCTTGGGGTCATGTGTGCCGCTCCGGGGGTGTATTCGACTTGACGGCAGCATAGCGCCAGCCCCCGGGGGCTCGGCGCCTGGAAACGACGACGAGAATTCCAAAAACGTCATGACTGTCGCGGGCACGACGCACAGCGAAACCATGCCGCCCCGTGACGGGGCGGCATGGTGAGGGGTGGTGCAGAAGAAGCGAGGAAGGTAGCGGTCAGGAGCGCAGCAGTACGCTGGCGTAGGTCGGCTCGCCACGCGCCTGATCGAGAGCCTTGACTGCCGTGGAGACCGGCTCGGCCGGATAAACCTCGAAAGACAGCAGTTCCAGGTTGGCGCCCACCTGGTCGCATGGCGCCGGTATAGGCAACCTGACGGGACTCGCGCCCAGCCGTTCGTCTCGAGGGGGCTGGCCGAAGAACTCCCGGTAGCATTTCGAGAAGTGCGGCGTGGAGACGAAGCCGCAGGCAGATGCCACCTCGATGATCGATATCGAGGTCTGCTTGAGCAGCTGTCGCGCGCGGGTCAAGCGCAGCTTGAGGTAGTAACGCGACGGCGAGCAGAGCAGGTACTTCTGGAAAAGCCGCTCCAGCTGGCGACGCGACACGCCGACATAGGCCGCCAGTTCCTCGAGCCCGATGGGCTCCTCGAGGTTGGACTCCATCAACGCCACGATTTCCAGCAGCTTGGGCTGGGTCGTACCGAGAATATGCTTGAGTGGGACGCGCTGCTGGTCCTGCTCCCCGCGAACTCGATCACAGATGAACATCTCGGAGATGCCCGCCGCGAGTTCGCGGCCATGATCCCGCCCGATCAGCGTGAGCATCATGTCCAGGGGGGCCGTTCCGCCCGAGGCAGTGGCCCTTTCGCGGTCGATGGAGAACAGCCGGGTCGTCAGCAGCGCGCGGGGAAAAGACTCCCGCATGGCGGCCAGGCATTCCCAGTGGACGCTGGTCTCGTAGCCGTCCAGCAGCCCCGCCTTGGCCAGCGCCCAGCTACCGGTACAGATCCCCCCCAGCCGACGGGAAAGGCGCGCCTGACCCTGAAGCCAGGTGACATGCTCGCGCTGCACTGCGCGCGCCGGTCCCACCCCGCCACAGACCACCACCATGTCCAGCGCCAGCGGCACCGTGATCGCCGCATCCGGCGTGACCTTGAGGCCGTCGCTGGCGGAGATCGGTTCGCCATCGAGGCTCAGTGTGAACCAGCGATAAAGCTCCCGACCCGCCAGCTGGTTGGCCATGCGCAAGGGTTCGATGGCCGAGGCCAGGGAAAAGAGGGTGAAGTTTTCCAACAGCAGGAAGCCGATGGCCTGGGTGGCGGCCGGCTTCTTGGGCGCCTGGGGAGGGAACGTCATGGGGGACTCCTGTACGGGGTCGTACACAGGTTGTTGTTGTGTCCGTATCCGGACGCCCGCCGGGGTCTGGCTGTCGCTATCAGGCAAGTCCACTCCTGAAGATACCGCAAGGCGTCGTGATCTGGCATGTCACAATTGCCTATCCGCCGGGGATTCGCCAGTCGATAGCGACAATGATGTCGCGTTCAGGGAGGTTGGAAGTCGCTCCCAGACATGGCCATACCCGGTACGGATTCGACGTCAGGCCTTATCACGTTTTCAGAGCCACCATTCTCAGGCGCAGAGCATTGGTGATCACGCTAACCGAGGAGAGCGACATGGCCGCCGCGGCGATGATCGGCGACAGCAGCATGCCGGTGAAGGGATAGAGGATGCCGGCGGCAATCGGCACCCCGGCGGCGTTATAGACGAAAGCGAAGAAGAGGTTCTGGCGGATGTTGCGCATGGTGGCCCGCG
This sequence comes from Halomonas lysinitropha, assembly GCF_902500215.1. Lineage (GTDB taxonomy): Bacteria > Pseudomonadota > Gammaproteobacteria > Pseudomonadales > Halomonadaceae > Halomonas > Halomonas lysinitropha. The sequence continues at coordinate 118,357 of NZ_CABVOU010000014.1, forward strand.
ACAGGCGATGTGCCTCGACGATGCCCGTCAGGTCGCCACGCAGCAGGGTCACGCCGGCGCTCTCGATCGCCACGTCGGTGCCGGTGCCCATGGCGATGCCCACGTCGGCAGTCGCCAGGGCGGGGGCGTCATTGACGCCGTCGCCGGCCATCACCACCACGCGTCCCTCGTCGCGCAGGCGTTGTACCACTCGCCCCTTGTCCTCGGGAAGCACCTCGGCCTCCACCTCATCGATACCCAGACGACGCGCCACGGCCTCTGCGGAGGTGCGGTTGTCGCCAGTGAGCATGACGACCCGGATGCCATCCGCCTGCAGGGAGCGGATGGCGTCTTCGGTGGTCTCCTTGACCGGATCGGCGATGGCCAGCAGCCCCGCCAGGCGCCCGTCCACCGCGGCGAAGATCACGGTAGCGCCGTCGCCGCGTAGTCGCTCGGCCTCCTCTTCCTGCTCGGCCAGATCCACTTTCTCGCTCTCCATCAGAAGGCGGTTGCCCAGGGCAACTCGCTGGCCGTCGATATGCCCCGTCACGCCCTTGCCGTTGGGAGAATCGAACTCGGTAGCCTCCGACAGCGTCAGTTCCTCTTCCTTGGCCTTGTCGACGATGGCCTGCGCCAGGGGATGCTCGCTACCGCGCTCCAACCCCGCGGCCAAGCGCAACAGCGACTGCTCGTCGAAACCCTCCGCCGCTACCATCTCGGTCACACGAGGCTTGCCCTCCGTCAGGGTGCCTGTCTTGTCGACGACCACGGTATCGACCTTCTCCAGTCGCTCCAAGGCCTCGGCGTCGCGGATCAATACACCGGCCTGGGCACCGCGGCCCACGCCGACCATGATCGACATCGGCGTGGCCAGACCCAGCGCACAGGGACAGGCGATGATCAGCACACTGACCGCAGCAATCAGGCCGAAGGCCATGGGCGGTGCCGGCCCCCACAGCGACCAGACGACGAAAGCCACCACGGCCACCAGGATCACGGCCGGCACGAAGATGCCGGCTACCTTGTCGGCGAGCCCCTGGATGGGCGCCCGGCTGCGCTGGGCGCTGGCCACCATCTGCACGATTTGCGACAGCATGGTGTCGCGGCCCACCTTGTCGGCACGCATGATGAACGAGCCCTGGCCGTTGATGCTGCCACCGATCACGCCATCGCCGGCTTCCTTGCGAACCGCCAGCGGCTCGCCGGTGACCATCGACTCGTCGATGTTGGAGCGCCCTTCCAGCAGCTCGCCATCCAGGGGCACCTTGTCGCCAGGACGCACGCGCAGGCGATCGCCGACTTCGACCTTGTCGAGGGAGACCTCCTCCTCCTGACCGTCATCGCCGATACGCCGAGCGGTGGCTGGCGCCAGGTCGAGGAGCGCGCGAATTGCCCCGGAGGTCTTTTCCCGAGCCCTGAGCTCCAGGACCTGCCCCAGCAGCACGAGCACCACGATCACTGCCGCCGCCTCGAAGTAGACGGCCACCGAGCCATCGGCCTGACGGAAAGTGTCGGGGAAGATGCCCGGCACGATCGTCGCCAGCAGGCTGTAGACCAGCGCCGCCCCGGTACCGATGGCGATCAGGGTGAACATGTTGAGGCTGCGCTGCACGATGGAGCGCCAGCCGCGCACGAAGAAAGGCCTACCGGCCCAGACGACTACCGGCGTGGCCAGTAGCAGTTGGATCCAGTTCGAGACCTGGGGGGCGATCAGGTGATCGAGCCTGAAGAGATGTCCGCCCATTTCCAGCACCAGCACCGGCAGAGCCAGGGCCAGCCCGATCCAGAAGCGCCGCGTCATGTCCTTCAGCTCTTCGGAGGGCCCGGTATCGGCGGAGACCGTCTCGGGCTCCAGCGCCATGCCGCAGATCGGGCAGTCACCGGGACCTTCCTGGCGAATCTCGGGATGCATGGGGCAGGTGTAGATGGTGCCCGGCGGTGCCGACTCGGATGCTGACGCCGTGCCATCGAGATACCCCTCGGGGTCCCTCTCGAACTTATCCTGGCACTTCGCGGAACAGAAATACCAGGTCGTGTCCGCGTGGGTGGCACGGTGCTCCGTCTCGTGCGGATCGACATCCATCCCGCAGACCGGATCCTTCACCGTATGGCTGGCATGAGCATGCTGAGACATAGGGACATCCTGAACGCGATTGAGGGTATCAGCCTACAACCCTTGGGTTACCCAAGGGTCAAGCGTTGCGGCAACGATGCCAGACCCGTGCTCACTGCGCCTCTCCCTGCACATAGTCGAGACCAATGCCATGATTGAGCAGCCTATTCAGATTCATTTCAGCTTTTACGCCTATGTTGAGGGTAGTCAAGACCTTAATGATGAGTAGCGATACGCTGGGCTTTCAGGTCCTTTCCGCTGACCCTCGACTTCCTCTCCGGCCGGGGGCTGTCGAGTGAGGACGATAGAACACCCCTTCAAGGGAGAGCGTTGGATGAAGATCGAGACTTTTCATGACCTGATCGACTGGACCCGGCAGCTGCATGCCCATCTGGCAGAGTGCCTGAAGCACTGTGCTACCCGGCAGGAGGAAACCCGGGCCAAGTGGTTGCTGGAGTACCTTGCGGATCACGAAGCGACCCTGGAACAGGCCGTAGCCGGCTTCGAGAAACAGGCCGACCCGAAGGCCCTGCATACCTGGGTCTACGATTACCTGTCCCATGCCCCTATCGCCCCGCATGAGGCATGTCGCTCCCCCTATGCCGCGATGAGCTTCGAAGACATCTGCCGGGAAATTTTCGCGCTGCATGATCAGGTCCTCGAGCTGTACCGCTACCTGGAAGGACGCGCCGAGATCCCTGAAGCTCGCGACCTGGTTCGCGAACTCTTGAAGCTGGAGGAACACGAGGCGATGCGCCTGTCCCAGCAGACCAATCGGGCCCGGGACCTTTAGCCGGGCGGTCAACAGGCACCATCCGCCTCCGGGGAGGCCCATCACTGAACCGCTTCGATAGAAGCACCAGGATGTCTGGGCGACCACAGTGTGGCAGCCCCTTTGGTTCCGTCCACAGGAGGTATCATTTGACCGACTCGACCCCGAAAACGATCACCCTGACGGTCCCCGGTATGGGCAGTGACCACTGTGCCGGTATCGTGCGCAAGACGCTCGAACGCCTCGATGGCGTGGGCAATATCCAGACCAATATCGCCAACCATCATGTCAGCGTGAGCATCGAAGAAGGTGGGCCTGACGGCGAGACCCTGAAGGAAGCCGTGGAGGGTGCCGGCTATGACGTGGCCGCCGTCAGTGGCGGTAATACCAAGCAACAGATTCGCCTGACGGTACCGGGCATGGGCTCGGATCACTGTGCCGGCATCATCCGCAGTACCCTGGAGCGGCTCGAGGGTGTCGAATCGATCGACACCAATATCGCCAGCCACCGAGTATCGGTGACCGTCGCCAGTGATGGTCCTGATGGCGACGCGCTCAAGAGCGCCGTGGAGGGGGCCGGCTACGATGTGGCCGCCGTGCAGGCCGACGAGGCGGAGGACGCCGACAGCGACGCCGAGATCGAGGAGGCCTACCTCAGCCAAGCCCGCAAGCGGCTGATCATCGCCGCGGTTCCCACCACCCTGATCATGCTGCTGATGATGCCGCACATGTTCTGGCAGCCGATCCCCGGCTACCTGGCCATCATCGCCGTGCTGGCCTTTCCGGTGGTGTTCCTCTACGGCGGCATCGCCACTCACAAGTCGACCTGGCGCTCGCTGAAGAACGGCACCTTCAACATGGATGTGCTGATCTCCATGGGCAGCCTGCCGCCCTACCTGATCGGCCTGGTCGGCTTCGTCTATCCCATGACCTCGTTCATCGAGATGGCCGCCACCATCATGACCTTCCACCTGCTGGGACGTTATCTGGAGGCGCTGGCCAAGGGGCGTGCCTCCCAGGCCATCCGCCGCCTGATGACCCTGGGCGCCAAGACGGCGCGCGTGGAGCGCGACGGCGAGGAGGTCGAGGTACCGGTGAAGGAACTGGCTCCCGGCGACATCATGATCGTGCGGCCCGGCGACAAGATCCCCACCGACGGCGAGGTCGTCGAGGGCGAGAGCCATCTCGACGAATCCATCGCCACCGGCGAGTCGATACCGGTCTACAAGAGCACCGGCGACAGCGTGATCGGTGCCACCATCAACAAGGAAGGACGGCTGCGCGTGAAAGCCACGCGGGTCGGGGGCGATACCTTCCTCTCCCAGGTAGTGCGCCTGATCGACCAGGCTCAGGGTTCGCGCGTGCCGATTCAGGAGTTCGCCGATCGCATGACCGGACGCTTCGTGCCGGCGGTGCTGGGCATTGCCCTGGCCAGCCTGATTGCCTGGGCAGTATTTCCTGACGCCCTGCGGCCGATCCTCGAGTGGGGCGCCACCTTCCTGCCCTGGGTGAACCCCGATGCCTCCACGCCGGTGCTGGCGATCCTTGCCGCCATCGCCGTGCTGGTCATCGCCTGCCCCTGTGCCCTGGGGTTGGCCACGCCCACGGCACTGATGGTCGGTTCTGGCATCGGTGCCGAGCGCGGCATCCTGATTCGCTCCGGCGAGGCGATCCAGACCTTCAAGGACGTCAAGGTGATAGTGCTCGACAAGACCGGCACCATTACTCGCGGCGAGCCCAAGCTCACCGAGGCCGTCGCCGCCGAAGGCGTCGATGAGTCACACCTTCTGACCCTGGCGGCGAGCGTGGAGAACGCCTCGGAGCACCCCATCGCCCGGGCCATCGTCGACGGGGCCCGGGAGCGCGACGTGAAACCCGGTGAGGTCAGCGAATTCCGCTCCACCGGCGCGCGCGGTGTCTCGGGCAAGGTGGGCGACGAAACGGTGCTGATCGGTAATCGCCGTCTACTCGAAGAAGAAGGCGTAACCGGCCTCGACGCCCTGGCCGATGACATGCAGGCGCTGGAGAACAAGGGTCGCACCGTCGTCATCGTCGCCGCCGACGGCAAGGCCGTGGGCCTGGTCGCCGTGGCCGATACCCTCAAGCAGGAGTCGATCGAGGCGATTCGCGGTATGCATGACCTCGGCCTGCACGTGGTGATGATCACCGGCGACAACGAACGTGCCGCCCGCGCCGTGGCTGACGAGGTGGGCATCGACGAGGTCCAGGCCGGCGTGTTGCCGGAAGGCAAGGTCGATGCCATCCGCGCGCTGCAGGAGAAGCACGGCAACCATGTGGCCATGGTCGGCGACGGCATCAACGACGCCGCCGCCCTCACCCAGGCCAACGTGGGCATCGCCATCGGCGCCGGGGCCGACGTGGCCATCGAGGCGGCGGATGTGACTCTGGTGCGCGGCGAGCTCACCGCTGTGGTGGATGCCATGCACCTCAGCCGCGCCACCTTCGGCAAGATCGTCCAGAACCTGATCTGGGCCAGCGCCTATAACGTGGCGGCCATCCCCATCGCTGCCATCGGCCTGTTGCACCCGATGATCGGCGTCATCGCCATGACCACCAGTTCCCTCTCGGTGATCGGCAACTCGCTGCTGCTCAAGCGGCGTTATGCTCGCGAGCAACCCGGAGGTGAGCAATCCACTCCGGCCCAATCGACCCAGTCCCAAGCCAAAGGGGGCCACTCATGACACAGCCAGATTCCACCAAACAATCCTCGGAAGAGGCCGAATCACAGGGTCAGCCGTTACCCCATGCCGGGGCGCTCCATAAATGGATGATGACCGGGTGCATGGTGCTGATGGGTGGCGCCGTGCTGCTTTTCATGTGGCGCGGTCAATCACTGAGCAGCGGCGCCTGGCTGGTGCTGCCCCTGGCCCTCTGTCTCGGCATGCACTTCCTGATGCACCGTCATACCGGGCATCATCAACGTGACCAGGATGTATAAGAAAAGCTAAAAGCTAAAAAGGCCCAAACGATATCGGTGCCAGACATGCAGCGCCGATGCCATACTGGCATTTCAATCAGGCATAGTCAGGACGGACGGTTTTTATGCCGACGGTGGCGATCAGGCAGCTCTAGCAGATTCAGACATCATTTTCTTACAGATTATTCAATCACCCTGCCTGACGAACAAGGCGCATCACTGCGTGCTGATCCAGCTCAAAAAGGAATTCAAGTAGCTCCCTTGCTTCAGGGATTTCCGCCTTTCCAACCGGGTTATGAATTGAGGTTCGTCACCTGATCATGGAAATCGAAAACTCCCCCGGAAGATCTCCTTGCCGTGTCCAGTCAATCAGATCACCAAGGGTCCGTATCGCTAAGACCCCTATCCTTAAAAATCAATGAGAATGCGTGTTCTCGGTTAAGTCAGAACTCCCTTTCTGAGACAGAAAGAATCGCTCGGCAATCAAGATTGCCACCATCACAACAAGAGCAACAATTAATACCAAAGAATCTGTCGTAGCCTTCACCCAAAGGAAGCCTGCCAGCACGACTACATCCAGGAAAATAGCAATCACTAACACCGTTGCACTTGCATCAACTGCCTTACGCAGATGACGCAACACCCCCCAATGGATACCTATATCCATAATCAAATAGAAAATGATACCAAGCGCCGCGATACGACCAAGGTCAAAGAATGCCGTCAAGATCAGGCCAAGCACGACCGTATAGACCAGGGTATGCTTTTGGATGCTGCCTGGCATATGAAAGTGACGATGTGGTACCAGCTTCATTTCCGTCAGCATGGCCAGCATGCGTGAGACCGCAAATATACTGGCTATGATACCCCCCGCGGTGGCCAGCATGGCAAGAATGACGGTGAACCAGACAGCGGCCTCTCCAAGAGCCGGCCGCGCAGCCGCCGCAAGGGAATAATCCTGTGTTTCAATGATTTCTGTCAGAGACAAGTTGCTCGCCACGGCAAATCCCACCACCGCATAGATCACGACACAAAGCGCGATCGATATCATGATTGCCCTGCCGACGTTGCGATGGGGGTCTTTTATCTCCGAACCACTGTTGGTAATCGTCGTGAACCCCTTGAAGGCCAGAATTCCCAAGGCGGTCGCGCCCAGGAAGTCCGAGAGCGACCCCTCCGGGGCCGACGCAGAGGTTTCCATGCCGACGGAGTCCGCCACCATGACACCAACGACCCCAAACAGGATTATCCCGCCAATCTTGACGAACCCGAGTGCTGACGCAACGCCCTGGATCAACTTGTTGGCAGAGAGGTTGATCAAGAAAGCGGATATCAGCAGGGCAACGCCCAATAGTGGAACGAGCAGTGACCTGTTTTCTACATCGAAAAGCTCTAGTGTGTAGGAGCCAAAGGTTCTCGCCAGGAAGCTCTGGGCGATGACCATGGAAAAGTACATCAAGAGCGCATGAAAAGCGGTGGTAAGTGTCGACCCGTACGCCTTTTGGAGGTACATGCCGATGCCGCCGGCCGAGGGAAATGCATTGGACATCTTCACATAGGAGTAAGCACTGAAGGAGACGATGAGCGCCGCTGACAAGAAGGCCAAGGGGAAAAACTCTCCCGTCATTTCAGCCATCTGTCCGGTCAAGGCAAAGATACCAGCGCCAATCATGACGCCGGTGCCCAGGGCAATTGCGCCAATCAGGGAAAGGCTGTTCTGTTTATACTGTGGCGTTCTATCCATTGACTTTCTCGCTCCCTGGGGTGAATTTCGCCCCCAATACGTCAAGATTCTTGGCAATGCATATCAGTGACAGCTCCAAGGTTCCTTCTTGGCATTTTCCTTCACATTCTGATCGACAAATCGGTAATGCTCTTCCTTGAAGCGATTCCACCAATCATGACTGGTTTTGACAGCATGTTTCTCCAGAATTTCTTCAACACAATCGAGACAGAGGCGTAAGGCATCATAGGCCAAGTGCAGCTTTCGCTTCTGATCATCATACGAAACACTATCGATCCCGTAGAGCTCATCAATATCCGCAACGGCCGATTTAATCGCATCGATGTCACTGGAATCAAGCTTCAAGTGACGTTTCACCAAGGTAGTTTCAGACACTCCCAAGCGATGCTCTCTGTGTGCAATGAGAATTCTCCCAAAAATGCAATATCGCTAATGTTTTCCCATGTCCCCCATGGCAATTACCTGGCTCAGTGCTCCGATGAAACAACCATGGCTCGCTGGCGACGATGCCCACTGATGACCAGGAGCGCTCCTGCTGCCATCATCGGCAATGTCAACAGCTGCCCCATGGTCAGCCAGTCAAAGGCGATGAAGCCCAGCTGAGGATCGGGCAGGCGCACGAATTCGACGGTGAAGCGGAAAGCGCCATACAGAAGTAGAAAAAGCCCGGAAATCATGCCTTGCTGCTGCGGTCGCCGTGAGAGCCACCACAGAAGGGCAAACAGCACCACGCCCTCCAGGGCAAACTCGTAAAGCGCCGAGGGGTGGCGGGGTTCCGATCCCAACCCCATCATGGGGGGAAAGACCATCGCCCAGGGCAAATCGCTGACCCTCCCCGGCAACTCGTGGTTGATAAAGTTACCGAGACGTCCGGTACCCAGGCCGATCGGCACCAGCGGCGCAATGAAATCGGTCAGTTGAAGGTAGACCAGACGGTGACGCCGAGCGAACAGCCACGCGGCCACTAGAACGCCGGCAAGGCCCCCATGGAAACTCATGCCTCCTTCCCAGACCTTGAGCAGCCACCAGGGATCGGTCAGCCACGCGTCGCTGTCGTAGAAGAGGGCATAGCCCAGGCGACCGCCGATGACGACACCCAGGGCGCCATAAAAGATCAGGTCATCGATATCGTCGTGGGTCAGGCCGAGGCGATGTGCCCGCCGTCGCCCCAGCCACCAGGCGGCTGTCAGCCCCACTACATACATCAGGCCATACCAATGAAGCTGCACCGGTCCGAGGGAGAATGCCACGGGATCGATTTGGGGATATGGCATCATGACACGCTCCTCGTGACCGCTGGTCGCCGATGCTCCTGACCCTGCCAACGTCGATGTAAACGACCGCAAGGGCTCCAGGTCACTGCCAGTCTGGAACCACTACCTGAAAACATCCTGAATCCAGACCGATCAAATTCTGATGCAGATCAACGCCATGCAAAGGGGTGACCATCAGGAATCACTACCTTCCGCCGCCCGCATCAAGCGGGTAGGTTGGCTGTCAGAACAACAGCTTCACTCCCGCCACGACCCCGGTATCTTCGGTGGCATCACCATCGGCACGCGAAAGATCGGCGGTATCGCCGTACTGTTTTTGCCAATAAGCACCGATGTAGGGCGCGAAGCGGCGGGTCATCTCGTAGCCCAGGCACATCCCGAGACGAACAGAATTGAGTCCCTTGCCGATGCCAAATTCCTCGACTTGACTGGCCGCGACGGAAATTTCGGTACGTGGCTGAAGGTAGAAGCGTTGCGTCAGTCGCAGGTCATACTCTCCCTCGACGCTCGCCGAGACATCGCCTTCATCGCTGACCTGCATCGCCGCATCTGTCTCGATGCCGTATGGCACCACTCCCTGCAGGCCGATCACCCCATAGGTGCGTTCGGCATGGTCACCCGAGAACACGCCGCCCTGGTAGCCGATGCCTCCCTGGAGCTCCCAGAAGTCGGCGACCGACCGGCTGTAGAGCAACTCCAGTGACTCGAACTCGGCACTCTCGCCGTCGCCCTGGACGTTCTCGCCCTCGGACTTTAGGTAGACCCGGTTGACGTCACCGCCGTACCAGGCCTGGAAGTCCCAGACCAGTTCATCGTGCCCCTTGTCGGGCACGGCGTACTCGAGACGGTCGAACAGCGCCATACCCATGCTGTGTTCCACGACCGGTGACGGCCAGCCGGCCGGGGCATCGTAGCCATCCTCTGCCTGGGCAACGGAAAACGTGACTGTGGCCAGCAGGACACCGGCAACGGTCATGGCTATTCTGGTATTCATGCCTTCTCCTTACGAGACCTTGACGACCCGGAACATGCCGGCATCCATGTGGTAGAGCAGATGACAGTGGAACGCCCAGCTGCCCTCGGCGTCGGCAGTGATCAGCGCCGAGACGCGCTCACCCGGTTTGACATTCAGGGTGTGCTTGCGCGGAATCAGCTCGCCCTGGCCGTTCTCGAGCTCCATCCACATGCCGTGGAGGTGAATGGGATGTTCCATCATGGTGTCGTTGATCAGGATCAGGCGTAGTCGCTCGTCCTTGTTGAAGTGAAGGGGTCCGCTCACCTCGCTGAATTTCTTGTCGTCGAAGGACCAGATATAGCGCTCCATGTTGCCGGTAAGGTGCAACTCCAGTTCACGCTCCGGCTCACGGCGATCCGGCCAGGGCGTAAAGGCCTTGAGATCGCGGTAAACCAGCATCCGATGCTCCCCGGAATCGATGCCGATGCCGGCCTGATCGTAGCGAGACCCGGGCTGCGCCGCGCCCGCCGCCAGCATGCCGTTGGCATTCATCCTGCCGCGCTCCGCCGACATGCCCTGCGCATCGGCTTGGTCCATGCCCGCCATGTTGGAATGATCCATGCCCTGCATGCTGGAGTGGTCCATGCCTGCCATGCCCGCGTCATCCATGCCCGGCATGCTGGCGTGATCCATGCCTTCCATCCCATGGGCTGCCATGGCCTCCATGCCACGATCGGCGATCTGGCGACGCTCGGGAATCTCGGCGGCCATCCCTTCGCGTGGCGCGAGCGTGGCGCGGGCATAGCCGCTTCGATCCATGGCTTCGGCGAAGAGGGTATAGGCAGAGTCGTCCTCGGGCGTGATCAGGACGTCGTAGGTCTCGGCCACTCCGATGCGAAACTCATCGACGGGCACCGGCTGCACCGGCTGGCCGTCGGCCGCCACCACGGTCATCTTCAACCCGGGAATACGCACGTCGAAGTAGGACATGGCCGAGCCATTGATCACCCTTAAGCGAACCCGCTCACCGGCCTTGAACAGGGCCGTCCAGTTCTCCTCGGGCGAGTGGCCGTTGAGCAGGTAGCGGTAGGTGCTGCCGGTGACATCGGCAATGTCGCGGGAACTCATGCGCATCTTCGCCCACATCCCGCGCATCTCGGCGGTAGCGGCAACGCCCTTCTCACGCACGTCGGCGAAGAAGTCGGCGATGGTGCGTTCCTGGAAGTTGTAGTAGCCCTCGGCGGTCTTCAGGTTGCGGAAGACCGACGTCGGCTCCTCGAAGGTCCAGTCAGTGAGCAGCAACACGTGCTCACGGTCATAGCGGAACGGCTCACGCTCGGCAGCATCGATGATCAGCGGGCCGGCATGACCGAGCTGCTCCTGAAGGCCGGAGTGACTGTGATACCAGTAGGTACCGTTCTGGCGCACCGGGAAGCGGTAGGTGAAGGTCTCGCCCGGCGCGATGCCGGGAAAACTCACCCCCGGTACGCCGTCCATTCCCGGCGGCAGGATCAGGCCATGCCAGTGGATGGAGGTGGGTTCGTCGAGCAGGTTGGTGACCCGCAGCACGGCATCGTGGCCCTCCTTGAGGCGGATCATCGGCCCGGGACTGGTGCCGTTGATGCTGATCGGACGGGCTTGCTGGCCAGCGATCGGAATCGACTCACGACGGATGGCAAGCGCCACCTCCGGGCCATCTTCGACTCCCTTGGAATAGACATTGGTCTGGCCCCAGGGGTTGGCCCAGCTAGGACGCAGGCCAAGCGCGGCCGCTGATCCCAGCCCCAGCGCCGCTCCACCTTTCAATATCTGCCGGCGCGACAGCGGATGCGTGATGACTCTGGATCTTGCCATGTGTGATTCCCGTCAATGTCTGGTCACAGCATCTTGACGGGGTAAGCTGAATCACGGCTGAACACGGGTACTCATGGCACGCATTCACCTAGCGGTAGCGTGATCTCCACGCGCAGGCCACCGAGCGGGCTCGGCGAATACCGAACCCGCCCGGCATATCGCGTCAACAGCTGATCGAGAATCGACAGGCCCAGGCCGTAGCCGGGTCTCCCCTCGTCCAGCCGCCGACCGTGCTGGCCGAGACGGGGAAGCTCCGCTTCGGGCACCCCCGGCCCGTCATCATCAACGACGAGGGTGAGACGATCATCCAGGCACATCCGGCAGCGAACCTCCCGGGCGGCCCACTTGCCAGCGTTGTCCAGCACGATACCGAGCATCTCGGAGAGGTCCTGCGATTCGACAGGAATACGCTGGTCCTGGCGGTCCGGCAGGATCAGGTGGAAGCGCTTATCGGGGTAGAGAGCGCGGAACATCTCGACCAGCCGAGAGCCGTCGCGGCTCAACTCGGAGATACGGCCTGCGTGAGGACCGGCGATTCTCGAATATCGCAGCTCGGCATCCAACTGCGCATGGACCTCTTCAAGACGCGCCACCAATCGCTGCCGGCGCGTGGTATCGATGGGGCGAGAGCCACGCAGTACCTGGGTTACCGCCGCCAGCGGCGTCTTCAAGGAGTGGGAAAGGTTGGCTACCGAGTCGCGGGAGCGCTGCAATCGGGTGTCGATCTCATCCATGAAACGATTGAGCTGCACGACCAGGCTGTCCAGTTCTGAGGGCACGTCCAGCGAGAGGCGTTCACGTTCACCCGTACGCAGCTCACCCAACTGGTCGCGCAACCGAGACAGCGGCACCAGGCCGCGGTTGACCGCCAGCAGATTGAGAGCCACCAGCAGGACGAGCAGGGTTGCGGCGATACCACCGACCCACCAGTGCAATCGGTGGAGCCCGGCTTCCACTTGCGAGAAATCCTCTCCAATCAGCAGCACCCCCTCCTCACCATCAAGCGAGAAGGGCCGCCGGTAGAGCAGCAGATGCTGCTGTCCTTGCCGCACTTCGACGAGCACTTCGTTCGACTCGTCGAGCAGGAACTGCAGTTCCTCCTGCCAGCGCGAGTCAGAGGCCGAGATGTCATCACCGATCCGCAACACATAGAGGTGATGAAAGATCTGGAAGCCCCGGCTGGCTGATTTCAGCACCGCGGCGGTGGAAAGGTAATCGTATCGAAGCTGTTCGACAGCATGGTCGGCTTCACGCTCGAGACGCGCACCGAGGAACTCGCGCGCCAGATCCTTGAGCAGAATGCCGTGCAGCAGCCATGTGATCACGGTCACGACCAGGGCAATACCGGATAGCCAGGCCAGCAGGCGTATACGCAGGCTGCGCCGATCAACCTGCATCGAAGACATAGCCCTGACCGCGCCGCGTCTGGATGATCGACTTGCCCACATGGCGCCTCAGTCGCGCGATATATACCTCGATGAGGTTGGAGGCCGCAGCATCCTGATCCAGGGCGTAAAGCTGGTTGAGCAGCTGGTCCTTGGAGAGGACATGTCCAGGGTGGTGCATGAAGTAGCGCAGCAGAAGGAATTCAGTACCGGTGAGGGTGTGCCAGGTGCCGCCATCGACGCGGACACACTGATTCGCCTCATCCAGCGAGACGCCATTGAGCGTCAGCTCCGCGGTCAGGTGTCCGGACTTTCGGCGCAGCAGTGCCATCACCCTGGCAATGAGCTCGGCTTCGTGGAAAGGCTTGGTCAGGTAGTCATCGGCACCGCCTTCTAGGCCGACCACCTTGTCTTCCCAGGTGTCGCGGGCAGTGAGGATCAGTACAGGCAGGTCATGGCCGTCCTTGCGCCACTGCTTGAGGAGATCCAGCCCGGAACCATCGGGAAGGCCGAGATCGAGGATCGCGAGTTCGTAGCGCTCGGTTGCCATGAGCGACCTGGCCACGCTCAATGATGTGGCCAGGTCGACACGGTAACCGTTGTCCTTCAGACACTCGTCCAGGCTCTCGGCGAGAAGGTCGTCATCCTCGAGCAGCAACAGTTTCATGAAGGCGCTTCACCCCTGGAAGTCGATCTTCCCCGACATGCCTGACTCGTAATGCCCGGGAATATTGCAGGCGTATTCGAGGCGTCCCACGTTGCGGGGAGCGGTCCAGACGAGATCGGCGGTTTCACCGGGGGCAATGGTCACGGCAGGCATCTCGCCGCCATGCTCCCCTTCAGCCATGTCGTGACCGCCATGTCCTGCATGAGCGTCGCCGTGGCTGCCGCTCATCGCCTGCATCATCTCGCGATGCACCTCCTGGGCCTGGGCATCGCCGATGACGAATTCGTGTTCGATATTACCGGTGTTGATGACCTCGAAGCGAATGGTCTCGCCCGGTTCCACCTCGATCCCCTCGGGATCGAACCACATATCACCCGCCTCGAAGCGAATGGTGCGATCGATGTCGGCATCGCTCACCGAAGGTTGAGAGCCACCGTGCCCGGGGGCAGCGAAAGCAGCCGTCGTGGTCAGGCCCAGTGCCAGAGCCAATAGGGTCTTGCGCATCAAGGGTACCTCTTTGTGTCGTATCAGGGTAAACACGGTTGTACCGCAACAACCTGAAATGAGACTGAACCTGGTCAAAAGGGTTTCGCGGGATCAAACGCCTTGACCTGAGTGTTACCCATAGGTTGTAAGCTAATAGCTGAAGATAGTCTCGTCTTCCCCCATCGGGGAAGATAGCGTCTCTACCATCAGCAAGATGAGAGGAAATATCATGGTTAATCACAAGCAGTTTCTCGCCATCGTTCTGGCCGCCAGCATGGGGATCGCCGTCAGCGGTGCCGCTTCTGCTCAAGGTATGCAACAAGGGCAGGGCATGCAGCAGGGCGGCATGATGGGCGGCGGCCAGGGCGGCATGGGCCCCGGCATGATGATGGGCGGCCAAGGCGGCATGGGCCCCGGCATGATGATGGGCGGCCAAGGCGGCATGGGCCCCGGCATGATGATGGGCGGCCAAGGCGGCATGGGGCCCGGCATGGGGCCCGGCATGATGATGGGAGGCCAAGGCGGTATGGCCGGCATCCTCGATGAGGAGCAGCAAAATTCTCTGCAACAGATGCGCAGGGAGTTCCGTTCTGCCCACTTCGAGCGCATGGGCGAAATGATGAACCTGCGTGACGACATGATGCAGTTGATGCAGGCAGAGCGACCGGATCCCGAGGAGATCCAGGCACTGCATGGTCAAATGGCCGCTCTCCACGGCGAGATGATGGCGGACAGGGTACGCATGCATAATCGGATGCAGGACCTGCTGACCGACGAGCAGCGCCAACAATTGCAGCAGGGAATGCCCAATCGCCGCAATGCTCCCTGATGGCTCCCTGGTGAGGACGCCTGCTACCAGGCGGGCGCTCTCGCCAGGGCAAACAGATGCAGACTCCTTGCGCTGGATCAATGTCGGATCCAGCCAGGTCAGCGCAGAATGACAGAGTCTCGATGAGGAATTCGCCATGACCGGCTTTCAGGCCAGACCGCTGCATCGCACCCGAGGAGGACGCCTGCTGGCGTTGCTGCTCGCGATGCTGTTGTCGCTGACCAGCCTGGCCGGCCATGCGGCCATGGACGCCTGTGCTTCCGATTGCACGACGGCCCAGGTCGAGATGGTGGATAACACCGATCCGGAGTGCGGGACCTGTGCGGCCGTTGCGGCATCGTCCCTCGCTACCAGCGAGCACCCTGACACCCAGGCCGGCACAGCCACCCCGGCCGTGGTCGAGTATTTCTTCCCACCCCCGCACCAGCCTCCAAGATCCTGACGAC
Source organism: Halomonas lysinitropha (assembly GCF_902500215.1). Taxonomy (GTDB): domain Bacteria; phylum Pseudomonadota; class Gammaproteobacteria; order Pseudomonadales; family Halomonadaceae; genus Halomonas; species Halomonas lysinitropha. The sequence continues at coordinate 133,799 of NZ_CABVOU010000014.1, forward strand.
TTGCGATTCCACGGTGACGCTGGCCCTCTGCCCGCCACCGGATTTCCCTGCACCCTCGTCAGGAGTCACACCATGATGACCACCGATTGTTTTGCCCTCATGGGCTCGATGGGCTGGATGGGTTGGCTGATGCCGCTCGCCTTCCTGCTGCTCATAGGCCTGGGCATCGCCGCCCTCTTCAAATACCTGTTCGTTTCCCGGCACACCAAGGAGGACCGCTCATGAACCGCTTCACTCCCACCCTGCTCTTCTCCGCCGCACTGCTGCTGGGTGCCGGTACTGCCCAGGCTGCCCTGCCGGCGGAAGCCACCCTCTACAAGAACCCCCAGTGCGGCTGCTGCGATGGCTATGCCGACCATCTCGAGGAGATGGGCATCGAGGTAACCGTCATCGACGACAGGGATCTCGGCCAGATCAAGGAAGCCTCTGGCCTCCCCTACGGACTCGGCTCCTGCCACACCATCGAGATGGGTGGCTACGTGATCGAGGGCCATGTACCACTGGCGGCGGTGGAGAAGCTGTTCGAGGAACAGCCGGATATCGATGGCATCGGCCTGGCCGGGATGCCCATCGGCACCCCCGGCATGCCCGGTTCGCAGCAGTCGCCCTATGAAGTCTATCAGTTCACCGACCGGCAGGAATCCGACTTCATGACGCTCTGATAGAGGCTGTTTCCACGGCTTACTCAACCAGCAGACCTAAAACGCCCCCAAGGTAGGGGGCGTTTTCATTGCCGTGAAAGGAGTTGGCGACGCTATTCGGCCGTGGCCAGCAGGCTGGCGTTACCGCGCCCTTCCTCGAAGGGGGCAGTTCACGTTATCGAAGAGGTAGGAGGCGCCTGTTTGCCTCGGGATATCAGTGAACTTCGTTTAGTGCCGTTCCCGATCGAGAAGTTCGACAACCTTACCCTCGATGTCTCATCGGATCAGCGACAGCCAGGGCACACCAATTGCCAGCCACGCCAGGAGGAACACCAGCCCGAAAATCGCCCCGAGACGCCAATACAATGGGCCGGGGATATAGCCACTGCCGTAGTAGACGGGGCTAGGACCAGTGGCGTACGGCGTGAGAATACCCATTATGCCAAGCGTCGGCAGCAGCATGAGCACGAACATGTGCATGTCGATGCCTGGGATGCCTGACGCCGCCGCCAGCATGACCGGCAGTAAGGCAGTGGTATGGGCAGTGACGCTGGCGAAGAAGTAATGTAACAGATAGAAGATCACGGTCAGCGCGATCATCGCCATCGTGGGATCGAAGTGGTTGATGCGAGCGCCGACCAGGAGGCCGAACCACTCCACGAATCCTACCTGATTGAGCCCTCCAGCCAGAGCCACCAGAGTGGCAAACCAGAAGAAGGTATTCCATGCCGCCTTGTTGGCGAGGATGTCATCCCACTTGAGGATACCCAGAATCAGCATGGCGCAGATAACGAGAATCCCTACCAGGGCCGACGACACCACGGCGCTGGCAAAGATCCACAGTGCCAATGCCATGACCACCAGGCAGAGCAGAATGATTTCGTTACGGGTCAGGCCACCGAGTTTCTTGAGTTCCCCGGCCGCCCAATCAGGTATTGCATTCCCCGACTTGACGTCCGGCGGACATAGCCAGTAGCACAATAGCGGCGTCACCAGCAGCAGCAGGATACCGACCGGCGCCACTGCCATGAACCACTCCCCCCAGCCGATGCGGATACCCGTGGCGGTTTCGGTGAGGGCCACGGCCAGCAGATTGGGCGCCAATGCGGTCAAGAAGAGTGAGCTCGTCACGCAGGTCGAAGCAATCGCTGTCCACATCAAGAAACTGCCGATGCGCTTGCTGCTCGCCTCGTTCGGATGCGAGTCATAGAGGTCGGGAAGGTTGCGTACCACCGGGTAGATGGTGCCCCCACTACGCGCCGTATTGGATGGCGTAAAGGGAGCCAGCGACACATCGGCAAGCATCACCGCATACCCCAGCGTAAGGGTCCTCCGCCCCATGGTCTTGACCAGCCAGAGCGCTATCCTACGACCCAGCCCGGTCTTCTCGTAACCGAGGGCGAACATGAAGGCACCGAAGATCAGCCATACCGTAGAGTTGGTGAAGCCGGACACCGCCCATGAGAAGGCGCGCCCGGAAGAACTGAACCCTGGATCGGCAAGTTGCTCGGGGGTGAACAGCACCCAAGGCGCCAACAAGGCTGCGACGGCAATACCGATCAGACCGATTACCGCCCCTGGCAAGGGTTCGAAAATCAACCCGACGACAACGCCGAGAAAAATGGCAAAGAAGTACCAGGCATGGGGTTGCAGCCCGTCGGGTACTGGCAACAGTGCCACGATGATGGCCACGAGGAGCGGTAAAAACAGCTTCATTCGAGAGGACATGGCAAATTTTTCCAGTTTTTAGCGCTGGTAAAAAAATTGATAGTAGGTGGTCATCTGAAAACTCTAGTTGATCTTGGTCAAGCTATGCTGCTCTTTCCAACTAATATTTCAGGCAAAGCCTTATCCTGCTCAGGAAGGCCTAGAATTCAGTTGATCAAGTCTGGCCGGCGCCGGTCATGGGGGAGCCATGCAAGAACGACATATTGACATCGTTATCGTGGGCGGAGGCGGCGCCGGTTTGCGTGCCGCAATTGCGGCCGCCGAGAGCGCCAGGAAAGAGAACCGTGAGCAACGCATCGTGATGCTCTCGAAAGTCTATCCAATGCGATCGCATACAGTCGCGGCAGAAGGTGGCGCTGCGGCCGTGACCAGTGCCGAAGATAGCCTGCAGGCGCACTTTGACGACACGGTGGCCGGTGGCGATTGGCTGGCCGAACAAGGTGTCGTCGACTATTTCATTCGCCATGCTCATCAGGAACTGGTGCAGATGGAGCGCTGGGGCTGCCCCTGGAGTCGAAAATCGGATGGTTCCGTGCAGGTACGGCGCTTCGGCGGCATGAAAACGGCTCGCACCTGGTTCGCCGCCGACAAGACCGGCTTCCACATGCTGCATACGCTGTTTCAGACCTCGCTGAAGTATCCGGAAATCGAACGGTTGGATGAGTATTTCGTGCTGGATATCGCGGTCGCCGACGGTACGGTGGCCGGGGTGATGGTGCTGGAGATTGCTACGGGGGAACTGACCCTGCTACGCGCAAAGTCTGTGATCCTGGCGACAGGCGGGGCTGGGCGACTGTTTCGCTTCAATACCAATGCCGGGATCGTCACCGGCGATGGAATGGCGATGGCCTTTCGTCATGGTGTTGCCCTGCGGGATATGGAGTTCGTTCAGTACCACCCGACCGGGCTGCCGGGCTCCGGTGTATTGATTACCGAAGCCTGCCGTGGCGAGGGCGGCATTCTGGTGAACAAGAACGGCTACCGCTATCTGCAGGATTACGGCCTGGGGCCGGAAACCCCGCTTGGCCAGCCGCAGAATAAATACATGGAGTTGGGTCCGCGTGACAAGTTATCCCAAGCTTTCTGGCAGGAACAGCAGGCGGGGCGAACCGGCAAGTTCGGCGACAGTGACGTGGTCTATCTGGACCTGCGTCACCTGGGCAAGGAATACCTGCATGAACGCCTTCCCTTCATCTGTGAGCTGGCCAACGTCTTCATCAATGTCGACCCGGTGAAGGAGCCCATCCCGATTCGCCCCGCGGTGCATTACACCATGGGCGGGATAGAAACCGACGCCCATTGCGAGACCCGCATCAAGGGGTTGTATGCCGCGGGTGAGTGCGCCTCCGTAGGGCTTCATGGTGCCAACCGTCTGGGCTCGAACTCCCTCTCCGAGCTGCTGGTCTTCGGGCGCCTGGCGGGGGAGCAGGCCAGTCAGCGCGTGCCAACGGTTCCCTTCACCAATAGCCGTGACCTGAAGGAGCAGGCGCAAGCCCAGAAGACCCGAATCACGCAGCTTTACGACGCCGAAGGTGAAGAAAGCTGGGTAGAGCTCAAGCGTGAGCTCGTGCTGAGCATGGAGACCGGTTGCGGGATCTACCGGGAAGCTAAGGGCATGCAGGCCACTCTGGAGAAGATTCACGAGCTGCAGGCGCGCTATCGGAATATTCGACTGCAGGACAAAAGCCGTGCCTATAACACCGAACTGATGCAGTGCCTCGAACTGGGCTACAGCCTGGATATTGCCGAGGCGACTTGCCTGGGGGCACTCGAGCGCAAGGAGTCGCGCGGCGCCCACAAGCGGCTCGACGACGGTCTTCAGCAACGTGATGATGCCAATTATCTGAAGCACAGCCAAGTCTTCTTCAACGCTGAAGGGCCAGCCCGGTTGTGCTGGCAGGAGGTGGATACTCACCTTTCCGCTCCCGCTGAACGCGCCTATGGCGATGCCGGCAAAGGAGTCAAGCAATGACCATCAAACAGATTAGTATCCAACGCTATCTGCCGGAGCAGGGCAGCGCCCCTTACTGGCAGGAGTTCGATGTTCCCTTCGACGACAGTACCTCCATTCTCGACGCGTTGAACTACGTCAAGGAGGAGCTGGACGGCAGCCTGAGCTACCGCTGGTCGTGCCGTATGGCGATTTGCGGTTCCTGCGGCGTGATGGTGAACAATACCCCCAAACTGGGCTGCAACAGCTTTCTGCGCGAGTACCAAGGACCGGTGAAGATAGCACCGCTCGCGCACTTCCCGGTCGAGAAGGACCTGATCATCGATATGACGCTGTTCCTCGATCATCTTGCGGCGGTACAGCCCTATCTCATCAACGATAGCGGGGAAGGCTCCGACACCTTCAAGCAGACTCCGGCGCAGATGGAAAAGTACAAGCAGTTTTCCGGCTGTATCAATTGCGGACTGTGTTACTCGGCCTGCCCGCAGTTTGGCCTGAACCCGGAATTCCTGGGGCCTGCCGCCCTCACGCTTGCACATCGATATAACCTGGATAGCCGTGATCAGGGCAAGAAGCAGCGCATGCCGCAAATGAACCGCGAGGAAGGGGTCTGGAGTTGTACCTTCGTAGGTTTCTGTTCGGAAGTCTGTCCAAAGAATGTCGACCCGGCAGCCGCAGTGAATCAGGGCAAGGTGGAGTCAGCGAAAGACATGCTGATCGGAATATTCAAGAGCTAGGAGTGCGTCATGGCGAAGCCAACGAGCTATTTTCCCGAACTGAAGCGTGACTGGTGGTTGAAACACTCCTACTTCAAGAAGTACATGGCCCGGGAAGCCACCGTACTTCCGCTGGTGTTCTTTGTTGCCTGCCTGCTGGCCGGGTTGTATAGCCTGCTTCAGGGAATGGAAAGCTGGCAAGGATGGCTGCAATTCATGCAACATCCTATGGTCATCGCGCTTAATGCGCTAGCGTTTATCGCCAGCCTGTTTCATGCCTGGACGTTCTTCCAACTGTTCCCGCGCGTCATGCCATTACGTGTCGCGGGTCGCACCCTACCGCCGAACCTGATGGTGCTGGGTCAATGGCTTGGCGTGGTAGCGGTGATGGTCCTGGCGACCTGGATATTCTTGAGGGGGCTGTGATGAGCAACAATACATCTGACAAGATGAAACGAAGCGACGAGCCCATCTGGTGGGGTCTGTTCAGCGCCGGGGGCGTCTGCTTTGCGGTATTCGTTCCGGCGGCGATCCTGTTTATCGCCCTGCTCATTCCGGCCGGAATCATTTCGACGGGCGCCGTGAGTTTCGAGCGTGCCCAATCCATGGTATTCAGCCTGCCAGGTCTGATCTTTATCGGCGTGGTTATCTGCCTGCCACTGTTCCATGCAGCCCACCGGATTCGCCATGGCCTGCATGATTTGAAGCTGGGAAAGGAACGTCAGAATAAGATAGTCACGTATGGATGTGCCGCCCTGATCAGCGCTCTGGCACTTGTCGGGTTCGTTATCGGGGCCCTGTAGCCAATCGCTTCCCAGCCGACGACCGAAGCAGGCACCCAACGGGGTCTATCAGTTCACCGACCGGCAGGAATCCGACTTCATGACGCTCTGATAGAGGCTGTTTCCACGGATTACTCAACCAGCAGACGTAAAACGCCCCCTAGGTAGGGGGCGTTTTCATTGCCGTGAAAGATTGCCGCAAAAAGTTGGCGACTCTATTCGGCCGTTGCCAGCAGGCTGGCGTTGCCGCCCGCGGCGGTAGTGTCGATGCACAGGTGGCGTTCCACCACGTAACGTTCCGGCCAAATAGTCTGAGTCTCGAGCGCCACGATGGCGCCGTCGCGCTTGGCGAGCGCGATGCGCAACTCGCGGGTCCAGTCGCTGTCGCCGGCCGCGGCGACGGTTTCGATACCCTTGAGCGTGGTCAGGGTGTCGGCTTCGATACTGCCGTCGAGCCCGGACACCGGCGCCCCGGCATCGATCAACGGCTTCACAGCCTCAACGGCACCAGGGGCGACGATCAGCGCCGGAGAGCCCGCACCGAGCGCCTGCACCGCCTGGGCGACGGCGATATCCAGGGTCGGGCCCAGGCAGAGTGCCGCTCCCTTCGGATACATCGCCAGGCGGTTGCTTTCCCCTGTCGGCCCCGGCAGCGTCTGCGGCGTCATGTCCAGGGCCGCGGTCTCGGCGAGCGCCTTGCGGACCAAACCGCCCTTGCCGGAGAGCGCCTTGCGCAGCACCTCGACCCGATCGCGACGCGCCGCCCAGTTGCGGGCATCCAAGCCGTCGAGAGTCGACTGGACATCCTTTTGTGTCATGGATTTCCCTTTCGGCGCCTCATGGCTCTCCGCGCTTGCGGTACGGCGGAAACGGGAGACATAGAGCGGACCCCCGGCCTTGGGCCCGGTACCCGAAAGGCCCTCGCCGCCGAAGGGCTGGGAGCCGACGATGGCGCCTATCTGGTTGCGGTTGACGTAGACGTTGCCGACATGAATACGCTCGACGATCTGCTGCACCCGGTCATCGATCCGGGTATGCAGGCCGAAGGTCAGCCCGTATCCCTTGCCATTGATGTCATCGACCACCTTGTCGATATCTCGCGCCTTGAAGGTGGCCACGTGCAGGACCGGGCCGAAGATCTCGCGCTCCAGATCCTCGATGCCTCCGACCTCGACCACGGCCGGGGTGACGAAGGTACCCACCTCGGGCGCGGGCAGTTTCTTGAGCACCTTGCCGGCCTTCTCATGCGCCGCCACATATTCGTTGATCTCTGCCTGGGCGTCGGCGTCGATCACCGGCGACACGTCGGTGTCGGTATTCCAGGGGTCGCCAATGGTAAGGGCGTCCATGGCGCCATCGAGCATGTTGAGCAGCCGGTCGCGGGCCTCTTCCTGGACATACAGCATCCGCAGCGCCGAGCAGCGCTGGCCGGCCGACTGGAAGGAGGAGATCAGGATGTCGCGCACCGCCTGCTCGGTCAGCGCCGTGGAGTCCACGATCATGGAATTCAGTCCGCCGGTCTCGGCGATCAGCACCGCATCCGGGCCCGCGTTCTGTGCCAGGGCCTTGTGGATGATCTGCGCCACCGGGGTCGAGCCGGTAAAGCAGACGCCGGCGATCCGCGGATCACTGGTCAGCGGGCCGCCCACCGTCGGCCCGTCGCCGGGCAGCAGCTGCAGCGCCGCCTCGGGCAGGCCGGCCTCGCGCATCAGCTCGACGGCACGGGCGGCGATCAGGGGCGTCTGCTCGGCGGGCTTGGCGAGCACGGCGTTGCCGGCCACCAGCGCCGCGGCAATCTGGCCGGTGGTAATAGCCAGGGGGAAGTTCCACGGGCTGATGCAGACGAAGATACCGCGGGCACTGCCGGGCTCTTCCGCTTCCAGCCGCTCGCCCTCGTTGGCGTAGAAACGCAGGAAATCCACTGCCTCACGCACCTCGGCGATGCCATCGAACATCATCTTGCCGGCTTCACGGGTACAGATCACCGTCAGCTCGGCAATGTGTTGCTCGTAGAGATCGGCGGTGCGGCGCAACACCTCGGCTCGCTCCGCGGCCGGTCGCGCCGACCAGTTACGGTAGCCCTCCTCGGCGGCGTCGAGCGCGGCCGCCACCTCGTCCGGGGTGGCCTCGTGCACCTTGCCAACCACTCGCGAGCCATCGGCGGGAGACACGGCATCGCGAGCAGGCCCCTGGGGTGCCGGACGTCCCGCCAGCATGGGACCCGCGGTCCAGGTGGTGTCGGCAAATTCCTCTCGCGCCTTCAGCAGCGGCAGGATCGAGGCGGGTTCGTTGATCCGGTAGCCGCGGGAGTTCTTGCGCTCGGGCGCGAACAGCTCGCCAGGCTGGCGGATCAACGGGCTGGCGATGGCGTCGCCGAGTTGCTGAAACCCCTCCACCGGGTCCTTCGAGACCTCGCTCGGGGGAATCGAGTCGTCCACCACCTGGTTCACGAACGAAGAGTTCGCGCCATTCTCCAGAAGGCGCCGCACCAGGTAGGCCAGCAGGTCACGGTGCGCACCCACCGGGGCATAGATACGGCAGTGCGTGCCCTCCGACTGCTTGACGATCTGATGCAGGGATTCGCCCATGCCATGCAGGCGCTGGAACTCGTAGCTGTCCTTGTCGTCGCCCGCCATGGCGACAACGGCGGCACAGGTGTGGGCGTTATGGGTCGCGAACTGCGGATAGATGCGGTCGCGCCGGTCGAGCAGCAGCTGCGCGCACGCCATGTAACTGACATCGGTATTGACCTTGCGAGTGAAGACCGGGAAGGTCTTGACCCCCATCTCCTGGGACAGCTTGATCTCGGTATCCCAGTAGGCGCCCTTCACCAGCCGTACCATGATCTTGCGGTCGTAGCGCTCGGCAAGCTCGTAGAGTGTCTCGATCATCGGCGCGGCGCGGCGCCCGTAGGCCTGCACCACGACCCCGAAGCCGTCCCATCCGTCGAGGCTGGGGTCTGACATCAGCTCCTCGATCACATCGAGCGAGATATCCAGCCGGTCCTGCTCCTCGGCATCGATGTTGAAACCGATATTGGCCTTGGCCGCCTGCTGCACCAACTCCTTGGCTCGCGGAACGAGTTCCGCCATCACCGTATCGTGATGGGTATATTCATAGCGCGGGTGCAATGCCGAGAGTTTTACCGAGATGCCGGGGCTTCCGCGCACGTCACCCTTGGCCTGCTTGGCGATCGCCGTGATCGCCTTGGCGTAGGCCTCGTGATAGCGAACGGCATCCTCGTCGGTACGCGCCGCCTCGCCGAGCATGTCGTAGGAATAGGTATAGCCCTGCTTCTCGAGATCACGGGCATTCTTCATGCCCTCTTCGATGGTCTGGCCAAGCACGAACTGACGTCCCAGTATCTTCATCGACTGGCCGACCGCCGTGCGCACCACTGGCTCGCCCATGCGGCGCACCAGGCCGCGCAGCGCACGCGCCGGGCCCTTGGGGTCGTCGTCCAGCACCTTGCCGGTCAGCATCAGCGCCCAGGTCGAGGCGTTGACCATCGACGATGATGACTTGCCCAGGTGCGCACCCCAGTCGGACGGCTCGATCTTGTCGTGGATGAGGTCGTCGATGGTTTCCGCATCGGGCACGCGCAGCAGGGCTTCTGCCAGGCACATGAGGCCGACACCTTCGGCGGTCGAGAGCCCGTACTCGGCCAGGAAGGCCTCCATCATCGAGGGCGACTTTTCCTTGCGCACACGATCCACGTAGTTGGCGCCGACCTCGGCCACCTTGCGGCGGTCGTCCTCGGACAGCTTGAGTCGTTCGACGAGGCTGCGCAGCACATCTGCCTCATCGGCGTCATAGTTGTCGCGGATGCGATAGCGCAGATCTTTGACGTCACTCTCTAGATGAAGGTTTGCTTCGTTCATGGTCGATCTCTCCTCACTGCCCGACACACAGCGGCAATGCGCCAGGGGGATGTCGTCGTTATTGTCGAAGGGCCATTACAAGTGGATGGCTGATGCGTCCCGGCCCGGGTTAGGGCCAATGTCTCCAGCCACAGGATGGCGGCGCGGTGACGGCAAGGACCTCGGTGGCAGTGGCCATGCCCTGAGAAAGGGTAATATCACCGATGGCTGGGTGCACGGATGTCAGCCCAATCCTCTCAGTGTAGCGCCTGGCTGACTTGTTCAGACTCGAGCTTCATGTCAACCTCGTTTCAACGATTTCATACATCAGTCTAAGTAGGGCACCGAACGGACTCTTGTCTCAGACTCCTGAACCGTTGCTCGAGACTCCGCGAAACTACTCGATAACCTGATCGACTCACTGGCGGTGCCGATAGTGGGCGCTATGGAAGGCTTACCCCGTCGCGCCCGTCGCACGGCGCTTGAAGCCGAGCTACCTGCCCAAGACAGCCTGCCCATCGCCTCGAACGAGCCTGACCCAGGGAGACGTGCATCCACGCCACCGTCCGGGATATGGTCGAGGCAGGGTGATCAGGTCAATTGGCGCACGGCCAGCTCAACCCCACGCAGTTCGGCCAAGCCGCGTAGTCGACCATAGAGCGGATAACCCGGCGCGGTGTCGCGGTGCCGGTCGTCGAGGATATGATGGCCATGGTCGGGCCGCAGCGGCAGGCGCGGGCCACCCGACATCTCGCGGCGGCGCTCCTCGGCCACCAGCGCAGCGATCACCGCCACCATGTCCACATCGCCGTCAAGATGCGCGGCCTCGTGGAAGGAGCGCGGATCCGGCGCCTCGCGCTTCGTCGAGCGCAGGTGGGCGAAGTAAATCTTCGGCGCGAACCGCCGCGCCATGTCGGCGAGGTCGACGTCGGCGCGCACCCCGTAGGAACCGGTGCACAGCGTCAGGCCGTTGGCCGGGCTGGGCACGGCGTCGAGCAGCCACTGGGCATCGTCCGGCGTGGAAACCACCCGCGGGAGCCCCAGCATCGGCCGAGGCGGGTCGTCGGGGTGGATTGCCATGCGGATACCGACCTCCTCGGCCACCGGGATCACCGCGGCCAGAAAATAGCGAAGATTCTCTCGCAGCTGCGCGGCATCGATGTCGTCGTAGGCGGCCAGGGCCTGACGGAACTGCGCCAGGGTGTAGTGCTCCTCGGCCCCCGGGAGGCCGGCGATCAGGGTATCGACCAGAGCGTCGCGGCCGGCCGCATCGAGGCCGTCGAGGTAATGCCTGGCCTCGGCCTGCTCGTCCTTGTCATACTCCTCCTCGGCGCCGGGGCGCTGCAGCAAGTAGAGGTCGAAGGCGGCGAAAGCGACTTGGTCGAAGCGCAGCGCCCAGCCGCCTTCCGGCAGCGACCAGCTGAGGTCGGTGCGGGTCCAGTCGAGCACCGGCATGAAGTTGTAGCAGACGGTGTCGATGCCGCAGGCCGCCAGGTTCCGCAGGGTCTGGCAGTAGGTGGCGATCAGGCCATCGCGCTCGGGCCGGCCCTGCTTGATCGCTTCGGGCACCGGCACGCTCTCCACCACCGACCAGGAAAGACCGGCCGCCTCGATCAGCGCCTTGCGCTCGCCGATCGCTTCCAGCGACCAGACGCGATCGTTGGGCACCTCGTGCAGCGCCGTGACGATGCCGGTGGCCCCGGTCTGGCGAATTTCGTCCAGGCGGATGGGGTCCTGGGAGCCGAACCAGCGCCAGGTGTGTTCCATGGGGCATCTCCTCTCGGGCCTCTTTATGCGCTACGGCCTGCCAGGGTGGCGAGCGCTCCGTCGAGGCCCTCTTCGGTCAGGGAACGATAGGCCGTGAGTACCGCTTCGGCGAAGACGGCGTCGGCCGCCAGGGCCGGTGGCACCACATCGTCCATGGCCAGGAAGGCCGACACCAGCGCCTCGGGGTCCCGGCCGTGCCGCGCATGACACTCGGCGAAGCGTGGCGCCAGGGGGTCGTCCACCTCGTAGGCGGTGCCCGCATGATCCCGGCCGGCGGTGTAGCGAATCCAGGCGGCCAGGCCCAGGGCGGCGCAGGGGGACGCCTGCCCCGCCTCGCGACGGGCCAGGGCGCCCGACAACCAGCGCTGGGGCAGCTTCTGGCTGCCGTCCATGGCGATCTGGTGCAGGCGGTGACGCAGGCTATCGTTGGCGAAACGCCCCAGCAGCGAATCGGCGTAGGCGGCGAGATCGGTGCCCTCGGGCATGGCCAGGGTCGGCGCCGCCTCCTCGAGCATATAGCGACGCAGCAGGGCCGTGAGGTCGTCGCGACTCACCGCCTCGAATACCGTCTCGATGCCCTGCGGCGCGCCCAGGTAGGCCAGCAGCGAGTGGCTGCCGTTGAGCATGCGCAGCTTCATGGTCTCGAAGGGCGCCACGTCGGCGACCATTTCCACGCCATCGGCCGCCCAGTCCGGCCGCCCCTGGGGGAAGTGATCCTCCACCACCCACTGGGCGAAGGCCTCGCCGATCACGGCATTGGGATCCTCGATACCCAGTTCGGCCAGCCTCGCGAAATCGGCCTTGGTCATCGCCGGAACGATGCGGTCGACCATGCTGCAGGGAAAGGCCACCTCGTGCTCGATCCAATTAGACAGGACGGTGTCGCGCCGCTCGGCCAACTTGATCACGGCATTACGGGTGCGCTTGCCGTTGTCCGGCATATTATCGCAGGAGAGCACCGTGAAGGGTGGCACGCCTGCCTCGCGACGCCGCGCCAATGCCTCCACCAGGATTCCTGGTGCCGTCCGGGGTCTCGAAGGATCAGCAATATCAGCGGCGATCATGGGGTCATCGACAAGCAGCTCGCCGCTGGCCGGGTTGAGGAAGTAGCCCTTCTCGGTAACGGTGAGGGTAACGATACGCGTCTCGGGCACGACCATCCGCGCCAGCAGGGCCTCGAGATCACGCCCCCAGTCCCCCTCGGCATCACGGCCGCTGAACAGGGACTCTTCGATTACCCCGATCTCACGCAGGGTCAGGGTCTTGCTATCGGCATACTCGGCCACGTGATAGCGGTAGCCAGCGTCGCGCAGGGCATCCACCAGGTCCACACTGGCGCGCAGGTTGGCGCTACTCACACCCCAGTCGACGTCCCCCGTGCGCCGACGATAGCGCTCCAGGTAGACCGCCTGGTGGGCGCGGTGGAAAGCACCGAGGCCGAGGTGAACGATAGCGATGCGGCCCTGTCGCGGGGCTGCCTGCACTCGGGTGATGGACATTGCCCCTCCATTTCTCTGTCGTTTCACGCCCATTCTCAGTCACTCTCCCATCAGTAGCGTCGGTAACCACATGGAAACCGCCGGAACATAGGCAACCAGCATCAGTACGGCAAGGTTGCAGATCAGGAAGGGCAAGATGGCTCGCGCCACGGTCAACATGGGCAGCTTACCGATCCCCGCGACCACGAACAGGCAGACCCCTACCGGCGGGGTGGTGAGGCCGATCATGAGGTTGAGCACCGCCATCACAGCGAAATGTACCGGGTCCATGCCCACGCCAGTAGCCACCCCCAGCAGCGCCGGGAAGAGGATGATCAGCGCCGCAATGGTCTCCATGAAGGCGCCGACGAATAGGAGGATCAGGTTGAGGATCAGGATGACGACGAGAGGGTTCTCACTGATGGCCAGGATCAGGCCGGCGACCATCTGAGGGATCTGCTCGCTGGTCAGGATCCAGCCGAAGAGGTTGGCCAATCCTACCATCAGCAGCAGCGCCGCGGAGGTGAAGACGGTATCGGTGAGAATCCCCGGCAGCTTGCGCCAGGTGAGCCCCTTGTAGACGTACATGCCCACCACCAGGGCATAGAGACTGGCGACGATGGAGGCCTCGGTGGGCGTAAAGAGGCCACCGATGATGCCGTAGAGGATGATGGCCGTCATCAGCAGCGCCCAGAAGGCGGTGCGCCCCTCGCGAAGCAGCTCCATGAAGGTGGCCCGCTCGCCCCTGGGATAGCCACGCCGCACGGCAAGGATATACACCGTCACCATCATCGCCAGGCCCAGCAGCAGGCCGGGGATGGCGCCGGCCAGGAACATGCGTCCCACCGAGACCCCGGAGAGCGAACCGGCGATGATCATCGGCACGCTTGGCGGAATGATCGGCCCCACGGTAGAGGAGGCGGCAGTGACCGCCGCGGCGAAGGGCTTGTCATAGCCGGACTTCGCCATGCCGGGAATCATCACCGAACCGATGCTGGCCGAGTCGGCCACGGCGGTGCCGGAGATGCCGCCGAAGATCATCGAGCCCCCCACGTTGGCCAGACCAAGACCCCCACGGATATGGCCCAGCAGCGCGTTGGAGAAGCGCACGATGTGCTCGGTGATATTGCCGACGTTCATCAGATTGCCGGCTAGCACGAAACCGGGAATGCACAGCAGCACGAAGGTGTCGATGCCGGCATAAAGGCGCTGCGGCACGATGGTCAGCGAGATGCCTTCCAGCAGCAGGTAGGCCAGTGAGGCGATGCCCAGGGCGAAGGCGATGGGCATGCCGATCAACAGCAGCACGAGAAAGCTGCTGAACAGGATGATCACTTCCATTTACGGCGTCTCCGCTGAGGTGCGCTCAGGCGAACGAAAGATAGCGACAAGCCCCTCCAGGAAGCCGATGACGCCGTAGACCAGCAACAGCGCGAACATCACCACCGTGGAGAAGAAGATGTAGAGCATAGGAACCTTGAGCGTCGGCGAGGTCTGCCAGGCGCCATTCTGGGCGTACTGCCAGGCGTAGGGCAGCACTAGTCCGGCAAAGCCGGCAACCATCAAGCATATCAGCACCTGGTAGGCGGCCCGCGCGCGAGGCCCCAGGTGGTGGTGGAAGAGCTCCACGCTGACATTGCGATGCTGGCGCAGCACCACTCCCGCCGCGAGAGCCACCATGTAGATGAACAGGTAACGCGACAGCTCCTCGGTCCAGGCCAGCGAGAACGGCAGGAAGAGGCGCGCCGAAATCTGCAGCAGCACCGTGCCGGCGATGCCCAAGAGTGCCAGGACGGCGAGGAAGGTAAACAGGGTGTCGACCCAGCCGATGAGGCGCCCCAGTGCGCCCTGGAAGGTGGGCACGGACGAGAGGGCGTCCAGCTGCTCGAGCACTTCCTGCTCAGCTGCCTTGTAGTCGGAATCCATACGCATTCCTCATGGTGCCAGCGGGCACCCTGGTTCGGGGAGACGAGCCCATGCCAAACATGAGCTCGTCCGCTGCGATGTCACAGATCCTGGATGGCCTCGAACAGTTCGCGTTGCTCTTCGTTAAGGGCGTCGAGCACTGCCGGCCGTGCCTTCTCGGTGAAGGCATCGATATCCACCTCGACGAACTCCATGCCGCGCTCCTCAAGATCCTGCTGAAGGCGCTGTTCGTCCTCGGCGAAGAGGTCGGCCTCGTATGCCTGCATGGTTTCGGCGGCGTCGAAGATCACCTCCTGCAGCTCCTCGGGCATCTCGTCAAGCCGGTTCTTGCCGATCACGACGTAGATCCAGCTGCGCACGTGGCCGGTGAGGTTCACGTAGTCCTGGACCTCATCGAAGCTGGCGCTCTCGATCAGGCTAAGCGGGTTCTCCTGACCCTCGATGGTGCCCTGTTGCAAGGAGGTGAAGACCTCACTGAAGGCCATGGGGGTAGGGCGGGCACCCAGCGCCTCCCAGGTATCCACGAACAGCGGCACATTGGGTACGCGCAGGCGGATGCCGTCGAGGTCATCGGGATGCTTGATCGGACGGTTGGAGGTCAGGTGCCGCGGACCGCGCTCGAACCAGGCCAAGGGCACCAGGTTGGCGCGCTCGGTGATCTGCGCCTCGATCTCCTCACCGATCTCGCCACTGACCGCGGCATGCAGATGCTCGGAATCGCGGAAGGCGTAGGGCACGGCCATCATGGCCGCCTTGGGCGCCCAGTTCTGCAGGCTTTCGCCGGTGATGGTCATGTCCGCGGTGCCCAGCTGGATGCTATTGATCACGTCCATCTCGGCGCCGAGCTGCTCGTTGGGATAGAGTTGCACCTCGATGCGTCCGTCGGAGTTGGCCTCGACCTCGTCCTTGAACTTCTCGGCGGCCTGGTGCCAGATATTCTCTTCATTGGCCAGGTGGCCAAATTTCAGCGTGAAATCCGCGGCCAGGGCCGCCTGACCACCGATCAGGGCCGCCCCGAGGATGGCGCCGGTGAAGAATTGTTTGATCATGGGTTAACTCCTGCACGTTGCTGTTGTGCGTTGTGGTAGTGCCTGGGTTGGCGTACCCCGTCAGGCGCCGATCTGGATCAGCACCTTGCGGGCCTTCTCGGGATGGTGATCGAGCATCTCGATGCCATCTGGCATCTCGTCGAATGGCAGCCGGTGGCTTACCAGCGCCAGGGGATCGAGACGGCCGGTGGCCATCAGCTCGAGCACCTCCGGAAACTTGCGGTTGTTGAGTCGCGACCCCACCAGAGTCAGCTCCTTCTTGATCACCTCGAGCTGCACCAGGTCACTGGGCGTGGGGCTGAAGCCCAGCAGACCGATACGACCGGCCGGCGAGGCCACGCGCAGCATCTGCGGCAGCAGCGATGGTACGCAGGCGGCATCGGCGATCAGCGGGACACCTTCCCCCTCGGTCAGCTCGAGGACCGTCTGTTCAACGTCCTGATCGCGGCCATGGAGGACATGACGGGCGCCGAGTTCCTGCGCCACCGCCAGTCGCTCGTCGATGACGTCGGTGACGATCACTTCCTCGATGCCCTTGGCCCGGGCCATCTGCAGGATGGTCAGGCCGATCACTCCGGCGCCGAACACCAGCAACCGGTCGCCCGGGTGGGGTTGCATGCGATCGAGGACATTGGCAGCGATCGTGTAGGGTTCCACCAGGGCCGCTGCGTCGAGCCCCAGGTGCTCCGGCAGGTGATGCAGGTTGGCCGCCGGCACGGCGACGTGCTCCTCGAAGCCGCCGTTGCGATGCACGCCGATCACCTCCAGAGTGGTGCAGACGTTGGGCCGTCCGATGCGACAGGGGTAGCAGTGGCCGCAGCTGATCACCGGGTCGATGCAGACACGATCACCCACGGCGATGTCCTCGACCCCCTCGCCCACGGCCTCGATCACGCCGGCAAACTCGTGCCCAGTGATGCGGGGGAAGCGCACGAAGGCGTTGTCGCCGTGGATGATGTGCATGTCCGAGCCGCAGATGCCGGCGAAGGCGACACGCACCAGTGCTTCCCCGGGGGCCGCTTTGGGAACCTCCACCTCGGCGATCCGATAATCCAGCGGTGCACTTACCTGAAAGGCTTTCATCGTCGCTTCACCTTGTTACCAGTGCCAAAGGGTGCCGTCTTCCAGCCGGTTGACCGGCAGGCTGGCACGCTTGTAGGGATACTGCTTCGCCAGCGCTTCATCGATGTCGACGCCATGTCCCGGCGCCTCCCCGACGATGAAGTGGCCATCCTCGAAGCAGTAGTCGTGGGGGAAGACCGCATCGGTCTCCTCGGTATGGGGCATATGCTCCTGGATGCCGAAGTTGGGCACCCAGGTATCGAAGTGAACGGCTGCCCCGAGGCACACCGGCGACAGGTCGGTGGGACCATGGAAGCCGGTGCGCACGTGATAGAGACCCGCCAGGTCGGCGACCCGCCGCATGTGGGTGATGCCGCCACCATGGGAGAGCGGCATGCGAATGTAGTCGATCCACTGGTTCTCGAGCAGTTCCCGGTAATCATGGATCGAGTTGAACACCTCGCCCACCGCCAGCGGCGTGGTGGTGTGCTGGCGAATCAGCCGGAAGCCCTCCTGGTTCTCGGCCGGCACGCAATCCTCCAGCCAGAACAGGTGGTAGGGCTCGACCGCCTTGCCCAGGCGCGCCGCCTCGATGGGTGTCAGCCGATGATGGACGTCATGCAGCACGTGCAGATCGTCGCCGAAGTGCTCGCGCACCGCGGCGAACAGCTTGGGCACGTGGTTGAGGTATTTCTCGGTGCTCCAGACGTGCTCGGCGGGCAGCTCGGCATCCGCCGGCTCGTAGCGCTCGCCCTCGCGCTTGGCGACTCCGTAGATGGTGGGGATGCCGGGGATGCCGGCCTGGACACGCACCGCCCGATAGCCGAGCGCGACGTGCGCCTTGACCTCCTCGAGGCAGGCGTCGATGTCCTTGCCGGTGCAGTGGGCATAGGTCATCACCCGCTCGCGGCTCTTGCCACCCAGCAGCTGGTAGAGCGGCATGCCGGCCAGCTTGGCCTTGATGTCCCAGAGCGCCAGGTCCACCGCGGCGATGGCGCTCATGGTCACCGGACCGCGGCGCCAGTAGGCCCCCCGGTAGAGGTAGTGCCAGATATCCTCGATACGCTGCGGGTCGCGCCCGATCAGCGCCGGGATCACGTGTTCCTCGAGATAGGCCACCACCGCCATCTCACGACCGTTGAGGGTGGCGTCACCGATGCCGTAGACGCCCTCGTCGGTGACGACCTTGAGGGTCACGAAGTTGCGCCCCGGGGAGGTAACGATGGTGTAGGCCTGTTCGATCTTCACTGGCTAAGCTCCATGGTTCGGGCGGGTGACTGCTGGGTCTCGAACATCTCGGGGAAGCGGCGCATGAGCTCTGGTAGTGAGTGTAGAATTTCCCGTTGGTGAACGCCCATGGCACGCGACGCAGCCGCGGTATCCCGGTCGGCGATGGCATCGACGATCGCCTGGTGTTGATCCGCCAGCCTGGGAATAGGCGTCGACTCAGGAATGCTCAGATAACGCACCCGATCGAGCTGCGCCTTGACCTCCTCGGTGACCCGCCAGGCGGCGGACTGGCCGACCCCCAGCGACAAGGCGCGATGGAAGGCCTCGTCGAGCTGGAAGAAACGGTCGTAGTCGTCCGTCTCGGTGCAGCGTCGCTGGCGCTCGATCAGCTCGTGCAGTTCGTGCAGGAGGCGGGCATCCAATCCCTCCTCCGCCGCGGCGTGGGCAACGGCCACTTCGATCGCCTCGCGCACGAAGCGCGCCTGGAGCACGGCCTGCTGCGAAATCCTCACCACATAGGTCCCCCGCTGAGGCCGTACTTCGATCAACCCCGCCCCAGAGAGCCGGATGAAGGCCTCGCGCACCGGCTGGCGGCTCACCGAGACGGTCTCGGCGATCTCCTTCTCTGACAGGGCCTGCCCCGGCACCAGCACCAGCCGGATGATCGACTGTCGCAGCACCTGATAGAGCCGCTCACGAACCGAGCCGTCTTCGGGTGTCTCCTGCCATAGCGCCTGCAAGGTCATGTTCATGATGCTTGCCCCATTTCGGTGAACAGTGAGGCCAGGCCCCGTAACTGATATGACTAGTATGGTAGTATGGAAACCAACCGTCCGCGCCTAGACTTTAGTCTGAAAGCAGACGAGAGGCTCGAGAGGTCGAGCGCAGAGAAAAAAGGCGACCCGAAGGCCGCCATAAAATTCTCACCACTTGCCGTTTCCGAGAATCAATCCCGCTTGCCGTCCACCAATCGACTGATTTTCAGTGGGTTGTCATCCTTGAGGGCTTCAGGCAGCAAGCCCTCGGGCAGGTTCTGGTAGCACACTGGGCGCAGGAAACGGTGGATGGCCGCACTGCCCACCGACGTGGTGCGGCTGTCCGAGGTGGCCGGGAAGGGGCCACCGTGGACCATGGCGTGGCATACCTCGACCCCGGTGGGCCAGCCATTGGCCAGGATACGACCGGCCTTGCGCTCCAGCAGCGGCAGCAACTGCCGGGAGGTGGCCAGATCGCCGTCGTCCATCTGCAGGGTGGCGGTGAGCTGGCCTTCCAGGGCCTCGGCCACACGCCGCATTTCCTCGACGTCGGCGCACTCCACTACCAGGCCGCCAGCACCGAACACCTCGGCCTGCATGGCCTCATCGGCCAGGAAGTCGGAGGCACTGGCGACAAAGAGTGCAGGCTGGCACTGATGAGGCCCCTCTCCGGCCTGCCCTCGGGCGACCTCGCGGACACTGGAATTGCCGGCCAGTGAACCGACACCGTCCTGATAGGCGGCATGAATGCCCGGCGTGAGCATGGTCTGGGCGGCGCTGCCATGGATACCCTGACCAGCCGTCGAAAGGAAGGTATCCAGCCCCTCACCCTTGATGCCGATCACCAGGCCGGGGTTGGTGCAGAACTGGCCGGCACCCATGTTGAGCGAGCCGACGAAGCCCTCGGCGATCTCCTTGCCACGTGACTGAAGCGCTTCGGGCAGCAGGAACACCGGGTTGATCGAGCTCATCTCGGCGTAGACCGGGATCGGCTGGGGGCGGTTCTGTGCCGTTTGCTGCAGCGCCAACCCACCCGAGCGCGAGCCGGTGAAGCCCACCGCCTGGATACGGGGGTCGGCGACCAGCGCCTGGCCGATCTCCTTGCCCGAACCGAACAGCACAGAGAAGACCCCTTCGGGGAGCTGGCATTTGGCGACGGCAGCCTGCACGGCGCGGCCCACCAGCTCGGAGGTGCCTGGATGGGCGGAATGCGCCTTGACCACTACCGGGCAGCCGGCGGCCAGCGCCGAGGCCGTGTCGCCACCGGCCACGCTGAAGGCCAGTGGGAAGTTCGAGGCGCCGAACACGGCCACCGGACCCAGCGCCAAGTGGCGCTGGCGCAGGTCAACGCGAGGCATGGGCTCACGCTCTGGGAGCGCCGGATCGATGCGCACATCAAGCCATTCGCCGGCGCGAACCACCGAGGCGAACAGGCGCAGCTGGCCACAGGTGCGGCCGCGCTCGCCCTCGATGCGCGCCCGTGGCAGGCCGGTCTCGGCCATGGCACGCTCGACCAGGGCATCGCCCAGCGCCTCTATCTCACTGGCCACTGTCTCGAGAAAGGCCGCACGGTCCTCCAATGAGCTCTCGCGATAGGAGGCGAAGGCAGTCTCGGCGAGTTGACAGGCGCGGACCACTTCGTCACGGCCGAGCCCCGGGTAATCGGGCGCGAGTGTCTCGCCACGGGCTGGATCGATGGCGCGAATGACGGCCTGGTCACCGGTGACGGCCTGCTGGCCGATCAGGGATGTGCCTTGTGGGGTCATGATGCCTCCTTGTGTTTGCTTGCTTCAATTTTCCTGATACTGCAGGTACAGGTTTCGAGAACGATTGAGGTGCTGGTACATGGTCTCTCTGGCCGCCTCGGGGTCACGGGAAAGAATGGCCTCAAGAACAAAGGCGTGCTCTTCCTGGACGCGCTCCAGATAGCGCACCGCAGCAGCCGGATTGATATCGATGCTCAACAACTTGGCGCGAGGGATGCTGCTGGAGCTGAGCTGCTCGTAGAACTGCTCGAAGACAGGGTTGTGGGTGGCCGAAGCGATGGCAAGATGGAACTCGTAATCCTCCACCCGAGCCAGGCTGTTCTCGGCGTGGGCCTTGATGAACGCAGCATGCTTCGCCTCGATAAGGCGCCGATCCTCGGCGTCGTGCCGCAGGGCAGCGAGTTCCGCCGCTACCGGCTCCAGGGCCAGGCGAAACTCGAGAACATGCAGGATATCCTCGACGGTGGTCGGGTTGATCCGCTCCGCCGGCCGCGCCTCGACAGGGGTCGAATGCAGGACCGTGGTGCCCACGCCACGCCGTGTGGCGACCAGTCCCAGTGACTTGAGGTGAGTAATCGCTTCGCGGATGACCGTGCGGCTGACGCCAAAGGAATCGCATAGCTGACTTTCAGTGGGAAGCTTTTTGCCAACCTTGATTTTCCCCTGAAGTATCAACCCTTCGAGCTGATCGGCAACATGGGTAGATAGAGGCCCCTGTTTCGCCACCTTATGCAGATCCAGTCGCGCGATTTCAGCTGGCATTTCCGTACTCTTTGCCATAAAAAAGCCCTCGACCAAAAGTATGACTTTTAGTCTAACAGCCAAGAGAGACTTAGCGCACCAGTGCCGGCCGCTTGGGATCGAATTCCCAACCGGCAATGAGATACTGCATGGCCAGGGCGTCATTGCGTTGCGTTACGTCAAGGCTCTGATAGAGGCGATGGGCTTCCATCAGCTTCTCCTCGTCCAGCTCGACACCCAGGCCCGGCGTCTTGGGTACCGTCAGCTTGCCGTCACGGATCGGGAACGGGTTCTTGGTGATGCGCTGGCCGTCCTGCCAGATCCAGTGAGTGTCGATGGCGGTGATCTCGCCCGGGCAGGCCGCCGCCACATGGGTCATCATCGCCAGCGAGATATCGTAATGGTTATTGCTGTGCGAGCCCCAGGTCATGCCCCACTCATTGCACAGCTCACCGACCATGACGGCACCCTGCATGGTCCAGAAGTGGCAGTCCGCCAGCGGGATATCCACCGAATTGAGCTGCACAGCGTACTGCAACTGCTTGAAATCTGTCGCGATCATGTTGGTTGCGGTGGGCAGTCCGGTACGCTTCTTGAACTCCGCCATGGTCTCGCGGCCCGAGTAGCTCTCCTCCTGACCGCAGGGATCTTCGGCGTAGCTCAGCAGGTCCTTGATCGGCTCCAGCACCCGCACCGCCTCGTCGAGCTTCCAGGCGCCGTTGGGATCGAGGGTCAAACGGGCTTCCGGGAAGGCCTCGTACAGCGCACGGATACAGTCGGCCTCCTCCTCGCCGCGCAGCACCCCGCCCTTGAGCTTGAAGTCCTTGAAGCCGTAGCGGTCATAGGCCGCCTTGGCCAGGTTGGCCACCGCCTCCGGCGTCAGTGCCTCCTGGTAACGCACCTCGTCCCAGGCATCCTGGGGATCAGTTGCCCTGGGATAGGGCAGATCCGTCTTGCCAGGGTCCCCCAGCAGGAACAGATAGCCCAGCGCCTCTACCTCGTCGCGCTGTCGGCCATACTGTCCCAGCAGGTCGGCCACCGGCATCTGCAACGCCTGACCGAAGAGGTCAAACAGTGCCGACTCGATGGCAGTGATGACGTGAACCGCCACGCGGAGGTCGAAAGTCTGACGACCGCGCTCTTCCCGCCCGTTACGGGCCAGAACCTGGCGTGCCTGGTTCAGGGTCTGCTTAACGTCGTTGACCCGCGAGCCTTCGACCAGAGACCGACACTGCTCGAGTCCCTTGAGGATACCGTCACTAGAGGGGATCTCCCCGACCCCCTGGTTGCCGGCATCATCTTCGAGAATCAGCACACAGCGGATGAACCAGGGGGCGTGGCCACCGCTGAGGTTCAACAGGAAACCGTCATAGCCGGCGACGGGAACTACACGCATGCTTTTGATTTTCGGAAACATCAGTCTCTTGCCTCTTGAATTATCCACCCAGGAGGGACAGCTCCCTGCCGGAGAAAGGTCTTGGGTGCCGGATGAACGTTGGTGACCGAGCTCAACGTCTTACCGACGATGTTGCTCAACTGAGCACATCCTGACGCCCCTTGGCACGGCTCTTCAGGCTCATCACGATCGAGAACACCACCGACGCCAGAATCAGCAGCCACAGCACCACGGCGATAGGGCTCTTGGTAAAGAAGATCGACAGGGTCCCGAATGACTCGAGGCTCTTGACGAAGTAGATCTCCGCCTGGCCGCCCAGGATGAAGCCGATGATCAGGGGCGCCACCTCAAGACCGATCTTCTGGATCAGGTAACCGAGAACACCGAAGATCAGCAGCGTCCAGACGTCGAACATGATGCCGTAGTTGATCGCATAGGCTCCCACCACACACATCATGGTGATCAACGGATAGAGGATATGCTTGGGCACCATCACTACCTTGGCGATATGCTTGATGGCGAAGAACATCAGGAAGAACATCACGATGTTGGCAAACACCAGCGCCGTCATCATGATGTACCAGGTATTGGCATTTTCGGGGATGAACAGCGGCCCGACCTGGATGCCCTGGAGCGTGAAAGCACCGATCAGCACGGCAGTGGTGGAATCACCGGGGATACCCAGAGAAAGCAGCGGAATCAGGGCACCGCCGGTCAAGGCGTTGTTGGCCGACTCCGAGGCCATGAGTCCTTGGGGCGCCCCCTTGCCCATCTCCGAGGAATCCCGCGACAGGTTCTTCTCCTGAGTGTAGGCGAGCACCGAAGCAGCACTGCCACCCACGCCGGGCAGCATGCCCACGAAGGTACCGATGAAGGAGGAGCGCACCAGGTTGGTAAAACGGCCTTTGAAGATGGAGAAGGCAAACACTCCTCCCTTGCCAAGTTTCAGCCGATCGCTGGTGAGTTCGCTTTTCACGCCTTTTTCGGCCTCGAGGAGGATGGTCGAGATACCAAAGATACCGATCAACACGGGCAGCAAGGAAAAGCCTTCATAAAGGTAGGGCTCCATGAAGTCGGCCATCAGCCGGGTCTTGCCATTGCCGCCATCAGAGATGCTGTAGACACCCACCAGGCTCAGCCAGATGCCGATCACGCCGCTAAAGATACCTACCAACATGTTGCTGGAGAGAGAGGCGATCACGGACAGCGCCAGAAGGATGATCAGGAACTTCTCCACATAGGAGAACTTGATGGAGAAGTCCGCCAGCATGGGCGCGAACAGGAAAAGCACGGCAGCACTGATCAAGCCACCAATGACGGAGGCAACGACACAGACTCTCAGGGCCTTCTCACCTTCACCCTTCTGGGCCATGGGATAGCCATCGAACGTGGTCGTGATCGAGGATGGCGTTCCCGGTATATTGAGCAGAACGGCCGGCACCATCCCGCCCGATATTCCGCCAACATAAAGCCCCAGCAACAGAGCAAGGCCATTATTCAGGCCCAGAGCATAAGTCAGCGGCAAGCAGACGGCCACGGCCATTGTGGCCGTCATACCGGGAATCGCACCGAAAATGATGCCCACCAACGCGCCAAAGCCGGCTAGCAGAAAAAACGTTACATCGAGAAGTGACACGAATTCCATCATGACATTCACCTCAGTCACGGCAGGGTGATTCTGAACAGCTTGGCCAGGACAAACCAGACCAGACTGGGGGCGATGATGGCGTTGATCAACACGATGACCACAGCTTTCTTCGTCCACTCATGCAGATACATGAGCGCCATCAAAAAGACGAAGGGCATCGAGACGAACAAGAAGCCATATCCCGTATAGGGAAACATATTGCCCACCACCGCCATGAGGTAAAAATACGCGATGATAAGGGCGAGGGTGCCGAAGAAACGAAAGCCATCCATGGATTCGCCCACAATGGGTAAAGTACGCTCTCCTCGCTTCACCGCAGCCAAAAAGGGAATCACCTTGGTTACCAGAATAATGGCGAAAAGTACCGCCAGAATCCAGTGAATTATTGTCGGGAAAACCAGGTGAGAGGTCTCGAAATCAATCGAGACACTGAGCAGACTGGACAGACCTGATTCCATAGCGGCTCCGACGACGGGAAGGCAGCCCTTCCCGTCAATTTTCTATGTCGATAAATGCCAGACAGCAAGAGCATCGGCGGCTCACTGCCGCCGATGCTCGGAGTGCTTACTGGATGTTTTCGATAATCTCTTCGTAACGCGACATCTTGTTTTTCAGGTACTCAGAAGCTTCATCGGACGGTTTGAAATTCGGAATGAAGAAAGAGTTCTTCTGAACTTCCTGAATCTCGCCCTCGGCATAGACCTCTGCCAGAGCCTCATCAATCTGATCGACGATGCCGGAATCCATCTCCTTGTTGTAGAGGAAGAAGAATTCCTTGTCGAAGGTAAAGTTCTCATCGTCACCCATGGTGACAGTGACGTTGGGCTCGACATACTCCAGCAGCTGCTCGCGGCTGGTCTGCCCCATGCCGTCTTCCGGCGCCTGCTCGATGGTGTCCTGACGAGCCGTCAGCCATACGAAGCGCATAGCCTTCTGATCGTCTTCCGGCAGGCGAGTGAACTGCTCGTTGGCCTGCACGGACCCATGGATCATGTCGACCTGGTCATCGTAGAGCTGCTGGTTCTTGTCCGCCTGGGAGCCAGTATTCACGGCGACCAGATTGTCTTCCTGGCCCGGATACTCGATGGCAACGGCATTCTTCAAGGCACTGAAGCCGATCTCGGACACGCCGCCCGGCTGGATTGCCACGCGCACCTCTTTGCCCTCACCGACTGCCGCGATAATCTCGTCGAGGTTCTCGTACGGCGAGTCCTTGGGCACCAGGTAGGCGTTGCCCGGGTTGATCGCCACGGTCGGCCCGATGGTGTATTTCTCGAAAATGTTCTCGTAACCCTGAACACCATAGAGGAAGCCCAGGTAGGACTGATCGTGGAAGATCATCAGGGTATTGCCGCGCGGATCGCGATCCAGCGTACGGAAAGCGGAACTCGCACCGACGGCATCGACCTTCATGTTGAGATCGAGCTGTTCGGCCAGCTTGTCCACCACGATGCTCGAATTCTGATAGGTATCGCCACCCGTCGATGTGGAGCCGATGACGACACGAATGTTGCCACGTAGCTCTCCATCCTGGGCCATGGCGACACCGGCACCGAAGGTCATCGACGCCATGACGGCGGCGGAACCCAGCCCTACGAGCTGTTTCTTGGATACGGTCATGCTTTCACCTCTTTCAGTCGTTGTCGGTTTTATAGTTGCTTGGCGATTTCCACCAGCGTCTCGAGTTGCTGACGCTCCTCGGAAGTGGGCATGGTCAGGGGCGCGCGAACGCTACCCGCCGGACGACCGATGATCTCGGCGCCGGCCTTGATCAGGCTGACGGCATACCCTTTCTTCCGATCCCTGAGGTCCACGAAGGGAATAAAGAAGTCGTTGGTGATCTGCTTCACGACTTCGCTGTTACCCTTGCGCAGTTCCTTGTAGAAGGTCACGGCCATGTCGGGTACGAAATTGAACACGGCCGATGAGTAGGTATTGACACCAATGGAGAGATAGGCCTCGGCAAAGATCTCTGCCGTCGGCACGCCGCCGATGTAGACCAGGCGGTCACCCACGGTCTTGACGATCTTGTTCAGTGCCTGAATATCGCCCTTGCCGTCCTTGAGACCGACCAGGTTGGGGCAGGCCTCGGCCAGAGCCGTCACGGACCCGGCGTCCAGGATGCCATTGCCACGGTTGTAGTAGATGACGTTGAGCCGGGTCGAAACACAGATCTGGCGGGCGTACTCCACCAGTCCATCCTGGGGACACTCGGTCAGATAGGGCGGCATCAGCAGGATGCCGTCGGCACCGACCTCCTCAGCCGCCTGTGCGAAAGCCTTGCCGCTCTCGACGCTCAGCCCGGCGCTGGCGATCACCGGCAGCTTGCCGTCTACCGTCTCCACGGCGACCCGCACCACATCGCGAAATTCGTCGAGTGTCAGGTTGAAGAACTCACCGGTACCACCGGCCACGAATACGGCCGAGATGTCGTGGCTGATGAACCATTCCAGCCGCTTGCGATAGCTCTCGGCATCGAAACGGCCTTCCTGGTCGAAGTCCGTGATGGGAAACGACAGCAGACCATCGCCGATGGCTTGCACCACTTCTTCTCTGGAAAACTTCACGCAACCGTCCTCATGCTTACCGGGGCCAGGGACTCCCCGACCGCCTCGGGGGTAACGACAACAGCGTTGTTGTCATACATCATACAACTCGTAAGCTAATCGCTCGAATCCGGCTCAGCAAGGGCGACTGATCAAATTGCGACCAAAGTTTAAGAGCAGGGAGGTTGAGCCAAGGCTAGAGAGCAGGGGGCCTGTCTCTGGCGGCCGGCAACGCGCACGACACTCAAGACCCGCCATGCTATGTCGCCCAGCGAGACGGACACGAGTGACACAGCGTGTCTACCAGGTGAGGGAGCATAAAAAGGGCCGCGAGACCGATTTCTCATCCAGATTGACGCGCTACACCCACGGCTTGATAGGGGCCAGTCAGACCGCTGTGCGCCATGTTTGGCGCACTAAGAGAAAAGGGCCTACGAGATTATCGTAAGCCCTTGAATTCGTGGTGCGCCCGGCAGGATTCGAACCTGCGACCCTCGGCTTCGGAGGCCGATACTCTATCCAGCTGAGCTACGGGCGCACATGCCAGGCGTTGGGTGCCAGGCGGTCGACATCGTACCCGCCAGCCCTGCTGCTGTCTAGCAGCCATCACGCTCGCCCCGGCCGTGGTATGAACCGGGACATTTTCCAGGCGTTGGTGATGCCGGTATACTGCGAGCAGTTAGTGCGCGCCATGGTGTCCACCGACTGACGTGATGCCGAGCGTGATTCCGATGACAGGACCGTCGAGAGGTGGTGAGAGTGAAATCCAGCAAGCTGATAATGGGGTGTCTGGCCACCCTGGGCCTGACCGCAGGTAGCGCCGTTGCACAGGACGACGCGCAACGTGAGGCCATCGCGGAACGCCTGAAGCCGGTCGGGGAACTCTGTCTGCAAGGCGAGGACTGTGGCACCGCCATGGCATCCAGCAACGGTGGCGATGACACCACGAGTGATGGCGGCAGCGTGGATGGCGAAAGCGTCTATAACAACGTTTGCATGGCCTGCCACGAAACGGGTGCCGCCGGGGCCCCCGTACGCGGCGACGAGGCCGCCTGGAGCGAGCGTACCGGCAAGGGCTTCGAGACCCTGCTGAGCCATTCCATCAACGGCTTCAACGCCATGCCGGCCAAGGGTGGCAACCCCAACCTCTCCGATGCAGAGGTAGAAGCGGCAACCGCCTATCTGGTTGAACCGGTAATGGACGTCCCGGAACAGGGTGGCGATGAGGCACCGGCCGAGGAAGCGACTTCCGCCGAAGAAGACACGGCCTCGGGCGAAGAGGACACTGCTGCTTCGGGCGAAGAACAAGCCACCGACTCCAGTGAGGAAGCCGCTTCCGGCGACGAACCGTCACATGCCGGCATCGATGGCGAGGCGATCTACAACCAGGTGTGCATGGCCTGCCACGAGACCGGCGCTGCTGGCGCCCCGGTTCGTAGCAATGCCGATCAGTGGACGGACCGCATGTCCAAGGGCATGGAGACTCTCTATGACCACTCGATCAACGGCTTCAACGCCATGCCGGCCAAGGGTGGAAACCCCAACCTCTCCGATGACGAGGTGAAGGCCGCCACCGACTACCTGGTTGAGCCGGTGCAGTAAGTTCCCGCCAGCGGGAAAGGGTGCGGGGCGCCTCAGGGCGCCCCGCTTGCGTCTGGGCAGGAAACGCTCAGCCGAGCAAAGACCGCAGCCCGGCGATAGCATCCTGCCCACGCGCCTGCTTTTTCTCGGGGTCTTCGCGATCCGCGCGCCCCTCCCACTCCAGATCCCTCTCTGGCAGCTCGTCGAGAAAGCGACTCGGCGTGCAGTCCATCAATTCGCCATAGGTCTTGCGCTGGCGTGCCAGTGTAAGGGTCAGGGTGCGTCGCGCCCGGGTGATGCCCACATAGGCCAGGCGACGCTCCTCCTCCACCGTGCCCGCTTCGATGGCGTTGCGATGGGGCAACAGCTCTTCCTCCAGGCCCATCAGGTAAACGTGGGGAAACTCCAATCCCTTGGAGGCGTGCATGGTCAGCAGCTGGACCCGGTCGGAGTCATCCTCCTCGGCCTGCTGCTCGAGAATGTCGCGCAGTACCAACCGGGAGATGGCCGACTCCACGTCATCAGTCTCGGTCTCCGTGCTTGCCGTGTCCTCGGGATCACGGTTCATGGACTTCTCCAGCTGGTCGACCAGTACCCAGACGTTGGCCATGCGCCGCTCGGCGATGGTTGGCGCGCTGGCGTTCTGGTAGAGCCAGGCCTCGTAGTCCATCTCGTGCAACATGCCGCGGATGGCTTCGATGGCGTCGCCCTCGTCCATGCGCCGCCGAACGCCATCGATGAAGTGGGTAAACCTCCCCAACCTCTCGACGGCTTTGACCGACAGCTGCTGCTCCAGGCCCAGCTCGTGGCAGGCGGCGAATAGCGAGATGCCGCGCCCGGTTGCCGGGTCGTTGGCGTAGTTGGCGAGCTTCTCCAGGGTGCCGGGGCCGATCTCGCGGCGCGGCACATTGACGATGCGCAGGAAGGCATTATCGTCCGCCGGGTTGATCAGCAGCCGCAGGTAGGCCATGGCATCCTTGATCTCGTTGCGCGAGAAGAAGGAGGTGCCCCCGGAGAGCTTGTAGGGAATCTGGTAGTGCTGCAGCTTGAGCTCCAGCAGCCGGGCCTGGAAATTGCCGCGATAGAGCACCGCAAAATCGCGCCATTCGGCCCTCTCCTTGATGCGCCGAGTCAGGATTTCGCTGGCCACGCGCTCGGCCTCGGCCTCCTCGTGGCGATTGACCACCACGCGAATCGCCGCGCCCTCGCCCATCTCCGACCACAGGGTCTTGTCGTAGACGTGGGGATTGTGACTGATCAGTGCATTGGCGGTGCGCAGGATGGTACCGGTGGAGCGGTAGTTCTGCTCCAGCTTGATCACCTTGAGGCGCGGAAAGTCCTCGCCCAGGGTCACCAGGTTCTCGGGGCGCGCCCCGCGCCAGGCATAGATCGACTGGTCGTCGTCGCCCACCACGGTGAAAGTCGACCGCTCCCCCATCAGCAGCCGGACCAGCAGATATTGACTGATGTTGGTGTCCTGGTACTCGTCCACCAGCATGTAGTGGATCTTGCGCCGCCAGCGGGCCAGCGCCTCGGAATCGTCGCGCAGCAGTACCACCGGCAGCAGAATCAGGTCGTCGAAGTCCACGGCGTTGTAGGCCTTGAGGTGGCGCACATAGGCTTCGTAGACCCGAGCGGCGTACTGCTCGTCGTCGTCCGCGGCATGCGAGAGGGCCTGACCGGGCAGCACCAGGTCATTCTTCCACTGAGAGATCTGGTGCTGCACGGCGTTGATCTGGTCCGCATCGACCTGGGCGTCCTTGTTCATCAGGTCGCGGAGCAGCGCCTTGGCATCCTCCGGATCGAACAGTGAGAAGCCCGGCCGGTAGCCCAGCACCTTGAGCTCGCTACGGATGATATTGAGCCCCAGGGTGTGAAAGGTGGAGACGGTCAACCCGTGTCCTTCCTTGCCCTTGAGCATGCTCCCCACGCGCTCCTTCATCTCCCGGGCCGCCTTGTTGGTGAAGGTCACCGCGGCAATGCGCCGAGCACTCATGCCGCACTCCTGCACCAGGTAGGCGATCTTGGTGGTGATCACGCTGGTCTTGCCGGAACCCGCACCGGCCAGCACCAGGCAGGGGCCGTCGATGTAGCGCACCGCCTCCTGCTGGCGGGGGTTGAGCCCGGCGAGCCGGCTGGCGATAGTCGGTGACATCAGCGGTTCCTCGCAGACTCGGGGGCGTCGCGCGACGGAAGGTCGGCCCCCGGGAGGCCGGCGCCTACGAAGCCCAGCTGGCGCCAGGCCTCGAAGACCACCGCCGCGCAGGCGTTGGAGAGGTTCAGGCTGCGGCTCTCCGCCAACATGGGAATGCGCAGGCGTCGCGATTCGGGCAGGGCATCGAGCATCGCCTGGGGCAGGCCGCGAGTCTCGGGGCCGAACACCAGGGCATCACCCTCGCGGTAGGCGGGTTCATGATAGCCGGTGCGCCCGCGGGTCGAGACGGCGAAGACCCGCTCGGGGGCCACGGCCGCCTGGAAGGCCGCCCAGTCGGCATGGACCCGGACTCGCGCCCACTCGTGGTAGTCGAGCCCTGCGCGGCGCAGGCGCTTGTCGTCCAGCACGAAGCCCAGCGGTTCGATCAGGTGCAGGCGAAAGCCGGTGTTCGCGCAGAGGCGGATCAGGTTGCCGGTGTTGGGGGGAATTTCGGGCTGATAGAGCACCACGTCGAGCATCAACGACTCCTGATATGAAAGGCCCGTAACGCACTCGGGCCCCGTGCGGGGCCCGAGGGACGATCGGCAAGCACCGGCAGCGCGCCACGTGACGCTCAGTCGCCTGCCACCCCATAGTGGGCGCGGTAGGTGCGGATCGCCTCGGCATGAGGCTGCATCGCCTCACCGGCGTGCGCTTCGAGGTACTCGAGCACCAGGTCCAGGGTCACGATGCTGACCACCGGCATGTCATAGGCGGCCTCGACCTCCTGGATGGCACTTTGACGCTTGGTTCTACCCTCGGCCTGCCCGCACTCCTGGCGATCCAGGGCGATCAGCACACCGGCCGCCCGGGCACCCGCGCCCTCGATCAGACCCATCACCTCGCGAATGGCGGTGCCGGCGGTGATCACGTCGTCGATGATCAGGACCCGCCCCTCGAGTGCGGCACCGACGATGTTGCCCCCCTCGCCGTGGTCCTTGGCCTCCTTGCGGTTGAAGGCATAGGGCAGGTCACGATCGTGGTGGTCGGCCAGCGCCACGGCGGTGGTGGCCGCCAGCGGGATGCCCTTGTAGGCCGGACCGAACAGTACGTCGATCTCGAGGCCACTGGCCTGGATGGCCCGGGCATAGAAACGCCCCAGTCGCGCCAGGGCGCCACCGCTACGGAACAGGCCGGCGTTGAAGAAGTAAGGGCTGACCCGGCCGGACTTCAGGGTGAATTCGCCGAAGCTCAACACGCCCTGTTCGATGGCGAACTCGATGAACTCCCGCTGGTAGTCTTGCATGCGCTGTGCGCCCGGCTGGTCCGCCACAGAGCCTCCTCTTCACGGTCAAGGACCCAGTATTTCTCGATCAAGGGCCAATATCACGTCTATCGACCGGGGCCATTTACCCAAACGTCGAAACGTCGGGTATCATACACGCGCGACGCAAAAGGGACCATGTATGAAAATCGCCACCATCAATGTCAACGGCATCCGCGAAGCCGTCGGTCGAGGCTTCCTCGACTGGCTCGCCGGCCAGGACGCCGATGTCGTCTGCGTGCAGAACCTCAAGGCCAAGAGCTTCGAGCTGGACGACAGCATCCTCTATCCGGAAGGCTACGAGGGCTACTTCCTCGATGCCGAGCAGGACGGCTTCTCTGGGGTCGGCCTCTACTGCCGCAAGATCCCCAAGGCGATCATGTACGGCCTGGGATTTCCCCAGTGCGATCACGAGGCACGTTTCCTGCAGGCCGACTATGACCGCTTCAGCGTCGCCAGCTTCCTGATGCCCGACGGCAGCGACGTTGCCGCCAAGCAGGCCTTCATGGCTCAGTATCAGGAGTACCTGTCGAAGATGGCCCGCAAGCGCCGCGAGTACATCATCTGTGGCACCTGGCACATTGCCCACAAGACCCTCGACCTGGAGAACTGGGCCGACAACCAGACCACGCCCGGCTTCAAGCCCGAGGAGCGCGCCTGGATGGACCAGGTGTTCGGCCCCACCGGCTTCATCGACACCTTCCGCGAGATCAACCGCGACGCCGGCGAGTACACCTGGTGGCCCAAACTCGACCAGGAGGTGCCGCGTTCCCGCCAGGAAGGCTGGCGCATCGACTATCAGGTCGTGGGCCCCGAGTTCCGCCGCCATGTGGTGGATGCCTGGATCGACTACGATGCCACCTTCTCGGAGTTTGCCCCGCTGATCGTCGAGTATGACCTGACGCTCTGAGTCCGCTCCCTTCGTCGCCGTTCCGGTCCGCCGGAACGCACCGTGCCGGCCACTTGGGCCGGCGCGGTGCGTTAAGGAGGATACGCAGGATCAGCGAGGGATGCCCAACGCCTCGCGCTGGTGCTCGAACAGCTCGTAGCCGGCCTTCTCGGCCAGGTCGAGCATGGCGTCAAGCTGGGCTCGGCTGAAGGTGCCGGCTTCGGCGGTGCCCTGCACCTCGATCAGTCCACCCCCCTCGGCCATCACCACGTTCATGTCGGTATCGGCGCTGGAGTCCTCGGGGTAGTCCAGGTCGACGACCGGCAACCCCTTGAACAGCCCCACCGAGACCGAACTCACCAGCTGGTAGAAGGGATCGCCCTTGATCAGCTTCTCGCGCTGCAGGTGGCGGATGGCATCGATCAGCGCCACGCAGCCGCCAGTGATGGAGGCGGTGCGGGTGCCGCCATCGGCCTGGATGACGTCGCAGTCCACGGTGATGGTGAACTCGCCAAGCTTCTTGAGGTTCACCGCCGCTCGCAGCGAGCGACCGATCAGCCGCTGGATCTCCAGGGTGCGGCCGCCCTGCTTGCCGCGGGTGGCCTCGCGGCTGCCGCGGGTGTGGGTGGCCCGGGGCAGCATGCCGTACTCGGCGGTCACCCAGCCCTGCTTCTTGCCGCGCAGCCAGCGGGGCACGCCAACCTCGACGCTGGCGTTGCACAGCACCTTGGTATCGCCGAACTCCACCAGCACCGAGCCCTCGGCATGGCGGGTATAGTCGCGGGTGAGACGAATCTCGCGGGACTGGTCGGGGGCGCGTCCGCTGGGACGCCGGATCTCCGAAGACATGGCACCTCTCTTGAATCGGGATGGTGACGGGACGTCACGTGATGGAAGGGGGCCATTCTACACGCTCTGATCTACACGGTCTGGGCGGGGAATCGGTTACACTGCCGGCCCAGAGAGATCACGGCGCAACGGGAGGCACCATGGCCCACAGCATGACCGCCTTTTCACGCCAGGATAGCGACACCGCGGCCGGCAGCCTGCAGATCGAGCTGCGCTCGGTGAATCAGCGCTACCTCGAACCCCACTTCCGCCTGCCGGAGGCGCTGCGCGACCTGGAGCCGATGTTCCGCGAGGCCCTGCGCAATCGCCTGGCCCGGGGCAAGGTCGAATGCACGCTGCGCTTCGAGCCCACCGGCAACGAGGCGGCACTGAGCGTCGACCGTCGACGCCTTGCCGCGCTGGCCACGGCCCTGGGGGAGGTCCGCGAAAGCGTGCCGGAGGCCACCATGCCCGATGCCCTGAGCCTGCTCGACCACCCCGGCGTGCTGGACCGTCGAGGTCCCGACATGGCGGCCGTCAAGCAGGAGGCGCTGGCGCTGTTTCAGGCTGCCCTGGACGACCTTGTCGCCGGCCGTGCCCGGGAGGGCGAGAAGCTCGCTGCACTGATCCGCGAGCGGCTGATCGCAGTGAACGCCCAGGTGGCCGAGGTGCACCGGCTGATGCCGCATATCCTCGAACGCCAGCGGGTTCAGCTGCTGGAGCGGATGGAAGCGATACGTGCCGAGCTGGAGCCCCAGCGGCTGGAGGCCGAGCTGGTGCTGCTCGCCCAGAAGGCCGACGTCGACGAGGAGCTCGACCGCCTGACCACTCACGTCGCCGAGGTGGCGCGCCAGCTCGGCCAACCAGGCCCGGTGGGGCGGCGCCTGGATTTCCTGATGCAGGAGCTCAACCGCGAGGCCAATACCCTGTCGTCCAAGTCGGTGGTGGCCGCCACCACCCGCTGCGCCGTGGAGCTCAAGGTGCTGATCGAGCAGATGCGCGAGCAGATCCAGAACATCGAGTGATGTCTACGGACTTCCATCATCATCCATATCTTATTGTTTTCTATGAAATATGTGGCATAGGTTGTCCTATGGATGTCTACGAAAACTAGCTTAAGCCCCTGAACCAGCACGACGGTGTCGACGCGGAAAGAGATCGCCCCGGCGCAGACCGGGGCGAAGCGAGAAACAGGGCCCACCATCCTTGGCGTAACATGGAAAACGCAAGTTTACTTAGCGAGCCGAACCCGCGTCCTTAACTTGGGTCAGCTACTGATCGAGTACCAGGCGAGATCTCTGCAATGCGGTGTAGCGATGAAGTACGCCGTCTGGAGGCCAAAGCGTGAGCCTCGGCTCCTCCCCAATGATTCACGGCTGACAGACCCCATCCAGCCATTGCCATCCCTGATCGAGTAGGAGGGGGAGTTGCCTCCCCCGTCCTCTCACACCACCGGGCATACGGTTCCGTACCACGGCGGTTCACGAAGAACGACTAAGCCCTCTTGCCGTATCGAGTACCGAGATCATCCCCTGCTGGGCGAACCAGCGGTTGGGCAAGGCATGGCGTATATGCAGAGCACCTGCGTTCCACCAAGGGCCTCGTCCATTCCCCGCTGATTTCCAGGCACGATGCTCGTTCAGACCTAGCGCCAGAAGCTTCCGGCGTCGGGTCCTTGGCCGTTTCCACTGCCGCCAGATCAGGCAGCGCAGTCGGCGGCGTATCCATCGATCCAGCGCTTCCAGCGGGCGTCTCACATCGACGAGGGAGAAGTAGCTGGCCCAGCCCCGCAGGACGGGGGTCAGCTCTTCGATGACGCGTCGGATGTTACGCCCTCTGCCGCGTTTCAGGATCTCGCGGAGTCGCTGCATTATGCGCTGCATACTGGCCTTGGTGATGGTCAGCCGTGCCAGCTTGTGCCGAGTCAGCGTGTAGCCCAGGTATCCTCGGTTCCAAGGCCGATCCACCGCACTCTTGTCGCGATTGACCGTCAGCCGGAGCGAATTCTCGAGAAAATCACTCAGGCTGGCCATGACGCGGTCACCCGCCCGCCGACTCTTGACGTACACCTGCACATCGTCGGCATAGCGGCAGAAGCGGTGGCCCCGGCGCTCCAGTTCCTTGTCCACGTCGTCCAGCAGGATGTTCGCCAGCAGCGGGCTTAACGGCCCGCCCTGGGGCGTACCCTGCTTGCGTGGCGTGGTCAGGCCATGCTGGAACATACCGGCTTCCAGATAGCGACGGATCAGGCGCAGAACCCGCGTGTCGCGGACGCGGCGCGCGACCCGTGCCATCAGCAGGTCGTGGTTCACTCGGTCGAAGAAGGCTTCCAGGTCGAGGTCGACCACCCAGCGGTGGCCGGCAGTGACGTGGGCCTTCATGGCCGAGACGGCCTGCTGGGCACTGCGTTGCGGGCGGTAGCCGTAGCTTGATTCGGAGAATCCCAGATCGAAGCGCGGCGTCAGCACCTGCAGCAGCGCCTGCTGGATCAGCCGGTCGGTGACCGTGGGGATGCCGAGCTGTCGGGTCCCGCCCTTGGGCTTGGGGATCTCGACGGCTCGGATTGGGCTGGGGTGGTACTCACCGGCCAGCAGCCGCTCGCGCAGCGTCGGCCAGTGCTGTTTCAGGTGATCCGCCAACTGTTGCACCGTCATGCCGTCGGCACCCGGTGCGCCCTGGTTGGCGACCACCTTACGGTAAGCCTGCTGCATGTTCTGCGAGGCGGTAACCGCCTCCATGAGCGAGGCGGGCTCCGCTTTCGTCCACGATGACGACGCCGGGACCGTCTCGACGCTCACCGGCCGGGACTCGGGGTTCCGCCCCTGCCCCTCTGGGTGAGTGACGGTATTAGCGTCAGGGTCTGTCTTCATGATCGATCCTCGAGACGTCATCGCCTACTCGCGGTTCTTCATGTTCGGCCCTTGGTGCCGGGGTGAACCGGCACTTACTATGGCCTCTGCTGACGTCTGGTGGCCCATCCCGTCGCCTCTCGACGCCGGTAGCACCGTGGCGGACCACCAGACCTCCCAGGGTAAGACGCGCGACCTTCCCGCTTATGCCTGTCGGATCTACGTCATGGCGTTCCGTGCAAGTATTGGGCTTCGATGAACATGGCCATCTCACCCCGCCATGCCGCCTCGTATCCGCTTCCTGTTCGTCAGGCCAGCGTTTTGCCTCGGGCTTCCTTCGGATTCCCCCTCGCGGGAGACACCCTTGCCGTTGGCTAGCACTTCCCCTTGCCGGGCGTGCAGGGGACTTTCACCCCCAAGTCATCCCGAGGCACCACCCTCGGGAACAGCGCCAGTCAGGCGCTGCGCGCCATGCCTGGCGCACCATGCGAAAGGCCACCGATCATGGATCGGTGGCCTCGGGTATCGCGTCCTGCCGGCGTAGGCCGGCGGGTAGCCCTAATTAGGCGGTCTTGGCAGCCTTGGGAGCCGCTTCCTTGACGGCCTTGGTGGCGGTCTCGGTGGTTTCCTTGATGCCTTCCTGGGCCTTCTGGACGTTCTCTTCGGTCAGCTTCTGGCTATCCTTGGCGAAGTCCTGCTGCAGGGCGACAACCTTCTCGGTGTCTGCCTTCAGGCGCTCGGTCAGTTCCGTAGCGACCTGCTGCTGGCCTTCCATGTAGCTCTTGAGGCCTTCGGCATCCTTGACTTCCATCAGGCTGCGCAGCTGCGACAGGTTGGTGTCGGTATAGGACTTGGCGGCGTCAAGCTGAGCGTTGACCAGCTTCTCGGTGAAGTCGACGGACAGGGCAGCGTAAGCACGCGCCGGGCCGAACATCATGGTCTCGAACTGCTTGGTGTCGAAGTTAAAGTTGCTCATCTGAAGAACCTCCGGGTTCTGAACGAACGGGAGATCCCCGCTCTGATGTTGTGCACACTAACAGGGATTTTTGTGCAGTGCAACATAATTCCAGTAATGAGCACCCGGCAGGAAAGGCCGCCATGGGATCCCTCCTCACTCTTCTTTGCGACGATGCCTGAGCTCAGGCCACTGCCTGGCCCGAAACGCGATTGCCGCCCGAAGCCTTGCTGACATACATGGCATTGTCAGCCCGGTCGAGAAGTGCTTCGACCAAGGCGCCGTGTTCGGGATAGGAGGCCACCCCCACACTAGCCGTCGCCATTGATCCCGATAACCGAGCCATGGCGTGGCCTTCCGCAACGGAAAGATCCGTGACGACATCGCCCCGACCAAGGCCGGGCAAAATGAGAACACCGCGAAACAGGAAGAGGCGTAAGTCCGTCCTTGAGCCCGACATCCGTTCCGTTCATCCCTCGAGCGTCGCCGGCACGGCGATCGCCATGCCGAGCAACAGAAAGGAGAGCGTCTTGCCGTGACCGTCCAGGTTCAGCGCCCCATTGACCCCGCCCTGCAGCACATCGTCGAGCACCAGGTTCATGCCGGCGAGACCCGGCAGCGGATAGCGCCGCACCCGGCTGACGCCGCGGTGGGCGAACAGCGCCTGCAACCGATCCTCGGTGATCTGAGCGAGCAGGATATCGTAATGACGTGGGTCATAGGCGAACAGCGCCAGGTTAAGCCGCTCGCCCTTGTCGCCGGCACGGGCATGCGCCAGGCGGTGCAGCGACATCATCTTCACATCATCACTGGGCGCCATGGTCGTGACTCCTGTCGTCATTCATCGGGGTGCCATACAGGGTGGCGAAGGCCTCGACGTCGCTGCGCTGGACCAGGTAGGAGGCCGTGCAGATCCGTCGCTGGAACTGACGGCGCACCCCGCCCCCGCCGGCCGGGCCGGCGCAGTAGAGCGCCAGCAGCTCTTGAGTCGCGCGTTCCACCCAGCGCCGCTCGGCGTGCCCCACGGCGAGCCGCAGTCGGTAATCGCCGCTCTCCTGCCCTGCCGTCTGCCGCTGCAGGTCGCCGGTATCGCTGTCGAAGACGCTGGTGTGCCCGATGATGTCGAACCGCGAGCGTAACTCGGGGGGCGCGCGAAAGGTGAGCCGTTCGCGAAGCACCTCGGCCGCCAGCTGCGCTCTGGCGAACGCATTGGGGCCGGCGTAGGAGATCTCGGCTTCTCCCTGCCAACCGCCCGCGTAGCACACGGTGGTCTTGAGCCGCTCCGGCGCCGGCCTGCCGCGGATGCCGCTGACCGCGACCCGGTCGGGACCGATCTCGTAAACCCTGACGCCGGAGAGATCCACGATCACGTCCGGCGTCAGGTAGCCGCCCGGGTCGTGGACCTCGTACAGCAACTGCTCCTTCACCGTGTGCTCGGTCACGCAGCCGCCAGTGCCGGGCGGCTTGGTCACCACAAGGCTGCCGTCCTCTTCCACCTCGATGATGGGATAGCCCACCGTGGCCAGGTCGGGCACGTCCTTCAAGCCAGGGTCGGCGAAGTAGCCGCCGCTCACCTGGGACCCGCACTCGCCCAGGTGCCCTG
This sequence comes from Halomonas lysinitropha, assembly GCF_902500215.1. Classification (GTDB taxonomy): domain Bacteria; phylum Pseudomonadota; class Gammaproteobacteria; order Pseudomonadales; family Halomonadaceae; genus Halomonas; species Halomonas lysinitropha. The sequence goes on from NZ_CABVOU010000014.1 coordinate 173,004, forward strand.
CCATCGTGCCCGCCGCCAGGCGGTCCCAATCGTCCCAGGCCCAGCTGAAGTAGTGCATCAGCGGGGCCAGGAACAGCGACGGGTCGGCCACGCGACCGGTCACGACCACCTCGGCACCCAGGGCCAGCGCCTCGACCAGGGGCGCAGCGCCGAGGTAGACGTTGGCCGAGATCAGCGCCTCCTCACCCGGCATCTCGCCGCTCTCCCCCTCCCAGCGCTGCAGATCGATACGGGAGAGGCGCGAGCGGATATCGTCGCCCTGCACGTGACCGATGCGGATATCGGCTCGCCCTGCCCCCTGGGCAAGCGCGCGGACCCGTTCGCAGGCGCCTGCCGGGTTGGCGGCACCGAAGTTGCCGAGGATAGCGATGCCATTGGCCAGGCAGTCATCGAGCACAGGCTCCAGCAGTTCGTCGAGCAGCGGCTCGAAGCCGGCGTCGGGATCGTCATGCCGTGCCCGGTGGGCGGCGGCCAGGGTTCGTTCCCCCAGGGTCTCGAAGAGCAGCGCGGCGGGCTGGCCACGGCGGATCAGCTCGGCCACCACGGGAATCGCCGCATCGGTGCGGTCACCGGAAAACCCGGCACCGCTGCCCAGCAGAAAGGTCATGGGGATGTCTCCTTGGCGGACATATCGCGCGAGGGGCCAGCAGATATCGACCGACGCCGTCGCAGCGCATACATCCCCGCCAGTGCCAGCAGTGCCGCTACCGTCGTCAGCCAGCCCGGCGTCAGTGCCAGGCCGATCACCACGATCAGACCGATGATATCCAGGGCACGGTTGCCGGTTATCGCCACGCGTGACATCAGCGAGGCGAAGGCGATCACGAAGACCACGCCCTGACAGATCGCCAGCGCGATATCAACCGCCCCACTGAAGCCGGCCAGCGCCGGATAGATCAGCAGCAGAAAGGGAATGACGTAGATCGCCGCCGCCAGGCGCACGGCCTCACCGGCCGCCGGTAGCCAGTTGGTGCCGGCGATACCCGAGGCGACAAACACCGCCACGCACACCGGCGGAGTGATGACCGAGAGGGTTGCGAAGTAGAACACGAAGAGATGCGCGATGAGCGGCTCCACGCCGATGGTGGTCAGCGCCGGTGCCAGCACCGAGGCCACCAGCACGTAGGCCGCAGTCGTGGGAATGCCCATGCCCAGGATCAAGCACACGCCGCCCACGATGCCCGCCACCAGGAACAGCGACTCGCCGCCGACGTTGACGATCAGGCTGGCGAGCGTCACGCCGATACCGGTCATGCCGATCATCGCCACCAGGATCTGCGCCCCGGCCAGCAGCACGCCGATGATCACCATGCCTCTGCCGGCATCCATCAAGCCCGACAGCAGCTTGCCGAGGATCTCCTCTAATGGCGTTCTTGCCAGCAGGGCAAAGGGCACGAAGGTGAACACCGTCATCATGATGCCGTAGAAGGCCGAAAGCTGGATGGAACGCCCGTTGAGCACGCCGAAGAAGAGCCCGCCCAGTGCCGCGAGGATCGGCACGATGCGCTCGGGGCGCAGCACGTCGCGCCAGCCGGGCAACTCATCGGCCGGCACCACACGCAGGTTGCGCCGCTGCGCGACCAGATGGATGGTCAGGAAGACCCCCAGGTAGAACAGGATCGCCGGCAGCAGCGCCGCCAGGGCGATGCGCAGGTAACTCTCGCCGAGGATCTCGGCCATGATGAAGGCCGCCGCACCGAGGATAGGCGGCGCGATCTGACCACCCGTCGAGGCCACGGCCTCCACGGCGGCGGCAAAGGGCCGTGGGTAGTCAAGCCGCTTCATCATGGGAATGGTGAAGTTGCCGGTGGTGGCCACGTTGGCCACCGCGCTGCCACTGACCATGCCGAAGAGCCCCGAGGCGACCGTGGCCACCTTGGCGGCCCCGCCTGGCGAACGGCCGCTGATGCGCAGTGCCAGATCCATGAAGGTCTGACCGCCGCCCGTGTGCAGCAACAGGCTGCCGAACAGCACGAAGGCAGCAATGGTGGTCGCGGCCACGCCCACCAGCATGCCCCAGACCCCGAGATCACCGAGGTAGATGGTCTCGGTGATGTAGACCAGGTCGAAGCCGCGGTGCCCCAGCGGGCCGGGAATGGCGGCGCCGAACCAGGCATAGCCCAGGCCGGCCACCACCAGCAGCGGAAAGATCAGGCCGATGGCGCGCCGCGACAGCTCGAGGATCGCCACCAGCAGCACCCCGGTGAAGAGCATGTCGCGGGTCGATGCCCAGGGCAGCTCCACCAGGATGCGCTCGGCATTCATCGCCACGTAGCCACAGGCGAGCACGGCACCCACCGCCAGGACGAGATCGAGGGCGATGCCCAGGGGACGCCAGCGCTTGCCGGCCCCCAGCGGATAGACCGTCAGCCCCAGCAGGATCACCAGCGCAAGGAAGATGCTGCGCTGGATCAAGCTCTCGAAGGGGCCAGTGGCGGCGGTGTACAGAATCAGCCCACCCAGCGTGAGGGCCAGCCCCCGGGTCAGATGCTCGCGCACGGAAAGCTCCTTCGACGGCCGTTATTCGGCGGGCTGCAGAGCATCCGGGATTTCCATACCCTGCTCTTCGAAGTAGCGTGCGGCGCCGGCATGCAGCGGGACGGTCCCGACATCGAGGGTCATCTGCGCCATGTCGGCATCCTTGATCGCCGAGAAGGCGTTGGCCTGGGGCTCGGGATTCTCCATCACCGCCTTGACGATCTGGTAGGCGGTCTCTTCATCCATGTCCGGATGCGCGTGAACGGCCACGCCGAAGGCCCAGGTGGTGAAGGCCGGGATGCCGTCGGCGGCGCCCTCGGGAATGTCCACGACCGCGATATCAGGCATCTCGCTGCGCAGGGTATCGGCCTGCTCGTCAGTGAGCGACAGCACATTGATCGGCGTGAAGGTGGCGATATCCATGGTCGAACCGTCCAGGCGATTGCCCACGCCGGACTTCACGTAGCCGGCGATCCGCCCGTCCTTGATGGAGTCGACCACGTCGGTGGTCGAGCCACGCACGTAGTCGGGGGTGATTCCCAGGGTCTTCATGACCGCCTCGGTGGTGCTCTCGGTAGCCGAGCCGGTGATGCCCGGGTTGAGGCGCACCCCGTCCAGTTCCTGCATGCTCTCGACCCCGGCATCCTCCCGCATCACCACGTTCTGCGGCGCCACGGTGTAGACCCACAGCAGTCGCGTATCCACCGGACGCTCCTCGAAATCGCCCTGGCCGGCGTAGGCGTGATAGCCGGTGTTGGTGGTCACCAGCCCCATGTCCATCTGGTCGCGGCTGAGCCGGCGCAGGTTATCGACGGTGGCACCGGTCTCGGCGACGGAGGAGCTGACGCCTTCGAGCTCGCTGTTGATGATCTGATTGACCGCCACGAAGTAACCGTAGTGGCTCGACGAGCTGGAGGTCGAGCCGATCAGCAGGCGCTCCTGGGCGGGGGCGGAAGCGGCGGCGAGAAGTGCGGCACTGGCGGCCACGGCGGTAAGCAGCGTTTTCATGGTGGTTGGCTCCTGGCCCGGTCGCGGGCTTGTTGTTGTGATAAATCATGAGGTGAAACAGCGTCTCGTGACGGTGCACGATCCACCCGGCAGCGCTTCAGGAAGGTGCGTCGCAAGAGCGCCACTCGATGCAGCGTGGTTGCCGATCTAAATTTTGTACATTGAATTGTTTTTAAATTCTGTTTTACTTTCTAAATGAACCCTAGCATCCGACAGCTCGACGCCTTCGTCGCGGTGGCACAGTCGCGCAGCCTGGCCGAGGCCAGCGAGCGCATCCACCTCTCCCAGCCGGCTATCTCGATAGCCCTGCGTAAACTGGAGGAGACGGTGGGCGGTGCCCTGTTCTCGCGCAGCACCCGCCAGCTCACCCTCACCCCGGAGGGCGAAGCCTTCCTGCCGGTGGCAATCCGCCTGCTGCATGACTGGACCGATGCCTTCGAGGATCTTGACGAGCTGTTCTCGAAGAAGCGCGGCAAGGTCACGGTCGCGGCACTGCCTACCCTGGCCGCCGGCCTGCTGCCGGGCGTCATCGCCGCCTTCCACGCCCGCTATCCACGTATCAACTTTGCCCTGCACGACGTGCTCGCCGAGCAGGTGAACACGATGGTGCGCGAAGGGCGTGCCGACCTGGGGCTCTCGGTGCCGCCCATCGATTCCGAGGATCTCGCTTTCGAGCCGGTACTGGAGGATCGCTACGTGGCCGTCTGCCCACTGGGTCACCCGCTGCTTGAACGACCCCAGGTCACCTGGCACCAACTGGCCGGCCATCCTTTCATCGGCATCAACCGGCTCTCCAGCTCGCGGCAGGATATCGACCGCATCATGGCCGAGGTGGGTCAGCCACTCGATATCATCTGCGATGCCAGCCAGATCGCCACCGTGGGGCGCATGGTGGCGGCCGGGGTGGGCATCAGCGTCCTGCCGAAGCTCAGCTTCCGCCAGATCGCCGGCCACGGCATCGACTACCGACCGCTGGAATCTCCCGACGTGAGTCGCCCCCTCGGCATCGTCCAGCGCCGCCGGCATGCTCTCTCCACCGCTGCGGTGGCCCTTCGCGAGATGATCATCGAAGCCGCCCGTATAACGGACGCCTGAACTAGTGCGTCTTGTGTGCGGGTCCGCTGAAGAGAGTCCAAGGTAAAACCTTGTTGCCTCACTGCCGGGTCCCCAATGATCGCTCAGATCGGTGTCCACCAATGCTGGGTAGGATCACCCCAAGGCAGGGGCCACTTCCTGGTCATCGACTCAACTCTCCAGAGGGCAAAGATTGCTACGAAAGGATAAGAGCCAGGTACGGCGGAACCGAAGTAATGACCGGACTAAAAGGGCCCGTGCTGCCAAAGCAGACACGGGCCAAGGAGGAAAAAAGTCATGCCAGCGCGCCGACGCCTGAGCGCCGGCGTTACCGGTCAGCCGGCACTCTTTGCCGGGAAGCGCTTGCGCAGGGCCTCGCGCTCCTGGGAGAAGTCGAAGTCCCGGAACTCAACCAGCATCGAGATCAGCGCCCCAAGGATCAGCGCCCAGAAGGAAGCACCGATGCCGAAGATCTGCAGACCCGACACCGCGATCAAGAAGGAGAACATCGCCCCTACCTCATGCTTGCCGGAGAAGGTGATATGCATCGCCGAGCTGATCACCCGCAGCAACGCCAGGCCTGCGATGATGGCGATGAAGTAGCTCGGCATCGCCTCGATCAGGCTGAACACGAAGCCGTAGAAGGGTGCGCAGACCACGAAGATGATACCGACGATCACCGCTGCCACCCAGCGCTTGTCATGGATTCCCGCTTCGGGGGAAGAGCAGATGCCGGTCATCGGCGCGGCGATGCAGGTGCTGTGGAGATTGAAGAAGGCCGACACCATGGTGCCGATGCCGCCGACGAAGGTGATGGCATTGGCCGGCGCCTCCTTGTAGCCCATGCCCTTGACCAGCCCAACGCCGGCGGGCGTTTCCATGCCCACCAAAATCAGTGCCAGCGGTAGGCCGTAGGCCAGGAAGGCGTCCATGGAGAAGGCCGGCACGATGAACTCGGGCATGCGGAAGGAGAACTCCACGCTTGAGAAGTCAGCCCCGGAGAGCGCCATGTAGAGCACGCCCATCACCAGAGTGGCCACCAGCGGAGGTATCCGACGCAGGAAGCGCGCCGAGAGGAAGAAGGCCAGGATCATCACCACCGCCGGTATCAGGGCGTTCTGCAGGGGCATCACCATGTTGGTGCCGAACTTGAGCAGCACGCCGGCCACCATGCCCATGACGATCGGCATGGGGATCAGTCGCATCACCAGGCTCATCCAGCCGGCCAGGGCCACCACCACCGAGATGGCGCCCGCCATCAGCGTCGCCCCCAGGGCCTCGTTGAGCCCCACCACGGGGACGATGGCGGCGAACAGCAAGGCGCCGGGAATGGAGTTGGCCACCGGCAGGGGAAGACGGTAATAGGCCGGCAGGATCAGGCCGAACAGGCCGTTGATGAAGAGGTAGCTGATCACCCACAGCAGGGTGAAATCCTTGGGCAGCCCCGCCGCGGTGCCGGCGCTGATATGGATGATGCCGGCGCTGAGGCCGAAGATGCCGGCGACCACGCCGGCGCTGAGATTGTCGGCATTAAGGTCGCGCAGGAAGTCCCGCGGCGCTGACGCGAGGCCAGCGCCTTTCTCGAGGTGTCTCATTCTGTGCTCCAGGGGGCTTGTTGTCGTTGCTGTCGGAAGCCACGGATGGTCAGGAGGCAAGGCGAGCCGGCGGCACGGAGGCCGCCCTGGCGCAGGATTCAGCCCTGGTCGCCGCCGCCCACCGGCAGCACGCTGCCGGTGATGTAGTTCGCCTCGTCAGAGGCCAGGAACAGGATCGGCGCAGCCATCTCGTCCAGGGTGCCGTAGCGTTTCATCAGGCAGCTCTGCTTGGTCTGATCGATATGCGCCTGGAACCAGGCTTGCTCCGTCTCGTTGCGAGGTTCCGGGGTACCGCGGGAGATCTTCCGCGGCGGCGCCTCAGTCCCGCCAATGCCGGCGGCCGTCACGCGTATACCGTGCTCGGCGTATTCGAAGGCCAGGGACTCGGTCAGCGCATTGACGCCACCCTTGGCCGCCGAGTACGGGATCCGGTGGATACCTCGGGTCGCCACCGAGGAGACGTTGACGATCACGCCTCCGCCTTGCGCCACCAGGGTCGGCAGCACCGCCCGGCAGCACCACAGGGTGGGCATCAGCGAGCGCTGAACCTCGGCGGCGATCTCGGCCTGAGTAAACTCGGTGAACGGCTTGAAGTTGATCGCGCCGCCCACGTTGTTGATCAGGATGTCGATCCGACCGAAGTGCTCCACCGTGCGGGCCATCACCTGCTCGGCCCCCTCCCAGGTCTCGAGGTCGGCTTGCAGGGCGATGGCGTCCACGCCCTGCTCGGCAAGCCCCGCCACCACCTCATGGACGAGGTCGGCACGATCCACCAGGGCCAGGCGGGCACCTTCGGCGGCGGCCCGCTCGGCGACCCGCTGGCCGATGCCCTGGGCTGCGCCGGTGATCACCATCACCCGCCCCGTAAAACGTGAGCCGTCGAAGCGTTGTGACGTCATGTCGCCTCTCCCGGTGCCTGGTTGGGGGTGAACTTCTCGTAGTGGAAGCTCTGCGGCACAATGCCTTCCTTGTCGAAGTGCTTGAGCACGGCATCGACCATCGGGGGCGGCCCGCACAGGTAGACGTCGATATCGCCGTCGTGCATCACCTCGGCATCCATGTGATGGGTCACATAGCCCTTGCGCGGATGCTCGCTTGTCTCATCCACCACCACGGTGGAGTAGGTGAAGTTCGGCAGCTCCGCCGCGAAATGCTCCAGGGCGTCGACCTTGACCAGGTGGTCGTCCTTGTTGACGCCGTAAATCAGATGAATCGGCTGCTCGGATGTCGTCCCTTCTGCCCGCTTCTGGACCAGCAATTCCAGCATGGAAAGGAAGGGGGCCAGGCCGGTACCACCGGCCAACATCAGCACCGGACGGGTGATCTCGCGCAGGTAAAAGCTGCCCATCGGACCGGTGAGAGCCAGCCGGTCACCAACCTCGGCGCGCTCGGTCAGATAGCCGCTCATCACCCCATTGGGGATATTGCGGATCAGAAAGGTCGCACGCCGTTCGCCAGGCTTCGAGCTGAAGGAATAGGAGCGGTGCTCCTCGGTGCCGGGCACATCGATATGGATGTACTGCCCCGGCAGGAAGGCCAACGCAGCCTCGTCGTCCAGGTCCACGCCCAGTTCGATGCTGTCCTCAGAAAGTTCCTCGACCACGGCCAGGGTGCCCTCAAGCCTGCCAACCTGGGTCTTGCAGAGTGTGGAATCCACCGGGATCTGGATAACGCAGTCCGAGGACGGCACCATCTGGCAGGTCAGCACCTGGCCTTCGGCGGCTTCCTCGTCGGAGAGCGCTTCCTCCAGATACTCGTCGCCCAAATCGAAGTCGCCCTGTTCACAGTGTCCCTTGCAGGTACCGCAGACGCCGTCGGAGCAGTCCATCGGCAGGTTGACCTTCTGCCGGTAGGCGGCGTCGAGGACCGTTTCCCCTTCCTTGCAGCCGATGAAACGGCTGACGCCATCCTCGAAGTTGAGGGCAATGGTATAGCTCATGGTCGAATCTCCTCCCGCACCCGGTCAGATGTGATAGATGTCGATGACCTGGTGGATGTAGTCGTTGTTGAGTTGCACGACTTTTCTGGTGATCAGCGGCGTCTCTCCCGACACGTCCAGGGTGTAGAAGGCGCTGCCGAAGTAGCTGTCGGTCTTCTTGTAGCGATGGCTCAGGGTGTGCCAGTTGAAGCGCAGTTCCACCCGGTCACCGTCCTCCTCGAGGATTTCGAGGTTGGTGATCTGGTGGGTGGTGCGCGGCTCCGGCGTGCTCGCCCCGCTGCGCTCGGTCTTGATCCGGTAGACCCGGTCCTCGAGCCCTTCGCGGTTCGGGTAGTAGATCAACGAGATCTCGGACTGCGGGTCGCGGGTCAGCTCGTCGTCGTCGTCCCAGGCCGGCATCCAGAACTCGGCGTCCTGGCGGTAGCACTCCAGCCATTCGTCCCACTGGCGGTCGTCGAGCAGGCGTGCCTCGCGGTACAGGAAGGCCTGGATAGCGTGATAGCTGATACTCATGTCTGTTCTCCCCTTCTCGGTCGGGCGCGCTTAGGCACTCTCGGTCGCACGTTCGGTGGCGATAAACTGGCTGCGTTCCTTGTCGATGGCGCGCAGCATCTCCTCGACCCAGTGCTGGTGGTGCAGCACGTAGAGGCCCTCGTCTTCCGGGGAGGCACCACTCATCAGCGGCTTCATGCCGATCGCCTGGGCGTTGTCGTCGGCGCCCTCGATCCACTGCTTGGCGCCGCGGGAGAGGTCGTTCCACTCGGCATTCGCGCCGTTGTAGCCGTCCTGGCAGGCGCGAAATTCCTCGAGGTCGTCCGGCGTGCCCATGCCCGAGACGTTGAAGAAGTCCTCGTACTGGCGGATGCGCACGCGGCGGTTCTCCGCGGACTCGCCCTTGGGGGCGAAGCAGTAGATGGTGACTTCGGTCTTGTCGACGGACAGCGGGCGCAGCACGCGGATCTGCGTGGAAAACTGGTCCATCAGGTAGACGTTGGGGTAGAGGCAGAGGTTGCGGGTCTGGTTGACGATGGAGTCGGCCCGGGCTTCGCCGAGTTCGGCTTCGATCTCGTCCTTGCGGGTGTAGACCGGGCGCACCTCGGGGTTGAGCAGCCGGGTCCACAGCATCATGTGGCCATTCTCGTAGGAGTAGAAGCCGCCCTGGCTCTTCGACCAGCCGTCGGCGTCCACCGCCTTGGTGCCGCCGGCGTCGTAGTTGCGACGCTCCATGGTCGAGGCGTAGTTCCAGTGCACGGAGCTGACGTGGTAGCCGTCGGCACCGTTCTCGGCCTGCAGCTTCCAGTTGCCGTTGTAGGTGTACGACGAGGTGCCGCGCAGGATCTCCAGGCCTTCCGGCGCCTGATCGACGATGTTGTCGATGACCTTCATCGTCTCGCCCAGGTACTCCTCGAGCGGCTGGACGTCATCGCTCAGGCTGCCGAACAGGAAGCCCTTGTAGTTGGCGAAGCGCGGCAGGCGCTTGAGGTCGTGGGAGCCTTCCTGCTTGAAGCCTTCCGGGTAGGCGCCGTTCTTCTCGTTCTTGGCCTTGAGCAGCGTGCCGTCGTTCTTGAAGGTCCAGCCGTGGAAGGGGCAGGTGAAGGTGCCCTTGTTGCCCTGCTTGCGACGGCACAGGGTGGCGCCACGGTGGGCGCAGGCGTTGATCAGGCCGTGCAGCTCGCCAGCCTTGTCGCGGGTGATGACCACCGGCTGGCGGCCCATGGTCACGGTGTAGTAGTCGCCCGGCTCGCTGATCTGGCTCTCGTGGGCCAGGAACAGCCAGTTGCCCTCGAAGATGTGTTTCATCTCCAGGTCGAAGAAGGCCGGGTCGGTGAACATGCTGCGGTGGCAGCGGAAGATGCCGTTGTCGACGTCGTCGACGACGGCGCCGCGGACGCGTTGTTCGAGTTGGTCAAGCTGGGTGGTCATGATCCAGATCCTCGCGTTGTTGTCGTCTGGGTCCGGCGGGCCCAGAGGGTGCCCGCCGGCATCAAGGGATGGGGTGCCATTCAGACCTTGGCGGTGCCGGCCAGCTGGCTGTGCTGGTCCTGCTCGTCTTCCTTGGCCCGCGGGCGGGCGTGGCGATGCTGTAGCTCGGGATCGTCGGTCCTGGCCAGCTCGACGTCGAACACCACCGCGGAGAAGGGACCGTCCATGCCGCGGTTGGCGATCTCATCCGGGTCCTCGATGCGTTCAGCCGGCACCACCAGCTCCTCGCGGGTGGCAAAGGCGAAGTCGTCGAAGGTGTAGGGGTCGCCGGCCAAATTGATCTGGGTGGTCAGGTGCTTGTGGCCCGGGGCGGAGATGAAGTAGTGGATGTGCGCCGGGCGCTGGCCGTGACGGCCGAGCAGGTCGAGTACCTGCTGGGTCGGGCTGTCCGGCGGGCAGCCGTAGCCGGAGGGGATGATGCTGCGCGCGGTGTAGCGCCCTTCACTATCGGTAAAGATGGTGCGGCGCAGGTTGTAATCCGACTGTGTCGGGTCGAAGAAGGAGTAGCCGCCCTTGGAGTTGGCGTGCCAGATCTCGACCTTGGCGCCGGCGACGGGGTTGCCGTCGACGTCGCGCACCTGGCCGGTCAGCCACATGGCCTCGCCGTCCTGGTCCTGACCGTCGTCCATGCGCGCGAAGCCCTCGGCCTCCGGGGCACCGGCCACATAGAGCGGGCCCTCGATGGTGCGTGGGGTACCACCGGTCAGGCCGCGCTCGCGATCGGCGGCGTCCATGCGAAGATCCAGGTAGTGGTCGAAGCCCAGCCCCGGGGCCAGCAGGCCGAACTGGGTGCCGTTGCCCAGCGCGTTGAGTACGCTGACGGCGGACCAGAACTCTTCGGCGCTGACGTCATAGTCATCCATCAGGCGGAAGAGGTCGGAAAGCAGGCGGTGCATGATCTGCTTGGCGCGCTCGTTGCCACCGGCCTGGTCGAAGCCGGCGACGGTGTTCAGGAAGTCCTGAACCTCGGGAGTGTCGAATATCTTCACGGTCATGGTCTTGTCCTCATTCTTTCTCTGGTGAAGTCCCGTGAACGGGAACTGGCGTGCTTCATCCGTGACTCAGGCGTCGTCCTCGCGGATGGAGGACGGGTGGCGACACAGCGGCTTGACGCTGATCTCCATGTAGGGAAAGAGCGGCAGGTTGCTGACCAGCTCCTGCAGCTCGGCGTTATCCTCGACGTCGAAGATGCTGACATTCGAGTAGCTGCCAGCCACGCGCCACAGGTGGCGCCATTTTCCGGAGCGCTGCAGCTCCTGTGCGTAGGCCTTCTCGTTCGCCTTGATCTCGGCAGCCTGTTCGGCCGGCATGGACGGCGGCAGCTTGACGGTCATTTCCACTTGAAACAGCATGACGTTCTCCTCCTCTTTACTCGGGACTTGCCCGATAACGACTGACTTGCGTGCCTTACTTGCGTGCATTACTTGCGCGCATAGTGCGCCAGCTTGTCCTCATCCAGGATGATGCCGAGCCCCGCCCCCTGGGGCAGGTCGACACCGAACTCGTGGTAGTTCAGCGGCTCGGCGACGATGTCGTCCTTGAGCAGCAGGGGACCGAACATTTCGGTGCCCCAGGCCATCTCGGGCAGGGTCGCCCAGGCGTGAAGGGAGGCCGCGGTACCGATGGAGCCCTCGAGCAGGGTGCCGCCGTAGAGGCCGACACCGGCGGCCTTGGCCAGGTGGGCCAGTTCGAGCGCCCCCTGCAGGCCACCGGACTTGGCGATCTTCAGGGCGAAGGCACCGCTGAAGCCGCCGCACACCAGGTCGAGCCCGTCGCGGGCGTCCTGCACCGCCTCGTCGGCCAGCATCGGCACCTCGAAGCGCTGCGACAGGCGGATCAGGCCGGCCTGCTCGCGGGCCGGGATGGCCTGCTCGATCAGCGCGATGCCGGCGTCCTGCAGGGCCTGGATACCGCGAACAGCGGTAGACTCGTCCCAGGCCTGGTTGACGTCGACCCGGACGCTTGCCCGGTCGCCCAGTGCCTCCTTGATCGCGGCCACGTGACGCACGTCCTGGTCCACCGGGTTGGCGCCAATCTTCAGCTTGAAGTCGCAATGGCTACGCTGCTCCAGACGCAGCAATGCCTCGTCGATGTCCTTGTCGGTATTCCCGCTGGCCAGGGTCCAGAGCACCGGCAGCCGAGAATGGCAAGTGCCGCCCAGCAACTCGGCCACGGACAGGCCCAGGCGCTTGCCCTGGGCGTCCAGCAGGGCGGTTTCCAGCGCTGACTTGGCAATGGCATTCCCCCGGGCATGGTGGTTCATGCGGGCACGCAGCACATTGATGTTGTTCGAGGGCTGGCCGATCAGCAGCGGTGCCAGGTAGGTATCGATGTTGCGCTTGATGCTCTCGGGACTCTCGGGGCCGTAGGCCAGTCCGCCGATGGTGGTCCCCTCGCCGAGGCCCTCGACTCCATCGGAGTGACGCATGCGTACGATCACCATCGTCTGGCAGGCCATGGTGGTCATGGAGAGCTTGTGGGGACGGATGGTCGGCAGGTCGACCAGCAGCGTCTCGATGGTTTCGATAACCGATGACATTGGGGCTCCAGGGGTTGGCAATCGGGTAATTGGTGGGAAGTCTGATTGCTCCTGGCAATCCCAACCAATATTGTTTGGGTGCCCTGCCATACCCTGGAGGTATCATGGAGCTACGCCATCTCAGGTACTTCTGCGTGGTCGCCGAAGAGTTGAATATGACATCTGCCGCCGAGCGGCTACACATGTCACAGCCCCCTTTATCTAGGCAGATCAAGCAATTGGAGAGAGAAGTCGGGGCGGAGCTGTTCGAACGCGGCTCCCGAGGGTTACGCCTGACTCCGACGGGTCAGTTCTTCCACCAGCATGCCATCCAGATACTGGAGAAGCTGGACGCCACTCTGGAGTCCACTCGGCGCATGGCACGCAGCAAGCGCGTCATGTTCGGCATCGGTTTCGTGCCGTCAGTGTTCTACGGGCAGTTACCTCTGCTGGTCCGCGACTTACGACAAAAGGATAATGTCGAGCTGAGCCTGGCGGAGCTGACGACGGTGCAACAGATCCAGGCGCTGAAGGCGGGTCGGATCGACATGGGATTCGGACGAATGCGCATCGATGATCCGGAAGTGGAGCAGGAGGTGCTGTTCGATGAGCCAATCATGGCAGCCGTGCCCTGTGGTCACCCTCTGGAGAGCACTACACCGACCCTGGTGGAGCTGGCCCGCTACCCGCTGATCCTGTTCCCCGCTAAACCACGCCCCAGCATGGCCGATATCATGCTGGGCATGTTCCGCCGCCAGGGGCTCAAGGTAGAGGTGGTACAGGAAGCCAACGAACTGCAAACAGCGCTGGGTCTAGTGGCCTCGGAGATCGGCATCAGCCTGGTACCGGAGCAGGTAAAGCGCGTCCGCCGCGACGGCGTGAGCTTCGTCTACCTGGCCGACAAGACCTTGACGTCTCCGGTGCTGTGCAGCCGACGCCGAGGCGAAGAGCCCTCGCCGATCATGCGCGACGCCAACGCTATCCTCGAGGTGCTCGTGGAGAACCGCCGCAGCGGGCGCTATCCATGAGGCGCCGGTGCCAAGCGCTATACCTTCGTCCCCGTAGTCTGAGGAAGAGCCTCGATTCGAGAGCCGAGAACCGAGGTCTTGACCAACCGCAGCTGGCCGATATGCACGCCGATGCGTCCCCTCCGCAAAGCGAAAGCGTTGGGTGAGAAGCTCTCGAAAACAGCGACGTACCATACTCGGGCAGGTCGTCAGTCAACTAGCACGACTCGACGGCGGCCAGCAGCACCACGGACAGCGTGAGCAACGGGCGCAAGAGGAAGTGCAGGCAAATCGCATCATTCATCTTCGTCGATAACCAGAAAAACCAGCCTGGCCCTCAAGGTCGAGGGAAGTATGCCCCGTCACCTGAATATCTCATTGACCAGATTGATCAGGTTGTGAAGTGCCGGCGAGTCGTTGCTCGACCGCCAGGCCATCCACAGCGGCATGTCGCAGGAGGTGAGTTCGTCCAGGAGCAGGAAGCGAACGCCCGGCATGGGGTGGGCACTGCTGGCCGAGGGCACGATGGCGATACCCAGGCCGGCCGCCACCATGCTCAGGATGGTGATGTTGTCGGCGCCGTACTGCACCACCCGCGGCGCGAACTCGAGGCGGGCGAAGTGGGCCATCACACGGTCGTAGTAGACCGGTGAGACGCTGCGAAAGCCCCACACGAAGTCGGCATCCTTCAGCTCGCTCAGGCGGCGCGGTGGCTCTGTCGCCCACTGCGAGGCTTCGGGCACGGCGAGCATCAGGTGATCGTGCTGCAGCAGGCGGGTCTCGAGACCTGGCTGTTCGGCACTGTCCAGGTAGAGGATGCCGGCATCCAGGCTACCCTCCCGCAACCGCTCTAGCTGGGGCCCCGACAGCAGCGGGAAGACCTCGAAGGCGACCTGGGTATAGCGATCGCGATAGCGCCTCAGCAGTTTGGCCACTTCCGGCACCCAAAGGTGGGTCACCGTTACCCCCAGGCTGACCTTACCGATCAGCCCCTGGCCCAGTGCCGAGAGTCGCGTTCGAATCCGGGTGCGCCTGTCGAGCAACTGAACGGCCTCGTCGTAGAGCGCCTTGCCGGCCACCGTCAGGCTGACCCCACGGGCATGACGCTCCAGCAATCGAGTGCCCAGGTCCTCCTCCAATAGTCGAACCTGCCGGGTCAGCGCCGGCTGGGCGATGTGCACCCGGCGGCTGGCCGCGGAGATGGAGCCTGTCTCCGCAACGGCAATGAAATAGCTGAGTTGGCGAAATTCCATGGTCGCCTCACCGGTAGAAAAAGGAAGTCTTCGACCCTATCCATATCAATACGGCATACCAGCAATACTAAACCTATATTTTTTCTATCGAGCAAGGCGTTTCATAGTCCAGGGACAACCCATAACAAGTCTCGCTGTGTGCGAGTTGGATGACTCCCCATGAACAAGACCTATCACCTGCTGACGGGACTGCACTTCACGTTGTGCACCCTGGCCATGATCTGGCCCGGCGCCCTGATCGCCAATCGCATAGAGCCCATTGTGCTGGGCCTGCCCTTCCTGTTTTTCTGGTACATCCTGTGGATGCTGGTGCTCTTCGCCGGCATGTGGATCGCCTTCGTCGTACGTCACGGAGGTGGCCGCCATGAGTGATTCCATGATCGTGGTCGGCATCACGCTGGCCTATCTCGCCGCGGTGCTGTGGGTCGGCCTGCGGGCGCGCAACCAGGAAAGCTCCAGCCTGGAGGGTTATGTCGCCGGCGGCCGCCATGTCGGCGTGGTGATCCTCTTCTTCATCCTCGGCGCGGAGATCTTCTCAGCCTTCGCCTTCCTCGGCGCCCCAGGCTGGGCCTATCAGCATGGCTCGCCGGGCTTCTATATCCTCGCCTACCTCTCGCTGGTGCCGATCACTATCTGGGCCTTGGGCCCGCGGGTGGCGAAGCTGGGACGCGAGCGGGGTTATCTTACCCAAGGCGATATGATCGCCGACCGCTACCGCAGCAAGCCGCTCGGCATCCTGGCCGGCGTCATCGGTGTGCTGGCCTTGGTGCCCTACCTGACCATCCAGATCGCCGGGGCCGGCCTGCTGTTCCAGGCGGCCACCGACGGCCTGGTGCCCTTCTGGCTCGGTGCCCTGCTGGCTTTTCTGGTGGTGGCCGCCTATGTGTTCGCCAGCGGCCTGAGCGGCATCGGCTGGACCAACCTGATGCAGGGCATCATGATGATCGCCATCGCCTGGTTCCTCGGCCTCACCATTCCCGAACGCCTCTATGGCGGCGTCGGCGAAATGTTCGCTCAGCTTCAGCAGACGGCGCCCGAATACCTCACCATGCCGGGTGCCACCAACATGAGCTGGGGCTACTTCAGTACCGCCGTGCTGGTCAGCGCCTTCGGCGGCGCCATGTGGCCGCACCTGTTCATGAAGTTCTATTCGGCAGACAGCGGCGAGTCCCTGCGCAAGGTCAGCGTCTTCTATCCGCTCTACGCCACCCTGCTGGTCCCGCTGCTGTTCATCGGCTTCGCCGGCATCCTGGTGTTCGCCGAAGAGCCTCTGGCACGTGCCGACACCGTACTGCTCAAGATGGTGATGGATGTGGCCAACTTCTCGCCCTGGGTCATCGGCCTGATGCTCTCCGGTGCGCTGGCGGCGGCCATGTCCACCGGCGCCAACCTGGCCCATACCGCGGCTGTGGTACTGGTACGCGATGTCTTCGGGCCCACGGTCATGAAGGAGGCCAGCGAGAAGGCCACGGTGTCGGTCACCCGCTGGAGCGTTCTAGGGCTGTCGCTGATCGCCTATCTCTTTGCGCTGATCAATCCCGCCTCGCTGGTCATGCTGCTGCTCGGGGCCTATGGCCTGCTCGTCCAGCTGTTCCCCATGGTGATCGGCGCACTGTTCTTTCCGCGCCTGCGCCGCGCCAGCGTAATGCTCGGTGCCCTAGTCGGCAGCCTGGCCTATCTGCTGATGGAGTTCATCTGGAGCTCCCCGCTGGGCTGGCATGCTGGAGTCTGGGCGATCCTGCTCAACCTCCTTGTCGTTGCCGTCAGCCAGCAGTTCAGCCAACCGGCTTCCCCGAAGCCGGCCGCGGCCCAACAACCTTCTTGATGGATACGGAGACTCTCATGACCATGCACGCTCAAGATCCTGACCTGAAAGAAGCGATCGCCGCCCAGGCCGATGAGGCCTTCGAGAGGGTTCAGTCGCTCTACCGCCAGCTTCACCAGCATCCCGAGTTGCCCTTCCAGGAGCACGAGACCAGCGCGCGGCTCGCCGAGGCGCTGGAACTTCTCGGCCTCGAGGTGAGCCGTGGCGTGGGCGGCACCGGCGTGGTGGCCCTGCTCGAGAACGGCGAGGGCCCCACGGTGATGCTGCGTGGTGACATGGATGCCCTGCCGATCAAGGAAGACACCGGCCTGGACTACGCCAGCACGCGCACGGCAGAGACCGAGAGTGGCACGGTGCCGCTGATGCATGCTTGCGGTCACGACCTGCACAGCAGCTGCGTGGTGGGGGCCGCCGCCGTGATGACCGCACTCAAGGAGCAGTGGTCCGGCACCCTGATGCTGGTCTGCCAGCCCGCCGAGGAGATCTTCGGCGGGGCCCAGGCGATGCTGGAGGATGGCCTCTACACGCGCTTCGCTCGACCGGATGTGATCCTCGGCCAGCACAACATGCCCGCCCTGGCGGGCACCGTGGGGCATCGTGCCGGCGGCACCATGGCGGCCTGCACCAACCTGGCCGTGACCATCCACGGCGCCGGTGGCCACGGCTCTATGCCGGCGCAGACGGTGGACCCGGTGGTGATCGCCGCCCATGTGGTCACCCGCCTGCAGACCATCGTCGCCCGAGAGGTGCCGCCGGAGGAGACCGTGGTGGTCACCGTCGGCAAGCTGCACGCCGGCACCCAGGCCAACATCATCCCCCACTCGGCCGAGCTCGAGATCAACATCCGCAGCTTCGACAACGCCCTACACCGCCAGGTGGTGGAAGCCATCGAGCGCATCGTGCGTGCCGAGTGCGAGGCTGGCCGCGCCCCGAAGCCCCCGGAGTTCCGGGTGCTCAACGAGACCCTCGCCCTGCACAACGACCCCGCGGCGGTAGAGCAGGTGCGCCATGCCCATGGTAAGCACTTCGGTGAGGCCCATCTCTATGGCATGCCACGACTCAACGGCAGCGAGGACTTTCCCTACTTCGGCAATGCCGAGGCAGGAGGCTTCGGTGGCGAGGATATCCCCTATGTCTACTGGTTTATCGGCGCGACGCCGGCGTCACGCTGGGCGGAGACACCCGGCCAGAGCGTGGCGGAGAAGATGCGCCACCTAGAGATGCCTCACTCGCCGTATTACTTCCCGGGCAACTCGGTAACCCTGCGCACCGGCATCGAGGCCATGGCGGTGGGCGCACTGGCGTGGCTGGGTGGCGAATACGACGGATCCTCAGGCGCCTAGCCCAAGAAAGGTCGGGAGCCGACTCCGGGAAAGATGGGACTCATGGTAGGGGGAGCGAAGTGGCAGGGTGGATTTACTACCTGGATCTGGCTGGCGTGGTGGTTTTCGCGCTCTCGGGCGTGGTGCTCGCTTGCCGCTCGAGCATGGATCCCTTCGGTATGCTGGTGCTGGCGGCGGCTACCGGCATAGGTGGGGGCACCCTGCGCGATCTGCTGCTCGGGGTGCGTCCCGTCTTCTGGATCAACGAGCCCAGCTACCTCTGGGTGATCCTCGCCACAGTGAGTCTGTCGCTTGTGGGCTTTCGCCACATCCATCGACTCTCGCGAGGGCTGCTTCCGGTGCTGGATGCCTTCGGGCTGGCGCTCTTCACCGTGATCGGTGCCCACAAGGCCCTGCTGCTGGGCCACCCCAACATCGTGGCCGTACTGATGGGGCTGCTTACCGGGGTGGCAGGCGGCATGGTGCGTGACATCCTCGCCCGCCGTGTGCCGATGGTACTGCGCCAAGAAATCTATGCCACGGCCTCCATCGCCGGTGGCTGCACCTATGCGTTCCTCATGCTCTGGGCTAGTCACCCCCTGGCGATTACGCTGGCGATCACCGTGACCCTCACGATTCGCCTCAGCGCCATCCACTGGCACCTGGCGCTGCCGGTCTTTGCCTGGGTGACCATCCCGGTCGCTCCTCGGAAGCAGGATCGCGCATGTGAGGAACTGAGGCCCGACACGACCGCTCAGCCACGGCGTCAAAAGGCCAGGGTGCGGATTATTGCGCCGGGTAAGCGAACCAAGCACCGGTGAATCCGGACAGACGCCGGCGAGACTGAACCGGCGCCACGCCTATCTCGGTTTGAGGAGCTTCAACGAGCACCAAGGCCGAGAATCTCGCGTGCCTGCTGCCAGGTCGCCACCGGACGCTCGTACTTCTCGCACAGTGCCACGGTGCGCTCCACCAGGGCCGCGTTGGAGGGCGCCAGGCTGTCGCGGTCGAGACGCACGTTGTCCTCGAGGCCGGTACGGGTATGACCGCCCGCGGCGATAGACCACTCGTTGAGCAGGTACTGGTTGGGGCCAATGCCCGCCCCGCACCACTGGGCATCGGGCGCCAGACGCTTGAGCGTCTCGATATAGAAGTCGAAGGTTGGCTTGTCCGCCGGCATGGCGTTCTGCACGCCCATCACGAACTGCACGTAGAGCGGCGACTTGAGCTTGTCCTGTTTCGAGAGGGCCACTGCCTGGTGTATATGCGACAGGTCGAAGGCCTCGATCTCGGGCTTGATATCGTACTTGAGCATTTCGTCGGCGAGCCAATCCACCAACTTTGGCGGGTTCTCGTAGACGCGATTGGGAAAGTTGTTGGAGCCCACCGAGAGACTGGCCATGTCAGGCTTGAGCGGCAGCATCCCGCCGCGCTCCTCCCCCGCACCCGAGCGACCGCCGGTAGAGAGCTGAATGATCATGCCCGGGCAGTGCTTGTTCAGGCCCTCAAGTAGGCGACCGAACTTCTCCGGATCAGAGCTGGGCGTCTGGTCGTCATTGCGCACATGGCAGTGGGCGATAGTAGCGCCGGCCTCGAAGGCCGCCTGGGTGCTCTCGACCTGCTCCTCGATGGTGATGGGGACGGCAGGGTTGTTTTCCTTTCGCGGCAGGCTGCCGGTGATGGCGACGCAAATGATGCAGGGGTTAGACATGGTGACCTCGTTTCCGGCCATGGCTGTTCATGGCGCGACAGGTTGAGTTATTTCTGTTTTGGAACCAGGCGAAAGATCTACGCCTGATCGATCACGTTCAGCAGCTTCTCGGCGAACAGACCCGGCACCTCGACGGAGGGCACGTGGCCGACATCCACGAAAATCTCGAGCGGCGCGCCGTCGCACTCGGCCGCCAGGGCCTCCAGGGTCGCCGGCGGGGTCGCCATGTCCTCGCTGCCGCCGAATAGCTGGACCTTGACGCCCTTCCCCGAGAGCTTCCCCGTGAAGGTATCGCGACCCAGCATCTCGCACAGCAGCGCATAGGACTCATCGTCGCCGCGGCCCATCTGGGTGCACCAGCCCGTTTTGAGGGCCGGCTCGGCCTCGAAGCAGGCCGGGGCGAACCAGCGCGGCACGATCTCCTCGGACATCGCCGCCAGGCCTTCCTCACGCACACGTCCGGCGCGGGTATTCCACAGCTCGGCGTTACCGATCACCGCCCCGGTGTTGGTCAGGGTGGCGGAGAGCAGCTGCTCGCCGTGCTTGCTGACCAGCTGCTGGCCCACCACCCCGCCGATGGAGGTGCCGACGAAGTGGAAGCGGCCGGCACCGGCGTGGTTGGCCAGTGCCAAGGCCTCGGCGGCCAAATCGGCCGGGGTAATCACCCCCTCGCCCCAGGCCTGGCTCGCGCCATGGCCGGGCAGGTCCCAGGTCACCACGCGATAGCGCGGTAGCAGCGCCGGCAACATGTCGTCCCATACCGCCTGGCTCATGCCCAGCGGGTGGGCCAGCATCACCAGTGGGTTGGCCTCGGCCCCGAGCAGGCGATAGGCCACGCTGCGGTCATGGATATTTAAAAATGCCATGTCGATCTCTCCTTCAAACCTTTTCGATCAGTGTCGCGATGCCCTGTCCCACGCCCACGCACATGGTGCACGGGGCGTAGCGCTTGCCGCTCGTCTGCAGCTTATAGGCGGCGGTCAGCAGCAGGTGGGCACCGGCCATACCCAGCGTGTGGCCCAAGGCGATAGCGCTCGACCGCCTAATGCAGACTCAGGAACTCGACCATGGGACATCGTTTTAAGACGCCTTCCATCATGTTCGTATTACGAACACAACTTTGCTATACGAACAAATTACCTCGTTTACAACCTACCGTCAAATTCCCGGGACGAGAGGATTGCTCATAAAAAGCCGTATAACGAACTAATATTCGTTATACGACATTGTGATAGAGTATCGGGGAGATGAAGAATTCGAGGAGGGAAAGCTGATGCCAGACGACGGAATGGACGAAGCGCTGACGCCCGACGATCGTGACTTCGTCACCGCCCTGGCCAGCGGCCTCGAGGTCATCCAGGCCTTCGACGAGGCCCACCCGCGCATGACGCTCAGTGAGGTGGCGTCGCGCACCGGCATGAACCGTGCCCGGGCGCGACGCTTCCTGCTGACCCTGCATGCGCTGGGCTATGTCCGCAAGCAGCAGCGCCACTTCGAGCTGGCCCCCAAGGTGCTGAACCTCGGCTATGCCTTCCTCTCCGCCAACAACTACCGCAGCGTCATCCAGCAGATCCTCGAGGACATTACCACTGAGTGTGGCGAATCCTCGTCGCTGGGCGTGCTGGACGGCGACGACGTCACCTATGTGGCGCGCTCCTCGTCGCGCCACCGGCTGATGGCCATCACCCTCTCGGTGGGCACGCGCCTGCCGGCGGCCCACACCTCCATGGGGCGAGTGCTGCTGGCCCAGTTGCCGGAGGCCGAGCTCGACGCCTTCCTGGCGCGGGTGGTCCTCGAGCCGCATACCGACAAGACCATCACCGACAAGGCCGAGCTCAAGCGCTGCATCCTCGAGGTGCGTCAGCAAGGCTTCGCCATCGCCGACCAGGAGTTGGATTCCGGATTGCGCTCGGTGGCCGTGCCGGCCTTCGATGCCAACGGCCGACTGCTGGGCGCGATCAACATCAGCACCAATGCCGCCCGGGTCGACTTCGACACCCTGATGCGCCAGTACCTGCCACTGCTGCAGGAGAAGGCCCGACAGATCCGCGCCAGCGTCAGCTGATCCATCTACCACCCCAAGGACGGCGAAGTGATAGAGATACTTTCGATCACGCTGCCGATCTTCCTGGTGATCGGTGCCGGCTTCACCGCGGCTCGCACCGGCCTATTGAGTCACGACAACATGCAGGGGGTGGGTACCTTCGTCATGTACCTGGCGCTCCCCTCGCTGATCATCCGCGCCCTGACCGAGCACTCGCTGGCGGAGGTCTTCAACCCGACCTACCTGCTGGCATACGGCCTGGGGTCGCTAGCGACCTTCCTGCTGGGGCTGGCGCTCTCCATGGGGTTGCGCGGCAAGCGCCTCGATGCCGGTGCCATCCACGCCTTGGGCATGTCGGCCTCCAACAGCGGCTTCATCGGCTACCCGGTCGCCCTGATGGCGATCGGCCCGCCGGCGGCCATCTTCATGGCGCTGAACATGGTGGTGGAGACGCTGTTCATCATCCCCACGGCGCTAATACTGGCCGAGGCCAGCCGTCAGAACGGCAACGGCGTCGGGCAGATGGCGCGCCAGACCCTCGCCCGCCTGACACGCAACCCGGTACTGATCGGCCTGTTGATCGGCATGCTCCTCGCCCTGACCGGGCTGAGCCTGCCGGCCCCCCTGGCCCGGGCCGTCAGCATGCTCGCCGACGCGGCGGGTCCCGCGGCACTGTTCACCATCGGCGGCATGCTGCATGGCCTCAAGGTGCGGGGCATGGCCATGGATATCGGACAGGTGGTGCTGGGCAAGCTCCTGCTGCACCCGCTGGTCGTGCTGGGCGCCTTCCTGCTGCTGCCCGACCCGGATCCGATGCTGATCGCCGGCGCCATGCTGTTCGCCTGCGCCCCCATGATCAGTGTCTATCCGCTGTTCGGTAAGCAGTATGGCCAGGGCGACACCAGTGCTGCGGGCCTGATGGTCAGCACGCTCGCCTCGTTCGTTACAATAAGCCTAACGATCTGGCTGCTGACGCTGGTCGGTTTGTTGCCGGTCTAGCCCGCATATTGCACCAGACATGAAAAAAGCGGCTGTAAATCGGTTATAATTCAAGATCTTACACAAGAATCTACCGAGACAGCCGCCATGACAAAATGTATCACGCCGACCGCCTCCTTTCCACGCTGTAAAGACCGCCAGGTCACCGCCGGTTTCGACGGGGGCGAAATCACCTCCGATGGCGGCGCCTTGATGCTCCGCCAACTGGATAGCGAGATGGGACTGACGCGCGCCATTGCACGCCGACTGGATGACGCCCGGGCCTCTCGTCGTTGTCAACACCGGGCTGAAACCATGCTTCGACAGCGCGTGTTCGGTCTCGCCTTGGCTATGAAGACCTCAACGATCATCATGCCCTACGACGCGACATCGCCCTGCAGACCGCCGTCGATACCGACGGCGTGCTGGCCAGCCAGTCGACTCTGTGTCGCTTCGAGCAGCAGGCCAGTCGCCAGTGGGCGGTGGCCATCCAGGAAGAGATCGTCGGGCAGTTCATCCGCTCCTTCCGCCGACCGCCGACGAAGCGGCTGATCCTGGACTTCGACGCCACCGACGATCCGGTGCATGGCGAGCAACTCGGCCGACATTTCTCCGGGTTCTACGACGGGTACTGCTTCCTGCCGCTCTACGTCTTCTGTGGCCAGCAGTTGCTGGTCAGCTACCTGCGCCCGGCCTATCGCGACGCCGCCCACCACCCTGGCGTTGCTGGTCCGGCGGCTGCGCCAGGCCTGGCCCGAGGTGAAGATCGTTTTCCGTGGCGATAGTGGCTTCTGCCGACCGCTGATTCTCGATTGGTGTGAGCGCCATGGCGTCGAGTACATCGTCGGCCTGGCCACCAACAGCCGCCTTGAGACGATGTCGTTGGACATTTGCTACGAGTCGGCCATCCGCTGGGAGGCCAAGCGCACCAAGCAGCGCCACTTCGGGCGCATCGATTATGCCGCCCACAGCTGAAAGCGCCCACGACGCAAGGTAGTGGTCAAGGCCGAGACCAGTCACCGAGGCTTCAATACCCGATACGTGGTGACCAAGCTGCAGGCAGCCCCCAGTGGCTCTACGACAGCCGCTATTGCCCGCGCGGGGATATGGAGAACCGCATCAAGGAGCAGCAGTGGCTGTTCTCGGACCGCACCAGCTGTCATGAATGGTGGCCGAATCAGTACCAGCTGCTGCTGGCCGGGTTGGCCTACGTGCTGCTGGAGCGGCTGCGTCGGGTTTACCTGAAGCGCACTGCCTATGCCACGGCCCAAGTCACTACCCTGCGCCTGAAGCTACTGAAAATCGGTGGTGTGGTGATCCGCAATACCCGGCGGGTCCGACTGATGCTAAGCAGCCACTATCCCGACCAGGATCTCTTCATGAAACTGACCCGGAAACTGGTGCCAAGATAGGCGAAACGGTGCTGTCCCCGGCACACCATAAACAACGGGGGTAGGGGGAAGTGCGTCTCGAATCTGGGAAATCGATCAAAAAGCGACGAATTCCCGGTCACACCAAGGTAAGAGGCTGGCCTGCTCACGCAGCTGGCCAAGCTCGCGGCACTGGTGCAATATCCGGGCTAGGACATTATCCGCTAGCACTGGCCTGCTGGCCGGGCTACCCACGAATGTGTCAATAGAGCCCATTTTGTCATGGCGGCTGATGCGGTTAGTTCTTGTGTAGGAGCTTGAATTATAAACGATTTCAGCAGTTTTTTGTATGCTTTATACAATTTTTGGATTAGGCGGTCAGCATCAATTTCCTGCGTTTATCAACCTCTCAAAGAAAGCTTGGCGCAGCTACTTTAACCTCTTGTCTATAGTCTTGGAGCGCTTTTTCGATCATCTCTATCCAAGCGCTTTCGGTAGCCATTTGGCGGCGCTCTTTCGCATGGATAGTGACGAGCTCAGTGGACCCACCTGAACGCAATTTCAAGTCAGTAGTAATTCGAGTATTCAGCGTAATAGCCCAGAAACCGGGATTAAACCAGGCCCAGAATTCATCGATATACACATCCATAACCAAAGCATCTTCTCCGAGTTCAGCCAGGTCATTGAGCACATTGTAGCCTGCCTCCTGCAGGGCGAGGGCGAGGCTGCTGCGTACGACTTCTTCCACTGTCTGCCCCCCTTGCAGAAGGATGTCACCTAGCGCCTTGCCATAGCTGTTGCGCTTCCGACCCACCGCCCTAGCTTTGACCTCATCCGTGGCCTGGCTAACACCTCCAGATCCAAGCGATGGAATACTTGGATCCCGAGGAGATTCCTCAAAGGTTCGCCGGTCGATCACCTTCCCTATCACCACATCTTTCCCGATGCTATTGTAATATTCTGAGCTAGCTTCCGGCACCGCCACTGTGATTTCACTTCGGCTTGTAGCACAACCGGAAAGTGAGACGAGAAAGGCAATCACAAGAATCACTACGTGTATATGGCGCTTCAAGAAAAATCCCTCACCTTATTAGTTTATAAAGACACCAACCGCTTGAGGATCATTCAGGTTTTTAAACTCCAAAAACTTTCCTGAAAATCAACTTTCAATCCGGTCAGTCACCAGCACCGTGCTTATATCAGATTTCGCAGATATTAAACAGCTTATTCACACGCCAAGGCACAAAAGTTTGTGCGAAATGATTCTCTATGTTATGCAAAATCTATACATAGATCATATAATGTATGATTTTGGGTTTTCTGCGCAACTAAGTTAACATTGCAGCCCTTGTACCCAGGCCGAGATGATAATAATGCCCTTCTCCTTACATCTCGAAGACTGGCGAGGGTGGATTGCGGATGAGGAAGTGCACAACCCTGCCCCCAGCCATCGCATCTCAGCTCAACTGGGCAGCACCTTGCCCGCGATGTTGCGGCGCCGCCTCGATGACGCTGGGCGCGCGACTTGTGACATCCTCGAGGCCCTGGACCCGAATGCGGATTTCCCGCTGGTGCACGCCTCCCGACATGGCGACACAACCCATACGCTGGAGATGCTCGAAGCATTAGCGCGCGGTGAACCCATCTCCCCGACACGCTTTTCCATGTCGGTACACAATGCGGTTCTGGGAGTCCACTCCATCTCCCGCAAGCATCACCGCCCTATGCAAGCGCTGGGAGCCTGTGGCGACGAATTCGACGCCATCTTGCACGAGGCCAAGGGATATCTCGTGGAAGGCCACCGAGCCGTCGTTGCAGTTCTCTCGGAGGCACCGCTTCCTTCGGCCTATCAGGGACACACAGAGCACCCAGGCATCGCCTGTGCCGTCGGCATACGACTGACGCTAGACCGGGGACGACGGTTGATGGCCTCTGATCCGGTAGGCGCAGCTCATCCGACTCCTCTCGAGGTTATGTCCTGGCTGAACGGAGACGCCCCTTTCCTCGATGGCCGGCATCGGTGGCAGTTGGGGGCCGAATGAAGCTGGATCGATGGTGGCGCGGAGTGGGCAAGGCTCTCTCCTTCATCGCCTTCGGTATCGGCGGCCTGTTCATCGGCCTGGTAGCCGCCCCTTTGTTGAACGTATCCGTACGCAACAAGGAGCGACGCCAGTATCTGGCCAAATGCCTGATCCAGCGCTGCTTCCAGGCTTTCATCGCCCTGATGCAGGGTCTCGGCGTGCTTGATTATCGCTTCGAGCATCAGGAACGTCTGCAACGCTCAGGACTTCTGGTATTAGCCAATCATCCATCACTTATCGATGTCATTTTCCTGCTGGCCCACGTGCCCCATGCCGACTGCATCGTCAAGGGGCGGTTGGCCAGCAACCCCTTCACACGCGGCCCGATCCGTGCAGCAGGCTATATCACCAACGACGAACCCGAAGCGGTACTGGAGGCCGCAAGAGCGAGCCTTGGGAAAGGTAATTCGCTGATTCTCTTTCCCGAGGGTACCCGCACCACGCCGCAACGTCCGATCAAGCTCAGGCGAGGTGGGGCAAATATCGCCTTGCGTACGGGAAAAGCGATCACGCCGGTACTGATACGCTGTACGCCTACCACGCTGACCAAGGGGGAGCCTTGGCACCATATCCCGGCGAGCAGGGTCCGGATGGAACTGCGCGTACTCGACGACCTGCCCATCAATGACGATAACCAACAGCCCACCGGGCAGCTCGCCAGACAACTGACACGTCGTCTGAGCGACCACTTCAACAGGGAACTGGAACAACTTCACCATGAGCGAAACACACGACGATCTGTCGATTGAACTCAAGCACCTGATCATCGAGACTCTGGAACTCGAGGATGTCGCCCTTGGCGATATAGACCCCGACGCTCCGCTGTTCGGTGAGGGGCTGGGCCTCGATTCCATCGATGCCCTTGAGCTCGGCCTGGCACTGCAGAAACGATTCGGCATCAAACTGGATGCCGAAGCCGAGGAAACCCGCCGCCATTTCTCCAGCTTGAATGCACTGAAAGCTCTGGTGGAGACCCGCCGTGTCGATTGATACCACTACCCGTTACGCTGACGTCTTCGCCCATGTGCGCAAGACACTAATCGAATTGTTCGAACTCGAGGCGGACGACATCAAACCTGAAGCCCGGCTCTACGAGGATCTCGATATCGACAGCATCGATGCCGTGGACCTGGTGGTCGAGCTCAAGCAGTTCACGGGGCGCCGTATCAACCCCGACGATTTCAAGGCGGTGCGCACCATCGACGACGTAGTCAAGGCTGTCGAGGGCTTGATCCAGCGCTGAGTAATGCCGATGAGAGGAGTAAAATGGCTTGGCATGCTCGCCGCGTTGGGCTGGCCGATCCTGGTATTCGTCCTGCACGACAGGTTGGGCAGTTGGCCCCTGCTGGTGATGGGCGTCGGCCTGCTGGCCTGGCGAGTTCCCCAGGCACGACGCCTGGCATTCGGCGTCGCCGCGCTCTTGCTCGCTGCGGGGATCATGGGTCATGCCGAACTCGGCATGCGCGCCTATCCGGTCGCCGTGAATGCCATCATGCTGGCCATCTTCCTCGCCAGCTTATTTCAGGGCATGCCGATCGTCGAGCGGCTGGCTCGCCTGCGCGAGCCCGACCTGACGGCTGCCGGCGTTCGCTATACCCGCCGCGTCACCTGGGCGTGGTGCGGCTTCTTCATAATCAACGGCACCATCGCCACCTGGACGGTGTTCCACACCGACCTGGCCGTATGGACGCTGTACAACGGCGTCATCAGTTATGGCCTGATTGGCCTGATGTTCGGCAGTGAATGGCTGCTGCGCCAGCGATTGCGGAGATCCTTGACGTGACATTCACTCCCCTGAGCCAGGCGCCCTGGCGTCGGCCAGCGCCCCACGTTCGCGCACTGCCGTCCGACTGGGTCTCTCCGGCATCGCTGCCTGCACGTGTCGGGGCCTGGCGCCGCTGGCTTGCCGGCCGTCCCGGCGGACAATGGCTACTCTACCAGCGCAACCCCGGTGAATTTTGTTCCGCCCTGATAGCATTGTGGGAAAGCGGCAGGGTCGCGGTATTGCCTGCCGATGACCGCCCAGAAACCCTGGCCAGGTTGGCCAACGAGGTCGAGGGTACGCTCCCCGACGCACCCGATGTGCCGGAGGTTGTGGGCCAGGACATCCCGCCTCCCCTTGCACTCTCGCCTTCATCTACCGCCGTAGTGCTGTATACCTCCGGTTCCACGGGTGATCCCATAAGCCTCGCCAAGCGTTTCGACCAGCTCGATGCGGAGTTGGCCGCCCATGCCAAGCTGTGGCCCCTGACCGGCACCGCCGTGATCTCGCAGGTCAGCCACCAGCATATCTACGGCCTGCTCACCGGGATATTGCACCCCCTCTGTGCCGGTGTGCCATTCTGCGGCGATACCAGTCGCTACCCCGAAGTGCTTGCCGCCCGCCTCGAAGAAGCCGGCAGTGCTGAACGCAAATCGGTGGTGGTGAGTTCGCCGGCCCATTTGTCACGCCTCCCCGACCACCTGCCATGGGCGCAGCGCCTTGCGCCATGCCGGGTATTCTCCTCCGGCGCACCACTCGCCGCGGTGCATGCCCGTCAGGCAGAGCACCTCCTTCACGCCCCTGTGGTCGAAATCTACGGCAGCACGGAGACCGGCGGCATTGCTCAGCGACGACAGACCCGGAGCAGTACCTGGGACCCCCTGCCCGGGGTACGATTATCTTTCAAGGGCGAGCGCCTGCTGCTGCGTTCTGCGTTTCTCGACACCCCAGACGCCTGGTGGCAGCAACCCGACCGGGTCGCTCCCGCTGCTAACGGCTTCGCACTGCTGGGCCGCGCAGACCGGCTGGTCAAGATCGCCGGCAAGCGCGTCTCGCTGGCCCACATCGAGCGTACCCTGGCCGAGACCCCGGAAGTCACCGAGGCGCGCTGTGTCGATCTTGGTCGCAGTGATGGACGATTAGGCGTCGTGATCGCCCTGATCAGCGAGGCCATTCCGCACTGCCACGAGGCCCGGCGCGACCTGATCAAGCGCCTGCGTGCACGGCTATCGAAGCACCTGGAGCCGGTTGCCATTCCCCGCTACTGGCGCTTCGTCGAGGTACTACCGTGCAATCCCCAAGGCAAGCTCGACCAAGGCCTGATCAGGCGACTTTTCGCCGATCTCGACGATACACGGGCACCACGCTGGCTGGGGGAGCTAAGCTCGGGCGCCGATACCTGCACCCTTACCCTTGAAGTCCCCGAACGCCTGGCATACCTCGAGGGCCATTTCGAGGATTACCCGTTGGTGCCCGGAGTGGTCATGGTGCAGTGGGCCATCGAGTTGGCCCGCGAGAGTTTCGGCCAACAGGGCGACTTTCAGGGTCTCGAGCGCCTGAAGTTCCAGCGCCCGTTGCAACCCGGAATACGCTTCTCGCTCGATCTGACGCGGCGCGAGGATGGCATCGCCTTCGCCTTCATCTCCCGCGAGGGAAGGCACTGCGCCGGTCGTGTCCGTCTGCGATATCAGGATGGAGTCGGAGCTTCTCATGAATGAACCTCGTCCCTGTGCCTTGGTGCCGGTCTACGACCATTCTGCCACCATCGGCTCGGTATGCGCTGAAGTGAGTGCCCTGGGGCTACCGGTAATACTCGTCGACGATGGCAGTCACGCCGAGTGTGCAGCCGTACTCGACCGCCTCGCCGCAAAGGGTCATCACATGCTGCGGCTGGATACCAATTGCGGCAAGGGTGCAGCGGTTCGCGCCGGGCTTGAGGATGCCCAGCGGCTTGGCTACACCCATGCCCTGCAGGTCGATGCCGATGGCCAACATGCCAGTGAGGACCTGCCCGGATTTCTGGCCGGGCTCGGTGACACGCCCGAGACCCTGGTGGTTGGCTACCCGTGCTATGATGCCAGCGTCCCTCGTGCCCGCCTGTACGGCCGCTATGCGACCCATGTCTGGGTGTGGATCAACACCCTGTCCGGGGAGATCCGCGACTCGATGTGCGGTGTCCGGCTCTATCCGGTCGAGTCCCTCAACAGGTTACTGGCCAGGCACTCGTGCGGTGACCGCATGACCTTCGATACCGAGGTCCTGGTGCGCTGGCACTGGGCTGGCGGCACCCTGCGCAACCAGCCCGTGCGGGTGCATTATCCACGCGATGGCGTGAGCCACTTCGCGCTGTGGCGCGACAATCGCCAGATCAGCGCCATGCATGCCCGGCTGTTCTGCGGCATGCTGCTGCTGCGCCTGCCTCGCCTGCTGGCCAGGCGTTGGCGAAAACTGGCCGGGAAGGCCAAGTCTTGAGACATCACTGGGCGCGGATCGAAGAGCGCGGCAACATTGCCGGTATGCGTCTGATGGTAGCCACGCAACGACACCTGGGCAGTTGGCCCTTTCGGCTGCTGCTGTGGCCAGTGATGCTGTGGTACTTCCTGCTGCATGGCACGGCTCGACGCGCCTCCCAAGCCTACCTGCTGCATCTCGACCCCGAACTTTCCCGGCACCCTTGCAAGCGGCTATGGCTCAGCTATCGCCACTTCCTGGCTTTCGCCGACGCCTTGATGGACAAGGTCGCCGCCTGGAGCGGTGATATCGCCGACGCGCGACTGACCGGCAGCGGCATCGCACGTTTCAGCGACGCCATCGACGCCGGGCAGGGCGGCCTGATTCTGGTCGCCCATCACGGCAATCTCGATGTGGTCAATGCGCTGGCCGACCGCCACCCCGGCCTCGATCTGACGGTCATGATGCACACCCGCAATGCGCGCAAGTTCAATATACTGCTCGAACACGTCACGGGTCGCCCCCGGCCAGATGTGCTCGAGGTGGGCGAGATCACCCCGGCCACTGCACAGAGTCTCGCCGAGCGCCTCGATGCAGGAGGCTTCGTGGTCATTGCCGCCGACCGGCTCCCGCTGTCCGGTGAGCGCAGTCGTCGCCTCGATTTCCTCGGCGCCCCCGCCCTATTCCCCGAAGGTCCGTTCCTGCTGGCCGCCCTACTGCGCTGCCCTCTTTATACCCTGGCCTGCGTTCGCGAGAACGGGGCGTTCATAATCGACTTCGAACCTTTCGACGACACCCGCAACTTGCGTCGCCGGGAGCGCGAAAGCTGGATCGCCGATTCCATGCAGCGCCATGCTGACCGACTGGCCCAACGGGTTCGCGACCACCCGCTGCAATGGTTCAATTTCTATCCGTTCTGGCTGAACGACACTGGATCCCTTCATGACCTTACTCCATGACCCGCTCCGTAAATCCTCTACCTCCGCTCCCCTCACACTGGATGGCTCACCCGTCACCCTCGAAGACATTATGTCGGTAGCCGAAGGCCAGCGCCGGGTCATGCTGTCCACGGCATCGGACTTCCGCGCGCGTATCGCCCGCGGCAACGCTTTCCTCGAGCGTCTGCTAGAGGAAGAAGGTGTGATCTACGGCGTCACAACGGGCTTCGGCGACTCTTGCACCCGAGAGGTATCTGCCGCCGACCTCGAGCAGTTGCCACGACAGTTGTACACCTTCCATGGCTGTGGCCTGGGTGAAGTCCTGTCAGTAGAGGCGTCTCGCGCCGTGGTCATGGTGCGCCTGGTATCGCTTTGCCGAGGTGTCTCGGGGGTCAGCGTCGAGCTCCTCGAACGCCTGGTGTGGCTGCTCGAACATGACATCGTCCCGGTCATCCCGGAGGAAGGGTCGGTAGGGGCCAGCGGTGATCTGACCCCCTTGTCCTATCTCGCCGCAGCACTATGCGGCGAGCGCGAGGTTTTCGAACATGGCAAGCGACGCCCCAGCGCAGAGGTCTTCGCTAAGCACGGTCTGGCACCCTATCGCCTGAAGCCCAAGGAGGGCCTGGCGCTGATGAACGGCACCGCCGTGATGACTGCGCTGGGGGTGTTCGCCTTCGCTCGCACCGCCTACCTGGCACGGCTCGCCACGCGCATCACCGCATTATCCGTCTATTCGCTGGACGGCAACCCCTACCACTTCGACGCCGACCTGTTCGCCGCCAAGCCACACCCTGGGCAGAATCAGGTGGCTGCTAGGCTGCGTGAGGACCTGCATGCCCCCCGTACGCCACGCAATTCGCCGCGCCTGCAAGACCGCTACTCGACGCGCTGCGCGCCCCACGTGATCGGCGTGGTGGAAGACTCCCTGCCCTGGTGGCGTCAGTTTCTCGAGACCGAGCTCAACAGCGCCAACGACAACCCCCTGTTCGACGCCGAAGCCGGCAAGGTGATGCACGGAGGCCATTTCTACGGCGGCCATGTTGCCTTCGCCATGGACGGCCTCAAGCAGGCCAGCGCCAATCTGGCCGATTTGCTCGACCGCCAGCTGGCGCTGCTGGTCGACACCCGCTTCAACCACGGCCTGCCCAGCAACCTGAGCGGTGCCGAGCCGGCGCGTGCTGCCCTCAACCATGGCTACAAGGCCGTGCAGATCGGCGCCTCGGCGTGGACCGCCGAGGCGCTCAAGCTGACCATGCCGGCCAGCGTCTTCTCGCGCTCCACGGAGTGTCACAACCAGGACAAGGTCAGCATGGGCACCATCGCCGCGCGTGACGCCCTGCGGATTCTGACACTCGTCGAGCAGGTCGCTGCCGCCGCCCTGCATGCCGCCTGCCAGGGTGTCGACCTACGTCGTCGCCAGGCGGGCGCAGCTCCGCTACCCAAGCAGCTAGCGGGGTTTCTCGATGCCTGCCGCACGCACATTCCACCGTTGGTCGAAGACCGCGCTCTGGAAGCCGAGCTACGCACACTCTGCGACCTGATTCGCGAGCGCCACTGGAGCCTGTATGACGCCTGACGATCGCCCTTTGCCGTGTGCCGAAACCGAGCTGACGATTCCCTTTCACGATATCGACATGATGCAGGTGGCCTGGCATGGCCACTACGTCCGTTACCTGGAGATTGCGCGCTGTGCACTGCTCGATGCCATCGATTACAACTACCCGCAGATGAGCGAGTCGGGATTCGCCTGGCCAGTGATCGACCTGCGCCTGCGCTATGCTGCCCCCGCAGTATTCGCCCAGCGACTGGCCATCGAGGCCCGCTTGAGCGAATGGGAACATCGCCTCAAGATCGACTACACCATCCGTGATGCCGGGACACGTCGACGCCTTACCCGCGCCTGGAGCGTGCAGGTCGCAGTGGGCCTGGACGACCAGGAGATGCGCCTGGTGTCACCACCGGCCCTAGTCGAGAGACTTCTCGTCTGGCAGGAGGCCAACCACTGATGCGACAGATACTCGGTATTGCCAGTCTCGGCCTGCTCCTATCAACTAGCCCTTCCCTGTGGGCGTCTCCGCAACCCGATGCGCTCGCCGAACGCCTGGCCGATCATTCAACACAGTGCGCCAGCTTCAAACAGTCGCGCTGGCTCGCGGACCTCGAGGTCCGACTCGACAGCCGCGGACATTTCCGACGTCAGGACAACGCCCTGGTCTGGCAAACCACCGCACCGGTTGAAGATCGCCTAGACCTAAGCGAAGAGAGCGACGACCTGCCGATAGACTTCCAGGTGCTCCTGCCCGTCTTCAATGGCCTGCTATCGGGAGACTGGCAAGCCCTGGAGCATCACTTCACCATAGAGCTCCGTGGTGAGCTGGACGAGTGGCGGGCCGACCTGACACCCATAGACTCGGCCCTCGGCGAGCATCTGTCTCAGCTGGTGGTACATGGAGGTGAACGCGTCGAACAGCTCGCTATCGCGTTCCGTGACGGCGACCGACTGGAGCTGACCCTGACACCGGTCGACTGCGAAGGCCTCGATGAAGGAAATGCCGCCCAGTGAGCGACCCGACCCGGACGAAGCAGGTTGAACGCCTCGCTGCCTGGGCCTGGGCCTTGCTTCTGCTGGGTTCCGCCCTGCTTCTGGTCAGCCAGTTGCGCATGGCGGCACCCCTGGACACCCGCGTCACCGCCCTATTGCCGGAGGTACGGGAGTCTCTGCTGATCGAGCAGGCCGAGCAGCACCTGACGCAAGCCTTCGAGGACAGCTTTGTGCTGCTGGTCAGGGGAGAGGAGCCCACCCGACTGGTGGCCGATCTCAAGGGACGCCTGCGCGACTCCAATGCCGTAGCACAGTTCGACGATGGTGCCATCGAGCGTCCTGATCGAGCCTTGTCAGACTACCGCTATCGCCTGCTGGCCGAACCACTGGCCAGCGCTGGCGACGAGGCATGGACGCAACGGGCCCTGTCACGACTCTTCGCCCCCGGCGTGAGCGCTGACCCAGTCAGCGACCCCTTCGGTCTGCTCGACGCCTGGCTGTCCCGACTGCTTGACGGCCCAATCCGCCCCGTCGAAGGCCTGCCAGCCGTCGACGACGAAGAAGGCCACTGGTTCCTGGTAGGGGGGCGATTGGCTGCCAGCCCTTATGACATGACACTACAACGCCAGCTGGTGGGGGCGCTGGATGAGTTCCGAACGGCTCATCCTGACGCCCAACTGCTACGCGCGGGCCTGGTCTTCCACGCGGCATCCGGCGCCAGCCAAGCCAAGCGCGAGATCTCCACCATCGGGCTGGGCGCCCTGCTGGGTATATTGCTGCTGTTCTGGTTCGTGTTCCGACGTGGCGTCACGCTGTTCAGCCTGCTGCTACCGATGGCCTGCGGAGTGCTGTTCGCGCTACCGCTGACCTGGGCGCTCTTCGGCACCCTCAACTTGTTGACGCTCGCTTTTGGCGCCAGCCTGATCGGCGTCGCCGTCGACTATGCCCTGCATCTCCAATGTGCCCGCCAGCTCGACCCCGATCGCTCCTTGTCGAGGCTCTGGCCAGGGCTTTGGCTAGGTCTGGTATCGAGCCTGGCGGCTTATCTAGCACAGCTCGCCACACCTCTGCCGGGCTTGCGCCAGATGGCAACGTTTGCTGCCCTGGGACTGCTCGGCGCCTGGCTGACCGTGCGCCTGTGGCTGCCCCACTTCGTACCGCAGTCACACCCTGTCACGGCAAGACTGGCCGAATGCATCGACCGGCTACGTGTGCCATCGCGGGCTTTTCTGAGCTGGGGCTTGCTCACCCTGCTCGGTGTCGCTGCCGTGACAGTGATCGCCATGCGCCTGACGACCAGCGATGACCTGCGCCAGTTAAACCCCTCTCCCGCTTCTCTGATCGCCGAGCAGCAACGCGTACAAGCTCTGCTGCAGCGCCCCACCGGCAGCCGATACCTGGTTGTCACGGCCGACCAAGAAGACGAGTTGCTGGAACGGCTTGAAGCCCTCGACTCGCCGCTGGTGGAGCTGCGTGAAAAGGGCCATCTGGCAGGCTATCGCCATCTCGCCCGTGCCGTGCCCTCGCCAGCCACCCAGCAAGCCAACCTCTCGCGGGTACGCCAGGCCTATACCCGAGCACTGCCGCCAGTGATCGAACGCGCGGGCCTTCCCGACCACCTGGCGAAATCAGCCCTGGAATCCCTGGACTCGGTACCCCTTCTGACACTCGACGAGTGGTTGAAGATGCCGCTAGGCCGTGCCGATACCATGCTGTGGCTCGGCCAGGTAGACGTGGACGGCGACCGTCGGTCGGCGTCGCTGGTCGTACTGGGCGATGCCGATGCCGTCGCCCAGCGAGAACTGGCCCGGCTGGCCAACAAGCCATTTATCCATTATCACGACCGGGTGGCTGCGCTCTCCACCCACCTGGCAGCGTTACGCGACACCATCGCCCTCTGGCTGATCGCCGCGGTCGCGGGACTGACAATACTCTTCGGTTGGCGCTATCGGAGTCGCACCTGGCGCGTGCTGCTACCTCCTGTGGGAGCCATAGTGGTGACCCTGGCGCTGTTCGCTTCCCTTGGGGTCGGCCTGACCCTGTTCCACCTGTTGGGGTTGCTGTTGGTGCTGGGGATCGGGCTCGATGCCGGCATCTTTAGTACTGAACATCCGGAAAGCCCTGCCGCGTGGCTAGCGATCAGCCTGTCATGCACCTCAAGCCTGCTCGCATTTGGCCTGCTGGCATTCAGTGCCACCCCAGCATTGCACTACTTGGGCATGACCTGCCTGGTAGGCCTCGCGGCAACATGGGCGCTGGTGCCCTTCGCGAGGGCCGATACGAGAGGCAACCCAGCGAGAGCTACCATACGCGATGGCCGATAGGAGAACCGATCTCATGGAAGTACGGCAGGCAGTGCCGCAAGGAGAGACCGTCACGGACGTCGCCATCATCGGTGCCGGACCTTCCGGTGCCGCGGCTGCGGCCTGGCTAGCGCGACGTGGCATGGCCGTAAGGGTCATCGAGCGAAGCCATTTCCCCCGCTTTTCCATCGGCGAGAGCCTGCTGCCCCAGTGCATGGTACATCTCGAGGCTTGTGGGCTTCTCGAGGCCGCCCGGAGCGGTAATTTCCAGGTCAAGAACGGTGCTGCCTTTACCTGGCGAGGGCGGGACACGGCCATCGATTTCCGCGACAAGTTCACTCCCGGCCCCGGTACCACCTGGCAGGTCGAGCGTGCCGATTTCGATCAGCGCCTGATCGAGGGGGCACGACACTCAGGCGCCGAAGTAGAATTTGGCAGCACCGTCGACGCCTTCGTCGCCGATGTCGAACGACCTCGATTGACGATAACCGACGCCCGGGGCGAACGCAGCACCCTCGAGGCCCGATTCGTACTCGATGCCAGCGGCTACGGTCGCGTCCTGGCCAGGCTTGCCGGGCTCGCTCGGCCCTCCAGCCTGGAACCGCGCTGTGCCCTGTTCACTCATGTCGAGGATCGCATCGACTGCTCTCGACATGACCGTGAGAAGATCCTGATCGGCATCCATCCTGACCTCTCGGACATCTGGTACTGGCTCATCCCTTTCCGTGACGGACGGGCCTCGGTCGGCGTGGTCGGAAACCGAGCTGTCCTCGAAGCCGTCGGCAACAACGATTCCGAGCGGCTCTGGCATTTCATCCATGCTGAACCGCGGCTCGCCGAACTCCTAGCCAAGGCCGAGGCCGTTCGCGATACCGGACGTATGGAAGGGTATTCCGCCGACGTCGAACGTCTTCACGGCCCTGGCTTCGCACTGCTGGGTAACGCAGGTGAGTTTCTCGATCCAGTATTCTCCTCGGGGGTCACCATTGCCCTGGACTCGGCATTACGCGCAGCCCCGCTGATCGAACGCCAGCTAAACGGTGAAGGTGTCGACTGGGACACGGAGTTCGAGCAGCCACTGCGCCGCGGCATCGCCACCTTCCGCGAGTTCGTCGATGCCTGGTACGATGGGCGTCTCCCTCGCATCATCTTCAATGAACGGCAGACGCCACGTATCCGATCAATGATCAGCTCGATACTGGCCGGCTATGCATGGGACACGGCCAACCCCTTCGTGACCGCCAGTCGCCGTCGACTCGACAGCCTTGCCGAGGCCTGTGCCGACGAGCCTGACAACGTCGCCACTTTCGCTGAGCGCAATCTATGACCTTAGTGCGCATTGTCATCCACTGTGTCCTGGCTGTCTGGCTGGTACTGTTGTCCGGTTGTGCCACGCGAACTGTCCATGCACCCTTGCCGGAGCTGTCGGACCTGCCCGCGACCGATGCCCGGACCCAACACCTGACATTCATCAACCAAGACGAACGCCATGAGCTGCTCGGTGTATTGCGCCACGATCA
The DNA here is from genome assembly GCF_902500215.1 of Halomonas lysinitropha. Taxonomy (GTDB): domain Bacteria; phylum Pseudomonadota; class Gammaproteobacteria; order Pseudomonadales; family Halomonadaceae; genus Halomonas; species Halomonas lysinitropha. The sequence goes on from NZ_CABVOU010000014.1 coordinate 210,706, forward strand.
AAGCGAATTGCAGCTGGCTCTGCTAAGCCCCCAGGGTCAACGGCTGTTGACCCTAGTAGTTGATGTCCAGGGGCCTCGCTTCCTCCCTGGCGCCCAGTTCGAACCGCCTTTTACGGCCAAGTGGCTTGCCAACCGCCTGGCGTGGAGCCTGTGGCCTGCACCAGCCCTGGAGCAGGCATTCCGGGATAGCGGCTGGACACTCCGGGAGAATGTCAATGGGCGCATCATCCAGTATCGCGACCGCATGATGGCACGCATCACGGGCAGCAGCGACTGCCGCATCATCGACGACATCGAGAGCGGCTATCGCTTGCGTGTCGCGACCCTTGGCGATGACTCCAACCGGACCGAATCTGCATGCCCGACCGACTGACACCTTTGCAGACACTGCCCTGTCGACTTTCCCCACCGGCACTGGTCTGCCCGTTGGGAGACGACCTGGCCACCATCGCCGATTCCCTGTTCCGCGGCCAACGGGCCCTGGTGCGAGCCGACACTTTCACCCCCGGGAGACTGTTGCCTTTGGGCCGCGTGACCACGACATTGCCGAGCACCCGTTCCTGGCCAGCCGAGCATCGTTCGCGCAACAACCAACTGCTGGCGGCGGCATTGGAGCGGTTGTTGCCGACGCTCGATGCCTTTCGCGAGCGTCGGCCCCATGCGCGCATCGGGGTCGTTCTGGGCACCAGCACCTCGGGAATCGGCGAGACCGAAGTCGCGCTGAGCGCCCGCCAGCAGCACGGTAGCTGGCCCGAGTCGTTTCACTACCAGCGTCACGAAATCGGCTCGCCGGCACGATTCGTTGCCGAACGGCTGGGACTTGAAGGGCCTGCGTATACGTTGTCCACGGCCTGCACGTCGAGCGCCCGCGCCCTAATCAGTGCCAAGCGGTTACTTGCGACCGGCGCCTGTGATGCAGTCATCAGTGGTGGTGCCGACAGCCTCTGCAGCCTGACTGTCAACGGCTTCGCCTCGCTCGAAGCCTTGAGCGACTCGCCTTGCCAGCCATTTTCGGTCAATCGCTCGGGTATCAACCTGGGCGAAGCCGCCGCCCTCTTTCTTGTCACCACCGAGCCCGGCGGTATTCAGCTCGCCGGTTATGGCGAAACCAGCGACGCCTACCATATTTCCGCCCCTCGGCCAGATGGTCAGGGAGCCGCAGACGCCATGCAGGCCGCTCTGGACATGGCTCGATGCCCATCCAGCACCATCGATTATCTCAACCTACACGGCACCGCGACCCGCCAAAACGACAGCATGGAGGCCCTGGCCGTCTCGCACATCTTCGGAGACCGCCTGCCCTGCAGCTCGACCAAGGCCCTTACCGGCCATACCCTGGGGGCCTGCGGGGCCCTGGAAGCGGCTTTCTGTTGGTTGACCCTGGATGCCGGCCGTCTGCCCCCGCAGGTTCACGATGGCCAGACCGATCCCGAACTACCAACGCTGACCTACGCCACCACCACGCCATGCGATGCCACCCACACCCTGAGCAACGCCTTTGCCTTCGGGGGCAATAACGTCGCCTTGCTGATGGAGCGCCGCTCATGACCAACCCCCTGAGGGCCCCCTCGCCACCCTGCGATATCGCGCCCTTCTTGCCACACCGCCACGGCATGTGCCTGCTTGATACATTGCTCGAGGTCGGCGACGAGCACCTTCTCGCCGAGGTCACCCCGCGCCCTGATGACCTGTTCGCCGGTGCCAAGGGGGTTCCCGGCTGGGTCGGCCTCGAGTGGCTCGCCCAGGCCGTCGCAGCCTGGGCTGGAGTACAGGCGGTGGGCCAGGGCGAGGAGCCACGCATCGGTTTTTTGCTTGGCGCCCGTCATTACCGATGCGAGGCCCCATGGTTCGCGTTCGATCTACCGGTACGGGTTGACGTCTCTCTCGATTTTCTCGCCGAGAACGGACTCGGCGCCTTTTGCGGTGAGTTGCGAGGAAGTCACGGGCAATCACTTGCCACTACCACGCTCAACGTCTTCCAGCCCGAGTCGCTGGAAGCATTGGAAGCCATCCAACGAGGGGAGAGCCCATGACCCCCAGTATCCTGATCACCGGCTCGAGCCGCGGCATCGGTCGCGCTATCGCCCTGCGCCTGGCCCGTGACGGCTTCGATATCATCTTGCACTGTCGGCACCGACGCGAGGCCGCCGATGCCGTTGCCGAGCAGATAACAGCCATGGGGCGTTCGGCACGGGTACTCTGTTTCGACGTCGCCGACCGCCAGGCCGCCCGCCAGGCCATCGAGGCCGATATCGAAGAGCATGGGGTCTACTATGGCGTAGTCTGCAATGCGGGGATCACGGCCGACGGCGCCTTCCCTGCGCTGTCCGACGAAGACTGGGACAGCGTCATTCACACGAACCTGGACGGCTTCTACAACGTATTGAAGCCCCTGGTCATGCCGATGGTTCGTCGCCGTGAACCGGGCCGCATAGTGGTGATGTCCTCGGTTTCGGGGTTGATGGGAAACCGGGGACAGGTCAACTACAGTGCCGCCAAGGCCGGCCTGATCGGGGCGGTCAAGGCCCTGGCTGTTGAGCTGGCCAAGCGCCGAATCACCGTTAATTGCGTGGCACCGGGCCTTATCGACACCGACATGACCGATGACCTGGTCACCGAGGAAGCCCTACGGATGATTCCCATGCGTCGCACCGGTAGCAGCGAAGAGGTCGCTGCCACTGTAAGTTTCCTGTGCTCAGACGATGCTAGCTACATCACCCGCCAGGTTATTTCCGTGAACGGAGGGATGTGCTGATGTCGAGCAAGAGTGTTCGTAACGACGGCCTCGGCCGGCGGGTAGTGGTCACCGGCATGGCGGGGTTCTCACCCATCGGAAACGACTGGCCCAGCATTCGTTCACGGCTCGAACGTCTAGAGAATGGCGTCCAGCTTATCGAAGCCTGGTCAATCTACGAGGGGCTCAATACCCGTCTCGGCGCTCCCGTCGAAGATTTCGTTCTGCCATCGCACTATCACCGGCGTGTGTTGCGCAGCATGGGGAGGGGAGCACAGATGGCCACACGCGCCAGCGAGCTGGCCCTCGAGGATGCCGGGCTGCTCGATTCGCCACTCCTCTCCAGCGGAGACCTGGGCATCGCCTATGGCTCCTCGGCCGGGGAGCCCGATGCCGTGGCTGATTTCGGCAACATGCTGATCAACAAGTCTACCGACGGGCTTAACGCCAATTCTTATATCCGCATGATGGCCCATACGGCACCGGTCAACATCGGTGTCTTCTTCGGCATACGGGGACGTATCCATACCACCTCGAGCGCCTGCACCTCGGGTAGCCAAGGCATCGGCTACGCCTTCGAAGCCATACGTTTCGGTCGCCAGAAGGCGATGATCGCCGGCGGCTGCGAAGAGCTCTCGGCCTCCGAAGCCGCGGTCTTCGATACCCTGTTCGCTACCAGCACCCGCAATGACGCCCCGCACACGTCACCGCGCCCCTTCGATGTCGAACGTGATGGGCTGGTGATCGGTGAGGGTGCGGGCACGTTGATCCTGGAGGAGCTCGAGCAGGCCCAGGCCCGTGGGGCGACTATCCATGCTGAGCTGGTCGGCTTCGGCACCAACAGCGACGGTCGCCATGTCACCCAGCCCGATGCCGAAACGATGGAACAGGCGATCCGCCTGGCGCTGGCCGACGCCGGACTGGCTCCTCAGCAGATCGGCTATGTCAGTGCCCATGGCACGGCCACCGATCGCGGCGATATCGCCGAGAGCCATGCCACCCATGCGGTATTCGGCAAGCACATGCCGATCAGTGCCTTCAAGAGCTTCACTGGGCACACCCTGGGCGCTTGCGGCGCCCTGGAAGCCTGGGTGTCCATCGAGATGATGCGTGAGAAGCGATTCCATGCAACCGCCAATCTTTACTGCCCCGACCCTGCCTGCGCCGAGCTCGACTACCTCCGCGGCGAGATGCGACCTATCGATTGCGAATACGTGATGAGCAACAACTTCGCCTTCGGTGGGATCAACACCTCGTTGATCTTCCGTCAATGGACCTGAGGCCATCTTGTCTGCAACGTCCGGTTCGGCAGCCTGCGGCCGGGTTTCTCATAGCAACCGAAGAAGGAACCGAACCATGAAAAACGTTGGGTCATGCTCTCGGCACTCCTCAGCTTGCGGGAGCGCGTCAGGGCAGAGGGCGGCAATGCCGTGATCCACATCGAGAGTTCCTACAAGCGCAAACCCATGGTCTCCCGCGACGAGTACGAGTGCTATGCCGGCATGCTGATGGCCGGTGTCGCCCTGCGCTGCGACGTCGGAACACTGCGTTGAGCAGATAATGGCTCACCTAGAGCTTCTTCTCGCGAGGGCCCCTGCCGGTAGCAGTGGGGCATGTTTGTCTCAACTAGGACGCGAGGCATTATCTCAGCTCGCGTCACGTCTCGGCTTCGAATGCGCCCAAGCCGACTGGTCGCCCAGAGGACAAGGAGCGGTTCGGCACTCATCCCTGCCCTCACCCTGGATCCCATGCCTGAGCCATAGTCGTGGCTTGGTCGCGGCGGGACTGGCCACGGTACCGGTCGGTATCGACCTCGAACACGCCCGTACGAGGCATGCCGATAAGCTATCTGACCTCGTTGATCTATTACCGGAGAGAAACGTCCGGCACGCTATCCTCCAGTCGGCAGATCCATTGAAGATCTTCTATAGCGCCTGGACATTGCACGAAGCTCTTTTCAAACTCGACAGCCTCTCGGGAAGACAGCCGGGCAGTGTACTCGAGACTCGACTCTCTCGTCTTCTTACCGATGAAGGGAGCCACGCCTGGCAATGGCATGACAGTGTCTGGACACTGTCCATTTGCACCTATTCCGAGGATATCAAGATTAATTCACAACCTAATATTCCATTGTCAAAAACCTCGCCCCCATGGTTTCATGGCGACTGAAACCAACTAAAATCTCAATATAAATTATACCCAAAAACCGGAAGGACAACCCAATGAAGCTCATTTTTCCTGTTACATTTCTCTTCCTTCTCTCCGGATGTGCAGCAAGTTACCACCAAGAATCTATAAAAAAACCTGATGCAAAGCTGGATAGAAACGGCTCAGTTTCTATAGCAATGCCTGCCAACGGTTTTTATGGGTCACAAGAGTATCAATCCTCTGGCAGAATGACGGCATCCGCCGTCCGCTCAGCATTCTCGAAGGTAGTCAATACAACTGACATTATTCCCGAGTGCCAAGACATAAACTGCATGATTCAAGCGCATTCCGCTACGTACGATTATCATGTCATTCCTGACATCCTACATTGGGAAGATCGCGCCACGGAGTGGTCAGGAAAACCAGACCGTATCGAGGTGAAAATTACAGTTTACGGCAGCCAAGTGACCTCTGAGATCGCATCAACTACGATATCAGGAAAGAGCAAGTGGGCCACGCTTGGCGGTGACCATCCACAAGACCTTCTATCAGAGCCGATTAACGCGTATGTCAGATCTCTTTACAGCAAGTGACAACATGGAGTTATCCCGTTTCAGTGGAGAGGTAGTGGCTTATAAGAAACCGGTTCTCCAAAGAATCTCCTCTCGTAGTTGAGTGGTGATTGGTGGCCGATGCCGGAGTGGCGACGATGCGGGTTATACCACCCT
>NZ_CABVOU010000015.1 GCF_902500215.1 Halomonas lysinitropha
AGCAGCATCATGCCGAAGAGGGTGGCGCCTGCCACCCCCTCCAGCACCAGTTGCATGACACGGCCGACCCGTAACCAGGATGTCGACGATGTCGGCATGAGGAATCTCCGCTAGCCGGAACGTTACTGGCGCACTACGCGATCGGCAATGCCTTCGCTCTCGGCGGCCAGGGTGAGCTGCTCGCGAAAGTGCTCGAGTGCAGCATTGGCGTCGACGCCGCGGTCTGCCACGGCGGCGGACCATTCCTCGATGAGTTGCTCGGTCACGCCACGCAGCATCTCGACGTCTTCCTCGGGTACCTGGGTAAAGGTGGCACCGTTTTCCTTGCCGAACTCGACGCCGCTCTCGTCGGAGACATCCATCATGTAGCCGAACAGACGCGACAGAGACTCACCTGACACGCTCTCGATGGCCTCACGATCCTCCTCGGAGATCTGATTCCAGATCATCGGATTCATGACGATGGCAAAGCTGCCACGATAGAAGCCGCCGTCCACGGTGAGGGTGTGCGGTGCCACCTCGACCACGCGGAAGCTGCGCAGGCTTTCCAGCGTCAGCATGGCGCCGTCGACCACCCCCTGGGACGCCGCCTCGTAGACGCTGGTGGGCGGCAGTGCCACACCGGTCACGTCCATGGCCTCGGCCAGGCCACTCATTACACCGCCGCCGACACGCAACCGCTTGCCGGACAGGCCGTCCAGGCTATCGACCGGCTCGCTGGTGAAGATCTGCCCAGGGCCATGCACACCCATGGCCATCACGTCGATGCCACGATGCTCGTTGGCCTGAGCCAGGTGTTCCTGGTGGGTATGCCAGTAGGCGGCGGCGGCATCCTCGGAGGAGAACTCCTCGAAGGTGGGAAATTCCGGCAATTGTGTCGCCAGGAAGCGACCCGCCATGTGGGCATGGAAGATCCAGCTCGCGTCGGCAATACCGTCTGCAACGATCTCCATCTGGGCGTCGGGCGGCCCCATGTCGTGCACGACATCCACGGTCACGCGTCCTTCGGTGGCTTCTTCTATCCACGCCTTCCAGGTCGGCCACACGATGGTGTTGACGCCATGGTTGGGACCTCCCCAGGTGCTTACGGTGATGGTGGTCTGGGCCAGTGCGGGGGTGCCAAGGCCCATGCCCAGCGCCGCCAGGGCGCCGACCATCAGGCGAGTTGTCTTGTTCATCTTGTGCTCCTACATCGTCACGGGGCGACATGCGCCGAAATGCGGTCTTTTCGACTGAGCTCCGAATACCGCCGGACAAGAGCGTCAGTCTCGATTTTTCCGCTGCCACATTGAGCGCAGTTACTCTCCCTCGCAACCAATTTAGCGAAATTTCGCATTAGACTTAGGTATTAAAAAACAAATAAATCCATGATCTTAAGCAATTTCCAGCCATTTCCGGGGCGATCAGGAGAGAACCTGTTGACGGGATGACTGGACATGTAGTTTCAAAGACAACTATGCTCGATCCACCCTGACATACCTGATCGGGTGGTGGACGGCTGTCACCGATCGCCTGCCCCCAATACCCCGACGCGACATTGGAGAGGAACCATGAGCAAGAAATTCGCCTCACACGCCGATACCGAAGAGAAGCAGATCAGCTTCGACAAACTGGCCGAGGGCCTTTACGCCTACACCGCCGAAGGCGACCCCAATACCGGTATCGTCATTGGTGACGAGAGCGTGATGGTCATCGACACCCAGGCCACACCGATCATGGCCCAGGACGTGATTCGCCGTATTCGCGAGGTCACCGACAAGCCGATCAAGCACGTGGTACTGACCCACTACCACGCCGTGCGCGTGCTGGGCGCCTCCGCCTACGAGGCCGAGAACATCATCGCCAGCCAGCACACCTATGACCTGATCGTCGAGCGCGGTCAGCAGGACTACGAATCCGAGGTCGGCCGCTTTCCGCGCCTGTTCAAGGGCGTCGACTCGGTACCCGGCCTGACCTGGCCGAACATCGTCTTCCAGGAGGAGCTGACGGTGTACATGGGCAAGCGCGAAGTGCGCATCATCCACTTGGGGCGCGGCCACACCAAGGGCGACACCATCGTCTGGCTGCCCGAGGAGAAGGTGATGTTCTCCGGCGATCTGGTCGAGTTCGGTGCTACGCCCTATACCGGTGACGCCTATCACGAATACTGGCCGGCCACCCTGGACCGCCTGCAGGCCATGGCCCCCCAGAAGCTGGTCCCGGGCCGCGGCGAGGCCCTGCAGGCGCCGGAGCAGTGCGAGGAGGCCATCCAGGGCACCCGTGACTTCCTGGCCGACATGTACGAAAGCGTCAAGGCGGGCAAGGCCGCCGGCAAGTCGCTCTCCGAGTGTTACGCCGAGACCTATGCCCTGCTCAAGCCGAAGTACGGCCACTGGGTGATCTTCGATCACTGTGTGCCCTTCGACATCACGCGCTGCTATGACGAGGCGGGCGGCGAGTACCCGGATCCACGCATCTGGACCGCCGAGCGTGACAACGACATGTGGCACTCGCTGCAGGAAGTCGTCGAGAACCAGTAAGCGTCCCCCTAGCACCTTTCTCAGGACCGTGACCGGCCGTCGGCGGCATTGCAACCGATGGCCCCATGGGAGCATTGCATGCCAACGACCTACAACAATCCCGTCTATCCGTATCGACGTCCTCCCGAGTTGGACAGCCAGGACGTACGCCACTGCCCGGTAGTGATCGTGGGCGCTGGCCCCAGCGGCCTGGCGGCCGCCATCGACCTGGCGCAGCAGGGAATCGACAGCGTTGTGCTGGACGACAACAACACCGTGAGCGTCGGCTCGAGGGCCATCTGCTTCGCCAAGCGCACCCTGGAAATCCTGGACCGACTCGGCTGTGCGCAGCCCATGCTCGACAAGGGCGTGACCTGGCAGCACGGCCGTGTTTTCTTCCAGGATCGCGAAGTCTACGATTTCAACCTGCTGCCGGAAGAGGGGCATCGCGCCCCGGCCTTCATCAATCTGCAGCAATACTACTTCGAGGAGTACCTGGTCGACCGCGCCGATACGCTGGCGGAACACATCGACCTGCGCTGGCTGCACAGCGTCATCGATGTCGACGCACAGCCCGATCAGTCGACGATCACGGTCTCCACCCAGGACGGCGACTATCGCTTGACCTGCGACTACCTGCTGGTAGCCGACGGCGCCAACAGCAATATCCGCGACATGCTGGGCCTGGAGAGCAAGGGCCAGGTGTTCCAGGATCGCTTCCTGATCGCCGATGTGATCATGAAGGCCGACTTCCCCACCGAACGCTGGTTCTGGTTCGACCCGCCTTTTCATCCCGGCCAGTCGGTACTGCTGCACAAGCAGCCGGACAATGTCTGGCGCATCGACTTTCAGCTGGGCTGGGACGCCGATCCGGAAGAGGAAAAGAAGGAGGAGAACATCCGCCCCCGCGTGCAGGCCATGCTCGGCGAGGACGTGGAGTTCGAGCTGGAGTGGGCCAGCGTCTACACCTTCCGCTGCCGCAAGATGGATGACTTCATTTATCGCCGGGTGATGTTCATGGGTGACGCCGCTCACCAGGTCTCGCCCTTCGGCGCCCGCGGCGCCAACGGTGCCCTGCAGAGCACAGAGAACCTGACCTGGAAACTGGCTCGGGTGCTGAGAGGGGAAGCCCCTCGGGCACTGCTCGAGACCTATAATACCGAGCGCCAGCACGGCGCCGCGGAGAACATCCTCAACTCCACCCGTGCCACCGACTTCATCACGCCGAAGAGTCGCATCAGCCGGCTGTTCCGCGATACCACCCTGGAATTGGCGGAGCACTACCCCTTCGCCCGGCGTCTGGTCAACAGCGGCCGCCTCTCCATGCCGTGCCGTTATCACGACTCGCCGCTCAACGGCCCCGACGCGGTGGGCCATCCAGCCGGAAGCGGCCCCGCCGACCTGCGTCCCGGCAGCCCGGCCAAGGATGCGCCGATACGCCTGGGCAACGAGAGTGCCTGGCTGCTCAACCAGTTCGGCAACCGTTTCGTGCTGCTGCTGGACGGCCGCGTCGCGACCCGCCAGGCCGAGTCACTGGTTTCCGACCTCAAGGCACTGCTGGAAGAACAGCCGGACCTGGACCTGCTCGTCCTCGGACCGGCCTCCCAGGCCCTGACGCGATTGCCGCGAACCACCCTGATCGAGGATGCCGAAGGGCGGGTCGTCGAGCGCTATGGCCTGGCCCCGGGAGCCGTCTACCTGGTCCGTCCCGACCAGCATGTCGCTGCCCGCTGGGCCGAATGCTCCCGCGAGGCTGTCAATCTGGCCATCGATCGCGCCCTGGGCAAGCCGCTTGTCACCAAGGAGTCTCGCCATGCCACGGCTTGAACTGAACCCGAACTTCTCCGATCCGGACGCCTTCTACGCCGCACTGACCGAGGTGCACCGCGAGCGCAGCGAGGAGTCGAGCGAACGCATCAATGCTCGGCTGATCCTGCTGCTGGCCAATCATGTCGGTGACCAGCAGGTGCTCGAGGAAGCCCTGGCCATCGCCGGCCAGGCCGCCGAGCCGGCTCCGACTCGAAGCCAATCAGCCCAACAAGAACAGCACTGAAAGAGGATCTCTTCATGACCACCGAAACGCGTGAGTACCAGAGTGGCTTCCGTAACCATTTCTCTACCGAAGCCCTGCCCGGCGCCCTGCCCGTCGGCCAGAACTCCCCCCAGAAGTGTGCCTACGGCCTCTATGCCGAACAGCTGACCGGATCGGCCTTCACGGCGCCACGCCACCAGAACCTGAGAAGCTGGTTCTATCGTATCCGTCCGTCCGTGGTACAGAGCGCCTATCAGCCGCTGGAAAACCGTCAGGTTCACACCTCGCCGCTGGACAAGCCCGCCGCCGATCCCAATCAGATGCGCTGGGACCCGGCCCCGCTGCCCAGCGAGCCCACCGACTTCATCGATGGCCTGCTGACCATCGCCGTCAACGGTGATGCCGGGACCCAGAGCGGCGTTGGCGTGCACGTCTACGCCTTCAACCAGGACATGACCGAGCGCTTCTTCTACAACGCCGACGGTGAGATGCTCTTCGTCCCCCAGCTGGGCGCGCTGCGGCTGCGTACCGAGTTCGGCGAGGTCGACGTCGCCAACGGCGAGATCGCCGTGATTCCCCGCGGCGTCAAGTTCCAGGTCCGTCTGGCGGAAGGCGTCGACGCCGCTCGCGGCTATCTCTGCGAGAACTACGGCAACCCGATGGAGCTGCCCGGTCTCGGCCCGATCGGTGCCAACGGCCTGGCCAACCCGCGTGACTTCCAGAGCCCCGTGGCCGCCTTTGAGGATCTCGAGGGCGACTTCGAGCTGGTCGCCAAGTTCTCGGGGCGCTTCTGGGCGACCCGCCTCGGCCACTCGCCGCTGGACGTGGTGGCCTGGCACGGTAACTACGCGCCCTACAAGTACGATCTGGCCAACTTCAATGCCATCAACACGGTGAGCTTCGACCACCCCGACCCGTCGATCTTCACGGTGCTGACCTCGGCCTCCGACACACCCGGGATGGCCAACCTGGACTTCGTCATCTTCCCGCCGCGCTGGATGGTGGCCGAGAACACCTTCCGTCCCCCCTGGTTCCACCGCAACCTGATGAGCGAGTTCATGGGCCTGATCCACGGTGAATATGACGCCAAGGCCGAAGGCTTCCTGCCGGGGGGGGCCAGTCTGCATAACTGCATGTCGCCCCATGGCCCCGATGCCGACACCTTCGAGAAGGCATCCAACGCCGAACTCAAGCCACAGTATCTAGGCGATACCATGGCCTTCATGTTCGAGAGCCGTTACGTCTACCATCCTACCGAGGCAGCACTCGCCGCGGAGTATCGCCAGCGCGACTACGTGGACGTATGGTCGACCCTGCGCTCGCACTTCGACCCGACGAAGCCCTGAACCGCCAACGCCATGAATCGACCGGCCGGGGCCGATGTGCCCCGCCCCTGACGACAAGGACCGAGACAAGATGAAACTCGCTTCCCTCAACAACGGCCGCGACGGCGAACTGGTTATCGTCTCTCGCGACCTGACCCGTGCCGTCCACGCCACGGACATTGCTGCTACCCTGCAGCAGGCCACCGAAGACTGGGACACCCTCAGCCCCAAGCTCGAGGCCCGCTACGCAGAGCTCAACGAGGGCAAGGCTGAAGGCGCCTTCGACCTCGAGCAGAACACGCTGCATTCGCCGCTGCCGCGCACCTATCACTGGGCCGACGGCTCGGCCTACCTCAACCACGTCCAGCTGGTGCGCCAGGCGCGCAACGCCGAGATGCCCGAGACCTTCTGGACCGATCCACTGATGTACCAGGGCGGCGGCGACAAGTTCCTGGCGCCCACTGAAGACATCGAGGCGATCAGCGAGGAGCACGGCATCGACTTCGAAGGCGAGATCGCGGTGATCACCGACGACGTGCCCATGGCGGTGACCCCCGAACAGGCGGCCGATCACATCAAGCTGGTGATGCTCGTCAATGACGTCAGCCTGCGCGGTCTGATCCCCGGCGAACTGGCCAAGGGCTTCGGCTTCTTCCAGGCCAAGCCGGCCTCCGCCTTCTCGCCCATCGCCGTGACGCCGGACGAGCTGGGCGATGCCTGGCAGGACGGCAAGGTCCACCTGCCGTTGACCGTGCACCTCAACGGCGAGAAGTTCGGCGAGCCGGAAGCCGGGCCGGACATGATCTTCAACTTCCCGCAGCTGGTGGCCCATGCGGCCCGGACCCGCTATCTGGGCGCCGGGGCCGTCGTCGGCTCAGGCACCGTCTCCAACCCGGACCCCGACGGCGGCCCCGGAAAACCGGTGGCCGAGGGCGGCGTGGGCTACAGCTGCCTGGCCGAGGTGCGCATGGTGGAGAAGATCCTGCACGGCGACAGCAAGACACCGTTCATGCACTTCGGCGACCGGGTACGCATCGAGATGTTCGACCGGGAAGGCAAGAGCATCTTCGGCGCCATCGACCAGCAGGTCGTCAAGTATCAGCCCGAGTAAGGAGGGTCCCATGACGACGCTATACGGCTATTTCCGTTCGTCGGCCGCCTATCGGGTCAGGATCGCGCTGAACCTCAAGGGCCTGGACTATGACCAGGCCCCGGTGAATCTGGTGAAGGGTGAGCAGCGCGGCGAAGCGAACCTGGCGCGCCACCCCCAGGGGATGGTGCCGACCCTGGTGACCGATAACGGGGTCCAGCTGACCCAGTCGCTGGCCATCTGCGAATACCTGGACGAGAAGCATCCCGAACCGCCACTGCTGCCGGCCGATGCCGCGGGGCGAGCGCGGGTACGGGCGCTGGCCCAGGTGGTGGCCTGCGAGATCCATCCCCTCAACAACCTGCGAGTGCTCAAGTACCTGGTGCGCGAGCTGGAGGTGGACGAGGACGCCAAGCTGGCCTGGTACCGGCACTGGATCATCGAGGGTTTCGATGCCCTGGAAACCCTGCTGAAGCGAGAGCTGGGTACCGGCGATTTCTGCCATGGCGATACCCCGACACTGGCCGATATCTGCCTGGTACCGCAGGTGTTCAACGCCGAGCGTTTCGAGTGCGACCTGTCGGCCTATCCCACCCTGCGGCGCATCGTCGACCACTGCAACGCCCTGGAGGCCTTCCAGAAGGCGGCACCCGGCGAGCAGCCCGACGCCGTATAAGCAAACCGTCGCCGGCTGCGCTATAGTAAGCAAGCTAACAAAGCGGGCGAGTCCCTGAATTGGACCGGGGCCTTGCCCGCTTGTCGTGGGTTTCCGGTAAGGTTCGCTCAGGAGATCGCTGTGCTGAAGTTGACATCCCCCGCCACCGTGGTGGTTCTGGCGGCGCTGACCGCACTGGGGCCACTGGCCACCGATATGTACCTGCCGGCCATGCCGGCCATGGCCGAGGCACTGGATACCGGCCCCGACCAGGTCCAGCTCACCCTGAGCCTCTACATGGCGGGCTTCGCCCTGGCGCAGCTGTTCTGCGGGCCCGTGTCAGACCGTTTCGGGCGTAAACCGGTGATGATCGCCGGCTTTGGTGTGTTTCTGCTGGCCAGTCTGCTGTGTGCCTTCGCTACCAGCATCGAGTGGCTGCTGGCGGGGCGCTTCCTGCAAGCCTTCGGCGGTGCCGCCGGCCCGGTTCTCGGCCGTGCGGCGGTGCGCGACATCTACGGCCCGGTCGAAGCGGGACGCGTGCTCTCCTACATGGCCAGCACCATGGCGATGGCCCCGGCGCTCGCGCCGGTGGTGGGGGCGGGGCTGCTGCTGTTCTTCGGTTGGGAGTCGGTCTTCCTGCTGCTGTCGGTCTATGCGGCGATCATGCTGCTGATTCTCACCCTGATGATGCCCGAACCGCTGCCCGCCGACCGTCGGCAGTCGGTGGCCCCCCGGGTGATCCTTGCCAACTATCGCATGCTGCTGACGCAGCGCAGCTTCGTCGGCTACACCCTGATCAACGCCAGCGGCTTCGCCGGTCTCTTCGCCTTTCTCTCGGGCTCCTCCTTCGTGCTCATCGAATACATGGGCCTGTCACCGGTCGAATACGGCACCGGCTTCACGCTGATCGTCCTGGGCTTCTTCTCGGGCACCCTGTTCAGCGGGCGCTACAGCCATCGGCTGGGGCGCGACCGCCTGCTGCTGCTGGCCACCCTGCTGTGCGCCCTGGCCGGCTCCACCATGGCGGGGCTGGCGATCGCCGGCGCCCATGAGCCCTGGGCCGTGATCGGCCCGCACATCGTGTTCCTGTTCGGTTTCGGCATCGTGATGCCCCAGAGCATGGCCGGGGCCCTGGCCCCCAACCCGCAGTGTGCCGGCTCGGCCTCGTCACTGTTCGGTTTCCTGCAGATGACCATCGCCGCCCTGGGCGGCGCTCTGGTCGGCCAGTTCCATGACGGCACCTCGCGCACCATGGCCATGGCAATCGCCGTGGGGGGTCTCGTCTCGCTCTGCGTTTTCCTGACCCTGATTCGGCGAGGCGGCGAGAGCAGCGATTGCCCACGGCCGACGGTCGATAGCACCACAAGGAGATCACCATGACCCAAGCCTGGAAGCAGTATCGCAGCGCCCCCGAGGTAGGCACCCGAGTCGCCCGTCTGGAGGAGCTGCCCCGGCACGGTACCCTGAGCGTGAGCCTCACGGGAGAAAAGGGCAGCTTCCCGCTGCTGCTCGTCCACCTCGACGACGGCAGCCTGCTCGCCTACGTCAACGCCTGCCCGCATCAGTATCTGCCGCTCGACCAGCGTGGTAAGCGTGTCCTCAGCCAGGATGGCGAGCAACTGCGCTGCACCAACCACGAGGCAAGCTTTGCGACGCGTACCGGCGAGGGTGTGGCGGGCCTGGGCCTGGATTGTGCACTGGACCCGGTGCCCGTGCATGCCGACGACCAGGGTTGGCTGGTGATCGGCGAGTAAGAAAAGGGCCACGCCCAGCGTGGCCCCTTCATGTAACCCTTGTGTGAGATGGTGGATCGAGACGCGAGTCTCAGGCCACCTCGGCGGCGATGGTCATGGGTCGCCCATGGCGCAGCTCCTCCAGCAGCTTGGCCTGGCGGGCCCTGGCCTTTTCGGCGGCGGCCTCGCGCACCGGGCCAAAGCCTCTGACCTCTTCCGGCAGCTTGGCCAGGGCCAGGGCGGTGGCGTGGGTGCTGTCGTTGAGGTGATCCATCAGTTCGTCGAGCTGTGCTTCGTACTCCGTCAGCAGCTGGCGATCCAACTTGCGGTCGGCAGTGAAGCGGAAGGGGTCCAGGGCGCTGTTGCGCAGCCCACGCAGCCTGGCCAGCCCCTTCATGGCCTTGAGCATCCAGGGACCGAAGCGGCGCTTCACCGGTCGCCCCTTGGCATCCTTGCGGCCCGAGAGCAGCGGCGGCGCCAGGTGGAGACTGAGCTTGTAGTCGCCGCCGAAGGTGGCTTCCACCTCCTCGAGGAAGTCACTCTCGGTGAAGAGGCGCGCCACCTCGTACTCATCCTTATAGGCCATCAGCCGGTAAAGCTGGGCGGCCACCGCCCGGGTCAGGGCCTCGCCGGCCTCGAGCCTGGCTTCAGCCTCGCGAATTCGGGCCACCTTCTGCACATAGCGCTCGGCATAGGCAGGGTTCTGGTAGCGCGTCAGCGCCCGAGCGTTGCGAGCGATCACCTCGTCGAGGCTGGCGTCAGGGGAAAGCGGCGTGTCGTCCAGGCGCCGCTGCAGGTACTCCGGCTCTACCGCCGCCAGGCGGCCCCAGGCGAAGGCGCGCTGGTTCCTGTCGATGGCCACGCCATTGAGTTCGATGGCGCGCTTGAGCGCCGCCTCACTGACCGGCAGCAGGCCCTGCTGCCAGGCGAAGCCCAGCATCATGACGTTGGAGAAGACGGTGTCTCCCAGCAGCTGCTCGGCCAGGCGGTTGGCGTCCAGGGTGGCGAAATTGTCCTCGCCTACGGCGTCGCGCAGCAGGGCCAGGCGCTTGTCCGCCTGCATATCGGCATCGCGGTAGAGCACATAGTCGGCAGTGGGCAGCTCGGCCAGGTTGGCCACCACTCGGGTGGTATCGGTCTGAAGCACATCCAGGGCCTTCCTCGAGCTGGCCACCACCATGTCGCAGGCGATCATGGCATCGGCCTGGCCGGACTCGGTACGCACCTGGTTGAGGTCGCCGGGGGCCGGGGCCAGGCGCACATAGCTGAGCACGGTGCCGCCCTTCTGGGCGAAGCCCATGAAGTCGAGCACGCTGGTGCCGCGACCCTCGAGGTGCGCGGCCATGGTGATCAGCTGCCCCACGGTGACCACGCCGGTGCCGCCAACGCCGCCCACCAGCAGGTCATAGGGGGCCTCCAGGGCCGGTACCTCGGGCGCCGGCAGCCCCTCCACCTTGCGCCAGAAGGCCGCGTCGACCTCCACGCCCTGACCCTTGCGCAGCTCGCCGCCCTCCACGGTGACGAAGCTGGGGCAGAAGCCGCCCAGGCAGGAGTAATCCTTGTTGCAGGAGGACTGATCGATCTTGCGCTTGCGACCCAGCTCGGTCTCGCGTGGCACCACCGACAGGCAGTTGGACTGCACCGAGCAGTCGCCACAGCCTTCGCAGACGTGGTGGTTGATAAAGACCCGCCTGGTCGGATCGGCCATCAGGCCGCGCTTGCGGCGACGGCGCTTCTCGGCGGCGCACACCTGGTCATAGATCAGCACGCTGCAGCCGGGAATCTCGCGCAGTTCGCGCTGCAGTGTGTCCATCTCGTCGCGATGGTGGAAGGTCGCTCCCTTGGGGAACTGACCCTCGTGGCCGCGATACTTCTCGGGCTCGTCGCTGACCACCACGATGCGCTTCACGCCCTCGGCGGCGGAGTGCTGGGCGATCATCGGCACGGTAATCTGGCCGTCCACCGGCTGACCGCCGGTCATGGCCACGGCGTCGTTGAACAGCACCTTGTAGGTGATATTAACCCCGGCGGCCACCGCCTGGCGGATCGCCATGGAGCCAGAGTGGAACCAGGTGCCCTCGCCCAGATTCTGGAAGACATGGCCGTTGCCGGTAAAGCGGCTCTTGCCCACCCAGTTGACGCCCTCGCCGCCCATCTGGATCAGCGACTCGGTGTTACGCCCCATCCAGGAGGCCATGAAGTGGCAGCCGATGCCGGCCAGCGCCTTGCTACCTTCCGGCACCTTGGTGGAGCTGTTGTGGGGGCAGCCGGAGCAGAAGTAGGGCAGGCGGCGCACGCCCCCCAGCTCCTTGGCCTCGGTGAGGCAGCGATCCAGCTTGCTCAGGCGCTCGGAGAGATCGATGGCGTAGAAGCGCTCCAGGCGCTCGGCCACGAAGCCTGCCAGAAGCCGCGGGCTCAGCTCGCCCACATAGGGAATCAGCGGCTTGCCCACCTCGTCCTGCTTGCCGGTGATCAGCACCTCCCCGGGGCGATCCGGCTCGGACATGTACTCCTTGATCTGGCTCTCGATGATGCCGCGCTTCTCCTCGATGACCAGGATCTCCTGCTTGTCGCGCACGAAATCGAGGACGCCGCGGCGATGCAGGGGCCACACCATGCCCACCTTGTAGAGCTCCACCCCCAGCTCGCGCAGGGCGGCCTCGTCCAGTCCCAGCAGCCGCAGCGCTTCGAGCAGGTCCAGGTGGCCCTTGCCGGTGGTAACGATGCCGAAGCGCGCCTGGTCATTGCCGTAGAGACGCTTGTCGATGGGATTGGTGCCGGCAAAGGCCTGCACCGCCGCGAGCTTGTGCTCGATACGGGTCTCCAGCTGGGGCCCGGGCAGATCCGGCCAGCGGTAGTGCAGGCCTCCCTCCGGCGGGATGAAGTCCGCCGGGGTGGTGAAGCTGGGCAGCGGCGGTACCTCGATGGAGGCGCCGCTCTCCACGGTCTCGGAGACTGCCTTGAAGCCGACCCAGCAGCCGGAGTAACGCGACAGCGCATAGCCCCAGAGGCCAAATTCCTCATATTCAGACAATGAAGCAGGGTTCACGACCGGCATAAACCAGGCCATGAAGGCCACGTCGGACTGGTGGGGCATGGAGGAGGAGACACAGCCGTGGTCGTCGCCGGCCACCACCAGCACACCGCCGTTGGGGGAGCTGCCGTAGGCGTTGCCATGCTTGAGGGCATCGCCGGCGCGATCCACCCCCGGCCCCTTGCCGTACCAGAAGCCGAAGACCCCCTCGACTTCCTTGTCCGGGTCGGTTTCCACCTGCTGGCTGCCCAGCATCATGGTGGCCGCCAGGTCCTCGTTTATGGCCGGCACGAAGTCGACATGACAGGCCTCCAGGCTCGCCTTGGCCTGCCACAGGGCCTGGTCGACACCGCCCAGGGGTGAGCCGCGGTAGCCGCTGATCAGGCCCGCCGTCTCGCGTCCATCACGACGATCCAGCTGCGCCTGGCGCAGGGCGATACGCACCAGGGCCTGGGTACCGGTCACGAAGACCCGGCCCGTTTCACGGGAATAACGGTCGTTCAACTGATAGTCGTCGAGGTCGAGGGGGGAAGTCGTCGTCATGGTCACCACCTTCGCGGGGAATGGGCATTATCGTTATAGGCCCAGCAGTCTATCCAAGGCCCCGCTAAAGGTGCTTGCGAACTTGCCCCCGAAAACGTCATCCTTCGAAAGAACCTTTCTTTCTATAGAGATCAGAGAAATATTATTCGAATACTTCGACTTTCGTTTACAGCTTGAGGGTATCCACCATGGCCTCCGACCTCCCCCTGGACGCCTATGACAAGAAGATCCTGCGCCTGCTTCAGGCCCAGGGCCGCATCACCAACCAGCAGCTGGCAGAGCAGATCGGCCTCTCCTCGGCGGCCTGCTGGCGTCGCGTCAAGGCGCTGGAGGAGAGCGGCACCATCAAGCGCTTCACCGCCCTGGTGGATCCGAATCGCGTGGGACAGCCCTTGACCACCCTGGTGATGGTGACCCTGGTGCGCCACCATATCGACAACACCGCGGAGTTCGAACGCCGTATCCTGGAGTACCCGGAGGTCCTTCAGTGCTATGCCACCACCGGCAACGCCGACTTCGTGCTGCGGGTGGTGATCGAGGACATGGCCGCTTACGACCGCTTCCTCAACGAGAAGCTCTTTTCCCTGGCGGGTATCTCCCAGGTCAGCTCCAATTTCGCCCTGCGTGAGATCAAGAACGAGACCGCCATCCCGATTCGCTGACAAGCAACTCGATATCACTCCAGTTAGGATGGTCAAATTCCCCACTACGCGACGTGCGCCGGAACCGGTGCCGGAAGGGAGAGTGTCTGTCATGCTTGACTCGATCCTCTGCTGCTTGAGCGGAGGCAGATACCCTAATGGTTGGCTGCTTATGCTGGCATTGGCCGGCTGGTCACCGGCGCTCGCAGCCCAGCAACCGGCCCCGACTTACAGCGATGCCATCCAGGTAGTGGCGTCCTATCATCGCGGTAGCCCATGGTCCGATGAGCTCGTCGACAGGGTCGCCGAGGCGGTGGATCTGCTGGAATGGCCGGATGGCATGCATGTGGACTACCTTGATGCGCGCCGCCTCGCCGAGCCTGCGGCCTTCGAGATCGAGCGTCGGCGCCTCGAGGGGCGCACCGCCGTGGCCCCCGCATCGCGCCTGCTGCTCATCGACGACGCCGCTCTGCGCTTCTACCTGCGCCATACCGAATCGCTGGGCAATCCTCTCCGCGTGGTCGCGATCGGCATCAATGACCCCGAGCTGCAACGGCGTGCCGTGGCAGAAGGAGTGAAGCTGATCATCACCCGTACGGTAGAGCGCCAATCGCTGGCCTTCCTGAAGGAGCTGTTCGGCGAGCCCTTGCCACTCCTGGTACTGGGAGACAGCACCGGCAGCGGACGGCATCTGTCGCGTACCTTCCTGTCCAGCGTCGAGGCAATGCCGGGCGCGACGGCAGAGCAAGTTCTCTGGGAATGGACGCCCGAAAAGGTCCAGGAGGCATTGCCCAGCCTGCCTGACAACACCCTGGTGTATCTCGTCGAAGGACAGACCACCGGGGCGGCGGACCTGCACCCCGAGGCACGCCAATGGCTCACACTCCTCGCCGATGAGGGAATACGGGTCTTCTGTCACCTGCCCTATCAGGTCCGGCTGGGCTGTGCTGGCGGCGCCTTGCTGGACACACGACGCCTGAGCCGATTGGCGGTGGAATCGCTGATCAGCCCGGCCTTCGAGGCCCTGCCACCCGTCCAGGAGGTCGGAGCAGAGCGCCGTGCCCTGCATGCCGCCTTCTACCAGCACCTGCCGGAAGCGCGCCGCGAGGAGGTGGAGTGGCTCGGTGTCGAGGGCTCCATGGCCATCGCCGAGGGCCGCATCTCCCGGCTGTTCTGGGGTGGCACCCTGGTGACCAGCGTGTTGTTGACTGCCCTGCTGCTGCTGTGGTCCTCCCGCCGGCGCGCGCGACAGGCCCAGCGACGCCTCGCCATCGATCCCGGCAGCGGACTGCCGACGCGCCAGGTGCTCGAGAGCGAGTTCGAGGCGCTGAGTGACAGGGAGCCCGGTGGTTGGCTCTTCGCGCTGGTGTCGCCGAGCCTGCGGGACTACCGGCGACACCTGGGCCTCCCCGAGGCTCAGGTACTGTTCCGGGAGCAGCTGAAGGTCTTGCGCGCTCAACTGCCGCGCGATGCCCACCTCTATCTGAATGCCGACCTGGGGGTGATAGGTCGCCTACCCCCCAGCTATGGAGATCAAGGCGACACGGCATTCGACCGCTTCATTGCCCGGCTGGGGCACAACGCCCACGAACCGGCGCGGCGGCGCCTGGCCTGGTACGGTAGCCTGTTGCGCTGGTCTGGCGCCGAGACCGATTTCGCGCAGTGCCGGGCGGCGCTGGACGATGGCCTGTTCCGGCTGGAACGCCAGGGCTGGCGACAGCCGGTCATCCGGGTGGAACCCATGGAGCGTCGCCAGGCCACACGCTTCCGCCAGATTTCCGAAGCACTCGAACGGCTGATGGCCAACCCCGACTCTGAGTGGCGCCTGGTCATACAGCCCAAGGTATCACCGCATGACGGCCGGCTATGTGGCGCCGAGATACTGCTGCGCTGGCGGCATCCCGAGTTGGGCGAGATATCGCCTGGCGAGTTCTTGCCGGTGGCCGAGATTCTCGACCTCTCCTCGGCCCTGGATCACTGGGTGATGGCGCGCAGCCTGACCTGGCTGGCCAGCGTTCGCGATACCTTGCCCGGGCTGGAACATCTGTCCATCAACGTCAACCTGGCCACGCTCTCCGAAACCCATTTCCGCGAAACGCTGATGGAGCAGCTGGACGCACTCGGGCTGTCGCCAGACATGATCGAACTCGAGATCACCGAACACGCCGACTTCAGCGACCTTGATACCGTGGAGAAACACATGACTCGCCTGCGGCAGCAGGGAGTGAGGCTGGCGCTGGACGATTTCGGTACCGGCCATACCGCCTTCAAGCTACTGCAGCGCCTTCCCTTGACCGTGATCAAGATGGACCGCAGCCTGCTTCTGGCCGCCGACGAGCATCACCAGGGGCGGAAGGCCTATGCGGCCATGGTGCAGTTCGCCAGCGGCCTGGGGCTTAGGGTCGTCGCGGAAGGGGTCGAAGAGCCTGCCCAGGCCGAATGGCTGACCTCGCTGGGTATCGACGAGGTACAAGGCTTCCTGTTCGCAAGACCACTGGAACTGGAGGACATGCTGGTCGCCTACGGAAGGCCCGAGGACTGACTGCCGGACTGACATCAGGGCCCCCGCAAATGCGGGTCAACTTCCGCTCGCGCCCGCCCGCGCCTCGTCGATAGCGGCCATCACCCGATCGACCTCGGGCACGCGGTGGGCCAGCGCCAACGCCAGCTGGGCAAGAAAGTGGCTCTCCTGCTCCTCGGGCAGGGCGTCGAGGGTCTCGGCCAGGTGCTCGTAGACCCGCTCCAGGTCGGCAAAGGGCAGTGTCGCATCGGTCATGATCTTTCTCCTTCCAGGACCCGACCTTGGGCAAGGTTCAGGGCAGCGTCGAGGGTGGCGGGGTCAAGGGACTTCCAGCGGGCCGCCACGTGGCGGTCGGGGCGCGCCAGGTAGGCGGTGCCCGGGGCGGCGCCATAACCGGCGAACAGGCTGCCGTCGGGGTCGATCAGGGCCTCCTGACCCCCAGGCGCCCGGGCCAGGCACAGCAGGGTGAGATCGCCCCCCTTGGCCTGAATCGCCTCCAGCCGCCGCTGCAGGGACGGGTCCACCTCACCGGTCTCGCTGAAGTGCAGCAGGGTGAAACCCGTGCCGAGGTGGTCGAGCAGGAAGTCGTCTTCGCCCAGGCGGCGATTGATCAAGGGCGCGCCGGGAACAGGTCCGGCCTCGAAGGCGGCATCGTCGGCCAGGGTCAGCGGACTCTCGGCATAGGTGTAGGGGGTGACCTGACGTGGATTGGCGAAGCCGCTGGCGTAGTCGTTGTGGAGCGCCAGGGCCAGGGCGGCATCGCGCATCAGCGCATAGCCCCGGGTCGGCGGGGTCATGAAGCGCGTGCTCTTGCCGGCGTTGGCGAAGACATCCAGGGTGGCGCCACGGCGCTCCGGGCTGTAGCTGTCGAGCAGCCCGTCCGGTGCCTGGCCCTTGAGCACCCAGGCCAGCTTCCAGCCGGCATTGGCGGCATCCGCCAGGCCGTTGTTGAGGCCTCGTACGCCGAAGATCGGCACCAGGTGGGCGCTGTCGCCGATGAACAGCACTCGGCCATGGCGGTAGTCGTCCAGCGCCAAGGTATGCGCCTTGTAGAGGCTCCACCACTCCAGTTCCCAGTCGCCGCTCTCCTGCATCACCTCGCGCACGACCCGCTCGACCTTCTCGCGAATGCTGGCCTCCTCGACCGCCTGCTCGGGGTCCTCGCCGGGGCTGAGCTGATAGTCGATGCGCCAGATGTCGTCGGGCTGCTTGTGCACCAGGATGGTGGTATCGGGCAGCGCATGGGAGTGGAAGAAGGCGCGACG
Source organism: Halomonas lysinitropha (assembly GCF_902500215.1). Classification (GTDB taxonomy): domain Bacteria; phylum Pseudomonadota; class Gammaproteobacteria; order Pseudomonadales; family Halomonadaceae; genus Halomonas; species Halomonas lysinitropha. The sequence continues at coordinate 17,338 of NZ_CABVOU010000015.1, forward strand.
CTCGGTGGGAAAGTCGGACGTCAGGCGCACATCGGCGATCACGTAGCGACCCTCGTAGGCCTCCCCGTGCAGCGAGAGACCGAAGGCCTTGCGCACCACGCTGCGCGCGCCGTCGGCGGCCAGCAGGTAGTCCGCTTCGAGGTGATAGTCGCCTTCGGGCGTGGTCACCTGCAGGGTGACGCCGGCATCGTCCTGAGTCACGTCGGTCACGGCACTCTGCCAGCGCATCTCGACCAGCGCGCTCTCGGCGGCCTTGTCGATCAGGAACTGCTCGATGTACTGCTGCTGCAGGTTGACCATCGGATAGAAGCGCTCCTGTTCGGAGTGCGGCATCTGGAAGCGGTAGATCTCGCGGTCGCGGAAATAGGTGCGGCCCTGGGTCCAGCCCAGCCCCTTCTTCTCGAAGGGCCCATCGACGCCGAGCTGCTGGAGGATCTCGAAGCTGTGACGTGAGAGGCAGATCGCCCGCGAGCCGTCGTTGACGGTGTCCTTGTCGTCCAGCACCACCGAGGCGATGCCGTGGCGGGCCAGCTCCAGGGCAGCGGTCACCCCCACCGGGCCGGCTCCCACGATGGCCACGCGGTGGCGAATCGCTCGGCCATCCAGCTCGGGAGGACGAAGGAAGGGAAAATACGGATAATCGAAGTAGAGCGAATCGGTCTCGGCGCGTCCGGCGGGTCGCATGGGCACCTCCTGCCAGGATTGGGGGTTGTTGTCTGACGTGCGGGCAGGTTATCCCTGGATCGAGCTGCACCCTGTCCCGCGAAAGCCGGGACAGAAGACACCCTTCCTACGACGATGGTAGTAACTCGGATGGCAACAACTTTCCCCAGGAAGGCACCTTCGGACTGGGAGGCGCTGCTGGCCACCCTGGCCGAATGCGTGACGCACCTGGGCACGGAACGCTTCGACGACCAGCTGATCGCCCTGCTGCGTCAGGGGGTGGGCATCGAGCAGTGCATTCTCTTCGTCTACTCGAGACGCGATACCATGGAGTCCCTGCTGGTGGACAACCCCCGCTACCCCAAGGTGGCCGGGCGCCTGGCCGACCTCTACGCCGGCGGGCTGTTCCGCCAGGACCCCAACTATCCCCGGCTGTGCGACCTGCTCGAGGCGAACACGGAACAGGCAGACGCCGAGCTGATGCCCATGCCGACCGAGGCGATGTCGCCGGCCTACCGCGGCCACCTCTTCGGCTTCCCCGACCTGGCCGACAAGGTCTCGGTGGTGATTCCCGCCGGCGCAACCCTCTACTACCTGAACCTCTACCGTGACCTCGGCCGCGGCCCCTTCGGCGCCGCAGACCTGGCAGGCCTCGAGGCCCTGATGCCCCTCCTGGCCAGCCTGATACGCCGCCATTATCGCCAGGTACACCCGGCCGCCCTACCCGCCAGCCACGAGGAAGCCGAGGCCCTCAAGCCACTCTCCCAGCGGGAACGCCAGCTCTGCCTCTCGCTGCTGCGCGGCCACACCCTCAAGACCGCTGCCGCCGAGCTCGATATCGCCCTCTCTACCGCCGAGACCTACCGCAAGCGCGCCTATGCCAAGCTGGGGGTTCGCTCCAAGGCGCGGCTGGTGGCGCTGTGCCGCAAAGGCTGATGCCGCAAACAATGAGCCCCGGCACATGGCCAGGGCCCGATAAGGCGTTGCGCCGGATCACCTCAGACTTCGGCAAGGCTGTCGAACGCCTTGGCATTGGGGCAGAAGCCGCGACACTCCTCGACTTCGGCACCGGCGCGCATGGCCTTCCAGCATTGTCCAACGACCGGGCAACCGTTGCAGGTCTTGCGCATCATGTTGTAGCCCGGCTCCGCCGCCACCTCGGCATCCTGCAGGCCGAAGCGCTGCATCATTACCGGCATCAGGGCCTTGGCCGGCACGAAGTCGCTGGGCTGCCCCGCCTCCAGCTGTCGCGCCATCTCGCGCTCGAAGTCCGTCTCCAGGGGGCTGCCCAGGTCATTCAGAAGCGCATGATAGGTAGGGCCCGCTTCATGCTGGACGTCGCGCACCAGCTGAGGAGTGGAGGTGGCATAGCAGCGTTCGGTCAGGCGTTCCCACCAGGAGGCGGTGTGGGTGGTCTGTGCATTGGCCATGGTCATGCTCCCGTCAGGTGTTCTTGATGTCGGTATCAGTATCGACCCGCGAAAGCCAGGTTACCTTGACTGAGATCATAATAGTTTCATTTGAAACTGGATGGCAGGTTTCGATCCTGAACGACAGCGAGCACGGCCACGACCGTGCTCGCAGATCGAACCGATGACGACCCGGGATCAGGCTTGCGGGTCGATCACCTCATCGGCGGAAAGGCCTTCTTCCTCGCCGACGGCGTCGAGCTGCTCAAGGAAGTAGCCGCGGGCGGCTTCGCCTTCGATCCCTTTGGCACTGGCGGTTTCGAACCAGGCATCCGGCAGTTCCGACGCCATCTGCTGGAAACGCTCGACCTCCTCATCCGGCAACTCGATGAAGGTGTTGCCTTGCTGCTCGGCAAACTCGACACCTCGCACGTCCACGACATCCATCATGTAGCCGAACAGCCGCGAGAGCCGCTCGCCCGAAACCTCCTCGACTGCCGCTCGGTCCTCCTCGGAGAGCGAGGCCCAGGTATCGGGATTGATGACCAGGGAGAAGCTGCCGCGATAGAAGCCGCCGGGCATCTGCACCGTATAGGGCAGCACCTCGGCCAGCCGGAAGCTCTTGAGGCCCTCCAGGGTCAGCATGGCGCCATCGATCACGCCTTGCGTCGCCGCCTCGTAGGTGCTGCCGGGCGGCAGGGCGACACCGGTCAGATCCAGCGCGTTGGAGATATCCGCCATGATTCCGCCGCCAATGCGCACACGCCTGCCCTCGAGATCATCGAGACTGTCGATGGATTCATCGAGGAACAGGGATCCGGGGCCGTGCACGCCCAGGCCGATCACCTCGACGCCGCGATGCTCGCCGGCCTGGGCCAGGTATTCATTGTGGGTGCGCCAGTAGGCCACCGAGGCGGCTTCGGAGGAGAACTCCACGAAGGTGGGCAGTTCAGGCAGCTTGGTCAGCTCGAAACGTCCCGGCATCAGGCCGTGGAAGAGCCAGGTGACGTCGGCCACGCCGTCGGCGATCAGCTCCATCTGGGCGTCGGGCGGCCCCATGTCGTGGACCACATTGACGGTGACCCGCCCCTCGGTCGCCTCTTCCACCCAGCTGGCCCAGGTCGGCCAGACGATGGTGTTGACGCCGTGGTTAGGGCCCGCCCAGGTGCTGACCTGCAGCTCGGTGGCGCCAGCGCTCTGGAAGGCGCCAAGGGAGAGGGCGGTGAGTGTCGTCAGCGTCGCGAGTTTCTTCATTGTCGTTCCTCGTGAGTCCTGATGGTGGGGTTGGCGTAGGTATTTCCGTGTTGTGGTTGTAGTGGCCGATCACAGCGCCAGTATGAGTTTCCTGCCGCGTGCGCGTGAACAGCAGGTCATCACGCGGTCGTTGCTCTCGCGCTCGCTCGGGGTAAGCACCTTGTCGCGATGGTCGATCTCGCCCTCGACCACCTCGACCTGGCAGGTCCCGCACAGGCCCTCCTCGCAGTCACTGGGCACGTCGAGGCCCGCGGCACGCAGCGCCTGCATCAGGGTGCGATCCGACGGCACCTCCACGGTCAGCTCGGAGTCGGCGAGCTCGACCTCGAAGGCATGCTCCTTCGCCGGGTCCAGCAGTGCACCCTCGGCACTGAAGTGCTCCACATGCAGGCTACCCTCCCGCCAGTGCGTCGTGCCGGCCTCGAGCGCTGCGAGCAGCCGCTCCGGGCCGCAGGCATAAAGCAGCGTACCGTCACCTGGCTCGGCGAGAAGGGTATCGAGCTCGAGGCGGCGTCCCTGATCCCCCGGGTAGCGGTGGAGCACCTCACCATGATCGCGTTCGAGCCGCTCGACGAAGGCCATGCTGCCGCGCGAGCGACCGGCGTAGTGCAGCTCATAGGACTTTCCCAGCTGCTTGAGCCGGTCGGCCATGGCAATGATCGGCGTGATGCCGATGCCGCCGGCGATCAGCACATGGTGTCCCGCCGATTCATCGAGGCGGAAGTGATTCTTGGGCCCGCGCACGCGCAACTCGACGCCTTCATGAACGGCTTCGTGCATCCAGCGCGAGCCGCCACGCCCCCCCTCTTCGCGCAGCACGGCGATGCGCCAGTCGCCGGAGTCCGCCGGGCCGCACAGCGAGTATTTGCGTGCCTCGCCGCTGGGCAGTAACACGTCGAGGTGCGAACCCGGCGTCCAGGCGGGCAGCGAGCGCCCGGCGGGGTCGACCAGGGTCACGCCGAGGACACCGTCGGCCTCGGGTTCGGCCCGCATCACGCGGACACGCCGCACGATGGTTCGGGCTTCCGGCGCACCCACCGGGAAGTCGCGCTGGGCGCTGCGCACCGCCGGGTCGCGCCGCTCGGGGTTGAGCGTCGGATCCCAGCGCACCCAGAGCGCCTCGGGGCCGCGCAGTGAGGTGTTGGGCAGGAAGGTGAACGCCTGCTCCTCGAGCTCCAGATGCGGCAGGCGCCGGATGAACTCCTCGAGGAAGATGCGCATCTCCATGCGCCCCAGGTTCTTGCCCATGCACTGGTGGCTGCCATAGCCGAAGGTCAGATGGTCCACCGCATTGTCGCGATAGATATCGAAATCATCGGGATTCTCGAAGTGTCGCGGATCATGGTTACCCGAGGCCATCACCATCAGGATCCTGCCTCCCTCGGGGATGGTCACCCCGCCCACCTCGACGTCGCACGTGGTGATACGACGCCAGGAGACCATCGACCCCGAGTGGCGCAGAGACTCCTCGGCCGCCGACGGGATCAGCTCGGGATTGGCGCATAGCTCGTCCCATACCGCCGGACGCGAGAGCAGCTGGCGGAAGGCATTGGTGGTGGCCAGGGCGGTGGTCTCGTGAGCGGCGACGATGATCGCCATCATCATCGAGTGCAGGTAGCTGTCGGTGACGACCTCCGGCATCTCGCGATTCTTCTCGATCATGTCGTACATCCAGCCCTCACTGCGCGGCTGCGCCTGCATCTTGCGCAGCACCCGCCCGGAGTACTGCCAGAACTTGCCGACGGCCTCGGCGACCTCGACCTGCTGCTCCGGCGAGGGACGGCCCCAGGTGTTGAGGGTGTGGGCGGCGGAGAAGCGGCGCAGCTGCTCCATGTCCTCCTCGGGCACGCCGAGAAAGTGCAGCGCCACCGTGAGCGGCACCTCCCAGAACATCTCGGCCACCAGGTCGGCTCGACCGCGATCGATGATCGCATCGAGCTTCTCACGCACCAGGCGCCGTACCATCGGCGCATGTGCCTCCAGCGCCTCGGGGGTAAAGGCATCCAGCAGCACCCGGCGGCGCGCCATATGGGCCGGCTCATCCTCGTTCACCAGGGTGCGGTTCATGCCGTAGTCGTAGCGCTTCAGGACCTCGAGGGCCTCGTCGCTGGGCGGCGTGATCTTCTCCAGGGCGATCGACGGCGAGAAGGTGAGGTTGTCGCGGAATATCGCCTTGATGTCGTCATAGCGACTCACGACCCAGTAGCCAAGCTTCGGACTGTAGAATACCGGCTCCTGATCCCGAGACCAGCGCAGCGCCTCGGCGGGGTCGAGCTGATAGGGCGCATCGAACGGATCGAAGGCGGCGGCCTCGGGGGATACCGGGCAGCCGGTGGGAGATACGGCAGCAGGGTCGAAGGGACAGCCGCCCGCGTCGGTATCGGTCCGATGGATTGCTGATGTCATGGGTCCTCCCCGGGACAGTCACCCGGATCGTTGCGGTCATGCGCAGCGTTGTTGTTTTTACTTTTATCGCACACGTTGTATCGTTTAACGAACTCAGGCTGAACATAGGCAGTTTCGAGGGGGACGTCAATCCCGAGCGACTGCAGTGCGCAACCCTGCCCCACCAACACCGAATGGAGGAACGGCGCTCGATGGCCACCACCCTGCAAACCCTGGATCGCGGCCTGCGTGCGCTGGAGATCATTGCCGAGCACGCCGAAGGCGTCACCGTCGCCGAGCTTGCCGAGCAGTTGGCGGTGCACCGCGCCATCGCCTACCGCATCGTCACCACCCTGGAGGAGCATGGTCTGATCACGCGGACCCGTGAAGGCCCCGTACGCCTGGGCGCGGGTATCTCGCTGCTGGCCTCGCGCTTCGAGCCACAGCTGCTCGCCGTGGCACAGCCCCTGCTGCAGGCACTGGCCAAGGCCACTCGGGCCACGGCCTTCATTTCGGTCGCCCAGGGAGAGGAGTGCGTGGTGGTCATGGTGGCCGAGCCCGAAAAGGAGCCGCTGAGAGTCGGCTATCGGGTAGGCAGCCGCCATCCCCTGTCACGGGGGGCAGCCGGCATCGCCATCCTGGCCGCTCGCCCCCCACAGCCAGACGATGACGAGGCCGTACGCCAGGCGCGAGCCGAAGGCTTCAGCCTGACCCGCGGACAGTTGCAGCGTGGAGCCGTCGGCGTGGCCAGTGCCATCGCCTCGCCGCAAGTCCGGCCCGGTGTGGAGGCCTGCGTTGGCGTGGTCGCCATGGATGACCTGGACACCGACACGGCCATCCGCGAGGTAATGGCCCATGCCGGCCAACTCGCTACCCTGGTCGGGCAGTAGCGGGAAGCGGGTAGCCCGTGAAGCCATCGGCGCCGAGGCGTACACTAACGCCCGTTACCCCGCCATCATCAGAGGCCCGTGATGAGTTCCCACCTGCTCTCCATCGACTCCCTGTCCCGCGACGATATCGATCACCTGATGCGCGTCGCCACGCGTATGGAGCCCATCGCCCAGCGGCGCAAGATCACCCGGGTGCTGGAAGGGGCCGTGCTCGGCAACCTCTTCTTCGAGGCCAGCACCCGCACCCGAGTCAGCTTCCATGCCGCCTTCTGCCGACTCGGTGGCAGCGTCTGCGACACCACCGGCTTCACCTTCTCCTCCATGGCCAAGGGCGAGTCGCTCTATGACACCAGCCGAGTGATGAGCGGCTACTGCGACGCCATCGTCATGCGCCACCCGGACCAGGGCTCGGTGGCGGAGTTTGCCGCCGCGACGAAGGTGCCGGTGATCAACGCCGGTGATGGCCCCGGCGAACATCCCAGCCAGGCACTGCTGGACTTCTACACCATCGACAAGGAGTTCGCCCTGCAGGGCAAGACGCTCCGGGACGCCCATGTGCTGATGACCGGCGACCTGAAGTACGGCCGTACCGTACACTCCTTGATCAAGCTGCTGTCGCTCTATGCGCCGATGCGCATCACCCTGGTGGCACCGCCCGGCCTGGAAATGCCGAGCCACCTGATCGAGCGGGTCAGTCGCCGAGGGCTCACCGTGGACGTCCGCGAGAGCCTGGCCGGCGACTTCTCCGATGTGGATGTGGTCTACACCACTCGCATCCAGAAGGAGCGCTTTACCGCCGAGATGAGCGAGGGCTTCAACCTGTCGCGCGACTTCACCGTGGATCGCGCCTTCATGGACAGCCGCTGTGGCTCCTCCACCATCATCATGCACCCGCTGCCCCGCGACAGCCGCCCCGAGGCCAACGACCTGGATGTGGATCTCAACGGCGACCCACGCCTGGCGATCTTCCGTCAGACCGACAATGGCATCCCGGTGCGCATGGCGATCTTCGCCACCCTGCTCGGGGTCGAGGCACTCATCGACAAGGACCTGCACGACGTGCCCTGGTTCGTCCCCGAGCGCCTGGGCGTTGACGACGCCACCTTCTGAACAGCCTACAATTGACGGCCGATCGCCTATGCTGGTGGGGAACAACAATTCGTGTCGCCGCGCATGGCGACCAGGCCTGGAGGCGCAACACCGATGAACCTGAAACGTTCGTATCTATTGCTGTGCGGTTTCTACACCCTGCTGCTCCTGATCGGGGTCATCGCCCTGCTGATGGGCGGTGGTTCGCTGCTCGCCATGATCCAGCTGGGCGTGGGGGCGTTGGTGGTGATCGGCCTGTGGGGCTATTTCCTGGGCAGGGGCTTCATGAACCCGCGGATGTGGCGTCCCCTGGCGGGACTGCTGGCCCTGGGTATCGTCATCCAGCTGGTCGCGGTGTTCACGGCTGACCTGTCCGGGGCAGCGATGACCTGGACCCTCACGACCGCCATCTTCTCGGTGCTGCCGATGATCTTCCTGTATCGCTACGGCGATCGTGACCAGCCCCTCTGGGCCACGCCGGAGGAACTCGAGGGGGGCAAGCTGCTGGGAGAACTGCTCGAGGAGCAGCGTGAGCTGATGGTCGAGAAGCAGGCCCAGGACAGCCAGGCAACCGTCAGGGTCCGCAAGGCCGGTGACGCCTACCTGGCCAGCGTGGAGCGAGAGCGGGAAGGGAGTGTCGAGGCCTTCGAGGAGCGTTTCCGCTGCTCCGCGACCCTGGCATTTTTCATCGAGAAGTTCACCTGCCTCTCGGTAGGCGACTTCGCCAGCAAGTACACCAACGACGGCACTCATCCGGCCTGATTGTCCGGGCATCAGCGCGAGGGCAGGCCCTCGTACCGGGCGAACCAGCTCTCCAGGATCAGCACCGCGGCGATGCCGTCGACCCCCTGGTCGCGATAGTTACCGCGGTGCCCCGCTTCCCGGGCGATCGACTTGGCCTCACGGGTGGAGCCGCGCTCGTCGACCATCTCGCAGGGAATGCCGTAACGGCCATAGAGGCGCTTGCCGAACTTGCGCGCTCGGGTACTCATGACCGACTCGCTGCCGTCCATATTCAGCGGTAACCCCACCACGAAGAGATCGGGACGCCACTCCTCCACCCGACGCGCCACCTGCGACCAGTCGGGGATGCCATCCCGGGCCGGCAGGGGCTCGAGTTCCCGAGCGCTGGCGAGCAGCTCGTTGCCCACCGCCACACCGATACGCCGGGTGCCGAAATCGAAGGCCAGGATCAGTCGCGAACCGGGATCGGCCATCAGTCCGGCTCCCTCATGCCGTCCCGCACTCCATCAGGAGTGGCCCGCCTCGCGGGTCATCAGGTTCAGGTCGATGCCCAGGATGCCCGCGGCGGCGCCCAGGCGCTGCTCCGGCGGCACCGTGAAAAGAATCTCGGCACGCCCCTCCACCGTGAGCCAGGCATTCTCCTTGAGCTCGGCCTCCAGCTGGCCCGACTCCCAGCCGGCGCAGCCCAGACAGATCAGGAACTGCTCGGGTCCCTTGCCGTCCGCCAGCGCCTGGAGGATATCCATGGAGGTGGTCAGGGCAATGTCATCGGCGACCTGGATGCTGGAATCCCAGGCGTCGCTGGACCCGCGATGCAGGATGAAGCCGCGGTCCTTGTGGGTCGGGCCACCATAGAAGACCGGCGCATCGCGATGGGGGCTCTCGTCGCCGCCCAGCTCGAGCTGCTCGAAAAGGGCATCCAGGGTCAGCTCCAGCGGCCGGTTGACGATCACGCCCATGGTGCCGTTCTCGTCATGATCGCAGAGGTAGCTGAGGCTGCCGGCGAAATTGGGGTCTTCCAGATGCGGCATCGCCAGCAGGAAGTGGTTTTTCAAGCCGAAGTGTTGCACGGATTGCATGAGACTCCCCGGCGGACCTATTGCACGCCGTAATGATTGCCTTGGCCGAACCGCCAGACCCGGGTGATGGACAGGCTGTCCAGGTGGCCCATGCCCCGGTCGAAGGGACGATAGGGGGCGGCACCGTGCACCGTGTCCAGAGCCGCCTGGTCGAGTTCGGCATGTCCCGATGATTGTATCACCTCTGCCTGGCGAACCTGACCGTCACGACCGATCACCACCCGGATGCGTAGCTGTCCCTCCAGATGACGCGGCGCCGGGTGCACCCGATTGCCGTAGTCCTCGACCCGGCGGGTCCAGTCGTCGATGTAGCGCGCCTCGGCGGCCTGCTGGGCAGCCTGGCGCCCCTCGCCCGGCTGCTCTCCGGCGAAGTCCGAGGCGAGGCCCTGTTCGCGAATGCTGGACGTCGCCTGGGCGAGCAGGTCGCGACCCGAAGCGGAAGGAGCCGTGGCGGTGGGAGGCGCCGAGGTCTCGGCCGACTGGGGGGCACTGTCACGAGGTTCGGGGGTCGCCTGAGTCTCGTGGGGGCGCTCGGCCGCCGGCGGCTCGGGTGCCTCGCTTTCGCGATCGGGATCGGGGCGGGCAACACGCTCCGCCTCGGCCGGGGTGGCCGGATCGACCTCGGGTTCGGCTGCCTGCAGTTCGGGCAGTTCGTCCATGGGGGCCGCCCGGGCTTCCGCCGGGGCCTGGTCCTGGGGCGTACCGGCCGCGCGCTGGGCAGCCTCGGCGATGGCCGCAGCCTCCACGACCTCCGGAGACGGCCGGCTCACCAGCACCACGTCGATACTGGAGTGCTCGGCGGGTGCCGGCGCGAACTGGCGGCTCGCCACCACCCCGATGATCACCAGATGCATCAGCAGCGCCAGCGACCAGGCCAGCCAGTGCCGATACGGCCGGGTAACCGGCGCATACTGGATGGGGTCGCTGACAGGGCTGCTCGTCATGGGCCGTCGGTCTCCCGGATCAGCGCCGCTCGCCGAGACGGCGCTGGATGGCATCCATCAGCAGGCCGGCGATATCGGTACCACGCTGGTCATCGATCTCGCGAACACAGGTGGGGCTCGTGACATTGATCTCGGTGATGTAGTCGCCAATCACGTCGAGGCCGACGAACATCAGGCCCTTCTCGCGGATCGTCGGCTGGACCTGCTCGATCAGCCAGTGGTCGCGGGCGGTGAGTTCGCGACTGGCGCCAGTGCCCCCGGCCGCCAGGTTACCCCGCGTCTCGCCGGCCATGGGCACGCGGGCCAGGCCGAAGGGAATGGGTTCTCCCTCCACCAGCAGGATACGGGTATCGCCTTCGCTGATCTCGGGGATGTAGCGCTGGGCCATGATCTGGCGCCTGCCGCGCTCGCTCAGCATCTCGATGATGGCACCCAGGTTGCGACCCTCGGGGCGCACATGAAAGATCCCGTTGCCACCCATGCCGTCCAGCGGCTTGAAGATCACGTCGCCATGCTCGGCGTGGAAGTCGCGCAGCACGGCTTCGTTGCAGGAGACCAGGGTCGGCGTGCAGCACTGGGGGAACTGCTGGGCGAAGAGCTTCTCGTTGCACTCCACCAGCGCCTGGGTGGGATTGACCACCAGCACGCCCTCGCGCTCGGCGAAGCCCAGCAGGTAGACGGCGTTGAGGAAGTAGCCGTCGACCGGCGGATCCTTGCGCATCAGGATTACGTCGAGCTCGGCCAGGGGCGCCACCTCGGGCTCGCCCAGATCGAACCAGTGACCGGGGTCGCGGTGCACCTCCAGCGCGCGCATCCGACCGAAGGCACACCCCTCGCGCAGGAAGAGGTCCTCCTGCTCCATGTAGTGCAGCGACCAGCCGCGGTCCCTGGCGGCCCACAGCATGGCCAGGCTGGTGTCCTTCTTGTAGGTGAGATCGGCGATGGGATCCATCACCACACCGATCTTCAGCGCGCGCTCGCTCATCAGGGAGAGTTCCGGGTAGCAGGAAATGAATGAGACCAGTATGCCGCAGGGCTGGCGGCGCACCAAATTGCCAAGCCAGCATCGATCGGGGCTAATCCTTGCTTACCACCAGCCGGATGCCGCCTGGCTCGAGGGCGATCAGTTGGCGTTTGTAGAGCCGGCCGATGGCCTGCTTGAAGGCGTTCTTGCTCACCCCCAGCCGCGCCTTGATCTCCGCGGCGTCGCTCTTGTCCCCCAGCGGCAGGTAACCACCGCTCTCGCGCACCGCCTTGAGCACCTGATCGCCCACCACATCCAGCCTCGCCTCACCCGGCGGCAGCAGCGACAGATCCAGTCGGCCGTCATCTCGCAAGCGCTTCACGTAGCCGGAAACCCGCTGGCCGCGGCGCAGCGGCCGATTCACGTCATCGCGATAGAGCAGGCCCCAGAAGCGATAGTCCACCACCGCCTTGTAGCCCAGATCGGTCTGGTCGGCGATCACCAGCGCCACCTCATCCCCCGCTCTCAGCCCTGTGGCCTCGTCGGCGATGAAGCGCTCGAGCTTCTGTGAGGCCACCGGCCGGTGCTGCTGATCTTCGTAGATCATCACCAGCACACGTTTGCCCACGCTGGGACGGAAACGCTGCTCGCCGTAGGGCAACAGCAGATCGCGGGGATGGCCCCAATCGAGGAAGGCACCGGTGTCATTGACGGTGACCACCTCGAGGTAGGCCACGTCGCCGACTGCTGCCCTTGGGGCGCGAGAGCTCGGCGAGCCGGCTGGGCGAGACGAGGGGGACGACGGTGGGCGACGATTTCGAGAATCGGACATGAGGGACCTCCGCTGAGGAAGAGCGCAATGGTCTAGTGAGTGCTCACAGATCCCCGAAGCGGGATTGCAGCAACGACAGCGCCACCACCGGCGCGGTCTCGGTGCGCAGGATACGCGGACCGAGGGATAAAGGGGCGAAGCCGCCGGCCAGGGCCGCCTCGACCTCGGCCTCGGACAGCCCACCCTCCGGACCGATCAGCAGGGCGGCGGTGGCGGGCGCCTCTCGCCGTGCCAGGGCCCCGGCAGTGTCGGGGTGCAGCACCAGGCGCAGCGCCTCGTCGCGACCTGCCAGCCACTCGGCCAGGCCGGCCGGGGGATGCACGGGCGGCAGGGTCGCACGACCGCACTGTTCGCAGGCGCTGGCCGCCACGGCCTGCCAGTGGGCGAGTTTCTTTGCCTCGCGCTCACCCCTGAGGCGAACGTCGCCATGCTCGGTGTAGAGCGGGGTGATCGCCGCCACGCCGAGCTCGACTGCCTTCTGGATGGCATAGTCCATGCGGTCGCCCTTGGAGATCGCCTGTCCCAGATGCACCGCGAGCGGTGACTCGCCGAAGCCAGGGACCAAGGCTTCGATGCGCGCCACGACCCGCTTGCGGGAGGCCTCGAGGAGGACCGCTCTCGCCTCCAGGCCGGCGCCGTCGAAGAGACGCAACGGCGCCCCCTCGGCGAGGCGCAGCACCCGGGCCACGTGACGGGCCGGTCCCTCGGGCAGAACGACGTCGCCCCCCCCGGTGAAGTGGGGGGCGACGAGGATGCGCGGAGCCTTCATGCCTACTGGGTCGTCTGCTCGCCCGACGGCTCGGCTTGTTCGGCCTTCCGCTTCTTCTTCTGGGCGTAGATCGCCTCGAAGTTAACCGGCGCCAGCATCAGTGGCGGGAAGCCGCCCCGGTTGACCAGATTGTCGATACACTCACGGGCATAGGGGAAGAGCATGTTGGGGCAGAAGGCCCCCAGGGTATGCTCGAGCTGCTGACCCTCGATGCCGCTAATGCGAAACAGGCCGGCCTGCTCGATCTCGGCCAGGAAAGAGGTGGTGCCTTCTTCGCTGTGGGTGACCTGGGCGGTGACCTTGACGACCACCTCATAGAGATCTTCCCCGACCTGGCGACTGGTATTATCCAGGTTCAGGCCGACCTTGGGCTTGAATGGCTGCTGGAAGACCGCCGGCGAGTTGGGTGCCTCGAAGGAGATATCCTTGACGTAGATCCGCTGCAGCGCGAACTGCAGCTGGGGCTTGTCCTGCTCGCCGGCCGCCTGGCCGTTGGCGCCGGCGTCCTGGTTGTTCTCTTCCGCCATGGGAAAGTTCCTTTGATTCGATGAACGAAATTTACTTCTTGACGACCGGCAGGCCATCGGCCTGCCACTGGGCCATGCCGCCCTTGAGCTTGAACACCCGCCCGAAGCCCGCCTTGGTCAACTTGGCCTGGGCGACACCAGAACTCTGACCATGCTTGCAAGCCACGATGATCGGCTTGCTCTTGTCCTTCTCGAGTTCGCGCATGCGCTCGTCGAGCTTGCTCTGGGGAATATTGCGCGCACCGGCGATGTGGCCCGCCTTGAATTCACCGGCCTCGCGAAGATCCAGCACCACGGCGTCCTCGCGATTGATCAGCTGGGTCGCCTCGCCGGAGGTCACGCCTCCACTGCTGCTGTTGCGGACCTCGTAGGTGATCCAGGCAATCAATACCAGCAGGAAGGCCCCCACCAGCAACGGGTGATTCTGCACGAATTCGAACAGCTGATCGATCATGGGTTCGGCTAACTCTTATTTCGGGTGCACGTTGAACGGGGCCGGCCAGTCGCGGCGGCGCCCAGTATACACGAAGCCACGGCGGCCAGGGGGCCGGTCAAATGACGTACGGCGCTACCGTGCGATATGATGCCGCAAGCAGATACAAGTCGCGACCCCGGTATCCGCCCTTGCGCCTGCCGGGGTAGACAACGACAACAGAGGCCCCCCATGACCGAACCCCGCACTCCCACCCCGCGTCCGGTGGCACTGATCATCCTCGACGGATATGGCTACAACGAGGACGCCCAGGACAACGCCGTGCTCGCCGCCCGTACCCCGGTGATGGATCGCCTTTGGCAGGAGCAGCCACACACCCTGATCCATACAGACGGCCGCCACGTGGGCCTGCCGGATGGCCAGATGGGCAACTCCGAGGTCGGCCACATGAACCTGGGGGCCGGACGCGTCGTCTACCAGGACTTCACGCGTATCACCAAGGCCGTCGAGGACGGCGACCTGGACACCATCACGGCCCTGACCGCGCCGATCGATGCCGCCGTGGCAGACGGCAAGGCGGTGCACCTGCTGGGCCTGCTCTCGCCGGGCGGCGTACACAGCCACGAGGAGCACTTCCTGGCGATGGCCGAGCTGGCCGCCCGCCGCGGCGCACAGCGGATCTACGTCCACGCCTTTCTCGACGGCCGCGACATGCCGCCCAAGAGCGCCATGGACTCGCTGGAGCGCGCCAACGCGCGTCTCGCCGAGCTGGTGGGCCCCGAGAACGGCTTCGTGGCCTCGATCATCGGACGCTACTTCGCCATGGACCGCGACAACCGCTGGGACCGCGTCGAGAAGGCCTACCGCCTGATCACCCAGGGCGAAGGGGAGTTCGAGGCGATCGGTGCCGAGGAGGGGCTGCGCCGGGCCTACGAACGCGGCGAGACCGATGAGTTCATTACGGCCACCAGTATTCGTCCGAACGGCCCCCCTGTGGTCATGACGGACGGCGATGCCGCCATCTTCATGAACTTCCGCGCCGACCGCGCCCGGGAGCTGACCCGCGCCTTCACCGAGGAGGGCTTCAGCGGCTTCGCTCGCCAGGCCCGACCAAGGCTCGCCGCCGACGGCCTGGTGATGCTGACCCAGTATGCCGCCGATATTCCGGCCCCGTCGGCCTTCCCGCCGGCGGAGCTCGTCAACACCCTGGGCGAGGTGATGGAGAAGCGCGATCTCACCCAGCTGCGCATCGCCGAAACCGAGAAGTACGCCCACGTCACCTTCTTCTTTTCGGGGGGTCGCGAGGACGAGTACCGGGGCGAGACCCGGGTGCTGGTGCCCTCTCCCCAGGAGGTGAAGACCTACGACGAGAAGCCGGAGATGAGCGCCGAGGAAGTCACCGACCGGCTGGTGGAGGCGATCGATGCCGGACAGTTCGACCTGATCGTCTGCAACTACGCCAACGGCGATATGGTCGGTCACACCGGCGACTTCGATGCCGCCGTCCAGGCCATCGAGGCGGTGGACGCCTGCGTCGGCCGGGTGGTGGAGGCGATCCAGCGCGCCGGAGGCGCCTGCCTGGTCACTGCCGACCACGGCAACGCCGAGCAGATGGTCAACCCCGAAACCGGCGAGCCCCAGACGGCCCATACCACCTTCGAGGTGCCGCTGATCTATGTCGGTGAACGTCCGGCGAGGCTCGCGGATGACGGCAGCCTGTGCGACATCGCGCCGACCCTGCTGATGATGATGGACCAGCCGATCCCCGAGGAGATGACCGGTCGGGTGCTGATCGAGCGCGACTGAGACGGTCGGGAGGCCAGGGAATGGCGAGAGGCGTCGCGGCGCTCGGTACATGGCTGGCGGGGCTGGTCCTGCTGCTGGGCCTGGGCCTGGGCCTGGCGTTCCCGCTGGCCGCCCAGCCCTCCGAGCGCGAGGCGCAGGATCGCCTGGATGCCCTTGGCGAAGCGCTCCTGGAGGCTTCCGCGCAGCTCTCAATCACCCGGGAGGCCCGGGACGAGGCCAGCAAGGCCCTGCGCGAGGTGGAGACCGCCCTCGCCGAGACCCACCGCCGGCTTGATGAGCTTCAGGCCCAACGGCGTGTCCTGGGCGACGAGATTGCCACCCTCGAGGCGAGCCGCGAGCAGCTGGCCGCCGAGCGCAGCGAGCAGGTCGAGGCCCTGTCGGCCCAGCTCGATGCGCTCTACCGCCTCGGCCGAGCCCCCCAACTCAAGCTGCTGCTCAATCAGGACGACCCGGCACGACTCGACCGTCTGCAGCACTATCTCAACCGCCTGGCTCGAGCCCGTAACGCGCGACTCGACGAGTTGGAGAGGCTCGATGCCGAACTGACGGATAATCGCCGAGCACTGGAGCAGCGCGGCAAACGCCTCGAGGCCGTGGCCGAGGAACTTGCCACACGCAGTGCCACCCTGGCCGAGCAGATGGAAGAGCGTGCCGAGCTGGTGGCCAGGCTGGACGAGCGCTTCGCCAGTGAACAGGCGCGCCTGGCCACTGTCGCTCAGGACCGTGCCCATGCCGAGCGTGCCCTGCGGCAGATACAGGAGCAGCTGGCGCGCCTCGAGCGTCCGCCCCCCTCCACGGCCATCGAACAGACCCGCGGCGAGCTGCCCTGGCCGATACAAGGCAACATCGCCTCCACCTTCCACGAGGGCGAGGGCGTGCATCGCAACGGCCTGCTGATCCAGGCCGCCGCGGGCACTCCCGTCAAGGCCGTACATACCGGCCGGGTGGTGTTCGCCGACTGGATGCGCGGCTTCGGTAACCTGTTGATCGTCGATCATGGCGACCAGGTGATGACCCTGCACGCCCACCTGCAACACTTTACCGCCGAGGTGGGCGCGGCCGTGTCCCGCGGTGATCCACTGGGTGCGGTGGGCGACAGCGGGGGCCAGGATCGGCCGGCGCTCTACTTCGAGGTACGACAAGGCGGCGACCCGATCGACCCGAGGCGCTGGATCGCCCGCCAGCCATGAGCTCCGCTATTCCATAGACGCCCGACCAGGGGCTATGCTGGGCGGCCACCACCGGTAACCGCGAGAATCTGCATGCCCCTACGTCCCGTCGCTCTGTCCATCGCGATACGCCGCCTGGTGTCGGCACTGCTGCCGGCCGCCCTGCTGGTGCTTGCCCCCCTCCCCGCCGCCGCCCAGGCCCAGAGCCCGGAGGATGACCTGCCGGTGGCCGAGATCCAGGCCTTCGCCGAGGTGTTCGAGCGCATCAAGCGCGCCTATGTGGAGGAGGTCGAAGATGCCGACCTGCTGCGCAATGCCATGCGCGGCATGCTCAGCGAACTCGACCCTCACTCCGCCTACCTGGACAGCGAGGAGTTCGAGAGCCTGCGCGAGTCCACCCAGGGGGAATTCGGCGGCGTGGGCATCGAGGTGGGCATGGAGGAGGGCCAACTGACGGTGATCACCCCCATCGACGACACGCCGGCCTCCCGGGCCGGCCTGCAGTCGCGCGACAAGATCCTGCGCATCGACGACACCCCCACCGACCGACTCTCGCTGCAGGAGGCGGTCAACCTGATGCGCGGCGAGCCCGGCACCGATATCCGACTGACGATCCTGCGCCAGGGCGAGAGCGCTCCCCTGGAAGTCACCCTGACCCGCGAGATCATCCGCACCGAGAGCGTCAAGAGCGAGCTGCTGGAGGCGGGCTACGGCTACCTGCGGGTCAGCCAGTTCCAGACCCGCACCGGGGAGCAGGTCGGCAGCGCCATCCGCCGCCTGGAACGCGACGGGCCGCTCAAGGGCCTGGTACTCGACCTGCGCAACAACCCCGGCGGGGTGCTGCAGGCCGCGGTGGACGTGGCCGATGCCTTCCTCGACGACGGTCTGATCGTCTACACCGAAGGGCGCCTGCCTGACAGCGAGATGCGCTTCTCGGCCGGTCGCGAGACAGTCGCGGCCGACGTGCCGATGGTGATCCTGATCAATGGCGGCAGCGCCTCGGCGGCGGAGATCGTTGCCGGCGCCCTGCAGGACCAGCGGCGGGGCGTGGTGATGGGTACCGAGAGCTTCGGCAAGGGGTCGGTGCAGCAGGTCATGCCGCTGGGCAACGGCGAGGGGCTAAAGCTGACCACCGCCCTCTACTTCACCCCTGACGGCCGCTCGATCCAGGCCCAGGGCATCGAACCCGACGTGGAGGTGATCCGCGGTCGTCTGGAAGTCGCCGAAGGCAGCGGCCTGGACGTGCGAGAATCGGACCTGGAGGGCCACCTGCGCTCCCCGGACGAACAGCGCACTCGCAGCGAGATGAGCGAGCGCCTGCGCGAGGACTACCAGCTCGGTGAGGCGCTCAACCTGCTCAAGGCCCTCAACGTGCTCAGCGAGCGGCGCGGCGGCTGAAGGGGCGACAGGCGGCAGGCAGGCGGCCGCGATGACCGGTCGCCTGCTGCATCAGCAGTTGCTTGAGCGGCCCGAGCCGGTCGACACCCGAGAGCCCCAGGTTACGCGCCAGGGTGAGCACAGGATGGCGCGCCCCGAACAGCAGCCTGAAGCCGTCCATAAGCGCCAGCATGACGGCATTGTCGCCGCGCCGTCGCCGAGCGTAACGGCCCAGCAACGCAACATCCCCCGGGGACAGCCCCCGTCGACGCCCTGTGACCAGTTCCTCGGCGAGCACCGCCGCATCCATCAGGCCCAGGTTCACCCCCTGGCCCGCCAGGGGGTGGATACTGTGCGCCGCATCCCCCACCAGGGCGAAGCCCGGCAGCACGTAGCGCTCCGCATGGCGCTGGGTGAGCGGTACCGCCAATGCCCGGTCGGTCACCGTCACCTCGCCCAGTCGATGGTCGATGGCCGCCGCCAGTTCCCCACCCAGCGCCTCCCGGGGCAGGGCCACCAGTCGCTCGGCCTCCTCCGGGGTGGTGGACCAGACGATCGAGCAGTGACGCTCACCGCCCTCGATATAGAGCGGCAGGAAGGCCAGCGGCCCTGTGGAGAGGAACACCTGGCGGGCCACGCCGCCATGGGCGAGACACGGACGCACCGTGGTGACCACCGCCACCTGGCCGGTGTCGCGAGAGCAGACGTCGATGCCTGCCATCGCCCGCAGCGGTGACCGGGCCCCGTCGGCGGCCACCACCAGGGGGGCCGACAGTCGGCTGCCATCCTCCAG
Source organism: Halomonas lysinitropha (assembly GCF_902500215.1). Taxonomy (GTDB): domain Bacteria; phylum Pseudomonadota; class Gammaproteobacteria; order Pseudomonadales; family Halomonadaceae; genus Halomonas; species Halomonas lysinitropha. Next base: position 36,465 of record NZ_CABVOU010000015.1, read on the forward strand.
CCGTACCGTACGCCCGGCATCGTCCGACTCGAGCTCGGCCACCCGGGCTCCGAAGCGCACCTGGACGCTAGGCAGCTCGGCCAGGCATGCCTCCAGCGCTGCCAGGATGACGTCATTTTCGACGATATGCCCGAGCACGGACACCCCGGCCTGCTCCGCGGAGAAGTTCACCTCACCGCTGCCCTCACCATCCCAGACCTGCATGAAGCGGTAGGGGCTCACCCGGCGCGAGGCCATCCAGGCCCAGGCATCCAGTCCTTCCAGCAGCTGCCGCGACACCGGGGTCAGGGCACTGACGCGCATGGAAGGCGACCCCTGGCCCACGACGTCACGGTCGAGCGGCCCCTGGCGGGCATCCAGCAGCGCCACCTCCAGCCCCGCCCGACCCAGCAGACAGGCAAGGGCCGCGCCCACCATGCCACCTCCGACGATAATCACTTCGAATGGCGACGATGCGCGCCCCTGTGCTGTAGTCATGATCTGTGCTCCCCCTGATAAGCCCGCTGGCCAACTTGCCTGTACACCCTGGCGATTCCCGACCGTCATACGCTGCCATTCCAGCGCCTGTCGCCCGCACCCGCTATCGTTGCAGCCCCATGGCCCGCCGGGCCAGGCCTCGACGCAGGGGCCCTATCAGGTTCAGCCCCACCAGGCCTGCCCCGCGGGCAGGGGAAAGCAGAGGAAGGTCGAGCCCGAACAGACGTATCAAACCGTCGCTGAAGCGGATGACGCTGTCACGGTCGGCATCTCGGCGCGCCTCGAAGTCCTGCAGGACACCCGTGCCACCTGGGCTATCGCCCCTCTCGATGCCGGCCTCGATGGCGACCACCAGGTCCATGACGCCGCGTAGCGCCAGATTGAAGCCCTGGCCGGCCACCGGGTGCAGGGCATGGGCCGCATTGCCCAGCACCGCCAGCCCGGGACGCGTTGTCTCCCGGGCGGTGATCAGCGACAGCGGGTAGGCATGGCGGCGGCCCACTCGCCGGAAGTGCCCCACCCGATCACCGAAGGCCTGCTGCAGCTCGGCCAGGAAATCTCCGTCCGACAGTGCCAGACGGCGTCTCTCCTGGCCGCGCTCATGGGTCCAGACCAGTTCCATGGCCTGGCCCCGAAGGGGCAGCAGGGCAATGGGCCCCGCCGGCGTGAATCGCTCGTAGGCGACCTCACCATGGGGACGGCTAACCTCGACGCTGGCGATCAGCGCCACCTGGTCGTAGGGCCGTTCCCGGCTCTCGATCCCCAGCCGCTCCTTAAGCCCCGAGCGACCGCCGTCGGCGAGCACCGTCAGCTCGGCCTCCAGCTCGCTGCCATCCGACAGCTGCAGACGATGTCCTTGGGCAATCGGTTCAATCGTCTCGACCCTGGCCGGGCAGTGCCAGGCCAGCGGCAGCTCGCTCAGCCGGCCATGCAGCACTCGCCCCATCCAGGCATTGGGAATCACATGACCCAGCGCTTCGACACCCAGTTCCGCCGCGCGCAACCGCGTTACGCCCAGCCGGCCCCGCTCGCTGACGTGGATGGTGCGGATGGGGACGGCCATCTCGGCCATGGTCTCCCAGACGCCAAGACTCGCGAAGTGCCGGGCGGAGCCACCGGCGATGGCACTCGCCCGGGCATCGAAGCTGGGCTGCCAGGGCTCGGTCCGTTGCGACGGCAACGGTGCCGCTTCGATCACTGCCACCTTGAGCCCCGCCCGTTCGACCAGCGCGGCCAGGGCACAGCCCAGGCTGGCACCCACCAAGCCGCCACCGATGATGGCGATATCCACTCTCGACTGCGATATCGCACTCATGGCGCACTCCCGTTTATTCCATAATGTACATTACATAAAGGCATCGCCAACGGCTCTTCGGCTGGTCATTTACTGTTCATCAAGGATTCGATATCCGCCACCCGCTTGGGCACCCCCGCGGTCAACACCTCGTGGCCGTCGGGGGTCACGACAACATCATCCTCGATGCGAATGCCGATCCCGCGGAAAGCCTCGGGCAGGTCGTTGTCTGCAGGCACATAGAGGCCGGGCTCCACGGTGAGCACCATGCCGGGCAGCAGGGGGCGGGGATGGCCCTCATGTCGGTAGGCCCCCACGTCATGCACGTCGAGTCCCAGCCAGTGGGAGGTCGAATGTAGGTAGAAGAGCTTGTAGCTGCCATCGTCGATGCGTGCCTGGACGTCGCCCTCCAGCAGTCCGAGCTCGATGAGACCGCCGGTGAGATCGCGTACCACGCCTTCGTGGATCATCGCGAGCGTCGCACCAGGGCGAACCGCGGCGACGGCGCGCTCCTGGGCGGCCAGCACCACTTCGTAAAGAGCTCGCTGGGCCTCGGAGAAGCGTCCGTTGACCGGGAAGGTGCGGCTGATGTCGCCGGCATAGAGACCGAACTCGGCGCCGGCATCGATCAACACCAGGGCACCATCCTCCAGGGGAGCATGGTTTTCAATGTAGTGCAGCACACAGGCATTGATGCCACCACCGACGATACTCGCGTAGGCCGGGCCACTTCCGCCCTGCCAACGGAACTCGTGCTCGAGCTCGGCCTGCAGCTGCCACTCCATGAGTCCCGGGCGAGCCGTGCGCATGGCCCGTACATGGGCCCGGGCGGAAATCGCGCCGGCATGTCGCATCAGCGCCAGCTCCGCCTCGCTCTTGCACAGGCGCTGCTCGTGGAGCAGTTCGCTGACATCGGCAAAGGCCGACGGCGCCACCACCCCGCGACGGGCGCCACCGGCCAGCTCAGCGCGCACCTCCTCGGCGAGCGCCAGAGCCTCGGCATCGCCCAGCGGCAGATAGAGCGTAGTGCGCCCGTCGAGCAGTTCGGCCAGCTTCGCGTCGCGCTCGGCATTCTCGAAGGCCTGGTCGATACCATGCTCGCGAACGGCGCCCTCGGCGCCCAGGCGGATGCCGGCCCAGGCTTCTCGTGTCGGGTCACGATCCTGGCAGAACAGCACACTATCGCCATCCTCGCGGCCCGGCAGCAGCAGCAGCAGGGCCTCGGGCTCGGGAAAGCCAGTCAGGTAATGGACGTCGCTGTCCTGGCGAAAGGGGAATTCGCTGTCCCGGGAGCGGGTGACCAGCGCCGCACCAGGCAGCAGCACGGCGCTTTCGACAGAGAGCCGATCCATCAGCGCCCGGCGTCGGTCGCGGTATTCGTCGATTGTGATCGGGGCGGGACGGGGCAGGGTCTCGGGGTGCATCACGGCTCCTGGATGGGTGGATTCGATGGTCGATATCAGTGACGAGTCGGCTCATCGACCTGCTCGACCTGCGGCTTGCCGGGGTGCTGCTCGGTGTAGAGCAGCATGGCGGCCATGCGCGCGTGCTCGGTGAGGGCGAAGAGGTCATCCTCGTTTTCCGGGCTGTCCTCGATATCTGTCTCGATGCTCGTCAGGCCCTCGAGGTCCTCGAGGGCCTCGCGCAGGGCCGACGACCACGAGCGTCGCGTGGCGTTGTCGGCATCGGCCACCACTTCGAGGAAGCCAAGGGTCCACTCCTGGAGGCCCAGGGCGCGCTCGGGCAGTGAGAATAGCTCATCCGGCAGCAGGGGCTCGAAGTTGAGCTCGGCGGCCGAGAGGGCCTCGAGGGTCTGGCGGCGCCAGCCCAGCAGCCTCTCGGCACTGGGTTCGTCCCGGGGCTGGTCGACCCCGAGGCTCAGGCAGACCTCTTCCAGCCATGCCTCGGGAGTCAGGTCATGTAGCGCAAGCTCGGCGCAGAGGCGCCCGTCGAGGAAGGCCGGCGACTGCATGCTGCCGTGAAGCAGAAAGGTATCCGCAATGGTCGAGAAGTCCTGGTGTTCGTTAATCAGTGACATGACAAGATCCGCTGGTAAGGCCGACGGGCGCGTTGACCGCCCGCAAACGGCTCTCTTATAGTGACTGGCATTCTTTATCTGGCCTCGATGTTAACGCATCGGATCCCCGTAACGCGCACCCGGCGTGCGATCCTCCTCCCCTGGCCCTTCCCGGAGCCTGTCATGACCGAGCCCAAGCGGCCCACCACCGATATCACCCTCCTGGAGCGCAGCTATGCCATCGCCTGCCCGCCAGAGGAGCAGGACAAACTCGAACGCGCTGCCCGCTACCTCGACCGCGCCATGCAGGGCATCCACTCCCGTGGCCGGGTGGTCGACCGGGAGAAGATCGCCATCATGGCGGCCCTCAACATCGCCCATGAGCTGCTCGAGGCCCTGGATGACCAGCGAGCCGGCGAGCAGAGTCTCAACGAACTCAATGCTCGCCTCGAGAAGGCGCTGGATGCCATGCCCGTGCGCTAAATAAAGGCGACACAATCATCCCTTTGGCCCCGCGCGTGCCTCTGGTAGGATGAAACAGTTCCCTGGGGTGTTTGCCAGTCGTTATCGTCCCTCGAGCCTATGAGCATTACCCAGGGGGCCAAATGCTAGCCGGACCCGTGTGCATGTCCGTGCGTCGGAAAGCCTGACGGTTCGGCTGCGGCCACCCACCTTGAACCACTGGGTTCAAGGGCCAGAACGACAGCGGCACTCTGGGGAACTCTATCTGACATGCAGGATACCGCCGCCCTGACCGACGACACTCGTCGACGGTTGAGACGTGAATTGCGTCAGCGTCGACGCGAATTGAGCGTCAAAAAGCGCCGTGACGCCGCTGAACGCCTCTGCCGACACCTGCGACAGCTGCCCGAGATGCAGCGCGCAAAGCGCGTGGCCCTCTACCTGCCCAATGACGGCGAGATCGACCCCACCCCGCTGATTCCCTGGCTCAAGCGCCGCGGCACACGCGTTCACTTGCCGGTTCTCAAGCCACTCTCCCTGAACCAGCTATGGTTCGTGCACTACCATGCCGCGACACCCATGGTGGTCAATCGCTACGGCATCCCGGAACCCGAGACTCGCTTTGGAGCGCACCGAGCAAGGCGAACGCCGGCCTGGGCTCTCGATGTGATCCTGCTGCCGCTGGTGGGCTTCGACGAGCGAGGCCAGCGCATGGGCATGGGCGGCGGCTTCTATGATCGCACCCTGGCCTTTACCCGCCGGCCGGGACCATGCCCGCGATTGATCGGCCTGGCCCATGACTGCCAGCGAGTCGAGCGACTCCCGGCCGCCTCCTGGGACGTGCCGCTGGACGCCATCGTCAGCGATGCCCGAGTGATACGTCCCTGAGTGCACCTGCCGCACAACCGACGACGGCCGATGCATTTGCATCGGCCGTCGTCACGAGGCGGTTCCGGTAACATCAGACGCCCGCCAACGCCTGGGCATAGCCAGTCACCACAACCCCGATGCCGAAAAACAGCACCAGTGCCATGACCAGATCGGGCTTGCGCTTCATTGTCGACTCCGTGGGAGACAGGACCGCGAGGGTCGTGTGGAAGTTGTTGTTTTGTCACCGCCCATGGAGGCGGTGACCGAGTGACTATAGGACCTCCTGCCCATGCATGACAACCGGCATGCCTGGGGTGTTACATTTTTAAACACTCGGCAGTTCCGGGCTGCACGGTGAGTCAGCACTCGCTCGCCCTGTCGAGGCTTCCTCTTCCTCAGGCCATGAAGAGCCGATAGGCCGGGTTGTCACTCTCCTTCCAGTAGCGATACCCGATGTCGTCGAAATATTCCTCGACATGCGTCCGGTCGCCATTGGGTACCTGCATGCCCACCAGTACCCGGCCATAGGCGGCTCCATGGTTGCGGTAGTGGAACAACGAGATGTTCCAGTCATGAGGCAGGTGGGTGAGGAAGTTCATCAGCGCCCCGGGGCGCTCCGGGAACTCGAAGCGATAGACCTCCTCGTCGAAATGCTCCTTCGGCCGGCCGCCCCCCAGGTGGCGGATATGCAGCTTGGCCAGCTCGTTGTCGGTGAGGTCTTCCACGGGATAGCCGGCACCACGGAGCTTATCGATCACCGCCTGGCGGTCCTCGCCGCCGGGCTTCACCTGGACGCCGACGAAGATATGGGCCTTCTCGGGGTCCGCGTAGCGGTAGTTGAACTCGGTGACCATCCGCTTGCCGATGGTGCGGCAGAACTTCTTGAAGCTGCCGGGCCTCTCGGGAATGGTCACGGCGAGGATCGCCTCGCGCTGCTCGCCCAGTTCGGTGCGCTCGGCGATGTGCTGCAGGCGGTCGAAGTTGGTGTTGGCCCCGGAGTTGATGCAGACGAGGGTCTGGTGCTCGGCACCGGTCTGCTGGATGTACTTCTTGAGGCCCGCCAGCGAGAGCGCCCCGGAGGTCTCGGAGACCGCACGGGTATCCTCGAAGATGTCCTTCACCGCGGCACACATCTCGTCGGTGGTAACGGTGATGACGTCGTCGATCAGGTCGCGCAGGATCGAGAAGGGCACCTCGCCGATCTGCGCCACGGCCACGCCCTCGGCGAAGACCCCGACCTGGTCCAGCACCACGCGCTCCCCGGCGGCCAGCGCCGCCTTGAGGCAGGCGCTGTCCTCGGACTCCACCCCGATCACCTTGATCTCGGGCCGAAGGTACTTGATGTAGGCGGCCATGCCGGCGATCAGGCCGCCGCCGCCCACCGGCACGAAGATGGCATCGATCGGCCCGCCATGCTGGCGCAGGATCTCCACGGCGATGGTGCCCTGACCGGCGATGACATCGATGTCATCGAAGGGCGGGATATAGGTGTAGCCGTGCTCGGCGATCAGCTCCTGGGCATGGGCCGCCGCCTCGGCGAAGGCATCGCCCTTGAGCACCACCTTGGCGCCCCGCGCCCGCACCGCCTGGACCTTGATCTCCGGCGTGATGCGGGGCATCACGATCACCGCCTTGACGCCCATCTGCTTGGCCGCCATCGCGAGCCCCTGGGCATGGTTGCCCGCCGAGGCGGCAATCACGCCCTGGTCCTTCTGCGCCTCGCTGAGCTGAGCCATCTTGTTGTAGGCGCCACGAATCTTGAAGGAGTAGACCGGCTGCAGGTCCTCGCGCTTGATCAGGATCTGGTTGTTGAAACGGCGGGAGAGGAAGGGGGCCGGGGAGATCGGCGTTTCCCGGGCGGCTTCATAGACCCGGGCCTGGAGAATCTTCTTGACGGTAGCTTCGAGCATCCTGATATCCCAGAGGCGTGATGCGGGGCGGCAGAGGTTGCTGCACTGCAGAGAACCTCTATTGGTAGCATTGCGGCGACCATGGCGTCCAGCATCCACCACCGGCATCGCCTATAATGGCGCGGTATTCGCCATCCACCCGTCAGCGAGCAGCATATGACCCAGGACGAACTCAAGGACGCCGTGGCCGCCGCCGCCATCGACGAGATCCGCCCCCGACTCGAGGGCGACACCATTCTCGGCATCGGCACCGGCTCCACCGCGAACCGGTTTATCGACAGGCTGGCGGCCCTGCGCCATGATTTCCGCGGTGCCGTGGCCAGCTCCGAGGCCAGCGCCGAGCGCCTGCGCGGCTTCGGCATCGAGATCTTCGAACTCAACGAGGCCGGCACCGTGCCCTTCTACATTGATGGCGCCGACGAAGTGAACGCTCACTTCCACATGATCAAGGGGGGCGGCGCGGCTCTGACTCGGGAAAAAGTTGTCGCCGCCTGTGCCGAACGCTTCATCTGCATCGCCGACGCCTCCAAGAGGGTCGAGCGGCTGGGACACTTTCCGCTCCCGGTAGAGGTCATCCCCATGGCCCGCTCCTACGTGGCACGGGAGCTGGTCAAGCTGGGTGCCGATCCGGTCTATCGCCAGGGGGTGGTCACCGACAATGGCAACCAGATCATCGACTGCTTCGAGTTCATGATCGACGACCCGGTGGCCATGGAGGCACGACTCAATGCCATCGTCGGCGTGGTCACCAACGGCCTTTTCGCAGCGCGCGGTGCCGATGTGCTGCTGCTGGGCACCGAGCAGGGCGTGGAGCGTCTGCTGCCCGCCTGACCCCACCTGAAGTAAGTGCTCACTCCGCCTGCATGAGGCCCTCCAGGCCAGCCAGAGTGCGCGCCAGGGCCCCACGGTTGGCCATGACCACGTCGCGGCCGGCCTCGGCGAGACGGCGACGCGCTCCCGGATCGTCGAACAGACGCAGCAGTTCAGCGGCGAGGGCCGCGGCGTCATCGACCTCCACCAGAGCATCCGCCTCGCGCATCACCTCGGCCACATCCTCGAAATTGGCCAGTGCCGGCCCGCTGAGCACCGGGATGCCCAGGGCGGCCGGCTCCAGCAGATTATGTCCGCCGATGGGCACCAGGCTGCCACCGACGAATGCCAGATCGGATGCGCCATAGAGCGCCAGCAACTCCCCCATGGTGTCACCCAGGTACACCGCCGTGTCGTCCCCGGGCCACTCATCGCGGGAACGGCGCGCCAGCGTCAGGCCCGTCTGGCGGCACAGGGAGGCCACGGCGTCGAACCGCCGGGGGTGACGGGGCACCAGGACCAGCAACGCGCCGGGAAGCCGCTCCCGCAGGCGGGCATGGGCGGCCAGCACCTGCTCGTCCTCGCCGGGATGGGTGGAGCCGGCCACCCAGACCGGCCGGCTGCCGAGCCGGGTGCGCAAGTGCTCACTCACCTCTTCAGTCTCACCGTTGGCGCCGATATCGAACTTCAGCGAGCCCACCACCGTGGTGCGCTCCCCCGCCATGCCCAACTCAATGAAGCGCCGGGCATCGGCGTCAGACTTGGCCGCCAGCCATGCCACATGGCTCAGGGCCTCCGCCATCAGCGGGCGCATTCGGCGATAGCCGCGCCAGGCACGCGGCGAGAGGCGGCCGTTGACCACCGCGACCGGGACGGCCGACCGATCGCACTCGGCCAGCAGATTGGGCCAGAGCTCGGTCTCGAAGAAGATGGCGAGCTCAGGGCGCAAGCGGGCGACGAAGCGGCGGGCCGCGCCGGGGAAGTCCAGCGGCACGAAGTGATGACTCACTTCGCCTCTACTCCCTGAATCGTGGCCACCCGCTGCCAGCGACAGCACCCGTTCCGCCCCGGTGGCGGTCATGGTGGTGATGACCAGGCGGTGACCGGGCCAGCGCTGCCCGAGCGCCTCGAACAAGGGCCGTGCGGCCTGCACCTCGCCCACCGAGGCGCAATGCAGCCAGAGGGTGCGATCTTCCTTTCCGGCAGAAGGAATGAAACCCAGCCGCTCACGACGCAGTCGCCCGGGCAGCTGCTCGCGCCAGACGCGACGCCAGATCAGCGGCGCAAGAAGGTAGAGGAACGTCGCATAACCGCGAAGGACCCAGGGATGTGATGTCGACATCAGGTCTCGCGATCAAGGATGGTGGCGATCATCGCCGTGGTGGAGACGCCATCCTCGAAGCCCAGCACCCTGACCTCGCCCCCCGCGTCACGGACGGCCGCGCCGCCGGCGATCTCCTCGGGACGATAGTCACCGCCCTTGACCAGCACGTCGGGCAGCACCGCCTCGATCAGTCGCTGAGGGGTATCCTCGCCGAAGGGCACCACCCAGTCGACGGCACCCAGGCCGGCCAGTACCTGCATGCGCCTCGCCAGGGGATTGATGGGGCGCTTGGGGCCCTTGAGCCGGCCGATGGAGGCATCGTCGTTGACCGCCACCACCAGTCGGTCACCAAGTCGACGGGCCTGCTCCAGGTAGGCGACATGGCCCGCATGCAGGATGTCGAAGCAGCCATTGGTCATCACCACCCGCTCGCCGCGGGCCTGGGCGGCACGCACCGCCTCGATCAGTGCCGGCTCCTCGATCACCCCGAACTCGGCGAGCTTGTCGCCGTGCAGGGCCGTATAGAGCTCGGCAATGGACAGGGTCGCGGTACCGGGCTTGGCGACAACCAGCCCGGCGGCAAGGTTGGCCAGGGTCATTGCCTCGGCGAAGCCGTGTCCCGCCGCCAGTGCCAGGCCCAGTATGCCGATCACGGTGTCACCTGCCCCGGTGACGTCGAAGACCTCACGGGCTCGAGTAGGCAAGTGAAGCGGCTCGTGTCCCTCGCGGATCAGCGTCATCCCCTTCTCGCTGCGGGTAATCAGCAGCGCTTCAAGCTCCAACTCGGCGCGCAGCGTCTCTCCCCGGGCGGCGAGTTCGGCATCGTTTCGACAGTGACCCATCACGGCCTCGAATTCACCCAGGTTGGGAGTAATCACACTGGCACCGCGGTAGCGGCCAAAGTCGCTGCCCTTGGGGTCCACCAGCACCCGCTTGCCGGCGGCCTTGACCAGCTGGATCAGCGCCTCGATTCGGTTCAGGGTCCCCTTGCCGTAGTCGGAGAGAATCACCAGGTCACAGTCGGGCAAAGCGGCCTCGACGCGTGAAAGCAGCCCCGTGGTATCGACATCACCGAGCCCCTGCTCGAAGTCCAGGCGGATCAGCTGCTGGTTGCGGCTCATCACTCTCAGCTTGGTGATGGTGGGAATACCGGGGCTCCGATCGAAGTGAGTACTTACTCCGCAATCTTCCAGGCGGGAAATCAGACGGTCGGCATTGTCATCGTCGCCCACCAGCCCGGCCAAGGCGGCATGAGCGCCGAGGGAAGCAATATTGAGCGCCACGTTGGCGGCCCCGCCGGGACGGTCCTCCGCCTCCTCGACCCGAACCACCGGCACCGGCGCCTCCGGGGAGATCCGCGAAGTCCCGCCATGCCAGTAACGGTCGAGCATGACATCGCCCACCACCAGCAGACGAGAGCGCTCCAGGGCGGTCAGGTCAAGTTTCATCAGGGAACTCCATGTCCTGCGGGGTCTCGGATAGGGCCAGCACCGCTTCGAGGCGTTCGATCACATCCTCGGCACGAATGAGCGACATGGCATCGGGGTGACGGACTCGCTGGCCCCAGGGAAGGTCCTCGGGCGTCTTGTGCAGGAAGGCACGCACGGCATCGGGATAGCGGTCGACCACGAAATCGCGCCACAGGTAGGGCCCGGCCCGGCCGGGGTTGGTGGTCGCATAGAGCCCCACCACGGGCGCACCCAGCGCATTGGCCATATGCACCGGGCCAGAGTCCGGAGCGATCGTCGCCCGACTTTGCCGGATCAGCGCCAGCAGGCCCTTGAGCGAGGTTTCACCGATGACATCGATCACCACCTCGTCGGGACAGAGGGCCTGGATGCGCTCACCCAGCTGGCGTTCCTGGGTGCTGCCACCGCCGGTGAGTACCGTCTTCAGCTCGTGCTGACGCCAGGCATGGTCGATCACTGCCGCATAGCCCTCGGCGGACCAGTTGCGGAAATTGCGCAAGCGCGGATTGGCGCAGGGGCTGATCAGCAGGTAGGCCGATTCCCCGGTGATGCCACGCGCCTCCTCGACGGCCGTCCCGGGCACCGGAAGATCCCAGGCCAGAGAGAGATCCTCGACACCCAGCAGGCGAGCGAAATCGAGATACGATTCGAGCACATGGGCCCGTGGATGTGGCGCCAGCTGGCGCTGGGTGAACCAGTGCTGGAGATCCTTGGCACGGGCCTTGTCATAGCCCACTCGGAGGTCGGCCTTCAGGCCCAGGGAAAGCACACTGGCGCGCAGCGCCTGCTGCATGTGCAGCAGCAGGTCGAAGCGGGTATCGGCCAGCTCGCGCCATAGGGCGCGCATGCCCGCCAGTCCCGTCGCCTTGTCGTAGACGACGAACTCGACCCCGGAGAGGCCCGACAGTAGACTGTTCTCCGCCTTGCCGATGATCCAGGTGATCCGCGCCTCGGGCCACTGACGCTGCAGGGCACGCACCGTCGGCACCAGGTTACAGACATCGCCCAGGGCAGAGAGCCGCAGTACGCAGATATGCTGAGGTCGGGCAGGCAGAGGATGCTTCATGCGCTTGGCAACGTATCGAAAGGGAAGGGACAGCATTTTATATGATGCCGACAGTGTATGTGACGCCGACTCGCCGCCACAAATCGGCCCGGCGCTCTTCGACCCCGATGCCTGGTACCGACGGGGGCTAGTCATCGGCGAGGCCCCCGGACGTGGAACCAGCCTCTTCCTCGCTGTCGACAGTGAAGAGTGGGTATTGCGCCCCTACCGCCGCGGCGGCCTGATCGCCCGGTTGAGCGAACGACGCTATGTATGGACCGGCCTGGAAAGGACACGGGCCTTTCGCGAGTTCCACCTGACCGCCAGCCTATCTGCCCAAGGACTTCGCGTACCCCGGCCGGTAGCCGCAGGCATTACCCGCCACGGTTTTTGCTATGAGGCCGCCATTATCACCGTACGCATTCCCGGCGCCCGCGCCCTGGCTGACCTGCTTGTCGAGGAAGACGCCGATGAATCTCTGCTACGACGTGTTGGTGCCACTATCCGCCGTTTCCATGAGGCCGGGCTGGACCATGTGGACCTCAACGCCCGGAACCTACTGATCGACCCGCAGGGCAAGGTCTGGCTGATCGATCTGGACCGTTGCCGGCTGCGCCCGAAGGGCGACTGGCAGGCCAGGAACCTCAAGAGGCTGGAACGTTCACTGGCCAAGCATGAAGCCGCCGGCGCCTTAGAAGATATCAAGAAGGGTTATAATCTTTAATACAGAGGAATCTTAATTATTTTTCCTCAATGGATGCTTCCCGACTCGAGGATAAATGCGCCTTTTCCAGAATGGAAACATGACACTCCCACCGCGGCCTTGCCGATCAATCTGAGCCAATACGCAAAAAATGAAAGGAAATTATAGGTCATTAACCATGCATGCCAAAGCCTGCCCACCTAGGACATTCAGTGTTATGCCGCTATGGTTATGGCAACTAGGTGGTGTGACCTTGATGATGTACGGGGCGCTGCGTGTTTTATGGCCTACGGTAGGATCGCCGGCCGAAACTATTACCGCACTCCTCGGGCTATTTTCGGTACTATTCTATGGAAGACAGCTGCGTTCATCTGCTCCGATGTGGCTACTAGGAGCCGCCTTGCTGGTACAACTTTTATCATGGACGCTGGGGTATTTCCATCATCCTGAATGGGTAGCAGACAATCCTAGACTCGACCGTTTGGGCAAATTATTCATCTTCATTGCAGTGGCCTGGTGGCTTGCCGGAAGTACACAACGAACCTTGCAACTATGGGCCCTCGCGCTGATTGGCTTTGTAATAGGAACCTTCGTCCTCGGTGACGGACTGGCCGAATGGCAGTCGGGATTGAGCGGTCAGCGTATCGGATTTGGCATCCGCAATTTACAGCATGGCTCCATGCTGTTTGGCGTAGTTTTCCTAGGGTTGATCATTTTTTCTCCGCGCTTCTTCTCGGCAGGCCCATGGCGAGTTTTGCGGGCAATGACATGGAGCCTTCTGATCACGGTTTCTCTGTTAGGTGTACTGATCGGCCAGACACGCGCGGTGTGGCTAGCCCTGTCACTGGCGCTACCCATTACGCTGATGCTGTGGCTTTATCATGCAAGTCCCGGGGTGCAATCAGCGCGTGGCCGGAAAGGAGCACTGCTCGGCCTGTGCCTCGTTATCATAGCGGCTGTAGGGTTCTTGATGCTCTTCTACCAGCCGCTGATGGAACGTGTCACCGCTGAGAAAGAGGTGGTGGCACAGCTATTGAGTGGAGAAGTGGGAAACATTCCCTATACCAGCATCGGCATCCGCATCAACACCTGGTTCGCCGCCGCTGAGTGGATCCAGCAGCGTCCCGTAGTAGGCTGGGGCGGAGAGGCACGCAGCCTGGTAATCGAGCATACACCATGGCTGCCTCCCTTCGTGAAGGCGCATTTCGGCCACCTGCACAACTTCCTGCTGGAAGTCTGGGTAGCCTACGGCTTGCTCGGCGTTGGGGTGATCGCCACGCTGGCACTTTGGGTTGGCCTAAGAACCTGGCAGGCTTGGCGAGCAGGTGTGATGCCAGGGGATATAGCGCTGTTTGGTGCGAGTTTCTTTGTCTACTGGATGGTAGTCAATCAGTTCGAAGCCTACAACGCCTTCTGGACCGGTGTCTTCGTACACAATCTGGTGGTAGGAGGCTTGGTGACGCATATCTGGCGCTGGCAGTACGCAGCCGTTCCCACCGCCACAGAGGGTAATGAATGCGCACGCTAGTGGTCGTTCGCACGCTGAAGATCGGCGGCATGGAAAGAGTTGCCGTCAACCTGGCTGACGCCTTCGCCGCCCAGGGTCACGAGAGCCATCTGATGACCTTCAAGGTGCGGCCACCGCACCTGTCACCCCAGGATACGCGAGTTCATGTGCACCACTTTGCGCTCTCCCGGGCGATGTGGCGCTCCGGCCTGGGGGGTGCCGTCGACATCGCCGCGCGGGTCGGCAATGCCGTGATACGCAAGAGCCATTTCCTGATCGCTGGCTGGTGGGGTGGGCGACTCTTCCAGCGCGAGTTGCATCGCCTGGAGCAGCGGCATGGGCGCTTCGATCGCATCATCTTCCGGGGCATGGGAACCTTCGAGGCGATCTGGTCCTTCCGCGACCCCCGCGCCTGCTACGTGCTGGAAAACATCCTGAAGATGGATGGCCAGCGGGACAGGCTGGCACGCCGCAAGGCCCGCTGCCTGTTTCACGGCAAGCACCTGGTCAGTGTCTCCGCGGGGGTCGAGCGCCAGGTAGATGCCACCCTGCGGGAGCTCGGCATCGTCCCCGCCTCCCTGCGAACCATCACCAATCCCTGCCCTATCGTCGATATCCGTCGCGCCGCCCAGGCAGACTCCCCGGCAACGGCACATGCTCCCTATCTGCTTAACGTGGCGCGCCTGGTACCCCAGAAGAATCACCGCCTGCTGCTGCAGGCCTATGCGCTTCTGCGGACCTCCCTGCCCCTGGTGATCGTCGGTGACGGTCCCCTGCGCAAGGAGTTGGAGGCCTTGGCGGCGGAGTTGGGAGTCGCCGACCGGGTCCATTTCGCCGGGCGTCAACTTAACCCCTATCCCTGGATGCAGCACGCCCGGCTGTTCGTGCTGAGCTCCACCCATGAAGGGCTCGGGATCGTGCTGCTGGAAGCCCTGGCGTGTGGGACGCCGGTGGTCTCCGTGGACTGTCCCGGTGGCGTACGGGATATCATGCACGGAGAGCTGTCCGCCTATCTCAGCGAGATGACACCCGAGGCCCTGGCCGTTCGGGTGGACACGACCCTGGAAGCAGACGGCTACCCCATCGACGAGCACTGGCTTGACGCCTTCTCCCCGGCACAGGTTACCGCCAAGTTTCTGCAGGAGCCCGCTGACCCATGATCACGGCCAACATCATTACCTTCAATGAAGCCGACAACATCGCCGATTGCATCGCCACGGTGCGACAGGTCTGCGATGAGGTCATCGTGGTGGACTCCGGCAGCCAGGACGAGACAGTGAGCATCGCCGAATCGCTGGGCGCCAGGGTCGTCCACCAGCCCTATCTGGGCGACGGCCTGCAAAAGAACGTGGCACTCACCCACGCCAGCCATGACTGGATGCTCAGCGTGGATGCCGATGAGCGCCTTACCCCGGAAATGGTCGCGGCGATACGCGACCTTGACCTGGCCAACACCCCGCACGATGCCTTTGCCTTCCGCCGCCGCAACATGATCGGCTCACGCTGGATACGCGTGTGCGGCTGGTATCCCGACTACTGCCTCAGGCTCTATCACCACCGGCGCGGCGCACGTTTCGCCGAGGTCAAGCAGCATGCCAGCGTCGCTGCCACCAACCCCTGCCGGCTGGACGCCGACATGCTGCACTACTCCTTTGCCAATCTGGGCGAACTGTTCGCCAAGCCGGGACGCAACTTCAGCGGACGCGCGGCCAAGATCATGTATCAGAAGGGCAAGCGCGCCAACGCCTTCTCGCCCTTCCTTCACGGTCTCAACGCCTTCGTCCGCAAGTATCTGTTCCAGCGTGGCTTCATCGGCGGCGTCGATGGCATGACGGTGGCTATCAGCGCCGGCCTCAACAGCTACCTGAAGTACGCCAAGCTGCTCGAGTATCAGCGCGACCCCCAGGTGCTCGCCAACGAAGACTTCAACAGGGTCTGGTGACCATGCGCGTTACCCATGTCAATCTGGCCCGCGGCTTTCGCGGTGGCGAGCGGCAGACCGAGCTACTGATTCGCGCCCTTGCCGAGGAACCCCGGATACACCAGCAGCTGGTGTGTCGAGAGGATTCACCGATGCGCAAGCACCTTAGCGACGTGCCGGGCCTTTCGCTGATCACGGCCAATCATCAGCTGGGAGGCCACCGATGCCTCGGCCCCACGGACCTGGTGCACGCCCATGAGGCCAAGGGGGTCCACTGGGCCTGGCTGCACCATCGCCTCACCGGCACACCCTATGTGATCACACGGCGCGTTGACACACCCGTCCAGGACAAGGCGCTCAACCGCCTCTGCTATCGGCAGGCGGCCTGCCGCGTGGCGATTTCCCGGCTGATCCAGACCCAACTGGAGGCCCGCGGCTGGGGAAGCGTCGAACGGATCCCCAGCGCCCATGCCGGACTGTCAGCAGACCCCGAGAAGACGGCATCCTGGCGTGCCGCCTATCCGGGCAAGTTCCTGGTCGGCCATGCCGGCGCCCTGGTGGACCGCCACAAGGGTCAGCGAGTGCTGCTGAAGGCGGCACGCCGACTGGCTCGTGAGGCACCCGAGGTGCACTTCCTGTTCCTGGGCGACGGCGCGGATGCCCAGGCGCTCCGACAGGAGTCCGCCGACCTCACCAATGTCGAATGGCTGGGCTTCAAGGAGAATATCGCCGACTATATCGCCGGCCTGGACGCCTTCGCCTTCCCCTCGCGCAACGAGGGCCTAGGCTCGGTACTGCTCGACGTCATGCAGCTCGAGGTACCGATCATCGCCAGCCGGGTTGGGGGCATCCCCGATATCATCGAACACGAGACAACCGGACTGCTGTTTCCCTCCGGCGATACCGATGCCTTGGCCGACGGGCTCCTGCGTATCAAGGCAGAGCCCCACCTGCGCCGCCGGCTCTGCCGACAGGCCAGAGAACGCCTGGAGGACTACAGCCCTCGCGCCATGGCAGCCGCCTATATGCGTCTCTATCAGCAACTCGTAGATCATCGGTACCAGGAGACATCCCGGTGAAACCGATCGCGGCCAAGGCCCACAAGAACCTGCACAAGGCAAGCGTCTACGCCGGCCATGCTGCCCAGCGCCTGATCCCGGCCCGCTGGCTGCAACACCGGCAGAGACGGCTGCTACGCCAGGTGGAAGCGCTGCCACCGGCGGAGCAACAGGCGATCTGGCAGCGTGTGCACTACTACAATCGCCTGACCGGTCCCGTTGCCCTGCCACAGGACGCCCTCTGCCTTGCCCACTTTCAACGCGAGAAGAGTTGGTCCTACTATCTGGATCTGGTATCGCTGCTGCGCTACTTCTCTCCTGAGCTGCGCTTCTGTCACCAGTTCGGGGATGTCAGGGAGGTGCCCGAGGTGCCTACCCTGGTCAAGAGTCGCCCCATCGGTGAGCACAATCACAACAGCGTCCTGCTCAAGCTCAATCGAGTACGCCACTACTACCTGCCCGGTGACCCGCTGAGCTTCGAACAGAAACGCCCGCTGGCCGTCTGGCGTGGCGCCTGCCACCAGGAGCATCGTCGCCGCTTCGTGCGAGACTTCCATGACCATCCGCTGTGCAACGTCGCCGATATCCACCGCAACGCTGCCGGCAACCCCTGGCACGGTGGCTTCCTCTCGGTGTCGGAGCAGCTACACTACCGCTATATCCTCAGCCTCGAAGGCAAGGACGTCGCCACCAACCTGAAGTGGATCATGGCCTCCAACTCCCTGTGTCTGATGCGCCGGCCGCGCTTCGAGACCTGGTTCATGGAGGGACAGCTGCGTCCCGGCCATCACTATGTCCAGCTAGAGGACGACTATTCAGATCTCGATGACAAGATCGCCTACTATGAGGCAAACCCCGAAGAGGCGAAGGCCATCATTCTCCAGGCGAATCGCTACGTCGCGATCTTCCGGAATGCTGAACGCGAACGGCTGATCGGACTGCTGGTCTTACGCAAGTACTTCGCCGACTCGGGGCAGCTGCCCGCTTGGTGATTCATTTGAACGGTTGAACTCGGTGCCGGGCCAAAATCCATGCCAGCATAGGCTGTTGATCGCCGCGCGACCGCGCCACTTGTCGAGCGCTTGCTAGGCTGACTTCACACCCACCCATCACCATTACGATGAACCCTTTGCACAAGCACTCTCCATTGCATCAGCCCCGCTGGTGGGCCTTGCTCGTGATCGGGCTGTGGCTCGGTTTCAGCGTGGCAACCCTGACGCGCCTCCCCACCTGGGGCCTGGTGCCCATTGCCGGGATCTGGTTGCTGCTGGCCCGCTGGAGGCGCTGGGGAGCGCCATCCCCCTCCCGCCCGGTGCGCCCGATCTGGCCCTGGTCGCTGTTCCCGATCGCCCTGTGGGGGCTCTACGTCTACCTCGCCGACAGCTTCGGCATGGTCGATCTCGGCGCCGTGTTCTTCCATCTCCAGGCCGGCATGGAAGAGCATGGCGGCGGTGATCGCATCGGCGCTGCCCTCCTCTATACCCTGAGCATGCTACTACTGCTGGCTTCATTCACCTGGCTGGTGCGTCATGACCATCGCTGGCGCCTGACTGACCGCCTGCTGGCCCTGGCGCTTTTGGCAGGCAACCCCATGCTCTACGGCATCGGTCAGCGCGGTGCCGCCATCGTCACCGAGGATGGCGCCTGGCTGGAGCGCCGGTATGTCGAGCCGGTCATCCTCGAGGCACCTCGCGATCCGCCCAACCTGCTGTTGCTCTACCTGGAGAGTATCGAACGCACCTATGCCGACCGGGATCGCTTCGGAGATGCCTATGCCCACCTGAAAGCCCTGGGCGAGAAGGCCGTGGTCTTCGAGGGGGTTCGCCAGGTCGACAACACCGGCTGGACCATGGCCGGCATGATTGCCAGCCAGTGTGGCACGCCGCTGATGCCAGCCGGCCTGCTGCACGATAGCCAGTTCGAGCCCCTCGGCCATGTGGTGCCGGGCGTCGATTGCCTGGGGGATATGCTAGACGAGCGAGGTTACACCTTGGCCTATATGGGCGGTGCCAGCACCCGTTTCGCCGGCAAGGGGGTCTTCTACCGGGATCACGGGTTTGACAGGATTCTGGGGAGAGAGGAGCTGGAGCCCCGGCTCGAGGACCCCGGCTACGTGAATAGCTGGGGCCTTTACGACGATACCCTCTATGACTTCACCGTCGAGGAAATTCGCCGGCTCGAACAGCAGGACGGCCCTTGGGGGTTGGTCAACCTCAGCATCACCGGCCATGCGCCGAATGGCTATCCGGCTCGCGAATGCCGGCAGCGCCAGGGCGAGTTCGACGGCGTGGACATCCTCTACTCGGTGGAATGCTCGGCCTGGCTGGCCCGCCGGCTGGTGGAGCGGCTCGAGGAAGCAGGCCTGCTGAAGGATACCCTGGTGGTGATCGCCAGTGACCACCTGACCATGCGCGTCTCCGCCTGGGAGCAACTCGTCGCCGGGAAACGGGACAATACCTTCATGCTGCTGGGGCAACAGCTCGAGCCGCGCCGGCTGGACGTCGAAGCCTCGACCATGGATATCCTGCCCACGGTGCTCGAGGCCATGGGCTTCGTCATCGACTGGCATCGTGCCGGGCTGGGGGTGTCACTACTTTCCGGCGAACCGACCCTGGTGGAAGAGCACGGACTGGATACCCTCAACGCGCGCATGCGTGAAGAGACGGCCCTCCAGGAGCGGCTATGGGAAGGACTGGCACCCCTGCAGGGCCCACCGCCCCCTGCCGAACCGGTCGTCGAACAGGTCGTCGAGACTCCCGAGGACCAGGCACCGGAAGTGCCCGAGGAACTGCCCTAGCCGGCCGTCGCCAGCACCGCCTGCAGGATCCGTTCCGGCTTGAGCTGATTCAGGCAGTTGGTATGCCCCAGCGGGCAAGTGCGCTGGAAACAGGGCGAGCAGTCGAGGGCCAGGTAGTGCACCTCGACATTCTCGGTCAACGGCGGTGTATAGCTGGGCGACGAGGAGCCATAGATGGCCTGCACTCGGGTTCCTACCGCGGCCGCCACATGCATCAGCCCTGAATCGTTGGTCACGACCTGCTGGCAGTCACCGAGCAGGTCGACGGCATCCGCCAGCCGCGTCCTGCCGCAAAGATTGTGGGTGTGGGGCAGCGCATCGGCGATCACCTCGCCGGCCTCCACGTCCTTGGGCCCACCGAGCACGCGCACCTCGAATCCCTCCACCACCAGCAATCTCGCCAGTTCCCTAAAATAGGCGAGTGGCCACTGCTTGGCAGGCCCGTATTCTGCCCCCGGCATCAGGCCGATGGCAGGGCGCGACGAGAGCCCCAGGTCGACGCGGCGCTCCACCAGGTTGTCGGTATCCAGGCGTAGCCGGGGCCGGGGAATGGGGAAGTCGCCACGGGCGGCCTCCTCCACCGGCAGGCCCAGGGCCACGAAGCGCTTGACAGTCTGGTCCAGCACCGCCTTGTCGAGACGCCTGCGGTCATTGAGCAGCCACAGACGCTGCTCGCCGGTAAAGCCGGTGCGCAGGGGGACACGCGCCAGGAAAGGCACCAGCGCCGACTTCCAGGAGCGGGGCAGGACGATGGCATGGTCGAAGCGTCCCTGCAGGGAGCGGGCAAGCCGCCGCCGCGTGCCCAGGCCGAACTGCCCATGCCCGACCTCGAGGCTGGCCACCTCATCGACCTCGTCCATCCGCTCGAGGATCGGCCGTGACCAGGCCGGGGCCACCACGGTGATCCGGCTGCCCGGCTGCCTGGCCTTCAAGGTCTTGAAGAGGCTCTGCGCCATGACCATGTCGCCGACCCAGGAAGGCCCCACCACCAGGATGCGAGACTCTCCGGAGGCCGGCTTCTGCGGCACCTCAACCATTCAGCCACTCCAGGTACTCGCGCACCCCCTGGGCCACGGTACGGAACTCGCGATCATAGCCGGCTTCGCGCAGGCGGTTGATGTCGGCTCGCGTATAGCTCTGGTAGCGACCCTTGAGTTCCTCCGGAAAGTCGATGTACTCGATCCTGCCGCGACCGTAGTAATCGACCACGGTCTCGCCGATGGCCTTGAAGGGCTCGGCTCGGCCGGTGCCCAGGTTGAAGATCCCCGAGGCCTCGGGGTGATCCAGGAACCACAGGTTGACGTCCACCACGTCGCCCACATAGATGAAGTCTCGGCTCTGCATGCCGGCCTCATAGCCATCCCAGGCACCGAACAGCCTCACGTTCTGGCCGGCGCTGATCTGGGTATGGTGATGGTAGGCGACACTGGCCATCTTGCCCTTGTGCTGTTCCCGGGGCCCGTAGACGTTGAAGTAGCGGAAACCCACTACCTGACTGGTGAAGTCGTCGTGGCGGACGCGCACGTACTGGTCGAACAGCAGCTTGGAGTAGCCGTAGACGTTGAGCGGCTTCTCGTGTTCCGGGGCCTCGAAGAACACCTCACTGCCCCCGTAGGTGGCTGCCGACGAGGCGTAGAGGAAGGGTATACCCTCGCGCTGGCAGTAGTGCAGCAGCACCTTGGAGTACTCGAAGTTGTTCTCCAGCATGAAGCGCCCATCCCACTCGGTGGTGTCCGAGCAGGCGCCCTCGTGAAAGATGGCCTCGATAGGCGGCAGGTGCGCCGTCTCGCCACTCATCGCTGCCATCACCCGGGCGAGGAAGTCATCCTTGTCGAGGTAGTCGCCGAGTGTGCAGTCGGCCAGGTTCACGAACTTGGTACCGTCGCTGAGGTCGTCTACCACCAGCACGTCGTCGCGGCCGCGGGCATTGAGTGCCTTGACCAGATTCGAGCCGATGAAACCGGCCCCGCCTGTTACTACGATCATGGGAATCCTCTCGTCTCCGGGCCTGCGCCTATAACCGATCTTCCGGTGATTGTATACTTGACGGCTCGTGAATTCATGGCCAACGGTGTTTCCGCAATGACTCTCTCCACACCCTCGTCGCTGCCAGACGTGGCAACCTTCCAGGGCCTTATCCTCGCCCTGCAGCAGTACTGGGCCGAGCAGGGCTGCGTGATCCTCCAGCCCTTGGACATGGAGGTCGGCGCCGGTACCTTCCATCCCGCCACCTTCCTGCGCTCCATCGGCCCCGAGACATGGAACGCCGCCTATGTGCAGCCTTCCCGGCGCCCCACCGATGGTCGCTACGGCGAGAACCCCAACCGCCTGCAGCACTACTACCAGTTCCAGGTGGTGATGAAGCCCTCCCCCGCCGAGTTGCAGGAACTCTACCTGGGGTCCCTCAAGCACCTGGGGCTCGACCCGCTGGTCCATGACATCCGCTTCGTCGAGGACAACTGGGAATCCCCCACCCTCGGCGCCTGGGGGCTGGGCTGGGAGGTCTGGCTCAACGGCATGGAGGTGACCCAGTTCACCTACTTCCAGCAGGCCGGGGGCCTGGAGTGCTACCCGGTCACCGGCGAGCTCACCTACGGCCTCGAGCGGATCGCCATGTACCTGCAGGATGTCGATAGCGTCTACGACCTAGTATGGACGGTAGCCCCGGACGGTAGTCGCGTCACCTACGGCGACGTCTACCTGCAGAACGAACGCGAGCAGTCGGCCTACAACTTCGAGCACGCCGACGTCGACTTCCTCTTCGCCTCCTTCGACCACCAGGAACGCGAGTGCACCAAGCTGCTGGAGGCCAGCCTGCCGCTGCCCGCCTACGAGCAGGTGCTCAAGGCGTCCCACACCTTCAACCTGCTGGATGCCCGCCACGCCATCTCGGTGACCGAACGCCAGCGCTATATCCTGCGCGTGCGCACCATGGCCCGTGACGTGGCCCAGGCCTATTTTGACTCGCGCAAGGCCGCCGGCTTCCCGCTGGCCCCCGAGGCCCTGCGCCACGAACAGCTTGCCGAACAGGGAGATGCTTGATGGCTGCCAATACCCTACTGGTCGAACTGGGCGTCGAGGAGCTACCACCGGGCGCCATCGATGACCTGTCCGACGCCCTCGCCGAGGGCATCCGCCGGGGCCTCGTCGAGGCCGACATCGACCTCGGCGAGGTCCTTGCCCATGGCGGCCCGCGTCGCCTGGCCGTCCAGATACGTGAGCTGGCGGACAAGCAGCCCGACCGCGAGGTCGAGCGCCGTGGCCCGGCCCTGGCCGCCGCCTTCAAGGAAGGCCAACCGACGAAAGCCGCCGAAGGCTTCGCCCGCTCCTGTGGCGTCGGCGTGGACGACCTGATCCACCTGGAGACCGACAAGGGCACCTGGCTCGGTTACCGCGAAAAGCAACAGGGCGAGGCTACCACGGCTCTACTTCCCAGCATCGTCGAGAAGGCCATCGGCTCCCTGCCAGTGCCCAAGAACATGCGCTGGGGTGCCTCACGGGTGGAGTTCTCCCGTCCCGTTCACTGGCTGGTCATGCTCTACGGTGACGCGGTGGTCGAGGCGAGCGCCCTGGGATTGCAGGCAGGCCGCGCCACCCGCGGCCACCGCTTCCATGCGCCGGCCCCCATCGAGCTGGCTCATGCCGAGGACTATCTCGGCGCTCTGGAGCAGGCCTGGGTGCTGGCCGACCGCGACAAGCGCCGCGAGCGCATCCGCGAGCAGGTGCTGGCCGAGGCCGAGGTCCAGGACGCCACGGCCGTGATCGACGAGGCTCTGCTCGTCGAAGTCAGCGGCCTGGTGGAGTGGCCCGTGGCCCTGACCGGCAGTTTCGACGCGCGCTTCCTCGAGGTGCCTGCCGAGTGCCTGATCTCTTCCATGAAGGCCAACCAGAAGTACTTCCACCTGTTGGACCACCAGGGCCAGCTCAAGCCGCTGTTTATCACTATCGCCAACATCGACAGCCATGAGCCGGACCAGGTCATCCAGGGCAACGAGAAGGTGATCCGCCCCCGCCTGGCTGATGCCGCCTTCTTCTACGAGAGCGATCTCCGCCGCCCGCTGGCGGACCGGGCCTCGGAACTGGCCGGCGTGGTCTTCCAGAAGAAGCTCGGCACCCTGGCCGACAAGGCGCATCGCAGCGCTGCCGTGGCGGCCTTCATCGCCGGTCGGATCGACGGTGACGTGGCCCAGGCACGCCGTGCCGCGGAGCTCGGCAAGTGCGACCTGGTCACCGAGATGGTCCTCGAGTTTCCCGAGCTCCAGGGCATCATGGGCCGCTACTATGCCGTCAACGACGGCGAGGCCGCCGAGGTGGCTCAGGCCCTCGAGGAGCAGTACCTGCCCCGCTTCGCCAGTGACTCGATCCCCCAGACACGCACCGGCCTGGCGCTGGCCCTGGCCGATCGCCTCGATACCCTCACCGGCATCTTCGGTATCGGCCAGCGCCCCAGCGGTACCAAGGACCCCTTCGCCCTGCGTCGTGCCGCCATCGGCGTGATCAATATCCTGGTCAAGGGCAAGCTGGCTCTCGACCTGAGGGAGTTGCTTGAACTGGCCGCAGCGCAGCACCAGGAGCTGCCCTATGCCGAGGGGCTGGTGGACGAGGTGCTCACCTACATGCTCGACCGCTTCCGCGCCTGGGCAAGCGACGAGGGCATCGATACCGAGGTCTACCTCGCCGTGCGTGCCCGCCCGGTGACCCAGCCCCTCGACTTCGCGCGTCGTCTGCGCGCCGTCCAGGGCTTCTCTCGCCGCGAGGAAGCCGCGGCCCTGGCTGCCGCCAACAAGCGGGTCTCCAACATCCTCGGCAAGCAGCAGCACGATGGCAGCACCGAGGTGGAAACCCGATTGCTTCAGGAGCCCGCCGAGCAGGCTCTCTACGAGGCCCTGGCATCGCGCCGCCAGGCAGTGATGCCGCTCTTCGCCGAGGCGCGCTACAGCGAGGCACTGGATGCACTCGCCGGCTTGCGCGAGCCGGTGGACACCTTTTTCGACCAGGTCATGGTCATGGCCGAGGAGCCCGCCGTGCGCCGCAACCGCCTAGCCCTGCTTGCCGGCCTCCAGGCCCTCTTCCTGGAAGTGGCGGATATCGCCCTGCTGCAGCAGTAGGGCGCCCTGGGGTGACACCCCAAGGCCGGCGAGCAATCGCTGGCCTTTTTCATTCACGGCACCGCTTGTTCCACGTGAAACATCACAGGCACTCATGGTGCCGTTTGTCGGCTTGGCAGGAGATGTTCCACGTGAAACACTCTGGAACAACAAACATGCTCCCAAGGAGCCCTCCACCATGACCGCAGCTGAGCGGCTCGTGATCCTCGACCGCGATGGCGTCATCAACCGCGACTCCGACGACTACGTGAAATCCCTTTCCGAATGGATCCCCTACCCTGCCGCCATCGGGGCCATCGCACGGCTCAACCGTGCCGGCTGGACGGTAGCCGTCGCCACCAACCAGTCAGGCATCTCCCGTGGCTACTATGGCGAGGAGGTTCTGGAGGCTATGCATGAACGCCTCCGCCAGCTGGTTCGGGAAGCCGGCGGGGAAATCGCCCATATCGCCTTCTGTCCCCATGGACCGGATGACGACTGTGATTGCCGCAAGCCCTTGCCTGGCATGCTGGAAGAGATTCGAAGAGTACTGGTGCTGAACAGCCTCAAAGGGAGTTGGATGGTCGGCGACAGCCTTCGCGACCTGCAGGCCGGAGAGCCGATGGGGTGCCGGCCTGTGCTGGTTCGCACCGGCAAGGGGCATCGGACGGAGGAGAAGGGGGAAGGGCTCGAAGGTGTGATGGTCTTCGATGATCTCGCTGGTTTCGTCGATTGGCTGCTGGCTAGAAAAGGGAACAAGGAGCCAGACCTGCCAAGCGAGTCGTCGGGTCGCTGATACGACAAGCCCGGCCATTCAGGCCGGCCTTGTCGTTCTTGCTCTTCAGGCAGTGCGATGTTTCACGTGGAACATCGCTAGAACGAGCGTCAGATATCCAGATTCGCCACCAGGGCATAACGTTCGATAAAGTCGCGCCTGGGCTCGACCTCGTCTCCCATCAGGGTATTGAACATCATGTCGGCAGCGACCGCATCTTCGATGGAGACACGCAGCATGCGACGGGTATCGGGATTCATCGTCGTTTCCCAGAGTTGATCCGGGTTCATCTCGCCCAGCCCCTTGTAGCGCTGGATGGAGAGGCCGCGCTGTGCTTCGGCCATCAGCCACTCCAGGGCATCATAGAAGTTTGCGACAGACTTGTTTCGCTCTCCACGGGCCACATAGCTGCCTGTTTCCAGCAGGCCGTCCAGGGTCTCGCCAAGGCTTGCCATGGCGCGGTAGTCGGCACTGGTAAAGAATTCCATTCCCCAAACATAGTCCGTGGTAACGCCATGCGCGGTCAGCGACACCGCCGGCAGGAAAACGCCACGCTCATTTTCTTCCTCGAGGCGGAAGGTATAGCGGGGACCACCCTCGTAGGAAACCAGAGCATCCATCTCTCCCTGCAGATATTCGATCCAATTCTGCATGGTGACACGATCACGCAAACTCTGTTCGCCATCGAGATGCGCCGCGTGAACGATCTTGCGCAACACCACATTCGGGTAGACGCGCGACAAACGATCGATACGCTTCATCACATCGCGGTATTGGTTGACGAGAGCTTCCAGCTGAGCACCGGCGATACCAGGAGCATCCGCATTGACATGCAATCGCGCTCCATCAAGGGCCGTCGTCGTCAGGTAGTCGATCATCGCCTGCTCATCCTTGAGATAGAGCTCCTGCTTGCCGCGTTTGATCTTGTACAGGGGCGGCTGGGCGATAAACACATGGCCTCGCTCGATCAGCTGCGACATCTGGCGGAAGAAAAAGGTCAGCAGCAGCGTCCGGATGTGAGAGCCGTCCACATCGGCATCGGTCATGATGATGATGGAATGGTATCGCAACTTGTCGGGATCGAATTCTTCCCGACCGATACCACAGCCTAGTGCCGTGATCAGGGTACCGACCTCGGCTGACGAGAGCATCTTGTCGAAGCGCGCCTTCTCGACGTTAAGGATCTTGCCCTTGAGCGGCAGAATCGCCTGGGTTCGGCGGTCCCGCCCCTGCTTGGCACTTCCGCCGGCCGAATCACCCTCGACGAGGAAGAGCTCAGAGAGACTGGGGTCCTTCTCTTGACAATCGGCTAATTTACCGGGAAGGCCCGCAATATCCAGGGCTCCCTTGCGGCGCGTCATGTCACGCGCCTTTCGCGCTGCCTCACGGGCCCGGGCCGCATCCAGCATCTTGTTGACAATGGCCTTGGCTTCATTAGGCTTCTCGACCAGATACTCGGAGAAAAGCCGGCCCATCTCCTGCTCTACCGCAGTCTTGACCTCGGAAGAGACCAACTTGTCCTTGGTCTGAGCCGAAAATTTAGGATCTGGAACTTTTACTGAAATGATCGCGGTCAGCCCCTCACGGGCATCATCGCCGGAGGTGCTGACCTTGGCCTTCTTGAGGAGTCCCTCGACCTCAATGTAGTGATTCAGCGAGCGAGTAAGGGCCGCGCGGAAACCGGCCAAATGGGTACCGCCATCACGCTGAGGAATGTTATTGGTGTAGCAGAAAATGTTCTCGGAAAAGGTATCATTCCACTGCATCGCCACTTCCACACCGACGCCATCCTCACGTTCGGCATTGAAATGGAACACCGGATTGAGCACGGTCTTGTTGGTGTTCAAGTGGTTGACGAAGGCCTTGAGTCCACCCTCGTAGTGGAACAGCTCCTCCTTGCCGCTGCGTTCATCCAGCAATCGAATGGCCACGCCGGAGTTGAGGAAGGAAAGCTCCCTCAGCCGCTTGGCGAGGATGTCGTAGTGGAACTCGATATTATGGAAGGTCTCGGTCGAAGGCCGGAAGTGTACACGCGTTCCGCTCTTCTCCGTCTTGCCTACCACCGCCAACGGGGCGTCGGGAACGCCATGGTGGTAAATCTGCTCATATACCTGTCCCGCTCGCCAGATCGTCAGCTTCAATTCTTCGGACAGGGCATTGACAACGGAGACCCCGACGCCGTGCAAACCACCTGATACCTTGTAGGAGTTGTCATCAAACTTTCCGCCGGCATGCAGCACTGTCATGATCACTTCGGCGGCCGACACACCCTCCCCTTCGTGAAGGTCCGTCGGAACACCCCGACCGTTGTCGGTTACCGTAATCGTTTCATCCGGATGGATGACGACTCTGATTTCGCTGCAGTGCCCGGCCAAGGCTTCATCGATGGAATTGTCCACCAGTTCGAACACCATATGGTGCAGGCCCGTCCCGTCATCGGTATCCCCGATGTACATGCCTGGCCGCTTGCGTACGGCATCCAGCCCCTTGAGGACCTTGATGCTCGATGAGTCGTAAGCCTGTTCGCTCATTGACTGCTCCGTCATGAAGTCTGTCTGTCCATTGGCTGCAGCTGCCCCTGCCCCGATTCGGAATGTTTCACGTGGAACATCGCTACCTGGGTGTCGGACTGCCAGAGATCCGCTAGAGCATGGGGATCGACGCTGGTGATGAACACCTGGCAGCGCATACGCTCTAGCCATCCGCAGAAGACCCGTCGATGTTCGATATCCAGCTCAGCAGGCAGGTCGTCGATCAGGTAGATGCAGGTGCGGCCGGTCATTTGCTCGAGAAGGCGCCCCTGAGCCAGTTTGAGGGCGCTTACCACCAACTTCTGCTGGCCGCGTGAGAGCACTTCCACCGCAGGGCGCTTACCGAGACGAATACTCAACTCCGCCCGCTGCGGTCCCTGTTGGGTAAATCCCATCTGGCGATCGGTGTCGCGTCCGCGGCGCAGGATATCCCCCAGCTCACGCTTGCGGTCCCAGCCACGCGAATAGCGCACTGAAAGCCCGGGCAGTGCAATCAACGCAGCCAGCGTGTCTTCGAACACCGGCAGGAACAGTTCGACCCAGTCTCGGCGCATAGCATCCAGCCGGTCGCTCCAGTGCACCAGCTCTTGTTCCCAGGCATCCAGGGAAGCATCCGACATTCTATCATGTCTGAGAAGGGCATTCCGATGTTTCAGGGATCGCCGGAAACGCCGCCAGATATCGAGAAAGTCATGTTTCACGTGAAACACGCCCCAGTCGAGAAACTCGCGCCGACCGGTCGGAGGACCCTCCAATAGGCGGAAGGCATCAGGATTGATCAACTGAAGCGGCAAGGTCTCCACCAGATGGGAGACACGATGAAGAGGCTCGCCCGAAAGGCGCATCTCCATCTCGCCGCCCTCGCGATGACGACGTATCCCGATAGTCGCCGACGGGTCCCCGGCCAGTCGGCCGTACAGTGTCATCGCCTCGATGTCGTGGGAGATGACCTGGCGTAGCTGGCGAGCACGAAAGGAACGCCCCATGCCGAGGACATGAATACCTTCCAGCAGGCTGGTCTTTCCGCTGCCGTTGGAGCCGGTGAAGAGATTGATGTGCGGGCCCGGGGTCAGCTCCACGTGCTGCAGATTGCGCAGGCCGTGAAAAGCGAGGCGTTCGAGAGGCATCAGGCAGGATCGACCTCGACGGAGACGGCATCCACCACAGGCACCGTCTGCCGTCGCTTCAGAGGCGCATCGGCATGACAACGTACATGGCGTCCCCGCCGCCGGGCTCTTCCATCAGCGCACTGCTGTTGGGATCGGCGAAGGTCATCTGCACACGATCATCGTCCAGTACACCGAGCACATCGACGAGATAGCCAACATTGAAGCCGATTTCCATGCCCGGCCCGCTGTACTCGATGGCGACGCTCTCTTCGGCCTCTTCCTGTTCGGGATTGTTGGCCATCACACGCAGACTTCCCTCCTCGAGATTGAGGCGCACGCCACGGTACTTCTCGTTGGAGAGAATAGCGGTGCGGGACAGCACCTGGCGTAACTCGGCACGGTCGGCGATGAGGACCTTGTCACCGCCACGCGGAACGACCCTCTCGTAGTCGGGGAACTTGCCATCCACCAGCTTGGAGGTGAAGGTGAAGTCACCGGTATGGGCCCGCACATGGCTGGCACCAAGGGTCAGACTCACCGGCTCCTCACCGTCATCTAGCAGGCGAACCAATTCCAGGACCCCCTTGCGCGGGACGATCAGCTTCTGGGACGGCTCTACCTGAATCTCG
Source organism: Halomonas lysinitropha (assembly GCF_902500215.1). GTDB lineage: Bacteria > Pseudomonadota > Gammaproteobacteria > Pseudomonadales > Halomonadaceae > Halomonas > Halomonas lysinitropha. Next base: position 66,260 of record NZ_CABVOU010000015.1, read on the forward strand.
ACCGGGCGCGAGCACACGGCCAGGCGATGGCCATCGGTGGCCACGGTGCGCACCAGGTTGTTGCCGAGCTCGAGCAGCATGCCATTGAGATAGTAGCGGACATCCTGTTGAGCCATGGCGAAGGAGGTCGCATCGATCAGGTGCTTGAGGGTGCCACGCGGCAGGCTGAGTTCCACATTGCTTCGCTCCTGCTCGATGTTGGGGAACTCGGCCACCGGCAGGGTCGATAGGGTGAAGCGCGAGCGACCACTGCGCAGTACGGCTCGCCCCTCCTCGAGGGATAACTGTATCTCGGACTGATCGGGCAACGACTTGCAGATATCCATGAGCTTGCGGGCCGGCACGGTAGCCGAACCAGTCTCTTCCACCACGTTAGCGGCGGTGCGGCCGATCAGCTCGACCTCGAGATCGGTACCGGTGAGGGACACCTGATCCTGGTCGACCTGAATCAGCACGTTGGAGAGTACCGGCAGGGTCTGACGTCGCTCCACCACGCCAGCCACCAGCGTCAGCGGGCGCAGCAGCGCTTCTCGGGAGATGGAAAATTTCATGTCGGCTCCACTACTTGTCCTGGAGAGATTAAGGCCGGCGACCCGACCGCTGGTGTTCCGTTCAGCTGGTCAACAGCCGCAGCAGATTCTTGTAGTCCTCTCGGATGTCCGAGCTTTCCTCCTGCAATGACTTCACCTTGCGGCAGGCATGCAGCACCGTGGTGTGATCTCGGCCACCGAAGGCATCGCCGATCTCCGGCAGGCTATGGTTGGTCAGCTCCTTGGCCAGGGCCATGGCGACCTGGCGAGGGCGAGCGACCGACCGCGAACGACGCTTGGAGAGCAAATCGGAGAGCTTGATCTTGTAATACTCGGCCACGGTGCGCTGGATGTTGTCCACGCCGACCTGCTTGTCCTGAAGCGCCAGCAGGTCCTTGAGGGATTCTCGGATGAAGTCCTGGGTAATGGTCTTGCCCATGAAGTGAGAATCGGCGATCACCTTCTTCAGGGCGCCTTCGAGTTCACGCACATTGGAGCGGATCTTCTGGGCAATAAAGAAAGCGGCATCGTGGGGGAGATCGACCTTGGCCTGATCGGCCTTCTTCATCAGGATCGCCACCCGAGTCTCAAGCTCCGGTGGCTCGATGGCCACCGTCAGCCCCCATCCGAAACGGGACTTCAGCCGTTCCTCTACTCCACTGATTTCCTTGGGATACCGGTCAGACGTCAGGATCATCTGCTGGCCACCCTCGAGCAGCGCATTGAAGGTGTGGAAGAACTCCTCCTGGGAGCGTTCCTTGCCGGCGAAAAACTGGATGTCATCGATCAGCAGAGCATCGACGCTGCGATAGAAACGCTTGAAGTCGTTGATGGCATTGAGTTGCAGCGCCTTGACCATGTCGGCCACGAAGCGCTCGGAATGCAGGTAGACCACCTGTGCATTCTCGCGTCGCGTCGCCAGGGCATTGCCGACGGCATGCATAAGGTGGGTCTTGCCGAGGCCGACCCCGCCATAGAGAAACAGCGGATTATAGGCGCCACCGGGATTCTCGGATACCTGACGTGACGCGGCCCTGGCCAGCTGGTTGGACTTGCCTTCAACGAAGGTCTCAAAGGTAAAGTTGGGATTGAGGCCACTGTTGTGCTTCAGGCTACCCTCAACCTGCACCTGACGCTCGCCACCGCGTCGCTGGCCACTCTTCTCCTCGCGCAACTGATCGATCTCGCGCTCGTCCCCCACCTCCACCCGCGGGGAGACTTGAACCGCCGGTGCGGCGGGAGTACGCCCCGCCGAAACGGGATTGCCCAACTCACGAGGCTGAGGGTTGGGCGCTGCGCGCCGACTGCCGACGGTCAGCACCACCTTCGGCGGCTTGGCGGGCGAGAGCTCACGCATCAGTTCGCTGATCCGCTTGGCATACTTGTCGCTTACCCAGTCCCGCACGAAGCGGTTCGGCGCCAGCAGGCGCAACTGGTTGGACTCCCCTTCCTCCGCCTGCAGCGGACGGATCCAGGTATTGAACTGCTGGGAATTCAGTTCATCCTGCAGGGTATCCAGACATTGTTGCCAGAGAGCCAGTGACACGCGACCTCACCATTGCATTGAAAACGACCGCCTATTGTATCGTTCAGGCAGCATGTTATCCACATGCCTCACGGCGCGTACCGTGCTGTGGAAAACCTATCTGCGATCCTCAGCGACTCCGACGCAGGAACATCCGGAAGCCACGAATTCGCCCTGACCTGTCACTAGCCGAGCAGAGTTGTCCCCCTGACATCCCCACCTTATCCACAGATAAAAAAATTTCCCTTCTCGCTGATATTAAACGTATATAGCATGTTATCCACAAATATTATCCCCCATAGTGATAACAAGGTCACACTTTATATGAATGCTCTTCTGGAGCGCCAGACCCCGGGCAACCCGTTCCCCAACCCTGCTTATGGCATAGGGAAGCAAGGAAGAATTGCACCGCGGGGCTGAAATCACTACAATTTCCGGTCTTGAACCGAATACCCCCGGGTCCGCCAGCGGTATCCGGATACCTTCGAATGATCGATTCGTTCCGAAAACCACGTGGGAATAACGAGTTATGAAACGCACTTTTCAACCCAGCGTCCTCAAGCGCAAGCGCATGCATGGTTTCCGTGCGCGCATGGCCACCAAGAATGGTCGTGCCGTACTGGCCCGTCGTCGTGCCAAGGGTCGCAAGCGCCTGAGCGCCTGAACGCGGCCCTCGCGTGTCACGTCAGGGCTTTCCCCGGCAGTTGCGACTGCTGACCGCCGGGGATTATCGACATGTCTTCGAAACGGCTGCATTCAAGGTCCACGGCAAAGGGCTGATGGCCCTGGCCTCTCCCAACGCACGAGGCTATCCGCGGCTCGGCCTGATCTTCAGCAAGAAGAATGTCCGTAGGGCCGTGGACCGAAACCGCCTCAAGCGCATCGTGCGCGAATCCATCCGGCTTCAGCAGCATCGCCTGCCCTCGGTGGATATCGTGGTGCTGGCAAGACGAGGAGTCCATGAACTGGACAATGCCACCGTGCATCGTCAACTCCACGGGATGTGGCGGCGACTGGAGAGAGAAGCACAAAAGTCGCCCCTTGGGGCAGACTTGTCCAGCCAGGAGACCGGTGAAGCAGGCCACGAACGATGACAGGTACCCCAGCGTGCCCGTTTATCCCGGAGCCTGCATGAACATCGTTACTGCCATCTTCGCTGCAATCCTCCACGCTGATGCATCGAATGCAGCCAGCCTGCGTGCATTATCTAGCCTGCCTCCGGCAGGCTTTCGTGTATCTCGGGTGTGCGACCTGCGTTGCGCCATCGGAATGTTCACTCCCCATCGGGCAGACCCCTCATGGACGTAAAACGACTTCTCCTCGTGATTCCTCTGGCGGTACTCGCCTACCTGTTGATCGTCCAGTGGAATCAGGACTACGGCCAGGTGACCCCTGAGCCGCAAGCTCCCGCCATCTCGAGCAAGGCCCCGGAAGGGGCTCGCCAGGACCCGGCGTCCTCGGGAAGCGACGACCTCTCGGTACCCGCAACTGCCAGTTCGGCGGATGACATGACCGGTGACATCCCCGGCGAAGCTGCTGCTCCCTCGGGTAGTCGGGATCTGGTCGCCGTCGTTACCGACGTGCTCGATGTCCGTATCGACCCCCAGGGTGGAGATATCGTCTATGCGGCGCTTCCCCAGCATCGCTTCAGCCTCAACTCCGAACGACCCTATGTGCTGCTGTCTGACAGCGAGAGCCGCAGCTATGTGGCACGTTCCGGCCTTCAGCTCGAGGGCCACGAGGGCCGCATCACCTTCACCCCCGAGACGACTGAGTACCGCCTGGGTGACAACGATGAGCGCCTCGAGGTCGACCTGTCTGCCGAAGTGAATGGCGTCGATGTGATCAAGCGCTTCACCTTCGAGCGTGACAGCTACGCGGTGGACGTGAACTACTTCCTGGCCAACAACACCGAGGAGGCGGTCACCGCTCGCTTCATCGGCCAGCTGGCCCGCGACAACAGCAGTGACCCCTCCAGCGGTCCGGCCCTGGGCATGCAGTCCTTCCTCGGCGCGGCCTACTCCACCCCGGAGGACCGCTATCTGAAGGTCGATTTCGAGGAGATCCAGGAAGGCGCCTTCAACAACCGCGACGTTGAAGGGGGCTGGGTCGCCATCATCCAGCACTACTTCACTTCCGCCTGGGCCCCCGCCCAGAACCAGCAAAACCTCTTCTATGCGACCACCGATTCCCGTAATCGCAACGTGGCCGCCTTCGCCGGCCCCACCAGCAACGTCTCGGCTAACAGCGAGGCAACGCTGGGAGCAACGCTCTACATGGGCCCCAAGATACAGGATCGCCTGGAGAACGTGGCGCCTCACCTGGAGCTGACGGTGGACTTCGGCTGGCTGTGGTTCATCGCCAACCCGCTGTTCTGGCTGCTGGACCAGATCCACGACCTGATCGGCAACTGGGGCTGGTCCATCGTGCTTCTGACCCTGCTGGTAAAGCTGGCGCTTTGGCCGCTCTCCGCCAAGGCCTACAAGTCCATGGCGCGCATGCGCAAACTGGGCCCGGAGATGCAGCGTCTCAAGGAGCAGTTCGGCGACGACCGCCAGAAGATGTCCCAGGAGATGATGAAGTTCTACCAGAAGGAGAAGATCAACCCCCTGGGCGGCTGCCTGCCGATCCTGGTGCAAATGCCGGTGTTCATCGCCCTCTACTGGATGCTGCTGGAATCCGTGGAGTTGCGCCACGCACCCTTCATGTTCTGGATTCAGGACCTGTCGGTGAAGGACCCCTACTTCATCCTGCCGATCCTCATGGGCGCCTCGATGTTCGTCCAGCAGATGCTCAACCCGACGCCTCCGGACCCCATGCAGGCAAAGATCATGAAGATGCTGCCGATCGTCTTCACCTTCTTTTTCCTGTGGTTCCCTGCCGGCCTGGTCATCTACTGGGTGGTCAACAACTGCATCTCCATCGTTCAGCAGTATGCAATCACCCGCAAGATCGAGGCCGATCCGAGTATCGGCAAGGGCATGAAGACCAAGTAGCGCGGTACTTCTTCCCGACGTCCAGACCCCCGCCACGGCGGGGGTCTGGCGTTTACGGCACCCGCCCCGGACAATATCTCTTTCTTTCAGCCGAGGAGTCGCCGATGAGCAGCAGCCTCCATGATCAGGACACCATCACCGCCCTGGCTACGCCTCCGGGGCGCGGCGGCGTGGGCATCATCCGCGTCTCCGGTCCTGCCTGCACGACGATCGCCGAGGCCATGGTGGGCCACTGCCCGGCCCCTCGATACGCCCACTATGGCCCCTTCCGCGGCAAATCCTCGGTAATAGATGAGGGCATCGCACTGTTCTTTCCCGGTCCTCACTCCTTCACCGGCGAAGACGTGCTGGAACTTCAGGGCCATGGCGGCCCGGTGATCATGGACCTGTTGCTGGAGCGATGCGTTCAGCTGGGGGCCCGGCTCGCCCGCCCGGGCGAGTTCTCGGAGCGAGCCTTCCTCAACGACAAGCTGGATCTGGCCCAGGCCGAGGCCATTGCCGATCTGATCGAGGCCAGTTCCCGAGGGGCGGCCGAGAACGCCCTGCGCTCCTTGCAGGGCGAGTTTTCGAAGCAAGTGGCGTCACTGGTCCAGCGGCTGATCGAACTGCGCATCTACGTGGAGGCGGCCATCGACTTCCCTGAAGAGGAGATCGACTTCCTGGCCGACGGGCATGTCGCCAACAGGCTGGCCGAGGTCCAGTCGGAACTGGCCGAAGTGCGGGCCGCCGCCGGACAGGGGGCCCTGATGCGCGAGGGCATGAGCGTGGTGATCGCCGGGCGCCCCAATGCCGGCAAGTCGAGCCTGCTCAATGCGCTGACCGAACAGGATACGGCCATCGTTACCGACATCGAGGGGACCACCCGGGATGTCCTCCGCGAGCATATCCACCTGGATGGCATGCCCCTGCACATCATCGACACGGCTGGGCTGCGTGATACCCCGGATGCCGTGGAGAAGATCGGGGTGGCCCGCGCCTGGGAAGAGATCGAGCAGGCCGATCGCGTGCTACTGTTGGTGGATGCTGCCACTACCGATGCCATCGATCCCATGGTCATCTGGCCCGAATTCGTGGCACGCCTTCGGGACCCCTCGCGGTTGACGCTGGTGCGCAACAAGATCGATGCCAGCCACGAATCCCCCGGCATCGATGCTGATGACGTCACCCCGGTGATTCGGCTCTCGGCGAGGAACGGCGCGGGGTTGGAAAGCCTCAGGGAGCACCTCAAGTCGGTAATGGGCTATGCCGCGACCACTGAAGGGCGCTTCTCGGCCCGGCGGCGGCATCTGGAGGCCCTGGACCGGGCCCAACAGGCCCTCTGCAACGGCGCGGCACAGCTTGCCGGCTACGGGGCCGGTGAGCTGCTCGCCGAGGACCTGCGCGATGCCCAGCAGGCCCTGGGCGAGATCACCGGCGAGTTCAGTGCGGATGACCTGCTGGGCGAGATATTCGGCAGCTTCTGCATCGGCAAGTAAGCGGTTTTCCCCTACTCTCCCACCCACCAGTCGCTATGATGACGGCAGGTTGCGCCCAGCAGTGGCGTGACCAGCCGCATGGCGGCTTCCAGCCGCTCGTCGAGACCCCAGGGCGGATTGATCACCAGCATGCCGCTGCCGACCATGCCGCGTTCGCCCTCCTTCACCTCACGCATCCTCAGCTCGCTATGCCAGATCTTGCGCAGCCCACCCTCACGGAGTCCCTCCAGCAGCTCGTGATGATAGCCGGCCGGCAGGAGGGGATACCAGACCAGCACGACGGCATGACGCGCCTTTCGCATGGCTTCGAGTACGGCTTTGGCTACCTGGCCATACTCTGCCTTGCGCTCGTAGCTGGGGTCGACCAACACACACAGGCGCGGCGTAGCCACCGGCAGACGCTTCACCAGCCCCTCCAGGCCGTCACCATGGATACACTGCACATTGTCGGGCATTAGCTGACGGGCCAGATAGCCATGCTCACCGGCGTGAAGCTCGAAGAGAAGCAGCCTGTCCTGCGGTCGCAATCGATCAGATAGCCACCAAGGCGAGCCAGGATAACAGTCGAGCCTGCCGCGCCGATCCTGTACCCGGGCGACGGCGGCGAGCCAGTCACCAAGCAGCGGATCGCTATCGGGTAACGCCCTCGCGTGCCATAGCCGGTCGATGCCCTCTCGATGCTCACCGAGTTTCGCCGTCTCTTCGGCCGCCAGCGGATAGAGGCCACGACCGGCATGGGTATCTACATACGTAACAGCCGATTTCTTACGTAACAGATGATCAATGACCGCGAAAAGCGTCAGATGCTTGTGAACATCGGCGAAATTGCCCGCATGATAGGCATGCTGATAGGAAAGCATGGAAGGAAATCCCTGAGACGGCAACACGAAAAGGGCCCGCCACTGTATGCCAGTGATGGGCCCGGATAGTCAGGCGACAGGGGTCTCTCTTATTGCTGCTGGAAGCGATCCTCGATGGGCGTCAGGGTGATCTCCACCCGACGGTTCTGGGCCCGACCCTGCTCGGTGTTATTGCTGGCAACCGGCTGGGTCTCGCCGTAGCCGCGCATGTTCAAGCGATTTCCTGATACGCCGGACTGGGAAAGGTAGCTACCCACCGCCTGGGCACGACGCTCGGAGAGCCGCTGGTTATAGCTGGCATCGCCGGTACTGTCGGTATGGCCACCAATGTTGACCAGGGTGTCGGGATATTGCTGCAGCACCGCGGCAACATCGTTGAGGGCATTGCGCGCACTGGGCGTCAGGTCGCTTGAATCAAAACCGAAGGTCACTTCGCTCGGCATATTGAGCACGATATCGTCACCGCGACGATCGACTCCGATGCCGGTGCCCTGGGTACTCTGCCGTAGCTGTTCCTCCTGTCGATCCATGTAGGCGCCGATACCTCCGCCGGCGGCGGCCCCCACCGCGGCACCGATCAGGGCGCGATCGCGGCGACTGGTGCTACCGTCGCCGCTGAGGGCACCGGCAGCGGCGCCGACGGCAGCGCCGATAGCTGCCCCCGTTCCAGTCTGGCTACGCTGGGTCTGGCCGGTATTGGGGTCGGTGGTGGCACAACCCGCCAGCAGCAAGACTGTGGCGAAGGGGGCAATAAAACGAAATGATTTCATCATGGGGCATTATCTCCTCGAGTAGACGAGTTCTTCCTTGACCGGTCGATCCTCACTGATCAAGACCAGTAACTCATTCAAGAATAGCAGACCTTGTGGCGATGCCTGCAGCCTGCCGGCACCTTCCACAAGAAGTCCTTTTTCACGGGCCGTAACCAGTCGGGAAAGCAGTGCCTGCAACCCGCGCCCGGTATGGGCCTTCCAGGTCGACAGCGGCACACCCTCCACCAGGCGCAGGGCATTCATGGCGAATTCCAGCGGCAGCTCTCGCTCATCGATATCGCCTTGGCCGGCCACGAAGCCACGTGGGTCGTTGACCCGGCGCAAGTAAGCGTCGGGCAACCGCGATTTCCAGCGGCGGTGAATCTGCAGGCCATCGCTCCCCGCAACGCTGAGCTTGCCATGGGCACCGGCACCGATTCCCAGATAATCACCGAAGTGCCAGTAGTTGAGATTGTGACGCGAGCGCCGACCAGCACGGGCATAGGCGGAAATCTCGTAGCGCTCCAGGCCGGCGGATTCCAGGCGCTCGTGCCCCATGTCCTGGATGTCCCAGAGGACCTCCTCCACGGGCAGCTCGGGGGGAAAAGTATAGAATTCGGTATTGGGTTCCAGAGTCAGCTGATACCAGGAGAGATGCTCCGGGGAGAAGGAGAGGGCCTGATCGAGATCGGCCAGCGCCAGCGCCGGCGTCTGTTCGGGAAGACCGTGCATCAGATCGATGTTGAGGTTGTCGAAGCCCGCGTCGCGGGCCTCCTCGATGGCGGCCACGGCATCGTTACCGCCATGGATGCGCCCCAGCGCCGCCAGCTGCACATCCTGGAAGCTCTGCACGCCCAACGACAGCCGGTTGATTCCCGCCGCCCGATAGGCGGCGAAGCGCCCACGCTCCAGGGTTCCGGGATTGGCTTCCAGGGTGATCTCGACGTCTGCCGCCAGAGGGAGCCGGTCTGCCACGGCCTGCAGCAACCGCTCGTAGAATCCGCCCGACATCAGGCTCGGTGTGCCGCCGCCGATAAAGATGCTCACCAGCTCACGCCCTGCGACCAGAGGCAGGTCAGCCTCGAGATCCGCGATCAGCGCCGCAAGGTAGCTCGCCTCGGGCAGCTCGGCGCTGCGCCCTACCCCATGGGAATTGAAGTCACAGTAGGGGCACTTGCGCACGCACCAAGGCACGTGAATATAAAGCGATAATGGCGGCACTCCAGGCGATAGCGGGATAGAAGCGCTCATCACTGTCCCTGCCCGTGGTTCATCGCCGCCACCAGCGCATGCAGGGCTCGCCCCCGATGGCTGAGGCGATTCTTCTGCTCGGCAGAAAGCTCGGCGGCACTCGCCTCCTGCTCGGGGAGCCAGAACAGTGGATCATAGCCGAAGCCCCCCTCACCGCGAGGCGACTGCAGGATCTCGCCTTCCCAGCTGCGCTGAACGATCAACGGCACCGGGTCCTCGGCATGACGCAGCAACACCAGCACGCACCAGTAGCGAGCCCGGCGGCTGCCCTCCGGCACCTCGGCCAGGGAGGCCAGAAGCCGAGCGTTGTTGCGCGCATCGCTCTTCGGCTCGCCGGCATAGCGCGCGGAATAGATGCCAGGCGCCCCGTTCAGGACATCGACCTCCAGGCCGGAATCATCGGCCAGTGCCGGCAGCCCGCTCAGGCGACTGGCTTCCCGAGCCTTGAGCAGGGCGTTCTCGACGAAGGTCAGGCCGGTCTCCTCGACGTCGGCGACCCCGAAGTCGGCCTGGGGCCTCACATCGTAGCCCAGCGGGGCAAGCAGCTGGTGGAACTCTCTCCGTTTGCCGCTATTGCCGCTGGCCAGGACCAGCAAGGCTGAGGTCATGATCGGTTCTCCGGACGGTAAGACGATGAAATGCGAATCAACCGTTAACAGATAGAAGGTTTCTCATTCTGAATCAGGAGACGTCGCACATAGAACAGAATTCCTTGTGAAAGCCTCCTCAAGTCAATCGGACGTGATCCTGAATCAGACCCGCCAGGGTCTCTGCGGCCTTGTCCGCCGTGGTATCGAGATGCAGCAGGTGCAGGCGTTCCTCGTCGCCGAAGGGCTCAAGCTCGGCTTGCTGAGACGCCAATACGGCGAGGCTCTGCTCGATCGGCACGCCATGGCGCCGAGCACGCTTCTCGATGCGCCGGCGCAGGGTGGCTTGATCGGCCTCGAAGCTGACCAGCAGCACGGGTAACCCCCTCGCCTCGGCCTGCTGGCGCAGCAGGTCGCGTTGCTCGCGCTTGAGGAAGGTGCCGTCGACACAGGTCGTGAACCCTGCTTCCAGCAGTGTGCCGGCACATTCGGCCAGTCGGTAGTAGGTCCGCTCGGTGGCCTCCGTAGTAAACATGTCCACAGCCGGTCGTGATGCCACCGCCTGTGGATCAATGCCGTGCAGCCGCCGCTCCACATCCGAACAGAGGCGCACGGCCCCCAGGCGACCGACCAGCGTCCGGGTGAAGCGGCTCTTGCCACTTCCCGATACGCCGATACCGATGATCAGCGGGGGGAAACGGAACTCGGCATAGGCCTCGGCCAGGTCCAGGTAACCACGACATTCCCGCATGGTCTCGGCAAGCAGGGCAGGGCGTTCGCCATCCTCACCGGCCGCCGGATGACGCTGCAGGGCGCGTCGTGCTCCCGCCAGGGCCTCGACGACACGAAAGATGGAGAGCAGGCGAGCCAGGTCGTAGTCCCCGGACTGGCGTAGGTAGCCATCGAGGGCCTGGCAAGCCAGTCCGCTCTCGCCGTGGGACGCCAGCCCTACCAGCAGCGCGGCCAGGTCGCTGCCCGGATCGACGTGATCATCGATTCCAGGCCCATGGATGTCACGACCGATGGCGTTGGCCAACAGCACCCTACCGTTGTCACAGAGCCGAGTGTCCGGATTCGCGGCGGCCCAGCTGGATGCCAGCAGGCGCTCCCGACGTGCCAGGAAAACCGGCATCAGACGTTCGATATCCTGCTCGAACCAACGGCGGAGAGAGGCCAGACGCTGGCGATCCTCCTCGCCGGGGAGCAACGGCTCGATGGCCGCCACTTCTCCTTCGAACCGCTTCCTGAAGGTCACCAGCCCGGCATTGGAGGGACAAACCTCGCCGAGCGAGTGCCGATGGAAAGCCACCAGCCGATTGACCAGCTCCTCCAGCTGCAGCGTCTCCTCAGGGGCCGCATGTTCGCCATGTGTATGGCTCATCAAGGTGTCTCCCAGTATGGAGAGTGGAGTCTCAGGCCTGCTGCATCGACGCGAATGCCTTCTCGGCACCATTCAGCGTCATCTGGATATCCTCAGGCGCATGAGCACTGGACATGAAGCCGGCCTCGAAGGCAGATGGCGCCAGGTAGACCCCCTGGTCGAGCATCAAGGAGAAGAAACGGCGGAAGGCATCGGCGTCACAGGCAGTGGTCTGGGCGAAGTTATCGACTCGGCTCTGGCCGGTGAAGAAGACCCCGAACATGCCGCCGGCACGTTGGGTGATCATGTCGATGCCTGCGGCATCGGCCCTCTCCTGGAGACCGTTGCAAAGGGTTTCGACCCGCTGCGCCAGGGCATCATGGAAACCCGGCTGACGAAGCTTCCCGAGCAGAGTGATGCCGGCTGCCATGGCCAGCGGATTGCCGGCGAGGGTACCAGCCTGATAGACAGGACCGAGCGGCGAGATCTGCTCCATGATCTCGCGACGACCGCCGAAGGCGCCCACCGGCATGCCGCCGCCGACGATCTTGCCCAGACAGGTGAGATCCGGCTCGATGCCATAGTGAGCCTGAGCCCCTCCCATCGCCACACGGAAACCGGTCATCACCTCGTCGAAGATCAGCACGCTGCCATACTGATCGCAGACACGGCGCAGGGTCTCAAGAAAGTCTGGCTGCGGCGGGATGCAGTTCATGTTGCCGGCCACCGGCTCGACGATGATGCAAGCCACCTCGTTGCCGATCTCCTCGAAGCACTGCTCCACGGCATCGGGATCGTTGAAGGAGAGGGTCACGGTGTGCTCGGCCAGGGAGGCCGGCACCCCGGGGGAACTGGGCTCACCGTGAGTGAGGGCTCCCGAGCCGGCCTTGACCAGCAGCGAGTCGGAGTGGCCATGATAGTTGCCCTCGAACTTGACGATCTTGTCGCGGCCGGTATAGCCCCGCGCCAGGCGGATCGCCGACATGGTGGCCTCGGTGCCGGAATTGACCATGCGCACCATCTCGATGCTGGGGATCATCTCGCAGATCAGGTCGGCCATGGTGGTCTCGATGGCCGTGGGGGTACCGAAGGAGAGGCCGTGATCGAGCCGCTCGCGTACCGCTTCCAGCACCTCGGGATCGGCATGACCGGTGATCATGGGCCCCCAGGAACCGACATAATCGATATAGCGCTTGCCTTCCACATCGAAGAGATAGGCCCCTCGGGCACGCTCCATGAACACCGGAGGACGGTCCATCCCCTTGAAGGCGCGAACCGGCGAGTTGACCCCGCCAGGAATGTGGCGGCAGGCCTGCTCGAAGAGCTGTGCGGATGTGGTCATATCAACCTCTTGCCCTGTAGATACATGCCCGACCGGGCGGGCTTGTGGATAGTTCCTGGATAACCTCGTGATAGCCGGTGAACCGACGGTGAAACGCGTCGAATGACACCTGCCTGCTGCTCTGCTCGAATCGCCCCATTCTCGTCTGCCGGGGAGTCGATGACCAGCCCGTCGCATTATTCCGGCGGGGTGGCAGCATTGATGGTGAGGAAAGAGGGAGTGGCCGGCAACTGCCAGAGACGCCGTGGGAGCCACTGGGCATGTCCCGGTTGCCAGCCGCGAGCCAGCGCCTGCCAGGTAAAGGTCTGCGCCTGCTCACAGGCCGTGACCAGTGACTCGCCCGCCGCCAGACGCGCCGCCAGCGCGCTCGCCAGGGTACAGCCGGAACCGTGGAAGCTTCCCGCGAGACGCGGCCAGGTCCACTGTCGGCTGACGTCAGGTGCGTGCAGGGTATGTTCCACCCGATCCGCGGGCACTCGACCCGCGGGGTGGTCGGTGCCGGTAACCAGCAGCGACTGGCAGCCGAGAGACATCAGCCTGACGGCCCGCTCGGTGTCATCGCCGAACTCGGCACCGGCCAGCCGAGCCAGTTCCTGTCGATTGGGGGTCAGGATATCCACAAGCGGCAGCAAGTCGCGACGCATGGCATCGATAAGCTCAGCTGTGGACAGATCACTCCCGCCCCCGGCCCGGAGCACCGGATCCATCACCACCGGCACCCCCGGTCGACGCCGCAGGATACCCACCACCGCATCCAGCAAGACGCCATCCGGTATCAGGCCGATCTTGATCGCGGCGATCTCGAATTCATCCAGGGCCGCCACCATGGCAACCAGGTCATCGGCTGGCACGGGCCTCACGGTGCTCACGTCCCGGCAGTTCTGTACCGTCAGCGCCGTGGGCACGGTCAACGCCCAGCCTCCGCAGGCAGCCACCGCCTCGCTGTCGGCGACCAGGCCGGCACCACCAGTGGGATCGTGGCCGGCCAGCACCAGCACCGTCGGCAAATGGGGCATCAGTTCATGGGTTTCGGCCATCAGAAGGGCTTCAACACGGCCAGGAAGATGATCAGCAGCAGGGCGATGACCGGCAGCTCGTTGAACCAACGGAAAAACACATGCCCGCGTCGACAGCGCAACTCGGCGAACTGCTTCAGGTAGATCAGGCAGACGTGATGATAGCCCACCAGCAGCGCCACCAGCAGCAGCTTGGCATGGATCCAGCCCTGGGCGAGCCAGGCGGGATTGAGGACCAGCAGGGCGCCCCCGAACAGCAGCACGGCGATCATCGAGGGGGTCATGATGCCGCGGTAGAGCTTGCGCTCCATCACCAGGAAATGATCGATGGCCTGCTGCTCGCCCCTGTCCCGCGCCATGGCGTGATAGACGTAAAGGCGCGGCAGATAGAACAGGGCGGCAAACCAGGTCACCATGGCCGCGAGGTGCAAGGCCTTCATCCACAGATACATGACGACTCCTCAGCCGTGGGTCGAATCGGAAAAGCGGTAATAGCGCTCGATGGCATCTCGGGTGATGATACCCGAAATCCGTTTCTTCTTCGGCCGGTGACCGTGCTCCACGTAGAGAGCATCCAGCGCCTTGTCGTTGAGTCTCTCGAACGCTTCGGAGAGCGTTGCCTGCAGGTGGATCGGTGCCATGTCCAGGCGCTGGCCGGGGATTTCCAGCAGATCCAGCAAGACGCTATCGTTGTCCGATCCGGGCTGGTCGTGCTCCAGCAGCCAGCGGGCCAGGTCAGCTGCCTTGAGCGCCAGAGTCGGCTTGTCGTCCGTGGAACGCTCGATCAGCACCCAGACAGGATTGGAGTCGAGCAGGGCGCTGGCCTGATCACGGGTCACCATGCGCGAGGTGCGCACCAGGCGACGCTCCATCACCGCCGGGACCGATACCCGCGACAGCGCCTGCATCAGGGGCTGCTGGAGCGGATGCTGTCCCGAACGGGTCTGGGTAAGGAAGAACCCCTGACTGCGTCCCAGCTGCCGCGCCGTGAGGCTGGCCACCACCACCGCCAGCATTCCCGGCATGATGATGCCGGGAGTATGAGTGAGCTCGAGAAGGGCCATCAGGGCCGCCAGGGGAGCCTGCAGCACGGCACCCATCATCGCTGCCATGCCCAGCAAGGCATAGACCTCGGGTTCCGAGGCCCCTACCGGCAACAGGGTCTGGCCTGCCAGCCCGCACAGGGCACCGGCCGCCCCACCGACCACCAGGATGGGGCCGATGACGCTGACCGGGATGCCGCATGCCACGCTGAAGGCAGTCAGCAACAGCTTCCCGATCGCCACCACCAGCAGAACATCCACCGCGGCAGTGCCACCCAGCGCCAGCTGCAGGGTGTCGTAGCCCATTCCCTGCACTTCGGGGTACCACCAGGCCACGCCAGCTACCGCCAGCGCCGCCAGGGCGAAGCGCAACGCCATCGGGAGCCGCTGAAGCCGCTCGTGCCCTCTGGACACTCGCACGAACAGTGCCGCCAGCAGGCCGATCAGCAGGGCACTGGCCAGGATCCAGGGAATATCCAGCAAGGACTTCAGATGCAGGTCGGGAATGCCGATGGCGGGTTCGGTACCATAGACCAATTGGGCCACTACGGCGCCCATGGATGAGGCCAGGATCACTGGCATGAAGCCGACGATGGTGTACTCCATCATCACCACTTCCATGGCGAAGATGACGCCGGCGATGGGCGTGTTGAACGAGGCCGAAATGCCCGCCGCCGTTCCGCAAGCCACCAGCACCCTCAGGCTGTTATGGGGCAACCTCAAGTATTGACCCAGGCCGGAAGAGGCAGCCGCCCCCAGGTGAATGGCCGGTCCCTCACGGCCGGCAGAGAGGCCACCGATCACCGACACTACGCCAACCCACCATTGGGTCAGCCAGTTGCGCAGTGGAAAACGCCCCTGATGATAGGTCAGTCGGTCGATCACGTGGATCACGCCGATACGACGCCCCCTGGCAGGCTGGTGGTACAGCCACACACCGATCAGGGCCGCCGCGATCAGAGGCATCAGCACGCGCAGGGTCGAAGGCAGCGCCTCGAAGGCCTCGGGATCGCCGTCGGGAAACAGCAGCAGGCCACCCAGTGACAGCAGCAGGCGGAACACCACCATCAGCCCACCTGTCACGAGACCCGATAGCACGCCCAGCACACAGAGTTGGGGCAGGGCATCGACATTGGCCAACTGGCGACGAAAGCCTTCCAGGCTGAAGTCGGGTAGCGAGAGACGCGGCACGGCGACGCTCCTGTTCGGCCTTGCTGGGGAAGACCCGCCAGACTGGGCCTGGGTAGGTCGCGTTTCTCTTGTGTATCATATCCGCAGCCATAGGTCCCAGCGTCACGTCACCAACCCCAGGAGGCCATCATGATCAAGGTCGGAATCGTCGGCGGCACCGGTTACACCGGCGTCGAACTGCTCAGGCTTCTGGCCTGTCATCCCCATGTGGCAGTGGACGTCATCACTTCACGCTCCGAGGCCGGCACCTACGTCAGCGAGCTCTACCCCAACCTGCGCGGTCACTATGACGACCTGGCCTTCAGCGAGCCCGATGCCGAACAGCTGGCAAGCTGCGATGCCGTCTTCTTTGCTACCCCCCATGGCGTTGCTCATGCCCTGGCCGGTGAGTTGCTCGAGAGAGGGACCCGCGTCATTGACCTCTCGGCCGACTTCCGGCTGCGCGACAGCGACGAATGGTCTCACTGGTACGGCGAGCCTCATGGCGCCCCCGAGCTGCTGGATCAGGCGGTCTATGGCCTGCCCGAGGTCAACCGTGAGCGCATCCGTCAGGCACGGCTGGTCGCCGTCCCCGGCTGCTATCCCACCGCCGTGCAACTCGGACTGCTGCCGCTGCTGGAGGCGGGACTGATCGATGCCGACCGGATCATCGCCGACTGCAAATCCGGCGTCACCGGCGCCGGCCGCGGGGCCAAGGTACCCTCCCTGCTGGCCGAAGCCAGCGAATCCATGAAGGCCTATGGCGCTTCGGGCCACCGTCACCTGCCGGAAATTCGTCAGGGGCTGGCCGATGCCGCTGGTCGCCCTGTCGGCCTGACCTTCGTGCCTCACCTGACACCGATGATCCGCGGTATCCACGCCACCCTCTACGGCCGCCTGACCACTGAACCGGATGATCTCCAGGCACTCTTCGAGCGGCGCTTCGCCAACGAACCCTTCGTTGACGTGATGCCGCCCGGCAGCCATCCCGAGACGCGCAGTGTAAAAGGCGCCAACCTCTGCCGCCTGGCGATCCATCGTCCCGGCGACGGTGACACCGTGGTGGTGCTCTCGGTGATCGATAATCTCGTCAAGGGGGCCTCCGGTCAGGCCGTGCACAACCTCAACCTGATGCTTGGCCTCGATGAACTGGCCGGCCTGGATGCCCCAGCCATCATGCCCTGATGGCACGACTCACATCCCAACACCAAAGGTCGCCGGGAGATGGTCGCTCCCGACAAAGTTGACCCTTTTGCTGGGGATTGTGGATAATCCCCTCTCGCAAGACATTCATCGACCCAGGGGAGGTCACCCATGAGTGGTGCCGCATCCTTCGTTCCCACCCCCTTGATGCTCTCGGATGGGGCCCGTGCCCGTCTCACAGCGCTCATCGAGGAACAGGACAACCCCCGGCTCAAGCTGCGGGTCTACGTCACCGGTGGAGGCTGTTCGGGCTTCCAGTACGGTTTTGACTTCGCCGAGGAGATCGCCGACGACGACACCCTCGTCGAGTTCGGAGAGGTGGCCCTGGTGGTCGACCCCCTCTCCTACCAGTACCTGGTCGGCTCTACCGTCGACTACGAGGAGGGGCTTGCCGGTGCCCGCTTCCTGGTCCAGAACCCCAACGCTACCACCACCTGCGGCTGCGGTGCCTCCTTCATGGTCTGACCACCAGCGTTGGCTCAAAGGCAACAGAACGCTTTTCCTTCCACTTGACGCTTCCCCGGGAACTCGCCATGGTTTAGGGCGTACTCCACAAACAACTTCTATCCATGGGGACTCGTATGAAACGTCAACTGAAAACCGCCACCCTGGCCGCCAGTGTCGCGTTCGGGCTGGGACTCACCAGTGCAGCCATCGCCGATGATCATGTTCTCGAGGTCGTCACCGACCCGAGCTTCGTTCCCTTCGAGATGATGGACCAGGAGACCGGCGAGATGGTCGGCTTCGACATGGACATCATCAGTGAACTGGCAGAACGTGCCGGTTTCGAATACAACCTGCGCACCATGGACTTCAACGGCATCATCCCTGCCGTGCAGACCGGCAACGTCGACATCGCCATCGCCGGCATCACCATTACCGAGGAGCGTGAGGAGATCGTCGACTTCTCCGACCCCTACTACGACAGCGGTCTACGGATCCTGGTGAGCGCCAGCGATGACAGCGTCCAGGAACTGGATGACCTCGAAGGCAAGAAGATCGGTACCAAGATCGGCTCCACCAGCTATGACTTCCTGGAGGAGAACCTGGGTGACGAGGCCGACATCACCCCCTATCCGGGCAGCAGTGACATGTACATGGCTCTGCTAGGCGGCAGCGTCGACGCTGTATTCTATGATGCCCCCAATGTCGGCTACTTTGCCCAGAGCCGTGGCGAGGGCCGGGTCAAGGTCGTGGGAGATCTCTACGAAGGCCAGCAGTACGGCATCGCCTTCGTGCAAGGCAGCGAATGGGTCGAGCCAGTCAACGAGGCCCTGGCGGAAATGCGTGAAGACGGCACTTACGACGAGATCCACGCCAAGTGGTTCGGTAGCGCAAGCGACGAATGACGGACGTCGCCTTTTGATCGCGGGGCCGGGCACTCGACCCGGCCCCGTTGCGTTGCGCGACCGGCACGCTTCCCCTGTCGTCACCCTTGCGTCTTGACGGAGAAACCTTGTGGACGTCACCTTCCAATTCGACTGGCAGGCGGCCTTTGCCTCCATTCCCCACCTGCTACCAGGGATTCCCTATACGCTGCTGATCTCCTTCGTAGGACTGGCCATCGGCTTCATCATCGGCATCATCTTTGGTCTATTGCGGATCAGCCCCTTTGCCTGGCTGCGGATCCCCGCGATCACCTACATCGAAATCTTTCGTGGCACACCGGTACTGGTCCAGGTGCTTTTCATCTTCTACGGTCTGCCCCAGCTGCTGGGTGGACCGATCAATGCACTGGTGGCCGGTATCGCCGCCATTGCGGTCAACTCGGGAGCGTACATCTCGGAGATTGTTCGCGGCGGAGTGCAGTCGATTGACCGTGGCCAGAAGGAGGCCGGTCTCTCACTGGGGCTCTCCCGACGCCAGACCTTCCGCTACATTATCTGGCCACAGGCCTTCCGGCGCATGATCCCATCACTTGGCAACCAGGGCATCATCAGCATCAAGGACACCTCACTGTTCTCGGTGATCGGTGTCGGTGAGCTGGTCCGTCAGGGCCAAGTCTACATCGCCACCACCTTCACGGCCCTGGAAGTCTATCTGATGGTCGCCATGCTCTATCTGGCGATTACGCTCTCCCTGTCGTTGGTGCTGCGCATCATCGAACGCAAGGGCCTGGCCGGACAATAAGGAAAGCGCGACATGAACCAAGACAAGTCCTCTTCCGCCGCCGACCCCATCGTGCACCTCGACAAGGTCAACAAGTTCTTCGGCGACCTGCATGTGCTGAAAGATATCGACCTGGAGGTCTCACCCGGGGAGGTAGTCGTGATCGTCGGTGCCAGTGGTTCAGGCAAGTCAACGCTGATCCGCTGCATCAATGGCCTCGAGGAGTTCCAGCAGGGCCATATCGAGGTCGATGGCAACGAATTGCTGCCGCATGGCAAGGCGGGCAAGGCACTGCAGAAGATCCGTACCGAGGTGGGCATGGTCTTCCAGCAGTTCAACCTCTTCCCGCACTTGAGCGTGCTCGACAACGTGACCCTGGCGCCCATGAAGGTACGTGGCTGGAGCCGCCTGGACGCCATCGAAACGGCAGAGCGACTGCTCGAGCGCGTGGGCATCAGTGACCAGGCGGTTAAGTTTCCCGGGCAGCTCTCGGGCGGTCAGCAGCAGCGGGTGGCCCTGGCCCGCGCCCTGGCGATGGAGCCACGCCTGATGCTGTTCGATGAGCCGACATCGGCGCTCGATCCCGAAATGATCGGTGAAGTCCTCGATGCCATGCGTAAGCTGGCAGGAGAAGGCATGACCATGATGATCGTGACCCACGAGATGGGCTTCGCCCGGGAAGTTGCCGACCGGGTGATCTTCATCCATCAGGGCGAGATTGCCGAGGAGGGGCCGCCCGAAGAAGTCCTGGATCGCCCCCGCAACAAGCCGACCCAGCAGTTCCTGTCGAGGGTCCTCAAGCACTGATCCCGCTCTTATCGCGTACCTCGCCAAGGCCCTGTCGTTATCGACAGGGCCTTTTTTTGGCTGTGGACAAAAAAAATGGTAAACCAGGCCCGGGCAGCCTGGAGCCCCCGTCATGCGGGGAAATGGAGGCTTCATGTCGGGTTGTTCACAGTTGCGGTAACAAGCCGGGTAGCAGACGGTGGACAAGCCGTGTTCGAAGTGAGCTGTGGATAAGGAAGCTTTCCGTCCACAGCCTCCCGACACCTCGTTCGCAGGCAGTCACCCTCTTGTCCGTTCAGGAGTCAACACCGTAATGCATTGAAAAAATGGTAGTTTATTTACTTATCCACGGAAAATGTCCACACCAGTAGTTACTACCACAACAGAACTTCTTTTATATATTCTATTTTATTGTTTAGGAGTGGAGAGCGAGCGTTGATCCATGCGATCCGATGTGGAAAACCCTGACGATTACCCACAGGAGGTTTATACTGGGCCGCTGATTTCCACTCATGACTGTGATTTCGGTGCATTGCGCCGAGAGGTGACCCTTGGAGTATCCCGACCGCTTTGACGTCATCGTCATCGGCGGCGGCCATGCCGGAACCGAAGCCGCCCTGGCCTCGGCCCGCATGGGCTGCCGGACCCTGCTGCTGACCCACAACATCGAGACCCTCGGCCAGATGTCCTGCAATCCCGCCATCGGCGGGATCGGCAAGAGTCATCTGGTCAAGGAAATTGATGCCCTCGGTGGTGCCATGGGTCTAGCAACCGATCTCGGTGGCATCCAGTTCCGTGTGCTCAATGCCCGCAAGGGGCCGGCGGTCCGTGCCACCCGGGCCCAGGCCGATCGGGTCCGCTACAAGGCGGCCATTCGCACCATGCTGGAAACCCAGGAGAACCTGACGCTCTTCCAGCAGGCGGCCGGCGACCTGGTCGTCGAAGGTGATACCGTGCGCGGCGTGGTCACCGAGACCGGCATCCGTTTCCTGGCCGAGACCGTGGTGCTGTGCACCGGCACCTTCCTCGGCGGGGTGATCCATATCGGCCTCGATACCAGCCGTGGCGGCCGCGCCGGTGATCCCCCCTCCAATGCTCTGGCCGAGCGGCTGCGAGCGCTGCCGTTCCGGGTCGACCGCCTGAAGACCGGGACGCCGCCCCGGCTCGATGCCAAGAGCGTCGATTTCTCCCGTCTCGAGGAGCAGCCCGGTGACAGCCCGACGCCGGTGATGTCCTACCTCGGCAACCGCGAGTTGCACCCTCGGCAGGTAAGCTGCCATATCGCGCACACCAACCAGCGCACCCACGAGATCATCCTCGCCAACCTGGACCGTTCGCCGATGTACTCCGGGGTGATCGAGGGAGTCGGGCCACGCTACTGCCCTTCCATCGAGGACAAGGTGCACCGCTTTGCCGACAAGGCGAGCCACCAGATATTCATCGAGCCGGAAGGCCTCGACACCCATGAGCTCTATCCCAATGGCATCTCCACCTCGCTGCCCTTCGACGTGCAGTTGCAGGTGGTACGCTCCATCGCGGGGCTGGAGAACGCTCATATCACCCGCCCGGGCTACGCCATCGAGTACGACTTCTTCGATCCCCGGGATCTGCGCCATTCGCTGGAAACGAAGTTTATCCACAACCTCTATTTCGCCGGCCAGATCAACGGCACCACCGGCTACGAGGAAGCGGGGGCCCAGGGGCTGCTGGCCGGCCTCAACGCCGCACGGCGGGCCCGTGGGAATGAGGCCTGGTCACCGCGGCGTGACGAGGCCTACCTGGGCGTGCTGGTCGATGACCTGATCACGCTGGGGACCAAGGAGCCCTACCGCATGTTCACCTCGCGGGCCGAATACCGCCTGCTGCTGCGCGAGGACAACGCCGACATGCGTCTCACCGAGACCGGTCGCGAACTGGGCCTCGTGGACGATGCCCGCTGGTCGGCCTTTGCGGCCAAGCGCGAGGCAGTCGAGCGCGAGAGCGCGCGCCTCCGGGCCAGCTGGGTGCAGCCGGGTACCCCCGCGGCCGCCCGGGTCGAGGCCAGGACCGGTACGCCGTTGTCTCGCGAATACAGCCTGATGGACCTGCTGCGGCGCCCTGAGCTCGCCTATGGTGACCTCGCGGGGCTGCCCGGCATGGAAGGGCAGGCGGTCGACGACGACGCGGTGGCCGACCAGGTCCAGATCCAGGCCAAGTACCAGGGCTACATCGAGCGACAGCAGCAAGAGATCGACAAGCTCAAGCGCCACGAGGCCACGCCGCTGCCGGACGACCTTGACTACCAGCGCGTCGAGGGGCTGTCCCACGAGATCCGACAGAAGCTCGAGGAGACACGTCCCGAAACCCTGGCCCAGGCAGGACGCATATCCGGCGTGACCCCGGCGGCGGTCTCGATCCTGCTGATTCACCTCAAGAAGCGACGGCTACTCGACGATGGCCGGGCGGCCAGCGCATGACGAGAGTCGCGCAATCTGTCGAGACGCGTCTCGACAGCGGCCTGGCGGCGCTGGGTATCGCCGTGGATGACGAGCAGCGTCGTCGGCTGCTGGCGTTGGTGGGGCTGTTGCACAAGTGGAATCGCGCCTATAACCTCACCGCGGTACGCACACCGGAGGAGATGGTGACCCGCCATCTCCTCGACAGTGCCGCGGTGCTGCCCTTCGTCAATGGAACGCAACTGCTCGACGTGGGCTCGGGGGCGGGTTTACCGGGCCTGGTGCTGGCGATTCTCGAGCCGAGCCTTGCGGTTACGCTGCTCGACAGCAACGGCAAGAAGGTACGCTTCCAGCGCCAGGCCGTGATGGAGTTGGACCTTTGCAACGTGACGCCGGTACAGGCCCGGGTCGAAGCCTTCGAACCCGTTGTCGGAGGCTATGCCCAGATAATCTCGCGGGCTTTCTCGAGCCTGGGCGATTTCATCGCGCTGACCGCGCGCCTGGTGGCACCGAGCGGCGAGTGGCTGGCCATGAAGGGGCCCGCCGTGGATGATGAGCTGGCGGATCTTCCCGAAGAGATCGTCGTGGCAGAACGACACGACCTCGCGGTGCCCTACGAGACCGGGAGCCGGCAGCTCGTGGTCCTTCGGCACCGGGATGTGACCCAGGCCTGACCCAGAGGCGTCTGTTTCCCCAGCAAGGGAGTTGCCAGTGACCAAGATCATAGCCTTGACCAACCAGAAGGGCGGGGTGGGCAAGACCACCACAGCCGTCAATCTCGCTGCCAGCCTGGCCGCCCTGGATCGCCGCGTGCTGCTTGTCGACCTGGATCCCCAGGGCCATGCCACCATGGGCAGCGGCGCCGACAAGCATGATCTGGATGGCAGTGTGCTCGACGTGGTGCTGGGTGAGAAGCGTCCCACCGAGGTCATCCTCGACTGCCCCCAGGCGGGCTACGCTCTGCTGCCCGGCAACGGCGACCTCACCGCCGCCGAGGTTGAACTACTCGACCGTCGAGAAGGGCGGGAACGTTGTCTGGTGAAGGCCCTGGACGAGGTGGCCGGTGAATATGATGTGGTCTTGATCGACTGCCCACCGTCGCTGAACATGCTCACCGTCAATGCCCTGACGGCCGCCGATGGTGTGTTGATTCCGCTGCAGTGTGAGTTCTACGCCCTCGAGGGGCTGTCAGCGCTGCTCGATACCGTGGAGCAGATCAAGGACAGCGTTAACCCTCAGATCGAGATCTACGGGATCCTGCGCACCATGTTCGACGCCCGCAACAGCCTCACCCGCGATGTCAGTAAGCAGCTGCGGGACTACTTCGGCGATGCGCTGCTCAAGACCACCATTCCGCGCAACGTACGGGTTGCCGAGGCCCCCAGTCATGGGCTGCCGGTAACCAAGTACGCCCGCTTTTCGCGCGGCAGCCAGGCCCACCGGGTGCTGGCGAAGGAACTGATCCGGCGACTGTCCCTGTAGGCCGGTCGCCGAATACCGCTGGTAGTGATGAGGGAATGTCGATGACGCGTAAACGCGCCCTGGGACGCGGCCTGGATGCCCTGATCGGTGCCAATGCCCGCCGTCATGAAAGCCTTGATCTGCCCGAGGTCGATACGTCCGAGGCCACACCGGTCCTGGACCCCTCGGAAAACACCCCCGAAGAGCGACTCGAGCGGCTTCCGCTGGGGCAGCTCTCGCGCGGCAAATACCAGCCGCGTCGTGACATCCAGCCGGAGGCGCTGGAGGAACTGGCCGATTCAATTCGCGCCCAGGGCGTGATGCAACCCATCGTGGTGCGTCCCGTCGGCGAGTCGCGTTACGAGATCATCGCCGGTGAGCGTCGCTGGCGTGCCGCCCAGCTCGCCGAACTCGACGTGATTCCCGCGGTGATCCGCGACGTCACCGATGAGGTCGCGCTGGCCCTGGCACTGATCGAGAATATCCAGCGCGAGGACCTCAATCCCGTCGAGGAGGCGATGGCCTTGAAGCGCCTCCTTGAAGAGTTCGCCCTGACCCAGCAGCAGGTGGCCGATGCCGTGGGCCGCTCCCGTGCCCAGGTGGCCAACTTGCTGCGGCTGCTGACGCTGGACCCCGAGGTGCAGACCCTGCTCGAGCGCGGTGACCTGGACATGGGGCACGCTCGGGCGCTGCTGGCGCTGTCCGGGGCTCGCCAGCGCAAGGCGGCTCATGAGGTGGTCAACAAGGACCTCACGGTTCGTGACACCGAAGCGCTGGTCAAGCGCATAGCCAGCGGTGAACCCGCCAAACCGCAGCGTGAAGCGCCATCCGCGGACGTAGCCGGACTGGAAACGCGTCTTGCCGAGGTGCTCGGGGCGCCCGTGAAAATCCAGCACGGCCGCGGTGGCAAGGGACGGGTGACCATCCGTTACGCCAGCCTCGATGAGCTTGACGGTATCCTGGAGCATATTCGATGAGATGTTCGGTCATGGGCAGACTTCGGTGCTGTCGACAACCTGTCCCCCTTTGGTCGAAGAGGGATTCTATATCGCTGGAATCACCGTCACTCTGGTTGAAGGGGCCGGGGGGGTCCCCTATAATCCGCCGTTGTTTGCCTATGGGTCTGAGCCCGATGCGAGAGGCATGGCGAGTGGCACATGGCTAGCCTGACGGCGATGCAACGGCGACCGAATTATCGCCGTCTGCTGCAGGCTCAGGCGAGCGCTATCGTCGTCATCACGCTCCTCGCCCTGGTGACAGACGGGCAGGAGGCAGCCACTTCGGCCGTAACGGGCGGGCTGATCTGTCTTCTTCCCAATCTGTTCTTCGTCTGGCGACTCGGCGTACTGGGAAACCGGCGGCAGGCAAGGCGCTTCGTGTCCAATTTCTATCGGGCCGAAGCGGGCAAGCTCGGTTTGACGGTGGCACTGTTCGCCCTGGTGTTCGTGTCAGTGCCCCCCTCAAACCTGGCTTTTTTCTTTGGCGCATACGTGGCGGTTCACTTCATGCACTGGCTGGCTCCCTGGCTGCTGCGTGGCTGACCGACCCCAACGAGAGGCAGATCCATGGCTGGTAACAACCCCTCGCCGACCGAGTATATTCAGCACCACCTGCAGAATCTGACCTTCGGCTATCATCCCGAGAACGGCTGGTCGATGGCGCACTCTGCCGCCGAGGCCCAGGAGATGGGGTTCTGGGCCCTGCACCTGGACACCATGGGCTGGTCCATCGCCATGGGTGTGCTGTTCATCTGGCTGTTTCGCAAGGCCGGCAAGGTAGCGACCACCGGCGTACCCGGCACCCTGCAGAACATCGTCGAGATGATCTTCGAGTTCGTCGAGAATACCGTTCACGGCGCCTTCCACGGTCGTAACCCGATCATTGCCCCGCTGGCCCTGACGTTGTTTGTCTGGATCTTCCTGATGAATCTGCTGAAGCTGATTCCGGTGGACTACGTGCCTGAAATCTTCCTTCGCCTCGGCGTCGATTACATGAAGATGGTGCCGACCACCGACCCCAACGCGACCCTGGGCATGGCGTTTGGCGTCTTCCTGCTGATCATCTTCTACAGCCTCAAGGTCAAGGGCGTCGGCGGCTTCGCCAAGGAACTCTCCCTGACCCCCTTCAACCACTGGTCGTTGATCCCGTTCAACCTGGTTCTCGAGATCATTGGTCTGCTGGTCAAGCCGCTTGGTCTCGGCCTGCGTCTCTTCGGCAACATGTTTGCCGGTGAGGTCATCTTCATCCTCATTGCCCTGCTGCCGTTCTGGGTGATGTGGACGCTGAACGTACCCTGGGCGATCTTCCATATCCTGGTCATCAGCCTTCAGGCCTTCATCTTCACCGTGCTGTCCGTCGTCTACCTGAGCCAGGCGCACGAACATCACTGAAACGCGCAACATTTGATCAACCCTCAACCTTGAACCTCAACTCGAGAAACTAGGAGCACCACCATGGAACTCGTCTACATTGCTGCCTCCCTCATGATCGGTCTGGGCGCCCTGGGCACCGGTATTGGCTTCGCCATCCTCGGCGGCAAGCTGCTGGAATCCACTGCACGTCAACCGGAGCTGGGTGATCAGCTGCAGACCAAGACCTTCCTGATGGCCGGTCTGCTCGATGCCGTGCCGATGATCGGTGTGGGTATCGCGATGTACCTGATCTTCGTTGTTGCCGGTTAACGTGCTGCATACCGGGCGTCCTGCGCTCGGTTTGCCTGTTTCCGGTCGCCACGAACCAGTCAGAGGTACATCCCTGTGAATATCAACATGACGCTTATCGGGCAGACGATCGCCTTCGCGATCTTTGTCTGGTTCTGCATAAAGTTTGTGTGGCCACCGATCAGTAACGCGCTCCACGAACGGCAGCGCAAGATCTCCGATGGCCTCGATGCGGCCAGCCGGGCTTCACGCGACCTCGAGCTCGCCCAGGAAAGGGCGGATGCTACCCTTCGCGAAAGCAAGGAGCAGGCTTCCCAGATCCTCGAGCAGGCCAACAAGCGCTCCTCGCAGATGGTCGAGGAAGCTCGCGAGCAGGCCCGCGCCGAAGGTGAGCGCATCGTGGCTTCCGCACGTGCCGAGATCGACCAGGAAGTCCAGCGTGCCAAGGACGAGCTGCGCGCTCAGGTGTCGCATCTGGCGGTCTCCGGGGCCGAGCGGGTTCTTGAAGCCTCCGTCGACGAGAAGGCACATCGCAAGCTGCTCGACAAGCTTGCGGCCGAACTGTGAGGAGGTGACCCATGGCGGAACTGTCTACCGTCGCACGACCCTATGCCAAGGCAGCGTTCGACTATGCCCATGCCCATCAGGCATTGGATGCCTGGTCCGGCTGGCTGGTCACGCTGGGTCGCGTCGTCGCCGTGCGTGATGTCGAGAAGCTACTGACCCATCCGGGCCTGGCTGCCGAGCGCAAGGTCGCCCTGCTGCTGGAACTGGCGGAAGTCGACATCGACGAGGCGGGACGTCGCTTTCTTGACGCCCTGGGCGAGAAGGGCCGCCTGCCGGCTCTGCCGGCCATCGCCGAACAGTTTGAGCGGCTGCGCGCCGAGGTCGAGAAGCGCGTCGATGTCACCGTGGTCTCGGCCTATCCGCTGGACGACGATCAGCAGAACAAGCTCGCCGGTGCGCTCAAGAAGCGCCTGAATCGCGAAATCTCCATTACCACTCAGGTGGACTCCGCGCTTCTCGGTGGTGTCATCCTGCGTACCGGCGACACCGTCATCGACGGGTCGGTACGCGGTCGACTGACACGCCTTTCCGAAGCCCTTACCGCTTGAGTCTGAGGGACATGGCATGCAGCAACTGAATCCTTCCGAGATCAGCGACATCATCAAACAGCGTATCGAGAAGCTGGATGTCGCATCTGAAGCCCGCAATCAGGGCACCATCGTCAGCGTTTCCGACGGCATCGTGAAAGTCCACGGTCTCGAGGACGCGATGTTCGGTGAAATGATCGAGTTCCCCGGCAGCATCTTCGGCATGGTGCTCAACCTCGAGCGCGACTCCGTGGGTGCGGTAGTGCTGGGTGACTACCTGCAACTCGAAGAGGGCATGACCGCTCAGTGTACTGGCCGTATCCTCGAGGTGCCGGTGGGTCCCGAGCTGGCCGGTCGCGTGGTCGATGCCCTCGGCAATCCCATCGATGGCAAGGGCGACATCAACGCCAAGCTGACCGATGCGGTGGAAAAGGTCGCCCCGGGCGTCATCACCCGCCAGTCGGTCGACGAGCCGGTGCAGACCGGTCTCAAGTCCATCGATGCCATGGTGCCAATCGGCCGCGGCCAGCGCGAGCTGATCATCGGCGACCGCCAGATCGGCAAGTCGGCCATTGCCATCGATGCCATCATCAACCAGAAAGGCAAGGACATCACTTGCGTCTATGTGGCCATCGGCCAGAAGCAGTCGACCATTGCCAACGTGGTGCGCAAGCTCGAGGAGCACGGCGCGATGGAACACACCATCGTGGTGGCGGCCGGTGCCGCCGACCCGGCGCCGATGCAGTTCCTCGCGGCCTATTCCGGCTGCACCATGGGCGAGTACTTCCGCGACCGCGGTGAAGACGCACTGATCGTCTACGATGACCTCTCCAAGCAGGCCGTAGCCTATCGCCAGGTCTCCCTGCTGCTGCGTCGTCCGCCGGGCCGCGAAGCCTATCCCGGTGACGTCTTCTACCTCCACTCCCGTCTACTCGAGCGTGCCGCTCGCGTGAACGCCGACTATGTCGAGAAGTTCACCAATGGCGAGGTGAAGGGCAAGACCGGTTCGCTGACGGCCTTGCCGATCATCGAGACCCAGGGGGGCGACGTCTCGGCCTTCGTGCCGACCAACGTGATCTCCATCACCGACGGTCAGATCTTCCTCGAGACCGACCTGTTCAACTCGGGCATCCGTCCGGCCATCAACGCTGGCCTTTCGGTGTCCCGTGTGGGCGGTTCGGCCCAGACCAAGATCATCAAGAAGCTCGGTGGCAGCGTGCGCCTGGCTTTGGCCCAGTACCGCGAGCTGGCGGCCTTCGCCCAGTTCGCCTCCGATCTGGACGAAGCCACTCGCAAGCAGCTTGAACACGGTCAGCGCGTCACCGAGCTGATGAAGCAGAACCAGTACTCGCCGATGTCCGTGGCCGAAATGGCCCTCTCCCTGTATGCCGCCAACGAGGGCTATCTGGATGAGGTCGAGGTCAACAAGGTGCTGGACTTCGAGCGCGCGCTGCGTGACTTCATGAAGGCCGAATACGCCGAGTTGCTCGACAAGATCAACCAGACCGGCGACTACAACGACGAGATCCAGCAAGGACTGAAAGAGGGTCTCGACAAGTTCAAGGCGACTCAGAGCTGGTAATCCCGCTGGCCCGTCCCTCACGCGGGACGGGCCCTGGAGCTTTCTGAGTGCCACGAACGGAGTAGATCGCTATGGCAGCTGCAAAAGAGATACGCACCCAGATCGGGAGCATCAAGAACACGCAGAAGATCACCAGCGCCATGGAAATGGTCGCGGCGTCGAAGATGCGCAAGGCTCAGGACCTGATGAAGGCGAGCCAGCCCTACGCGCGTCAGATCCGCAACGTGGTCTCGCATGTCGCCGATGCCAACCCGGAGTACCGCCACCCCTGGATGGTCGAGCGCGACGCCAAGCGGGTCGGCTACATCGTGGTGTCCACCGACCGAGGGCT
The DNA here is from genome assembly GCF_902500215.1 of Halomonas lysinitropha. Classification (GTDB taxonomy): domain Bacteria; phylum Pseudomonadota; class Gammaproteobacteria; order Pseudomonadales; family Halomonadaceae; genus Halomonas; species Halomonas lysinitropha. The sequence continues at coordinate 95,828 of NZ_CABVOU010000015.1, forward strand.
GTGCGGCGGCCTGAACGTGAACATGTTCAAGGCCGTGGTCACGGATGCCAGGGCGTGGCGCGACCAGGGGGCGGAACTCGACTTCTGTGCCCTGGGCAGCAAGGCCGGCACCTTCTTCAAGAGCTACGGGGGCAACCTCGTTGCGGCGAAGAGCGGCCTGGGCGAGTCGCCCGAGGTCGAGGATCTGATCGGCAGCGTCAAGGTGATGCTGGATGCCTATGACGAGGGCCAGCTGGACCGCCTGTATGTGGTGTACAACGAGTTCATCAACACCATGACCCAGAAGCCGGTGGTCCGTCAGCTGTTGCCACTGTCGCCCGACATGGGTGCGGAATCGCACGACGAAGAAGACAAGCGTCCCGGTAGCTGGGACTACCTGTATGAGCCGGATGCCAAGGCGCTGCTGGATAGCCTGCTGGTGCGATTCATCGAATCGCAGGTCTACCAGGCGGTGGTCGAGAACGGGGCCTGCGAGCAGGCCGCACGGATGATCGCCATGAAGAGTGCCACCGACAACGCCGGCAACCTGATCGACGACCTGGAGATGGTCTACAACAAGGCCCGTCAGGCGGCCATTACCCAGGAAATCTCCGAGATCGTCGGTGGTGCCGCCGCCGTATAGCGCCAGGGGAGGCCATGGCCCTCCCGGCATGCAGGTTTCATTTTCAGGTATTTGAGAGGAACCAAGATGAGCGGACGTATCGTACAAATCATCGGCGCGGTGATTGACGTAGAGTTTCCGCGGGACGATGTGCCCAAGGTCTACGACGCGCTGAAGGTCTCGGATGTCGGGACCATTCTCGAAACTCAGCAGCAGCTGGGTGACGGTGTGGTGCGGACCATCGCCATGGGCTCCACCGAAGGGCTCAAGCGTGGCATGGACGTCACCAACACCGGCGCGGCCATCTCCGTGCCGGTGGGCAAGGAGACGCTGGGTCGCATCATGAACGTGCTCGGTGAGCCCATCGACGAGGCGGGCGAGATCGGCGAGCAGGAGCGAATGCCCATCCACCGCAAGGCGCCGGGTTATGCCGATCAGGCGGTCTCCAACGAACTGCTGGAGACCGGCATCAAGGTCATCGACCTGGTCTGTCCGTTCGCCAAGGGCGGCAAGGTCGGCCTGTTCGGCGGCGCCGGCGTCGGCAAGACCGTCAACATGATGGAGCTGATCCGCAACATTGCCACCGAGCACAGCGGCTACTCGGTCTTTGCGGGGGTCGGCGAGCGGACCCGCGAGGGTAACGACTTCTACCACGAGATGACCGAGTCCAACGTCATCGACAAGGTGTCGCTGGTCTATGGCCAGATGAACGAGCCGCCCGGCAACCGCCTGCGCGTGGCCCTGACCGGCCTGACCATCGCCGAGAAATTCCGCGATGATGGCCGCGACGTGCTGCTGTTCGTCGACAATATCTACCGTTATACCCTGGCGGGTACCGAGGTCTCCGCCCTGCTGGGCCGGATGCCTTCCGCGGTGGGCTATCAGCCGACCCTGGCGGAGGAGATGGGTGTGCTCCAGGAGCGCATCACCTCTACCAAGACCGGCTCGATCACCTCCGTGCAGGCCGTCTACGTGCCCGCGGACGATCTGACCGACCCGTCGCCGGCGACCACCTTCTCGCACTTGGACGCCACCGTGGTACTGGCGCGTTCGATCGCCGAGCTGGGCATCTATCCGGCCATCGACCCGCTGGACTCCACCTCGCGCCAGCTCGATCCTCTGGTCGTGGGCGATGAGCACTACAACACCGCCCGCGGCGTGCAGAACGTGCTGCAGCGTTACAAGGAGCTCAAGGACATCATCGCGATCCTGGGCATGGACGAGCTGTCCGACGAGGACAAGCTGGCCGTGTACCGGGCGCGCAAGATCCAGCGCTTCCTGTCGCAGCCGTTCTTCGTTGCCGAGGTGTTCACCGGGTCGCCCGGCAAGTACGTGTCCCTCAAGGACACCATCCGCGGCTTCCAGGGCATCCTCGACGGCGAGTACGACGAGCTGCCGGAGCAGGCCTTCTACATGGTCGGCACCATCGACGAGGCCGTCGAGAAAGCCAACCAGATGAAGTAATCCCGTCTACCTGGGAGACGTCGTCATGACGAAAAGCTTCAAGTGCGAGATCGTCAGCGCCGAGGAAGGCATCTTCTCCGGCCAGATCGAGCGCATCATCGCCACCGGTCGCATGGGCGAGCTGGGGATCCTTCCCGGTCACGCCCCGCTGCTGACCGAGCTCAAGCCGGGTCCGGTGCGCGTGCTTCATGATGGTGGCCAGGAGGAGAATTACTACGTCTCGGGGGGCTTCCTGGAAGTCCAGCCGGACGTGGTGACCATCCTGGCCGACGCGGCCACCCGAGCCCATGACCTTGATGAGGCGGCGGCCGAAGAGGCGCGCCAGCATGCGCTGAGGAACCTGAACGACAAGTCCGCTGAGCTGGACTATAGCCGTGCCGCATCTGAACTGGCCGAAGCCGTGGCCCAGCTGCGTACGATCCAGCAACTGCGCAAGAAGGCCGGCAAGGGCTGATCCAGCCTCTTACCGTTGATCGCGCCCCCCGTACCCAGCGTTCGGGGGGCGCTGTTGTCTCTGGCAGGCGCCTGCCCCTGCTTTCGGTCTCCGGCTGACGAAACGGCGCGCAGAGGAGAATAGCCATGTCTCTCGACGATACTGCGGAGCCTTACCGTACGGCGCTTCTGGCCGCCCTGGAGGAAGAGGACACCGAGCGACTCGGTAGGCTGTTGCGCGAGCTGCGTTCGGCGGATATCGGCGAGATCGTCGAAGACGCCCTGGAGGAGGATGAGCACGGTCTGGAAGTGGCTCTGGCCCTGCTAGATAGCCTGCCGCTTGAACGCCGAGCCAATGTGCTGGGTTACCTGCCTGGCGAGGAGCAGCGGGTCATTGCCGAGGCGATGGCGGACAAGGCACTGCTGCTGCTGCTCGAGGAGATGGGCTCCGATGAGCGGACCGACCTCTTCAAGGTGCTGGACGAGAATCGTCGCGAGGCACTGCTGCGGCGCATGGCCCATCGTGAACGTGAGGAGCTCAAGCGGCTGGCCAGCTACGAGGAGGGCACCGCCGGGGCGATCATGACCGCGGACTATGTGTCCATCCCGACGGGAATGACGGTCTCCCGCGCCCTGATGCGAGTGAGACAGACGGCACCGGATGCGGAAACGGTCTACCAGCTCTATATCGTCGATGCGGGAGGGCGACTGGCCGGTACCCTGTCGCTGCGTCAGCTGATGGTGTCGCCGCCCGGGGCACTGATCGATGACCTGATGATCAAGGACGTGATCAGTGTCGGGGTCGACGAGGCCCAGGAGGAAGTGGCACGCACCGTCGCCCGCTATGATCTGCTGGCCCTGCCGGTGGTCGACGCCGATCGGCGCCTGGTGGGCATCGTCACCCACGACGATGCCATGGACGTGGTGGAATCCGAGGCCACCGAGGATATCCACAAGGGGATGTCCATCGGCGCGCTGGAGGATGGGGTCAGCCGAGTGCCGCTGTGGAGCCTCTATCGCAAGCGCGTCACCTGGCTGGTACTGCTGGTGTTCGGCAACCTCTTCTCCGGGGCCGGTATCGCCTACTTCGAGGAGACCATCGCTGCCCAGGTGGCGCTCGTGTTCTTCCTGCCACTGCTGATTGGCAGCGGGGGCAACGCCGGCGCACAGGCCGCCACCCTGATGGTGCGCGGCATAGCCACCGGTGACGTAGGGGTCAAGGACTGGGGCAGGATGCTGGGGCGCGAGCTGTTGGTGGCCGGCTCCCTGGGACTGACCATGGCGCTGGCCGTGGCGCCTATCGGGGTCATTCGTGGCGGCGAGGCGGTAGCGATGGTGGTGGCGGTGAGCATGATCTGTATCGTGCTGTTCGGCAGCCTGCTGGGCATGTGCCTGCCCTTCGTGCTTGATCGCCTGGGCTGGGATCCGGCTACCGCTTCGGCGCCGCTGGTGACCACCGTGATCGACGCCTCGGGGGTGGTGATCTACTTCAGCTTCGCCACGCTCATGCTGTCAGGGATCTGATGCGTCGACAACGGACAGCCGTGCCGCTGATGTGTATCCTCTGCTTCCGCCGAGGTGCCGGCGCCTTCCACTCACAGGGACCGTTTCATGGACTGGCTACAGATCATCGTCCTCTCGATCGTTCAGGGATTGACCGAGTTCCTGCCGATCTCCAGTTCCGCCCACCTGATCCTGGTGCCGGTCTTCACCGACTGGAACGATCAGGGCCTGGTCTTTGACGTCGCGCTGCACATCGGCAGCCTTAGCGCGGTGGTGCTCTACTTTCGCCAGGAGCTGGTGGGCATGACCGCCAGCTGGTGCCGCAGCGTGGCGGGAAAGGGCTGTAACGAGGACGCGCGACTGGCCTGGTGGGTGATCCTCGCCACCATCCCGGTGGGGCTCGCCGGTCTCACCTTCCAGGACACCATCGAGGGAATCATGCGCTCGCCGCTGGTCATTGCCGGCGGCCTGATCGGATTCGGTCTGCTGCTCGCCTACGCTGACTGGCGACGCCGCGGAACACGCAACGAGTACCAACTCAGCTGGCAGGACGCCCTCTGGATCGGCCTGGCCCAGGCCCTGGCGCTGATCCCCGGCACCTCCCGTTCCGGCATCACCATGACGGCGGGGCTGCTGCTGGGCCTGAACCGGGAGGGCGCGGCGCGCTTCTCCTTCCTGCTGTCGATCCCGGTGATCGTGCTGGCCGGTGGCCTGGAGATCGTCGGGCTCGCCGTCTCCGGCGGACCGGTGGACTGGGGCGCCCTGATAATGGGAGCACTGCTCTCGGGCATCAGTGCCTATCTGTGCATCCACTTGTTCCTGGTCTTCATCAAGCGCATCGGCATGCAGCCCTTCGTGGTTTACCGCCTGCTGCTGGGTGCTGCCCTGATCTGGCTATTCGGAGGTTCCCCATCATGAGCATCTGTCGTCCCTTGTGGCTGCTCTTGCTGATCATTCTGCTGGTTGGCTGTTCCGAACGCGATCGACCGCTGGAATCGCCGGTGACTCTCGAGGGGGAGGTCTTCGGTACCTTCTATCAGGTATCCATCGCCGATCCGCTGACGCGCCGGGAAGCCGACGAGCTCGAGGCGGGGATCCTCGCCGAACTCGAGGCGGTGGATGCGGCCATGTCCACCTGGCGCGACGATTCCGAGCTCATGGCCCTCAACGAGGCACCGCTGGGCGAGTGGCAGCCGCTCTCCGACGCGCTGATCGAGGTGCTGGCCATCGGTCAGGCGGTGGCCAAGGCCAGCGACGGGGCCTTCGACATGACCATCGGCGGGCTGGTCAACCTGTGGAGCTTCGGCCCCGAGGCGCGTCCGCGGGAAGTGCCGAGTGAGGCCACCCTGTCCGCACGACTGGCCGAGATCGGCCCCGACAGCCTGGAGGTCGACGAGCAGGCGTTCCAGGCCCGGCGCCTGCGCGATGTCTTCGTCGACCTCTCCGCCGTGGCCAAGGGGCATGCTACCGACCGGGTGGCGGCCTATCTGACCCAGCAGGAGCTCGACCACTACCTGGTCAACCTGGGCGGTGAGGTCAAGGTGGCCGGCCATCGCGACGCAGAGTCCGCCCCTTGGCGCATCGGCATCGAGATTCCCCGGGATGGCCCCCAGGAGGCCCGGCATGTGCTGGCCCTGGAGGACATCGCGGTGGCCACCTCGGGTGACTACCGCAACTACTTCGAGCACGACGGCCAACGCTATTCCCACACCCTGGACCCGCGCACCGGGCGGCCCATCGACCATCGCCTGGCCTCGGTGACCGTCATCCATCCCTCCGATGCCTGGGCCGACGCCTGGGCCACCGCCCTGCTGGTGCTCGGCGAGGAGGAGGGCATGGCGCTGGCCCGACAGCGGGAACTCGCGGTGCTGATGCTGGTGCGCCAGGGCGAGGGCTGGGCGAGCCTCGCCAGCCCGGCCTTCGCGGATCACTTCGGCCGCGAGACCGTCGACGAACTCGGCGCGACCGTGGTCGATGGACCGGCATCCGGCATGGCGGCGGAGGCGGGACGCCCCCTAGAATAGACGAGATGAAATGAACCGGGACAAGGAGTCATGATGACGCTCGACGTGGTGATACTGGCAGCGGGGCAGGGAACCCGCATGCGCTCGACCCGGCCCAAGGTGCTCCACCGCCTGGCCGGCAAGCCGATGGTGCGTCACGTGATCGACACTGCCCGGGGGCTCGAGGCCGAGCGTACCCATGTGGTGGTCGGCCACGGGGCCGAGCTGGTCCGCGAGGCGCTGGCCGACTGCCGGGTGCACTTCGCCCTGCAGGCCGAGCAGAAGGGCACCGGCCATGCGGTGGCCCAGACTCTGGAGGCGCTCGGCGAGGGCAGGGTGCTGGTGCTCTACGGTGACGTGCCGCTGATCCGTCGCGAGACCCTGGTCGAGCTTCTGGTGCAGGTCGACGAGCGGCATCTGGGCCTGCTTAGCGTGACCCTGGAGGACCCGGCGGGCTACGGGCGCATCCTGCGCAACGCGGCCGGTGAGGTGGTGGCCATCGTCGAGCACAAGGATGCCTCCGAGACCGAGCGGACCGTGCGCGAATGCAATACCGGCATCATGGCCATGACCGCCGCCCAGCTGCGGCGCTGGCTGCCGCGCCTCTCCGCCGACAACGCCCAGGGCGAGTACTATCTCACCGACATCATCGCCATGGCTGCCGCCGAAGGCGTGACGATCGCCACCGCCCAGCCGGCGCGTCCGCTGGAGGTCGAGGGCGTCAACAACCGTGCCCAGATGGCGCGCCTGGAACGTGCCCACCAGCACGACATCGCCGAGCGACTGATGGAGCAGGGGGTGGCCCTGCTCGATCCGGAGCGCCTCGACGTGCGCGGCCACCTGACCTGTGGCCACGACGTGGAGATCGATGTGGGCTGCGTCTTCGAGGGCGAGGTGGAACTGGGCGAGGGGGTTCGCATCGGCCCCCACTGCGTGATCCGCGACAGCCATGTCGGCGCCGAGACGTGGGTCGAATCCCACAGCGTCCTTGACGGGGCGGTGGTGGCCGGCCGCAATCGCATCGGTCCCTTTGCCCGGCTGCGGCCCGGCTCGCGGCTGGCGGTGGGGGCCCGGGTCGGCAACTTCGTCGAGACCAAGAACGTCGAGGTGGGCGAGGGTAGCAAGATCAACCACCTGAGCTATGTGGGTGATGCCCGCCTGGGGCGCGACGTCAATATTGGCGCCGGCACCATCACCTGTAACTACGATGGCGTCAACAAGCACCGCACCGAGATCGGCGATGCGGCCTTCATCGGCTCCAATACCGCTCTGGTGGCGCCGGTCAGCGTCGGCAAGGGCGCCACCGTGGGTGCCGGCTCGACCCTCAGCAAGGACGTCGCCGACAACGCCCTGGCCGTCTCCCGGGGTCGCCAGATCAGCAAGGCCGACTGGGCGCGGCCGGCCAAGCGCCAGGAACCCTGAGGAGAGGTTACATGTGTGGAATCGTCGGTGCCGTTGCCCAACGCAACGTTCAGGGCATCCTGCTGGAGGGGCTGAAGCGCCTGGAATATCGCGGCTATGACTCCGCCGGTATGGCGGTGCTCGCGCCAGATAGCCACCTGCAGCGGTGTCGCGCCCTGGGCAAGGTGGCGGCCCTGGAGGAGCGCCTGATCGCCGAACCGCTACCGGGACACAGCGGGATCGCCCATACCCGTTGGGCGACCCACGGACGCCCCAGCGAGGAGAATGCCCATCCGCACCAGTCCGGCGAACGCCTGGCGGTGGTGCACAACGGCATCATCGAGAATCATGAGATCCTGCGCCGTGATCTCGAGGCCGAGGGCTATGCTTTCACCTCCGAGACCGACACCGAGGTGATCGCCCACCTGCTGGAGCGGGAGAGCCGCCGGGAAGGCGACCTGCTCACCGCCGTGCGGCGGGTGCTGGTCCAGCTGGACGGTGCCTATGCGCTGGGGGTGATCCATGCCGAGGAGCCCGACGTCGTCATCGGGGCCCGCAAGGGTAGCCCGCTGGTGGTGGGCGTGGGTATCGAAGAGGCCTTCCTGGCCTCCGATCCCCTGGCCCTGCTGCAGGTCACTGACCGTTTCATCTACCTGCAAGAGGGCGACGCGGTGCGCCTCTCTGCCGGCGGTCGCATCGAGGTGTTCGATGCCCGGGGCACTGCGGTCGAGCGTCAGGTGCAGACCTTCGAGCATGGTGACGGCGCGGCCAGCAAGGGCGACTATCGCCACTTCATGCTCAAGGAGATCCATGAGCAGCCGATGGTGATTGCCGCTGCCCTGGAGGGGCGCCTGGGCGAGCGTTCGGCGCTGGTGGAGAGCTTCGGTCCCGAGGCCGAGGTGCTCTTTCGGCAGGCCAGACAGATCCACATCGTCGCCTGCGGCACCAGCTATCATGCGGGCATGGTGGCTCGCTACTGGCTGGAGCGCTATGCCGGCGTGCCGGTGCAGGTGGAGGTTGCCTCGGAGTATCGCTATCGCCAGGTGGTGGTTCCCGAGGATACCCTCTTCGTGACCCTCTCCCAGTCCGGCGAGACCGCTGATACCCTGGCGGCACTGCGCTTTGCCCGGGAGCGCGGCTATCTTGCCAGCCTGGCGATCTGCAACGTGCCGGGCAGTTCGCTGGTGCGCGAATCGGACCTGACCCTGATGACCCAGGCCGGTCCCGAGATCGGCGTGGCCTCGACCAAGGCCTTCACCACTCAGCTTACGGCCCTGATGCTACTGACCCTGGCGCTGGGCCGGGTGAAGGGGCTCGACGAGCGAGTACAGGCCGATCTGGTAACGGCACTGCGCGGCCTGCCTGGCCTGGTGGCGCGGGTGCTCGAGTTGGACCCGGCCATCGAGCGGCTCTCCATGGCGTTCGCCGAGAAGCACCATGCGCTCTTCCTGGGACGCGGTGCTCATTTTCCCATCGCCCTGGAGGGTGCGCTCAAGCTCAAGGAAATCTCCTACATCCACGCCGAGGCCTATCCGGCGGGCGAGCTCAAGCATGGCCCCCTGGCGCTGGTCGACAGCGAGATGCCGGTCGTCTCCGTGGCGCCCAACGACGAGCTCCTCGACAAGCTCAAGTCTAACCTCCAGGAGGTGCGGGCCCGCGGCGGCGAGCTCTTCGTCTTCGCCGACGAGCAGGTGGGGCTGATCGAGGAGGAGCATGTGCACGTGCTGCGCCTGCCCCATGTGCATGAGGCGCTGGCGCCGATCCTCTATACCCTGCCGCTGCAGCTGCTCAGCTACCACGTGGCGGTGCTCAAGGGCACCGACGTGGACCAGCCGCGCAACCTGGCCAAGTCCGTTACCGTGGAGTGAGGTCGCTGCCTGACCGGCGAGGTTGGATGATGGTAAGGCAGCCAAGGAAGTCGATCTGACGAGCTGCTTCGGTTGGCCCAGCCGGGGCACGCTGGCCGGCAGGGATACCTTGCACAAGGGAGGGGCGCCACAGGAAATTCTTCCACATGGAGAGGGCTGAGAAGGCCCTCAACCGAATGTTGATAACTTGCGGCACGAACCTCGTGATGCTAAGTGCGCGTGGGCTCAAAGCCACCTCGCTCGGTGTCCACTCGGGGCTCCAGCACGCTCAGTCCGAAAAGCCGAGAGTCCCATTCCACGCGCTTTCCACGAGAGGTTGCCCGCTGGTTCGCTTTATCAGGCATGACAATCACGAGTATAACGACCATTGTTTTACGCCTTAGATCGAACGTCTAATCCTGTGGATAAATCAGGGGAAAACCCCTGACCTGATGGTGCATACCCTGGATAACCGCGAGGCACTAAAACTGGCGCGTCGCCTGATTTCCCGGCTTTACGAACACTGTTCACCCTCCCTTCCTCGAGGCCTTCTCAGGCGAGCGCCAGGTGAGGCTTTTCCGAGAGGACTTGAGGCCGGTCGCTCTACTCCTAAAGTCGGGGCGAGAATCTCCCCTCCATGGGTGGCCATCAAGCGTTTGATCGGATAGTTTTGCGGGTCTAGAACGCGTAAGACGCGAGAGGGCAGTGATCCTGCCTGGATCCTGTCATGCTCTGGACGGCGTCGTGTGAACCATGGCGTCCTGGACGTGGCAATGACAAGGACAAGCCGTCATCGCGCCAGATCGGCCGTTGGCGACACGTACTCTCAGGGTGAAACATGTCGAAACTTTCCCACGCACAGTGGTCATCGAAGATGGCCTTCATCCTGGCTGCCACCGGTTCAGCGGTGGGGCTAGGCAATATCTGGCGCTTTTCCTATATGGTGGGTGACAGCGGGGGCGCGGCCTTCGTGCTCATCTACCTGGCCTGCGTGGCCCTGGTGGGCCTGCCGATCCTGGTGGCGGAATGGCTGATCGGCCGCCGTGGCCAGGAGAACCCGATCAACTCCATGATCGACCTGGCCCGCAAGAATGGCCGACTGCCCGCCTGGGCGCTGGTCGGGGCCAGCGGGGTGCTGGCCGCCTTCCTGATTCTCTCCTTCTACAGCGTGATCGGTGGCTGGTCGCTCTCCTATACCCTCGGGTCGGTGACCGGGGCCTTCAGTGGCCAGGATGCCGATGGTGTCAGCGAGATCTTCACCGGACTGCTGGGCAACCCGGTAGCGCTGACCCTGTGGCATACCGCCTTCATGGCGCTGGTGATCGGGATCGTGGCGCGTGGCGTCACCAAGGGTCTGGAGGGCGCCGTGCGCACCCTGATGCCGGCTCTGGTCGTGTTGATGCTGGTGCTGGTGGGCTATGGCATGACCACCGGCCACTTCGGCGAAGCGCTGGCGTTCATGTTCAGCCCTGACTGGGGTGCGGTGACCGGTGATGTCGTGCTGGCGGCCATGGGCCAGGCCTTCTTTACCCTCTCGCTGGGCATGGGCATCATGATGGCCTACGGCTCCTATCTGGGCGAGGACGTCAACCTGATCGGTACTGCCCGGACGGTGATCATCCTGGATACCGCCATCGCCCTGCTGGCGGGGCTGGCCATCTTCCCCATCGTCTTCGCCAATGGCCTGAGCCCGGGTGAGGGGCCTGGCCTGATCTTCGTCACCCTGCCGTTGGCTTTCGGTAACATGACCGGTGGCATGATCCTCGGCCTGATGTTCTTCCTGTTGCTGACCTTCGCGGCGCTGACCTCGGCGATCTCGTTGCTGGAGCCGGTGGTGGAGCTGATGGAGGAGCGCACCCCGCTATCGCGCGTGGCGGCCACTCTGGTGAGCGGTGCGGCGGTCTGGGCGCTGGGGATCGCCGCGCTGATGTCGTTCAACGTCTGGGACAACTTCCTGATCCTGGGTCTGAATGTCTTCGATCTACTCGATACCTTTACCAGCAAGTTCCTGCTGCCGTTGACCGGTCTGGGGGCCATCCTGTTCGTGGCCTGGCAGCTGGACCGCGACAGCGTGGCGGCCGAGTTGAATCTTACCGGTGGTCAGGCGACGCTGTGGACCGTGGTGTCACGCTTCGTGGCCCCGGCCGGCGTGATCCTGGTCTTCATCTCGAGCCTCTGAGCCTAGGTCACCGGATGGTCTGGCGCCTGGACCTGTCGACGAGCCCCGCCCTGGCGGGGCTCGTCCCATGATGCGTCGTCAGTGCATCTCATCTTCCGCCAGTTCCTCGTCGGGGAGCGGAGCGATGTCCCGTCTCAGTCGCTTGAACTCATTGTGCAGTTCGATGCCGCGCCGGGCGCGCAGGTTGCGCTGGGCGGCGGTGCGTGAACGCTGCTCGTGTTCGACGACTTCCATACTCATGTAGATGTCGAGGAGCTCATTCTTGAGGGAGGATACCCTTTCGACATTGCGCATGACCGACTCTCCATAAGACTTCGCGACACTGCACTTTTTACTATACCCCACTTGACAGAATGATGACGGCATGGACTGCAGTTGCACAACGCTGTGCCAACGCTCGCCCATGGTATGGCCTCGGCCCTGCGCTGGCGTTGAAGGGCGCATCGGCCGCCGGCTTGGGGCATACTGTGAACATCAGTCCATGAATCTTTTTGCCGCCTCGCCTTCGTCGCGGGATGGCCAGTCCGCAAGGAGTCCCGTGTGAGCCGTGCCCTGTTCGATGAGATGAGACGTCGCATGGAGCACTTTCGCCGCTCCGAGCAGAAGGTCGCGCGCTTCGTGCTGCGCCAGCCCGAGGAAGTGATCCACATGCGCATCGTCGATCTGGCCACCGAGGCCAAGGTCAGCGAGCCCACCGTGGTGCGCTTCTGCCGTGCCCTGGGGTGCAACGGTTTCCAGGACTTCAAGCTCCAGCTGGCGCAGATGCTCGCTTCGGGCAGCCAGTTCGCCCAGTTCTCGATGAACGACAGCGATTCGGTGGCGGAATTCTCCCAGAGCATCTTCGATTCCACCGTGGGGACCCTGCTGTCGGTCCGCGATCGACTCGACAACCAGGCCCTTAGCCAGGCCATCAATGTCCTGACCATGGCCAACCGGGTGGAATTCTACGGCTTTGGCGCCTCCGGGGCCGTGGCGTCCGATGCCCAGCACAAGTTCTTCCGCCTGCAGATTTCCACTGCAGCCTATACCGACCCCCACATGCAGAACATGTCGGCGGTGACCCTGAACGAGGGTGACGTGGTGGTGGCGATCTCCCAGACCGGCCGCACCCGGGCCCTGGTGGCCAGCGTGCGACTGGCCCGCGAAACGGGCGCCACGGTGATCGGCCTCTGCCCCAGCGGTTCGCCGCTGGCCGAGGAGGTCACCCTGCCGCTCTACATCGATGTCCACGAGGACACCGAGATCTACACCCCGATGAGCTCGCGCATCGCCCACCTGGTGCTGATCGACGTGCTGGCGGTGGGTGTGGCCAAGACCCGTGGCCCGAAACTCGCCGAGCAGCTCCGGGAAGTGAAGAAGAGCCTCAACCCGCTGCGCTTCCCGGAGCAGGAAGGAAAGCCCTGATAATGCTAAGCTGACCGCCCATTTTCCGAGCAGCGATGCCTTCCCCATGGACGACGTCACGGCGATTCTCGACCAGATGAACCCGGCCCAGCGCGAGGCCGTCAGCGCGCCCCAGGGCAACATGCTGGTGCTGGCGGGTGCCGGTTCCGGCAAGACCCGGGTGCTGGTGCATCGCATCGCCTGGCTGATGCAGGCCGAGGGGCTCTCGCCCTACGCCGTGCTTGCCGTGACCTTCACCAACAAGGCGGCCCGCGAGATGCGCACCCGTCTGGAGGCCCTGCTGGGCATCTCCCTGCGCAATGTCTGGGTGGGGACCTTCCACTCCATCGCCCATCGCCTGCTGCGCACCCACTGGCAGGACGCTCGGCTGCCCCAGCACTTCCAGATCATTGACAGCGACGACCAGCTACGGCTGGTCAAGCGTCTGCTCAAGGACCACCGCATCGATGATGAGCGCTTCCCGCCGCGTCAGGTGCAGTCGTTCATCTCCGGCTGCAAGGAGGAGGGGCTACGCCCCCACCAGGTCGATGCCCATGGTGACGCCTACCTGGCCCAGATGGTCGAGCTCTACGAGCGCTACCAGCTGACCTGCGAGCGTGGCGGCCTGGTGGATTTCGGCGAACTGCTGCTGCGCAGCCTGGAACTCCTGCGCGATAACCCGGCGCTGCTGGCCCACTACCAGGAGCGCTTCGGTCATGTGCTGGTCGACGAGTTCCAGGACACCAATACCCTGCAGTATGCCTGGCTCAAGCTGCTCACCGGCATGCAGACCCCGATGACCGTGGTGGGCGATGATGATCAGTCGATCTATGGCTGGCGCGGGGCGCGTATCGAGAACATCCGGCGCTTCGAGCAGGAATTTCCGGCGACCAGGACCGTGCGACTGGAGCAGAACTACCGCTCTACCAGCGCCATCCTTGACGCTGCCAATGCCCTGATCCGCCAAAACGCCGGACGGATGGGCAAGGAGCTGTGGACAGAGGGTGGCAGGGGCGAGCCAATCTCCGTCTACTCGGCCTTCAATGATCTGGACGAGGCGCGTTTCATCGTCGACACCATCCGCGAGAAGGTCGAGGAAGGCACCAAGCGGCGCGAGATCGCCATCCTCTACCGCTCCAACGCCCAGTCCCGGGTGCTGGAGGAGACCCTGATCCGCCAGGGTGTCCCCTACCGCATCTACGGCGGCCAGCGCTTCTACGAGCGCCTGGAGATCAAGAATGCCCTGGCCTACCTGCGTCTGCTGCTCAATCGTGACGACGACGCCTCCCTGGAGCGGGTGATCAACGTGCCGGCCCGGGGCATCGGCGCCCGTACCGTGGAAGTGCTGCGTACCCGTGCCCGACAGACCGAGGTCTCGCTCTGGCAGGGGCTTCACGATGCCTTGCAGGATGCTTCGCTCAAGGGGCGGGCTGCCACGGCGGTGCGTGCGTTCGCCGATCTGATCGAGCGGCTCGACAATGACACCGCCGGCTTGGCACTCCACGAGATCATCGACCACGTCATCGAGACGTCCGGCCTGATCGAGCATCACCGCAGCGAGAAGGGCGAGAAGGGGCAGGCTCGGGTCGAGAACCTCGAGGAACTGGTCACCGCCGCCAAGGCCTTCACCCAGGGCGAGACCTTCGAGCCACCCGAGGCCGGTGAAGGGGTGGTGGCCCTTGAGGCCTTCCTCTCCGAGGCGGCGCTGAATGCCGGCGACCACGAGGCCGACGAGTTCGAGGACTGCGTGCAGCTGATGACCCTGCACTCGGCCAAGGGCCTGGAGTTCCCGGTGGTATTCATCGCCGGGGTCGAGGAGGGCCTGTTTCCGCACAAGATGTCCATGGAAGAGCCGGGTCGCCTGGAGGAGGAGCGGCGGCTCTGCTACGTGGGCCTGACCCGTGCCATGCGCAAGCTCTACCTGACTCATGCCGAGCTGCGTCGGCTTCACGGCAAGGAGACCTTCCAGCGCGCCTCGCGTTTCCTGCGAGAGTTGCCCGAGGAGACCCTCGAGGAGGTGCGGCTGCGTGGTCAGATCTCCCGGCCTGTGACGGCCGGACGGCCGGCAGTGGGGTTGTCACGGCAGGCCTCGGTCAACGGAGGCGATGAACTGCCTTCGCTCTCGCTGGGTCAGCGGGTCAGTCACCCGGTGTTCGGCGAGGGGGTGATTCTCAACGCCGAGGGGGAAGGCGAGCGTGCCCGGGTCCAGGTCAGCTTCGAGGGTGAGGGCGACAAGTGGCTGGTGCTGGGGTTCGCCAAGCTGACGCCTCTCTGATTTTCGTTGACGTTGACGTCAGGTGCAGGCACTTGCCCGGCAATTCGGCCTTGACGCATACTCATGAGTGGAATCGTCCAGCGCCCGCAAGAGTTGCGGATATAACAATCATCATGGAGTCACGCTCGCATGCATCGTCGCCTCTTTCTCAAGAACAGTCTCAAGACCCTGGGTGCCGGCGCCGCCGGTGTCGCCGCCGCCCCCTTCGTTTCTACCGCCAGCGCCCAGGAGACCATTACCTGGGACATGGTGACCTCCTGGCCCAAGAACTTTCCGGCGCTGGGTACCGGGGCCAATGATTTCGCTGCACGCATCGAGCGCCTTTCCGGTGGTCGCATGAAAGTACGCGTGCATGGCGCGGGTGAACTGGTGCCCGCCATGGAGGTCTTCGATGCGGTGGCCCAGGGTACCGCCGAGATGGGCCACTCCGCTTCCTACTACTGGCGTGGCAAGACCCTGGCCGCCCAGTTTTTTACCGCCGTGCCCTTCGGCATGAACACCACCGAGACCAATGCCTGGCTCTACTATGGTGGTGGTCAGGAGCTGTGGGACGAGGTGTATGCCAAGCACAACCTCAAGCCCTTCCCGGTAGGCAATACCGGCACCCAGATGGCCGGCTGGTTCAAGAAGGAGATCAACTCGCTGGAGGACATGCAGGGTCTCAAGCTGCGCCTGCCGGGCCTGGCCGGCGAGGCCATGAACGGCATCGGTGTGACCACCGTGAACACCCCGGGGTCCGAGATCTTTACCTCCCTGCAGACCGGTGTACTGGATGCCGCTGACTGGGTCGGCCCCTACAATGACCTGGCCTTTGGCCTTCACCAGGTGGCCAAGTACTACTATACGTCGGCCTGGAACGAGCCCAGTGCCATCCTCGAGGGCACCGTCAACCTGGATGCCTGGAATGCTCTGCCTGATGACCTCAAGGCGGTGGTCACCGAGGCGGCCATGGCCTCCAACCTGGCGATGATCAGCGAATTTGCGGTGCGCAACGCCGAGGCGCTCGATACCCTGGTCAGCGAGCATGGCGTGGAACTGCGCACCTTCCCGGAAGAGGTTCTCAAAGCACTCTACGCCTCCTCCCAGGAGGTGCTCGAGAATCAGGTGGAAGCCGACGCGGAGTCGAAGAAGGTTTATGACTCCTACACCGCCTTCCAGCAGAAGGTGCGGCGCTTTACCGACGTGGGCGAGTTCGCCTACCTGAAGACACGCGAGGAGGTTGGCGTCTGAGGGCCGGTCGTTCCCCTTGGCTTGTCATGGGCGCCCGTGCGGCGCCCATTTTCACTATGGGGCATGGCGCGATTGCTCGACGATGGCGTCAGTCGTCCTGACGCACGGCACGAATCCGCCCATTGTCGTCCAGCGCAACCATCACGAAGCGGGCCTCGGTGACCTTGTGCAGCTCATCGGGGTCGCGCTCATGGAGGGCATGGATCCATACTTCCACGTCGATCTTGATCGAACTGTGGCCGATCTCGTTGACCCGAGTGAAGATGTTGACCATCGAGCCCACACGTACCGGGCAGAGGAAGTCCATGGCCTCAATGGCCACGGTGGCGGTGCGGCCCCGGGCCTCGCGGCCGGCAGCCAATTCGGCGGCCTGGTCCATCCGGGCGACCAGCCAGCCGCCGGGAATGTCGCCGTGCAGGTTGGTCTCCTGGCGGCTGGCCAGCTGCTTGAGGGTCAAGTGTCCTTGGGGGGCGGGGATATCATCGATGTCTATCATGGAAGCCTGATTGATTCGGGTTGTTGTTGTGGGGCGTCGATCAGCCCGTCATGGTATATGGCGAGGCCATCGGTTCACCACCACTGTGACAAGATGCCTTGCCCGACCGGTTCTCCCCTTCATTGAGGAAGCTGTCATGCCTGCTGCCCCGCGTCATTGTCTGGTCTTCTGGCTGCTGCTGGCGCCGCTCAGCGTCCTCCCTGCCCAGGCTCAGGAGGTGGCGGGAACCTTGGGTACCATGGGTTCCGATACCATGGCAGGGCTGATGCTGCGCTGGGGCGAGGCGTTGACCCGCCAGTACCCCGGTATCCGTCTGCAGCTCCAGGCCAGCGGGTCGGCCAGTGCGCCGCCGGCCCTGGTGGCGGGTACCACCCGGCTGGGGCCCATGTCGCGCCCCATGAATGAGGCCGAGCTTCAGGCTTTTATCGAGCGACACGGCTATCCGCCGCGTGAACTGGCGGTCGCCCGGGATGCACTGGTGGTCGTGGTCCATCGCCACAACCCCCTGGAGAGCCTGGAAAGGCCTGAGCTGGATGCCATCTTTTCCGATTCCCGGCGCTGCGGTGCAGGCGAAGGGGTTCACCGCTGGCAACAGCTGGGACTCGACAGACCCGCGGGGCGTATTCGTTTGCATGGCCGCAATGCGGCATCCGGTACTCATGGGCTGTTCCGACAGCTCGGGCTCTGTGATGGTTACTTTCGTCCCGAGGTCAACGAGCATCCGGGGTCCGCTGCGGTGGTGGCAGCGGTGGCAGAGGATCCGCGGGCCATCGGCTATGCCGGGCTCAACCACCTCACGCCAGGTGTGAAGGCCCTGGCCCTCCGAGATGCCGACGGGAAGCGCCACCTTCCTGACCCCGAAGCGGTTCAGCGCGGCGACTATGCGCTGTCCCGGAATCTCTATCTCTATCTCAACCTGCCCCCCGGTGAGTCCCTGCCGGCCGCCGAGCGTGCCTTCCTCGACATGGTACTGTCGCCGGACGGTCAGTCGATCGTCGAGGAGCTGGGGTTCGTGGCGCTTCTCGAGAGGAGACGCCTGCACCAGCGACGTGAGCTGGGGTTGGACGAGGCCGGTCGCTGAAACTGTCATCTCGTTGTCATTACACTGTCGTATGGTTCCGTTAGCCCCTTGTTCCGCGCAGGTCCGGTCATGACCGACACGTCCCCTCCACTTTTCGTTCGACGTCGCCTGCGTCAGGGGCGCGACCGACTGGCCACCGTCCTGGTCACCGCGGGCGGCATCGGGGTGATTCTGGCGCTGCTGGCCATCGGGGTCTTCCTGGTGGTCGAGGTGGTGCCGCTGTTCTGGGCCACCGGAGCGACGCAGGTGGTCAGCCCGGAGACCCTCTGGTCGCCCCTGGCGGGGGGGGATGACTCGGTCGGCCATCGCTGGGATCCGACAGCCAGCCTGGTAGAAGGCGAATCGCCCCGGGTCAGCCTGGTGCCCCTGGCCTGGGGTACCCTGGAGGCGGCGGCCTGGGCCCTGCTGATCGCCGTGCCATTGGCCCTGGGTGCGGCCTCTCACTCGGCCTTGTTCATGTCGTCGCGCCTGCGCAGCCACCTGAAGCCGACGCTGGAGCTGATGGAGGCCCTACCCGGGGTGGTGATCGGCTTCGTCGCCGGCCTTGTGCTCGCCCCCTGGGTGGAGCGCCATCTGGCCGATGTTCTTGCCATGTTGCTGCTGCTGGTACCCGGACTGCTGCTCGCCGGCAGCCTCTGGTCGTGCCTGCCTCCGCGCCTGCAGCAGGTGATGCCGCTGGGCTGGGCGGGCCTGTGGCTGCTGCCCTGGCTGCTGCTGATGGTGGTCGTCGCACAGGCACTCTCGCCCTGGCTCGAGGCCTGGGCGTTCGACGGTGACCTGCGCCACTGGCTGGAGGCTCGTCTGGGTCTCGACATCGCCGTTCGCAACGCCATGATCGTCGGTATGGCCATGGGCTTTGCCGTCATGCCCAGTGTCTATGCCCTGGCCGAGGACGCCCTCTCGGGTGTGCCGCGAAGCCTCGCGGAGGGTGCCCAGGCACTGGGAGCGACTCGCTGGCAGACCCTGTGGCGGGTGGTACTGCCGGCGGCGTCTCCCGGTATCTTCTCGGCGGTGATGATCGGTGCCGGGCGGGCCGTAGGCGAGACCATGATCGTGTTGATGGCCAGCGGCAATGCGGCCCTGATGACCTGGAACCCCCTGGATGGGCTGCGCTCTCTGGCGGCCACCATCGCCATCGAGCTGCCGGAGGCGGGCCCGGGTGGCCCGCATTATCGACTGCTGCTGCTGGCGGCCCTGCTGCTGTTCGTCTTTACCTTCCTGGTCAATACCCTGGCCGAGCTGGTACGGACTCGCTTGCGCCGACGCTACCGGCGCCTGGGGGGCGGGGCATGAGCTTGGAGTCCGACTCCCGGATGCGTGTGTTCCGCGGCGAAGGCCCCGGCGCCTGGCTGGCGGCCGGTAGCGTGGCGTTCTCGCTATTGGCGCTATTGGCGCTATTGGCGCTGTTGGCGATTCGCGGCCTGGGGCACTTCTGGCCCGCCGACGTGGCCCTGGTGATGCTCGAGGATGGCCGACAACTCGCCGGCGAGCGGGTTCAGGAGGTCCCGCTGCCGAAGGAGACGGGACGTGAACGGCTCTATCGGACCGGCAACCGCGACCTGGACGGTACCCGCTGGGACTGGGTGGCGGTGTCGGCCATCGCAGCGGTCAGCAAGCCGCGTGATATGGTGGTGCTTGAGCGCCGCCGCTGGGGGGAGGCGATCGGTCGACTCACGGCGCTGGAGAGCGAGACAGGAGAGCGTGTCGAGGGCGAGGCCGCCTGGGCGGCCCTCGAGGCGAGGCTGGCCGAGCTGACGTCTCTGCGCCAGGCCCTCGACACCCTGCGCGACGAGGTCATCCTCCCGCGTGTCCGGGCCCTCGAGGCGGGGGGCGACGTGGGTCGCGAACTGGCCATCGCCAATGCCCGGCTGCGCGAGTTGCAGGCGGCCATGGAAGGCGGCCAGCTGACCCTCACGACCGCCGACGGCGAGCGGTTGACGGTGCCGCTGGAGCAGGTAGTGCGGGCGCGGCGTCCTAACGCCATGTCGCCGCTCGACAAGATCATCGCCTGGGGAGAGGGTGTCTGGCGCTTCCTCTCGGAGGGGCCGCGGGCGGCCAATACCGCCGGCGGCGTCTGGCCGGCGATCTTCGGCACCGTGCTGATGGTGATGCTGATGTCGATCCTGGTGACCCCCTTCGGGGTGCTCGCGGCCATCTACCTCAACGAGGTGGCCCACCAGGGTCGACTGACGCGGCTGGTAAGAATTGCCGTGCGCAACCTCGCCGGGGTGCCGTCTATCGTCTATGGCGTCTTCGGCCTGGGCGTCTTTGTCTATGGCATCGGCGGCACCCTGGACGAGTGGTTCTTCGACGCGGCCCTGCCCTCGCCGACTTTCGGCACCGGGGGACTGCTGTGGGCCTCCCTGACTCTGGCCCTGCTGACCCTGCCGGTGGTGATCGTGGCCACCGAGGAGGGGCTGGCAAGGATTCCCGACCAGCAGCGGGAGGGGGCGCTGGCACTGGGCGCCACCCGGCTGGAGATGCTCACCCGGGTCGTGTTGCCCATGGCCACGCCAGCGATGCTCACCGGGGTGATCCTGGCCGTGGCCCGTGCCGCCGGAGAAGTGGCGCCCCTGATGCTGGTGGGTGTAGCCAAGCTGGCCCCCCAGGTGCCGGTGGACGGTGACTTCCCCTTTCTGCATCTTGACAGGAAGTTCATGCACCTGGGGTATCATGTCTTTGACGCGGCCTTGCACGGTGGCGATGTCCAGGCGGCGATGCCGCTGGTCTATGCCACGGCGCTGCTGCTGGTGCTGGTGATCCTGGTGCTTAACCTGACTGCAATATTTCTGCGTCATCATCTCAGTACGCGTCACGGGGTGCTCGGCCGTCGATGAGCCCTGCACCGTTGCGCCACCCGGGAGCCTCGATGTCATTCGCCCATGACCTGCGTCCGTCGCCCGCCCCGGCGGCGGTCATCGACTTTTCTCCTGAAGCCAGCAGCCTGGCCATTCGGGAGCTGAGTCTCGCCTATGGGGGCAAGCCGGCGCTGCGCAACCTGACGCTGCGCATACCGCGTCACCGGGTGACGGCTTTTATCGGGCCTTCCGGCTGTGGCAAGTCGACCCTGCTCCGCGTTCTCAACCGCCTTCATGATCTCAATGACGAGGTAGTTCGCGAGGGGGAGGTGCTGCTAGAGGGCCAGGATATCCATGCGCCGGGCGTGGCGGTGTCGGAACTGCGTCGACGAGTGGGAATGGTGTTCCAGGCGCCCAACCCCTTCCCCATGTCGATCCATGACAACGTGGCCTTCGGCCTGCGCCTCCAGGGGGGACTGAGCAAGCGCAAGCGCGACGACATCATCGAGTGGGCGCTGCGCTCGGCGGCGCTGTGGGATGAAGTGAAGGACCGTCTGCGCGCCTCGGCCTGGTCGCTCTCCGGGGGCCAGCAGCAGCGCCTGGTGATCGCCCGCACCCTGGCGGTGAGTCCCGAGGTGCTGCTGCTCGACGAACCGGCCTCCGCCCTGGACCCCATCTCCACGCTGAAGATCGAGGAACTGATCTGCAACCTGAAGTCGCACCTGACCCTGGTGCTGGTCACCCACAATATGCAACAGGCGGCGCGAGTCTCCGACTATACCGCCTTCCTGCAGGACGGTGAGCTGGTGGAATATGGCCCCACCGATACCCTCTTCACCAACCCGCGCCTGCGACGAACCGAGAACTACATCACCGGGCGCATGGCCTGATGGTCTGCCCCAAGGAGAGGTCCCATGGACATTACCAGCGATATCCACAGCCAGCATATCTCGCGGCAGTTCAACCAGGAGCTCGACGAGCTCAAGACCCACTTGATGGCCATGGGGGGCCTGGTCGAGAAGCAGGTCCAGGACGCCGTAGGTGCCCTGCTCGACCATGACTCCTCGCTGGCCGAGCGGGTGGTTGCCAATGACCGTGCGGTCAACGACATGCAGATCAAGATCGATGAGGAGTGCACCCAGGTGCTGGCGCGTCGCCAGCCCACCGCCTCCGATCTGCGCCTGGTTCTGGCAGTGATTCGCGCCGCGTCCGACCTGGAACGTATCGGCGACGAGGCGAGCAAGATCGCCCGCAATGCCATCGATCTGATCGAGGCGGACAACGGCAATCGCGGCTTCGTCGAAGTGCGCATGATCAGCGAGCATGTGCGTCGCATGGTACGCGATGCCCTGACCTCCTTCGCCCGCCTGGATACCGAGCTGGCGCTCAAGCTGGTCCACGAGGACGACGAGGTCGACAACGAGTACCGCAGCGCCATGCGCTCGCTGATGACCTTCATGATGGAGGATGCCCGCTCGATCTCCTCGGTCCTCAGCGTGATGTGGATCCTGCGTGCCCTCGAGCGTATCGGTGACCACGCCAACAACCTGGCCGAGTACGTCGTCTATCTGGTCAAGGGGCTCGATATCCGCCATACCGACCCTGAGGACCTCGACAAGGATATGCTCGAGGGCAAGAGTTGACCGCGACCATCGTTTGACCCTCAATGACGCAGGCCGCTGCCCTGTCGGGCGGCGGCCTGCTGTGTGACATGAGGAGATGACGGATGCTCGATGCCTTCACGGCGCTGACCCGCGGAACCCGCCTGGTCTACTCCCGCGGCCTGCGGCGCTTCGTGTTCCTGCCGATAGTCGTCAACCTGCTGGTCTACGCTGCCATGCTCTGGTACGTGCTGGGCCACTTCGGCGGCTGGCTGGACGGCTGGATGGCCATGGTGCCCGCCTGGCTGGACTGGCTCTCCTGGCTGATATGGCCGCTCTTCGTGCTCAGCCTGGTGCTGATCGTTTTCTTCACCTTCACCCTGGTGACCCATCTCGTCGCCGCGCCCTTCTACGGCTTCCTGGCCGCCCGGGTGGAGCAGGAGGCGACCAGTCGGCCGCCGCTGGACGACCGTGGTCTGGTGAAAACCGCCGTGGATGCCCTGGGACGTGAACTCGTCAAGCTGGCCTACATCCTGCCGCGAATGGCTCTGCTCCTCGTGCTCAGCTGGATCCCGGTGGTCAACCTGGTAGCGCCCCTGCTATGGGCGGCCTTCTCGGCCTGGATCATGGCGATCACCTACCTCGACTACCCCATGGACAACAACAAGGTCAGCTTCGCCGACATGCGGCGCCGGCTGAAGGCTCGCTGGTGGCCCACCCTCACCTATGGCGGCTGGGTGACCCTGATCACCTGGATCCCCCTGGCCAACCTCTTCCTGCTGCCCGGTGCCGTGGCCGCCGCGGTGCTGATGTGGGAGCGTCACTACCGCGGCGTCGAGTCCGACACGGCACCGGGCCGCCCTCCTCAGGCAGGTTGAACGTTGTCGGTCGTGTGGCGCAGGCGCTCGGCAGGGAACAGGCAGCGGAAGGTGGCACCGCGCCCGGGCCGGGAGTCGATCTCCAGGCGGGCGTCGTGGCGCAGCAGCACGTGCTTGACGATGGCCAGCCCCAGGCCGGTGCCGCCGGTGGCGGTGCTGCGGCCCTTGTCGACCCGATAGAAGCGCTCGGTGAGGCGCGGCAGGTGCACCGGGTCGATACCCTCGCCGTCGTCCTCCACCTCCAGGCAGGCGCCTTCGCCGTGGGGGCGCCAGCGCAGCACGATATGGCGTCCCTCCCCGGCATAACGCACGGCATTGAAGGCCAGGTTGGAGAGAGTGCTGCGTATCTCCTGTTCGCTGCCGAACAGAGCGCGAGACTCCTCGACTTCCACCCTGATCGACTGGCGACCCTCCGAGAGCGCCACGGCGTCATTCTGAACGGATTCGAGCAGCTCGCCCATCGCCAGGGGGGCATCATCGCGCCCGCCCTGGTCGATCTCCAATCGTGACAGCAGAAGCAGATCGTTGACCAGATTCTGCATCCGGTCGGTCTGGGCCTTCATCTGTGACAGGCCGCGGCCCATCCTGGGTGGCAACTGGCCGGCCATGTCCGTATAGGTCTCCAGGTAGCCGGCCAACACGGTCAGCGGGGTCCTCAGCTCATGAGAGACGTTGGCCACGAAGTCGCGGCGCATCTGTTCCAGGCGGTGCAGTCGGGTGATGTCGCGGGCCATCACCAGGCGCTCGTCGTCACCGTAGAGGGTGATCTGGAACTGCAGGATCAGTGACTCATCGATGGGCGAGGGCAGGGTCAGCGGCTCGCGATAGTCGCGGCCATGAAAATAGTCGACGAAGCGCGGGTCACGCAGCAGGTTGGTGATGTGCTGGCCGCGATCGAGCTGGGGCTTGAGGCCCAGCATGCGTTCCGCAGCGCTGTTCCACCACTCCAGGTCGCCGTGGCGGTCGAGCATCACCACGCTGTCGCGCATCGCCTCGGAGGACTCCTGAATGCGCTGCAGGGTGGCCCTTAACCGCTGCTGGGTGAGGCGCTGGCGTTTCTGGTAGCGATAGAGACGGTCGAACAGCTCGCCCCACAGGCCGCTGGCGGCGGGGGGCTCCTCCTGAGGCCGCAGGGTGAGCCACTGATGCAGGGCATGGAGCTGACGCAGGTGAAAGGCCAGGCAGAACAGCAGGCCGGCGGCGATGCCGATCGGAATGGCAGAGAAGGGCCAGCCGACCAGGGCCCCGGCGGCGACCAGAGTCGCCAGGCGCCCGAATTCACGTCGCCAGAGCCGCCCCACGTCAGCCCTTGGCGGAGAACCGGTAGCCGGTGCCACGCACGGTCTGGATCAGCTGGTGGTGGGGTTCGCCCAGCGCCTTGCGCAGGCGGCGGATATGCACATCCACGGTACGCTCCTCGACATAGACATTGCCGCCCCACACCTGGTCGAGCAGCTGACCCCGGGTATAGGCCCGTTCCTGGTGAGTCATGAAGAACTGCAGCAGGCGGTACTCGGTGGGCCCCATTTCCAGCGACCGGCCGTCGATGGTGACCCGGTGGCTGACCGGGTCAAGCAGTAGCCCGCCAACCTCCACCGGATCCTCGACCCCCCGCGGCGTGGTACGCCGCAGCACCGCCTTGAGGCGCGCCACCAGCTCCCGCGGCGAGAAGGGCTTGGTGATGTAGTCGTCGGCTCCGGCCTCGAGCCCCAGGATCTTGTTGTCCTCCTCGCCCTTGGCGGTGAGCATGATGATCGGCAACTCGGCGGTGGCCTCCTCGCGCTTCAGTCTTCGCGCCAGCTCGATGCCGCTGGTGCCGGGCATCATCCAGTCGAGCAGCACCAGGTCGGGCTGGTGGTCGACCACCATGGCGTGAGCATCCTGGGCATTGTCCGCCTCGAGGACGCCATAGTCGGCCATCTCCAGCGCCACCGCGATCATCTCGCGGATCGGCGCTTCATCATCGACGATCAGTACGGTCTTGGCGGTCATCCCGGAGCCTCGTGGTCAATGACAGATCGATGACGATGACAGCACATCAACATGACGATAGCGTGACAGGCCCGAGCTGTCGCGCGCTCAGCCGCCATTTCCTACCGGCCACAGGGAGAGTGCGATGCCGGCGAAGACCAGCAGGCCCGACCAGTGGTTGTTGAGGAAGGCCTGGAAGCAGCGGTCGCGGTCGCGTTCGCGAATCAGGAGCTGCTGATGCACGAAGGTCGCCGCCATGGCGGCTAGCCCCAGCCAGAAAAAGCCGCCCAGGGCGAGCAGCGATCCGGCCCAAGCCAGAAGCGCCAGGGTCAGGCCCTGCAGCAGGCCGATCATCAGCCGGTCGGCATGGCCGAACAGCACGGCAGTGGACTTGATGCCGATCTTCAGGTCGTCCTCGCGGTCGACCATGGCGTACTCGGTGTCATAGGCCACCGTCCAGGCCACGTTGGCGGCGAAGAGCAGCCAGGCGACCGGCGGCAGCGTGCCCAGCACGGCGCCGAAGGCCATGGGAATCGCCCAGGAGAAGGCCGCGCCGAGGAACGCCTGGGGCAGGTGGGTGTAGCGCTTCATGAAGGGGTAGATGAAGGCCAGGACCACCCCCACCACCGAGAGCATCACCGTGAAGAGGTTGGTGAACCAGACCAGCACGAAGGCGGCCAGCACCAGTATCAGGAACAGCGCCTGGGCCTCTCCCTCGCTGATCCGGCCGGTCGCCAGCGGGCGATTCCGGGTGCGCTTGACGTGGCCGTCGAAGTGGCGGTCGGCGTAGTCGTTGACCACGCAGCCGGCGGCGCGCATCAGGTAGACGCCGGCGACGAAGATCAGCAACACCTGGCGGCCGGGAATGCCCTCGGCGGCGACCCACAGGGCCCAGAGGGTGGGCCACATCAACAGCCAGGTGCCGATAGGACGGTCGAGGCGGGTCAGGTGCAGGAAGTCGGGCACCCGGGCCAGGCCCCTGGGGTGCATCAGGGATCGATCCATCTCATCCTCATGATATCCAGTTTGGCTGCACGGGAGCCTAGCGCGAAGGCAGCCCGAGGTCACCCGCCATGCGGTCGAGGAAGAATTCCTGGACCAGTACGGCGAAGCGCCGGTGGCGGAACAGCGAACGCCGTGCCCAGGGCCCCGAGTCGGTGTGGAAAGGGGCCGAGTCGGCGCTGACCTCGAGCGGGCCGCGTTCCAGATCAGGTTGACGGAACAGCCAGCTGCCCAGCGAGCGCTCGCCCAAGCGGTCGAGGCGTTGGCCATGCAGACCGTCCAGGGGTACCACCGAGCGGGCCACTACCCAGGGACGCTCGTCCAGGCACAGCGCCACTTCGCGTAGCCAGGCATGATGGGCAAGGGGCAGCCCTAAGGCCAACGTCTCGTCACGACGCGGCCGACCGAGGCGCTGGTTCAGCAGGCGGACCCGGAAATGCCGGTGGCCGCCGGCACTGATCAGCCGGGCAGTGAGCGAGTCCCGTGAGGCGACCCACTGCCACCACTCGGGGCTCATGGCAGGACGTGCCGCCGCCAGGGGGCGCCAGCGGGGATCGCTTCCCGGGCCACTGCTCACCATCTCTCTCCGCATCGATTTCGGGGGTGGCTAGTGTACCATGCTGCCCCATCACTCTTACCCCGATCGATGAGGCCTATGAGCGCACCCCTGACCATCATCGGCTCCGGCATGGCGGGCCTGGGTCTGCTGCGCCAACTGCGTGAACAGCATCCGACGCGGCCGATGACGCTGATCACCGCCGACAGCGGAGATGACTATGCCAAGCCACTGCTCTCCACCGGATTCGCCAAGCGCCTGCCACCGCAGCGCCTGGCGACGCGCTCGGCCCTGGAGGTGGCCGACGACCTCGGCATCGTGGTACGCACCCACACCCGGGTTGAGGCCATCGATCCGGTGGAGCGTACCTTGACCATCGGTGACGAGACCCTGCCCTGGAGCGAGCTGGTGCTGGCCATCGGTGCCGCACCGGTGCGGCCCTTCAGGGTGCCCGACGCCGTCGCCGGGCGGGTGTTCAGCATCAATGACCTGGACGACTACCGTGCCTTCCATGCCGCCCTGGAGGCGCTGGGCCGGCCGGCGCGCGTGGCGGTCATCGGCATCGGCCTGGTGGGCTGCGAGTTCGCCAACGATCTCGTTGCCGGTGGCCATGCCGTCGAGCTGGTGGCCCCGGAGCCGGCCCCCCTGCCACGCCTGGTGCCGGAGCCTCTGGGGCGTGCCCTGGGCGACGCCTTCCGAGAGGCTGGTATGGTGTTGCACACCGGACGTCAGCTGGTGGCGCTGGGGGCCGACGGCGTGTCTGTCGGCCTGACACTCGACGATGGCAGCTCGCTATCGGCCGACCTGGTGCTGGTGGCCACGGGATTACGGCCGCGCACCGGTCTGGCTGAATCGGCCCGGCTCGAGGTCAGTGAGGCAGGCATCCACACCGATCGGTACCTGGCCACTTCTGCACCGGGTATCCATGCCTTGGGGGATGCGGCCTGTGTCGACGGTGTCAATGCCATGTACGTACAGCCGCTGCTGGCCAGTGCCAAGGCGCTGGCCCGGACCCTGATCGGCACTCCCACCGCGGTGACCTATGGCCCCTGGCCGGTGCTGGTCAAGACCCCCCTGTTGCCGGTGGTGGCCCTTCCGCCCGCCGTTACGCCGTCACGCTGGCGCCTCGAGGGGGAAGGGGGTGACCTGACGGCTCTGGCCGAAGCGGAGGACGGACGTTTGATCGGCTTTGCGTTGACAGGACGCTGCGTCCGTCGGAAAGTCGAACTGGCGCGATCCGCGCCGCCGTTGCTAGGCTAGGTTCGTCAACGACGGGGCCTGCCGCAGACTTCGAGCCGGCAGGCAGCGATGTTGAGCACCGGTATCATCCGCATGTCATTTCTCGAGATTTCTTTGTCCGCAGCATGACGATCCGGAATCGAGCAAGTCGGCATGCGCGTGATGCACGGTCAGGTGATGAACCATAACAACACCGCCGGTGGTGATCGCCGGCACGATGATGTCAATATCAGGAGGGCTGTATGCGCAAGCCAGAACTCGCCGCGGCGATAGCCGAGCGTGCCGATCTTTCCAAGGACAAGGCGAGCCAGGTGCTCAACGTCATCCTCGACGAGATCACCGGTAGCGTTTCCCAGGGCCAGGATGTGACTCTGATCGGCTTCGGTACCTTCAGTGTGCGGGAGCGAGCCGCACGCACCGGCAAGAACCCCCAGACCGGCCAGCCGCTGACCATTCCGGCCAGCAAGACCGTCGCCTTCAAGCCGGGCAAGGGCCTCAAGGACGCCGTGGCGAAGTAAGGCATTGCGGCCCGTCTCTTGCGGGTCGCCTCACTCTCATTTCACGGTGGCGGAGCCGATATGAAGCTGCGACTGATGCTGTGGCTGCTCGGGCTGATGCTCAAGCGTGCCCTGCGCCGCAAGGCGCGGTTTCGCGAACTGCTCGGCGAGATGCGCGGCCTCGACTGGGGCATCGCCACCGAGGACCTCGCCATCGCCCGCCATTACCGCATGTCGCCCCGTGGTATCCGTGCGGGATCAGGCCTGCCGGTGGATCTCGACCTGGAGCTGCGCTTCGAAGATGAAGCCACGGCCATCAAGGTTCTCAAGAAACCCACCCAGCAGGCCTTCCTCGACGGCATGATGGCCGGTACCGTTCGCCTGGTCGGCGACTCCGGCGACCTGCAGAAGCTGCAGCGGCTGCTCAAGCATTTGTAAGCACCG
The DNA here is from genome assembly GCF_902500215.1 of Halomonas lysinitropha. Taxonomy (GTDB): domain Bacteria; phylum Pseudomonadota; class Gammaproteobacteria; order Pseudomonadales; family Halomonadaceae; genus Halomonas; species Halomonas lysinitropha. Next base: position 124,709 of record NZ_CABVOU010000015.1, read on the forward strand.
AGCTGAAAGCGCCGAGCGCCAAGGAAACCCCTGACCGTTTACTCCCTGCCCTCCATACCCTGATCCTCTGCTTGGCCGCTTGGCCGCTTGGCCGCTTGGCCGCTTGGCCGCTTGGCCGCTTGGCCGCTTGGCCGCTTGGCGCCGTCACACCTGCCCATATCGTCCGGCCTCTGCCCCCAGCCAGCGCCGGATCAGTGGCTGGCTGGCCTGGGGCTGCTGGTTGAGCAGCGCCTCGGCCAGGGGCCCCACACGCTCCAGCAGGTCGGCGTCGCGCTCGAGGTCGGCGACCTTCATCTGCGCAAGCCCGGTCTGGCGGGTACCCAGTACCTCGCCGGGGCCACGGATCTCCAGGTCCTTCTCGGCGATGCGAAAGCCGTCGGTGGTTTCGCGCATCACCGCCAGGCGCTCTCGGGAGTGGGCCGATAGCGGCGGGTGATAGAGCAGCACGCAGAAACTCTCGACGGCGCCGCGTCCCACCCGCCCGCGCAGCTGGTGCAGCTGGGAGAGGCCCAGGCGCTCCGGGTTCTCGATGATCATCAGGCTGGCATTGGGCACGTCGACCCCCACCTCGATCACCGTGGTGGCCACAAGCAGGTCCAGCTCCCCGGTCTTGAAGGCCTCCATCATCGCGGCCTTCTCGCTGGCCTTCATTCGCCCGTGGACCAGGCCGATGGCCAGTTCCGGCAGGGTCTCCAGGAGCTCGTCGCGCGTCGCCTCGGCGGCCTGGCACTGCAGCGCCTCGGACTCCTCGATCAGGGTGCAGACCCAGTAGGCCTGTCGCCCCTCGGCGCAGGCATGGCGGATACGCGCCATCACGTCGGGGCGGCGCTCGTCGGGCATCACCACCGTCTTCACCGGGGTCCGGCCCGGGGGCAGCTCGTCGATCACCGAGACGTCCAGGTCGGCATAGGCACTCATCGCCAGGGTGCGAGGGATCGGGGTAGCGGTCATCACCAACTGGTGAGGCGTCAGGCCGCCGGCCTCGCCCTTTTCACGCAGCGCCAGGCGCTGGTGGACGCCGAAGCGGTGCTGCTCGTCGATAATTGCCAGGCCCAAACGCTGGAAGTGCACATCACCCTGGAAGAGCGCGTGGGTGCCTACCACCATGCGGGCTCGGCCGTCTTGGATGGCCGCCTTGGTATCCAGACGCGCCTTGCCCTTGAGCTTGCCGGAGAGCCAGGCCACCTCGATGCCCAGCGGCTCGAACCAGCTGCTGAAGGTGCGGTAGTGCTGTTCGGCGAGGATCTCGGTGGGGGCCATCATCGCCGCCTGGCAGTCGGCGGCAATGGCCGAGAGCGCGGCCATGGCGGCAACAACCGTCTTGCCCGACCCCACGTCGCCCTGCACCAGGCGCAGCATCGGCACCTGGCGTGCCAGGTCGGCGCTGATCTCGTCCAGCACCCGGCGCTGAGCGCCGGTCAGTGAAAAGGGCAGCTGGGTCAGGAAGCGGGCCTGCAGGCTGCGCCCGCCGGGCAGGGTCGGGGCGCCGTCCTCCTGGATGCGCTGACGCACTTCCTCCAGGCTCAGCCGGTGGGCGAGCAGTTCCTCCAGGGCCAGGCGCCGCCGCGCTGGATGGTGGCCGGCCGCCAGCTGCTCTGCATCGGCTTCCGGCGGCGGTCGGTGCAGGGTGTTCAGGCAGTGGTGAAGCTCGGGCAGAGCGAAGCGCTGGCGCAGGGTCGCGGGAATGCCATCGGGCAGAGCGTCCGGCGTGGCATCCAGGCGCGCCAGGGCCTGGTCGATCAGCGCCCGCAGGCGGGTCTGGTGGAGGCCCTCGGTGGCCGGGTAGATGGGCGTCAGGTGGTCCTCCACCGGCGCCTCGCCACCGGCCAGCAGACGGTACTCCGGATGATAGAGCTCCAGGCCGGTGGCGCCAGCGCGGGCTTCGCCGAAGGCGCGCACCCGGACCCCGGGCCGGAACTGCTGCTGCTGGGCCGGGGAGAAATGGAAGAAACGCAGGCTGAGGATGCCGGAGCCGTCACGCAGGCGCACCAGCAGGCTGCGTCGCCGGCCCTGCACCACCTCGCTGGCCACCACCTCGCCTTCCACGACGGCTTCATGGCTCGCGCTCAGAGTGGCGATGGGCGTGATGCGTGTGCGGTCCTGGTAGCGCAGCGGCAGGTGAAACAGCAGGTCGCTGATGCGTTTGATGCCCAGTCGGGCCAGCTTGAGCGCCAGCGCCTCACCGACGCCCTTGAGGTCCGTGACGGACACATCAAGAGCTTTGATGTCTTCGCTCATGCCGGCTCGAGCTCTGCCTGGCGGCAGCGCGCGATGGCGTCGGTAACGGCATCGATGGCCCGGGGACGCGGGAAGCTGGCACGCCAGGCGATGGCCACGGTCCGTGCGGGTGCCGGGACGGTGAAGGGGCGGCTGATCAGCATGCCACTCTCGTAGTGGCCGGTGCCGATGGCCGAGTGCGGCAGTACGGTAATGCCGAGCTTGGAGGCTACCATGTGACGGATGGTCTCCAGCGAGCCGCCCTCGGCGGTAAGGGTGTTGGAGGGGCTGTTGAGCTGGTGGCTGATGGCCGGGCAGGCCTCGAGAATCTGGTCACGGAAGCAGTGGCCCTCGCCGAGCAGCAGCAGGCGCTCCTCCAGCAGGTCCTCCTTGTCGATGTTCTCCCGGGATGCCCAGCGGTGGTCGGCCGGTAGCAGTACCTCGAAGGCCTCCTCGTAGAGCGGCTTGGTGACCACGTCGGTCTCGGTAAAGGGCAGCGCGATGATGATGGCGTCCAGCTCGCCACTGCGCAGCTTGCGGCGCAGGTTGCCGGTGAAGCCTTCCTCGATGTAGAGCGGCATCTGCGGAGCACGCCGGGAGAGCTCCGGGACCAGGTGGGGGAAGAGGTAAGGCCCGATGGTGTAGATGGCGCCGATGCGCAGGGGGCTCGCCAGCTGGTCGCGGCCGGCCGTGGCGAGCTCCTTGATAATGCCGCTCTGCTCCAGCACGCGTTGCGCCTGCTCGACGATTCTCTCACCCAGGGGGGTGACCTGCACGGTGGACTTCGAGCGTTCGAAGAGCGCCACACCCAGCTCCTCCTCGAGCTTCTTGACGGCCACCGAGAGCGTCGGCTGGGAGACGAAGCAGCGCTCCGCCGCGCGTCCAAAATGGCGCTCCTGGGCCAGTGTCACGATGTAGCGGAGTTCTGTTAGAGTCATGGTGGTGCCGGCAGGCTACCTCTTCCGAAACGGGTGAAGGTCCCAGTGACCTCGCCTCATACATAGGGACAGAATAATGCCAATAGGGACTTTTTATCAGGGGGCGAAGAAAAGGTGAAGACGACGACACTGATTCTGGGCTGCGGCGACATTGGCATGGCCCTGGGGCGCGAGCTGCTTGAGGCGGGGCATCGGGTAGTCGGTGCACGCCGCAACCCGCGGGCACTGGAAGGCAGCGGCCTGGAGGCCGTGGCGGTCGACCTGAGCGACCCGGCCACTCTGACACGGTTGCCGGACGCCGATATCCTGGTCTACGTGGTCAGTGCCGACCGCTTCGACGAAGCAGCCTATCGCGCCGCCTATCTCGATGGCCTGACTGCGGTGCTGGGTGAGTTCGCTGGCCGCGACAAGGTCCCCGGGCGGGTGTTCTTCGTTTCCTCGACCAGCGTTTACGCCCAGCGTGATGGCGAGGCGGTCGATGAGACCAGCCCCACCGAGCCCTCGGGCTTTTCGGGCCTGTTGATGTGCGAAGCCGAGCAGGCGTTGATCAACCATGCGCTGCCGGGAACCGCGGTGCGCTTCTCGGGCATCTACGGCCCCGGTCGCGACCGCCTGATTCACCAGGTTGGGGAGGGGCGCATCGCCCCGTCGAGTCCCGTCATGTACTCCAACCGTATCCACCGTGACGACTGCGCCGGGGTGCTGGCGCATCTGATCGGCCGCCACCTGGCCGGCGAGCCCCTGGAGACGCTCTACCTGGGCAGCGACTGTGAGCCTGCCCCCCTCAACGAGGTGATGGCCTGGCTGGCGAAGCAGTTGAGGGTCGAGGCCACCGAGACCATTCAATCGCCGCTGCGCCGCCGGGCCAGCAAGCGCTGCGACAACACCCGATTGATCGAGAGCGGCTATCGTTTCCGCTACCCGAGCTATCGCGAGGGTTATGCCCAGGTGTTGAAGGCCGGTGGCTTCCTTCCCGAGAAGGCGTGAGGGAAGGGCGGTCCGCTCAGGCCGCCGGTGAACGGGCCAGGATCTGGTAGCGGGCCCCGTCGTCCTCGGTGAAGGAACGCACTAGCGAAAGTTGCCGGTAGGGCCAGGTCATATCGATCGCGGGCAGGTTCTGGGTCTCCTGCCGTCGGGCACGGCGCAGCAGGGTGACGTGGGGCACGAAGTGCCCCGGTCTGTCGCTGAAACCGAATGAGGCCAGCTCATCCCAGACTGATGCATGGAGCCGCTCCAGCGCCGACGACCGGCCGCCGACCCAGACGATGCCGGGGCGGCGGAAGCTCCCCCAATGGTCGAGTCGCCATTCGCCAGGTGCTATCGCCATGGCACTGACCCAATGAACCAGCTCTTCCATCCGTGCATCGGCCACTTCACCGAGAAAGGCCAGCGTCAGATGCAGGCTTTCCTCCGGCATGCGCCGCCCGCCGCAGCGGGCCTGGGCGAGTTCTGCCAGTTCGCCCAGCCGCTGGCGCAGCTCAAGGGGAGGCACAAGAGCCAGAAATAATCTCATATTAAGTGGCCGAATCAATCGCCGATGACCATTATTCCCTCTGCCTCGAACTGCGCTCCCTTGGGCAGCGCCTTGACGCCTACCGCGGCGCGAGCCGGAAAGGGCTTGTCGAAGAATTCCTCCATCACCTCGTTGACCACGGCGAAGTTCTCCAGGTCGACCAGGTAGAGATTCAGTTTGACCACATCCTGCAGAGTGCCGGCGGCCTCCTCGCAGACGGCCCTGAGGTTGGTGAAGACCTGGCGTGCCTGGGCCTCGACGTCGTCGGAGACGAGCGCCATGGTGGCCGGGTCCAGCGGGATCTGCCCGGAGAGGTAGACGGTGTTGCCGGCCTTGATGGCCTGGGAGTAGGGGCCGATGGCGGCGGGGGCCTGGTCGGTATTGATAACAGCCTTGTTGCTCATGGTGGTTCTCCTTGCGGTGCAGCGTCTCGAAACGGGAAAACAGCCCGCCCGCCGTCTTATGGAACCAGCGAGCAGAAATGACTCAGTTGCCTAGGCGAGTGATGCGGCCTACATGGGCAAGATTGCGCAGGCGCTTGATGATACGCGCGAGATGCACGCGGTTGCGTACCGAGAGCACGAGGTTGACGATCGACAGCCTGGCATCGCGCTCCTCGATGCCGATGCGCTCGATGTTGGCCTCGGCGTCGGTGACCAGGGCGGCGAGCTCCGCTACCAGGCCGCGGCGGCTCTCCATCTCCAGGCGCAGGGCGGCGGGGAAGTCTTCGTCGATGTCGTCGGACCACTCCAGGGCGAAAAGCTTGTCCGGGTCGTTCTTGAGTTCGCCAAGATTGCGGCATTCGGTGCGGTGGACCACGATGCCCTTGCCCGCCGACAGGTGGCCGATCACCGGATCACCGGGCAGTGGACGGCAGCAGCGGGCAAACTTGATCACCATGCCTTCGGCGCCGCTGATCACGATGGGTCTCTGAGCGCGCTCCTGATGCTCCATGGGTTCGTCCGTCTCGCCCTGTTGCAGGTCGATCAACCGGCGGGCCACCACATGGGCAACCCGGGTGCCCAGTCCGATGGATTCCAGCAGGCTCTCCTCCCCCTTCAGGGAATGCTCCTTGAGCAGACTGTGGAGCAGGCCTTCGGGCAGTTCCTCCAGGCTGGTCTCGAACGGGGCCAGGGCCTTGTTGAGCAGACGCCGACCGAGCTGCACCGCCTCGGTATGTTGCTGGTGCTTGAGGGCGTGACGGATCGCCGAACGGGCCTTGGCGGTGATCACGAAGTTGAGCCAGGCCAGGTTGGGTCGCGCTCCGGGTGCGGTGATGATCTCCAGGGTCTGGCCACTCTCCAGACGGGTGGAGAGCGGGGCCAGGTGGCGATCGATGCGACAGGCGATGCAGCTGTTGCCGATGTCGGTATGTACGCTGTAGGCGAAGTCGATCACGGTGGCTCCCTGGGGCAGCTCCATGATGTCGCCCTTGGGCGTGAACACGTAGATGTCATCGGGGAAGAGATCGTTCTTGACGTGCTCGATGAACTCCAGCGAATCACCGGCGTGGCGCTGCATCTCCAGCAGCCCCTTGACCCAGGCCCGTGCCCGGGCATGGCTGCCCTGGGCGATGGGGTGCTCGGTCTGGCCGGCCTTGTAGAGCCAGTGGGCGGCGATGCCGTTGTTGGCCAGGGCCTCCATCTCTCGGGTGCGGATCTGCACCTCGATGGGCATGCCGCCACGGCCGAACAGGGTAGTGTGCAGGCTCTGGTAGCCGTTGGCCTTGGGGATGGCGATGTAGTCCTTGAAGCGCCCCGGTACCGGCTTGTAGAGATTGTGCACCACCCCGAGGATGCGGTAGCAGCTGTCGACGTCCTCGGTGAGGATTCGAAAGCCGAACACGTCCATGATCTCGGCGAAGGATTTCCGCTGGTCGCGCATCTTGCGATAGATCGACAGCAGGTGCTTCTGGCGGCCGATCACCGTGCCCGGCAGGCCCTCGTCGTCAAGGCTCTGCTGCAGGCTGGTCTGGAGCTGGCGGATCGTCGAGCGGCGATGCCCCCGGGCATTGGAGACGGCGCGCTTGATGCGCTCGGCGCGCATCGGGTAGAGGGCCTGGAAGGAGAGGTCCTCGAGCTCGACCCGAATGGTGTTGATGCCCAGTCGGCTGGCGATACGGGCGTAGATCTCCAGCGTCTCGCGGGCGATGCGGCGCTTTTTCTCGGGGCGCAGGGCGCCCAGGGTGCGCATATTGTGCAGGCGGTCGGCGAGCTTGACGATGATCACCCGGATGTCGCGTGACATCGCCAGCACCATCTTCTGGAAGTTTTCGGCCTGAGCGACCGCCTTGTCCTCGAAGGCGATCTGGGTCAGCTTGGAGACACCGTCGACCAGCTCGGCAACGGGCTTGCCGAACAGCTCGCCCAGGGCCATCTTGGATACGCCGGTATCCTCGATCACATCGTGCAGCATCGCGGCCATCAGGCTCTGATGGTCCATGTGCATGTTGGCCAGGATGTTGGCTACCGCCAGGGGATGTGTGACATACGGCTCGCCGGAACGACGCCGCTGGCCATCATGGGCCTGCTCGGCATAGTAGAAGGCGCGCTTGACCTGTTGGATCTCATCCTGGGGAAGGTAGCCGCCGAGTCGGTCGGCCAGGTCATCGATGGTGAACATGCGGCGCGCCCTGACTGCTGCGTGATGGCCCTGAGGGAAAGCGCTCCTGCGTCGGGAGGGGCAGGGTCACTCCTCGACGTGGGTGCCCGGCTCGAACTCGGGTCGCACGCGTACCGGCGCCGCCTCGATGGGTTCGTCGAGCACGCTGACGTCGACCAGCCCGTCGGCGATCTCGCGCAAGGCCATGACGGTGGGCTTGTCGTTCTCCCAAGGCAAGAGGGCGTCGCGGGAGCCGCGGGCCAGCTGGCGGGCACGGTGAGTGGAGATCATCACCAGCTTGAAGCGGTTTTCGACGTTTTCCAGACAATCTTCGACGGTGACACGTGCCATGGATGCCTTCCTGAATAATGCTGACGGGCAAAACCCCGGTCGACGTGGCAGCGCCCCGGGAATTCCACCAATGAGTAGACCAGATAGGTTACTCGACGCCTGGTTCCCCTGACAAGCGCCGCGGCTGGAGTTAGGCCAAGAGTGCCGTAAGCAGCGGGGCGTGGTGCTCGCTTACCCGCTCGCAGGTCAGACGATGAGCGATGACCAGCGACTGCAGTTCGCGCAGCGCGGTGGTGAAGTCGTCGTTGATCACCAGGTAGTCGTACTCGTCGTGGTGGGACATCTCGTCCACCGCATCGCGCATGCGCCGAGCGATCACCGGATGCTCGTCGGTGCCACGGCTGGCCAGTCGGCGCTCCAGTTCCTCCCGGGAGGGGGGCAGGATGAACACCGAGACCGCATCGGGCAGCTGCTGGCGAACCTGGCGGGCTCCTTGCCAGTCGATCTCCAGGATCACGTCCTGGCCGGCGGCGAGCATCGCCTCTACGCTGTGGCGCGAGGTGCCGTAGTAATTGTCGAAGACCCGGGCATATTCGAAGAAGTCGCCTTGCTCGATCATCGCCTCGAAGGCCGGCACGTCCACAAAATGGTAGTTGACGCCGTTCACCTCGCCTTCGCGGCGCTCTCGGGTGGTGTGGGAGACCGAGACCTGGATGCCGTCGAGACTCTCGACCAACTCGCGCACCAGGCTGGTCTTGCCGGCGCCGGAAGGGGCGGAAACGATGAAGAGCGTACCTAGGGGCATGGCTTGAATCCCTGTTTTCAACGACGGTATCGACAACGGTATTTACCGACGGCGTAGAGGCTTGGCGGCTTTAGAAAGGCGGCAAGTATTGCACAGATGGCATGGGGGCTGAATGGCTGGCAGAAGGCGAACGCCGGGAGTAGGCATTAGAGAATGCTGTAGCATAGGTAAGATGGTGTTCTAATGGTGTTTAACGATCGCACGTCGATGGATGCGAGACACGCTGAAGCTTGTTATCGACTGCGTCAATCCAACCCATTCTGGAGCCTGCTATAGATACTGAGATGCTGAGTCAGCCATCTGGGTCAGAAGAGAGGGCTACGTGAGCGCCTTCCGTTCGCTTTCCCATCGCCAGCAGGGCCTGCTGCTGACCGGCGGCGGGGCGCTGATCATGTCGCCAGATGCGCTGCTGATCAAGCTGGCGGCGCTGCCGGATGCCGAGATCCTGATGTGGCGGGGACTCCTCTCCGCCCTGGGTTTCTTTTTGATCGTGCTGGCCCGCCATGGAAGCCGGAGCCTGCAGGTCTATCAGCGCTGCGGTTGGACGGGTGTGGCAGTCGCTCTGCTGTTCAGCCTGACGACCTGTGGCTTCGTGCTGGGCAATCAGTACACCAAGGCGGGCAATGTCCTGCTCATCCTGGCGGGCGCACCACTGATCGCCGCCCTGCTGTCCCGTGTGATTCTCGCCGAGCGGCTACCGCGCCGGACCTGGCTTTCGATCGGGCTCTGCATGCTGGGTATCGGGATGATCGTGATCGACGACACTGGCGTGGGCTCCTGGGTGGGTAATGCCTTCGCCCTTATGGCGGCCACCACCCTGGCCCTCAACTTCACGCTCTGTCGCCGGCGCCCTGGCGTGGACATGAGCCCCATGCTCGTCTTCAACGGCTTGATCGTGGGCGGTGGTGCCGCCCTGGTGCTGTTGCTGGGCGGCGGCGGGTTCGCGATGCCGCCGATCGATCGCTGGTTGCTGGTGGTTCTGCTGTGCCTGATCATCGTGCCGACGGGCGTGACCCTGCTGCAGCGTGGGCCGCTCTACCTGCCCGCCGCCGAGGTGGGCCTGCTGCTGCTCCTGGAAGTGGTGGTCGGTACCCTCTGGGCCTGGTGGCTGCTCGGCGAGACGCCGGCGCCCATCGCCCTGGTGGGGGGTGGACTGGTGCTGGGCACCCTGGTCACCAAGGGGCTCTATGAGCGGCGACTGGAACAACGATTGCGGACGGCGGTCGGTATCGACTAATCGGGAGAGACAAATGAAGATCACGCGCTTGAAGACCTGGCAGGTACCCCCTCGCTGGCTCTTCCTCAAGATCGAGACCGATGAAGGCGTTTTCGGTTGGGGGGAGCCCGTCATCGAAGGACGCGCGGCCACCGTGGAGGCGGCGGTCCACGAGTTTGCCGACATGCTCGTCGGTGAGGACCCCCATCGTATCGAGCACCTCTGGAACCGCATGTACCGTGGCGGCTTCTACCGGGGCGGACCGATCCTGATGAGCGCCATCGCCGGTATTGACCAGGCCCTCTGGGACCTCAAGGGTCGCGATCTGGGGGTTCCCGTGCATCAATTGCTGGGCGGTGCCTGTCGGGAACGGATGTGGATGTATGCCTGGACGGGCGGGGATCGTCCCAGCGAGGTGGGAAAGGGGGCCCAGGCCCTGGTTGACCAGGGGTTCACGGCCTTCAAGATGAACGGCACGGCAGAAATGGCCATCGTCGATTCCCATGGGCGCATCGACGAGGCGGTCGCTCGGGTGGCCGAGGCCCGTCAGGCGGTGGGGCCCGAGGTGGGCATCGCCATCGATTTCCACGGCAGGGTCCATCGGCCCATGGCCAAGGCGCTGCTCCGTGAGCTCGAGGCCTTCCATCCGATGTTCGTGGAGGAGCCGGTACTACCGGAGCATCTGCCCAGTCTCAAGCAGATCGCCGGGGGGCTGGGGTATCCCATCGCCACCGGTGAGCGGCTCTTCACTCGCTACCAGTTCCGTGACCTGCTCGCCGACGGCATGGTGGATATCGTCCAGCCGGATATTTCCCACTGTGGCGGTATCAGCGAGGCTATGCGCATTGCCAGCCTGGCGTCCTGCCATGATGTGGCCCTGGCGCCCCACTGTCCTCTGGGTCCTCTGGCCCTGGCCGCCTCGCTCCAGGTGGATGCGGTCAATCACAACGCCTTCATCCAGGAGCAGAGCATGGGGATTCACTACAACCAGGACAATGACGTCCTCGATTACCTGGTCGACAAGTCGGCGCTGGCCATCGAGGACGGCTATTGCCGGATTCCCCAGGGACCGGGTCTGGGAGTGGAAATCGACGAGGCCTTCGTTGAGGAGCGCGCCAAGGTCGGCCATCGCTGGCGCAACCCGCTCTGGAGCCACGCAGATGGCTCGGTGGCCGAATGGTGAGGGTCGAGAGGCGATGGTCACCATTAAGGAGGACCTGATGAACGACAATCCCCGTGCGCTCCAGGCCGCCCTGGCCGCCTGCCCGTTGGTCGCCATCCTTCGCGGCATCCGGCCCGAGGAGGTGCTGCCCGTGGCCGATGCACTGATTGCCAGCGGCTTGCGCCTGATAGAGGTGCCGCTCAACTCGCCGGATCCCTGGGACAGCATCGCACGGCTGAAGGCACATTGTCCGGCGGATATCCTGATCGGTGCCGGGACCGTGCTCTCGGTCCAGGACGTGGCCCGCCTGGCGAGCCTGGAGGCCTCCCTGCTGGTGACCCCCAATACCGATGTCGAGGTGATCCTTGCCGGGCGAGATGCCGGACTGGCGCCCCTGGTCGGCTGCATGACACCCACCGAGGCCCTGGCGGCGGCGCGTGCCGGTGCCAGCGCCCTCAAGCTCTTCCCGGCCGGGAGCCTAGGCATCGGCTATTATCGCGACCTGCGCGCCGTCCTGCCCGCCGATCTGCCGGTACTGGCGGTGGGCGGCATCGGTGTCGACGAGCTAGCGGGTTGGCAGGCCGCCGGTATTGCGGGGTTCGGCCTGGGCGGAAGCCTCTATGCACCGGGGCGCTCGAGTGATGAGGTCGGCCGGCGTGGTGCCGCCCTGGTCGCCGAATGGCATCGTGTCCGGGCAACGCCAGGGATGGCGACATGAGGGAGGCCTTTATCGCCGTCGACTGGGGGACGAGCAATTTCCGGGCCTTTCTGGTGGATGGCCAGACCGGTCGCTGCCTCGACGAGAAGTGCTCCTCTGCCGGCCTGAGGGCCTTGAGCCCCGAACAGTTCCCCCACTATTGCCGACAGCAGCTGGCCGAATGGCGGACGGCCGCGGGAGGCAGCGCACCGATCCCTGTCTATCTCGCCGGCATGGTTGGGGCGCGTACCGGCTGGGTCGAGGCGCCACAGCTGGAGATGCCGCTGACTCTCGAAACCCTCGCGGAAAACCTGATGCCCGCTCCCGGACTGGATAATGCCTGGCTGGTGCCCGGTGCCAGGATGGTGACCTCCTCTCATGTAGACGTGATGCGCGGAGAGGAGGTGCAGGCCTTCGGCGCCTTGTCGCTGGCGGGAAGGCAGGATGGGCTCTGCTGCCTGCCGGGAACCCACAGCAAGTGGGTCAGCGCCCGGGAGAATACCTTGACCCATTTCACGACGCTGATGACCGGCGAGCTCTTCCATGTGCTGCGCTTCCATACCCTGGTGGGTCAGCCGATCCCTCGCGAGGAGGCCTTCGATGCAGAAGGCTTCGAGCAGGGGCTCGCCGCTGCCCGGCATCCGGCGGGTCTCCTGCATGCGCTCTTCGAGGCGAGGAGTCGTCATCTTCACGCTGGTCTTGAGCCGGCGCAGGTCGGCAGCTTTCTCTCGGGCGTGCTGATCGGCAGCGAACTCGCCGCCATGCAGCCATGGATCGAAGCAGAGGAAGGTGTCGTGCTGGTCGGGTCCCGTGAGCTCAGTGAGAGCTACCGACGGGCCATGGAGACGGCCGGGCTGGCCGTCTGTCAGGTCGAGGCCGACAGGGCCAGCATCGAGGGGATTCGGCTACTCAACCAATGGCGGTCCGGATCTCCGGGATAGCCGGCCTAAGAGCACTGGCTCCCCTCGTTAAGCCGCATTGTGATCAACTCCCGCTTACCGCCGTGAGATCCGGCAGCCAGGTCACGATCCCCGGGAAGGCGATCAGGATGACCAGCACCACCACGAGTGCCACATAGTAGGGCAGCATCGCCTTGACCAGTTGCTCCATGGATACCTTGCCGACCCCACAGCCCACGTAGAGGCAGGTACCTACCGGCGGGGTGAGGAGCCCGATCCCCAGGATATAGGCCATCAGGACGCCGAAATAGACCGGATCCACGCCCACCGAGGTAGCGATCGGCGTCAGCATCGGTGCCATGATGACCATGGCGGGAGTCAAGTCCATCACGAAGCCGACCAGCAGCAGCAGGCCGGCGACGATCATCAGCAGCCAGAACGGGTCCTGGGTGATCGCCTGGACCTGCCGGACCAGCGTCTGCGGGACCATGTTGATGGTCAGGAACCAGGCGATGACCGTGGCGAACGCCAGCAACAACAGCACCATGCCGGTCAGTCGGGCGGTGCGGATCAGCATCCCCCAGAGATCGCGCAGCGGGAACTCCCGGTAGACCAGCAGTGAAATGGCCAGCGAATAGAGCAGCGCAGCCACCGCGGCTTCCGTGGCCGTGAACACCCCGGCGATGATGCCGCCGATCACGATCACCGGCAGTACCAGCGCCAGCCAGGCCGCCTTGAAGGCCTCCCAGAGCACATCGAGGCGAAATTTCCGCGTCTGCCCGGCATGCTTGAGGGTGGCCAGGATGAAGGTGGTGAGCATCAAGGCAAAGCCGATCATTACCCCCGGCACGATACCGGCGATGAACAGTCGACTGATCGAGGTCTCGGTGACGATGCCGTACAGGATCAGGGGGATGGAAGGTGGAATGATGATGCCGATCACCGAGGAAACGGTGTTGATGGCAGTGGCATGGGGTGCCGAGTAGCCCTGCTGTTTCATGGAGGGAATCATCATGGCCCCGGTGGCCGCGGTATCGGCGACGGCCGAGCCGCTGATGCCGCCGAAGAACATCGAGCCGGTGATGGCTACCTGGCCGAGCCCGCCGCGCATGAAACCGACCAGGGCCCCGGCCAGATCCATTAAGCGATGGGCGATCCCGCCCTGGCTCATGACCTCACCGACCAGGATGAAGAAGGGAATGGCCAGCAGCGGGAAGCTGTTGACACCGCGGATCGACTGTTCGATGAGGATCGACAGCGGGATGTCCGACATGACCGCCATCACCACGGCGGCGACGCCCAGGCCGAAGGCGATGGGCAGTCCGATACCGATGGAGGCGAACAGGATGGCCAGAAAGATCCATAGCATGGCTCAACGCGCTCCGTTTTGAGAATTGGAGGACAACGGTGGCGTGCGGATCAGCCGCACACATTGCCAGGCGCGCCACAGCGCCACGGAGAGGATAAAGATCGAGCACAGCACCAGGGAGACGTTGATCAGGTTCCAGGGCACGCCGAGGATCGCGGTGCGGCCGGTGGAACGGGACATCACCACATAGCCGCCCCAGATCATGATGCCCATCAGCACACTGATGATCAGGTGTTGCATCAGGTAGAGCGTATAGGCGGCACGCGGCTTGAGCTTGCGAACCACGAAATCCACGGCGATATGCTCGAAGTGGGCGAAAGCGGCCGCCGCCCCGATGAAGACCAGCCAGACAAACAGCATCCGGGCCAGCTCATCCGCCCAGGGCAGCGAATTGTTGAGCAACGAGCGTCCGATCACGTTGGCGGATACCGAGATGATGAGGGCCACCAGGATGGCGGCGATCAGGTGTTCCATGGCCACGGTCAGCCAACGAAAGGCCGCGGGTCCCTTTCGCGCCTTGAAATCCAGCTCGAGGGCGCGGCGGTTGGGATCGGCAAGATAGGCATCGATATCGGGTGGGGCAGAAGTCGATTCAGACATGGCGAGACTCCAGAGACAGGACAAGGGGCCAGGCAAGGCCCCTTGTCGCTGAACGATCATCGGATGACGCGATATCAGTCGTTCATGGTTTCGTCGACGATCTCGCGGATATCGGCAATCAGGTCTTCGCCGATCTCCGGCGCCCATTCGTCATAGACCGGCTGCACGGCTTCCTGGAAAGCGGCGATCTGTTCGTCGTTGAGGCGCGTGATCTGCATGCCGCGCTCCTCGAGCTGGTTGCGCGCCCAGTCGTCGTACTCGGTAGCCAGCTGGATCTCGTAGGCCGCGGACTTGCGAGCGGCCTCCTGGACGAGCTCCTGGTACTCGGGGTGCAGGTCATCCCAGGTGCGCTCGGACATCATCAGGATGAAGGGCGTATAAACGTGGCGCGTCTCGGAGCCATACTCCTGAACCTCGTGGAAGTTCGACGTCAGGATGGTGCTCCAGGGGTTCTCCTGGCCATCGACGACGCCCTGTTCCATGGCCGAGAAAAGCTCACCGAAGGCCATCGGGGTAGGATTGGCACCCAGGGTTTCCCAGATGGACAGGTGGACCGGGTTCTCCATGGTACGGATGGTCAGGCCGCCCATGTCGAGTCCGCCGACGTCTTCCGGCGTCTCGACCGGACGCACGCTGTTGGAGAGCTGGCGATAGCCGTTCTCGGAGAAGGCCAGCGCCTTGATACCGCTACCATCGAAGGCGTCGAGCATGCCCTGGGCGACGTCGGAGTTCATGACTGCCACGGCCGCCTCACGGGTCGGCAGCAGGAACGGCAGGTCGAACGCCGCCAGTTCCGGCACATAGGTAGTGGCTGGCGAGGAGGAGGGATAGGACATGTCCAGGGTGCCGGTCTGCATCATCTCCATCATCTGGACATCGTCACCCAGTTGGCTGTTGGGGAAGACGTTGACGGTGAGCCGTCCGTCGCTGCGCTCGGCGAGGATGTCGGCGAAATATTGGCTCGAGAGATACTGCGGCGACGTTTCGGCCAGGCCGATGCCCATGCGGATGGTGTGGCTACCGTGATCACCGACCATCTCACCGTCGATGGCAGGTGGCTCGGAGAGGTCCGGTGTCTGTGCATGGGCCATGCCCAGGGTGAGGGTGGCCGCGCCGGCCAGTGTCAGCGTGCTGCGCCAGATAGGCATCATGGCATCTAACTCCTTGGTGTCCTGCGTGATGAGCGCCGTTGGGCCTTGGCCTCGGTGAGCCTCATCGCGGAACAGGGTGGCGAATTATTGATTGGTTCCACATTCCGGCAGCGCCGTCGAACTCCGTCGGGACTCCAGCAGCGATGGCGGGTCACAAGGGAAAACTTAGTTCAGATCTCCGCCTGGCGACAAATTTCACTATGAATGACGGTATGCTTGTATGACAAGTATGAGAGGAGAGAAAACCATGCAGACATCCGAGACCCCCTTCAAGTACCGCCTCCTGGCCGGCGAGACGTTGACCGGGTTGTGGCTGGGCCTGGCCAATCCCTACACGGCCGAGATGGCGGCTACGGCGGGATTTGACTGGTTGCTGCTGGATGCCGAGCATTCGCCCAATGATCTGAAAGGTCTGCTGGGCCAGCTTCAGGCCATTGCCCCCTACGCGTCCCATCCCATCGTGCGGCCACCGGTCGGCGACTCGGTGCTGATCAAGCAGTACCTGGACATCGGGGTACAGACCCTGCTGGTGCCCATGGTGGAAACGGCCGACCAGGCTGCCGGACTGGTGGCGGCCATGCGCTATCCGCCTGGGGGGATTCGCGGGGTCGGTCATGTGCTGGCCCGTGCCGCCCACTGGGGCGCCGTCGACGACTACCTGGCCCGGGCCGACGACGAGCTGTGCCTGCTGGTACAGGTGGAAACCCTGCGTGGCCTGGAGAATCTGGAAGCCATCGCCGCTACCGAAGGCGTCGACGGTGTCTTCATCGGCCCGGCCGATCTCTCCGCTTCCATGGGGCATCTGGGGGATCCCGGGCATACCGATGTGCGTACGGCGATTCACCAGGCCATCACGCGACTGCGTGCCGTGGGCAAGCCGGCGGGCATTGTCACCGTCGACGAGGACGAGGCCAGGGGCTACCTCGATGCCGGCTGTGGCTTCGTCGGCGTCGGCATCGATACCCTCCTTTTAATGAAGGTGATGCATGGCTTGGCGCAGCGTTTTCGTCCCTCCTGACATCGACAAAGGTTTCATCTCAGCGGGCGGGAAGAATCCGTCCCGCGTTCATCAGGCCGTCGGGATCGAAGAGGGTCTTGATGCCTCGAGCGAGTTCGAGCTCCATCGGCGAGAGTCGCGATAGATAGGCCGCCTGCTTGGTGCGGCCGATGCCGTGCTCGGCGCTGATGCTGCCATCGAAGCCGTCGAGCACCTCGAAGAGTGTCGCCTCCAGCGCATGCAAGTGGTCGTGCTTGGCCTCATCATCGAGTGTGCTCGGTGGCAGTATGTTGAAGTGCAGGTTGCCGTCACCGACATGGCCATAGGCGATGATCTCGCAGTCCGGCGAGGCCGCCATCACTACCTCGGTGGCCTGGGTCACGAAGGCCGGGATCGCCGAGATCGGTACCGAGATGTCGGTGCGCAGATGCTCGCCCCGCAGGCGCTGGCCTTCCAGCATGCTCTCGCGAAATTGCCACAGCTGCTGTGACTGACTCTCGCTGCTGGCCAGAACGCCATTGAGGATCAGCTCGTCCTCCATGCCCTGCTCGAGGAGTTGCTCGAGCATGACCCCGAGATCCACCGGGCCGGTGGCGGCGACTTCCATCAGCACGTACCAGGGGTGGGCGTCGTCCATGGGGTCGCGCAGGCTCGGGGTGGCCTCCATGGCCAGCTCGATGCAGCGACGCGGTATCAGCTCGAAGGCCGTGAGCAGGTCGCTGCAGCCACGCCGGGCCAGGACATAGAGGTCGATGACCGCCTCCACCGATGACACGCCGAGCAAGGCGGTGCGGCTCTGTTCGGCTTTAGGGACCAGCTTGAGCACGGCGCCGGACACGATGCCAAGCGTGCCCTCGCTGCCGAGGAACAGCTGCTTGAGGTCGACGCCGCGGTTGTCCTTGTGCAGGGCATGCAGGCCGTTCCAGACGCGACCATCCGGCAGGACCACCTCCAGGCCGAGGACCAGCTGGCGCATCATGCCGTGGCGCAGCACGTTCAATCCGCCGGCGTTGGTGGCGATGTTGCCGCCGATCTGGCAACTGCCCTGGGCCCCCAGGGCGAGGGGAAAATCACAGTCGTGCTCGGCGGCGGCCTGCTTGACGGTCTCGAGGATGCAGCCGGCGTCCACCGTCATGGTGAAGTTGACCGGGTCGATGTCGCGGACGCGGTTCAGGCGTTCCAGGCTGATCACCAGCTCACTCCCGTCGCTGGCCGGCAGGGCGCCCGCCACCAGGCCGCTATGTCCGCCCTGGGGCGTCATGGCGACGCCATGCTCGCCGCAGAGGTTCACGACCTCGGCAAGTTCGGCGGTGGAGGCCGGGCGCACCACGGCCAGGGGCATGCCCAGCCGGTCGCCGGCCCAGTCGCTGAGATAGCGTGCCTGATCCTCGGGGTCGCGCAGCACGGCCCGCTCGCTGAGCCGCTGCACGAGGATCGCAAGTAGGGGAGTATCGTCGCTCATTGGGAATTACTCCTGCCAGGCGGCACCGTCAGGAAAACGGTGATCGGCCAGCGAGGCGTCGTGCATGGTAATGCTGTAGCCCGGCGCCTCGGGGACCTGGTAACGGCCCCGGCGAATCGACACCGGGTCGACGAAGTGCTCGTGCAGGTGATCGACGTATTCGAGCATGCGGCCGTCGAGACTGCCCGAGACGGCGATGTAATCGAACAGCGAGATGTGCTGGACGTATTCACAGAGGCCGACCCCGCCGGCATGGGGACAGATGGGCACGCCGAACTTGGCCGCCATGAGCACCACTAGGATGACTTCGTTGAGCCCGCCGAGTCGTGCCGCATCGATCTGGCAGTAGTCGATGGCCTCGGCCTGGAGGAACTGCTTGAACATCACCTTGTTGTGGCAGTGCTCGCCGGTGGCCACGCCGATGGGGGCCACCCGGTGGCGGATCTCGGCATGGCCCAGGATATCATCGGGGCTGGTGGGCTCTTCGATCCACAGCGGGTCGAACTCGGCCAGCCGACGCATCTTGGCAACGGTCTCGTCGACGTCCCAGACCTGATTGGCATCCATCATCAGCACCTTGTCCCAGCCGATCTCCTCGCGAAGCAGGGCGGCACGACGAATATCCTCTTCCAGGTCGCCGCCGATCTTCTGCTTGAAGTGGGTCCAGCCCTCGGCGAGGGCGTCGCGCGCCAGCTGGCGCACCTTGTCGTCGCTATAGCCGAGCCAGCCCGCCGACGTGGTGTAGCCGGGAAAGCCATCGCGGCGCATCTCGGTCTCGCGCTCGGCCTTGCCGGATGCCTGGCGGCGAAGCAGGGCGATGGCTTCTTCCGGTGTCAGGGCGTCGGTGACGAAGCGGAAATCGAGACAGCGCACCAGTGCCTCGGGGCTCATGTCGGCGAGCAATTTCCAGATCGGCTTGCCTTCGCGCTTGGCCCAGAGGTCCCAGACGGCATTCACCAGGGCGGCGGTGGCGAGGTGAATCGCGCCCTTGTCGGGGCCGATCCAGCGCAGCTGGCTGTCACCGGTGATCTCGTGCCAGAAGGCGCCCATGTCGGCGGTGATCGCCTCCAGCGAGCGTCCCTCCATGAGGTAGGCCAGGGAGCGCACGGCAGTGACGACGATCTCGTTGCCGCGGCCGATGGTGAAGGTCAGGCCGTGGCCTTGGGGGCCCTTGTCATCGTCGGTGTGCAGGATCACATAGGTGGCGGAGTAGTCCGGTGCGGCGTTCATGGCATCCGAGCCATCCAGTGAACGGGACGTCGGAAAGCGGATGTCCTGGACCTCGACGCGGGTGATGGCGGTCATGGTGATCTCCACATTGTTCGCTACAGGGAAGTCCTGGGGTCAGTCTCGGGAAAGATGCTGCATCAACTGGCGGATGCCGAAGGTCCAGGGCGGTAGTTGGTCGCTGTAACCGACCTCGTTGACCAGGGCGCCAAGCGCGGGAGTGGCAATGGTCACCCGGTCGCCCGGGTGGTGCGTGAACCCCTGGCCGGGGCCATCACGATCCTGGATTGGCGAGAACATGGTGCCGAGGTAGAGCATGAAGCCGTCGGGATACTGGTGGTGGGCGCCGATGGTCTGGGCAACCAGGTCCAGCGGATCCCGGCTGATCTCGCGCATGTCGCTACTGTCATCGAGCAAGAAGTCATCGTCGGCTCCTTCGATGCGCAGCGATACCTGGCATTGGCGCAGGGTGTCGATATCGAACCGCTCATCGAAGACGCGAATGAAGGGACCGATGGCACTGGAGGCATTGTTGTCCTTGGCCTTGCCCAGCAGCAGGGCGCTGCGGCCCTCCACGTCGCGCAGGTTGACGTCATTGCCCAGGGTGGCCCCCCTGACGCGGCCGCGGCTGTCGACCGCCAGCACGACCTCCGGCTCGGGATTGTTCCATTTCGACGCCGGGTGCAGCCCAACGGTGGTGCCAAGGCCCACCGAGGAGAGTGGCTGGGCCTTGGTGAACACTTCTGCGTCCGGGCCGATGCCGACCTCCATGTACTGGGACCAGCCGCCCCGGGCCTGGAGTGCCTCCTTGAGGGCCATGGCCTCGTCCGAGCCGGGTACGATGCGCGACAGGTCCTTGCCGATCAATGACTGGAGCTCCTCGCGAAGCTCGGTGGCCCGCGCCGGGTCGCCGCCCGCCTGTTCCTCGATCACCCGCTCCATCAGGCTGACCGCGAAGGTCACCCCGCAGGCCTTGATGGCCTGGACGTCGCAGGGCGCGAGCAGGTAGGGGGGCCGGGGTGGTGTGGCAAGGGAGTTGGTCAGTAGCGTCTCGACCGAGCCCAGGCGGGGTCCATCGCTGGCACGCACAATCTCGGCAAGATCCTCCCGTTCCAGGAGATCGGCCATGGTCGGGCCGGCGGCACTGATATCGATGACCTCCTCTCCCCGGATGGCGATCAGCGCCGGCCCCGGTTGGGGCGAGTCCAGCCAGGCCCGCCCCACCAGCAGGGCCTGGTGGTGATCGTCGGGAAGAAGGTCGGTCGGCGAGAGCGGAATCATGGTGCCTCCGTAGACGGGAACGGCGGGCGGGCGGCTGGCCAGCCTTCGTCGATCGTGCTATTGGTGTATTGATGTATGACAGGTATGCCATGCGTCACTATAGCTAACAGATGACCTCGTTGCGATAGCGATCTGGAGAGCGACATGTTCGATGAGTTGAAGGGTAGGCGAGTACTGGTAACCGGCGCCAGCCGGGGTATTGGTGCGGCCGTGGCGACTCGCCTCGGGCGACTCGGGTGCCGGGTAGCGGTGCATTATCATTCCAGTGAAACCGGCGCCGAGGCGGTATGCCGGGCGGTTCGCGAGAACGGCGGGGAGGCCAGCCTCGTCAGGGGCGATGTCAGCCGCTCGGCCGAGGCAATGCGTATTGTCGATGAGGCGGCCGAGCACTTGGATGGCCTGGATCTACTGATCAATAATGCCGGCGACATGCTGGGGCGTGTCAGCCTGGACGAGATGAACGATGAGCACTATGACCGGGTAATGGACCTCAACGCTCGTTCGGTGGTCATGGCCAGCCGCGCGGCACTGCCCCACTTCCGGAATGCCGGGCGCGGCAATATCATCCATACGGGGTCTATTGCTGCACGCAATGGCGGCGGAACGGGCGCCGGGCTCTATGCTTCGGCCAAGGGCTTCGTGACGACCCTGACCCGCAACATGGCCAAGGAGCTCGCCGGGGAGAACATTCGTGTCAATGCCGTGGCCCCCGGCGTGATCGCCACCGACTTCCATGAGCGCCACTCCAACGATGCCCAGATGGAAGCGGCGCGCGCGACGATTCCCCAGGGCCGACTCGGCAGCGCGGAGGATTGCGTCGGTGCCTATCTCTTCCTGGCCACCGATGCCCTGAGCGGCTATATCACCGGCCAGGTGATCGAGGTCAACGGCGGGCAACTGATGCCATGAGTGCTTCCAACCAGGGTACTTCAAGACAGTATGACATCGCGATCACCATGGGGGATCCGGCGGGCATTGGACCGGAGATCATCTGCCGGGCGGTGGCCGCCATGTCGCCCGAGGACCGGGCCACGACACTGCTGGTGGGCGATCCCGCCATTTATCGACGTGCCGCCCGGATGCTGGGGAGCGACCTGGACTTCGTCGCTCTCGATGCCGAGGAGACGACACCAGGTAGCATAGCGGTGGCGGTGGTCGAGCTCCCCGAGGGGGTCGAGCTTGCCGAGGGGCGCATCAGTGCCGCCGCCGGCGACATGGCCTTTCGCTGTGTCGAAGCCGCGGTGGACCTGGTCCAGTCGGGTCGTGCCGGGGTGATCGTTACCGCGCCCCTTAACAAGGCGGCACTGCACGAGGCGGGCCACCACTATGATGGCCATACCGGGATGCTGGCCTCACTGACCGGTGCGCCGTCCTCCTTCATGCTGCTGGCCTCGGAGCACCTGTCGACTCTGCACGTCTCGACACATGTGTCGCTGCGAGAGGCCATCGACAGGGTCACGCCGGAACGGATCATCGCCACCGTGGAGGCCGGACACGACCACCTCGTCTCCTTGGGGATCGCGGCACCGCGCATTGCGGTCGCCGGACTCAATCCCCACTGCGGCGAGGGCGGGATCTTCGGCGACGAGGACATGCGCTGCATCGCGCCGGCCGTCGAGTCGCTGCAGGCGCGCGCTTACGACGTCAGCGGCCCGATCTCCGCCGATACGGTCTTCTATCGTGCTTCCCGAGGAGAGTTCGACCTGGTGGTGGCGCAATATCATGACCAGGGCCACATCCCGGTCAAGCTGATCGCCTTCGATACCACGGTGAACGTCAGTCTCGGCCTGCCGATCCAGCGGACCTCGGTGGATCACGGTACCGCCTTCGATATCGCCTGGCAGGGAAGGGCCGATGCCACCAACCTAGGCTCGGCGATTGCCTATGCGCATCGTCTGGTCAGGGACGATCATCCTTGAATGCCTGCCGGGTGGCGATCGTCGCCGATGACCTGACCGGGGCGTTGGATGCCGCGGCGCCCTTTGCGGGGCGAGGGGCCGACACGCGGGTCGTGGTGGCTCTGGAGCATCTCGAGACCCTGCTGGACACCTGGCAAGATTCGCTGCCGGCGGTCATCGCGGTCAACACTCAGTCGCGGCACCTGGATGCCTCGCATGCCGCCGAACGGGTTGCCCTGGCCACGGCCTTGCTGTCCCGAGTATTGCCCGATCTGTGGTTCAAGAAGATCGATTCAACCCTGCGCGGTCAGGTCGTGGCCGAATGCCTGGCGATGCGCGAGGCATGCGGGAAGCGTCTGCTGCTGTCACCGGCGGTTCCGTCCCAGGGGCGCATCCTGCGGGATGCCGAGGTGTTCGTGGAGGGTGTCCCCCTGGCCTCCACGGCCTATGGAGAGGATGCGCGGTCGGCGCCTTCCCTGGGGCCTCTCGATGCGGTGTTCGCTCGCCACGGGGTGTCCCTGACCCGCTATTCGGCCCGGTCGGACGAGGGATTACCCGCGACAGACTGCGTCGCGGATGCGCAGAGCGACGACGACCTCGAGCGCCTCCAGGAGGCCAGTCGGGCCGCGGCGGCCGACTGGCTGCTGGTGGGTGCCGCGGGTCTGGCAATGGCCATCGCCCGGCGCCTCTTCGGCCATTCACAGCCTGGCCGTCGGATACCCCGGGAGGGGCTATCGCGACTCTATGCGGTGGGCTCGCGAAGCCCGCGGGCTGCAGAGCAGGTGAAACGCCTGCGTCGTGCGCAACCCGGGCTGACCATTGTCGAGGCACTGGAACCCTGGGCGTTGGCGTCTACCGTTCGGCCCGACCTGGTGATCCCCGGTGGGCCCCCTCACCAGGCCCATGACGCCGAGGTGGTGGCACAGGCCATGGCGAAAAGGGTCGAGGCCGCGGTCGGTCAATGGCCGCCGGGACCCTGGCTGCTTTTTCTCGCCGGCGGGGACATCGCCATGGCGGTCTTGTCGCGCCTGGCCGTGACCTTCATCCAGGTCGATGCCGAGTGGTCACCGGGTGTGGCGACGGGCGTTCTCGAGGGCGATCGCCAGCGCTGGATCATGACCAAGGCCGGCGGTTTCGGCCATCCGGACCTGCTGGTGGAGCTCGAGGCCAGTCTCGGGTCGCCCCTTGCAAGAGAACATGAAAGGCAATGAAGTCTGCCGAGGGGAGCGCGACCGTTGGCATCCGAGGATGATCGTCCGCGCATGGTTGCGTTGTCGGGTACGAAGCACTAGCTTTGAGTCAGGTGGTATGAGACGTATACAGGAGGACACTGATTCAAGGCGTCTGTCCTTCAAGGGTCTGTCCCTGAAGTGCCTGGCCTCGAGGGCCTTGACCCTGAGGAAAGGCCTTTGAGCTCGGGGAATAGCAGACAGCGGCAAGAATCCATCCAGCCACCTGCAAGATCACAACCACAACAACGTCCAGAGCCTGTGAGGAGAAATACCATGAGCGACAAGAAGAGCCAACGCCAAGCGAGATTCGTGCACGCCATGACGGCTGCCATGCTGGCGGCCGGGGTAAGTATCGCCGGCATTGCCCAGGCACAGGAGACCCTGAATTTCGCCCACGTCTATGAGACCTCCGAGCCCTATCACGAGTGGGCGCTGTGGGCGGCCGAGGAGATCGCGGAGCGGACCGACGGGCGCTATAACATCGAGGTCCATCCCGCCTCGTCGCTGGGCAAGGAGGCCGACATCAACGAGGGTCTGCAGCTGGGTACCGTGGACCTGATCTATACCGGCAATCAGTTCGCCGGACGCTTTTACGGCCCCATCGGCATTGCCGGGGCTCCCTACATGTTCCGCGATTTCGATCATTGGCGTACCTATGCCGACAGTGACCTCTTCGACGAGATCGCTCAGGGCTATCAGGACGCGACCGGCAACGTGCCGCTGGCGATGAACTACTATGGGCGTCGCCACGTGACCTCCAACGAGCCGATCAATGAGCCGTCGGACATGGAGGATCTCAAGATCCGCACCCCCAATGCACCCATGTACATGATGTTCCCCGAGGCCGTAGGCGCCAACCCGACGCCCATCGCCTTTGCCGAAGTGTACCTGGCGCTGCAGCAGGGCGTGGTGGATGCCCAGGAGAACCCGCTGCCGACCATCAAGGCCAAGGCCTTCTACGAGGTCCAGGACTACATCAACCTGACCGGCCACATCACCGATTCCCTGATCACCATTGCCGGCGGACCGCTGTGGAATCGTCTCTCCGAAGAGGACCGCGAGATCTTCCGTGAGGTCTACATGGAAGCCGGTGAGAAGATCACCGAAGACATTCTCCAGTCCGAAGAAGATCTCGTTGCCTGGTTCGAGGAGCAGGGGGTGAGCGTCAATGAAGTCGACATCACGCCCTTCCGCGAAGCGACCGTGCCCTACCATACTGGTGAAGACGCCACCTGGGATCAGGAAACCTACGACCGTCTTCAGGCGCTCGGTCAGTAATCTCCTTCTCGTTGCCGACACGCCACCCCTTCAATGGGGTGGCGTTCTCTGCGGAGCTAGCTTATGACGACCGAAAAATGGCCTGACGGGGAGTCCGGTTTTCAGATCGAGGAAGACGATACCTTCGAGTGGCGGGACTACGGGGTCGAGGATTACGTCACCCTTGCGGTGTTCTGGGTGCTGGCGCTGGACGTCTTCGTCCAATTCTTCAGCCGTTACGTACTGGGCAATTCCATCGCCTGGACAGAGGAAATGGCTCGCTACCTCCTGGTGATGGTGGGCTTCATGGGCGGCGCCATGACGGTGCGAAAGGGGTCCCAGATCGCCGTCGAGTTCTTCTATCGCTACATGCCGTTCTGGATGGCTCGAACAGCTTCGACACTGGTGGATCTGGCTAACATTGCCTTCTTTGCCGCCATGGTCTGGCTCACCTTCAATCTGTCCAGCCTGACCACGGCACTGATGACATCCGTGGATATTCCCAAGAGCTATCTCTACTACATCGTGATGCTGGGGTTCGTGCTGATGCTGGTGCGCGCCGTTCAGCTAGCCATCCGCCACTGGCACAGCGGTACCAGTGAGCTGCTGGCTCCAAAGTGATAACGTCGACCGAGAGAGCCTTTCCATGTCCAATATCCTGACCCTGAGAGGGCGCGGTCCCCTGGTGCCACCGGTGCTCGCAGCGCTTGCTATCCTTGGCTGCATCGCCTTGGCGGTCACCGAGCAGTACCTGTTTTTTCTCTTCGGCATGCTTTTCACCCTGCTGCTGCTTGGTGTGCCGATTGCCGTCAGCCTGGGGGGATCCAGTCTACTGTATGTGGTGTTGTCCGGGAGTGTGCCCGAGGTGGTGGTCGCTCAGCGCATGATCAGCGGCATCGATAGTTTTCCATTGTTGGCGATTCCGTTCTTCATCCTCGCCGGCAACCTGATGAATAACGGCGGTATCACTTCGCGTATTTTCGACTTTGCCAAGGCGCTGATGGGCTGGATGCGTGGCGGTCTCGGTCACGTCAACGTCGGTGCCAGTATCGTCTTCTCCGGCATGTCGGGTGCAGCGGTGGCCGATGCCGGTGGCCTGGGGACCATTGAAATCAAGGCTATGCGCGAAGCTGGCTACGATCAGGAGTTTGCGGTAGGCATCACTGCGGCGTCCTCGACCATTGGTCCCATTATTCCGCCCAGTCTCCCCATGGTGATTTATGGTGTCATGGCGTCGGTATCGGTGGGCCAGTTGTTCGTGGCCGGCTTGGTCCCTGGTCTGCTGATGGGCCTCGTGCTGATGCTGATGATATTCTTCTTGGCAAGGCGTCGTGGCTATCAGCGTGACGCCGCTTTCTCCTGGTCGGTGCTGTGGCAGACCTTCAAACGCGCCATCCTGTCGCTGTTTACCCCGATAATCATCGTCGGCGGCATCATGACTGGTGCCTTTACTCCCACCGAAGCGGCTATCGCGGCAGTGGTCTATGCGCTCTTTCTGGGGGGCGTGGTGTATCGCATCCTGACCTGGCGGCGATTGCTCAAGGTCAGCATGGAGACCATCGAGACCACTGCCGTCATCCTGTTGATTGTCGCGGGGGCTTCGATCTTCGCCTGGATCCTGACCAGCAATCAGGTCGCTCAGCAAGTGGTCAACCTGCTCGGCCCCCTTGCCGATAACCCTGTGGCCACGCTGATCATCATCAACATCGTGCTGATTATCGTCGGCTGCTTCATGGAGACCATTGCCGCCATTACTATTCTGGTTCCGGTACTGCTGCCGCTGGCGGTGGCATCCGGGGTCGACCCCGTCCACTTCGGGGTGATCATGGTCCTCAACCTGATGATCGGCCTGCTAACGCCGCCTGTCGGCATGGTGCTCTACGTGCTCTCGCGGGTGTCGAACATCTCCTTTGAAAAGTGCATGCGCGGCACCCTGCCGTTCCTGATTCCGTTGGTGATTTCGCTGCTGTTGGTGACCTTCATTCCGGCGATCTCACTCTGGCTGCCAACCCTCGTCTATCAGTGAGCCATGCCGCCACGAGAGGAAAAAGGAAAACCGATCGATGAAACAGCCAACGCAGGAGTTCCGGGTCCCCGTCGACGACCTGGAACATTTTATCAAGAAGGCGCTGATCCGCTCCGCTACCGATGAGGCCTCGGCCGAGGCCGTGACTCGGGCCCTGGTCACCGCCTCGCGGATGGGGACCGACAGTCATGGCCTGCGGTTGCTGCCTCATTACCTCAAGGCGCTGCAGGGGGGGAGGATCAGTGGGCATCCCGAGATGCGCTTCAGTCGCCGACTGCCGGCGACCGGCTTTCTGGATGCCGACAATGGTTTCGGTCACCTGGCCGCGTACACCGCGATGTCACATGCTGGCGACATGGCCGAGGAGGTCGGACTCGGGGCGGTGGCTGTCGGGCATTCGTCGCATTTCGGCGCTGCGGGTTGCTATGCCATGGCCGCGGCAGAGCGTGGGCTGATCGGCATGGCCTTCTGCAATTCTGATCCTTTCGTGCTCCTGCACGAAGGCAAGGCACCCTTCCACGGCACCAATCCTATCGCCTTCGCTGCTCCGGTAGCGGGAGACTCACCCTACTTGCTGGACATGGCGACCAGCTCAGTGCCCTGGAACCGTGTTCAGCAATACGGCGCTATCGGCCGGGAGTTGCCGGATCAGGTCGCTGCCGATGCCCGAGGCGAGGTGACCCGTCAGCCCGATGAGGTGGCGGCACTCCTGCCCCTCGGAGGTAGCGACTTCGGCTTCAAGGGGGCGGGGCTAGGAGGCATGGTCGAGGTGCTCAGTTCGACGCTGGCGGGTATGCTCAACGGCTTTCGCCTTCTGCCCATGGGCGGGCCGGATATGTCGACGCCGCGGGGTATCGGGCATTTCGTCCTGGCGATGAACCCGGCCGCTTTCACCGAAGCGTCGACCTTTCAGGCCTGCCTGAGCGACTATCTTGCGGATCTGCGTTCCCGCCCGGCCATGGCCGACAGCGAGGTCATGGCACCCGGGGATCGTGAATGGCGGTGTCGGGCGCAGCGCGATGCCGAAGGTATTCCTCTGGACAGCGCCAATCAGGCGGCCTATGCCGCCATGGCGAGCGAACTCGGCTTGGAACCGCTCAAGCCCATGGCTTGAGCACAGGATTGCTGCAGTGCGGTATAATGCAGCCCGATTCGTGTTCTAGATAACCCACGGGGAGGGCGTATATGAGCAGATACCGGGTGGAGCGCAAGACGCTTTCCGAACAGGTCGCTGAACAGCTCGAGGCGGAGATACTCGAGGGAAGGCTCAGCGAAAACGATCAACTTCCCTCCGAGCGAGATCTGATGGAGCAGTTCGGGGTGGGGCGTCCGGCGGTTCGCGAAGCCCTCTTCTATCTGCAGCGCCTGGGGCTGATTGCCATCAACAGCGGTACCCGGGCGCGGGTTATCCGGCCTACCGCCGATGCGGTGATGGCAAGGCTCTCGGGCGTGACGCGCCAACTGCTTTCCAAGCCCGATGGCCAACAGTATTTCCAGGAAGCCAGGGCCATGTTCGAGATCTCGCTGGCGCGCTATGCGGCCCGCCACGCGACCGAGGCCGACCTCCTTCGCCTGCGCGAGGCACTGCAGGAAAATCGCGACGCCATCGGTGACGAGGCGCGCTTCAAGCGATCCGACAACGACTTCCACGGTGTCCTGGCCAGCATCGGTCGCAACCCGATCTTCGATGCCATTCATGTCGCCCTCTCCGAGTGGCTCGATGATCGTCGCGCCCAGGTGCTGCAGCAAAAGGACGAGGACAAGGCGGCCCTTGCTGCCCACATCGAGCTCGTCGAGGCCATCGAGTCGCGAGATCCCGATGCCTCGGAAGCCGCCATGCGTCGCCACTTGGATCGCCACTATGGCACCTACATGCAACTCAAGAAGCGGCTCTCCTCGGACTAATGGTTGCATCAGCGGCCCGCTCAGCGTGTCTTCCTGTGTGAGTCGCCTCCTTCGGACTGGCCGACCATTCCCGTCGAATGCAGCACGGACGCCAGCAGCGGCGTGGCATGCCCCAGTGCCCGTGCCATCTCATGCACCGGCGCAAGGCGTCTACGCAGCTTTTCCTGATGATGCTGGGCAATATCCTCGAGGCGATGGTCCAGGAAGGGGTTGCTGAAACGCTCCAGGGTCGTCTCGATATAGTCCTCCACCCGCAGGCCGGGAAGTTCGCGCTCGAGTACCGGCAATACCTCATCGCGCAGCATCGACTCCAGTGGCGCCCGTAGCGAGGGTTCCTGCATGGCCTCGCGCACATAGCTCAGGCGCGATGTCAGCCCCTGGTCATACCAGCGCTGGACGAGCCAGCTATGGGAGAGGTTCAGGACGTGCAGCTTGCGTTTCTCATAGGGGGTAAGGTCCTTCACGACCTGCACATCGGGATGATGGCAGGGAAGTTCGAGCCCCGTTGTTTCCCGGATGGCCCAGAGGCCATAGGGTTCGGCGACGGCTCCCACCGGCTCGATGGTACTCGACACGATGCGATCGACCAGGGTATCGATCCACAGGCACTCCTGGTTCAGCCAGGCGAGAAAGTCCGAATCGGTGTAATGGGCATCGGCGTGGTCGTGGACGATCTCCCGAAGGCGCTGGCCGTTTGACGGGATCAGTTCGCAGGGCATCAGCGTGACCCCCCGGCCGTTGCGCACATAGCGGGCACGAAGCAGCTTTGTCAGGCGGGCGGGAAAGCTGGCGGGAAGGGCATGTCGCGGGTCGTCATCAGCGGGGATGGCGTAACCGTCCTCTCCGGTGTTGGAGACCACATGGGTGATCTCCTCGACGAAGCGGCGTTCGATCTCTTCCCAGTCGCTGTCGGCGATCAAGCAGGCGGCGAGGCTATCGACCCATTCTTCGGTATCGATGGTCCGGCCGTCACGTCTGCCGCGAAAGTGAACCGGGTACTGCAATCGTTCGGCGAGGTCACTGGCCTTGCGTCGTCCCTCCGGGCGCGAGGAGCCCTGGACGATCACGATTCGCTTGTCACTGCGCCTTGCCGCCAGTGATTCACTGACGAAGTAATCGACATGAGCCAGCAGGAAGCGGCTGGTACCAAACTGCAAGATCTCGGCGGGTTGGTCAGGCTGCGGTGCGATCATGAGAAGGTATCCTAGAGGGAAACGCCGCGCTTCCAGGGGATGAAATCGTACTGGGCCAGCCCCACGGCCTTGGCGCGATAGCGTCCCGAGGCGGTGTCGATACACAGCTGCAACAGGCGTTCGGCGAGCTCGTCGATGCTCGCTTCGCCGCGGATCACCGGGCCGCTGTCGAAATCGATGACATCCGCCATGCGCCTGGCCATCTCGCTGTTGCTCGAGATCTTGAGTACCGGGACGACGGGATTGCCGGTGGGCGTCCCCAGCCCGGTGGTGAACATGATCAGGTTGGCCCCGGAGCCGGCCAGGCCGGTGGTGGACTCCACGTCGTTTCCCGGGGTGCAGAGCAGGTTGAGTCCCTTGCGGGTCTGGGGCTCGGTGTAGTCGAGGACATCGACCACCGGGCTGTCGCCGCCCTTCTTGGCCGCTCCGGCGGACTTCATGGCATCGGTAATCAGGCCGTCGCGGATGTTGCCCGGCGAGGGATTCATGGAGAAGTCGGCGCCGACCCGGGCGGCATGCGCCTGATAGGCGTTCATCAACGCCAGGAAGCGCTCGGCCACCCGATCGTCGCGGCAGCGGGCCAGCAGTTCGTGCTCCACGCCGCAGAGCTCGGGAAACTCGCTGAGGATGCCGCTGCCGCCCAGCGCCACCAGGCGATCGATGACGCCACCCACCACGGGGTTGGCCGATAGCCCCGAGAAGCCGTCGGAGCCGCCGCATTCCACGCCGATGGAGAGCTCTGAGAGCGGAGCGGGGGTTCGCTCGACACGATTGGCCTCGGCCAGGCCATCGAAGATGGTGGTGAGGGCCTCACGAATAAGCGCCTCCTCGCTGACGCTGGCCTGCTGCTCGAGATAGTGCACCGGTCGCAGCCCCTGGGGATCGCGCTCGGCGACGGCACCCTTGAGCATGTCGATCTGCGCCTTCTGGCAGCCCAGACTCAGCACCGTCGCGCCGGCAACGTTGGGGTGGCAGATGTAGCCGGCGAGCAGCTGGCAGAGGGCGGTGGCATCGTCGTCCGTGCCGCCGCAGCCCAGGGTATGGGTGAGAAAGCGGACCCCGTCGACATTGGGGAAATAGCGCTCGGTAACGGGCGGCGAGGGCTCGACTCCGGCCGCCCCGTGGAGCAGCTCCCTGGCCAGGCGCTTGTAGTCGCGATAGGGGTCCTCGCCCAGGGCGTCGGCGACGCTCTGGCGCAGCACCTCGATGTTGCGGTTCTCGCAGAAGACGAGGGGAACCACCAGCCACAGATTGGCCGTGCCGACCCGGCCGTCGGGACGATGGTAGCCATCGAAGGTGGCGCCCTGGAAGGCGGAAACATCGGGTGCCTGCCAGTCGCCTCGGCGGGCCCGGGGGGCGGCGGAGGCGGTGCTGTGCTCGATATTCTCGGTGGTGAGGGCCGCGCCCGTCGGGATGGGCTGAGTCGCCCGGCCCACGGTGACGCCGTACATGATGACGGTGTCGCCGACCTTCAGGGAGGCCAGGGTGAACTTGTGCTTCTGGCGGATCGGCTCGCAAAGCACGATGCGCTCTCCGTCATCATCTATCTCGTGGCCCGCGGGCAGGTTGCGTAGGGCGACGCGGACGTTGTCGGCGGCATGGACGCGCAGGCTCTCGAGCTGGCCGACGTCACGGGCGATGGTCTGGTTCATGGCAGGCTCCGGGTCTTCAGGCTGACGGGGCGAGGTGGACCATGGCCTTGATCACGCCATGGGAGGGGGCGCACCAGCGCGGCATGGCCTCGGGCACCTCGGCGAGTTCGGCGCGGTGGGTGATCATCGCGGTTTCCTGCAGCCGGCCGGCCGCCATCAGGCTCGCTACCCGGTCGAAATCCTCGCGGGTGGCATTGCGGCTGCTGAGCAACGTCATCTCCCGGCGATGGAAGTCCGGGTCGTTGAAGGTGATGTCCGACTTGACGATGCTCACCAGTACATAGCGCCCCCCGTGGCCGACGAAGTCGAACCCCTTCTGCATGGCGTGGGCATTGCCGCTGGCATCGAAGACCACATCGGCCAAGGCGCCGTCACTGATGCCGGCTAGGAACTCGACCGGATCTTCCTGTGTGGGGTTGAGGGTCAACTCGATGCCCAGCGTCTCGCGGCAGAAGGCCAGGCGCTGTTCGCTGGGGTCGATCACCACCACCCTGGCGCCGTTCTCGCGGGCGAACTGCACGACGCCCATGCCGATCGGGCCGGCGCCCACCACCACCGCCAGCGAATCGCTGTCCAGCTCGCTGCGACGCACGGCATGGGCCCCGATGGCCAGGCACTCCATCAGGGCCAGCTGATCGAGCGACAGACTCGCGGAGGGGATGAGGTGCACGGTCGGGACCGCCAGCAGGTCGCACATGCCGCCATCGCGGTGCACGCCGATCACCTGCATCCGCTGGCAGCAGTTGGTCAGGCCCTTGCGGCAGGCGCGGCACTCGCCGCAGTGCAGGTAGGGAATCAGCGAGGCATTCTGCCCCACCAGTGCCTGGTCCCGGGAATCACCCACCGCCACTATCTCGCCGGCCAGCTCGTGGCCCAGCACCCGGGGATAGCTGAAATAGGGCTGGTTACCGCCGTAGGCGTGGATATCGGTGCCGCAGATGCCGATGCGCCGGATGCGGAGCAGGGCCTCGCCCGACCCGCAGGTTGGTGTTTCACGGTCCTCGAGTTCCATCAGTCCCGGACGGGTACAGACGACGCTGCGCATCGGGAGTCTCCTGACGTTCACCGGGTTTCGTCGGCGATGACCTGCTGGTGCTGCTCGCCGAGCCCCTCGATGCCCAGGCGCATGCGCTGACCGGGCCTGAGGTAGACAGGCGGCTTCTGGCCCATTCCCACCCCCGGCGGTGTGCCGGTGGAGATGACATCGCCGGGCTGCAGGCTCATGAAGCGGCTGAGATAGCTGATCAGGACGGGAACCTGATAGACCATGGTTTCTGTACTGCCGTCCTGGTAGCGGTGGCCGTCTACCTCCAGCCACATGGCCAGCTGGTGGGGGTCGGCGATCTCGTCGGGGGTCACCAGCCAGGGCCCCAGGGGGCCGAAGGTGTCGCAGCCCTTGCCCTTGTCCCAGGTGCCACTGCGCTCCAGCTGGTATTCACGCTCCGAGACATCGTTGACCACGCAGTAGCCGGCCACGTGGTCCATGGCATCGGCTTCTTCGATATAGCGGCCGCCCTTGCCGATGACCACGCCGAGTTCCACTTCCCAGTCGGTCTTCTGTGAGCCGCGGGGAATGATCACGTCGTCGTTCGGGCCACAGATGGCGCTGGTCCACTTGTTGAACACCACGGGCTCCGGCGGGACCTGGGCGCCGGTCTCGGCGGCATGGTCGGAATAGTTGAGACCGATGCAGATGAACTTGCCGACCCGGCCGACACAGGGGCCGAGGCGGGTGTCGGCGGGAACCTCGGGAAGTCGGCTGAACTCCAGGTCTGCCAGGGTCGCCAGCCGTTCCCTGTCCAGATGGGGGCCGTCCAGGTCGGGCAGGTGGGCCGAGAGGTCGCGAATCACGCCATCAGGGTCCATCAGGCCGGGTTTCTCGTGGCCGCTCGGGCCGAAGCGTAGGAATTTCATGGTGGTTATCCTTATGGTTCAGCGGGACGGTGCGGTAACCGCGTTCAGGCCAGCCAGCCACCGTCGATGATCTGGGCGGTACCGGTGGTGTAGGCGGATTCGTCGGCGGCCAGGTAGGTGGCGAGGGCCGCAATCTCCTCGGGTGTGCCGAGTCTCCCCAGGGGCTGGCGGGCGATGAAGTCGGCATAGACGTCGGCCTCGTTGCGACCCTGGCGGCTCGCCTGCTCTCGGATACGCGCTCGCAGTGACGGGGACTCCACGGTGCCCGGGCAGATGGCATTGCAGCGTATGCCTCGGTCGATGAAGTCGGCGGCCACCGATTTCGTCAGGCCGATCACCGCGGCCTTGGTGGTGCCATAGGCGAAGCGGTTGGGCACGCCCTTGAGGCTCGACGCCACCGAGGCCATGTTGATGATGCTGCCGCCGCCATTTTCCAGCATGGCGGGCAGCAGGGCGCGGATCAGTCGATACATGGCGATGACGTTGAGCGAAAGGGAGAACGCCAGATCATCCTCGTCGCACTCCAGCAGAGAGCCGCTGGCGACATGACCGGCACAGTTGAAGAGGATGTCGAGTGGCGGAATTTCGCCAGACAGGGCGGCAATGGCCGAGGCATCGAGAACATCGAGTCGCCTCGTCTCGATGCCGCTGACGCTCGCCACTTCATCCAGTTTGTCGGTATCGACATCGGTGGCAATGACCCGGGCGCCCTCCTCGGCGAAACGCAAGGCGGTCGCCCGACCGATGCCCTGGCCCGCGCCGGTGATGAGTGCCGTCTTGTTGTAAAGTCGCATTGGCAGTTCCGTGATGTCCGGGTTTCGGCAACCGGCCGTTGCCGAGGCATGGGCCGTCGCTTGTCTTCGAAATAGCATCCGGCAGCATCCATTGTTGGTCTCATGGTATGACAGGATGCTAGCTTTCAAGCCCTTGGAGTATGGCCCAGATTTTCGGGGCCATCAAACGTCATATTGCGTGTATGTGCACCATACTTCAGGATATGGCGAAATCCTGTCCTGGTGACTCTCCCGTGAATGCCAAGTCCGTCAAGAATCCTCAGCGTCCCAGTGTTGCCGAGTTCCTCGCCGAGGCCATCTTCTCCGGCGTCTATCGACCGGGAGATTTCGTCCCCCGGGAAATCGATCTTTGCGAACAGTTCACGATCAATCGATCGGCGGTGCGCAGCGATCTGCGCCGCCTCGTGGACGTCGGGATCATCGAGCGTATCTCGGGCCATGGCTCCAAGGTCAGGGAGTACGAGGAGTGGAACATCCTGGATCCGGTAGTTACCGACTGGATAACCCGCTACGCTTCGCCAAATCCCCGGATCCAGCGGGAGATCCTCGCCTTTCGCCTGGATGTCGAGCCCTATGTCGCCATGACGGCCGCCCGCCGCGCCAAGGCGCGGGACCTCGTGGCCATCGAGGAAGCTTTCGAGGGAATGGGCAAGAATCTCTACGATGCGACCTGCGCCGAGGAGCGTCGACTGCACAGCGATTACGACGTCGCCTTCCACGTCGCCATCTTCAAGGCGACCCACAACATCGTCTGGTCCCAGCTGTCGCACATCCTGCGCCCCTCCATCTACCTGCTGGTGTCCGAATCCAACATCAGCACCACGGATCCCGAGGAGAGCCTCGAACGTCATCGACAAGTGATGGAGCATATCCGTGCCCGCAACCCGCGAGAAGCCTTCCTGGCCGCCCAGGCTGTGCTCGAGGGAACCGCCAAGGCGCTGGGTATCGAGACCGGCGACAGCCGGTTGGGGAAGGAACTGGAGCTGCTGTGAGAGCTGTTGTAAGCAGGGCCAGGATCGGCAAGGCTACAGCGGCAGGCCGTTGCGCCGCCTCAGCTCCCGGATCAGGGCGCTGTGGTCGAGGTCGCCGTCGCCATGAGCCACCAGATCCTCGTAGAGCCCGTTGACCAGCGATGACACGGGCAGTTCGAGGGCGAGTTCCGCCGCAAGCGATTCGGCGGTCCGGGTATCCTTGAGTTGCCATCTGGCAGGGCCGCCGGGGGCGAAGTCGCCCTCGATCATGCGCTGGCCGTGCTGCCTGAGGATGGTCGAATCGGCGAAGCCGCCCAGCAGGGCCTGACGGACCCGGGCGGGGTCGGCCCCGCCGCGCTCGGCCAGCAGCAAGGCCTCGGCGACGGTGGCGATGGTATTGGCGACGATCATCTGGTTGGCGAGCTTGGCGAGCTCACCGCACCCCGCCGGGCCCACGTGCACGGGGCTTCCCAGGCACTCGAGCAGCGGTCGGACAGCGTCGAAGGCGGCTTCCTCGCCACCCACCATGATCGCCAGGGTGCCCTCGATGGCGCCCCTTTCCCCGCCCGACACCGGGGCATCCAGGTAGCGGATGCCCCTCTCCTCGCAGGCCCGGGCATGCCCCTGTGCCGTCCCCATGGGGATGGAACTCATGACCACTAGGGTGCTGTCCGGCTTCATCGCGGCGAGTATGCCGGCCTGTCCGAGAATGATCTCGTCGCACACCGGGCCCGAACTCAGCATGACGATGACGATGTCGGCATCATCCACCGCCTCCAGGGGTGTGATCGAGGTCTCCACCCCCTTGTCGGCGAGGGCCCGGCTCTTGTCCGGCGAACGGTTCCAGGCCCGGACACGATGACCCGCCTCGGCGAGGCGGGCCGCCATGGGGGCTCCCATGATGCCCGTGCCGATAAAACCGATATTCCGGGAAGCGTTCATTGTGGCTCCTTGAAGAGTGGCGAGATCTGTTTCCGGGCTCGAGGCGTTCGTCATGAGAACGTGGAGTGCCGCCAGGCATTGTCGGCAAGCGATGAGACCCCTGTCCTGCTGCCGGTCAGTAGGCTTCACTCAACAGCCGGAAGAAGTCATCCCGGGTAGCGGGTCTTGGATTGGTGGCAGTGGAGTGGTCCTCGTAGGCCCACTGTGCGGCCTGGTCGAGAAGATCCCGTGGGACGCCCATGTCGCGAAGGCGCACCGGAAGGTCCAGCTTGCGGGTCAGCTCCTCGAAGGCCTGGGGCACGTCAGCCCCGGCGGGCAGCCCCATCACTTCCCGGAGCCGCGCATACTTGGCTTCGCAATGGCTCTGGTTGAAGCGCAGCACCACCGGCAGCAAGAGGGCGTTCAGGGTGCCATGGTGCAGTTCCAGCTCATGGAAGCCGCCGAGTGCATGGGACAGGGAGTGAACGGCACCGAGCCCCTTCTGGAAGGCCAGGGCGCCCTCGACGGCCGCCATCATCATTTCATGGCGGGCCTGTGCATTCGCCCCGTCCCGGGTAGCGACATGGATGTTCTGGATGGCACGCTGCAAGCCATCCAGGGCGATCGCATCGGCAGGAGGGTTGTCCCGTGGACTCAGGTAGGTTTCCACGCAGTGGGCGATGGCATCCATGCCGGTGGCCGCCGTCAGATAGGGGGGCAGCGACAGGGTCATGTCGGGATCGCAGATGGCCACCGAAGGGATCATGTGCGGAGAGATGAAGCCCAGCTTGCGCTTGTCGCGCAGGGTGATCAGGGCGCCGCGCCCCACCTCGCTGCCGGTGCCCGCGGTGGTGGGAACGGCCACCAGGGGCACGGTAGCCGCGGTGATTCTCCCGGCCCCGCCGTCGATCAAGGCATACTGGCGCAGGGGGGCCTCATGTGTCGCCAGCAGGGAGACCCCCTTGGCAAGGTCGATGCTGGACCCGCCGCCCAAGCCGATGATCCCGTCACAGCCGTGTGCCCGGAAGACCTCGAGTGCGTGTTCCACCGCCTCTTCCGTGGGATTGGGCGGCGTCTCGTCGAACACGGCGACCCGGGCCGGCAATCCACTCCTCTCGATGAAGGAATCGACCAGTCCGCTGTCCCTCAAGCCCTTGTCGGTGACAAGCAGCGGGGTCTTGATGCCGAGCAATTCGAGTTCCTCGGAGAGGCTTTGGATCGTCCCTGGACCGAAACGGATCCTGGTCAGGTAGTTGATGATGCTGGACATGGTTACTCTCAGCGGCTCGTGGGCGGATAGGGGGTCTCGACGACGGGTGTGAGGGGGCCCTTTCCGGCGAACCATGACCTCAGATTGTCGACCACGAGCTGGCCCATGGCGTCGCGTGTATGGACCGAACCCGAGCCGACATGGGGCAGAAGGACGACGTGTTCCATGTCGATCAGGGCCTGGGGGACCTCCGGCTCGTTCTCGAACACGTCCAGACCCGCCGTCAGGATGGTTTCGTTCTGGAGTGCCGTGATCAAGGCCTGCTCGTCGACGACACTGCCGCGGGCGATGTTGATCAGCACCCCCCGGGATCCCAGGGCTTCCAGAACAGCTGAATCGATCAGGTGCTGCGTACCCGGTCCACCGGGTGTCGTGACGACAAGGACATCTGCATCTCGGGCCATCTCGGTGAGGGAGGGGTAATGAGGGTAGGCCACATTCTGCTTGGGTGTGCGGCTGTGATAGATGACATCGACGCCGAAGGCCTCGAGCCTCCGGGCGATGGCGTGTCCGATGCGGCCTAGCCCCACCATGCCGATGGTTCGCTCACGCAGGCTGGGGGTCAGGGGGAAGGCCCCTTCCAGCCACTTGCCTTCGCGCACGAAACGGTCGGCCTGAGGGAACTGCCGCAGGGTAGCGATCAGCAGCCCGACGGCCGCATCGGCGACCTCGTCGGTCAGGACATCGGGCGTATTGGTGACGATGACCCCTTTTTTCCCCGCATAGGCAGCATCTACGTGATCGTAGCCGACACCGAAGCAAGAGACGATCTCCAGGGCAGGCAGTCGGTCCAGCAGGGCGGCGTCGATGGCGCGATGCCCACCCGCAGCCAGGCCGCGGATGCGAGGCGCCACCTCATCCAGATAAGACTCTGGATCAGTTTGCTCCCAAAGGCGATGCAGGATGAAAGTTTCATCGAGCTGATCGGTGATCATCTCTCGCATGGGGACGGGAACAAGGATTTCGATGTCTTTCACGATGACTCCTCTCTGTTTTTATCGATTGATGATCACTCATGATATCCTGTCATGATCTCATTTTGTCCGCAGTGAGGCTTCTGCTCTGAGGGTCATGAGTTGAAATTCACCGAAACGCATGTTCAGCATGGATTTTCGTAGGTAGTTTGTTTTCCTCTACCATCTCCGTTGTATTGCCGAGATGGCTGAGCGCCTTGTTGCAGGGCTACAGTAGCCCTCACTCGGCCGGTTCCAGGGAGGTATCGTTGAGCTCAGCAATTACATCGGAAAGCATGGGTATATAATCTTCGCCACGACCCGTGTTGACCGCCAGTGCATAGGAATTCTTCACTGCATTCGAAAGTGGATTGGCGATGCCGGCTTGAGTCGCCATGGCATCGAGATAGCACATATCCTTCAAGCCATTGCGCAATGCGAACTTGTGGGCATCGCGGTCACGCTCAAGTACATATTGCATGTAAGTCTGGTAGAACTGGCAATCCATCCGGCTGCCGCGGATGACGCTATCGAAACGCGCAGGTTCTATTCCGACCTTCTTGGCCAGCGTCAGGGCCTCGGCATAGAGGGCGCCGTATCCAAGAGAGATGAAGTTGTTGATAAGCTTCATCTTGTGGCCATCGCCAGTGGTTCCGATATGGACGATTCGCCCTGCCCAGGTTTCGAGTACCGGCTTGATACGCGCGAATGTCTCTGCATCGCACCCGACCATGGTATCGAGCTTGCCTTCCCAGGCTTCCTTCGGTGAGCGTCCCAGCGGGGCATCGACGAGGGTAACGCCGATTGCCTCGAGTTCGTCTGCCAGGGCCAGCGTGGAGTTCGGATCCGAGGTGGAGGTGTCGACGACGATCGATCCACGCTTCAGGCCTTCCTTGAGGCCATTCTCGCCTCGAATGACTGCCTCGACTTCATTCGACCCCCGTCACGCAAAGAAAAACGATCTCCGACTCGGCAGCCACTTCCTTTGCGGTTTCGACCTCTGTGGCTCCACGGCTGATCATGTCTTCCACAGGAGTTCGATTCCTGTGCGCCATGATCGTCAGCGAGAAACCCTTCTCGACGATATTCTTGGCAATACCGTGTCCCATGAAACCCAGTCCAATGAAGCCAATCTTGTTGATTGAATTCGACATGATTTATCCTTTTTTCCTGGTTCCTGAAGTAATGCTTCATGTACTTCAGAACATGCCGAAGAGCTAGGTATTTCGCCGCTCGGTAGCCTCCTTTCCTTATTCTGCAGGGAAATTGAAGGATCCCGGGTTGCCCTTGCCTGGACGTCGGCATGCGAAAGATAGGATCGATCAACAGGTGCAGCGACAACAGGATTCGCCCTGTTGTCGCTGGCTTGCACCGTCACGCCTCGCGCTTGCCATCCACCAGGCGGCTCACGCCGAGGGGGTTGCCGTCCTTGAGTGCCTCGGGCAGCAGACCCTCGGGCAGCGCCTGGTAGCACACCGGGCGCAGGAAACGGAAGATGGCCGCGCTGCCCACCGAGGTGGTGCGGCTGTCCGAGGTCGCCGGATAGGGGCCGCCATGCACCATGGAATGGCAGACTTCCACCCCGGTCGGCCAGCCGTTGGCCAGTATCCGTCCCGCCTTGCGCTCGAGCGTGGGCAGCAGGCTGCGTGCCATGTCGAGGTCGGCATCGTCCATCTGCAGGGTGGCCGTGAGCTGGCCCTCGAGCCGCTCGGCGACCCGTTGCAGCTCGTCGTTGCTGGCACAGGCCACCACCAGCGAACAGGCCCCGAAGACCTCCTGGCGCTGCAGGGTTTCGTCGCCGAGGAAATCCGCCGCCGTGGTGACGAACAGGCCGGCCTGGCACTGATTGGTCCCCGAGCCCGCCTGGCCGCGTGCCACTTCACGCACGCCGTCGTGGCCAGCGTAGTATGCCACGCCCTCCTGGTAGGCCTCGTGGGTGCCCGGGGTAAGCATGGTCTGGGCGGGGCTCTCCTTGACCGCCTCGCCGGCGGCGTCGAGGAAGGCATCCAGTGACGTGCCCTCGTGAGCGATCACCAGGCCCGGGTTGGTGCAGAACTGGCCGGCGCCCATGGTCAGCGAACCGACGAAGCCTTCGGCGATCTTGTCGCCGCGCGCCTTGAGCGCCTCCGGCAGCAGGAACACCGGGTTGATGCTGCTCATCTCGGCGTAGACCGGGATCGGCTCCGCGCGGTTCTGGGCGATCGTCATCAGGGCGGTACCGCCACTGCGCGAGCCGGTAAAGCCCACCGCCTTGATGCGCGGATCGGCGACCAGCGCCGCCCCCACTTCGCGGCCGGAGCCGAACAGCAGCGAG
Organism: Halomonas lysinitropha; assembly: GCF_902500215.1. Taxonomy (GTDB): domain Bacteria; phylum Pseudomonadota; class Gammaproteobacteria; order Pseudomonadales; family Halomonadaceae; genus Halomonas; species Halomonas lysinitropha. Next base: position 165,435 of record NZ_CABVOU010000015.1, read on the forward strand.
AACACGCCTTCGGGCAGGCCGCAGGCCTTGACCGCCTTCTGGAGAGCGCGGCCCACCAGCTCGGAGGTACCGGGGTGCGCCGAGTGCGCCTTGACCACCACCGGACAGCCGGCGGCCAGGCTTGATGCGGTATCGCCGCCGGCGACGGAGAACGCCAGCGGGAAATTGCTGGGACCGAACACGGCCACGGGCCCCAGGGCGACGTGGCGCTGGCGCAGGTCGAGACGCGGCATCGGCTCACGGTCGGGCAGGGCCGGGTCGACGCGCACGTCGAGCCATTCCCCGGCGCGTACCACCGAGGCGAACAGGCGCAGCTGGCCGCAGGTGCGACCGCGCTCACCCTCCATGCGCGGCCGGGGCAGGCCGCTCTCGGCCATGGCGCGCTCGATCAGGTCATCGCCGATCGCCTCGATCTCGCTGGCGATGGTCTCGAGGAACACCGCCCGCTCCTCCGGGGAGGTCTCGCGGTAGGTATCGAAGGCGCTCCAGGCCAGCTCGCAGGCCTGGGCAACCTCCTCCTTGCCGCCGCCGACATAGGCGGGCTCCAGGGTCTCGCCGGTGGCGGGATTGATGGCGTTGATGGGATTCGCGTTTCCGCTGACGGCCCTCTGGCCGATCAGTAGCTTGCCTTCCAGTGCCATGATGTTCTCCTGGTATGGAATCAGAGTGAGGGAATCTCGACGGTGGCCGGAGTCACCGTCTCGAAGCGCAAGGCATTGCGCAGCGGCCTTCCGAAGTCGGCCAGGGCGATCTCGAAGCGGTCGCCTTCGCGGGTCCGGATGCCGTCGGCGAAGCTCAGGGTCGCCGTGCCGAAGAAGTGCACGTGAACGTCCCCCGGTCGCCTGAAGTTGGCGTACTTGAAGTGGTGATGCTCCAGGTTGGCCAGGCTGTGGGCCATGTTGGCCTCGCCGGTCAGGAACGGCTTCTCCCATAGCGTCTCGCCGTCGCGCACGATGCGGCTGGTACCCTCCAGGTGGGCGGGCAGCTCGCCGACCAGCAACTCCGGCCCGAAGCTGCAGGCGCGCAGCTTGGAGTGGGCCAGCCAGAGGTAGTTGAAGCGCTCGGTGACATGGTCGGAGAACTCGTTGCCGATGGCGAAGCCGACCCGCCAGGGGGTGCCGTCGTCGCCGATCACGTAGAGCCCGGCAAGCTCCGGCTCCTCGCCGGCATCCTCGGCGAAGCCGGGTACCGGGATCTCGGCTTCCGGGGCCGCCACGCAGCCGCCGTCGCCCTTGTAGAACCACTCCGGCTGGGCGCCGGTCTCGCCGGCGGCGGGCTTGCCGTTCTCGACCCCCAGCTTGAACATGCGCATGGAGTCGGTCAACTCCGCCTCGTCGGCCTGGGCCTTGGCGTGCATCGCCGAGCGGGTATCGGCACTGCCCAGGTGGGTCAGGCCGGTGCCGGTGACCAGGCAGTGGGCCGGGTCGGGATGGGTCAGCGGCGGCAACAGTTGCTTCTCGTCGATCAGCGTCTGGTAGTCGAGCCGCTCGTCGGTCGATGCCGACTCGATGATTTCGCCGAGTGATTTGCCGGCGCGGATCGCGCGAAGGGCGAGGGTATAGGTATCGGCATCGAGCAGCCTGATCTGCTGCTCGCTTTCCACCAGGGCGGCGTGAACCCGACCCTGATGGTCACACTGGATCAATCGCATGGTGCTCTCCTCATGGAAGGGGAATCGAGGGTCATCATAGCGGCCAGATGGCCAGTTGCGGCCACATCAGGAGGGCGGCCAGGACGCACAGCTGGATGGCCATGAAGGGCAGTACCGAGAGGTAGATGTCCTGCAGGCTGATATCCGGCGGTGCCACGCTCTTGAGATAGAAGGCGGCGGGACCGAAGGGGGGCGAGAGGAACGACACCTGCATGTTCACGGCGAAGAGGATGCCGAACCAGATGGGGTCGTAGCCCAGTTGGATGACGATGGGCAGGAAGATCGGCAGGGCCAGCATGGCGATGCCGATCCAGTCGAGGAAGAGCCCGAGGATCAGCATGATCGCCATCATCACCAGGATGATCACGATGGGAGCCACATCGAGCCCCAGGATCATGCCCGACACGAAGCGATTGCCACCCATCAGGTTGTAGACGCCCACCAGGGTCGCGGCGCCGATGCCGATCCAGATGATCATGCCGCAGGTGTTCATCGTCTGGCCCAGGCTGTGGTGCAGCATGCCCATGGCGAACTCGCCGCGCACGACGATGGCCAGCAGTACCCCGAACACCCCCATGGCAGCGGCCTCGGTCACCGAGGCGATGCCGCCGTAGATGGTGCCCAGCACCAGGAAGGCGATCAACGCCGGCAGCACGATGGCCTTGACGGCATCGAGCCTGCTGGCGAAGGGGTTGTCCTGGGTGGACTCGTTCAGGGGCGGCCCCAGGGCGGGGTTCTTCAGGCAGCGCACCAGCACATAGGCGATGTACGACCCCATGAGGATCACCGCCGGGGTAATGGCGGCGGTGAACAGTTCGGCGATCGATACGCTGGCGATAAGGCCGTAGATGATCAGCACGATCGACGGCGGCATCATGGTGCCGAGGGCGCCGCCGGCGCACACCACGCCGATGGAGAGCCGCTTGTCGTAACCCAGGCGCAGCATCTGCGGCAGGGCCAGGATGCCCAGCAGCACGATCTCCCCGCCGATGATCCCCGAGAGGGCAGCGAGGAAGAAGGCCACCACGATGGTCTGTACCGCCACGCCTCCGGGCAGGCGTCCGGCGAAGACGCGCATGGCATTGAAGAGGTCCTTGGCGATCCCCGAGCGGTCGAGCAGCGAGGCCATCAGCACGAACATCGGTACCGCCACCAGGGAGTATTCGGTGATGAAGCCGTAGACCCGGCTGGTGACCAGCGTCAGGGCGGACTCGCCGAACCAGCCGAAGGTGAAGACCATGGCGACCAGGCCGGTGATGAAGGCCAGTGGCAGGCCGGTCACCAGCAGCGCGAAGATCGCGCCGACCATCAGGATCGTCGCTGTTCCGATATCCATCAGCGCATCTCCTCGTCAGTCTGGGCGGGCCTCGCCCTGATCGACTCGATCAGGTGCAGCACGGCCTGAAGCGTCATCAGGGCCAGGGCGAAGAAGATCGCGCCCTTGACCATGGCGGGAAAGGGCGGATTCCAGGACGTCCCGGAGCGCTCCAGGGACCACTCGCCCAGCGGGTTGTGCGTCGCTCCCCAGAACATCTGGAAGGCCGCGTAGCTCATGGTCAGGCAGAAGGCCAGGGTCAGGAGGTCGTTGAGGCGATCCATCCAGCATTTGAGCCGGGGACCGGCGCTGTCGTAGAGCACCTTGACGCGGATATGGCTGTTGCGCGCCATGGCGGCCGGCCCGCCGAGCGCGAAGATCACCGCGATCAGGAACACCACGGTCTCGTGCACCCAGGAGGTCGGGTTGTTGAAGCCGTAGCGCATGAAGACCTCCACCACGCTGATGCCCATGGCGAGCAGCACCAGCCAGGCTGCAAGGCGGGCTCCGCGGGCGATCACCTTGTCGAGGGCGTTGCGTTCGGGGGAGACCTCCTCGACCTTCTCGAGAATATCGGAGAGGTCCTGCGTATCGGGAGAGAGATCTTGAGTATCAGGGGGTTTCTGGGGCATGGCTCGCCTCCGAGCCCATCACCCGAGGGGCTGCCTCGGGTGATGGGACGGTTGGGGATGAGAGACGATGAATCAGAGCAGGTTGCGCGAGCGCAGGAAGGCAGTCGCCGAGTCATAGATCTTCTGGGTCATTTCGTTCTCACCGGCCCACTCCTTCCACTCCTGCTCTGCCGCTGTACGGAACTTCTTGCGCTCCTCGGCAGGGAGGTCGAAGGGATGGACATCGGGATCTTCCAGAAGCTTCTGCAGGGTTTCGATGTCCTGCTGCTTGAGGCGGGCGATCAGGTCATAGGCCATGCCGTCGAAGGCGGTATTGAGGGTGGTCTGCAGCTCCTCGGGCAGGCTGTCCCAGATATCCTTGTTGATCGATACGGCGATCATCGGCATGGAGTGGAAGCCGGGATACAGGGGGTAGGGAGCGAAGGCGTGCAGGCCCATGGCGTCGTTGTTGGACAGCACCGTGGAGTCGGCAGCATCGATCACGCCTTTCTCCAGGCCGGTATAGACCTCGGAGCCGGGCAGGTTGACCGGGGTGGCGCCGATGCGTTCGAAGATGTTGTAGACCATGCCCTGGGGGGCGCGGATCTTCAGGCCTTCGAAATCCTCGAGGGATTCGATGGGCACAGTGGAGGGAACGGATTCCAGCGGGAAGGTCGCCGCAGCGATCAGGTGAGCACCATAGGGCTCCACCAGCTCGTTATAGAGCTCTTCCCCGCCCCCGTACTTCATGTACTCCAGGAAGTCGTAGGGGTTCTGCCAGGCACCGACCAGATTGCCGAGCATGCCAAAGGCGGGATCCTGGCCGGAGAAGTAGCTGGGATCGGTCATGTGGCCCTGGAGGATACCGGCACTGACGGCGCTCAGGGTTTCGGTAGGCCCAACCACGGCGTTGATCGGCATGACCTCGATCTCGACCCGACCATCGGTCATCCGGGTGATCTTCTCCGCCCACTCTTCCTTGATCTTGAAGCTGGGCTCGCCGGAGGTCTCCGAGGCCTGGAACTTCCATTCGTATTCGGCTGCCTGGGCCGCAGGCAGGCCCAGCAGCAGGACGGATCCGCCAAGGATGAGGGGGTGCTTCAGCTTGAGCATAGAATTCTCCATTGAGGAAGGTTGTTGTTGTGGCGTGAGGTGCGCGTTGGGTCCCGTTCGGGGGCCTCTGCAATGTCGAACATTGCGTCTATTTGTTCAACATATACTTTCGTATGTATCGACTAGGAATGGGCGAGCGAGTACCGTCTCGGCATGTCACTGTATTTCCGGGGCGAGCCTCGGCCTCGATTCCATGAAAGGAGAGTCCTCCATGACCGATCGCAAGCGCCCGCTGCGCAGCGCCGAGTGGTTCGGCAGCGCCGACAAGAACGGCTTCATGTATCGCAGCTGGATGAAGAATCAGGGGATTCCCGACCATGAGTTCCAGGGCAAGCCGATCATCGGCATCTGCAACACCTGGTCGGAACTGACGCCCTGTAATGCCCACTTCCGCAAGCTTGCCGACCACGTGAAACAGGGCGTTCTCGAGGCTGGCGGCTACCCAGTCGAATTCCCGGTATTTTCCAATGGCGAGTCCAACCTGCGCCCCACCGCAATGTTCACCCGCAACCTGGCGAGCATGGACGTGGAAGAGGCAATTCGTGGTAATCCCATGGATGCGGTGGTGCTGCTGGTAGGCTGCGACAAGACGACTCCGGCGCTGCTGATGGGGGCGGCCAGCTGCGATATCCCCACCATCGTGGTGACCGGCGGCCCCATGCTCAACGGCAAGCACAAGGGCCGGGACATCGGCTCGGGCACCGTAGTCTGGCAGCTTTCCGAACAGGTCAAGGCCGGCAAGATCTCCATGCACGACTTCATGGCCGCAGAGGCTGGCATGTCGCGCTCGGCGGGCACCTGCAACACCATGGGCACTGCCTCGACCATGGCCTGCATGGCGGAATCCCTGGGAACCTCGCTACCGCACAATGCCGCTATTCCCGCCGTGGATTCCCGCCGCTACGTGATGGCACACCTCTCCGGCAACCGCATCGTCGAGATGGTCAACGAAGACCTGAAACTCTCCAAGGTGCTGACCCGCCAGGCTTTCGAGAACGCGATTCGCACCAATGCCGCCATCGGCGGTTCGACCAATGCCGTGATCCATCTCAAGGCGATTGCCGGGCGTATCGGGGTTGACCTCTCTCTCGATGACTGGACACGCATCGGCCGCGGCACGCCCACCATCGTTGACCTCCAGCCCTCGGGGCGCTTCCTGATGGAGGAGTTCTACTATGCCGGCGGCCTGCCGGGCGTGCTGCGCCGCCTGGGCGAGGCGGATCGGCTGCCGCACAAGGATGCCTTGACCGTCAATGGCAAGACGCTCTGGGAGAACGTCCAGGAGGCGCCGATCTACGATGACGAGGTCATCCGTCCGCTGGACTCTCCATTGGTCCCCGATGGGGGCATGTGCGTGTTGCAAGGCAACCTGGCGCCCCGCGGCGCGGTGCTCAAGCCCTCGGCGGCGAGTCCCGAGTTGATGCAGCACCGGGGCCGCGCGGTGGTCTTCGAGGACTTCGACGACTACAAGGCGCGCATCAACGACCCCGACCTGGAGGTCGATGCAGAGAGTATCCTGGTGATGAAAAACTGCGGACCGCGTGGCTACCACGGTATGGCCGAAGTCGGCAACATGGGTCTGCCGTCCAAGCTGCTCGAGCAGGGTGTCACCGATATGGTGCGAATTTCGGACGCGCGCATGAGCGGTACCGCCTATGGCACCGTGGTGCTTCACGTGGCGCCGGAAGCGGCGGCCGGCGGCCCATTGGCGGCGGTACACAACGGCGACTGGATCGAGCTGGACTGTGATTCGGGTCGGCTGCACCTGGAGATCAGCGACGCCGATCTCCAGGCCCGGCTGGCGGAGAGCGATCCCACCGCGGCGTCACGGCGCATCGCCAGCGACGGCGGTTATCGCCAGCTCTACATCGAGCGAGTGCTGCAGGCTGACGAAGGCTGCGACTTCGACTTCCTGGTGGGCTGTCGCGGTGCCGAGGTGCCCAGGCACTCGCATTGACCGTGCAATCCGGAAGGAGACGGCATGCTCAGCCCTCTATGACGGAATGCGTCTGGTCCGGGCGCGCCTTGCTGTGGGAAGGGCCTCTCTGGTGCCCTCAGCGTGCCAGCCAGCCGCCGTCCACCGCGAGGGCGTGGCCATTGACATAGGCGGCGGCCGGGGAGCAGAGGAAGACCACCGCACCGGCGAGATCCTCCGGCTTCCCCCAGCGGCCAGCGGGAATGCGTCCGAGTATCTCCGCGCTGCGGTTTTTATCGTCTCGAAGTGCCTGGGTGTTGTCAGTGGCCATGTAGCCGGGTGCGATGGCATTGACGGTGATGCCGTATGCCGCCCACTCGTTGGCTAGCAGGCGAGTCAGGCCCAGGATGCCACTCTTGCTGGCGGTGTAGGAGGGAACCCGGATACCGCCCTGAAAGGAGAGTACCGAGGCGATGTTGACGATCCGCCCGGGGGCCTGGCGCTCGACCAGATGGCGAGCGACCTGTTGAGCGAGGAAGAACGCCGCCTTGAGGTTGACGTCGACCACGTCATCCCAGTCCTCCTCCGAGAACTCCAGGGCCGGTGCCCGCCGGATGATGCCGGCGTTGTTGACCAGGATGTCTACCTGGCCGGCCAGGGCTACCGCCTCGTCCACGATCCCGGCGGGGCTGTCGCGACCCAGCTCGGCCTCGACATCGAAGAACCGTCGGCCCAGTGCGGCTACCCGGGCGCAGGTGTCGGTGGCGGGGCTGCGGTTGACCCCCACCACGTCGGCACCCGCCTCGGCCAGGGCGACGGCCATGGCCTGGCCAAGGCCCTTGTTGCAGCCGGTGACCATGGCGACCTGGCCTGTCAGAGAGAAAGGTGTCATCCAGCGAGCCTCCTTGAGCGGGGAACGGCCGGGCGTTTCAGGCCCGGGATGGGACGGTTTCGACGAGCCCGCCAATGACCTGCAGGAGTTCGCTGGCATGGCGGATGCCGATGGCCCCCTCGGGGGTGGTCTCCTCGTCGGGGAAGTGGTTGAGATGGATAACCCGCATGCCGGCCGCCAGGCCGGCGGCCACGCCCACGGCGGCGTCGTCGATCACCACACAGCGTTCGGGCGGATAGCCCATGGCCGCGGCGGCCGCGAGGAAGAGTCCCGGGTCGGGCTTCCAGACGCCCAGCGTATAGGCGCTGAAGAGGTTGTCGCCGAAGTGGGCGACCAGGCCAGCGCTCTCCATGGCGCAGCGTATCTTGCGCTCGGGGCCGTTGGAGACCACGGCCATGGGATGGTCGGCCAGGCCGGTAAGCGTCTGTGCCATGCCGTCGATCGCCTGGAGATCCTCGCGCATGCGGGTCTCCAGGCGATCGCGCATCTCGGCTTCCATTACCGGGAAGCGGCCCTCCTCCAAGGGACCATGACGGCTTTCCAGGGTCTCGATGATGGTCTGGAAGCGCACGCCCCGGAACTCCTCCATGTATTGGCGGGCGGTAAAGGGGAGGCCGAAGCGCGGCAGCACCTCGGCCATCACGTCGGCGAGGAGGATCTCGCTGTCGACCAGGGTGCCGTCGGAGTCGAAGAGCAGGCAGAGGGAGGATGACATGGTGGCCTCGGAACGGAAGGGTTGAATCTTGATGGCCAGGATACCAGATGGCCGGGGCGATTGGCCGGCAGGCCCCTAGATCAGCTCGTCCGAGTGATGAATGACGCTGGCCAGCACCTGGGCGGCGGCGCCTCGGGCGGCGACGAAGCTGTAATCCTCGATCACGCGCAGAGGGATCTGTCGCGGAGTGCCCAGCAGGCGATTCTGATTGGCCTCGAAATAGGCCAGGGCAGGATCCAGAAGGGGGGCACCCAGCGGGGTGAGAGAGCCGCCCAGCACGATCTCCGAGGGGTTGAGGGTATGGTGCAGGTTGAGCAGCAGGATGCCCAGTGCCTCGCCGGCCCGGCGCAGGGTGAGCTGCACCTCGGTCTCGTTCAGGCGCGGGCGCAGGGCCTGGATGAGGTCTTCCTCCTCGGCGATGCCCAGGGCTGCGCGAATCGACCAACCGCTGACCAGGGTCTCCGCGCAGCCACGATTACCGCAATGGCAGTACAGCCCACCTGGTTGCAGTACGGTATGGCCGATCTCGCCGGCGAGTCCCTGGATGCCTCTGGTCATCATCGGCGGGTGGTTGCCCTCGACCATGCCGCTACCGATACCCGTGCCGGCGCTGACATACATCAGCGACTCGGGGATCCTGTCCGTACGGAAGTAGATCTCGCCGAAAGCGGCCGAATTGGCTTCGTTGTCCATCAGCCAGGTGCCTTCGAGGCCGGGGAGATGAGAACGCATCAGCTCCAGAAAGCGTATGTCCCGCCAGCCCAGGTTGGGGGCCAGGCGCAACACCGGCTCGCCGGGGGCGATAGGGCCGGGCAGGGTGACGCCGAGTCCCAGGCACCGGCGTCCGGTCACCGATGGTGCCCTCGTCAGCCCGCCAAGAAGGTCCCCGAGTCGTTCGGCCGTGGCTTCCGGCGTAGTCGGGATGAAATGTTCGTGATGCGACTCGAGCACCTGGCCGGAGAGGTTGCAGGCCACCAGGCGAAGGCCGTGCACGCCCACTTCGGCACCGAGCAGCACGTGGCGGTCGTTGTTGAGGTGAAGGGCGCGGCCGGGGCGGCCGCCGCTGCTTTTCTGCAGCTCGCCTTCGCGTAGCCAGCCCTGGTGCAGCAGCGACTGGACGCAGCCACCCACGGTGGCCTTGGTCAGCTGTGCCTGGCTGGAGATGTCGGCGCGGGTGAGGCCGGGAGTGCGGCGCACCATCTCGAGAATGGCGCTGCGGTTCAGTCGTTTGAGGAAGGGAAGATCGCCACCCCTGTGCTGCTGGAAGCTTGTCGACATGGATGAAACGAGACCTGTCTGTTTTGTGCCGGCAGTGAGCGGGATAGGCCGCCGGAGCCATTATCGTGATCTTCCCCTCATCGCTGATCCCGAGGGAACTTGATGCTTAGATTAAACGAATGCAAGCGCTCGAGTCACGCCAGGACATCCTTGGCCCCAGGGCTGCTCCAACGGGTTTCCTTCATGAATTCAAGCAGGTTGCGCGACACAAGACCAAGGTCTCATTGAAGAGCGGTTATTCCGCCATCAACCTGAACTTAGTAAATAGATAATACTAAGTGGGGTCCAGCATGAGCAGCGATGCAGCACGATATCCGAGCCTCGAGCAGCGGGTGGTTTTCATTACCGGCGGCGGTAGCGGCATCGGGGCGGCACTCACGCGTGCCTTTCATCGGCAGGGAGCCCGGGTTGCCTTTGTCGACATCAACGAGCCTGCCAGCCAGGCGCTGGTCGATGAGTTGAAGGCCGCCACCGGAACGGCTCCGCAGTTTCACCGCTGCGACATTCGTGACGTGGAGGCGCTGCAAGCGGTGATCGCCGAGATCGGCGAGAGCCTGGGACCAATCCACACCCTGGTCAACAACGCCGCCAACGACGATCGCCACTCCTGGAAGGATGTCGATGTTGCCTACTGGGACGAGCGGATGTCGCTCAACCTGCGCCCCATGTTCTTCGCCGCCCAGGCCGCCGCGTACCAGATGATCGAGGCCGGTGGCGGATCCATCATCAACTTCGGCTCGATCAGCGTGCAGATGGCCATCGGTGATCTCTCCACCTACGTCACTGCCAAGGCAGCGGTCCACGGGCTGACGCGCAGCCTGGCTCGCGATCTCGGCACCCACCATATCCGCGTCAACACCCTGGTGCCCGGCTCGATCATGACCGAAAGACAGCTCGAGAAATGGATCGGCCCCGAGGAGGAAGCCTCCATCCAGGCTCACCAGTGCCTGAAGCTGCGCCTTGAGCCCCAACATATCGCGCCGACGGCGCTCTTCCTGGCCAGTGCCGAGAGTGCCGCCATCACCGGGCAGGAGCTCGCCGTTGATGGTGGCTGGGGCTGATGAGCAAAGAACGCACGCCAATGCTCGAGGCAGGTGGTATCGACCGCGCCTTCGGCGGCAATCAGGTGCTGTTCGGAATCGACCTGGCGCTCTATCCCGGCGAGGTTCACGCCCTGCTGGGTGAGAACGGCGCCGGCAAATCCACCCTGGTGAAGATACTCGCCGGCTACCTGCCGCCCAGTGCGGGCGAGGTTCGAGTCGATGGCCAGCCGCGATGCTTCAGCGGTAGCGGCGAGGCGGAGGCCGAGGGGGTCGTGTTGATTCACCAGGAGCTGGCACTGGCCGAGCAGCTGACGGTGGAGGAGAACATCTTCCTGGGCCGCGAGCTGCGCCGCGGCCCCTTCCTCGACCGCCGGGCCATGCGCGAGCGCTGCCGCGAGGCGCTGGCCGAGCTGGAAACCCGTGTCGATCCCCGGGCCCGGGTCAAGGAGCTGTCGACATCCGACCAGCAGATGGTGGAGATCGCCAAGGCGGTGACCCGCGACGTGCGCGTGCTGATCATGGACGAGCCTACCGCCAGCCTGACCGAGCACGAGGTCGAGGTGCTCTTCGCCCTGGTCGACCGGCTGCGCCAGCGGGGTGTGGCGATCCTCTACATCTCCCACAAGCTGCGTGAGATCGAGCGCATCGCCGATCGTGTCACCGTGCTGCGAGACGGTCATCTCATCGACAGCGGCCCCCTCGAGGGCCGTACCAAGGAGGAGCTCGCCCGCCTCATGGTGGGGCGCGAGATCACCGAGATGTACCCCGAGCGCCGGCCGGTTGCCGACGACGCGCCGATCGTGCTGGAGGCTCGTGACATCGTGGTCCCCGGCGCCGTCCGGCGGGCCAGTTTCACCCTGCGCAAAGGCGAGGTGCTCGGCTTCGGCGGTGTGGTCGGTGCCGGACGCACGGCCCTGATCGAGTCGATCCTTGGCCTGCGCTATCGCGCCGGCGGCGAGGTTCGCCGCCACGATGCGCCGGTGACGCTGCGCCATCTGCGGGACGCCGTACAGCATCGTATCGCCTACCTCACCGAGGATCGCAAGGGCAAGGGGCTGGTGCTTAACATGGGGCTGCGCCCCAACCTGACACTGCTGAACCTGCGCGACTACTGTCATCCGCTGATCGACCGCAAGCGCGAGGAGCAGGCCTTTCAGCAGGCCATCGAGCGCTTCGACATTCGCCTGCGCACCGAGGCGCTGACGGCGGCCGAACTCTCCGGTGGCAACCAACAGAAGCTGTTGCTCGCCAAGGTCATGTCCATCGACCCCGAGATCGTCATCATGAATGAGCCGACCCGCGGCATCGACGTGGGTACCAAGCAGGAGATCTACCGCTTCATTCGCGAGCTCACCGATGCCGGCCGCTCGGTCATCTTGATCTCATCGGAGATGGGCGAGCTGATCGGCCTATCCCACCGGGTGGCGGTGATGTGTGCCGGCGAGCTGACCGGCGTCCTCGAGGGCGAGCAGATCAACGAGCAGGAAATCATGCACTACGCATCGGGAATCAAGGGGGTAGGAGCGGATGAGCAACGTCGCGCCTGAACGCAAGGCCGTCAAGGTCAAGGGAGGCGGAATGGCCATCGACCTGAAGACCTGGGGGCCTTTCATCGCCCTGGTGGTGTTAGCCATCCTGGGGGTGCTGATCAACCCGGCCTTCCTGGGGCTGGACAACCTCAGCAACATGCTTACCCGCAGTGCCTTCATCGGCATCATTGCGATCGGTGCCACCTTCGTGATTACCGCCGGTGGCCTGGACCTTTCGGTGGGTTCCATGGCGGCCTTCATCGCCGGGGTGATGATTATCATCATGAATGGCCTGGTCGAGCAGTTCGGCGCCGGCCTGACCACGGTGCTGTTCGGGGTGGGGGCGTCGCTGATTCTGGGCATGGGTGCCGGCTTCATCAACGGCGTCGTCACCACCAAGGGCAAGATCGAGGCGTTCATCGTCACCCTGGGGACCATGGGCATCTATCGCTCGCTGGTCACCTACCTGGCCGACGGCGGCACCCTGACGCTGGACTGGAACGTGCGCGATATCTATCGACCCGTCTACTACGACAGCCTGCTGGGGATCCCCATTCCGGTCTGGGTCTTTTTGGTCGTCGCCATCATCGGCTACGTACTGCTCAACTTCACACGCTTCGGTCGCTACTGCTTCGCCATCGGCTCCAACGAGAAGGTGGCGGAATACAGCGCCATCCATGTCGACCGGGTCAAGACGCTGACCTATGTGCTACAAGGCGTCTGCGTGGCGCTGGCGACCATCATCTACGTGCCGCGACTGGGCTCGGCCTCCGGCGCCACCGGTGTGCTCTGGGAGCTCGAGGCGATCGCCGCCGTGATCATCGGCGGCACTGTGCTCAAGGGTGGGCACGGGCGCATCTGGGGCACCGTAGTGGGGGCGATCATGCTGACCATGATCGGCAATATTCTCAACCTGACGGACGCCATCTCCAACTATCTCAACGGCACGGTGCAGGGGATCATCATTATCGTCGCGGTGTACCTGCAGCGCGCATCGTGGAGGAAGGCGGGACCCTGAGCCCGCCAGCACTGGCAGCGACAACAAGCACAAGTATGAGGAGCAAGAGCATGCCACATATCAAGAAGTCACTACTCGCCCTGGCCGTCTCGGCGGCCGTGGGCGTACCGGCCGCCGCCACGGCACAGGAGGTCACCATCGGGGTCTCGATTCCCGCGGCGACCCACGGCTGGACCGGCGGCGTCAACTTCCACGCCGAGCAGGCCAAGGAGCGCCTCGAGGCACTCTATCCTGACATCGAGATCACCATCTCCACCGCCAGCAACCCCGGCGAGCAGGCCAACGACCTGGAAGACCTGGTCTCGCTGCGCGACATCGATGCGCTGGTGATCCTGCCCTTCGAGTCCGCCCCGCTGACCGACCCCGTGCGCCGAGTGAAAGAGGAAGATGTCTTCGTCACCGTGGTGGATCGCGGCCTGACCCAGGACGGCATCTCGGATCTTTACGTCGCCGGCAACAACCACGAGCTGGGTCGTGTCTCCGGTGAGTACATCCGCGAACAGCTCGACGGCGAGGGCGACATCGTGGTGCTGCGCGGCATCCCCACGGTGATCGACGATGAACGCGTCGAGGGCTTCCAGGCGGCGATCGAGGGCTCCGATATCAACATCCTCGACATGCAGCATGCCAACTGGAACCGTGACGACGGCTTCGAAGTGATGCAGGACTTCCTCTCGCGCTTCGATAACATCGACGCCGTCTGGGCCCAGGATGACGATATCGCCCTGGGAGTGATCGAGGCGGTCCGCCAGGCCGAGCGCGAAGATGAACTGTTCATCGTCGGCGGGGCCGGGATGAAGGACATCATCAAGCGGGTCATGGAGGGCGACGACCTGGTGCCCGTGGACGTGCTCTATCCGCCGGCGATGATCGCCACCGCCATGGACCTGACCGTGCAGCATTTCATGTCCAACGGGCCGGTGCTCGGCGAGTACATCCTCGGCTCGCCGCTGATCACCGAGGAGAACGCCGAACAGTATTACTACCCCGACTCCCCCTTCTAAGCCGCAAGTAAGCCGCAAGCCTCGCCAGGTGGGCTCGAAAGGGCCCACCCTTCCACCGCGACGCCATCATCAAGCGTGACACCCTCAGGAGGGCCGATATGAAGACCATCAAGGGGCCGGCGATCTTTCTCGCACAGTTCGCCGGCGACGACGCCCCGTTCAACAGCCTGGACAGCATTGCCGCCTGGGCGGCGGGACATGGTTACAAGGGTGTGCAGATTCCCAGTTGGGACTCGCGCCTGATCGATCTCAAACGCGCCGCCGAGAGCAAGACCTACTGCGACGAAATCAAGGGCACCTTGGCCGAGAACGGCGTCGAGCTGACCGAACTCTCGACCCACCTGCAAGGGCAATTGGTCGCCGTGCATCCCGTCTATGACGAGATGTTCGATGGCTTCGCCGTGCCCGAGGTCAGGGGCAACCCCGCCGCACGCCAAGCCTGGGCGGTGGAGCAGTTGCACCTGGCAGCCAAAGCCTCACGCAATCTGGGGGTGACCGAGCATGGCACCTTCTCCGGCTCGCTGGCCTGGCCCTTCCTCTACCCCTGGCCGCAACGACCGGCCGGGCTGATCGACAGCGCCTTCGACGAACTGGCCAAGCGCTGGCGTCCGATTCTCGATGCCTTCGACGAGGCCGGCGTGGACCTCTGCTACGAGATCCATCCCGGCGAGGACCTCCACGACGGCGTTACCTTCGAGATGTTCCTGGAGCGCCTGGGCCATCATCCACGCTGCAACATCCTCTACGACCCCAGCCATCTGATCCTGCAACAGCTCGATTACCGGGGCTTCCTGGATGTCTACGCCGACCGCATAAAGATGTTTCATGCCAAGGATGCCGAGTTCAAGCCAAGCCCCAAACAAGGGGTCTACTCCGGCTACCAGTCCTGGACTGAGCGCGCCGGCCGCTTCCGCTCGCTGGGCGACGGCCAGATCGACTTCAAGCACATCTTCTCCTGGCTCGCCGCCCACGACTACGACGGCTGGGCGGTGCTGGAATGGGAATGCTGCCTCAAGCATCCCGAGGTCGGTGCGCGCGAGGGCGCGGCCTTCATTCGCGATCACATCATCGAGGTCACCGAGCGGGCGTTCGACGACTTCGCCGGTGGCGGCACGGATGAAGCGGGCAATCGACGCATTCTGGGACTCGACTGAGACACGCAGGAGCACGACGACATGAGCAACGAGCACAACGCCCCACGCCGGCTGCGCCTGGGCATGGTCGGCGGCGGTCAGGGCGCCTTCATCGGCGGCGTGCATCGCATCGCCGCCCGGATCGACGACCACTTCGAGCTGGTCGCCGGCGCCTTTGCTTCCGATCCCGAACGCGCGCGAGCCTCGGCGGCCACGCTGCACGTGGCGCCGGAGCGCGCCTATGCGGACTACCGGGCGATGGCCGACGCTGAAGGCCAACGCGAGGACGGCATCGATGTGGTCGCCATCGTCACGCCCAACCACCTCCACTTCGACGTGGCCAGGACCTTTCTGGAAGCGGGTATCGACGTCATCTGCGACAAGCCGATGACCACCACCCTCGAGGATGCCCGTGCCCTGGCCGATCTCGTCGAGCGCAGCGGACGCTTCTTCGGCCTGACGCACAACTACAGCGGTTACTCTCTGGTGCGCCAGGCCCGCGAAATGGTGGCCGCCGGTGAACTGGGGGAACTGCGCGTGGTGCAGGTCGAGTATCCCCAGGACTGGCTCGCCACGCGCCTGGAAGATCAAGGCGTCAAGCAGGCGGAATGGCGCACCGACCCCAAGCGCAGCGGCCCGGCCGGCTGCCTGGGCGACATCGGCACCCACGCCTATCATCTGGCGCGCTTCGTCACCGGGCTCGAAGTAGAGTCACTCGCCGCCGACCTACACGCCTTCGTGGACGGACGCGTACTGGACGATAACGTGCACATGATGTTGCGCTTCAAGGGCGGCGCCCGGGGCATGCTCTGGTCGAGTCAGGTGGCGCCCGGCAGGGAGAACGGCCTGCGGCTGCGCGTCTACGGTAGCCGGGGCGGCCTCGAGTGGCATCAGGAAGACCCCAACGAGCTGCTCTACACGCCCCAGGGCGAGCCGCCGCGTCGACTGACCCGCAACGGCCCCGGCCTGGGCGAGGCGGCCATGGCCGCGGTGCGGATTCCGCCAGGGCATCCCGAAGGCTACCTGGAGGCCTTTGCCCAGCTCTACAGCGACTTTGCCGAGCAGATTCGCGCCCGCCATGCCAACCGTGAAGCCCATAGCCTGGCGCGCCATACCCCAGGCGTGGCGGATGGTGTCGACGGCGTGTTGTTCATCACCCGGGCGCTGGAGTCCTCGCGGGCTGGCGGCACCTGGGTGAACCTGTAAGGCACCGCTGATGAGTGTGATTCTGCGTAACGCCGCGTTGCGCCTGGAGGTGTTGCCCGAACTGGGCGGTTGCGTGGTGCGCTTCGACGCCCTGACGCCCCACGGTGCCGAGCCGCTGTTTCGCCCGGGGCACGCCTCGGGCCAGGATCCGAACGGCATGGGGCTCTACCCGCTGGTGCCCTGGTCGAACCGCATTTCCGCGGGAGGGTTTACCTGGCGCGGGCGGCACTATCCCCTGCCTGCCAACCTGGCCGGCGAGCCGCTGCCGATCCACGGCGACGGCTGGCAGACACCCTGGCAGGTCGAGTCCCGGGGCGAAGACGTCCTTCACCTGTGTCTGCGCTCATCGACACAGGCGCCGTTCGACTACCGGGCAGAACTGATTTACCGCCTGGAAAGGGAGTGGCTGGACGTCTCGCTGGCGGTGACTCACCTCGGCGAGCAGCCCGCTCCCTATGGCCTGGGGCTGCACCCCTGGTTTCCAAGAACGGCCGACGTGCGTCTCGAGGCCCCTGCCGAGGGGGTATGGGACGTGAATGACCGCCAGTTGCCCACCGAGTGGCAGCGTCTCGATTCGGGGGATCCCTGGAATTTTTCCCGCTCCTGCGCATTGCCCAGCGGTCTCATCGACAACCTGTTCACCGGCTGGAACGGCCGGGCGCGGCTGCACTGGCCCGGTCGTGGTGTGACGTTGGAGGTCACTGCCACCCCCGGAGCGTCGCGTTTCCTGGTCTTCTCGCCCGGCGAACACGCCGACTTCTTCTGCTTCGAGCCGATAAGTCACGACGTCGATGCGCATCACTTCGATGACCCCCTGGCCCATGGCCTAGTGGAGCTTCGGCAGGGGGAATCCCTGGAATTTTCCAGCCGTTTTCGGCTCCTGCCGCCGGATTGGCCAGTCAGTCATGAAATCTCCTCGACGGGGAATGTCGACAGGTCCTGATCCTGGTTCGCATGGAATGAGCCATGGGTAGGTGCGGAATTTCCCGTTCATTCAGAGACATTGCCAACAGTCAGGCCGCGTCCTTGCCCCGAATGGCGCTGAATAACCCCTTTTTTCAAGATAAAGACAAGAGACGAAAGCCTTCGTCAACACAAGGAGTGATGGGTATGCCATTGCAAGACAAGCTCAACAGACCGATGTATATCTTCGTTATATGCTGCATTGCCGCTATCGGAGGGTTCCTCTTCGGCTTCGATAGCGGTGTCATCAACGGCACGGTCGAAGGGCTGCAGACGGCCTTCGGTTCCGACAGTGTCGGCACGGGGTTCAATGTGGCCTCCATGCTGCTGGGTTGTGCCATCGGTGCCTTCTTTGCCGGCCGGCTGGCCGACCGCTTCGGGCGTCGCACCATGTTGATCGTGGCGGCGGTCTTCTTTCTGGTGAGTGCCTGGGGCTCGGGCATCGCCGGCGGCTCCATGGAGTTCGTCTTCTATCGTATCCTGGGAGGCATGGCCGTAGGCGGTGCCAGCGTCATGGCCCCGGCCTACATCAGCGAGGTGGCGCCTGCTGCCTATCGGGGACGCCTGGCGACCATCCAGCAGATCGCTATCATTTCCGGTCTCTTTGTCGCCTTCCTCAGCAACTATTTCCTGGCTGATATCGCCGAATCCTCCACGGCGATTCTGTGGCTCGATCATGCCGCCTGGCGCTGGATGTTCTGGGTCGAACTGCTGCCGGCCTCCATCTTCCTGCTCGCCCTGCTGTTCATCCCCGAAAGCCCGCGTTTCCTCATCAGCACTCATAAGGACGAGAAGGCGCGCGATGTCCTGCGCCTGGTGATGCCCGAGGACGAGGTGGAAGGCAAGCTGAAGGAGATCAACGCGACCCTGGACAGGGAGCACAGACCGCGGCTGCGCGACGTGATCAATCACGCCACCGGCAAGGTGCACGGTATCGTCTGGGTGGGGATCGGCCTGGCCGTCTTCCAGCAGCTGGTGGGCATCAACGTCGTTTTCTACTACGGCGCTGTGCTGTGGCAATCAGTGGGGTTCTCCGAAGGCGATGCCCTGCTGATCAACGTCATCAGCGGTGCCGTGAGTATCGGCGCCTGCTTGATCGCCATCGCGCTGATCGACAGGATCGGTCGCAAGCCGCTGCTCTGGACTGGCTCAGTGGGGATGGCCGTCACCCTGGTCTGCATGGCGTATGCCTTCTCGACGGCCAGCATGGTCGACGGCAGCCTGCAACTCGATGACGAGATGGGGACCCTGGCCCTGATCGCGGCCAATGCCTATGTGTTCTTCTTCAATGTCTCCTGGGGACCGGTGATGTGGGTCATGCTCGGCGAGATGTTCCCCAACCAGATGCGTGGCTCCGGCCTGGCTATCGCCGGCCTCTTCCAGTGGTTGGCCAACTTCGGCATCACCATGACCTTCCCGGTCATGCTGGCCTCGATCGGCCTGGCGGGTGCCTATGGCTTCTACGCCTTCTGTGCCGTCGTATCGGTATTTTTCGTGATGCGCTTCATCAAGGAGACAAAGTGCAAGGAACTCGAGGAGATGGCCTACGAGTAAGGTCTCCACGGCTTGCGGTGCCCGGCGCTTGCCGGGCACTTTGCTCTATGCTGAACGCATGAAATTCCGCCCCGCATCGCGGAATTGACAGCTATCCACGAGCGGCACCACGCTACGAGGCTCTGCGACATGCCGGATCGGCCTCGATGGCGAGGTCGCCATGAACAGGAAAAGGTCACCTCATGAGCGAAAGCAAACCACGGATCACTCCCGACCAGCTGCGTTCACGCTGGTGGTTCGACAACCCGGAGCACCCGGGTACCACGGCGCTGTGTATCGAGCGCTACATGAACTACGGGATCACCCTCGACGAGCTGACCAGCGGCAAGCCGATCATCGGCGTCTGCCAGTCCGGCTCCGACCTGACCCCTTGTAACCGCCACCACATCGAGCTGGTCAAGCGGGTCAAGGACGGCATCCGTGCCGCGGGGGGCGTGCCCTTCGAGTTCCCTATGCACCCCATCCACGAGAACGCCCGCCGACCCACGGCCGCGCTGGATCGCAACCTGGCCTACCTGGGTCTGGTTGAGGTGCTGCACGGCTATCCGCTGGACGGCGTGGTCTTCACCACCGGCTGCGACAAGACCACGCCGGCGGCCCTGATGGCCGGGGCCACGGTGAACATCCCTGCCATCGTGCTCTCCGGCGGGCCGATGCTCAACGGCTGGCGCGGCAGCGAAAGGGTCGGCTCCGGCACCATCATCTGGGAGCTGCGCAAGCGCCTGGCCGCCGGCGATATCGATTATGACGAGTTCCTGGCCCGGGGTGCCGACTCGGCGCCTTCCGTTGGCCACTGCAACACCATGGGCACCGCCTCGACCATGAACTCCATGGCCGAGGCCCTGGGCATGAGCCTGCCGGGCTCGGCGATGATTCCCGCCCCCTACAAGGAGCGTTCCATCGTCGCCTACCAGACCGGCGAGCGCATCGTCGACATGGTCTGGGAGGACCTGCGGCCACTGGACATCCTGACCCGGGAGGCGTTCGAGAACGCCATCGTGGTCTGCTCGGCACTGGGGGGCTCCACCAACGCCCCCATCCACATCAATGCCATCGCCCGGCACAGCGGCATCGAGCTCAGCAACGACGACTGGCAGGCGCTGGGCCACGAGATCCCGCTGCTGGCCAATGTCATGCCGGCGGGGGCCTATCTCTCCGAGGAGTTCCACCGCGCCGGCGGCGTACCCGCGGTGATCCATGAACTGCTCGGGGCCGGGCGGCTCAACGGCGATGCTATGACCGTCAACGGCCAGGCACTCGCCGCCAACGTCCAGGGGTGCGAGACCCGCGATGCCGAGGTGATCCGGCGCTACGACAATCCGCTGGTTGAGCATGCCGGCTTCCTGAACCTCAAGGGCAACCTCTTCGACTCGGCGCTGATGAAGACCAGCGTGATCTCCCGGGAGTTCCGCCGGCGCTTCCTCGAGGACAGCGACGACCCCAATGCCTTCGAGAGCAAGGTGGTGGTCTTCGACGGCTCCGAGGACTACCACGCCCGCATCGACGACCCCGA
Source organism: Halomonas lysinitropha (assembly GCF_902500215.1). Lineage (GTDB taxonomy): Bacteria > Pseudomonadota > Gammaproteobacteria > Pseudomonadales > Halomonadaceae > Halomonas > Halomonas lysinitropha. The sequence goes on from NZ_CABVOU010000015.1 coordinate 185,888, forward strand.
GCTCGGCATCGACGAGCGCACCCTGCTGGTGATGCGTGGCGCGGGGCCGGTCGGCCATCCGGGCGGTGCCGAGGTGGTCAACATGCAGCCACCGGAAGCCTTGCTCCGGCGCGGCATCGAATCGCTGCCCTGCCTGGGCGACGGCCGCCAGTCGGGCACCTCCGGCTCACCCTCGATCCTGAACGCTTCACCCGAGGCGGCCACCGGCGGCGGCCTGGCCCTGCTGGAGGACGGCGACCGGTTGCGCATCGACCTGGCCCACGGCGAGGTCCGTCTGCTGGTCGAGGACAGCGAGATCGCGACGCGTCGCGAGCGTCTCGAGAAGGCGGGCGGCTACCGCTACCCGGATCACCAGACACCCTGGCAGGAGATCCAGCGCGGCCTGGTCGAACCCCTCGACCGCGGCATGATCCTGACCACGGCGACACAGTATCGCGACGTGGCGCGCCAGAGCCCGCCCCGGGACAACCACTGAGGTCGGCATCGGCCCGAACCAGCAAGGGAGAGAGAGCATGACAGGCGGGGATATCGCGGTGGCGGTCGAGCTCGAGATGAGCCTTGGCGAGTGCCCTTTGTGGTCGGTGTTGCATCAGACTCTCTACTGGGTGGACATCAATCATGGCCACCTCTACGCCTGGCGACCCGATAGTGGTAGAGCGCCGCAGCGTGTCGAACTCGGCGACAAGGTCGGCTGCCTCGCCCTGGGTGAGGATGGCCTGCTGGCGGCCACGGCTCCCGGCATCGACCGGCTCGAATTCCCCCTGGGGAGCAAGCGCGAGCGCCTGGTCGACAACCCCGAATGGCGCCAGGGAGACGGTAATCGCTTCAACGATGGCCGCTGCGATGCGGCCGGGCGTTTCTGGCTGGGTACCCTGGCCGCCGACGAGGCGAGCCCCAGTGCCGCCCTCTACTGCTTCGCCGAAGGGAAGCTGGAGCGGCGCCGGTCGGGTATCGCCATCTCCAACGGCCTGGCCTTCAGTCCCGATGGGCGCTGGCTCTACCACACCGATTCCCCGACGCGACGCATCCTACGCCACTCCTTCGAGGTGGGGAGCGGTGTCATCGGGGAGGGCGAGACCTGGGTGGATCTGGAGAGAGAGGGCCTGCCGGGAGTGCCCGACGGGGCCGCCGTCGACAGCGATGGCAACTACTGGAGCGCCCTCTACGGCGGAGGCCGCGTCGTCTGCTTCTCACCCGAGGGCCGCCTGCTGGCCAGCCACGAGGTGCCCTGCCCGCACCCGACCATGGTCGCCTTCGGCGGGCCTGAACTGAGTACTCTCTACATCACCACCGCGACGCAGCACCTCGACAAGGGGGGCTGGTCGCGCTGGCCGCTGGCGGGCAGCCTGCTGTCGATGCCGGCCCCGATAGCAGGGCTGGCGGAGCCTCAATTCATCTGAGGCTGCCCTTCATCAAAGGTAACTGTTCAGATGATCTTGCCCAGCAGCAGTGGACACCTCGTTGAGACAGTACACTGAGACGAGGCGACCCATGGCGAGGCAAGCAGCTTCGATGAAGAAGATCCGTACCCGTTTCTCCCAAGACTACAAGGACGAGGCGCTGGCCTTAGCCGACCGGGTCCCAGTCACGAAGTCATCGGCCATCCGCGAACCGTCCGAAGTGGGCTGGTCCAGGTGGCAGTGACCATCAATCCCCCCACGTAGCACCCAGCGGCCAGCGGCATCTATCTCTTCATGGCCGGTCGGTAAGGAGCTGCCTAAGGCTACGATGACGCCACCTCTGATGCCAATATCAGCCTCGAACTCATCTGCGGCGGTGGCGCAGCGGGCGCGACGTATCACGAGATCGAAATCAGCCATTATGCATCTTTCCCTATAAATTTAATCCAAACGACCGCCCTCCTGGCGTCATCGCCGGACATGCGCGGCCTCTTTCATGCCAGGGGATGGTGGTGGTCGCCTTGACGCTGTTTGCCGGCATTCGGTAGTGCCAAAAGGTGTTCGGCACGAGGCGCTCCTGCGGGTATCACGTTCTGCAGCCCTTCTTTCAGAGTGATACGGCTACATACGGTCTGGCCAAACAGTGAGTCGGAGATGCTGTGGCGGTTGTCGCAATCAGCGAATGGGGTTGACCCGGATCAGTGGAGACCTTGACGCTTTGATAGCAGGAGGTTTTCACCATGCCTAGAACACGCCCACCGTATACGCCGGAGTTTCGGCAACAGATGATCGACCTGGTACGCAGCGGTCGGGATCCACGAGACCTGGCTCGCGA
>NZ_CABVOU010000016.1 GCF_902500215.1 Halomonas lysinitropha
TCCGCGGGGTGACCCCCTTCTGGGTGGCGGGCACGCTGCGCGCCCTGCTGGTGCTGGTCTTCCCGGGGGTCGTGCTCTTCCTGCCGCAGCTGCTTTACTGAGGCGGGGTGAGGCGCCGATCCATTCAGGATATATGATACAAAAAAATCCATAATACGTTTTTTTGTGTGTCTAAATTTGCCCTGATTTGACCCTTGTCAAATCAGGGCGTTTTCCGTTGCGCTACTCTGAGGATGAGCAATAGATGATACCCGATGAGGAACGTGAAAGATGGAAAGGTTAGCTGATTACATTCAGGGGGAGCGCGTGGTTCGCGAGCTTCGTCGCCATGCCCCGGAGACCCTGGAAGCGCTGGCCCGCGACCTGGAGCAGCCTCTGAGTCTACCCCTGGAGCGGGCCGTGGCGCGGACCCTGGACGACCGTCGAGTGCCCGACTTCCAGGCCGCCGAGGCGTTGATGCCGGCGATGATGAAGACCTTCGAGGTGAACCCGGCCGCCATTGCGGAAGAGGAACTGGCGGTACTGGAATCCGCCTGCAACCGCTGCGAGGTAGTCGGCCAATGCTGGCGGGCGATGCGTGACTACGTGGATGCCGAGGCGTGTCGGAGTTTCTGCCCCAACGCCGAGGCCTTCATGGGCCACGGCGTCGAGGAGGGCTAGTCGGCAAGAGCCGCCATGCCGAGGACTTACTGTCGCTTCGCCACCAGCGTCAGGATGTCATAGCTGGCCACCAGCTCGTCTTCCTGGTTGGTCACCGCCACGTCCCATACCACCACGCCCTGTGGATGACCTTCGGGAGAGGCGCGTCCCTGGTCGATCTTGCGCTTGCACGTCAGGCGGGCGCGGATGGTGTCGCCCGGAGCCACCGGGGTAATGAAGCGCAGGGTGTCCAGGCCGTAGTTGGCCAGGACGGGGCCCTCGCCCGGGTAGACGAACAGGCCGGCAGCAGCGGACAGAACGAAGTAGCCGTGGGCGATGCGCTGGCCGAACTGGGTTTCTTTGGCGGCGATTTCATCGAAGTGCATGTAGAAGTGGTCGCCGGAGAGGCAGCCGAAGTTGACGATATCGGCTTCGGTGACGGTGCGGCGGTGGGTCAGCAGGGACTCGCCGATCTGCAGGTCGTCGAAATGGCGACGGAAAGGGTGGACGTCGTCCTCGATCACCTTGGCGCCACGAACGTATTCGCGGGTAACCGCGGCCAGCATGGTGGGGGAGCCCTGGATGGCGGTGCGCTGCAGATAGTGATGGACGGCAAGGATGCCGCCGAGCTCTTCACCGCCACCGGCGCGGCCCGGGCCGCCGTGTTTGAGCATGGGTAGTGGCGAGCCGTGGCCGGTGGATTCCTTCGAGGCCTCTGCGTCGAGGATCTGCAAGCGGCCGTGTTGTGCAGCCAGTACCGGGATCATCTCGGCGGCGATGGCAGGGTCCTTGGTGGTCAGGGTGGTCACCAGGCTGCCCTTGCCCTTGGCGGCGATGGTGAGTGCCTCCTCGATGCCGTTGTAAGGCATCAGGGTGGCCACCGGGCCGAAGGCCTCGAGGTCGTGGGCACCGCCGTCATTGAGCGGGTCGTGGTTAATCAACAAGTGCGGGGCGATGAAGGCGCCGTTCTCGACGCCCTGGCCCACTGGCTTGAAGCTGCCATCCTTGCCGAAGACGCATTCGCTGGTCTCCAGCAGTCGCTCGATGGCATCGTTGACGTCCCTGAGTTGATCGCTGGACGAGAGGGCACCCATGCGCACCCCTTCCTCTTTCGGATCACCCGCGACGATTCTGGACAGCCGCCCCTTGAGGATATCCGCCAGGGCGTCCAGGTGCTCGGCCGGGACCAGGACCCGGCGGATCGCGGTACATTTCTGGCCCGCCTTGGCCGTCATTTCCTTGACCACTTCCTTGGCGAAGATTCCGAACTCCGCGTCTTCGGGGCTGACATCCGGGGCCAGGATGGCGCTGTTGAGGGAGTCCGCTTCGGCGTTGAAGGGAATGCTGCGGGCCATGATGTTGGGATGGCCTTTCAGCTTCCTTGCGGTGTCGGCGGAACCGGTAAAGGTGACGAAATCCTGCTCTTCCAGTCGGTCCAGCAGATCGCCGGTGCCACCGATGACCAGCTGCAGCGCGCCTTCGGGCAGCAGGCCGGAGTCGTTGATGACTCGAACCGCGGCTTCTGTCACGTAGCTGGTGGCCGTGGCCGGCTTAACGATGCAGGGCATGCCTGCCAGGAAGGCGGGTGCGAATTTCTCCAACATGCCCCAGATGGGAAAGTTGAAGGCATTGATGTGAACACACACACCACGGCGGGGCACCAGGATATGCGTGCCGTTGAAGTGGTTGTTCTTGCCCAGCTGGGCCACAGGGCCCTCATGGGCCACATTGCCGGAGGGGAGTTCCTTGCGGCCGGTGGAGGCAAAGGTGAATAGGGTGCCGAAGCCGCCATCGATGTCGATCGCGGAATCCGACCGTGTGCAGCCGGTATGATGGGAAATGGCGTAGAGCGCTTCCTTGCGCTCCTGAATGTAAATCGCCAGTTCCTTGAGGATGGCCGCGCGCTGCTGGAAATCCAGTGCCAGGAGGCGCTTCACACCGGTGTTGCGACCGAATCCGACGGCTTGCGCAAAGTCGATGGTTTCCCCGTGGGTATGGGCAATAGTGTTGCCGTTGATGGCGCTTGGCAGGGCCCTGGCTGGGGTTTCACCCAACCACTGGCCGGCAATATAACTCTGAAGGACTGACATTAAGGGGTTCTCCCAGGAAAAATTCGAGCTGATCGGGCAGGCTATCCATCGACCCGATGACACATGTTGAACGGCAAGCGTGACGTCAGCCTGGACTAAACCGAGGTACTATCCAGCAGTTCAGGTGGCCAGCGGGTGAGGGGGCGACCGGAAGGCCGCCGATGCCTGACCGACCCACACCATCGTTCTAGCCACAGGCGTGATCAGGTCACCCAAAGCGGCGCGCATTTTTCGTGTGGATGATGGGTTACAAGGGTCTTATATGGGGACTCTTGTGGATTCGGCTGATCTTCAGCGCTGATCGAAATCGAGGGTCACTTCATCGGTAAGGGGGTGAGCCTGGCAGCTCAGCACATAGCCCGCTTCGATTTCGTGTTTCTCGAGTCCATGGGTCACGTCCATATCTACCTCACCCACTACCAGCTTGCACTTGCAGGTGGAACAAACACCGGCCTTGCAGGAGTAGGGAAGGTCCATGCCGTTGGCGATTCCCGCGTCGAGGATGTTCTCGCCGACCGTCGCCAGATCGAACATCACCGAACGGCCATCCGCGACCACGGTGACCTTGCTGCTCTTCTCCTCGCCGTACTCTTCGATACGCTGCTGCGCCTTGGCGAGCATCTTTTCCGAATCTGCCGCGGAGTTTGCGAAAAGTTCATAATGAATCTGGTCGTTGCTCAGGCCTTCGAGGCGGAAGCCATGTGAGACCTCGGCCATCATGGCTTCGGGGCCGCAGATAAAGGCCTCGTCGGTATTCTTGATATCGATCAGGCCGCTTTTTTGCAGCTGGTAGCCTTTCTTGTTATCGATTATGCCGTTGAGAAGATCCGCCCCCTGATCTTCGTAGTTCATGATGTTGATCCACTGGAAGCGATCCATATAGCGGTTCTTGACGAAGCTCAATTCATCCTTGAACATTACGGAGTTGGTGCGGCGATTTCCGTAAATCAACGTCACCTTGCTCTCAGGCTCGACAGCGAGTACCGACTTGATGATGGATAGCGTCGGCGTGATACCCGAGCCTGCTGCAATGCACATATAGCTCTTGGCATTCTCGGGGTCGAGCCGGGTATAGAAATTCCCTTGCGGCGGCATGACGTCGATTTCCATGCCACGCTTGAAGTTGTCATTGGCGTAGTTGGAGAACAGTCCATTCTTGACGCGCTTGATCCCTACGCGCATGTGACCGTCATTGACGCCGGAACAGATGGAGTAGGAGCGGCGTACTTCCTCACCGTCTATCCTGGTTCGCAGTGTCAGGAACTGACCCTGTATAAAATCGAATGTTTCCCTCAGCGTCTCCGGGACATCAAGGGTCACGCGGATGGCAGTATCCGTCTCTGGCTGGACGTCGGCGATTCGCAACGTATAGAAGTTCGTGTCAGACATCACTTAGCCTATATCTTCTTGAAATAGTCGAAGGTCTCCTTGCATGCTTGACACTGGAATAGTGCCTTGCAGGCGGTGGAGCCGAATTCGCTGAGCATTCGTGTTTCACGCGAACCGCAGTGGGGGCAAAGCGCATGAGCGTCGGGCGTCAAGCCATCCTCGGAGGCATCGGCATCCTCCGGTGGGGCGACACCGTAGTTGCGTAACTTACGACGCCCTTCAGGTGACATCCATTCGGAACTCCACGCCGGTGATAGCTGCAATTTCACTTCAAGATTTTCATAACCCTTGGCGTCAAGTGCAGACTTGATATCCTCGGTAATGGTATCCATCGCCGGGCAACCGGAATAGGTCGGCGTGATAGTGACGATAATACGTTCACCATGACGCTCGATGTCGCGCAAGATCCCTAGATCCCAGATGCTCAGCGCTGGTATTTCGGGGTCCTTGACCTCATCGAGCAGATCCCAGAGCTCCTTGACCTCAGAAGTGGCTCGCTGTTGTTGCCGAAGGTACTGTTCCTCCGGCATCAGTGAGATTTCGCTCATAATCAATTACCAATTAGATCCGGTTACCACTGGCAGCCAGGATAGGAGCGGTGAACAAATTGCATTTCTGTCAGCAGGTGACCCAGGTTCTCGGTGTGGTAGCCGATGCGTCCGCCGCGAACCGCCCAGCCATCCTCGGGCACGTTCAGGGTCGCCTCCTTGAGAATCTCGCTCACTCGGCGATGCCACTCGTCACGCAGCCTGGTGATATCGACGCCAATGCCGCTGTCAGCTAATAGTTGCTCGGTATCATCCATCTCGAACATTTCGTGGGTATAACCCCACAGGCTGTCCACCGCGCGTTGCGTACGACGATGACTTTCTTCGGTGCCGTCGCCCAGCCGCAGCACCCAGTCACGGCTGCGGCGCAGGTGGTACCGTGTTTCCTTGATCGCCTTGGCGGCGATGGCCGCCAGGGTATCGTCCTTGGACTCGGCGAGTTCCGGTAGCATCAAGCTGTAATAGACATCGATGAACAGCTGGCGAACCTGAGAGTAGGCAAAATCTTCCTTCGGCATCTCCATCAGCAGCAGGTTATGGTACTGACGGTCGTCGCGCATATAGGCGAAATCGTCCTCCGTGCGTCCATCGTTGGCTAACTCGGACGCATAGCCATAAAACATCCGGGCACGGCCAATGTAGTCCAGTGCCACGTTGGCATAGGCGATATCTTCTTCCAGGAAAGGACCACGACTCACCCATTCGGAGATTCGGTGACCCAGGACGTTGGCATCATCACCCAAGCGAATCACATACTCGAGGGTGGCGTCCTTGATGGTGTCGCTCATTACGTAGTCTCCTGAGCAGCTACATGTTGTTGACGGCATCGGGAAGATCGTAATAAGTCGCGTGCCGATAGGGTTTGTCATCGTTGGGATCGAAGAAATCTTCCGCATCATCTTCCTGGGAGGCACAGATATCGGCCGACTTGACAACCCAGATACTCACACCTTCGCTGCGTCGGGTATAGACATCTCGTGCATACTCCAGCGCCTGGGCGTGGTCCTCGGAATGCAGGCTGCCTACATGCTTATGATCGAGGCCGCGCTTGGAGCGAATAAAGACCTCAAAGAGTTCAAGGGCGTTGTCTTTCATGACTCTTACTCCTCAGGCGGCTTTGGCTTTATTGGCCTGCTTCTTGGCGTTATAGGCAGCCAGTGCTTCACGCACCCAGGCGCCTTCCTCATGGGCCTTGATGTGGTGTTCCAGGCGCTGACGATTGCAGTGACCGTTACCGGCAATCACGCTATGGAACTCTTCCCAGTCGATCTCTCCGCTATCATAGTGGCCGCGCTCCTCGTTCCACTTGAGATCCTTGTCCGGATGTTCGAGCCCCAGAAATTCGATCTGTGATGCAGTCTGGTCGATGAACTTCTGGCGCAGATCATCATTCGTCTCGCGCTTGATCTTCCACTCCATGGATTTCGCGGAGTGTGCGGATTCGGAGTCGTGAGGACCGAACATCATCAGCGCTGGCCAGTAGAAGCGGTTCAGGGAATCCTGGGCCATTGCCTTCTGTTCTGCGCTGCCGTTGACCAGTGTCAGCATGATGTCGTACCCCTGACGCTGGTGGAAACTCTCTTCCTTGCAGATGCGAATCATGCCACGCGAGTAGGGGCCATAGGAGGTACGCTGCAGGGATACCTGGTTGACGATTGCTGCACCATCAACGAGCCAGCCAATCGCCCCCATGTCGGCCCAGGTCAGAGCAGGATAGTTGAAGATTGAAGCGTACTTGGCCTGGCCACTCTGCAGCGCCTCGATCATCTCTTCACGGGTAATCCCCAGGGTTTCCGCGGCACTGTAGAGGTAAAGCCCGTGGCCAGCCTCGTCCTGGATCTTCGATAACAGGATCGCCTTGCGGCGCAAGGAAGGTGCGCGCGTCAGGAAGTTGCCTTCCGGTTGCATGCCAATGACTTCCGAGTGTGCATGCTGAGAAATCTGGCGAATCAGGTTCTTGCGATATTTTTCGGGCATCCAGTCCTTGGGCTCGATCTTCTCTTCCGCCTTGATCTTGTCCATGAACTGCTGTTCTTGAAGAGAAATATTCTTTTCAGAAGACATCGTTATGCTCTCCAGCCATTGGTTGAGCCTGTACTGCTTGTGCTGTGTTCCTCAGCATAGCAGACCGATTCTTTAAGCGACACAAAAATACAGCTTATCAATTTAATTCTGTATCGCCATTCATGTTGTTTGATTAACCGCCTGTCTAAAAGGACTTTTCAGCTTGGGTGGCTGTCGGTCAGCGCAAATCTTTCACCCGTTTGGCCTTGCCCACGGAGCGCATGACCTCCTCCACGCCGCAGACGTCCACCTGGGTGCTGATTCCCACATAGGTCTTGATGGCATGCTGGAGCTCACGGCCCAGTTGTTCGCAGGCCACCGGGTCGCGCGCAACATCGTTGCTGCACGCTTCGACACGCACGAGCACCATGTCCATATTGCCCTGTCGCGTGACCTCGATCTCATAGTGGGGCGAGAGCTGCTCGATCTTGAGCAATCGCTCCTCGATCTGGGTCGGGAAGACGTTGACGCCGCGGATAATCAGCATGTCGTCGCTGCGCCCGGTGATCTTGTCGATACGGCGCATGGGGCGCGCGGTGCCGGGCAGCAGGCGGGTGAGGTCGCGGGTACGGTAGCGGATCACCGGCAGCGCTTCCTTGGTGAGGGTGGTGAATACCAGTTCGCCGTACTCGCCGTCCGGCAGCACCTCGCCGCTCACCGGATCGATGATCTCGGGATAGAAGTGATCCTCCCAGATGGTCGGTCCGTCCTTGGTCTCCAGGCTCTCCATGCCGACGCCGGGGCCCATCACCTCGGAGAGGCCGTAGATGTCGAGGGCGTCGATGCCCAGGCGCTGCTCCAGGGAGCGGCGCATGTCGTTGGTCCAGGGCTCGGCACCGAAGATGCCGGTACGCAGCGGCAGTTCCCGGGGATCGATGCCCTGGCGCTCCATCTCATCGGCGATGTTGAGCATATAGGAGGGGGTGACCATGATGATGTCCGGCTGGAAGTCACGGATGAGCTGCACCTGCTTCTCGGTCTGGCCGCCGGACATGGGGATGACTGCGCAACCCAGGCGTTCGGCGCCGTAGTGGGCGCCCAGGCCCCCGGTAAACAGGCCGTAGCCATAGGCCACGTGTACCTTGTCGTTACGGCTGCCGCCGGCGGCGCGGATGGAGCGGGCCACCACATCCGCCCAGATGTCGATATCGTTCTGGGTGTAGCCGACCACGGTAGGCTGGCCGGTGGTGCCGCTGGAGGCGTGCACCCGCACAACCTCGCTCATCGGCGTGGCGAACATGCCAAAGGGATAGTGGTCCCGCAGGTCAGCCTTGGTGGTGAAGGGCAGCTTGCCGAGCTCCTCGAGGCTCTTGATGTCCTCGGGGTGCACGCCGGCTTGATCGAAGGAGTGCCGGTAGTGGGGCACGTTGTCGTAGGCGTGCTTCAAGCTCCACTGCAGGCGCTTGAGCTGAGCGGCACGCAGTTCATCGAGACTGGCGGTTTCCAGGGGGTCGAGTCGGGAGGTGTCGAGGGGTTTTACGCGCTGGTTCATGGGGGTCTCCGGTCGCAGGGATTGTTGTCGTGTGCGCTCTTAGAGTCGCTCGATGATCAGGGCGATCCCCTGACCCACGCCGATGCACATGGTGCATAGCGCGTAGCGTCCCTGCCGGCGTTCCAGTTCATGCAGGGCGGTAGTCACCAGGCGGGCACCACTCATGCCGAGCGGGTGGCCCAGGGCGATGGCTCCGCCGTTGGGATTGAGGTGCTCGGCGTCATCGGGTAGGCCGAGGTCACGAGTGACGGCCAGTGCCTGGGCGGCGAAGGCCTCATTGAGCTCGATCACGTCCATCTGCTCGAGAGTCAGGCCGGTTTGCGCCAGCACCTTGCGGGTCGCCGGGGCCGGGCCGAAGCCCATGATGCGCGGCTCGACACCGGCGGTGGCCATGCCCACCACCCGGGCGCGTGCCTTGAGGCCGAACTGCTCGGCCTGCTCGGGAGAGGCCAGCAGCAGGGCGCAGGCGCCGTCATTGACGCCAGAGGCGTTGCCGGCGGTCACGCTACCACCTTCGCGGAAGGGCGTCGGCAGCTTGGCCAGCTGCTCCAGGGTGGTAGAGGCGCGAGGATGCTCATCGGTGTCGACCACCAGCGGCTCCTGCTTGCGTCGCGGCACCTCGACGGGAACGATCTCCTCCGCCAGTCGGCCGGCTTCCATGGCGGCGGCGGTGCGCTGCTGGCTGCGCAGAGCGAAGGCGTCCTGATCCTGGCGGGAAATCCCGAACTGTGCGGCCACGTTCTCGGCAGTCTCCGGCATGGAGTCGATGCCGAACTGCGCCTTCATCTGGCGGTTGACGAAGCGCCAGCCGATGGTGGTGTCGTGAATCTCCGCGCTGCGCGAGAAGGCCTGCTCGGCCTTGCCCATCACGAAGGGCGCGCGGGACATGGACTCCACCCCACCGGCGATCATCAGATTTCCCTCGCCGGCCTTGATGGCGCGGGCGGCGTTGCCGATGGCGTCCATGCCGGAGCCGCACAGGCGGTTGAGCGTGGTGCCCGGGACCTCGACCGGCAGGCCGGCCAGCAGCGCCGACATGCGGGCCACGTTGCGGTTGTCCTCACCGGCCTGGTTGGCGCAGCCGTAGAAGAGGTCGTCGATCCGGGCCCAGTCCACCGAAGGGTTGCGCTCGATCAGTGCACGCATGGGAACGGCACCGAGATCGTCGGCGCGCACCGGAGCGAGGGCGCCGCCATAGCGGCCAACGGGAGTGCGGATGGCATCGATGATCAAAGCGTCTTTCATGGCGTCTCTCCGGCGGCAGTCTCTTCCAGGCGGCGTACGGTGCCGCGGATCTTGTAGGAGCGGCCGCGAAACAGGGCGACCTCATTACCGTGCTGGTTGCGCACGGTGATGTCGTAGATGCCGGTGCGACCGCGGCGGCTGCGCTCCTCGGCGGTGGCGGTGAGCACGTCGCCCAGCTGGCCCGGGCCCAGGTAGTCGATGCTGCAGCCCGAAGCCACGGTGGCTTCGTCATAGGTATTGCAGGCGAAGGCGAAGGCGGAGTCGGCCAGGGTGAAGAGGAAGCCCCCGTGGCAATTGCCGTGCCCCTGCACCATCTCCTCGCGCACCGTCATGGAAAGCACCGCACGGCCCGGCGCTACGCTCTCGATGCGCATACCCAGCCCCTGGCTGGCGCCGTCGCGGGAAAACATTGCCTCGGCACAGGCCTCGGCCAGCTGCTGGGGACTCAGTTCGCTGTCGCTCATGTGAAGGACTCCTCGGCCAGGGCCATGCGGCGCAGCAGGAAGGAGGCGCGATAGCGCTCCTCGCCATAGCTCTGCTGCAGGTGGGTCAGGGTGCGGTGCACGAAGTCGAGTCCCAGGTCGTCGGCCCAGGCCAGCGGGCCGCGGGGATAGTTGAGGCCGGCCTGCATGGCAAGGTCGCCGTCGCGGGCGCTGCAAACGCCCTGCAGCACGGCGTCGGCGGCCTCGTTGGCCAGCATGGCCACGGTGCGCAGTACCACCAGCCCGGGGGTATCGGTGAGCCAGGCCACGTCCAGGCCCAGGCGCTGGAAGAGTGCCGTCGCCAGGTCGCGGCTCGCGGCGTCGACGCCGGGGCTGGCGGCCAGGGCGATGGCGCTGGCCTCGCCGTAGTCGAGGCAGAGATCGAACAGCACCAGGGCCTCGAGGCCCTCATCCACGGCACGCTCGGTGGCGCAGCGCCCGTCGCTCAGGGCCAGGGTCAGGCTGCCGAGGCGCAGGCGCGTTTGACCGGAGACGCTCCCGCGACGCACGACCTCGAGGCCGGATTGCTCGGCGCGTGCTACCAGCGGGGCGACGGTCTCGAGCTGACCCTCGGCGACCAGCGGTGGCAGCTCGGCCTTCACGAGGGAGGCGAAGACGGGGGCGTCGCCCTCGGCATTCTCGCTGTAGTCGTAGAAGCCCAGACCACTCTTGCGACCCAGGCGGCCGGCCTCGACCAGTGCCTGCTGCACCAGTGAAGGCTCGAAGCGGGTGTCGCCGAAGTAGGCATCGAATACCGAGCGGGTCACGGCATAGTTGACGTCGTGACCGATCAGGTCCATCAGCTCGAAGGGGCCCATGCGGAAGCCGCCGGCCTGGCGCAGCAGGGCGTCCAGGGTGGCGGGCACGGCGGCGCCCTCCTGGAGCAGACGCAGCCCTTCGGCATAGAAGGGGCGTGCTACCCGGTTGACGATAAAGCCGGGGGTGGAGCTGGCATGGACCGGCACCTTGCCCCAGGCCTCGGCGGTGGCATAGAGAGTCTCGGCAACGTCGGCGTCGGTGGCCAGTCCCGAGATCACCTCGACCAGCTTCATCACCGGCGCGGGGTTGAAGAAGTGCATGCCCGCCATGCGCTCGGGGCGCTCGAGGTTGGCGGCGATGGAGGTGATCGACAGCGAGGAGGTGTTGCTGGTCAGCAGGGTATCCGCCCCGCACAGGGATTCGAGCTCGGCGAACACCTGGCGCTTGACCTCGAGGTTCTCGACGATGGCCTCCACCACCAGGCGGCTGTCGGCCAGGTCGGCGAGGCCGTCTACCGGCGTCATGCGCGCGACGATGGCCTCCCCCTCATCCTGGGCCATCTTGCCCCGGGCCACGCGCTTCTCGAGCTGGCGGCGGACGCCGTCGATGCCGGCCCGGGCCGCGCCGTCGCGATTGTCATAGAGGCGTACCGGATGGCCGGCCTGGGCCGCCACCTGGGCGATGCCGGCGCCCATGGCGCCGGCGCCGATCACGGCGATGATCTCACTGGTTGCGAGGGCTGGCATGTCACTCCCCCTTGAAGCTTGGCTGGCGCTTTTCCATGAAGGCGCTGACGCCTTCGCGGTAGTCGGCGGTGCGGCCGGCGAGGCGTTGCAGGTCGCGCTCCAGGTCGAGCTGGGCGTCGAAGCTGTTGTCGGTGCTGGCATGCAGGGCTCGCTTGATCAGTGCCAGGCCGCGTGTCGGCTGGTTGGCCAGATGGCGCGCCAGGTCGAGGGCCTCGTCCTGCAGGGTCTCGTCGTCCACCACCTTCCAGATCATGCCCCACTGCTCGGCCTGTTGGGCGCTGAGCTTGTCGCCCAGCATGGCCAGGCCCTTGGCGCGAGCCATGCCGACCAGGTGGGGCAGTGTCCAGGTGCCGCCGGAGTCGGGAATCAGCCCGATCTTGCAGAAGGCCTGAATGAAGCTGGCCGAGCGGGCCGCCAGCACGATGTCGCAGGCCATGGCAATGTTGGCCCCGGCGCCGGCGGCGACCCCGTTGACCGCACAGACGACGGGGATCGGCAGTCCCTTTATGGTGCGCAGCATGGGGTTGTAGCGCTTCTCCAGAGATTCGCCGAGGTCCGGGGCTTCGGCGCCGGGGGCCACGTTACGGTCGGAGAGATCCTGGCCGGCGCAGAAGCCGCGACCGTTGCCGGTCAGCAACAGCGCGCGCACGCTCTCGTCCTGACGAACCGACTTGAGCGCCTGGCGCATCTCGGCATGCATCTCGGGATTGAAGCTGTTGAGGCTGTCGGGCCGGTTCAGCGTGATGCGGGCGACGCCGTCTTCCACGGCATAGAGCAGGGGCGCTTCACTCATGGTCAATGTCCTGTGTCAGTGCCCTTTGAAGGTGGCGGGGCGTTTTTCCTGAAAGGCGCGGATGCCTTCCTCGCGATCGTCGGTACCGGCCAGCAGGGTGAAGGCATGGCGCTCGAAGCGCAGGCCGGTGGCCAGGTCGGTCTCCTGGGCCTTGTGCAGGGCCTCGCGGGCCAGGCGCACGGCGAGCGGGGCCTTGGCGGCGATGGACTCGGCCACTGCCGTGGCACGTTCCACGGTCAGCTCGGGCTGGGTGATCTCGCTGACCAGGCCGGCCTCCAGGGCGCGGCGGGCGTTGATCGGCTCGCCGGTGAGGACCATCTGGGTCGCCAGTGACTTGCCCACGGCGCGCAGTAGGCGCTGGGTGCCACCGGCGCCGGGCATGATGCCGAGATTGATCTCGGGTTGGCCGAACCTGGCATCCTCGCCGGCGATGAGGATGTCGGCGTGCATGGCCAGCTCGCAGCCACCGCCCAGGCAGAAGCCGTTGACGGCGGCGATGAGCGGCTTGCCAAAACGCGCGATGCTGGCCCAGTGGCGCTGGCGGGGATCCTCCAGCATGCCCACCAGGTCCCGAGCGGCCATCTCCTTGATGTCGGCCCCGGCGGCGAAGGCGCGCTGGCTGCCGGTGATCACCACGGCACGCACCTCGCTATCGTCCTCGGCGGCGGTCAGGGTCTCGGCCAGTTCTGCCAGCAGGGCAGTATTGAGGGCGTTCAGCGCTTCCGGGCGATGCAGGGTGATGCGCAGCACCCCCCGTTGGGGCTCCTCGACGATCAGGTGATTCGGCATGGCGTCCTCGTCTTCGGCACGGCGATGGCGCGGCAATAGCCGGCGGCCTGCCACGGGCGGGTTTGAAGGACGAGTATAGGTTTTTTTTGATACGCATCAACCTTGGTGTTCGTGATGTAATGTATCGTATTTCGTGCCCAGGCCGCTTTTCCTTGTTTCGTTTCAATCATTTGTTGCGCTGTGACGCCCGTCGTCACGGGCGGATTAGACCATGGTCGAAAGGTTGCCGGCTGTGGCGCGTAAATAAGTCTAATATATTGATATATTGACTCTTTATGTCGGTGGCTCGGCCGTGCATGGCGAGGGGGCCGAGGAAGCGGTTTGATGTTTTGTTACGCTATGAATAGTCTTTCGCGTTATCCCGTATCGAATACGGCCGCTCATTACAGGAGCCATGCATGTCTCAGCAAGCCCAGCAGATGCTCGATCGTCATCGCGAGACCCTCGACCAGGCCGTCGAGGCCATCACCACCCGCGGTTTCTGGAGCCCCTACCCGGAAAACCTCAAGAAGTATCCGGAAGAGGCCGTCAAGGGCGCCCCGCAGCGCTTCGAGGCGCTGCTCAAGCAGCCCTTTTCATTGGTCAAGGCACCGGCGGTCGCCGGCCAGGTCGGCGCCGAAGTTTCCCCCTATGGATTTGAACTGGGCGTGACCTACGACCAGCCCGAGCAGGCCGGTCTGATCAAGGCGATGCAGGCCGCCATGCCGGCGTGGCGAGATGCCGGCGCCGAAGCGCGGGTCGGGGTCTGCCTGGAGGTTCTGGCCCGGCTCAACGCCATGAGTCCGGACCTGGCTCAGGCGGTGATGCATACCAGCGGCCAGGCGCCGATGATGGCCTTCCAGGCCGGCGGCCCCCACGCCCAGGATCGCGGCCTCGAGGCCGTCGCCTATGCCTGGCAGGCGATGTCGCGGGTGCCCGCGACGGCCAAGTGGGTCAAGCCCCAGGGCAAGCATGATCCGCTGGTGCTCGACAAGCGCTACCATATCGTGCCGCGTGGTATATCCCTGGTAGTGTCCTGCTCCACCTTCCCCACCTGGAACACCTACCCGGGCCTGTTGGCCAGCCTGGCCACCGGCAACCCGGTGATCCTCAAGCCGCACCCGGGGGCCATCCTGCCCCTGGCCATGACCGCTCGCGTCGCCCAGGAGGTGCTGGAGGAGGCCGGTTTCGATCCCTGTCTGGTCAGCCTGGTACCGGACAGCGCCGAGGCGCCGGTGGCCAAGCAGCTGGCGCTTGATCCGGCGGTCAAGCTCATCGACTTCACCGGCTCCAGCGCCTTCGGGGACTGGCTGATCGACAACGCTCGCCAGGCCCGTGTCTTTGCCGAGAAGGCCGGCATCAACAGCGTGATCATCGACAGCGTCGACAATCTCAAGGCGGTGGCCCAGAACCTGGCGTTTACCCTGAGTCTCTACTCCGGCCAGATGTGCACCACCACCCAGGCCATCTATGTGCCGAAAGGGGGTATCGAGACCGCCGAAGGGCCGCTCTCCTTCGACGAGGTGGCCGCTGCCCTGGCCAGGGCCGTCGAGACGTTCCTCTCCGACAACGACCGCGCCTGTGCCGTGCTGGGCGCCCTCCAGTCGCCGGCGACCGCGGCGCGCATCGACGAGTGCCGAGGCCTCGGGGAGATCCTGCTGGACAGCGAGCCCCGCGAGCATGCGCAGTTCCCCGGGGCGCGCGTTCACACGCCGCTGCTGCTCAAGGTCGACGCCAGCCAGCGTGATGCCTACGGTGAGGAGCGTTTCGGCCCGATCAGCTTCGTGATCGCCACCGACAGCACCGACCACAGCATCCAGCTGGCCCGCGAGGTGATCGGCGAGAAGGGGGCCATCACCCTGGGCGCCTATACCACCGATGACGAGGTCGCCGAGCGGTTCGAGACGCTGGCCATCGAGGTGGCGGTCCCGCTTTCGCTCAACCTGGACGGCGGCGTCTTCGTCAACCAGTCCGCCGCCTTCAGCGATTTCCATGCGACCGGCGGCAATCCGGCGGCCAACGCCTCGCTGAGCGACCAGACCTTCGTGACACCCCGTTTCGTGGTGGTGCAGAGCCGCCGTCACGGCCAACCGGAATAAGGAGGCACACCCATGCCCTGCTATCGACTCGAGGGGGTGACGCCGGTGGTGCATCCCACCGCCTATGTGCACCCCACCGCGGTGCTGATCGGTGACGTCATCGTCGGCCCGGGCTGCTATGTGGGACCCGCCGCGGTGATGCGCGGCGACTTCGGACAGCTGGTGCTGGAGGAGGGCGCCAACCTCCAGGATACCTGCGTGATGCACGGCTTCCCCGGGTGCGTCACCCGGGTGGAGAAGGATGGCCATATCGGCCACGGCGCCGTGCTTCACGGCTGTGTGGTGGGCCAGGATGCCATGGTGGGCATGAACGCCGTGGTGATGGACGGCGCCGTGATCGCCGCGCGCTCCATTGTCGCCGCGGCGGCCTTCGTCAAGACCGGCTTCGAATGCCCCCCTCAGTCGCTGATTATGGGGGCCCCGGCCAAGGTCAAGCGTGAGCTGAGCGACCAGGAGGTGGCCTGGAAGCAGCAGGGCACGCGTGAATACCAGCGCCTGACCGAGCGTTGCCGGGATAGCCTGGAACCCTGCGAGCCGCTGGCCGAACTGGACGTCGACCGTCCGCGGCTGAATGCTGGAGATACCCAGCCCAAACAGCAGACCCTCGACAAGGGGCAGGCCTCATGAGCCAAGAGAGCCTTCAGTGAGGTCTAGCGTAGCCCACCGTCCCCCGCCATGGCGGGGGACGCTCGCGTTACGGGCCAAGGGCAGGGCAATTGCAGTTAGCCGCAGCGAGAGGCGCCGGGGACAGGTCGAAGGGGAGGTCCTACGCCAGGGGTGAGAAGCACTGCTTCGAACGGGCTGGCCAAGGATGGCCAGCACCGGTCCTGCAAGCGGAGCGGGACGCGAGAGCGAAGCTGGGCGTCGGTAGCGCCCAGGGAGGGGTTCACAGCGCCTCCCCGCAGAACTGTCGCCGGAACAGCCTCGAGCATTACTTCCATCTGCGATAACCCTGGGGTCAAGGGTAGCCGCCTGATATCGGTCGTGGGTTGGCGCTTGCCGGGCCGACCTCGTTGGCACGAAAACCGCTCTTACTCCAGCCCACCGAAACGCTGGTAGAAAGTGGGGCCGGGGGCCGGCAGCGGGCCTTCGGCGGTTTCCAGGTGACGGTCGAGCCAGCGTTCGGCGCGCTGGTAGATGGTGCGATAGATGTTGCGGCACAGCTGGTGGGCGTTGCGTCCCTCCCAGGCGGTGGGCAGCAGCTCGTCGGGCAGTTGGGGGTCACGCAACTGTACCCGCCGGTATTCATGGATCAGCAGGGTGCGGGCGATGAAGCAATCCTCCTCACCGAGGTGGTTCTCCTCGTTGAGTGCCTTCCACAGCGGGCGAAACAGGGTCAGAAACCACTGATAGTGTTCAGCCAGTTCGTCGAGGTTCCAGCTTTCCTGTACCTGCAGGCGCAGGGGCTTGCTGGCCAGTGGCTCCAGAGCCTCGGTCTGCAGAACGATCACATCGTCTGCGTCTCCAATCTCCTGCAGGGCGGCAATGGCTTCGGCGCGGCTGAGCATTGAGTGAGCGAGCAGGCCGGGGGCGAAGTGACCGAAGCCCAGCCACTCCAGTTCATACCGCACCTTCTGGCGGCGGGCCGTGTCTAGCTGGCTCAGCAGCACCAGGGTCCATTGGCCCGACCAGGGCGCCTGAGAACCGTGGTAGACGCGCTTGAAGGCCTGTTCGAAGCGGCGGCGTCCGGGCCCGCTCAGGCTGTAGTAGCTGCGCCGGCCGACCTTCTCGCCCTGCAGCCAGGTTTCCCGCGTCAGTCGATAGACCGAGGTGCGTACGAGTCGCTCGTTGATGCCGATCGGTTCCAGTAGCTTTGACAGGCTGCCCAGCCAGACGGTACCGCCGCGTGGCGCTATCGCATCGCCGTAGAGGGTGATGATCAGCGAGCCGGCACGAATTGGCCGGCGCTTCTGGAAGTTGTCGACAAGGGTGGCGACACACTCTGAGGCGGATGACATGAGTACGAGCCGGTTTCCTCTTCCAGGTTTGCGAACAGCCGTCGCGCCAAGCGCGTCTAAACCATGGCGGGTCAATGTTACTGAGTGAGATATTTTACCATAGAAAACCTATCAGACTGCTCGGCGCTATCGGGAGCGGCTGTGATGGCGCGGTCAGGGGGTGCTGCAGCTGGCGGGGGTCGTCGAGGCGTCAAGGTCCATCACCAGGCGCACGTGGAAGTCGCCGGCCATGTTGCAGCGCGTGCGCCCGTTGCCGGTGAAGTCGACGAAGCAGTCCTGCTGGGAGTGGCCACCGGCGCTCACCTGGTTCCAGTACCAGCCATGCGGCGTGTCGGGAAAGGCGGTCGAGTCGATGGCCACGGCCGTGTCGTCCGGTTCCTGCATCAGTGAGCGCAATTCGAAGAAGCGTGGCAGCCGCCAGGGGCAGTCGGCGCTGGCCTGGGCCGCGGCGTAGGCGTCGGCCTGGTCGAGGCCTACGCTTGCGGCTTCGCCGCGACAGCCCTGCTCGTGAAAGGTCTGTCCCATACTGCAGCGCATCCACATCAGAGACTGAGCCTCGTCCGTGACCAGGCCATCGGCGGGAAAACGGAAGCGTTCGGCAGTGTTTCCCAGGGCGAGCGGCGCGACGATTAGCATCGTCAGCAGGGTGAGGGGGCCCCGCCTCATGCCTCGGCCACCGGTTCGCCGGCCGTGGGGACGCGCCCGCCCAGCTGCGCGGTAATCTCGGCGGCGGTGTCGCGCACGCGTACGCCCAGTTCGGCCAGCCGCTCCTCGGGAATGCGGGCCTTGGGGCCGGAAACCGAGATGGCGGCCAGCGGGATGCCGTGCTCGTCGTGGAGGCAGGCGGCCACGCAGTGCAGGCCGATGGCGTGCTCTTCCCGATCACAGGCGAAGCCCTGGTGGCGGATCTCGGCCAGCCCCTCACGCAGCGCTTCGGGCGTATGCAAGGTGTTCTCGGTGACGCGGGCCAGACCCCGCTCGTCGAGGATGCGCTCTACCTCGCTGTCCGGCAGCCAGGCCATCAGTGCCTTGCCGACGCCCGAGGCGTGCAGCGGCGCCCGGGAGCCGAGCCGGGTGATCATGCGCATCATCTGGGGCGACTCGCTCTGGGCCAGGAAGACCGCGGTGCCGTTGTCGCGCACGCCGAGGTTGGCCGTCTCGCCGGTCTGGGCGGTGAGGCGGCGCAGGAAGGGGCGGCTGGTGCCGACGAAGTCGCGGGCCTCTATGAAGCTGCTGCCGATGCGGAAGGTCTTGACGTCGATCTTCCACACGCCGAGTTCGCTGTCCTGGGTCACGAACCCCTGGCTCTGCAGGGCCTGCAGCAGCCGATGGGTAGTGGAAGGCGCGAGGTCCGCCTGTTCGGCCACTTCAGACAGTGCCAGGCCGCCGGGACTGGCCGAGAGGCGTTCGAGCAGATTGAGTCCGCGCACCAGCGATTGGCTGTGGCCGCTGGTACTCTTGCCTGACCCGGCGGGTCGTCCCGCTGTCCTGCGCTTGCCGTCGCTCACCCGGATTGTCCTCTTGCCGCGTTATCTCGAGGCTACAGGATACCGTGTCGACTCGGCGCTGTCGCGGCTGCGGAAATGGCTTCCATCCAGCCCTGACATCGCATCTTCAGCGGTGTCGCCACTCGGGCGGGCGTTTCTCGATGAAGGCGTCGATCCCCTCGCCGGCATCCTCGGCCATCATGTTCCGTGCCATCACCTCACCGGCGTAGGTATAGGCCTGGTCCAGAGGCATCTGCAGCTGGCGATGGAACATTGCCTTGCCGGTGCGCACCGCGACGGCACTCTTGGCGCAGATACTGGCGGTCAGCTCAGACACGGCCTCGTCGAGGGCCGCGTCGTCGGCAACCCGGTTGACCAGCCCCCAGTCGCGGGCCTGGTCGGCGTCGATGAACTCACCGGTAAACAACATCTCCATGGCTCGCTTGCGGCCGACATTGCGCGAGAGTGCCACCGCCGGGGTGGAGCAGAACAGCCCGGCATTGATACCCGAGACGGCAAAGCGTGCCGAGCGGGCGGCCACGGCCAGGTCGCAGCTGGCCACCAGCTGGCAGCCCGCCGCGGTAGCGATACCCTGCACCCGGGCGATCACCGGTACCGGCAGGGCGACGATGGCCTGCATCACGGCCCCGCAGCGTGCGAAGAGCCATTGA
Organism: Halomonas lysinitropha; assembly: GCF_902500215.1. GTDB lineage: Bacteria > Pseudomonadota > Gammaproteobacteria > Pseudomonadales > Halomonadaceae > Halomonas > Halomonas lysinitropha. The sequence goes on from NZ_CABVOU010000016.1 coordinate 19,231, forward strand.
TAGTAGGCCTCGTCGGGCGTGGTGCGCATCTGCTTGAGGTCGTGTCCGGCACAGAAGGCGCGGCCCTCGGCGGCGAGCACCACGCAGCGTACGCCCTCATCGGCGGCCACGCGGTCGAGCTCGCCGCCCAGGGCATCGAGCATCTCCTCGGAGAGGGCGTTGAAGTGCGTCGGCCGGTTCAGCGTCAGGGTTGTCACGCCATCGCGATCGTGGCGCCGAACGAGGGGGCTATCATCCTGCATGCTGGGGTCTCCGATGAAAGGGAACGGCCCCCAGAATAGCACCTCGGGGGCCTTCCTCGCCGGGACAGGTGTCCTCAGACGTCGCTGCGGAAGGGGCGCTCCTCGTTGGGCAGGATCAGATTGAGGACGATGGCACACAGCGCGCCGGGAATCAGCCCCGACTCGATGATCGCCTGGAGGTTGTCGGAGAGGTTGGCGTAGAGCCCCTCCTGCGCCGGGAGGCCGATGGCCGCCGATAGCGAGACCCCGATGATCACCATGTTGCGCTTGTTGAAGCTGATGTGGGAGAGCATCTTGATACCGGCGCTGGCGATCATGCCGAACATGATCACCACCGCGCCGCCGAGTACCGCATTGGGAATGCTGGAGACGATGGCACCGAGCTTGGGCAGCAGGCCGGCGATGACCAGGAAGCCGCCACCGATGGCGACCACGAAGCGACTGACCACCCCGGTCAGCGCCACCATGCCGACGTTCTGACTGAAGCTGATCTGGGGGAAGGCGTTGAAGATGGCGGCGAAGACGCTGGCGAGGCCGTCGGCCATCACCCCGCCGGAGAGTTCCTTCGGCGTGGGCGCGCGATCCAGCCCGCCGGCGGTGGTGCCGGCGATATCACCGATCGACTCGGCGCAGGTCACCACGGCCAGCAGCACCACGGGCAGCACGGCGGCCCAGTGAAACTCCAGGCCGATGGCCAGTGGCGTGGGCAGCGAGATCCAGTCGGCGCCACCGATGGCGGAGAAATCCACCAGGCCGAAGGCGGTGGCCGCGGCGTAGCCGGCCAGCAGGCCGATCAGCGGGGCCGCCTCCGACCAGATGCCGCGGCCGAACTGGTGCAGGCCCAGGGTGATGAGCAGCACCAGTCCCGCCAGCAGCAGGTGATGCGAGGCCCCGAAGTCCTCGGCGCCGAAGCCGCCGCCGACATAGGCCAGGCCCACCGGCATCAGCAGGGTGCCGAGCATGATCACGAAGGTGCCGGTGACCACCGGCGGGAAGAGGAAGCGGAACCAGGGCAGGAAGAGCCCCACCAGCGCCATGGCGACCCCGCCGCACAGCGCCGCGCCCAGGGCCGCCGGCAGCCCCATGCCCACGGCGATGGGGATCAGTACCGGCACGAAGCCGAAGCTGGTACCCATGACGATGGGCAGGCGGGCCCCGATGGGACCGAGCCCCAGGGACTGCACCAGGGTGGCCACCCCGGCCACGAACATGGCGGCCTGGATCATGAAGGTGGTCTGCTCGGCGGAGAGGTCCGCGGCACCGGCAATGATGATGGGCACGGTGACGTTGCCGACGAACATGGCCAACACGTGCTGCAGCCCCAGGGGAATGGCGCGTCCCAGGGGTGGCATGGCGTCCACGTCCTGGGTGCTGCGTACCCGAGGCTCCGTCGTTGCGTCGCTGGATTCGGTGGTCATGGGGTGTCTCCAGTTGTCGTTGTTGGAAGTGGTTGAGAACAGAGGGAAGCGGGAAGGGAATCAGACTGATCCGCGCAGCTCGCGGGCGGCCTGGTCATGCCGGGCCAGCAGGGCGTCGAGGTCGAGGTCTCGGGGTCGGCCCTCCTCGATGCGCCAACGCCCGGCGACCATCACCCGGTCGGCGCGATGGGCCCCGCACAGTAGCAGGGCCGCGACCGGGTTCTCGGCACCCGAGAAGCGGGCCTCGTCCAGCCGGAACAGCGCCAGGTCGGCCTGCTGGCCGGGCGCCAGCCCGCCGATGTCGGTGCGCCCCAGGCAGGCCGCCGAGCCTTGGGTGGCCCAGCGGATCACGTCGTCGTGGGTCACCCGGCTCGGCGCGTAGCGCAGCCGGCCCAGCAGCAGGGCCTGGCGCATCTCCTCGGCCAGGTTGGAGTGATCGTTGGAGGCCGAGCCGTCCACCGCCAGGCCTACCGGGCAGCCGGCGGCCTCGAGCTCCAGGGTGCGGCACATGCCGGAGCCCAGCACCATGTTGGACGACGGGCAGTGGGCGATGCCGGTGCCGGCCTGCCCCAGGCGAGCGACTTCCTGGTCGGTGAAATGGATGCCGTGGGCCAGCCAGGTGCGCGGCCCCAGCCATCCGCTGGCCTCCAGGTAGTCCAGGGGGCGCATGCCGAAGAGCCGCTGGCAGTAGGCCGTCTCGTCCTCGGTCTCGGCCAGGTGGGTATGCAGGCGCACGTCCTTCTCTTCGGCCAGGCGGGCGCTCTCCTGCATCAGCTCGCGGCTCACCGAGAAGGGTGAGCAGGGGGCCAGGGCAATGGTGGTCATGGCGCCGTCGCCACGCTGGTGGTGGGCGTCGATGAGCCGTCTGCTCTCGTCGAGGATAGTGGCCTCGTCCTGCACCACCGACTGGGGCGGCAGGCCGCCGTCGTCCCGTCCCACGCTCATCGAACCCCGGGTCAGGGCGGCGCGTACCCCCAGCCGGTTGGCGGTCTCCACCTGGACGTCGATGGCGCTCTCCAGCGCGCCGGAGAAGACGTAGTGGTGGTCGGCCACGGTGGTGCAGCCGGACATCAGCAACTCGACCATGGCGAGTTCGCTGGCGAGTGCCAGCTGTCGCTCGGTGAGGTTGGCCCAGACGTCATAGAGGGTCGTCAACCAGGGGAAGAGTTCCTTGTTCAAGGCCGGTGAATAGGCCCGGGTCAGGGTCTGGTAGAAGTGATGGTGGGTGTTCACCAGCCCTGGCAGCAGCACATGCGCGGAGGCGTCGAAGGTCTCCCCGATCGGCGTCACGGGGGTGCCGCCGGCCGGTACGGCCTCGACGATGCGCGAGTCGCGGATCACCACGCCGCCGGCGGCACGTGCATCGCTGCAGGCGCGAGGGGCCCGGATCCATAGGGTCTGTGAAGTCGGGGTCATATTGTCCTCCCGGGGATCTCCTGGTAGCGCCCCCTGTCGTCTTGAAGAAAGGCATGGACAAAGGGGTACCCAAGTCTCGTGTCGGATCGGAGCCCTGGTTCAGGTATCTTCGACATCTTATGTATACTTGTTTTGTTATCTAGTTTTAGACTGGATTGTGTACAAAATGAAAGGCTTTTGGTCATCTGTCAAGGCCATGAAGCTCAACGCGCCTCTGCTCGCGCCGTGCCGCATGCGAGCGGGTTGATATGCGCTTCACCTTGAAGGCAGGAGCAGGCAGGAAGAGCGGGTCTCCGTCCATGAAAAGAGCCGCCGCGTCATCGACGCGGCGGCTCCGGTCTGTCGAAAGGAAAAGGGCTCAGTCGGCGTAGCTGCTCTCGGAGTAGAGTACGCGCACGCGCAGCGTATGCTTCACCTGGCGCAAGGCCTCCAGGGCCTGTGATCCATAGGCCTTGTCCACGTCGATGACCACGTAGCCGATGCGTTCGTTGGTCTGCAGGTACTGGCCGAGGATGTTGATATCGTTCTCGGAGAGCACACGGTTGATCTCGGAAAGGACCCCGGGCACGTTGTCGTGGATGTGCAGCAGGCGGTGCTTCCCCGGGTGGGCCGGCAGGGCCACTTCGGGGAAATTGACCGAGCTGACGGTGGTGCCGTTGTCGGAGTAGGTGACCAGCTTCTCGGAAACCTCGATGCCGATGTTCTCCTGGGCCTCGAGAGTGGATCCGCCGATGTGTGGGGTGAGGATGACGTTGGCCAGGCCGCGTAGCGGGCTCTCGAACTCCTCGTCGTTGCCCTTGGGCTCTACCGGGAAGACGTCGATGGCGGCGCCGTGGAGGCGATTGGCCTTGAGCGCCTCGGCGAGGGCCTCGATCACCACCACGCTGCCACGGGAGGCGTTGATCAGGATGGCGCCCGGCTTCATCAGGGCGATCTCGGCTTCACCGACCATCCAGCGGGTGGAGGGCAGGTCCGGCACGTGCAGGCTGACCACGTCGGCGCGGGCCAGCAGCTCCTCGAGGCTGGCCACCTGGCGAGCGTTGCCCATCGCCAGCTTGGTCACCACGTCGTAGTAGATGACATCGAAGCCCAGCGACTCGGCGAGCACCGAGAGCTGCGAGCCGATGCTGCCGTAGCCGATGATGCCCAGTGTCTTGCCGCGCGCCTCATGGGCGTTCTTCGCCGATTTCATCCAGCCCCCCTGATGGGCACTGGCGCTTTTCTCCGGAATGCCGCGCAGCAGCATGATCGCCTCGGCCAGCACCAGTTCGGCGACCGAGCGGGTGTTGGAGAAGGGGGCGTTGAAGACCGGGATGCCGCGCACCAGGGCGGCATCGAGATCCACCTGGTTGGTACCGATACAGAAGCAGCCCACCGCGACCAGCTTCTCGGCCGCGTCGAAGACGCGCTCGTTGAGCTGGGTCCGCGAGCGGATGCCGATGAAGTGGACGTCACGGACCTTCTCGATCAGCGTCGCCTCGTCCAGCGAGGTCGGCAGGTGCTCGATATTGGTGTAACCGGCATTGAGTAGATTGTCCACCGCGCTCTGGTGGACGCCCTCGAGCAGCAGGATCTTGATCTTGCTCTTGTCCAGGGACGTTTTGGCCATGATCGATTCAACCCCTTCGTCGGCGCGCGCCGCTTGCATGTGTCATGAAGATGCTGAAGAGCCTGGGGCCCGCCGCAGAGGGGCTAGGGCAGGCTCGAAACAGGGCCGGTAGCTTACCACAGCCGCCATGAGCGAGGATGAAAATGCTGGGCGTCCGAAGTGAATGGCATGCAAGTTGGGTGAGGCCGGGTCGGGGCAGACGACCCCCCGGGGAGAGCGTGTATACTGTCCGCCCATGTACAAGCCACCAGCGAGAAAGGCGATGGCGCAACATCACAGCCAAGGGAACGGCGAGGAGCCGGCACCGGCCGACTTCGCCGCCACCGTCGAGCGGCTCGAGCAGCTTGTCGAGCGGCTGGAATCCGGCGAGCTGTCGCTGGAGGGGTCGCTGGCCGCCTTCGAGCAGGGGGTGCGCCTGACCCGGGACGCCCAGCGTCGGCTCGACGAAGCGGAGCTGAGAGTCCGCACCCTGACCGAGGGCGAGGCCGGCGGGGTTGATCTGCAACCCTTCGACGCCCCTTCTGCGGAGGATGATGGTGAGCGCTGATCCCCTGGCAGGACGCCTGGTCGCGGATCGTGCCCGGGTCGATACGGGTCTCGAGGCGCTGTTCACGTCGCGCTCGGCCCCTTCGCCGCGTCTCGAAGCGGCCATGCGTCACGGCCTGCTGGTGGGGGGCAAGCGGCTTAGGCCGGTGCTGGTCTATGCCGCCGGCCGTGCCCTGGGCGCCGCGGACGACGACCTGGATGCCCCGGCCATGGCGCTGGAACTGGTTCATGCCTACTCGCTGGTCCATGACGACCTGCCGGCCATGGATGATGATGACCTGCGCCGCGGCCAGCCCACGGTGCATCGCGCCTATGACGAGGCCACCGCGATCCTCGCCGGTGACGCGCTTCAGGCGTTGGCCTTCGAGGTGCTGGCGCGGACCGCCCACCCCCGACTGCCGGCGCTGGTCGCCAGCCTGGCCGCTGCCGCCGGGCGCGACGGCATGGTGGCCGGCCAGGCGCTGGATCTCGCCGCCGTCGGCGGGCATCCTGATGCAGCAGCGCTGGCGGCCATGCACGGCCACAAGACCGGTGCGCTGATTCGCGCTGCGGTGCGTCTCGGCGGCCTGGTTGCCGTCGACGAGGCCGACCCGCGGCTGGCGGCCCTGGATGCCTATGCCGATGCCATCGGCCTGGCCTTCCAGATCCACGACGACGTTCTCGACGTGACCGGTGATACCGCTACCCTGGGCAAGACCTCAGGGGCGGATGCCGCCCGGGCCAAACCCACCTATCCGAGCCTGCTGGGGCTCGAGGGTGCTCGCCGGCGGGCCGATGAGCTGGTCGAAGCGGCCTTGGCGGCCCTGGCGCCGCTGGGCGTGGCTGCCACTCCCCTGACCGACCTGGCCCGCTACATGATCGAGCGTGACCATTGACACTACAGGGTCTACATGAAGCTGTTCGATGACATCCCCGTCGAGCGTCCGGCCACGCCGCTGCTCGATACCCTGGAGACACCGGCGGCGCTGCGCGCCATGAACGCCGGCCAGCTGGCCCAGGTGGCCGATGAGTTGCGCGCCTACCTGCTCTATAGCGTGGGCGTCTCCGGCGGCCATTTCGGCGCCGGCCTGGGTGTGGTGGAGCTTACCGTGGCCCTGCATCAGGCGTTGGAGACCCCTTACGATCGCCTGGTATGGGATGTGGGCCATCAGGCCTATCCCCACAAGATTCTTACCGGGCGTCGTGAGGCGATGACCGGTATCCGCCAGTATGGCGGCCTTGCCGCCTTCCCCCGGCGCGCCGAGTCGGAGTACGACACTTTCGGCGTGGGCCATTCGAGCACCTCGATCTCGGCGGCCCTGGGCATGGCCCTGGCCGCTCGCACCCGCGGCGAGAAGCGCCGGGTCTGTGCAGTGATCGGCGATGGCGCCCTGACCGCCGGGATGGCCTTTGAGGCCCTGGCGCATGCCGGCCATGTGGATGCCAACCTGCTGGTGGTGCTCAACGACAACGAGATGTCGATCTCCGAGAACGTCGGCGGCATGGCGAGCTACCTCGCGCGCATCCTGGTCAGCAAGCCCTATCTCAACATGCGCGAGAGTGGCAAGAAGGTGCTCTCTCACTTGCCCGGTGCCCTGGAGCTGGCACGGCGCACCGAGGAGCACATGAAGGGTATGGTCAGCCCAGCCACGCTCTTCGAGGAAATGGGCTTCAACTATATCGGCCCCATCGATGGCCATGATTTGCCGTTACTGATGGACACCCTGCACAGCATGCGCGACCTGGAGGGGCCTCAGTTCCTTCATGTGAAGACGTGCAAGGGCAAGGGCTTCCTGCCCGCCGAGGCCGACCCCATCGGCTACCATGCCATTACCAAGCTGGAAAAGAACGGCGAGACGCCGCCGCCGTTCAAGCCGGTCAGCGGGCCGGCAAGCAGCAAGCAGAAGTACTGCCGTGTCTTCGGCAACTGGCTGTGCGACATGGCGGCGGTTGACGAACGGCTTATCGGTATCACCCCCGCGATGCGCGAGGGCTCTGATCTGGTGCGCTTCTCGACGGAGTATCCTGAACGCTACTTCGATGTGGCCATCGCCGAGCAGCATGCGCTGACCCTGGCGGCGGGGCTGGCCTGCGAGGCGATGAAGCCGGTGGTAGCGATCTACTCGACCTTCCTGCAGCGCGGTTACGACCAGCTGATCCACGACGTGGCGGTACAGTCACTCGATGTCACCTTCGCCATCGACCGTGCGGGTCTGGTGGGCGAGGACGGCCCCACCCATCACGGCAGCCTGGATCTCTCCTACCTGCGCTGCGTGCCGGGGCTGGTAGTGCTGGCACCCGCCGATGAGGCGGAATGCCGGGCGATGCTCAGTGCCGCCTATCACCATCCCGGCCCCGCTGCGGTACGCTATCCGCGTGGCACCGGCCCGGGTGTCGCGACGCCGGAGCACCTCGAGCCGCTCGAGATCGGCCGAGCCGAATGGCGGCGTCGTGACAGCGGGGGCGCGGTGCGGGTGGCCCTGCTGGCCTTTGGTAGCCTCAACGGCCCGGCGGCGGAGGTGGCCGAGCGCCTCGAGGCTAGCCACCTCAACATGCGCTCGATCAAGCCGCTGGACCGTGACGCCGTGCTGGCCGCGGCCGATGAACACGACCTGCTGGTGACCCTTGAGGAAAACGTGGTCGCCGGCGGGGCCGGCAGCGCGGTCAACGAACTGCTGATGGCCGAGGGCGTGCAGGTGGAGGTGCTCAATCTCGGGCTACCCGATGCCTTCATCGAGCACGGCAAGCCTGCCGAGCTGCTCGCCGAGTGCGGCCTGGACGCGGATGGCATCGAGGCCTCGATTCGCGCCCGACTACCCTGAGATTTCATTTTCCTGCCATGAGGTTGCGATGCTGTTCCTGATACTGATCGGTGCCCTGCTGGGACTGGCCATCGGCGGCCCCATCGGCCTGCTGGTGGGCGGCGCCCTGGGTTACTGGCTGGGTAGACGCCTGCGTCGGCGCCTGGTCGATAAGCTGGTTGGCGTCCAGTCCCAGTTCCTGGAGTCGACCTTCGCCGTCATGGGTTGCCTGTGCAAGGCCGATGGCCAGGTCTCCGAGGACGAGTTGGAAGCCTCCCGGCGGCTCTGGGATCGGTTGCGGCTCAGCGAGGCCCAGCGCGCCCAGGCCCGTGCCGACTTCAACCGCGGCAAGAGCGCCGACTTCGATCTGGACGCCGAGCTGGCCAAGATTCGCCACATCGCGGCGAATCAGCCAGCCCTGCGCCAGGTCTTCCTCCAGGTGCAGCTGGCCGCGGTCGCCGCCGATGGCGAGCTGCATCCCGCCGAGCACGAGATGCTGATGCGGGTGGTGCGCGGCCTGGGCTGCAGCGAGGCCGAGATTGCCCAGATCGAGGCCATGCTGCGGGGTGGCCCCGGAGGCACGGATGAGCATGGTCCATCGCTGGAGGACGCCTACCGGGTGCTGGGGGTCGACCAGGACGCCAGCGATGCCGAGATCAAGAAGGCCTATCGCCGCCTGATGAGCGAGAACCATCCCGACAAGCTCGCTGCCAAGGGGTTGCCCGAGAGCATGCGTGAAGTCGCCAAGGAGCGCACCAGCGAGATCGGCAGCGCCTACGAGCGCATCCGCAAGGCCCGCGACGCTTGACGAGGCTCAGGCCGTGAAGGGCAGCACGGTGGTGTACACCGCGAGGTAGTGGCAGGTGCTGCCGCCCATGACGAACAGATGCCAGATCGCGTGGTTGAAGGGGATGGCTCTGATGGCATAGAAGGCTACCCCCAGGGTATAGGTGATGCCGCCGACGACCAGCAGGTTGAAGCCGGTATCGGATAGGCGGGCCGCCAGTTCGTCGCCGGCAAAGACGATCAGCCAGCCCATCACCAGGTAGATGGCGACCCGCAGCGCGGCGAAGCGGTGGGGCCAGGCCAGCTTGAGGGCGATGCCGACCAGGGCCAGGGACCAGACGGCGGCGAACAGCGTCCAGCCTGTCGGGCCACGCAAGTTGACCAGCAGGAAGGGGGTATAGGTTCCGGCAATCAGCAGATAGATCGCGCAGTGGTCCAGCAACTGGAAAAGGTGCTTCAGGCGCGGGTGGCGGACCCCATGGTAGAGGGTAGAAACGGTGTAGAGCAGCACCAGGCTTGCGCCATACAAGCCGATACCCACGAGCTTCCAGGGGTCGACCCGAGTGGCCAGGCTGGCCAGCACGAGCAGCACCACCACCCCGACGAGACTGAGTGCCGCACCGATGCCGTGGCTGACGCTGTGAAGGCGTTCCTCGACGTTGCTGAAGGGGGACGCTTTGTCATGGGCGGGGTGCGTCATCGGGAAATCTCCTGCCGAGGAGCCGCCACGATACCGGGACCCGGGGGGCTCAGGGCTTGCGTTCAATATCCACGTCACTGGCCTGGGTGAAGTCGCCCAGCGCCATCATGTGGCCCAGCTTGCCGGCCTTGGTAGTGAGATATTGTTCGTTGTGTGGATTCAGGCCGGTGGTCAGCGGGACGCGCGCCTTTACCACCACGCCAGCCTGGGTCAGGGCGTCGACCTTGCGAGGGTTGTTGGTCATCAAGCGTAGCGCCTTGATACCCAGGTGATCGAGCATTGGCACGCAGAGGTCGTAGCGGCGCAGATCGGCAGCGAAGCCCAGTTGCTCGTTGGCTTCCACGGTGTCGGCGCCGGCATCCTGGAGATGGTAGGCGCGGATCTTGTTGAGCAGGCCGATACCGCGACCTTCCTGACGCAAGTAAAGCAGCACGCCCCGTCCTTCCTCGGCGATGCGCTTGAGCGCTTCTTGCAGCTGGAAGCCGCAGTCGCAGCGCATGGAGAAGAGCGCATCGCCGGTCAGGCACTCGGAATGGACTCGCCCCAGCACCGGTTCGCCATCGGCGACGTCGCCCAGTGTCAGGGCGATGTGATCCTTGCCGGTGGCATCATCCTCGAAGCCGTGCATGATGAAGGTGGCCCAGGGAGTGGGCAGCCGGGAGGCGGCGATGAATCGAATCGTCACGATGTACCTCGGTGGAAGACCACGGCAATGCCGACGGGGTAAAGGATCATTCTATCAGGAAGGCAGAGCCGGCTCATCGTTGTGTCACGGGGGCTCATCCCCGGGCCGTTCGATGGGGTACAATGGCGCCCACATTTCCGTGGACGAGCGCCTGCATGGAACTCAACAACGACCGCTTTCTGCGCGCCCTGGCGCGTCAACCCGTCGACCGCACCCCGGTGTGGATGATGCGCCAGGCCGGCCGCTACCTGCCGGAGTATCGCGAGGTACGTGGCCATGCCGGCAGCTTCATGGACCTGTGTCGCAACCAGGAGCTGGCCTGCGAGGTCACCCTCCAGCCGCTGGAGCGCTATCCCCTGGACGCGGCGATCCTCTTCTCGGATATCCTGACCATCCCCGATGCCATGGGGCTGGGGCTCTACTTCGAGACCGGCGAGGGCCCGAAATTCCGCAAGCCGGTGCGCACCTCGGCCGAGGTGGACGCCCTTCAGGCGCCAGACGCCGAGCGCGACCTGGACTACGTGATGCGGGCGGTCTCGACCATCCGCCGCGAGCTCAACGGTCGAGTGCCGCTGATCGGCTTCTCAGGCAGCCCCTGGACGCTGGCCACCTACATGGTGGAAGGGGCCTCCAGCAAGGACTTCCGCCACGTCAAGACGATGCTCTACGATGCGCCGGACACCATGCACCGGCTGCTCGATACCCTGGCCCATGCGGTCACCGACTACCTCAATGCCCAGATTCGTGCCGGCGCCCAGGCGGTACAGATCTTCGATACCTGGGGCGGTGCGCTCTCCACGCCGGCCTACCTGGAGTTCTCGCTGCGCTACATGGAGCAGATTGTCGCCGGCCTGATACGCGAGCATGAAGGGCGTCGGGTGCCGGTGATCCTGTTCACCAAGAACGGCGGCCAGTGGCTCGAGGACATCGCGGCGGCCGGCTCCGAGGCCGTCGGCCTGGACTGGACCACCGAGCTCTCCGATGCCCGGGCCCGGGTTGGCCATCGCGTCGCCCTGCAGGGCAACCTCGACCCCCACGTGCTGTTCGCCCGCCCCTCGGCGATCCGTGCCGAGGTAGCGCGCACCCTCGACAGCTTCGGCCACGGGCCCGGCCACGTCTTCAACCTGGGGCACGGCATCAACCAGTTCACCGATCCGGATCATGTCACGGCTTTCATGGACGCCCTGCATGACCTGAGTCCGGCTTATCATCGCAACATCGCCCATGGCTGACTGGCTGGATCGGCTGGTCGCAGGGGAGGACCGGCAGTGGCGTCGCCGCTGGGCGGTGCTGGCCTGCCTGGCAGCGCTGGTGATCCTCTGGGGCAGCCTGACGCCAAGCAGCGAGCTGCCCGAGACGCTGCCTTGGGACAAGGCCAGTCACTTCATCGGTTATGCCGGCCTGGCGGGCCTGGTCGGTCTTGCCGGGGTCCGCCTGTCGCTGGCCTTCCTGGCGGCACTGCTGCTGGGCATCGCCATCGAGTTTGCGCAGCTCCTGGTTCCCGGTCGCAGCGGCGGTGACTGGGCCGATATCCTGGCCAATGGCCTCGGGGCCGGTGCGGCCGTGCTGTTGCTGGTCGGCTTACGCAAGTATCTGATGGCCGGGCGCCTCGGCTGAGCTTGATGCCCGCCGTTCGGGGTTCAGCGCGTATCGCCTGGTTGACCAACGGGAGCGCGCTTGCCAATGTGGAGCGAGAGGCGGAAGGGAATATCCCTGAGGGAGAACTTCCGTCAATTTACCAGCATCAAGGAGCGGCTATGACAACCTATATCGTGGTGGCTGATGCGGCACGGGCTCGACTGTTCACTCGCGACGGACTCAAGGTCAGTGAGAAGGACAGCCTCGTCCATGCCGAGGGTCGAATGCACGAGGGGGATCTCGTGACGGATCGCGGTGGCGATGTCCACGAGTCGACGGCAACCACCTCGCGTAGCGCCGGCGGTGAGAACGTGGCGACCCAGCACCACGAGGAAATCTTCGCCCGCGAGGTCGCCGAGCGCCTTTATCGCGCCCGCGTCGACAACACCATGGAGAAGTTGATCCTGGTCGCACCGCCGCGCTTCCTCGGCCAGCTGCGTGACAAGATCGACGGCCCTACTGCCAAACTGGTGATCCATACCCTGGCCAAGGATCTCACCAAGGCGTCCCTCGCCGATATCCAGGAGGCCGTCAGCGACCTTCGCTAGGCACCCACTGACGTCTTCCCTGCGGCCCGGTCCCTTTTCGCCGGGCCGCTCTGCGTCAGGGTACCTGGGGCAGGTCGATCTGGTCGCTGCGGCGGATGCCCTCGGTCATCTGCCGGCACAGCTTGAGGAATTCACGCATGCCGGTGGCCAGGTACTTGTGGCGGTGCCAGATGAAGGTGAACTGGCGGCTCAGGTCCAGTTCCGGAGTGGCGATGGGCACCAGGCTGCCGCGGCGGAAGGCGTCGCGCAGGGCCAGCTTCGAGACGCAGCCGATGCCTAGCCCCGATTCCACCGCCCGCTTGATGCCTTCGGTATGCTCCAGTTCCAGCAGGATGTTGAAGCGCCCGCGGCGGTGACGCGCTGCCTGCTCCAGGGTCAGCCGGGTGCCGGAGCCCTGCTCGCGCATGATCCAGGCCTCACGTAGCAGGCGATCCAGTTCCACCGGGCCGGCCGTGGCGAGCGGATGGCGGGGCGAGCAGAATACCGCCAGCTCGTCCTCCACCCAGGGCTGAGTGATCACGTCCTCCTCCTCGCACTGTCCTTCGATCAGCCCCAGGTCGAGCCCGTGCTGACGAACGCTGTCGATGATGGTGCGGGTATTGCGCACCGAGAGGCGCACCCGGCTGCCCGGATGGCGCTGCATGAAGTCACTGATCAACAGGGTCGCCAGGTAGTTGCCGATGGTCAGAGTGGCGCCCACGTCCAGGGTGCCGATGCCTTTCTGGCCACGCAGCAGCTCCTCCACCTCCTCGGCTCGGTCGAGCAAGGACACAGCCTTGGGCAGCAGCTGGAAGCCCAGGGCATTGAGCTTGAGACGCTTGCCGATGCGGTCGAGCAGCCGACAGTCGAACTGCCGTTCCAGTTCAGCAAGGGCGGTGCTTGTCGCCGACTGGGAGAGCGCCAGGGCGCTAGCCGCCCGGGAGACGCTCTCGTGCTGGGCCACGGCGACGAAGACTTCCAGCTGGCGCAGGGTGTAACGCATGACGCTCCTCGGGAGATTTGATATCCATAGTATAGATAAGTGTTATCCATACAATCCATTTAACAGATATTGCCTCGGCTCTTAGAATTGCACTCAAAGATTGGCTATCCGATCTATTCTATTTTGGAATATCAAGGAGTCGGCATGAGCAAGTTTGCGCTTGAGGACGTTCTGAGTGTGCACCACTGGAACGATACCCTGTTCAGTTTCCGGACCACCCGCGAACGCAGCCTGCGCTTCAAGAACGGCCAGTTCGTGATGATCGGCCTCGAGGTAAACGGCAAGCCGCTGATGCGGGCCTACTCCATCGCTAGCCCCAACTACGAGGACCACCTGGAGTTCTTCAGCATCAAGGTACCCGATGGCCCCCTGACCTCGCGCCTCCAGCATCTCGAGGTGGGTGATCAGATCATGGTCAGCCGCAAGCCCACCGGCACCCTGGTCACCGATGACCTGCTGCCGGGGCGCAATCTCTACCTGCTCTCCACCGGCACCGGCCTGGCACCGTTCATGAGCCTGATCCAGGACCCGGAAGTCTACGAGCGCTTCGAGAAGGTGGTGCTGGTGCACGGGGTGCGCAATATCAGCGAACTGGCCTATGCCGACTTCATCCAGAAGGAGCTGCCCGCCCACGAATACCTCGGCGAGGAAATCAGCGAGAAGCTGATCTACTATCCGACCGTGACGCGTGAGACCTTCCATACCATGGGGCGGCTGACCGACCATATTCGCAGCGGCAAGCTGGCCGAGGATACCGGCCTGCCGACTATCGATCCCAAGCAGGACCGCGCCATGATCTGCGGCAGCCCGGCGATGCTCGACGATACCAGCCATCTGCTTGATGAGCTCGGCTTCACCATCTCGCCGCGCATGGGCGAGCCCGGCGACTATGTGATCGAGCGGGCGTTCGTCGAGAAATAAGCGCCGAGCTTCAAGCGCCGAGCCGCCAAGCTGTTCGGTGACGGGCATTAGGTAGCGAGGCAGAAACACGAAACCCCACCAGAGGTTAGTCCGGTGGGGTTTCTTGCTACTCGTTACCTGGACCTAGACTCCGCTTGGCCGCTTGGCCGCTTGGCCGCTTGGCCGCTTGGCCGCTTGGCCGCTTGGCCGCTTGGCGTCTAGACAGCATCTTTCCCCGTCTCGCCGGTACGAATACGGAGCACCTGCTCCAGGGCGGTGACAAAGATCTTGCCGTCGCCGATCTTGCCGGTATTCGCGACCTGGGTGATGGCATCGATCACCTTCTCGGCCATCTCGTCGTCCACGGCAACCTCGAGCTTCACCTTGGGCAGGAAGTCGACCACGTACTCGGCCCCGCGGTAGAGCTCGGTGTGGCCCTTCTGGCGACCGAAGCCCTTGACCTCGGTGACGGTGATGCCCTGGACGCCAATCTCGGATAGCGATTCCCGTACGTCGTCGAGCTTGAACGGCTTGATGATGGCGGTCACCAGTTTCATGGTCTTGATCCTCGTCCTGTCCGTTGGTTGGTGACGCTGGTCGCCACCCCTGTTGCGTTCATTGTGCCAGAGCATACACCCGCTGCGGGAGGAATAAAAAAGGCCCCCCGGAGGAGGCCATCAGCAGTATGCAGGCTCGGTCTCGAGCTTGCCTCATTTCTTGGAGACACTGAACTCGGGGTAGGCTTCCATGCCGCACTCGGCCAGGTCGACGCCTTCGTACTCCTCCTCCTCGGTGACCCGGATGCCCATCACGGCCTTGAGAATCAACCAGACGATCAGGCTGGCCACGAATACCCAGAAGAAGATGCCGAAGATGCCGATGATCTGTGGACCGAAGCCGGCTTCCCCGTTGGTGAACGGGACCGCCAGCACCCCCCAGATACCCACCACCCCGTGCACGGAGATGGCGCCCACCGGATCGTCCAGCTTGAGCTTGTCGAGGGTGACGATGGCGACCACCACGATCAGGCCACCCACGATGCCGATGAGGGAGGCGCCGACGGCACTGGGAGAAAGTGGATCGGCGGTGATTGCCACCAGACCGGCCAGGGCGCCGTTCAGGGCCATGGTCAGGTCGGCCTTGCGGAACCACAGCTTGGCCAGGATGAGGGCGGCGATCACCCCTCCGGCGGCGGCGGCATTGGTGTTGACGAAGACCTGGGCGACGTTGTTGGCGGAAGCCGCGTCGGAGAGCTTGAGCTCGGAGCCCCCGTTGAAGCCGAACCAGCCCATCCACAGGATGAAGGTACCCAGGGTGGCCAGGGGCATATTGGCACCGGGGATGGCGTAGATGCTGCCATCCTTGCCGTACTTGCCCTTGCGCGGACCGAGCACGATCACGCCGGCAAGGGCCGCAGCGGCGCCGGCCAGGTGGACGATGCCGGAGCCGGCGTAGTCGGAATAACCGACCTCGGCCAACCAGCCGCCGCCCCAGGTCCAGTAGCCCGATACCGGGTAGATGAAGCCGGTCATCACCACGGCGAAGGCCAGGAAGGCCCACAGCTTCATGCGTTCTGCCACGGCGCCGGACACGATGGACATGGCGGTTGCCACGAACACCACCTGGAAGAAGAAGTCGGAACGCATGGAGTAGTAGGGTGCGTCGTCACCGCCTGCGGTGATGGCGTCCACGGTGTTCTCGCCACCGATCAGGAAGCCGAGGTTCGGCAGGAAGCCACCTGCGCCGCTGGAGTACATCAGGTAGTACCCAAGAACCAGGTACATGGTGCAGGCGATGGCGAACAGCGCGATATTCTTGGTGAGAATCTCGGCGGTGTTCTTGGAGCGGACCAGGCCCGCCTCGAGCATCGAGAAGCCGGCGGCCATCCACATCACCAGCACGCCGCAGATCAGGAAGTAGAAGGTATCGACCGCGTACATCAGCTCGGTCAGTTGCGGAATATCATTCATGCGTCAGTCTCCGTTTTGGGAAGTCGTAGGCATCGTTAAACGGCATCGGCACCGCGCTCACCGGTGCGGATGCGGATGACATCCTCGAGCGGCGTGACGAAGACCTTGCCGTCGCCGATCTTGCCGCTATTGGCGGCGCTGCAGATGGCATCGAGCACCGTCTCCAGGCGGTCGTCGTCCACCGCAACCTCGACCTTTACCTTGGGCAGGAAGTCGACGACATATTCGGCCCCGCGATACAGCTCGGTGTGGCCCTTCTGGCGACCGAAGCCCTTGACCTCGGTGACGGTGATGCCCTGAACGCCGTTGTCGGCGAGTGTTTCGCGCACGTCGTCGAGCTTGAACGGCTTGATGATGGCAGTGATCAGCTTCATCCCGGTTCTCCCCTGCTGGATGTCGGCGGCGTGATGCCGCGCGATGAGTGGCTGCTCTGTCCAAGCGTAAATCATGCCACCTTCAGAAATATGTCTTTTATATCAGCGTTCTGAAGGTATTTTTTAGGCGGGATTTTTGTGGGATGAAGCTCGGTGCTGCCGTGTATGCACTCTTGCGGTGCCTTGTCGTGGTGCGCATGCCCCACAAGAGAGCGGAAGGGGAGAATGCGCTGGGCGGGAGCCTTGCGTATCCTGTGTTCAGGCATCCATCACGATTCAGGAGAGACACCATGGTGAGCCAAGATCGCATCAGCCGCCTGGCCCAGCAGATCGGCGACCGGCTGCAGGGCGCTTCCCAGGCCCCGGAAGAGGTACAGAAGGGGGTCCAGCAGGTGGTCAAGGGCGCTTTCGATCGCCTGGAACTGGTCTCGCGGGAGGATTTCGACATCCTGATGGACGTGTTGCAGCGCACTCGGGCGCGTGTCGAGGCGCTCGAGGTGCAGGTGGCGGCCCTCGAGGAGGCGCTGGATCGCAACGCCTCGCCGGAGGCGGAAGCGAGTGAGCCTCCGGCCGCGTTGCCGAGCGAGCCGAACCCTAGCCCCGAAGAGGATGCCGGCGCCGGTGAAACCGACCGCTGACGCTCACTCGTTACCGGGCGCATCGCGGCCGCCTGGGCTAGCCTGAGGTCAGACGGGCTGCGAGGGACCGCCGATGACGCTGGCAATCATCCACACTCGGGCAGGTCTCGGGCTCGAAGCGCCCGAGGTTCTGGTCGAGGTTCACCTCGCCAATGGGTTGCCCGGCATGACCCTGGTGGGCCTGCCGGAAGCCGCCGTCAAGGAGAGCCGAGAACGGGTACGCAGTGCCCTGGTGAATGCCGGCTTTGACTTCCCGCTGAGGCGCATCACGCTCAACCTGGCGCCCGCGGACCTGCCCAAGGAGGGGGGCCGCTTCGATCTGCCCATCGCCCTGGGGCTGCTGGTCGCTTCCGGACAAGTGCCGCTCGAGGCGCTGACGGATGTCGAATGCGCCGGCGAGATGGCTCTGGATGGCCATCTGCGCCCGGTGACCGGCGTCCTACCGCTGGCCATGGCAACACGGAGCGCCGGCCGGCGACTGATCGTGCCGCGGGCCAATGCCGACGAGGCGGCCTTGGCTGGCGATCTGGAGGTTCTGCCCGCGGATCACCTGCTGGAGGTGGTGGCGCATCTGCTGGGACAGGCGATCATCGTGCCCCATCGCTCACCGAGTATCGTCCCGACACCCCAGGCGGGACCCGACCTGGCGGAGGTGCGTGGTCAGCATCAGGCGCGTCGAGCCCTTGAGGTGGCGGCGGCCGGCGGCCACAACCTGCTGCTCGCTGGCCCTCCCGGCACCGGCAAGACCATGCTGGCCAGTCGCCTGCCGGGGATCCTGCCGCCGCTTACCGAAGAGGAGGCCCTCGAGGTGGCGGCGATCCGTTCGGTCAGCGGGCTGGCGCATGCCGAGCAGTGGGGCGTGCGTCCCTTTCGAGCCCCGCACCATACCGCCAGCGCTGTGGCCCTGGTGGGTGGAGGCTCTAAACCGCGGCCTGGGGAGATCTCCCTGGCCCACCATGGCGTGTTGTTCCTCGACGAGCTGCCGGAGTTTTCTCGACATGTGCTGGAGGTGATGCGCGAGCCCATGGAGTCGGGGCAGATCCATATCGCCCGGGCCAGCCACGAGCGTCGTTACCCTGCCGGCTTCCAACTGGTGGCGGCCATGAATCCCTGTCCCTGCGGCCATCTCGGTGATCCGCGTCAGGCCTGTCATTGCACGGCCGCCCAGATCCAGCGCTATCAGTCGCGCCTCTCGGGGCCACTGCTCGATCGCATCGATCTGCAGGTGGAAGTCCCGGCGCTGGCCCCGGAGCAGCTTACCTCTCGTGAACCGGGCGAGTCCTCGGCAGTGGTGCGCGAGCGAGTGCTTGCGGCACGGGAATGCCAGGCGGCCCGTGGTGCACTGAATGCGCGGCTGGCCGGACAGGCCCTGGAGGAGGCCTGTGCCCTGCAGGCGGCGGATCGCGCCTGGCTCGCCGGCGTGCTGGAGCGACTCAAGCTGTCGGCACGGGCCTACCATCGGGTATTGAGGGTGGCCTTGACCCTGGCCGACCTGGCCGGCGAAGCACGACCCGGGCGAAACCAGCTGATCGAGGCCATCGGCTATCGCCAGCTCGATCGTCTGCTAAAGGGATAAGGCGTGAGGAGCATGACGCGCTATAGCGCCGTGGCGTCCAGGGCCCCGCTGATCTCGCTGCGCCAATCCGGCGCGTCGCTCTCCGTGTGTCGCAGTTCCAGGGTCAGGCGATAAGGCAGCAACTCGCGGTCGGAAAGCTGAAGCCGGGGGCCATCGGACGCGAGTCGGCTGTCCAGACGCCAGTGGTTGTCAACGTTCCCCTCGGCCATGGCCTCGCGCCACGCCAGCACCTGGGGGCCATCGGAAACGGCCAGCAGAGCGCGGGTCAGGCTCTCGAGCAGGCGCTCATTGCTGAGCCCCAGGCGCTGGTCGACGTCTGGTTCGGCCAGCAGCAGAACCTGATCGGCCACCGGGCTGGGCAAGGGCGGCGTCGCCGTGAGTTGCTCGGCGGCGCGCTCGCCTAGCCCGAACAGAGCCTGGCGCAGCGCAGTCGACTGTTCCGGCGCAGCCGCACAGCCGGCAAGCAGCAGGGTTGCCAGCAGCAAAGGCAGGTGGGTTTTCATGTCGCGGTTGTCTCGTGAGATGGGGTGTCGGTCGGCTCCAGTCCGGCAATGAAGCGATCGAGCAGCGTGAAGAGCTCGCGGCGAATCGGCTCGGCCTCGTTGACCAGGTGGTGACGCGCCTCGGGATGGCGATGGATCTCGGCGCTGGGAAACTTGCGCGCCAGCACCTCGAGGTTCCACTCCCAGTCCACGGTCAGATCCTGCTCGCCCTGCAGGATCAGGGTGGGAACCGGGCTCGGTGGCAGTGCCAGCAGTTGCGGCATCCAGCGGCGCATGGCCCCCACCCAGTCCATCGCCAGGCGATCGGCCTGGAGGGGGTCGCCCTCGCGCAGGAAGTCAGCGAAGTCGGCATCCGTGGAATTGGCGCGGAACTTGCGCGGGATCGAGTCCACGAAGGGCCCTACCAGAAGATGCAGCCAGCTCGACTGATTCCAGCCCCAGGGGCGCACCAGCGGCGCCAGCAGCGCCAGCCCCGACCAGGCGCCGTCGTCTCCGCGAGTCAGGGCATCGGTGGCGAGAATCGCCGCCCCGGTGCTCTGGCCGATGCCGAGCCAGGGCCGGGGGGCCAGCCCCTCGTCTTGGAGATGTTGCTGCAGGTGGTGCAGGCAGCTGCCATAGTCCTTGAAGTCGTCGATGGAGGCACGACGGCCGCTGGAGAGGCCATGGCCGGGCAGGTCCCAGAGCACCACTCGCCAGCCACGCTCGAGCAGGCATTCCAGCAGATGTCGGTAGAGGCCGAGATGGTCGAAGTAACCATGCACCACGAAGGCGGTGCCGATGGGTGCCTCGGGGCTCCACACCTGGGTCCAGAGGCGGAAGTCACCGGCCTCCAGGTAGCCCACATAAAGCCCCACGTGCTCGGCAAGCAGCGGCGCTAGGCCATAATGACCCAGATAGCGCTCGAGATTCTGGCCGGACAGGTCTGCCGGCGCCAGCGGGCCCAGGGCCTGCAGGGGGGTGAAGTCGCTCATCGGTTTCTCCGCAATGCCCGTTCATGCTAGCGCCAAGCCGACAGGCCGGCCAGCAATGCCTTGGCCTAATCATTTGGTCTAGCGGCAAATGGCAACAGGCCTGTACGGGTTTACATATGGAAGTATTTTCCACAAAATCAGTGCTACGCAGTCATCATTCCCTTCCGGTCGGTCGGTGCCAGGGGGCACCGAGCAGCCAAGCATGAGGAGCACGACCCATGACCCAACGCATCACTCGCCATCGCCTGCAGGTGGCCGCCGAGCTGGACCATTTCATCAATGAGCAGGCCCTGCCGGGCACCGGTGTCGACCCCGAGGCCTTCTGGGCCGGCGTCGACGCCCTCTTCCACGATTTGACCCCGCAGAATCGCGAATTGCTCGCGGAGCGTGATCGCCTGCAGGAGAAACTCGATGCCTGGCATAGCGAGCACCCCGGCCCGATCCGCGACATGGCGGCCTACCGTGCCTTCCTCGAGGAGATCGGTTACCTGGTGGATGCCCCGGCCGACGTCAAGGTCACGACCGGCAACGTCGACCGCGAGATCGCCGTCCAGGCCGGGCCGCAGCTGGTGGTGCCGGTCAACAACCCGCGCTATGCGCTGAATGCCGGCAATTCCCGCTGGGGCAGCCTCTATGACGCCCTCTACGGGACCGACGCCATTTCCGAGGAGGGCGGTGCCGAGAAGGGGTCGAGCTTCAATCCCAAGCGTGGCGAGAAGGTCATCGGCTATGCGCGTGGCGTCCTCGACCGAGCCGCGCCGCTGGCTACCGGTTCCCACCACGATGCCGTCAAGTACGTGCTGCGCGATGGCCACCTGGTGGTCTCGCTGGACGGCGGTCGCGAGACCGGTCTCAAGGACCCGGGCAAACTGGTGGGTTTCAACGGCCCGGCCGAGAGCCCGGAGTCCGTGCTGCTCGTCAACCACGGCCTGCACCTGGAGATCCAGATCGATCCGAGCCACCCGATTGGCAAGACCGACCCGGCCGGCGTCAAGGACGTGGTGGTCGAGGCGGCGCTGACCGCCATCATGGATTGCGAGGATTCCGTGGCCGCGGTGGATGCCGAGGACAAGGTCGGGGTCTATGCCAGCTGGCTCGGCCTGATGAAAAGCGACCTGGAGGAGCAGGTCGAGAAGGGCGGCGAGACCATCACCCGCCGCCTCAACGCCGACCGCACCTGGCACAACACCGAGGGGGGGACCGTTACCCTGCCGGGGCGCTCGCTGATGTTCGTGCGCAACGTGGGCCATCTGATGACCACGCCAGCGGTGCTGGATGCCGATGGCAATGAGCTGCCCGAGGGTATCCTCGACGGCATCGTCACCGGCCTGATTGCCCTGCACGACCTGAAGAAGGGCGAGAACGAGGCGCGCAACTCGCGCACCGGCTCCATGTACATCGTCAAGCCGAAGATGCATGGCCCGAAGGAAGTCGCCTTCTCCAATGCACTGTTCGGGCGCATCGAGGATATCCTCGGCATGGCTCGCGATACCCTGAAGATGGGCATCATGGACGAGGAGCGTCGCACTTCGGTCAATCTCAAGGCCTGCATTGCCGAGGCGACCTCACGGGTGGTGTTCATCAATACCGGCTTCCTCGATCGCACCGGTGACGAGATGCATACCGCCATGGAGGCGGGCCCGATGATCCGCAAGGGTGACATGAAGGGCTCCGCCTGGATCCAGGCCTACGAAAAGAGCAACGTCCTGGTCGGTCTGGCCTGTGGGCTGCGCGGCCGCGCCCAGATCGGCAAGGGCATGTGGGCCATGCCCGAAATGATGGCGGCCATGCTCGAGCAGAAGATCGGTCACCCCAAGGCCGGCGCCAACACCGCCTGGGTGCCGTCTCCCACCGCCGCCACCCTGCATGCCCTGCACTATCACCAGGTGGATGTGGCGGCAGTGCAGCGCGAGATGGAAGGTCAAGGCGAATCGGACCTGCGTGAAACGCTTCTTGACGACCTGCTTACCGTTCCGGTGGCCGAGTCACCGCAATGGAGCGACGAAGAGCGTCAGCAGGAGCTGGACAACAACTGCCAGGGCATCCTCGGCTACGTGGTGCGCTGGGTGGAGCACGGTGTGGGCTGCTCCAAGGTGCCGGACATCCATGACGTGGGGCTGATGGAGGATCGTGCCACCCTGCGGATCTCCAGCCAGCACATTGCCAACTGGCTGCGCCATGGCGTGGTCGACGCCGACCGGGTCCGGGCGACCCTCGAGCGCATGGCCAAGGTGGTCGACCAGCAGAACGCCGACGACCCGACGTATACGCCGATGAGTGCCGACTTCTCCGCCTCGACGGCCTTCCAGGCCGCCAGCGACCTGATCTTCAAGGGCCGCGAGCAGCCCGCCGGCTATACCGAGCCGCTGCTGCATCACTGGCGTGCCATGCACAAGGCGAAATAATCGGCTTCGGGCTCAGCGCAGCGGAGACAGCGATATCCGTAGCTCGTAGCCCATAGCGTGTGGCCATTAAGCGCCCCGGCTACCTGCCTGGGGCGCTTTCGGTTATGTTGACGCAAGCGTCACCTACCCCATGAATCGCATGGAGCCTGCTGATGACCGTGATGACCGCCGCTGCCATCGAGGACTTTCTCGATGAGGTCTTTCCCCAGCGGATGGGGACCATCGAGGGCGTCGACGAGATGCGCGCGACCATGAGCCTGGCCATCGACGACGAGCATCTGCGACCCGGCGCCAGCGTGTCTGGCCCCACCCTGATGGGGCTGGCCGACGTCTGCCTCTATGTGGCGATACTGGCCCAGATCGGTCCCGAGCCGATGGCCGTGACCAGCGACCTGCATTGCCGCTTTCTGCGCCGCCCGCGCGGAGATCGCGACATCATCGCCAACGCGCGCATCCTCAAGCTGGGTCGGCGCCTGGCCGTGGGCGAGGTGCAGCTCTTCTCGGCCGGCGATGAGCGGCCGATGGCCCTGGTCACGGCAACCTATGCGCTGCCGGACAACGACTGAGCGCGCAATACCGCCACGGCCAGCGCCAGCCAGCCGCTGATCATCAGCACACCGCCAAGTGGGGTAATCATGCCCAGGCCGCTCAGGCCCGTCAGTGCCATGGCGTAGAGCGAGCCCGAGAAGAGCCCCATGCCGGCCGCCCAGAGCCCCAGGGCCAGCCGCTGGCCGGCCAGCGGGCATGATACCCGCCAGACCAGCACGGTCAGCATGGCCAGGGTATGCCACGCCTGGTAGCGCACCCCGGTCTCGAAGGCCGCCGCCAGCCGCGGTGCCAGCTGCCCCTCCAGCGCATGGGCGCCGAAGGCGCCGGCCATCACCACCACTGCGCCGGATAGTGCCGCTCCGAACCACCAACCTCTGTCCCGCATCCTCTTTCCTTGTGTCGCTAATACCCAAGATGGTGGTGCTGGCTCACGCGAGAGGCGCCGGGGACAGGCCGAAGAGGGGGGCCTATGCCATGGATGGCATCGGTAGCCCCCAGTGAGGGGTTCACAACGCCCCTAGCAGGCCTGTCGCCGGATCAGCCTCGAAGCGATCAGCATTCGTACCGTACCCCGGGAAAGCGTAAGCCGCTACAATACCGCCCCCCGATTCACCGCTGGCGACGAGTGCCCCAAGCCCATGAACGACCCGCGACACGACGACAAGACGACCGGCCTCGAGGGGCCGAATGCCCCGCTGCATCGCCGCGGCATCAAGAGCTACGTGCTGCGTGCTGGCCGCACGACCCAGGCCCAGACCCGGGGACTCGAGGAGGTCTGGCCGCGCCTGGGGCTGACCCTCGCCGATGGCCGCCAGGACCTCGATGCGCTGTTCGGGCGACAGGCTCCCCGGGTGCTGGAGGTTGGCTTCGGCATGGGGGGCTCCTTGATCGAGCAGGCCGAGCGTCACCCCGGCACTGACTTCATCGGCATCGAAGTGCATGCGCCGGGAGTCGGCAAGCTGCTCGATGAGGCCGACAAGCGTGGCCTGACCAACCTGCGTGTCTACCGCGAGGATGCCCTGGCAGTACTCGAGCAGTGTCTGCCCGAGGCCAGCCTGGATACCCTGCAGCTGTTCTTTCCGGACCCCTGGCCGAAGAAGAAGCATCACAAGCGCCGCATTGTCCAGCCGGCCTTCGTCGAACTGGTGCGCGGCCGACTCAAGCCTGGCGGCACCCTGCACATGGCCACCGACTGGCAGGCCTATGCCGAGTGGATGGCCGAGGTGATGGAGGCCGCTCCGGGCTTCGCCAACACCGCCGGCCCTGAGACGGCCCCCTATGTGCCACGTCCCGAGTTTCGACCGCTGACCAAGTTCGAGGCGCGCGGCGAGAAGCTGGGACACGGCGTCTGGGATCTGATCTTCAAGCGGGTCGACTGACCCGGCCGAGCAAAAGAAAGCCGCCCCGGAAGAGGCGGCAAAAAGACCGTGACTAGCAATGAGAGGGAGAAACCAAGGCAGGAGACTGGCGGGTTCCTGCTTGGTGTGGCGCCTCATCAACGCCACGATATAAGCGTAATAATTCTCGTTTTCTCTGTCAATACAAATACGAACGTTTTTCGTTAACTCTCTTTCTTCAACCGGCCAGGCGTAGCCAGAGCGGCAGGGTCACCATGGCCAATAACGTCTGGCCGGTGATCAAGGCCGCCATGAGCTCGGCATCTCCTCCCAGCTGGCGGGCCAGGATATAGGCCGAGGTGGCGGTGGGCAGAGCGGCGAAGAGCAGGGCCACATCACGGGTCACCGGGTCCAGGCCCAGCAGTTGGGCCAGTACGAGCACCAGGGCCGGCATCAGCCCCAGCTTGACCAGGTTGGCGGCCCAGACCCCGCGATCAAGCCTCAGTAGGGCGGCGGGGCGCAGCGCTACGCCCACCGCCACCAGGCCCAGTGGCAGGGCAGCCCGGCCCAGCAGCTCCACGCCGGGCTGGCTCCAGCCCGGCAGGCCGATGCCGCTCACATTGAGGATGATGCCGGTCAAGCAGGCCAGGATCAGCGGGTTGCGGGTCAGGGCGGCGAGGCTCTTGCCCAGGCTTGCAGAACCCAGGGTGCCGGCAGCGATGAAGCTGACGACGCAGAGGACATTGACCACCGGCACCATCAGCGCCACCGCGACCGCGCCTACCGTGGCCCCGGGACTGCCGTGCAAGGCGGCAGCACCGGCCACGCCGACATAGGTATTGAAGCGGAGTCCCCCCTGAAAGGCTGAGGTGAAGGCGGGCGGATCGAGCCGCAGCCAGTTGCGCAATGCCCAAAGCAAGAGGCTGAACAGGCCCATGGCACCGAGCAGGGCGATGGCCAGCCGGGCCACCGGCACCTCAGCGACATTCGCAGTGGCCAGGGTCGAGACCAGCATGGCGGGAAACAGCAGGAAGTAGATCAGCCGTTCCATGCGTGGCCAGAAGTCGCCGCCCGGCTGGCGCCACCAGCCGAGCCCGGCGCCCAGCAGGATGAGCAGGAACAACGGCCCCAGTGCATCGCCCACGCCTTCCATGACACCTCCCGTGTGGTAGCCCCTGCGACATCCTTGCGCACTTCGCCGCAGGCAAATGCTGATAAGCTTACCGCTATCCTGCCACCAATGGAGGCCCCGCTCTCCGCCATGTCACAACCTAGTCTGTCATCGGCAGGTGCGGCGCGCCCGCCGCTGCTGCACCTGCTGATCGCCATTACCTTGGTGACCCTGGCCATCGCGCTCTGGTATCTGACCCGCTACACCCTGCAGGACGAGGCCGACGTGCAGTGGCATCCGCCGGGCGAAATGTCCTGCGATCTGCATTCGGCGCCCTGCACGGTGCCTCTGGGACAGGACGTCTCGTTGCGCCTGACGATCGCCGCCGAGGGTCCCATCCGCGCCCTGGAGCGCCTGCCGCTGGAGGTTCACCTGAGCGGCATACAGGCCGATTCCGTCCGTGTCGACTTTGTCGGCCGTGACATGGACATGGGGCTGCACCGTTTCCCCCTCGAGGCCGTGGGGAGCGGTGTTTTCCGCGGAGAGGGGCAGGTAGCGATTTGTACCGAGGCGGTCATGCCCTGGCGCGCCAAGGTAGTGGTGGACACGCCGCAAGGGCGCCTGGGAAGCTGGTTCGATTTCGAAGTGACGAGGCGATGAGCATGAAGCGACGAGGCATCTGGCTGGGACTGGGCGCGATACTGGTGGTGATGGCGGTTGGCATCGGTTTCTACCAGCATCAACTGAGGGACCGGGCGAATGGCGAACCCCAGGGAGGGCCTATAGACCTACCCTCGACCGAGGGCGAATTCTCGCTGAGCCAGCTCGACGACGATCAGCTGGCGGTCGTCTTCTTCGGGTACACCTGGTGCCCGGATGTCTGCCCGATGAGCCTTGCGGTGGTGCGTCAGGTGATGGGGCGTCTCGATCCCGAACAGCGGCGCCGGGTGGTGCCATTGATGGTGTCGGTGGACCCAGAGCGAGACACGCTGGCACGATTGGAGGAGTATCTGGGCTTCTTCGGGGAGGAGTTCATCGGCGCCACCGGGAGTCAGGAGGCGCTCGAGGAAGTGACCCAACGCTACGGCGTGGTCTGGCGCCGAGTGGAGACACCGGACTCCGCCATGGCCTATACCATCGACCACAGCGCCTCGCTGTTCCTGGTGGACCCCGAGGGCGAGATTAGACGCCGGGTGTTGCACTCGCCCACATCGGGGCCACTGCAGGCTGCCCTGGCTCAGGCGCTGAAAGAAGGATAATGCGCCGGCCGGCTCACTTCTCGTCGGGTGTCTGTTGCAGACGTTCGATCATGGCCATCAGCGCGCCCGTCTGGGAACCCTGGCGGCTGTCATGCAGGGGGTCGAGTTGCCAGGTGCTCTCGGCAAAGCCCCACCAGTCCCAGCACCCCTGGGGATTGGGCAGGCTGGTTTCCGCCTGAGGGTAGAGCACCACTCGCTGATTGGCGGCGGCCCACTCGTTGAGGCCACTGTGGCGAACGAAGGCCTCGTCGATCTGCTCGACATCCATGGCACAGCCATGCAGTGCCACTGTCAGCTTGCAGCCACCTGCCTCGCAGCCCGCCGGCATGAACAGGTAACCGGCATCACCCAGCCCTCGAGCGTCGAAATCCGACTGGTCGAAGCGCACGAGCTCGCCCTGTGGCTTGCCCGGCTCGGGAGGTGTCAGGTCGCCGTGCAGCCAGCCCAGCATCTTTCCGGCAATGTCCAGGTCACAGGCCAGCAGGTGGGTGCCGCCCCCACCACGGCAATCCGCCAGGGCGTCCACGGGCGTGCCCGGGCGCGTTGCCAGCGGCCAGCCGTGGCCGGCCTGCTCGCTCGTCATGAACCTCAACTGGTCATCCGGTGAGGCCAGCCAGTCGCGGAACTGATCGGCCAGGACCTGGCTCAGGGCCGGGTCCACGGTCTCGTCTTCGCTGCCATGCCAGATAAATACCCGCAGGTCGGCCAGGGCATCGGGGTCGCCCACCAGGTCCCGGCGCGCATAGGCGTCATAGCGGTTCTGCAACTCCGTGAGATCGGGCATGCCCCGCTGAGTCATCATGCACTGGCCCAGAGCCAGGCCCAGCGAGCCCCGGGCGCAGGCCCAGGGCCCGGCGGCAGCCACGCCCAGCCCGGCGAATTGCTCGGGCCAGGCTACCGCTAGCTGAGTCGCCATATACCCCCCCGAGGAGACGCCGAGCACGCTGGTCCCGTCCCGGTCGATATCGAGGTGAGGTAGCTGTCCCGGGCCTTCCTGGGCGGCCACTGGGGCCGCCAGCCCGAGGCAGAGGCTGGTGGCGGCCAGGCAGCGAAAGGCGCTCATCGGGGCAGGGTCACTCACCGGCCACGTCAAGCAGTTCGACCTTGAAGATCAGTGTCTCGTGGGGGCCGATGGGACCCTGCCCCTGGGCGCCATAGGCGAGGTCGGAGGGGATCACCACTTCCCAGGTGTCGCCCACGCTCATCAATTGAAGGGCTTCCTGCCAGCCTTCGATGACCTGACCGACCTGGAAGCTCACCGGCTCGCCGCGCTCGTAGGAGCTGTCGAAGACGGTACCGTCGATCAGGGTGCCCTCGTAATGGACCTCGACGGTGTCGTCGGCACCTGGGGTGGCGCCGTCGCCGGATTCAAGCTCGCGGTACTGAAGGCCCGAGTCGGTGACCGTTACCGCATCCTGTTCGGCGTTCTCTGCCAGGTAGGCCTCGCCTTCGGCGCGGTTGGCCGCGGCCTGCTGCTCGGTCTCGGCCTCGCGAGCGGCCATGGCCTGCTGCTGGAATGCCGTCAGGGCCTCGGCCATCTCCTCGTCGCTCATTGCCAGCTCGTCGTCGCCCTCGAAGACGTCACGGATGGCCTGGGTAAAGGCATCGATGTTCAGCTCCTCGACATCCTGCTGGATGCTCTGGCCCAAGGTCACGCCGAGGCTGTAGCTGAGCTTTTCGTCGTCGGTCTCTGGCGTCGCGGCCAATGCCAGGGGAGCGGCGGTCATCAGAGCCGCAAGGGAGGCGGAGGTCAGTAGTGTCTTCATGAAGGAACCTTGTGGTCTGGCGCAGCAGCGCCTTGAATGAGTGTCGGATAATGCATGGGAACCATGGGACCCTAACAGGACCGGGCCGGTTCCGCACCCGCCTGTCATGGAGGGGGAAACCGGCCCGGTGAGGGGCGTTCCCGAGGGTCAGACGATCAGGGTCGGGCAGCTGGCAGAGCCGGCCACTCGCTGGGAAACGCTACCCAGGAGCAGACTCTTGTCACCGTTGGTGCCCTGGGAGCCGATCACGATCAGGTCGCACTCGCGCTTGCGGGCGAAGCGCACGATGGTGCGCGACGGCCGCCCGCCCTTGACGAAGCCGCGTACCTTCTCGGCCGGTACCCCGAGCTCTATGGCATGGGACTTGGCGTGCACCGCGATCTCGGTGGCGTACTCCTTGAGGACGTCATCGGGCAGATCGAGCCGCTCGGGCCGCACCATGGAGAGCGAGGCCTCGAGCAGGCTGTGGTGCTTGAAGACACACAGGATGTAGAGCTCTGCCCCGGTCAGCAGCTGTAGCCCAGCGCCTTTCTCCAGCGCCTTGAGGGCGCCCTTGGAGCCATCTACCGGGATCAGTATCCGATTGAACATGCTCGTTACTCCTTGGATCAGCGGAAGGCTACGTCGCGCAGGAAGAGAGCGATTTGCGGGAACATGATCAGCAGGGCCGCCGCCAGAATCAGGATGCATACGAAGGGTGGTGTGCCCTTGATCACATCCCAGTAGGGCCGTTTGAAGATGGCGATGGCGGTGAAGATGTCACAGCCGAAGGGTGGCGTCGCCGAGCCGATGGCTACTTGTAGGGTGATCAGGATACCTACCAGCACCGGATCGAGCCCGGTGGCGGCCACGGCCGGGGCGAAGATCGGCGTCAGCACCAGGATTACCACGATCGGGTCGACGAACATGCAGGCCACGAAGAAGG
Organism: Halomonas lysinitropha; assembly: GCF_902500215.1. Lineage (GTDB taxonomy): Bacteria > Pseudomonadota > Gammaproteobacteria > Pseudomonadales > Halomonadaceae > Halomonas > Halomonas lysinitropha. Next base: position 48,865 of record NZ_CABVOU010000016.1, read on the forward strand.
CGATGCAGATGGCGATCAGTACGCCGGTGGGGCCGGCCTCGTTGATACCGGCTGCGGCGAGGATCTCCTGGGGGATCTGGGCGAAGGAGATGATCCAGGAGAAGCCATTGCCCACCGCCACCAGGATAAACACCACGGCGGTGATCAGGCCGGTGGACTTGGCGATGGCGTAGATATCGTTGACCTTCAGCGAGCGGAAGATCAGAAACTCCAGGAAGATGGCATAGAGCACGCAGGCCGCCGCCGCTTCGGTGGGGCTGAAGATCCCGCCATAGATGCCGCCCACGATGATCACCGGGAAGCCCAGCGGCCACAGGGCCATGCGAACCGCGGTGAAGCGCTCGCCCCAGTTCGACTTCGGCTCGGTGGGCACCTTGCGGACGATGGCGTAGATCACGCAGTAGAGCGAGAACATCAGCAGGATCATCATCCCGGGGCCGATGCCGGCGATAAACAGTTCGGCGATGGAGGTTCCCGAGATGACGCCGTAGATGATCATGCCGATGCTCGGCGGAATCAGGAAGGCAATATCACTGGAATTGATGATGAGTGCCAGGGAAAAGGAGTCCGAATATCCGGCCTTGAGCAGCTTGGGACGCAAGGGCGAGCCGATGGCCACTACCGTGGCCTGGGTGGAGCCCGATACCGCGCCGAACAGGGTGCAGGAGGCGGCGGTGGAGACCGCCAGACCTCCCTTCACGTGGCCGATGAAGGACATCACCATATTGATCAGCCGCTCGGCCGACTGGCCTCGGGTCATGATATCGGCGGCGAGAATGAACATGGGCACCGCGATCAGCGAGGCGGGACGTATACCGGCCATCATCTGCTGGATGAGCGTTTCCATCTGGCCCATGCCATTGAACATCATGAAGAAACCGATGACCGCCGCGGTGATCAGCGGGATCATCATGGGAAAGCCCAGCAGTAGCAGGGCGATCATGGTGGTAACCATTATTGTCGTCATTGTTCGCTCTCCTGGGCGTTCTGCCCTGCGTCAGACTTCCGTTTCCGTGTCCTTGTAGCCGTCAAGCACGCTGGTCGACAGGTAGACGTCCCGTGACGTCAGGTTCTTGATGGCGGTAAGCAGGTACTGGATCCCGGTAATCAGAAAACCCAGGGGGGCCCAGAGGTAGATGATCCAGATCGGCATCCCCAGCGCCGGCAGGATCCTGCCCTTGGACTGTAGGTCCAGGATGAAGAAGATCGAGAAATAGAGCAGGAAGAACATCACCAGTGAGGTGAATAGCGCAATGACGATCATCAGCACTCGGCGGCCGCCAACCGGCAGAGCGTCATAGATCGCCGACATGCGGATATGGCGCCCGTGGCGGGCGGCATAGCCGATGCCGGCAAAGGTGATCATGATGATCAGGATGCGGTTGATCTCGCCAGAAAAGAAGATGCTGTTACCGAACACGAAGCGGGCGATGACATTGGCGATGGTGTTGAAGGCCATTAACAGCACACCGAGCGCCAGTATCACCGCTTCCAGCTTGCTTATCAGGGTATCGATGACCCCGAGTGGGCCAGGCAGGCCCGAGCGATAGTGCTTTTCGGACTCTTCATCGGACATGTCCGCACTCCCTTATCTGCATGCAAGACGGGAAAATCGGGATTCCCTTATAGCCAGCATACGTGTGGATCCTTGGCAACGGAGCCGCCGACATCAACGCTGGGTGCACGCTGCCATGTCAGCCAAGCTGATGCCTGTAACCGCATCTGCAGAAACAACGGGGGGGCGGCCCGGACAGGCCACCCCCCTTGAAGGTCGAGGCCGGCAGTGATTACTCCGCGTCGTCGCTCACGGCTTCGAGGTCGGCCTTGAACTGGTTCAGCAGTTCCTGGCCGCGCTCGCCGGTCATGTCGATGAACTCTTCCTCGACCTGAGGTGCACGCTCCTTGAAGGCCTGGATCTGCTCCTCGTTTAGGCGGGTCACAGTAACCTCGTCGGAGGCCTCCTGGATCTTCTCCAGCGACTCCTTGGCCAGGCCCTGGATGTGCTCGATGGTGTGATCATAGGCGGCATCGGATGCCTCGCGGACCAGCTCCTTGTCCTCGTCGGAGAGACCCTCGAAGAAATCCTGGTTGGCCATCATCGCGGTGGTGAACCAGCCATGGCTGGTGAAGGTCAGGTGCGGGGAAACCTCGTAGAGTTTGCCGGACTCGATCCAGAAGATCGGGTTCTCCTGACCGTCGATGATGCCGGTCTGCAGGCCACCATAGACCTCGCCCCAAGGCAGCGGCGTGGGTGTCGCGCCGAAGGCATTGTAGGTTTCTGCCAGTAGCGGGTTGGTCATGGTGCGGATCTTCTTGTTGCTGAAGTCCTCCGGCGACGTGATCGGCTCGTCGGCGGTGACCACCATCTCGCCTTCCGGATACATCTGCAGCAGCTCGAGCCCATGCTCCGCATAGAGCTTCGGGAACATCTCGTTGATGGCTTCGCTCTCGTCGAAGAACTCGAGCACCTGATCCATGTCGGTGGGCATCAGATAGGGGATGAAGAAGATCTGTGCCTCCGGGATCAGTGAACCGGTGAAACCGGGCGACTGGTTGACGAACTGCAGGATACCGTTCTGGGTCTGCTCCATGATGTCGTCGGACTCGCCGAGTTCGCCGAAGCGGTAGATCTGCACGCTGTGATCGGAATTCTCCTCGACATACTCCTTGAAGGCGACGGCGAAGACATCCTGAACGTCGCCCTCGTATTCCTCATGGGCGTAGCGCCAGTTGTCGGCGAAAGCGGCGGTGGACATGCCAAACATCAGTGCGCCAATACCGGCGCCCGTCAACAGCTTATGTGACTTCATACTTGGTCCCTCTGCAGGTTTGTCCTGTGATGGAGGATGCATCCATCAGCTGGTTTGAGTGAACATGACATTCACTTTGCTAAACTCAGGCTAGCCCGGCCGTCATGAGGGGTCAAGCGAGCCTTTCAGGGCTTGCAGGGCGCTAAGATGAGGTTTTTGCTGCAATTGCAGTTGCTCGGAGAGATGATCGTCCAGGCGGGGAGAAGGGCTGGGCAGGGCCCAGAGCCGGTCGCTCTCGAGCGCCAGCCGTTCCAGGCGCGACAGGGCCTCGCCCTCTGCCTGGAGCTCGGCCTGCTGAAGCGTCCGGCGCAGTGTGGCAACGGACTCTCGCTGACCGGCCTCGGACTTCAGCTCCCGACGCAGCCGGCGCAGAGGCGCCGTGACCCGCTGCTGCCAGCGGCGGACCGCGTCGGTGCAATCGTTGCACGCCAGCCCATGATGATGCAGCCAGCAGTGCCAGAGCAGCTCGCAGACATCCACGCCCGCCTCGTCCTGAAGTTCCAGGCAGGCTTCTTCGACGCCGTCGCTCGCATACAGGGCCAGAGCGAATTCCCACAGGGGGGCGTCGAGCAGTCGGGCCCGCAGAGCGGCCGGCAATTGGGTAGAATCGTGGGTCATGACACGGCTGTCGTCCCGCTGGGCGGCAGCCTCACTGACTGCCGAGTGGAGCCTGCATGATCGCACTGCGCCAAGTTTCCCTGCAACGCGGCACCCAGACCCTGCTCGAAGGGGCCGACCTGACCCTGCATGCCGGCCACAAGGCGGGCATCGTCGGGCCCAATGGGGCGGGCAAGTCGAGCCTTTTCAAGCTGTTGCTTGGCGAGCTCTCCCCGGACAAGGGAGAGGTGGAGATGAGCGGTGGCCAGCGCATCGCCCATATGGACCAGGAAGTGGAAGCGCTTGAGCGCGCCATCGTCGACTACGTGCTGGACGGCGACCGTGAACTGCGCCACACCGAGGCGGCCCTGGCGGCGGCCCGCGAGCAGGGGAACGCCCATCGCGAGGCGGAACTGCATGGCGCCATCGAGTCGCTGGACGGCTACAGTGCACCATCCCGGGCGGCCCAACTGCTGGTGGGCCTGGGCTTCGTCCAGGCCGATCTGGAGCGGCCGCTGGCGGATTTTTCCGGTGGCTGGCGGATGCGCGTCAACCTGGCGCGTACGCTGTTCAAGCCCTCTGACCTGCTGCTGCTGGACGAGCCCACCAACCACCTGGACCTGGATGCCCTGCTCTGGCTCGAGCAGTGGCTCACCCGCTACCCCGGTACCCTTCTGCTGATCTCCCACGACCGCGACTTTCTCGATGCGGTGTGCGACCACATCGCGCACTTCGATCGCCAGAACCTGGTGCTCTATCGCGGCAACTACTCCACCTTCGAGCGCACCCGGGCCGAGAAGCTGGCCCTGCAGCAGGCCGAGGCGGCCAAGCAGCAGGCGCGCCGCGAGGAGATCGAGCGCTTCGTGGCGCGCTTTCGCTACCAGGCCAACAAGGCGCGTGCCGCCCAGAGCCGGCTCAAGACCCTCGAGCGCATGGGCGACATCGCCGTGGCCCATGCCGACTCGCCCTTCCACTTCACCATTCCCTGCGCCGACAAGGTCTCCCACCCGCTGCTAGTGCTCGACGAGGCGCGCCTGGGCTATCGTGACGAGGCCGGCCAGGAAACGGTGCAGCTCGACGGCGTCAAGCTGACCCTGCTGCCCGGCCAGCGTATCGGCCTGCTGGGCCCCAACGGGGCCGGCAAGTCGACCCTGATCAAGTCGCTGACCGGTGACCTGCCGCTGCTTTCCGGAAAGCGGGTGGCCGGTGAACACCTGGCGATCGGCTACTTCGCCCAGCATCAGCTGGAGGGGCTGGACCTGACCTCTACGCCCTTCATGCACGTGCAGCGTCTCTCGCCCACGGCTGCCGATCTGGATATCCGCAAGTTCCTGGGGGGCTTCGGCTTCCACGGCGACGACGTCTTCGCCGAGGTGGGCCGTTTCTCGGGCGGCGAGAAGGCCCGCCTGGCCCTGGCGCTGGTCGCCTGGCACAAGCCCAACCTGTTGTTGCTGGATGAGCCCACCAACCACCTGGACCTGGAGATGCGCGAGGCGCTCACCGAGGCCCTGGCAAGCTTCGAGGGGACGGTGATCATCGTCTCCCACGACAGGCACCTGTTACGTGCCACCGTGGATGAGTTCTGGCGGGTGGCCGATCATCGCGTCGAGCCCTTCGACGGCGACCTGGAGGACTATCGGGCCTGGCTCAAGGCGCGCCTCGAGGGCGAGCGCCGCGAGGCCCGGGCCGACAAGGCCGACCGCCAGGCCGTGACCGAAGCCCCCAGGGAGGATCGCAAGACGACCCGTCGTGTTGCCGCGGAACTGCGCGAGAAGCTTCGTCCTCTGAAGAAACAGCGCGACCGCACCGAGCAGGCCATGGAGAGGGTCCAGAAGGAGCTGGCCGCGGTGGAGGAGATGCTGGGTGATGCCGAGCTCTATACCGATCCGGCGCGAAAGGAGGAGCTCACCAGCCGCCTCGGTCGCCAGGGCGAGCTCAAGTCCCGCCTCGAGGATCTCGAGGCCGAGTGGCTGGCCGCCGAGGAAGCCCTCGAAGCCATGGAGGCCGAGCTAGGCGGCTAGCTTTCCAGTAGGAAGGTCACCGGCCCGTCGTTGATCAGCGAGACCTGCATGTTGGCGGCAAATTCGCCGCTGGCGACTCTCGGCCAGGCCGCTTCGGCGCGCTCCAGCAGATAGTGGAAGAGGCGGTCGCCCTCGGCGGGCGGTGCCGCGCTGGAGAAGCTGGGTCTCAGCCCCTTGCGGGTGTCGGCGGCCAGGGTGAACTGTGAGACCAGCAGCAGGCCACCCTCGGCCTGCTGCAGGTTGCAGTTCATCTTGCCCGCTTCGTCGGGAAACACGCGATAGTGCAGCAGCTTGTGCAACAGCCTGTCGGCCGCCGCCTCATCGTCACCCTTCTCGACCCCCACCAGGGCCAGCAACCCCAGGCCTATGGCGCCTACCTCGCGATCGTCTATCTCGACGCTTGCACGTTTCACGCGCTGGATCAGGGCCTTCATGGGGTGGGGTCTCCTTGGCTGCCGTTACGGACCGCCAAGCCTAGCATGTCGCCGCCTCAGCGCCCCAGCAGGTCGTCACGGAACGCTTCGCCCAGTGGCTCCTCGCCCAGCCAGATGCCGAACAGGGCGCTGGCAAGATCCGGGTCGTTCCCTTCGTAGAGCATCTCGCCGTTCAACGCCAGGGTCAGCCGGTCGCCATCCCAGGTCAGCGCATAGCGGTCGCCGGGTTCGACGTCGCGATAGCGCTCGTTGAAGGTCTCCAGTGGTGAACTCAGCTCTTCATAGGTAGCGTCATCGAGGGCCTCACGCACGCTCTTGCGGGTCGCCTCGGCGAACTCCTCGGCCTCGATGGCGTGGAAATATTCGAGCTCCAGGCGGCGCGGGACCTTGGACAGTGGAGCCGGACGCGGAAAGCCCTGGGCCTGATAGTAGGCGCCAGCATAGGCATCCCAGATCATGTAGCGGAAGAGGCCGTGGCCGATCCGCTCGTAGCGCCGCTCATCGGTCTCGATGGTAGCCGGGAAGCTGGCACCTTCGATCTCTACGGTATCGGCCGTCGCGGTGGTGGCCATTGCCGCCAGCAGGAGTGCGCTCAGATTACGGGGCAGCGACATGATGAATCTCTCACGACAGGGGATTGTCCTGTACGGACAATATCCTTTCGTAAAAGTTCTGTATAGCTATTCGGCGTTTCCTACCAGGCGCGACAGAGCATGATGTCGCAGTGAGGTTCGGACAGCAGACGCTCGGTGATCTGGCTCTGGCGACCCAGCGGGCCACGGCTGCCCAAGGCGAGCAGGTCCGGCGGCTGACGGCGCAGACGGGTCATCAACACCTCGAGGGGGTCGCCCTGCTCCAGCACCAGCTCGAGCTCCGGAACGTCGTCGAGCTCGCTCATCAGCTGCTCGGTCTCGCGCTCGAGCTGGGTACGCAGCCGCTCCACCTCGCGGTCGCGCCAGCGGGCATAGTCGCGGTCCGAGCCCAGTTCCCGCTCGCCGGGGATGTCCCAGGCATGCAGCAGGGTCAGCCGGGCCTCGGGGAATCGCTTGAGAGTCTCGCGCAGGGTGTGCCGCGAGGTCAGCGAGAAGTCCACCGGCACCAGGATGTCCTGCCACTCCTGGGTGGCCAGATGGCTGACCGAGAGCACCGGGCAGGGGGCGCTGCGCAGCACCCTGGCGAGGGTCGTGCCGGCGACCAGATCGGGCTGGCCGCGCTTGCGATGAGCACCGAGGATGATCATGTCGGCATCGCGCTCATGGGCCTCACGGATGATTTCGGCATAGGGAGCGCCGGCCATGGTCTGGATCAGGCACTGGGGTTCGGGCAGCGCATAGTCCTCACGGATGTCGACGAGGAAGGCGCGGATATCCTCCACCACGGCTGTTTCCAGGTCGTGCAGGACCCGCCGCGGCAGGTAGGGATCGAGCACATGGATGATATCGAGTCGAGCGCCGCTCTCCACCGCCAGGCGTATGGCTCGAGCGAAGGCGGCCCGGTTCTCGGCTGAGAGGTCACTGGCGAACAGCAGGGTCTGGCTCATGACGGCTACCTCCCGGGAAGGTTGAGTCCCATGGCATTGCCTTCAGCATGAGCGGCAGGGTGAAAGGGCGCAAGCCTGGCGGGTTACCTCCTGCCGTGAAAATGATGCACCGGGCCGCGTCCCTGACCCACATCAAGTCGGTGACTCTCCTCGAGCGCCCGCGACAGCCAGGTCTTGGCGGTGGCCACGGCATCGGGCAGGGCATCGCCATGGGCCAGGCGGGCGCAGATCGCCGAGGAGAGGGTGCAGCCCGTGCCATGCAGGTTGGTGGTATCGATTCGGTGGCCCTCGATCCAGTTCGCTGCTTGGGCGGTGATCAGCAGGTCGGGGCACTCGCCGCCCTCCAGGTGGCCCCCCTTGAGCAGGGTTGCCCCGGCCCCCAGGTCGCGCAGCGCCGGTACCAAGGCCTCCATGCCGGCGCGATCCTCGGGTACCGGGCAGCCCAGCAGTACGGCGGCCTCCGGCAGGTTGGGGGTGATCAGGTCGGCCAGGGGCACCAGGCGCTCGCGAACCGCCGCGATGCCGGCATCGTCGACCAGGATATCGCCGCTCTTGGCCACCATCACCGGGTCGAGCACGATCCAGCCCGGCCGCCGCAGAGTCAGGGCCTCGCGGATCACGTCGGCCACCTCGCGGCTGGCCACCATGCCGATCTTCACGGCGTCGATGTCGACGTCAGCAAGCAGCGTCTCGAGCTGGGCGGCGATGAACTCCACCGGTACCGGGTGAACGCCGCTGACGCCGCGGGTGTTCTGGGCGGTCAGGGCGGTGATCACGCTGGTAGCATAGGTCCCCAGGGCCGAAAGGGTCTTGAGGTCGGCCTGGATGCCGGCGCCGCCACTGGGGTCGGAGCCGGCAATGGTCAGGGTATTGGGTATGCAGCGGGAGGCGGCCATTGGTATCACGTCATTGCGGTTGAAGGGAGTGCCTAGCCTACGTCAGGGACGGTGGGCAGTGCCATGCTGACCCTGTTCCTGGTGGCCCTGGCCAGTGCCACCCTGCTGCCCGGTGGCTCCGAGGTGTGGTTGGCCCGGCTGTGGTGCACCGGCGAGCCGGCCATGCTGCTCTGGGCGGTGGCCAGTCTCGGCAATATCCTGGGCAGTCTGGTGAATGTGGCACTGGGGCGCTACGCGCGGCAGTTCCAGGATCGCCGCTGGTTTCCGGTATCTCGGCATGGGTTGGAACGGGCCGAGCGCTGGTACCGTCGCATCGGAGAGTGGAGCCTGCTGGTTTCCTGGGCGCCGGTGATCGGTGACCCGCTCACCGTGCTGGCCGGTGTCCTGCAGCTACCTTGGTGGCGTGCCATTCTGCTGATTACCCTGGCCAAGGCAGTCCGCTATGCCCTGGTGCTGTGGCTCGCCGAGGCCTGGCTGGCGCCATTGTGCCGCTGATGGCAAGGCCATGGGTCACCACCCAGACGAAAAGAGCCGCCCGAAGGCGGCCTCTGCGCGGGTGGGACAACGAGTTCAGTTGTCGGTGCTCTCGTCCGGGTTGCGGGCGTTGTAGTAGGCCTGTTCGGAGATGGTGTGGTAGTTGACCACCTTCTCCTGGAAGGCCCGGTAGGAGTCGTGGATCTTCCCGGCCATCTCGCTGTCCTCGGCGAGTTCGGCGACCACCTCGGCGGAGTGCTCCTTGGCCCGGGCCAGGACGTCGTCCGGCAGGCGGCGCAGCTCCACCCCATGCTCGTTGACCAGGGTCTCCAGGGCGTCGTTGTTACGCGCGGTGTACTCGTCCAGCACATCGGCGTTGATGTCACGCACCGCGGTGCGCAGGATCGCCTGCAGGTCGGCGGGCAGCGCGGCCATGGCCTCCTCGTTGATGATCGCCTCGAACATCACGGTCGGCTCGTGCCAGCCCGGGTAGTAGTAGTAGTCGGCGGCCTGATGCAGGCCGAAGGCCAGATCGTTGTAGGGGCCGATCCACTCGGTGGCGTCGATGGCGCCGGACTGCAGCGACGTGAAGATCTCGCCGCCGGGCATGTTGACGATGGCCACCCCCATGCGCTCCATCACCTCGCCGCCGAGGCCCGGCATGCGCATCTTCAGGCCGTCGAGGTCATCGACGGAGTTGATCTCCTTGTTGTACCAGCCGCCCATCTGCACGCCGGAGGCACCGGCGACGAGGACATCGACGCCGAAGTCGTCATAGAGCTCGTTCCAAAGCTCGAGGCCGCCACCGTAGTGCAGCCAGGCGTTCATCTCCTGGGCGTTCATGCCAAAGGGCACGGCAGCGAAGAACTGGGCGGCCGGCGCCTTGCCCTTCCAGTAATAGGAGGCGGAATGGCCCAGCTCCGCGGTGCCCTCGGAGACGGCGTCGAACACCTCGAAGCCCGGCACCAGCTGGCCGGCCCCGAAGACCTCGATGGTGAGGCGGCCGTCGGACATCTCATCGACGATTTTCGCCAGGCGCTCGGGTCCCTGGCCGACGCCCGGGAAGTTCTTCGGCCAGGAGGTGACCATCTTCCACTCGAAGGTTTCCTGCGCCTGCGCCGTGTTATCGACGCTGGAGACGAGCATCAGGCCGGAGACGGCGCCGCTCATGGCGACGGCAACGGCGAGTGATCTGAGTTTCATGTGCTTTCCCTCTGGATATTGTGGGTGTTGTCGTGGAAAGCCCTCTTGGGGCTGGCAGTTAGCCGGTGGCCCTTGTGGGGCCCCGGGTGGTACCGAAAACGACTTGCCCCGGCGTTACCCGCCCGAACGGGTCGGCAGCCCCGGGGACATGTCGGCGGGTCAGAACTGATCCGGCAGCCAGGTGGCCAGTTCCGGGAACCAGGCCAGGGCCAGCAGCATGCAGAGTTGCAGCCCGATGAAGGGGATCACCCCCTTGTAGATCGCCGAGGTAGGCACCGAGTCCGGCGCTACCCCGCGCAGATAGAAGAGGGCGAAGCCGAAGGGCGGCGTCAGGAAAGAGGTCTGCAGGTTGATGGCGATCATGATGCCCAGCCAGACGGGGTCGACCCCCATCGCCAGCAGGATCGGCCCAACGATGGGCACTACCACGAAGGTGATCTCGATGAAGTCGAGGATGAAGCCAAGCAGGAAGATCACCAGCATCACGATGAGGGTGGCGCCCACCACGCCGCCGGGCATGTCCTCGAACAGGTCGGTGACCAGTTCCTCGCCGCCATAGGCGCGGAACACCAGCGAGAAGAGCGCGGCACCGATCAGGATCATGAAGACCATGGTGGTGACATGGGTCGTCGAGCGCAGCACCTCCTTGAGGGTCTGGATGTTCAGGCGCCGATAGGCCAGAGCCAGGATCATCGCACCGAAGGCACCGACGCCTGCCGCCTCGGTGGGCGTGGCAAAGCCGCCGAGAATCGAGCCCAGCACGGCAACGATCAGTACGATGGGCGGGACCAGCCCCTTGAGCAACAGGAGCCCCAGGCCCCCTTCATGACCCAGCTCGTCCATCAGCTCCTTGCGATCGGCGGGTGGGGCGGATTGCGGCCTGAGCCAGGCGACCACCGAGACATAGGCGATGTAGAGCACCACCAGGGCAAGCCCGGGCACCAGGGCGCCCATGAACAGATCGCCCACCGAGACCGTCTTGGGGCTGAAGATGCCCATGGAGAGCTGGGCTTGCTGGTAGGCGGAAGAGAGCACATCGCCGAGCAGCACCAGGGCGATGGAGGGGGGAATGATCTGTCCCAGGGTGCCGGTGGCGCAGATGGTGCCGGTAGCCAGCGGCATGCTGTAGCCGCGCTTGAGCATGGTGGGTAGCGACATCAGGCCCATGGTCACCACGGTAGCGCCGACGATGCCGGTAGAAGCGGCCAGCAGCATCCCCACCAGGGTCACCGAGATGCCCAGGCCCCCGCGTAGTGAGCCGAACAGCAGCGCCATGGCATCGAGCAGGTGCTCGGCAACCTTGGACTTCTCCAGCAGCACGCCCATCAGCACGAACAAGGGGACCGCCAGCAGTGTCTGGTTGGTCATGATGCCATAGAGGCGATTGGGGAAGGCGCCCAGATAGCCACCGTCGAAGTGGGCATCGATTCCCAGAGCCTCGAGGCCCAGCCCTAGCCCGGCAAAGGCCAGGGCGGTACCGGCCAGCGACAGGGCGACGGGGTAACCGGCCATCAGTACCAGACAGATGACCAGGAAGAGCACCAGGGGCATGAACTCCAGCATCAGAGGAGCTCCTCGACATGAGGGTCATCGTCCTTTTCGGGCGGAGGCAGGCGTCCGGTGAGGACCAGGAAATGGCGGCTCGCTTCCACCAGGGCCTGAAGGAGCATCAGCCCTGCGAAGAGTGGGATCAGCGTCTTGAGCAGGAAGATGCCGGGGATGCCGCCGGTATCGGGTGAGCCCTCGAGAATGCTCCAGGACCTGCCCACATAGTTCAGGCTCGTGAGGATCACGAAGACCATTACCGGTAGTAGCAGGAAGAGGGTGCCGCAGAGGTCGACCAGCGCCTTGCGCTTCGGCGTCATGGCACGGTAGAAAATGTCCACTCGCACGTGGCCGTCATGCTTGAGGGTCCAGGCGGCGGCCAGCATGAACACCACGGCGTGCATGTACATCACCGACTCCTGCATGGGGATGCTGTTGAAGCTGAAGGCGTAGCGCAGCACCACGATCAGGAACTGGATGAGCATCATCGGCAGCACCAGCCAGGAGAGGCTCCTGCCGAGCCATTCCGAGGCACGGTCGAGCCAGGCGATGAAGCCTGGTAGCTCGTGGGATTGGGCCATGGGTATGGATCTCGCTGTTCGGATTTTGCGTCTGCTGAAGCATGATGGTCGCACACCAGGGGGCCGGCGTTTGCCCCTCGAGCCAACGATGACTATACGGTGGTCCTCAGTGTCGCGGCTTCTCAGCCTCGCGTCGAGTGGCGGCCAGGCAGGTTTGCAGGCAGGCCTCGGGCAGCCGTACGTCCACTGCAATGGGCAGGTGGTCCGAGAAGAGGTGGTCGAGTACCCGCACCTCGTCCGCCTGCAGGGACTCCGACAACAGAATGTGATCCAGGGCCCGGCGGGGTTGCCAGGAGGGGTAGCTGAGCGGTGGGCGCACCGGGTGCAGCGGCAGCGAGGCACGAAAGCGCTGGTGGCCATGGAGCTGTTCGGGCGTGCAGTTGAGGTCGCCCATCACCACCACGTGGCGCAATGGCTGGATGATCTCACTGAGGTAGTCGAGCTGTCGTACCCGGCCGCGATGACTCAGCGCCAGGTGGGCGACGAAGAGGTGCAGGGCATCGCTGCCCTCGCCGTAGCGGGCATGGATGGCGCCACGACCGGGCAGAGTGCCGGGCAGGCGATACTCCTCGATGCGGCTCGGCGCCAGTCGCGACAGCAGCCCGTTGCTATGCTGGGCAATGCGCCCTAGGTTGCGGTTGAGCTGCTGGAAGTGGTGGGGAAAGCCGGCGTGGCTGGCCAGATACTCCACCTGGTTGACCTGGCTCGAGCGGAAACTCCCGCCGTCGGCCTCCTGAAGCCCGACGATGTCGAAGCGGCCGAGCACCTCGCCGATCATGTCCAGACGCCGTAGACGGTTCGGGTGCGGCAGCAGGTGCTGCCAGCTGCGCGTCAGGTAGTGATGGTAGGCCGAGGTCTGGATGCCCACCTGCAGGTTGAAGGTGAGCAGCTTCAGATGGCCGCCCACGAGCAGTGGCGTCCTTGCCTCGGCCAGATGGGACATTTCAGTCTGCACGCTCCTCGCGGACTCTTTCGACCAGGGCACCCGCCACCTGTGGCATGTTGTCGAGGCTGCCGGCCGAGCTCGGTGAGACCAGATAACGGCCGTCGACGATCAGCGCCGGAACGCCCATCAGTTGCATCTGGCGCATGCGGGCGTGGGCCTGGTTCACCTTGCCCTTGACGCCAAAGGAGCCCAGCGCCTCCTGGGCTTCCGCCTCGCTGACGCCGTAGTTGCTGAAGAACTCGGCGATGGCATCGGGGTCGGTCAGGTCGCGGCCTTCCTCATGAATGGCGTGGAAGAAGTCGTCATGCAGGTCGTCGAGAATTCCCAGTTGCTGGGCCGCGTAGAAGGCGAAGGCGTGGGTGTTCCAGTCGCCGCCCATGGTGGCCGGCATGCGCTGGAAGGCGACATCCTCGGGCTGTTCGGCAACCCAGGCGTTGAGGGGCTCCTCCAGGTTGTAACAGTGGGGACAGCCGTACCAGAAGGCCTCAGTCACTTCGATACGCTCCTCCTCGACCTGGGGCTCCACCGGGTTGTCGAGCACTTCGTAGTGCTCACCCTCAACGAGGGACTGGGCGCTGGCCAGGCCCGGTAGGGCGAGGCCGGCGAGGACGAGCATCAGGGGCTTGAGCATGGGGTTCTCCTTGAGTGCATCATGGTCCCGGTGCCGAGAGGCGGCACGTCGGAGCTTTGATTCTTGCCCGGGAGAGGGGTTCCCCCGTAGACGCCAATGGCGGCCCTAGGCCGCCCCGACGTGCCAGCGCCTCAGGCGCCGGGTCGATCTCAGTGCAGGCCCAGCACGTAGTTGGCGACGGCTTCCATATCATCATCGCTCAGCTTGGAGGCGATGCTGCCCATCATGTTCGCCGGGTCGTTGTTGCGCGCTCCAGAGGCGAAGTCCTGCAGGGTGCTCAGGGTGTACTCGGGGTGCTGGCCGGAAAGCGCCGGATAAACGGCCGTGCCGATGCCCTCGCCGGTGGGCGAATGACAGGCGGCACAGGCGGGGATGCCCTTGGCCATGTCGCCGGCGCGGTACAGTTCGCGGCCACGCTCGATCAACGCCTCGCCAGTGTCGGCCTGGCCCAGCGCCGGATCCTGCTCGGCGTAGAACTTGGCGACGTCCCAGGCATCCTGGTCGGAGAAGTTGTCTACCTGCCCGGCCATCTGGGCAACTTCTCTGCGCCCTTCTCGGATATCCATGATCTGCTTGGCCAGGTAGGAGGCCTGCTGACCGGCCAGGTTGGGGAAGGCACCGGACGGGCTGATGCCCTGCTGGCCGTGGCAGGCGGCACAGGGCTGCGCCATCTCCTTGCCGGCTGCTGCATCGGCATCCGCTTGAAGGTCTGCATGGGCCACGCCGACGGCGCCCACGGTGATTGCCAGGCTTGCCAGTAGATTTCTCATCGCTGTTCCACTTTCCCGTTACGTTGTTGGCCGGTACGTCCCCTGGGTGCCGCCCGATCCTCGAGGCCGGGTGCCCTCTGGCCGGTCGCCGCCGACGCCTTGTGGTCGGTCGCTGACGGACGGAGCACGGTGGTATACTGGAGCGCCCCGGGTCGCAGACAAAGACGCTTTATTATAACGGAACACCAGAGCCGCGGGAATGCAACCCGTGGCGCCCTCGATCAACGTCAGGACTTTCCCGCGATGTCGCGACTCAACTATCAGGCCTCCCGTTTTCTCATCAGTGCCCCGACCCTGGCCAAGTGCCCGCCGGATGATGGGGCCGAGGTGGCCTTCGCCGGCCGTTCCAATGCCGGAAAGTCCAGCGCCATCAATGCCCTGACGCGGCAGAAAGCGCTGGCCCGCACCTCCAAGACGCCGGGGCGCACCCAACTGATCAACTTCTTCACGCTGGGCGACGATAGTGGCCACCGGCTGGTCGACCTGCCGGGCTACGGCTATGCCAAGGTGCCCGAGCAGGTCAAGCTGGAGTGGCAGCGTCATCTTTCCGACTATCTGCGCCGGCGCGGCTCGCTGCGCGGACTGGTGCTGGTGATGGATGTGCGCCATCCGTTGACCGAATTCGACCAGACCCTGCTCGGCTGGGCCGACGAGGCCGGTATGCCGGTACATATCCTGCTGACCAAGGCCGACAAGCTCAAGAGCGGAGCGGCTAAGAGTGCCTTGCAGCAGGTGCGCTTGCGGCTGCGCGAGTGGGAGGACCTGGTGAGCATCCAGCTCTTCTCCGCCCTCAAGAAGCAGGGCCTCGAGGAGGTGCACGAGCGCCTCGACCAGTGGCTGCTAGAGCCTAAGGAAGGATAAAGGTTGGTCGGGGGAGACGGTATCTCCTCTCTGGCTTGCCCACGGCGCTCCTCACCGGTGTCAGGACTCCCCTTCCAGTTTGGTAATCAACGCCGGCAGCTCCCGCACGTGGCGCAGGCGGTATGCCCCCGCGGGGAGCTCGCCGGCATGGGGTGTATCGGCGGCAATCCAGGCCGCACGCATGCCCAGGCGTAGAGCCGGCAGCACATCCTCCTGCCAGGAATCCCCGACATGCAGTGCCCGGGAGGGCGGGGTGGCGAGGCGCGCCAGGGCGGCGAGGAAGGGGCGGGCGTCCGGCTTGGGGGCCTGGATCTCGCCAGCGGCGATGCTGACCTGGAAATGGCGGTGCAGCGCCAGGCGATGCACCGCCAGATTGCCGTTGGTGATCGAGCCCAGACGGTAGCGGCCGCCGAGCTCGCAGAGCAGCGGTTCAACCTCGGGATGAGGCGAGACATCGATGCGCAGGGCGTGGAAGCGCGCCATGGTCGCGGCGGCCCACAGCCAGGCGGCACTGCGCGGCAGCCCGAAGGCCTCCAGCAGTTCGACGAGGGCGCGTTCACGCAGCCAGCTGAAGTCACCCCGACGCAGCGGGTACTGCTCGGCGAGGCGTTGGCGACTCTTCTGGTAGGCCGCCAGGGGGAAGCGTTCCGCGAAACAGCCGCGATGCGTTTCTCGGCGGCGCGCCAGCCAGGCGGCCAGGCTCTCGTCGAGCCAGGCGTAGTGGCCGGTCTCGGTGCGACTCATCACGCCGCGGTTGTCCCACAGGGTGTCGTCGAGATCGAAGGTGATGGCCTGCAGGGTCATGACGGCTCACCGGTATCGTCGGAGCGGCGGCGTGCTCGAGGGTGGGCCGCGTCGTAGCTCGCCGCCAGGTGCTGCCAGTCGAGCCGAGTGTAGACCTGGGTGGTGGCGAGGTCGGCATGGCCCAGTAGCTCCTGAACGGCGCGCAGGTCCTGGCTCGACTCCAGCAGATGGCTGGCGAAGGAGTGGCGCAGCCGGTGTGGATGGAGGTGCTCGGCCAGTCCCCTGACCCTGGCCAGTTCGGTGAGGCGTTTCTGGATGGCGCGATGGCCCAGCCGGGCCCCGCGGACACCGACGAACAGCGCCGATGTGTCGCGGTTGGCCAGCTGACCGCGGACGTCCTTCCAGGCGTCCAGGGCCTGTCGCGCCCGGCGGCCTACCGGTACCTGGCGGGGCTTGCCGCCCTTGCCCAGTACCCGGACACGCTGGGGCTGGAGGTCCCCGAGATCGAGCGCCGCCAGCTCGGCCAGGCGCAGACCGCTCGAATAGAAGAGCTCCAGCATCGCCTGGTCGCGACGGGCCAGGGGCGAGCCGTCATGAGGCGTGTCGAGGAAGTGGGCCAGCTGATCCACGTCCAGTGGCCGGGGCAGGTGCCTGGGTTGGCGCGGCGTCCGCACCAGCGGCACCGGGTTGTGGCGGAGCCGGCCGACCTCTACCAGGTGTCGGGCGAAGCCCGAGATGGCCGCTCGCCGGCGGGCCAGGCTGCGGGGAGCCTGCCCCCGCATACGTTCGCTGCCCAGGAAACGGCGTAGCAGGGCAGCATCCAGCCGGGACCAGTCGTCGACGGCCTCGGCTTCGAGGAAGGCCAACAGGGCCGCCAGGTCATGCCGGTAGGCGCTCACCGTGGCCGGACTGGCGGTGCGCGCCAGTCCGGCCAGGAAGGCCTCCACCTCTCGCTCCATCGCGCGACCTGTCACGAAGAGGCCGGGGCCTGGCGCACCAGCAGCCGTGCGACTACCTCGCCCACATATTCCGTGAACAGGGTATCCATGCTGGCGCGGAAATGGTCCGGGTCGTGGCTTGCCAGCACCAGATAGCCCAGCGGCTCGCCCAGGGCCAGTCGTGACAGGGCGCAGGAGCCGGCCTTGTCGGGAGCCGGCACGTGGGGCAGCAGGCGCTTCCAGTCAGTCGGCGTCAGTCGCGTGCAGCGGCTGTTGCGGCCATCGAGGAGGGCAGCCAGGCGCTGGCCAGCATGGTCGTCGAGGACCTGGCGAGGGGCCTGGGGCGGTAGAGGCTCGGCATCGGTCAGACTGGCCGGGCACCACAGCGCCACCGCCGGGGTATGGAAGCGTTCGGCGAGCTGGGTGGCCAGTGCCTGGCCCAGGGCGTCGTTGTCCTCGGCCTCGAGCAGCGCCAGCACCAGCTCACGAGTGCGGCGATACTGGGCCTCGTTGTGGCGGGCCGACTCCAGCAGCTGTTCCAGGCGCCATTCGGCCTGCTCGGCACGGGAACGCAGGTCATGGACCAGGCGCTCGAGTAGCGAGGTGGTGCCGCGGGCCTCCGGATGCGGCACCTTGAGCTGCTGCAGCAGGCCCTCGCGCCCGACGAAGAAGTCCGGGTGACAGGCCAGCCACTGGGCCACCCGATCGGGGTCGAGGGTCTTGCGCGGGTCAGGGACGGCTCGGGTCATGGGAGCTTCTCCTCTGGTGTCGGGGCGGCTCAGTTCAGGATGACGCGGCCGTCGAAGACGCACTCGGCGGGACCGGTCATGATCAGGGGGGCGTCGCCGCCGGCCCAGTCGATACGCAGGTCACCGCCGCGCAGGTGCACGGTGACCGGGCTCGAGAGCAGCCCCTGGCGGATACCGCTGGCCACCGCGGCGCAGGCGCCGGTGCCGCAGGCCAGGGTTTCGCCGCTGCCGCGTTCATACACTCGCAGGCGGATCTCGTGAGGCGTCACCACCTGCATGAAGCCCACATTGACCCGCCGAGGGAAGCGTGGGTGAGCCTCGAGAGCCGGCCCCAGGCGCTCGACGGGGGCCACGTCGACGTCGTCGACGCGCAGTACCGCATGGGGGTTGCCCATCGAGACCACGCCCACTTCGAGGCGTTCGCCGTCTACCTCCAGCGGATGGAGCATTCGGTCCTCGGCGGCCTCGAAGGGCAGGGCCTCGGGCGCGAAGCGCGGTGCGCCCATGTCGACGCGGACCCCGCCGCCGTCTTCGACCACCAGGGTCAGCGGGCCGCCCGAGGTCTCGACTCGAATCTCGTGCTTGTGGGTCAGGCGCTGGTCGCGCACGAAGCGGGCGAAGCAGCGGGCACCGTTGCCGCAGTTCTCCACCTCGCTGCCGTCGGCGTTGTAGATGCGGTAGCGGAAGTCCATTTCCGGATCCCGCGGCGGCTCGACGACCAGGAGCTGGTCGAAGCCCACGCCGAAGCGGCGGTCGGCCAGCCGGCGGATCTGGTCGTCGGCCAGGCGAGCCCGCTGGGTGACCAGGTCGACCACCATGAAGTCGTTGCCCAGCCCCTGCATCTTGGTGAAGTGCAGCAGCATCAGCGTACCTCTCCGCGATCGTCGGGCAGCAGCGACTCGCCCGCCCACAGGTCTGCCAGCCTTTCGCGGCGCCGCACCAGGTGGGCCTGGTCGCCGTCGACCATCACCTCGGCGGGGCGCGGGCGGCTGTTGTAGTTCGAGGCCATCGCGAAGCCGTAGGCGCCAGCGGAGCGCACCGCCAGCAGGTCGCCGGCGGCGATGGCGAGCGCGCGGTCCTTGCCCAGGAAATCGCCGGTCTCGCAGACCGGGCCGACCACGTCATAGGTGGCGGTGTCGCGCGGCTTGCGGGTATCGACCGCCAGGATCGTCTGCCACGCCTGGTAGAGGGCGGGACGGATCAGGTCGTTCATGCCCGCATCAACGATGGCGAAATTCTTTGTCTCTCCGGGCTTGAGGTATTCGACCCGGGTCAACAGGACCCCGGCATTGGCGGCGATGGAGCGGCCCGGCTCGAAGAGCAGGGTCAGGCGCTCGCTGCCTTCCCAGCGGGAGAGACGCTCGATCAGGGCGGTGGCATAGTCGAAGGGCGCCGGCGGGTGCTCGTCGCGGTAGGGCACGCCAAGCCCGCCGCCCAGGTCCAGGTGCGCCACCTCGATGCCGCGCTCGCGCAGGCGCTCGAGCAGGGCCAGCAGGCGGTCCAGGGCGTCGAGGAAGGGCGCGAGTTCGGTGAGCTGGGAGCCGATATGGCAGTCCAGGCCGGTGACGGCGACGTGGGGCAGCTTGGCGGCCAGCTCGTAGACGGCCAGCGCCTCGTCCACCGGGATGCCGAACTTGTTGTCCTTGAGCCCGGTGGAGATATAGGGGTGCGTGCCGGCGTCCACATCCGGATTGACCCGCAGCGACACCGGGGCGATCTTGCCGACTCGGCCGGCCACGGCGTCGAGACGCTCCAGTTCGGGGCGCGATTCGACGTTGAAGCACTTGATGCCTACCTCCAGCGCCCGGGCCATCTCGGTCTCCTGCTTGGCGACGCCGGAAAAGACGACCTTGGCCGGCTCGCCACCGGCGGCCAGCACCCGCTCCAGCTCGCCCACGGAGACGATGTCGAAGCCGGCACCGAGCCTTGCCAGCAGCCCCAGCACCGCCAGGTTGCTGTTGGCCTTCACCGCATAGCAGATCAGATGCGGGTGGCTGCCCAGTGCCTCGGTGTAGGCGCGAAAGTGGCGTGCCAGGGTCGCGCGTGAGTAGACGTAGCACGGGGTACCGAATTCGTCGGCGATGCGGGTGAGTGGCATGTCCTCGCCGTAAAGGACGCCGTCGCGGTATTCGAAATGATCCATGCCTTAGCTCTCGTCGTCTTGGGCGGTATCGTCGTCCGGTTGGGCCGCGTCCTCGTCCGACGCTTCCTGCTGGCCGGCAGGGTCGTAGCGTTCGGCGGCGGCCTCATCGCCGGGCAGGTAGAGCGGTCCCTTCTGGCCGCAGCCGGCCAGGGCCAGTCCTAGTCCCAAGGCAAGGATAAGCGGAGCGAGGTGACGCATCAGACCGGGTCCGTCAGGGTCGCGAGGGCATCCCGCGCCCGCTGGGCAGCGGCGCGCACCTGGTCCGGGGCAGTGCCGCCGATATGGTTGCGAGCGGCCACCGAGCCCTCCAGGGTCAGCACGTCGAAGACGTCCGCCTCGATGGTAGCCGAGAACTGGCGAAGTTCCTCGAGGGTCATCTCGGAGAGGTCCTTGCCCTCGCGCAGGCCGAAGGCCACGGACTGGCCGACGATCTCGTGGGCGTCGCGGAAGGCTACGCCCTTGCGCACCAGGTAGTCGGCAAGGTCGGTGGCGGTGGAGAAGCCGCGGCGGGCGGCTTCGGTCATGCTCGTCTTCCTGGGCTCGATGGCCGGCACCATGTCGGCGAAGGCACGCAGGCAGCCCTTGACGGTATCCAGGGTGTCGAACAGCGGCTCCTTGTCCTCCTGGTTGTCCTTGTTGTAGGCCAGCGGCTGGGACTTCATCAGGGTCAGCAGGCCGATCAGGTGGCCGTAGACGCGACCGGTCTTGCCGCGCACCAGTTCCGGCACGTCCGGGTTCTTCTTCTGCGGCATGATCGAGGAGCCGGTGCAGAAGCGGTCGGGCAGGTCGACGAAGGCGAACTGGGCGCTGGTCCACAGCACCAGCTCCTCGCTCATGCGCGACAGGTGCATCAGCAGGATGCTGGAGAACGCCGTGAACTCGATGGCAAAGTCGCGATCGCTCACGGCGTCCAGGGAGTTTTCCGCGGGTCGCTCGAAGCCTAGCAGTTCGGCGGTGACATGGCGGTCGATGGGATAGGTGGTACCGGCCAGTGCCGCCGCACCCAGCGGCATCACGTTGACCCGTCGGCGGCAGTCCAGCAGGCGTTCATGGTCGCGGGCGATCATTTCCTGCCAGGCCAGCAGGTGGTGGCCGAAGGTGACAGGCTGAGCGGTCTGCAGGTGGGTGAATCCGGGCATGATGGTATCGGCTTCGCGATCGGCCAGCGTGATCAGCCCCTCGCGCAGGCGCGCCAGCTCGGCGCTGACCTTGTCGATTTCGTCGCGCAGGAAGAGGCGGATGTCGGTGGCCACCTGGTCGTTGCGCGAGCGGCCGGTATGCAGCTTCTTGCCGGTGATGCCGATCTTCTCGGTAAGACGCGCCTCGATGTTCATATGCACGTCCTCGAGGGCCACAGACCACTCGAAGGTGCCAGCCTCGATCTCGCCGCGAATCTCGGCGAGCCCCTCGATGATGGCGTCTCGCTCCTCGTCGGTGAGCACCTCGACCCGGGCCAGCATGGTGGCATGAGCGATGGATCCCTGGATGTCGTGGAGGGCGAGACGCTGGTCGAAGTCGACCGAAGCAGTGAAGCGTTCGACGAAGGCGTCGGTGGGCTCGCTGAAGCGGCCGCCCCAGGACTGGTTGGTGCCGGGGCTGGGTGAACTAGGGCTCATCGGGGCTGGGCATCCTGACTAGACGATTGCGATGGGTGACGGTCGGAGGACCGGTCGCAGCGCCGCCGGGGCGGTGCTGCCTTGACATGGCGGAAAGTGTACCAGAGTCCATGCGGCTGGCGAGGGGCGGCAGTGGATGGTCACCGTGGGACGACGCGATTTTTCCTGCTCCGCGCGGTGCTTTATGATGAAGGGTATCCATATCATCACCGGGGTGCCGGCACATGGTGCGCCAACGGCAGTCAACCCGGTACGGGAGAACCACGTGCAAGCCATCAATACCCTGCGAATCGCCACCCGCAAGAGTCAACTGGCCATGTGGCAGGCCGAGCATGTCCGCGACCGACTGATGGCCGCCCATCCCGGCCTGAAGGTGGAGCTGGTGGCCATGTCCACTCGCGGCGACAAGATCCTCGACACGCCGTTGGCCAAGGTCGGCGGCAAGGGGCTCTTCGTCAAGGAGCTGGAGGAGGCGATGCTCGACGGCCGCGCCGATATCGCCGTGCACTCCATGAAAGATGTGCCCATGCACTTTCCCGAGAGCCTGGGGCTCTCGGTGATCCTCGAGGGCGCCGAGCCCACCGATGCCTTCATCTCCAACCACTACGCCTCTCTGGACGAGCTGCCCGAGGGCGCACGCATCGGCACGTCGAGTCTGCGTCGCGGCCTGCAGATGCGCGAGGCACGTCCCGACTTCGAGGTCCTGAGCCTGCGTGGCAACGTCCAGACCCGCCTGGGCAAGCTCGATGACGGCGAGTTCGATGCCATCCTGCTGGCCACCTCCGGTCTCCGCCGGCTGGGGCTCGATGACCGCATCACCATGGAATTGCCCCCCGAGGTTTGCCTGCCGGCCTGCGGCCAGGGCGCTCTGGGTATCGAGTGTCGCCTGCACGACCCCGAACTGCTTGCGCTGCTCACTCCCCTGGACGATGCGCCCACCGCGACCCGCGTGCGCGCCGAGCGCGCCATGAATACCCGGCTGGAGGGTGGCTGCCAGGTACCCATCGGCGGTCACGCAGTGTTCGAGGATGACGGTCAGACCCTGTGGCTGCGTGCCCTGGTGGGCAATCCGGAAGGTACCCGGGTACTGCGCGCGGAAGGACGAGGCTCCCTGCATGAGCCGGAGGCCCTGGGGATTCGCGTCGCCGAGGAGTTGCTCGACCAGGGCGCCGGCGAGATTCTCGCCGAGGTCTACGGCGCCGTCTGATGGCGAAGCTACCGGTACTGATCTCACGACCGGGCGAGCGGGCCGGGCCGCTCGCCGAAGCCATCGAGGCTCGCGGCCTTCCCGTCAAGCGCCTGGATGTCATGGACCTCGAGCCGTTGCCGGAAACCCCGGCGATGCGCAGCGCCTGGCTGGACATCGATCATTTCCGCAAGGTGGTAGTCGTCAGTCCCTTCGCGGCCGAGTGTCTGGTCGAGGCGCTGAATCGCTACTGGCCGCAGCTTCCGGTGGGTATTGACTACTATGCCGTGGGGGCCTCCACCGCCGCCCTGTTGCACCGGCGGCTGGGGGTGCGGGTCCATGTGCCGTCGCCGTCGGCCGGGGAGGACACCAGCGAGGCGCTGCTGAAGCTGGCCTCGCTGCATGCCCTGGACGAGCAGCGTGTGCTGCTGGTCGCCGGCGAAGGAGGGCGTCCACTGATCGCCGATACGCTGGGCTCCCGCGGTGCTCGGGTGACCCGGCTGGTGGTCTATCGCCGCCGTCTTCTCGATCCTGATCCCGCCATGGCAGCGAGATTGGCCAATGGCGATTATCGTGCGCTGGTGGTCAGCAGCGGAGAAATCCTTGAACATCTGGCAAGATGGTGTACAGAAGCCGCCTTGAACCAACCGCTAATCGTTTCCAGTGCTCGGTTGGCTACACTGGCCGGCAGGTTGGGGTTTAATGTCCCCGTCGTGGCGTCGGGCGCCACGCCTGCCGCCCTGGCGGTAGCGGTCGCCAGGAGCAGCGCCCCGGAGGAGGCCGATGTCGATCATGATGATCTCGAAAAGGGCTAGCGACAGATGAGCAAGCAACCACACGAACAAGATGAACAGCAGGCGCCCTCCGGCGCAGAGTCGGCGAGCGCGGGGGGTGAGGCCGGCAAGCCGTCCGCTTCCGGCAGGCGCCGCTCGCGGCGTTACGACAAGACTGCCGGTAAGCAGGCCGCGGACGCGTCACAGGGGAAACCGGATGCTGCAGAGGCGACTGGCGAATCCGGGAGCGGCAAGTCCTCCCCTGTCGCGGCCGACAACTCCGCCAGTCGCCCGGAAAAGGGCGACAAGCCGGCATCCGGCAGCGACAAGCCCGCTGACCAGAAGGCCACAGCGGAGAAGCCTGGCGCTGACAAACCCGCTGCGGGTCAGGCAGCCAGCGCCAAGCCCTCTGCCTCGAGCGGCAGCGCCGACAAGTCCGGCACGTCTACCAATGCCGGCTCCTCTGCCAAGCCCGGCCGCCCTGGCGGTGACAAATCGTCTGCCCCTTCGGATGGCGGCGGGGCCGGTGGTTCGCGCGGGCGCACCGCTGGTGATTCTTCCGGTGACGGTGGCAAGGGCGGCGGCAAGGCCGGGATACTTGCCCTTGTGCTGGTGATCCTGCTGGCTATCGGTGTCGTGCTGTTCGGCTGGCAGGCCTGGCAGAAGCTTGATGCCCAGCAGCAGCGCCTGGCCTCGTTGCCCGGCGATGTGGCCAGCCAGTCGGATATCGGTGAGCTCCAGTCGGATTTCGGCGAGCTGCAGGGACAGCTCGAGAGCGCCGAGAGCGAGCGTGATGCGGCCCTCGACTCGGCTATCTCCGACCTGCGCAGCGAGTTTTCCGATTACCGCAGCAGTGTCAACGAGACCCTGGACCAGGTGCTCGACGAACTCTCTCGCGAGCAGAACGCCGATGAGCGCGACTGGCTGCATGCCGAAGCCGCCTACCTGCTGCGCCTGGCCAACCAGCGCCTGCAGCTGGAGCGCGATGTGGAGGGAGCCGCCGCCCTGCTGCGCACCGCCGACGAACGGCTACGTGAGGCCGACAATCCGGCTCTGATGCCGGTGCGCCGCGAGATCGCCTCCGAGCTTGCCGCACTGGACTCAGTGCCCCAGGTCGACCGTAGTGGCCTCTATCTGGCGCTCAATGCCCAGCAGGAGCAGCTTGCCGGGCAGCCGCTGGCCCAGGATATCGAAGAGGCCGCCGCCGCCGACGCCCTCGAAGAGACGCCCTCGGGTGGCTGGCAGGAGCAGCTGGCACGCTTCGGCGGCGAGCTCAAGGATCTGGTCACCGTGCGCAAGCATGATCAGGCCCTGGAGGCGCTGATCTCGCCCGAGCAGGAGTCCTATCTGCGCCAGAGTGTGCGCCTGGTGCTCGAGCAGTCCCAGCTGGCGCTGCTCAAGGAGGAGCAGGAGCTCTACGAGGCCAGCCTCGACAAGGCCCTGACGCTGATTCGTGGCTATTACGACACCAGCACCAGCGGTGTTCAGGCGGTGATCGAGCGTCTCGAGGCGCTCAAGCAGCGCAGCATTCGCCCGGAGCTTCCCGATATCAGCGACTCCCAGCAGGCGCTGGCGACCTTCATCGAGCGGCGCTTCGAGGGTCGTGACGACGGCCAGGGAGATGACGCATGAGAAAGCTGATCCTGATCGTAGTCCTGGGCCTGGCGCTCGGGGCGCTGTTCGGCCAGCTGATGATGTCGGTGCCGGGCTACTGGCTGGTGAGGGTGGGCGATACCTCCTACCAGACCTCCTTCTGGTTTGGCCTGGTCATCCTGCTTGCCGTCTTCATCGTGCTGCACTTCGGCCTGAGGCTGTTGATGCGCCTGACCCGACCGGTGAGTCGCTTCAAGGTGTGGAACAGTCGTGCCCGCAACCGTAACGCCATGAAGCGCACCGTGCGCGGCCTGGTGGCACTGGCCGAGGGTCGCTGGAAGAAGGCCGAGAAGTCGCTGGTCAAGGCGGCCGACGACTCCAGCACGCCGCTGGTCAACTACCTTTCGGCCGCCCTGGCGGCCCATTATCAGGGGCGCTACGAACAGGCCGACACCCTGCTCAAGCGGGCCCATCTG
Organism: Halomonas lysinitropha; assembly: GCF_902500215.1. GTDB lineage: Bacteria > Pseudomonadota > Gammaproteobacteria > Pseudomonadales > Halomonadaceae > Halomonas > Halomonas lysinitropha. The sequence goes on from NZ_CABVOU010000016.1 coordinate 74,392, forward strand.
AGTACCGAGGGTGCCGACACGGCAGTGGGCATGATGCAGGCCCAGCTGATGCTGGACCGCCAGCAGTACGAGGAGGCGCTGGCGATCCTGACCCGCCTGGATCGCCATCTGCCCAACCACCCTCAGGTGCTCAAACAGCTCAAGCAGGCCTACCTCAGCGTCAGCGACTGGGATGGCCTGCGCCGCCTGATGCCCCGGCTGGGGGCCCAGCAGCTGATCTCCCGCGAGGAACGCGAGCAACTCGAGCAGCGCGCCTACCGCGAGCTGATCGGTCAGGAAGCGCGCAACCCCGGCGATATCGAACGGGTCCGCAATCTGTGGGCCGACATGCCGGACCACCTGCGTACCAATACCGACCTGGTCGTGCTTTACACCGAGGCGCTGGTGCGGGGCAACGAGGAAGGCATTGCCGAGCGGCTACTGCGCCACTCGCTGAAGGAGCACTGGGACAGCCGCCTGGTGCTGCGCTATGGCCTGCTCGACGTGGATGCGCGCCGACAGCTGGTCCTGGCCGAGAAGTGGCTGCAGGAGCGGCCCAACGATCCGGACCTGCTGCTGACACTGGGCCGTCTGTCGCTGCGCAACGCCTACTGGGGCAAGGCCCAGGAGTACTTCGAGGCGAGCCAGCGCCAGCGGCCCAGCGGAGTGGTCTGTGCCGAGCTGGCCCGGCTCTATGCCAACCTGGGCGAGCACCAGAAGAGCCAGCTCTTCTACCGGCAGAGCGTCGAGCTGCTCGACAAGTCGCTGCCTTCCTTGCCCCAGCCAAGCGAGGAGCCGGAAGAGACGAAGACCAAGACCAAGACGGCCTGAACCATCCCGCCGCTTGAACGGCCAGTGATCCACTCTCCACAGGGGCGCCAGATGGCGCCCCTTCTGCTATCTGGCCTTCTGATAGCCAGATATTAGACCTTTTTGTATACCTTGATGGCGTCACAGGTGTTGTCCAATCGGTCAAGAATTGCCTACCCTAGTTGGCGACAGACCTTTCACATCACCACGCACAACAACAACAGGACCCCGTCATGGAACAGATATCTCACGCCGCGGCCTCGCCCGGCGCTTCGTCGGAAGTGCGCTGGATCGAGCGTTATTTTCGTATACGCGATCGCGGCTCCTCCCTGCGCACCGAGGTGCTCGCGGGCATCGCCACCTTCCTGGCTTCGATGTACATCATCGTGGTCAACCCGGCGATCCTCTCCGATGCCGGTATCCCCTTTTCGGCAGCGCTCTCCGCCACCGTGCTGATCAGCTTCATGAGCAGCCTGGCCATGGGGCTCTATGCGCGCAATCCCATCCTGGTGGCTCCCGGCATGGGCATGAATGCGCTCTTTACTTACACGCTGGTGCTGGGTGCCGGCCTCTCCTGGGAGGTGGCGCTGGGCTGTGTCTTCTGGTCCGGTGTGCTGTTCGCAGTGCTGGCGATGTTCAACGTCCGCCAGGCGATCATCGAGGCGATCCCGGCCTCATTGCGCTACGCCATCACCTGCGGCATCGGGCTCTTCATCACCTTCATCGGCCTCAAGAACGCCGGCTTCATCGTCGGCAGCGAGGCCACCCTGGTGAGCCTGGGCAGCTTCGACGCAAGCCTGGTGACCTTCTTCATCGGGCTGATGGCCACGGCGATCATGGTGGTGCTGCGCTTCAACGGTGCGCTGATCCTCGGTATTGCCCTGACTACCCTGCTGGCCGCTCCCATGGGGCGCCTGTGGGGCGAGGAAGTCATGGTCGAGTGGAGCGGTCTGGCCGCCTGGCCCGATTTCAGTGCGGTAATGCAGGTGGACATCCTGGGGGCGCTCAAGGTGGCCTATCTGCCGTTCATTTTCGTGATGCTGTTCACCAACTTCTTCGATGCCCTCTCCTGCTTCATGGCACTCTCCGAGTCGGCGGACCTCAAGGACAAGGACGGCAATCCGCGCAACCTCAAGCGCTCCATGACCGTGGATGCCTTCGCCTCCATGATTGCCGCGCCGCTCGGTACCAGCGCCGCCCAGACCTTTATCGAGTCCGGCGCCGGGGTCGCCCAGGGCGGGCGTACCGGCCTGGTGGCGGTGACGATCGCCCTGCTCTTCCTGCCCTTCCTGTTTCTCTCACCGCTGCTTTCGCTGGTGCCGGGCATCGCCACGGCACCCGCTCTGGTACTGGTGGGGCTCTTCATGCTGGCGCCGGTGGCGAAGATCGACTGGGGCAGCTATGACGAAGCCTTCCCGGCCTTCCTGGCGATCATCCTGATGCCGCTGACCTACTCCATCACTCTGGGCATCGCCTTCGGATTCCTTTCCTTCGTGTTGATCAAGCTCTTCACCGGGCGTCTGGAGGCGATCCGGCCGGCCATGTGGGTCTCGGCGGCGCTCAGCGTGCTGATGCTGATGACGACCCACTGAGGCATCGTCTACAGGCCCCGGCCTAACGCACAGCGGGGCTGCCGAATGGGCAGCCCCGCTGTGCGTGCTGAGATGCAAGATTGCCGGGTCGTCAGGGCTCCTCGACATCGTCTCCCGTAGGATTGCGGTGGTCGGGGTCGGCGATCTCCTGAATGCCCTGCTCGGGATCATCCTGGTGAGGCGTGTCCCGCCGGCGCTGTTGCGTTTTGGGCCCCAGCACCCGGACGTTCGCCGCCGGTGAGCGGCCCTCCTTGTCCTCGCCGAAGTAGAGCGTGGTATGCGGGAAGGGGATCTCGATGCCGGCCTCGTCGAAGCGCAGCTTGACCAGGCGATTGTAGGCTCGGCCCACCGCCCACTGGTCGCCGGGCGTGGTCTTGATGACCACCCGGATGTTCACCGAGCTGTCGGCCAGGGCGACGACCCCGGCCACGGTGAGCGGTTCCAGCAGCTTGTGGCCGTGTTCTTCGCTGGCCTTGAGGTCCTCGAAGGCCAGGTTCAGCTGCTCGATGGCCTCGTCGATGCTCTCGTGGTAGGCGATGCCATACTCACCGACGTGGTTGCCGAACTCGCGCATGTAGTTGGAGACGGTGTCCACACTGGAGAAGGGCACCAGGTGGTAGGTGCCGGCGAGGTCGCGGATGCCCACCGAGCGGATGCTGAGCTTCTCGGCGGTGCCGGTGATGCCGCCCACGGTGACCACGTCACCGGTGTTCATGGCGTTCTCCACCTGGATGAAGATGCCGGTGATGATGTCCTGTACCAGCTTCTGGGAGCCGAAGCCGATGGCCAGGCCGAGCACACCGGCACCGGCGATCAGCGGACCGATGTTGATGCCGATCTCGGCCAGCACGATCATCATCGTCATGGTCATGATGGCGATCGCCAGGGCATTGCGGAACAGCGCCAGCAGGGTCTGGGCCCGGGCCGAGGGCACGCCGCCGCCGGTCTCCGGGTTGAGCTTGTGCTCGATCAGGCTGGCCAGGCCCAGCCATACGGCGACGGCGATCACCAGGATGACCGCCACGCTGACCAATTTGCCCACCAGGGTGCTTCCCGCATCCGAGGCATACCAGGCCGCCAGGTCGAAGGCGCCCCAGGCGTTCAGCACCATCAGGAACACGGTGATCAGAATCAGGGTGCGAATGATGCGCAGGGCATTGGGCACGTAACTGTTGAGCCGCGGCTCCAGCAGTGGAAGCTTGCGGCGCAGATCGTCACCCAGACGTATGCGCCGGCCAATGGTCTGAGTCAGCAGGTTCGAGACCAGCAAGCCTACCACGACGGCCGCAAGACTCTTGAGGGTGGCGAAGAGCACGAAGGGCAGGGCGTCGGCGGGCCGTGTCAGGGTCAGCACCAGGACCATCAGGAAATAGGCCAATGCAAAGAGGTGCCAGGTGCGAGCGAACAGCTGCAGCGAGACGCGGGAGGCCGCCATGCTGGTACGGTTTGCCTTGTCATTGATGGCAGTGCGCAAGCGGACTCGATTGGTCAGCACCACCGTGACGGCATAGAAGAAGGCCGCGAACATGATCAGGGTGCCGATACTCTCTCCCAGCGTGGGCGCCAGGTAGAAATTGATCAGGGGTACCACGACCATCAGGCCGTAGCCGACCATGCCGATCAGACGGGCGAGCCAGCGGTTCCAGTAGGAGGCCTCATTGGTCGAGATAGGCAGCAGGCGCAGCCCCTCGTAGCGGGACGAGAACAGCATGCGCACCCCGGCCTTGAGCAGTTCGATCACCAGGAAGGCATTGAGGAACAGCGAGGCCCGGGTCGAGAGTTCACCGGTCTCCCCGACGGCGAAGGTGGCGATCAGGTTGCCGCCCACATAGGCCAGCGCCACGATTAGCACATCCACCACGGCGGCCAGGGCCACACAGATGACCAGTCGAAGTACGGTGGTCAGGCCGGCACCGTTGAGTGACCACTGGCTGAAGCCGGTGAATAGCGGCTTGGCCAGACGCCGGAAGGCGACGAAGAACACCAGGGTGGCGAGAATCACCAGCCCCAGGTTGATCGCGGCGCTGGTGAAGGCCGCCGTGTTGAAGGTGCTGTCCTCGACGCCACCGGTGAACAGGCCCGCCATGGCTTCAACGGCATCGCCGAACCGACTGCCGATGTCACCGGCGATGCGGCTGGTGGCCTGGGCCAGTTGCCGAGGGAGCGAAGGCTCTTCGCTGGCGGCGCTCTCCTCGGCGGCCGTTTCCGAGGCGGCGACGTCATCGGCCATACCGCGCAGCTGGTCAATCAACTGCTGGCGTGACTGCTCGTTCTCGAGCAGGTCGGCCAGGGTGGAGTAGGCCGGCGGCTCGCTGCCTGCGTCGGCTTGCTGGGCCTGGGTCGGGGTGGCGAAGGCCACCAAGGCGATCAGAAGCCAGCCAATGATGGCAGGAAAGGCTCGCAATGGGTTCACGCTGTGACCTCCGTCTCTTGGCGTGTTATCGATGTGCTGTCGGGGATGCGTTCAGGTAACCGCATGATACGGCCTTTGGTTCACGGTCTCGAGTCGGGGCCGCAACCCTGTTTTCATGTACACGCATTGTACATGACGATAAAGATGTGCCAATATTGACTTTGGTGGCTTACCGGTCACTGCCCCTGCAAGGCAAGCATGCGATACTTTGGCCACCCTCATCGGGTGGCTTTTTTGTTCTGGCGGATCGTCGCCATCACCCTTGGACCTTTCTTGCAACGCTTGGGGAGTGAATGAGCATCGACCCATTGGTGCTGCTGGTCGTGGCCGGTGGCGGAGGCTTGGGCGGCATGGCGCGTCTGGCAGTGGGCAATCTCGTGGCCCGTTACCTGGGCGCCGGCCTTCCCTGGGGAACTCTGGTGGTCAACCTGAGTGGGGCCCTGCTCATGGGCCTCGCGGCCGGGATGCTGGGCCTGTCCGGCCCCGAGACGGGTCTGACCTGGCCGCTGCTGGCCATTGGCCTGCTGGGGGGCTACACCACGGTCTCCACCTTCAGCCTGCAGACCCTGACGCTCTGGCAGCAGCGGCGCAAGGCCGCGGCCCTGGGCTACGTCGCCCTGACCCTGGGAGCGGGGGTGGCCGCGCTTGCGGTCGGCGCCTGGCTGGCGGGAGGCCTGCCATGATCGTCTGGCGTGCCTATGCTGCGGTGGGGGTGGGCAGTGCCCTGGGCTCCACGCTGCGCTACCTGGTCTCGCTGGCGCTGGCGGGGCCGGCCTTCCCCTGGGCTACCCTGGCGGTCAACGCCCTGGGTTCCTGGCTGATCGTCGGTTTCGCCGCCTATGCCGCCCGCCGTACCCGTGGCAGGGTCGCGAGCTGGCAGCCCTTCCTGGCGGGTGGCTTCTGCGGCGGCTTCACCACCTTCTCGCTATTTGGCCTGGAAACCCTGGCCCTCATGCACCAGGGCCACCGGGCGGCGGCCCTGGGCTATGTGGTGGCCAGCCTCCTCCTTTGGCTGGTTGCCGCCTGGGCGGGCCACCGCACCGGGCAGTGGCTGGCCGCCGCCCGCGGTTGAGAGGCCTCAGCCCTTGCTCTTGCCTCGCTTCGCATTTCGGGAGGGGGGTTCGGCGTTATCGCGGGGGAAATTTTCCCGCACCAGCGCCAGCAGACCCTGGGTGGAGGCATCGAAGTCCTGGCTTTGGGCGTCGATGCGTTCGCTGATCTCGCCGGCGATGCGCTTGCCCAGCTGTACGCCCCACTGGTCGAAGGAATTGATGTTCCATATCACTCCCTGGACAAACACCTTGTGCTCATAGAGCGCGATCAGCGCGCCGAGGTTCTTGGGTGTCAGTTCGTCGAGCAGCAGCACGCTGGAGGGGCGATTGCCCGGGCAGCTGTAGGGGTCGAGGCGGCTGCCGGTCTGGCTGCCCTCCATGAAGGCGTTGGCCTGGGCCAGCATGTTGGTGAGCAGCGCGAAATGGTGATCCTCGACGCCGGGCTCGGGCTTGAGCGAGGCGATGAAGTCGATGGGCACGTAGCGGGTACCCTGATGGAGCAGCTGGAAGAAAGCGTGCTGGCCGTTGGAGCCGGTCTGTCCCCAGACGATGGGGCCGGTCTTGTAGTCCACGGGGTGGCCGAAGATGTCCACCGATTTGCCATTGGATTCCATGTCGAGCTGCTGCAGGAAGGCCGGCAGCTGATGCAGCGCCTGGTCATAGGGCACGATGGCCTGGGTCTCGGCGCCCTGAAAGTTGATGTGCCAGATGCCGATCAGCGCCATCAGCACCGGCATGTTCTCGGCGAAGGGGGCCGACAGGAAGTGCTGGTCCATCTCATAGGCGCCCTCGAGCAGCTCCATGAACCCTTCGAAGCCGATCGACAGGGCGATGGGCAGGCCGATGGAGGACCACATCGAGTAGCGCCCGCCGACCCAGGCCCAGAATTCGAAGACATTCTCCTCGCGGATGCCGAACTCCGTGGCCGCCGCCTTGTTGGTCGAGGCGGCGATGAAGTGCGCCCCCACATCGGCGTCCGGGCCGGCGTTCTCCAGAAACCAGCGGCGTGCGGTATGGGCGTTGAGCAGCGTCTCCTGGGTGGAGAAGGTCTTGGTGGAGACGATGAAGAGGGTGGTGGCCGGGTCGAGTCGGCTGAGCACCTTCTGGATATGGGCGCCGTCGACGTTGGACACGAAGTGGAAGCTGAGATCCGGGTGGCGGTGCTTGAGCAGTGCCCGGCAGGCCATGTTGGGGCCAAGATCCGACCCGCCGATGCCGATGTTGACCACGTCCTTGATACGTTGGCCACTGTAGCCCGTCCACTCGCCGTTGCGCACTGCCTCGGAGAAGGCGCGGATCTGCTCGCGGGTGCGATGGATCTCCGGCATCACGTCCTGGCCGTCGACCTTCAGTGGCCCCTCGCCGAGATTGCGCAGGGCGGTGTGCAGCACCGGACGGTCTTCGGTGACGTTGATGATATCGCCGGAGAACATCTGCGCGCGGCGCTGGACCAGCGCCGAATGCTCGGCGAGTTCGATCAGGGTTTCGAGGACCTCGTCCGAGACCGGCTGCTTGGAGTAGTCGAGGAAAAGCCCACCAACGCGCAGGCTCATCTTCTCGAAGCGCTTGGGGTCGGCGGCGAAGTAGTCGCGGATGCGATCACTGGCGGTCGTCTGCTGCAGCCCCTTGAGGGCCTGCCAGGTGACGCTGCGGGTAAGCTGGAACATGGTCGACCTCTTGTGAGTGGAAAGCGGTGTCGACGCCTCGGCGGCGGACGCAATCAGCCGGAGCGGGAGGAGACCCAGGCGCCGGCATCGGGGATGGTCATCTCGTAGTCCTGGTCGAGCCAGGGGGAACTGATCAGGAAGTCGGCGCTGGCGGGATTGCAGGCGACCGGAATGTTCCAAAGTGCCGCCAGTCGCAGCAGGGCCTTGACGTCGGGGTCGTGGGGCTGCGGTGCGAAGGGATCCCAGAAGAAGATCAGCAGGTCGAGCCGCTGCTCGGCAATGCGTGCGCCGATCTGCTGGTCGCCGCCCAGTGGGCCACTCATCAGGCCTTCCACCTCGAGGCCCAATTGCTTGCTGATCCGGGTTGCGGTGGTGCCGCTGCCGACCAGCTGGTGACGGGCCAGGGTGGGCTGCCAGCGGCCTGCCCACTCGAGCATCTCGTCCTTCTTGCCGTCGTGGGCGACCAGGGCGATGCGCTTGCGGGCCGGCAGGATCCGCTGCACGTTGCGCGGAGGACGGGTGTCACTCATGGCTGGCCTCTACGGCGAGAATTTTGAGGGTGTTGGTGCCGCCATGGGCATTCATGTGGTCCCCCCGGGTGAGGATGACATGGTCGCCGGGTTTGGCGATGCCCTGTTTCACCAGCCGCTGGATGGCGCGGTCATTGAGCTCGTGGGCGCTCATCTCGCTGGTGTCGAAGGGCAGCGAGACGACCCCGCGGTAGAGCGCCATGCGCCGCTGGGCCACCGGATTGTGGGCCAGGCCAACGATGGGCAGTCCCGAGCTGATCCGTGAGGCGATCAATGGCGTGTAGCCGGAGGCGGTCATGCAGGCAATGGCCGCTACCCCGGCGAGATGGTTGGCGGCATACATGGCGGAGAGCGCAATGGTCTCGTCGATCTGGCTGAAACCTTCGTGGATGCGGTGGCCGGATTCCTGGATGCGCCGCTCGCGCTCGGCGCCCAGGCAGACCCGGTCCATGGCCTCGACCGTTTCCACCGGGAAGTCGCCGGCGGCGGTCTCGGCGGAGAGCATCACCGCATCGGTGCCGTCGAGCACCGCGTTGGCCACGTCGAACACCTCGGCCCGGGTGGGCAGCGGCGACTCGATCATCGACTCCATCATCTGGGTGGCGGTAATCACCGCACGGTTGAGGGTGCGGGCATGCTTGATGATGCGTTTCTGGGTGCCGATCAGCGATGCGTCGCCGATCTCCACGCCCAGGTCCCCGCGTGCCACCATCACGGCTTCGCTGGCACGGATGATGGCGTCCAGCGTCGCGTCGTCGGCCACCGCCTCGGCGCGCTCGAGTTTCGCCACCAGGCCGATCTCCTTGCCGGCCTCGCCGAGGCGCTCGCGGGCCTCCTGCATATCGGCTGCACTGCGAGGGAAGGAGATCGCCAGGTAGTCGACGCCGATCGCCACGGCGGTCTCGAGATCGGTCTTGTCCTTTTCGGTAAGCGCCGGGGCGGAGAGGCCGCCACCCTGCTTGTTGATGCCCTTGTTGTTGGAGAGCGTGCCGCCCACCACCACGCTGGTGTGTATCAGGTGGTCGACAACACGATTGACGTCTAGCACCACCCGGCCGTCGTCGAGCAGCAGGCGGTCGCCGGGGGCGACGTCATCGGCCAGGGTCTTGTAGTCACAGCCGACGCGGTTGGCGTCGCCCTCATCGCTGCTCAGCCCCATGTCGAGGATGAAGGACTGGCCCTCCTCGAGCTTCACGGCTCCTTCCTTGAAGCGGGCGATGCGGATCTTGGGCCCCTGCAGGTCACCCAGGACGGCAACGCTCTTGCCTTGCCGGTCGGCGATCTCGCGGACCCGTACCAGACGCTGGCGGTGGTCATCGGGGCTGCCGTGGGAAAAGTTGAGGCGTACCACGTCGACGCCGGCGGCGATCATCGCCTCCAGGACGCCCTCACGGTCGCTGGCGGGGCCCAGGGTGGCGACAATCTTGGTGCGACGGATGGGAGTGTGCAGCGGAGTGGCCGACATATCGTGCTCCTCGGTTGGATGCTGGTTGTTATCTGATCACCATACCATTTTAAGGTAAGTTTACTACATAATGATCGGTATTGAAGCCCCCTGTTGGGTCATGCAACACGACTTCTCTCCCGTTATGCTTAGTTATTCTATTGGATTGAGGTGCTTGCGCCCGATAGGCGGGTGAAGCGCTGCATGTTGTAAAATTACTAAAAAGTACTTGAGCCTCGCCCATGACTGGTCCACATTATGGGGTAGATGATGCGTGGCCCGTTGCGCAGGCACGCCCGAGCCGGGCTATGGCCAAGACCTTCCTGCTTACTGGCTTCGCCACGTCCCATAGAACGCTACTGGACCGAGGAGAACAACGCCATGACGCTCAAGATCGCCATCAACGGTTTCGGCCGCATCGGGCGCAATGTGTTGCGCGCCCTGTACGAGAACGGCTACCGCCATCGCGTGGAGGTGGTTGCCATCAACGACCTCGGCGACCCTTCGCTGAATGCGCACCTGCTGCGCCATGACACCGTGCACGGCCACTTTCCCTTCTCCGTTGAGCACGATGAACGGAGCATGACCGTGGATGGCCAGCGCATCGAGATCCTCTCCGAGCGGGACCCTGAGGCGCTGCCCTGGGCTTCCCTTGGCGTGGATCTGGTGATGGAGTGCACCGGCCTGTTCACCAAGCGCGAGGCCGCTGCCAAGCACCTCGCGGCGGGTGCCGAACGCGTGCTGATCTCCGCGCCGAGCCCCGATGCCGACGCCACCGTGGTCTACGGCGTCAACGAGGACGTGCTCACGCCGGAGCACAAGGTGGTGTCCAACGCTTCCTGCACCACCAACTGCCTGGCCCCGGTTGCCCAGGCACTGCATGCGGCGGTGGGCATCGAGAACGGCCTGATGACCACGGTTCACGCCTATACCAACGATCAGAACCTCTCCGACGTCTACCACAAGGACCCCTACCGGGCGCGCAGCGCGACGCACTCGATGATTCCCACCAAGACCGGCGCCGCCGCCGCGGTGGGCCTGGTGCTGCCGGAGCTGGATGGCAAGTTCGACGGACTGGCCGTGCGCGTGCCGGTGATCAACGTCTCGCTGGTCGACCTGGTCTTCACCGCGAGCCGCGATACGACGCGGGAAGAGATTAACGAAATCGTGGCTAGCGCCGCCGAGGCCTCCCCGGTGCTGGCGGTCAACGCCCAGCCGCTGGTCTCCATCGACTTCAACCATGATGCTCACTCCTCGACCTTCGATGCCAATCACACTCGGGTGAACGGGCGCCTGGTCAAGGTGATGGCCTGGTACGACAACGAGTGGGGCTTCTCCAACCGCATGCTGGATACCGCCCTGGCCATGCACGCGGCAGGCGAGGGCAAGCGCGACGTCGCCTGATCCCCGGCCATCGCTGATGGCCCCTTTCGCCTCCCGTGCAGCATGAGAGCGCCGGCTCACTAGTGTGGCCCGGCGTTGTCTCGTGACAAGTATGGGATGAAATCCAAGCAAGGACCATGTCGCTCCCTGACACCCTCTGGTGGGCCAAGCCTTACAGAGGGATGTGCCAGGTTCCCTGGCACTGGGTGCTGGGAAAGAGCCGCTGGGCGGTATCGGCGTTACGTCGTTCGGCGAGGCTGTCGCGTCCGGCGCTCAGGGCCGCCAGCAGTGCATCGTCGGCGTGGCGCACGGTAAGCAGGGTCAGGTCTTCGTGACGCACCACCGCATAGTCGGCACATAGTGAGCTGACCAGCGGCTCCAGTCGATCGGGGTGGCCGTCGTCCAGGCAGAGCGAGAGACGCATGGCCCCGGCATCGATCAGGCTGGCGTGCAGCCCGGCTTCAACCAGGCGGCCGAGGATGTCGTGCTGGCGGGGCTCGTCCATGAAGGCGAAGTCTCGTGAGCGGATCTCCAGCAGCGTCTGTTCCTCGAGCAAGACAAGGGAGGGCGTCTGGGTGTCGAACCGGGTGTCCCGGCCGATGGTGCTGGGAGGCGCCTCGAGGTCCTCGAAGGAGCGCACCGTCAGCGGAATCGACTTCTGCTGCAGTGGCCCCAGGGTCTTGGGGTGGATCACCTTGGCGCCGTGCCAGGCCAGTTCAATGGCCTCGTCGTAGGAGATACGCTCGAGCTGTACCGCATTGTCGAAGCGACGCGGGTCGGCATTGAAGAGCCCCGGTACGTCCTTCCAGATGGTGACCTCCTCGGCGTCCAGGCAGTGGGCGAGGATGGCCGCGCTGAAGTCGGAGCCCTCGCGGCCCAGGGTGGTCGATACGCCCTCGGTGGTGCCGCCGATGAAACCCTGGGTGACCCGGATCTTGTCATCGTCTGTTGCCAGCCCACGTACCCGCTCCACGGTGGCCTGCCAGTCCACGTTGGCCGCCTGGTGGCAGTCGTCGGTGACCACCAGGTCCCGGGCGTCAAGCCACTCGGTCGCCATGCCGGCCTCGTCGAGCCAGGCGCTTATAATGGTCGTGGAGAGCAGCTCGCCGTAGCAGACGGTCTGGTCGTAGTGGAAGGGGCGCTCACGGCTGGCATGGCGGCGATGAAGCTGATCAAGCTCGGTGATCAGCGCCTCGACACGCTCCGTCACGGGTCCGGCCCTGTCGCCGAACAGGGCCTCGACGGTGGTCAGGTGCTCCTGGCGCAGGGTCTCGAGGCGGTCGCGATACTCCTCCGTCTCGCCAGCCCGCGCCGCGGCCAGCAGCGTCTCCAGGGCGTTGGTAGTCTTGCCCATGGCGGAGACCACCACGATCAGCGGGCGCGCTCGGAAACGGGCCAGCAACTCGCCCACTCGACGGATGGCCGCGGCGTCCTGGATCGAGGCACCGCCAAACTTGAAGACCTGGGTCATCTCTTGTCTCCCTTCAGCTGAGTCGTTGCCGGTAATCCGCGTATCCGAAGGACTTCACCGTGCGCACCTCCCGGCTGGCCTCGTCGATCCGGCAGATCGACGGCAGGCGCATGCCGTTGAAGGTGGTGGTCTTCACCATGGTGTAGTGGGCCATGTCGGTGAACATCAGCCGGTCGCCGATCGCCAGCGGGGCGTCAAAGCTGTATTCGCCCACCACATCGCCGGCCAGGCAGGTCAGCCCGCCCAGCCGGTAGGTGTGGGCCTTCTCGCCGGGCTCGCCGGCGCCGATGATCTCGGGCCGATAGGGCATTTCCAGCACGTCGGGCATGTGTGCCGTGGCGGAGGTGTCGAGGATGGCGATCGTGCCGTCGTTCTCGACGATATCCAGCACGCTGCACACCAGGTAGCCGGTATTGAGCGCAATCGCCTCGCCGGGCTCCAGGTAGATCGTGAGGTGGGGATGGCGGGCCTTGAAGTCGCGGATCACCCGTACCAGCCGCTCGACATCATAGTCCTCGCGGGTGATGTGGTGACCGCCGCCGAAGTTCACCCACTTGCGGCCGGCGAGGTGCCGGCCGAAGCGTTCCTCGAAAGCGGCCAGGGTGTGCTCCAGGGCGTCGCTGTTCTGCTCGCACAGGGTATGGAAATGCAGGCCCTCCAGGCCGTCGAGGGCCACGCCTTCCAGGTCCACGGCCCGGGTGCCGAGCCGTGAGCCCGGGGCGCAGGGGTCGTAGAGCGCCACCTTGCCCTCGGAGTACTGCGGATTGACGCGCAGGCCGCAGGAGACCCGTCGCGGTGCGGCCGCGACGGTGTCGCGGAAGCGCTGCCACTGGGCCGGCGAGTTGAAGCTGAGGTGGTCGGCATACTGCAGCACCACCGCCATCTCCGCCTCGCTGAAGGCCGGCGAGTAGCAGTGCACCTCGCCGCCGAAGGTCTCCGCCCCCAGTTGCGCCTCGTCCTGGCCGCTCGCCGTGGTGCCCACCAGGTACTGGCGGATCAGCGGGAAGGTATCCCACATGGCGAAGCCCTTCAGCGCCAGCAGGATACGCGCGCCGCTCTCTTCCTGGACCCGCCGCAGCAATTCCAGGTTACGGCGCAGCAGGGCGTCGTCCACCACATAGGCGGGCGACGGACAGGCCCCAATGTCGAAGGGGTAAGCATCGAACGGATAGGCGGTCTGGCTCATGTCGGGCTCAGGCCAGGGGGTCGGTATCGGGGTCGAGCTCGACCATCTGCCAGGGCAGGCCCATGTCGCCGATGCGCTCCATGAAGGGGTCCGGGTCGAGCTGCTCGACGTTGAACACGCCTTCGCCCTTCCACAGGCCTTTCAGCATCAGCATGGCGCCGGTCACCGCCGGCACGCCGGTGGTGTAGGAGATCGCCTGGGACTGCACCTCGCGATAGCAGGCCTCGTGGTCGCAGATGTTGTAGATGTGCACCTTGCGACGCTTGCCATCCTTGATGCCATCGAGGATCACGCCGATGTTGGTCTTGCCCTTGGTGCGCGGGCCGAGCGAGGCCGGGTCCGGCAGCACCGCCTTGAGGAACTGGAGCGGGGTGATCTCGCGGCCCTCGAACTCGATCGGCTCGATGCTGGTCATGCCGACGTTCTCGAGCACCTTGAGATGGGTGATGTACTTCTCGGAGAAGGTCATCCAGAAGCGGATACGCTTCAGGCCCTTGATGTTCTGGCTGAGGGACTCGAGCTCCTCGTGGTAGAGCAGGTAGAGGTCCTTCTCGCCGATGCCATCGAAGTCGAAGGTGCGCTTCTCGGCCAGCGGCGCGGTCTCCTTCCACTCGCCCTCTTCCCAGTAGCGGCCGTTGGCGGTGATCTCGCGAATGTTGATCTCGGGATTGAAATTGGTGGCGAACGGGTAGCCGTGGTCGCCGCCATTGGCATCCAGGATGTCGATGCGGTGGATCTCGTCGAACAGGTTCTTCTGGCCCCAGGCGCAGTAGATGTTGGTCATGCCCGGGTCGAAGCCGCAGCCCAGGGTAGCCATGTTGCCGGCCTTGGCGTAGCGCTCCTGGAAGGCCCACTGCTCCTTGTACTCGAACTTGGCCTCGTCCGGGTGCTCGTAGTTGGCGGTATCCAGGTAGGGCACGCCGGTACGCAGGCAAGCCTCCATGATGGTCAGGTCCTGATAGGGCAGGGCCACGTGGATCAGCACGTCCGGCTCGTACGACTCGATCAGTGCGACCAGCGCCTCGACGTCGTCGGCATCCACCTCGGCGGTCTGGATGGGACGGTCCAGCTGGGCCGCGATGGCACGGCACTTCGCCTGGTTGCGGCTGGCCAGGCAGATTTCGCCGAATACCTCGGGATGCTGGGCGCACTTGTGGGTGACGACACCGCCGACGCCGCCGGCGCCGATAATCAGGACTTTGCTCATGGGGGTAGAATCCAGATCGGGAAAGTCAACAATGGCAGGGGATCATGCGACCCCGGTCTCGACCTCGCCGGGCCTTGGCCGGCGAGTGGGCGAAGATGATGGCTCCCCCCGAGGCTGGTCGCAAGTGGTTTTCGCGTCAAGGCTACTACGAAAGTCGGGTTAATCAGTCGCTGATGTGGCTCGTCGTGGAATCAGTCGAGGTGGGCGGAAGTGTCTGCCGGTGGTCTGCTGACAAGGGGCGTCCCGCCAGGCGGCGCACTTCAACGTGGGAGAGCCATTCGATGTCCCGGGCACGGTCTTCGAGAAGCTGGATCACTGCGTCGCTGTCGAAGGACGACGACTCGTCCAGGCAGATCACCACCGTGACGGCGCCATCCAGATAGTGCAGCTCGATCTCACGAATTGCCGGCCAGACGTCCAGCTCTGCCCAGCGCCGTGCCAGGGCATTCTCTACCTCGGGGCGCAGTGGCAGCCCCGGGAAACGGCTGGGGTCGCCCTCGCCGGCGTCGTCCTCCGGGTCGATATGGAAGGTGAGGTCGGTGAGGGCGGGGAAGGCGTTGCGCAGGCGCCGGCTCACCTCGTTGCCGATCTCGTGGCCCTCGGAAACGCTGATCCGCGTCGGCACCACCACGTGCAGGTCGAGCATGGTGTGCCCGGCCGACTGGCGGGTTCGCAGGTCATGTATGCCCCGGACGCCGGACACGCTCAACGCTACCTGGCGCATTTCCTCCTGAGTGGCCACGGGCAGGGCCGTGTCAACCAGCTCACGGCTCGCGTCCCACAGCAGGTCCCAGCCTACCTTGCCGACCATCAGGCCGACGACCACCGCCGCCACGGTATCGATCCAGGTGGCACCGAACTGGCTGCCCACCAGGGCCACCATGACCACGCCAGTGGAGAGCACGTCGCTGCGGTGGTGCCAGGCGTTGGCCTCCAGCATCTGCGAGCCGATGCGTCGTGCCACTCGGCGTGTAAGGTGGAAGAGCCACTCCTTGGCCAGTAGCGCCAGGGCCGTCAACAGGATCGCCCAGACGCCGGGCGGCGGAATCTCGGCGGAGGAGAGCAGGCGCTCAAGGCTCGACCAGGCGATACCGCCGGCCACGAAGATCAGCACGCTGCCCAGGAACAGGGTGGCCAGGGTCTCGATGCGGCCGTGGCCATAGTGGTGGTCGTGGTCGGGCCCCTGGTGGCCATAGTGAGACGCGGCGAGCACGAAGCAGTCGGTCACCAGGTCGGAAAAGGAGTGTATGCCGTCGGCCACCAGAGCGGCGGAGCCGACGAGCCAGCCGACGATGATCTTGGCCACGCCGAGCAGGGTGTTGACCGCCACCGACAGCATGGTGACGCGCCGAGTGGCCTGATGCTTCTTGGGGTTGCTCTGCATGGTCGTTTCTCGGGACGTTCCCCTGAACAGGCCGCCGGATGGTGGATAGGCTAAATGGTACCGAAGAGGTACAGATTCGCACAAGGTGTCGGCGTGAAGGGCTCTCCCCCCTTCTCCCTGGCGCTTCTGCGATGGGGATGGAACCCGTCCCCGGCCTTGCGCCATGGCAGCTGCCGCTCTCACCCTGGGTAGGACTTTGCGAGATACAACGAAAAAAGCACCCGTAGGTGCTTGATTCGTCGACTTGATTGGTGGAGGCGGCGGGAATTGAACCCGCGTCCGCCGGCACTCACCCTTTGGCTCTACATGCTTAGTTTCGTCTTTTGATTTAACGCGGCTGGCTCCGACGAGCAGGATCCAGTCACGCGATTCCTCGTAAGGTTTAGCAATCGGCGAGAGGACACCACCGATCGCGATCCCATCAGTCTTCGCTCGTATCCCCTCCGTGATGAATGGGCACATCACTTCGGGGCCGGGCTAGAAGCTAGCGGCGTTTAAGCTGCCAGCGCGCCCTGAGCGTAGTTGTCGTCGTTTGCGACTATTGAATCGTGATGTTGTATTTACGAGATACATCACGCTCTCGGCATGCACCTCAGGGATTGTCACCGGCGTCGAAACCGTGTCGCCCCCGTAACGCGCATCCTAACAGGATGTGCAGTTCTGTGACACCTCACCCCTTGATTTGTTCCCGCATGATACGGCCCTTCTGGCGCTGCCAGTCGCGGTCCTTCTCGGTGGCCCGCTTGTCGTGCAGCTTCTTGCCGGTCACCAGGGCCAGTTCGCACTTCACCCGGTTGTTCTTCCAGTAGAGCTTGATCGGCACACAGGTATGGCCCTTCTCCTGGGTGCGCGAGAAGATCTTGGCGATCTCCTTGCGATGCAGCAGCAGCTTGCGGGTGCGCGTGGGGTCCGCCACCTCGTGGGTGCTGGCAGTATTGAGGGGCATGATGTGACTGCCCAGCAGCCAGGCCTCACCGTTCTTGACCAGGATATAGGTGTCGGTGAGCTGCGCCTTGCCGGCCCGCAGGCTCTTCACTTCCCAGCCGGCCAGCACCAGGCCGGCTTCGAAGGTCTCGTCGATGTGGTACTCGAAGCGGGCCTTCTTGTTCTGGGCGATGACGTTGTTGCCGGGCCCCTTGCTCTTGCCTTTCTTGTTGGCCATGAAACCTCGTGTCCTGTATCTGCCGGTGGCGCTGCCCCTTCGATGTGGGGGGAAGCGTGGTACCATTCAAGGCCTGAAATAACCGCTCATGATACGCCCTGGGCACTGTGAAGTCAGTGGAGAGCTCAATGCCAACGGTCAATCGGTCCGCCATGGTGCGGCACACCCCCAAGGACATGTTCGACCTGGTCAACGACTTCGAGCGCTACCCGGAGTTCCTGCCAGGGTGCCGGCGCGCGCGTCTGCTCGAGCGCGATGAATCGCACCTGATTGGCGAGATGACGCTGGGGCGGGCCGGGATCGAGCAGAGCTTCACCACCCGCAACGATCTGATCGAGCCCGAGCGCATCGAGATGTCGCTGGTCAGCGGCCCCTTCAAGCGTCTGCGGGGGCGCTGGCTGTTCCTGCCCATGGGCGAGCGGTCCTGCAAGGTGAGCCTCGAACTGGAGTTCGAGTTCGCCAACCGCCTGCTGGGCATGGCCTTCGGCAAGCTCTTCCAGCAGGTGGCCGGCCAGCTGGTGGATTCCTTTACCCGCCGCGCGAACGACCTCTATGGCTCCTAGTGCGCCCGCCATGCTCGACGTGGAAGTGGCCTTCGCCCTGCCTGATCGTCAGCGCATTATCTCGCTTTCGGTGCCCCAGGGCACCACGGCACGCCAGGCGGTAACGATGGCGGGGCTGGAGGCGGCGTTTCCCGAATTGCCCCCGGCGACCTTTGGGCAAGCCGATCTGGGCATCTTCGGCAAGCGGCTGGGCGACCCGGAAACGGTGCGGCTGCGCCACGGGGACCGGGTCGAGGTGTATCGACCCCTGCAGATCGATCCCAAGGCGGCGCGCAGCGAGCGGGCCGGTCGCGAGAAACGCTGACGCCCCGACCAGCGAAAGCCGGGGCGTCAGCAAGGAACCTCGTCGGGCTATCTCAGGGGCGGTCTGGAGTGACGTTGTCGATGGGAGATTCCCGCTCGTCTGACGTGCCCTCGACGCTGGGGCCGACACCCTGGTCATCGGGCAAGCGGATGTCGCCCGAGATATCGCCCTCGCTATCGATGCCGGCCAGCCGGTCTCCCTGGAAGGTCAAGGTGATGCGGCGTTGCTCCACGTCACCATAGGCCTTGTCGAGGCGATAGACATAGTCCCACTCGTTGGCGTCAAAGGGCGCTTCGAGCAAGGGGCTACCCATCAAGTTGACGACCTGCTGACGGCTCATGCCCGGCTGCAGCTGTTCGACCATGCCCTTGTTCACCAGGTTGCCCTGGGGCAGGTCGCGCTTGTACACGCTGAAGTAGTTGCAA
Source organism: Halomonas lysinitropha (assembly GCF_902500215.1). GTDB lineage: Bacteria > Pseudomonadota > Gammaproteobacteria > Pseudomonadales > Halomonadaceae > Halomonas > Halomonas lysinitropha. The sequence continues at coordinate 92,964 of NZ_CABVOU010000016.1, forward strand.
CCGCTGATCATCAGCAGAGCGACGGAAAGGGTGACGATTCTTGTCAGCTTTTGCATTTGCGCCTGTTCTTCACTATCGTGGTTTCGGTCGATCATAACCGACCCTACCCGATACTGCGAAGAGCGACCATGGCCGACCAGAACCATGAACTGCGCAAGGCCGGTCTCAAAGTGACCCTGCCGCGCGTCAAGATCCTGCAGATCCTCGAGAATGCCTCCGAGCAGCACCACCTGAGTGCCGAGGATGTTTACAAGACCTTACTGGATGCAGGGGAGGACGTTGGCCTGGCCACCGTCTATCGCGTGCTGACCCAGTTCGAGTCCGCTGGCCTGGTGATCCGGCACAATTTCGATGGCGGTCATGCCGTCTTCGAGCTCTCCCAGGAGGAGCACCACGATCATATGGTGTGCCTGGAGAGTGGCGAGATCATCGAATTCTTCGACGAGACCATCGAGCGTCGCCAGCAGGAGATCGCCGAGGAACATGGCTTCGAACTGGTGGATCACGCCCTGGTGCTCTACGTCAGGCCTCTGGGTTCCCGGGCGACGCGCCAGGAGGGCATCCAGAAGAAGTGACCTCGCCCCGCTGAACCCGGCAGGCAGATGAGCGCGGCCCCGATCTCAGGAGGGGGGCCGCGCTGCGTTAGGTCTAACGTTATGACTTGGCGTCAGAACGGGGCAAGCGGTGTGGCGTGCTCAGTGGTGGGCACGCTGGCTGGCATCGAGCATTTCCCGGGCATGGGCCAGGGTGCGGTCGGAGAGATTCACCCCGCCCAGCATGCGAGCCAGCTCACCGACTCGGCCCGCCTCGTCGAGCAGCGCCATGCGGGTCAAGGTGGAGGCCTCGTCGGCCTGCTTCTCGATATGCAGGTGATGGTTCGCCTGGGCCGCCACCTGGGGCAGGTGAGTGACGGTCATCACCTGGCCGTTGTCGCCGAGCCGTCGCAGCAGCTGGCCGACGATCTCGGCGGTAGCGCCGGAGACGCCCACGTCGACCTCGTCGAACACGAGGCTTGCGATGGTGGAGTTCTCGGCAGCCACCACCTGAATCGCCAGACTGATGCGCGAGAGCTCGCCACCGGAGGCCACCTTGGCCAGTGGCCGCGCCGGTTGACCGAGGTTGGCGCTGATCAGCATGCGCGCGATCTCGAGCCCTTCGACGGCCGGGGCCTCGCGGGCCTGGAGCTCGACCTCGAAGGTCGCCTTGTCCATGGCCAGGAAGGCCAGCTGCTCCTGCACGGCCTGGCCGAAACGGCGGGCGGCCTGCCGGCGGGCTCGGGAAATCTCGGTGGCCTGTTCGTGCCAGCGGCGCTTCAGCTCTTCTGCCTCGGCGGCCAGTGCCTCCAGGTCACCGTCGCCACCCTCGAGGCCCTCGAGTTCATCGGCGAGCCGCCGATGCAGGGCGAGGAGCTCCTCCGGCAACACATGATGCTTGCGAGCGATGCGATGCACTTCGCCCAGGCGCCCTTCTACCCAGGCGAGCCGCTCCGGGTCCAGCTCGACGCTGCCGGCGAAGTGGCCGAGTTCGCGGCTGGCCTCCTCGACCTGGATGCGCGCATCGCCGAGCATGCTGAGGGTGTCGGCCAGGCTGCCGCGCTCGCTGCCCGGCAGCGCCGAGAGGTGCTGGATCGCCTGGTTGAGCAGCGACAGGGCGCCGCCTTCGTCGCCATCGCAGCAGTCGGCGGCGAACTGGGTCTCGCGCAGACGCTCCTCGGCGTGGGCCAGCTCCTCCTGCTCCTCCTCGAGCCCCTTGAGTTCGTCCTCGGCCAGCGCCAGCTGGTCGAGCTCCTCGACCTGGTAACGCAGCAGCTGGCGTCGGGCGCGGATCTCGTCGCCATCCTCGGCCAGCCGCTCCAGGCGGCGCCGGGTCGTCTGCCAATCGCGGAACGCCTGGCGCATCTCGGCCACCTGCTCGCGGTGGCCGGCAAAGTCATCGAGCAGGCGCAGATGGGTCTCTTCATGCAGCAGTGCCTGGTGGGCATGTTGGCCATGAATCTCGATGAGGTGTTCGCCCAGGGCGCGCAGGTCGGCCACCGTGGCCGGCTGGCCATTGATCCAGGCCTTGGAGCGTCCGCCCCGGGTGACCACTCGGCGCAGCAGGCAGTCGTCCGTGGCTAGCTCACGGGACTCGAGCCAGGCGCGGGCTTCGGGCAGCGCCTGGAGATCGAAGCGGGCGCTGAGGTCGGCGCGTTCGCGGTCGTGGCGAACACTGGCGCTGTCGGCGCGCTCGCCCAGGCAGAGCCCCAGGGCGCCCAGCAGGATGGACTTGCCGGCCCCGGTCTCGCCGGTGATGGCGGTCATGCCGGCACCAATCTCCAGCTCGAGATGGTCGACGATGGCGAAGTCGCGAATGGCAAGCTCTGTCAGCATGGTGCCTCCCGGGGTCTGTCTGGGGCCAGTGTTCCAGTGCCACTGTGTATCTATACACGTATTGTTCTTTTATACAGTAGCCAAGGTGCGCCCACAATGCACGTCCGGCGTCGTCTCTCGGTGATGCCTTGAGTTCGCCACGGGCAGCCCCATATACCTCGCAGATACGCACACACGCCATCATTCACGCCTTGCCAGCGGCGCCTGGCCGCTGATTGCCATTTTCAGGAGATTCACATGGCCAAAGAGCCTCAGACGCCACAGCAAGACGAAATCGATCGCGAGCTGGCTCGCGACGCGCAGGAAGCCGAGCCGCAGGCCGAGCCCGAGACCCTGGAGGGTGAGCTGGAGGACGCCATCGAGGGCGCCGAACAGGCCGCCACCGAGGCCCAGGCCTCGGACAATCCCGAGGCCGAGATGCTGGCCGCCCGGGTCGAGGAGCTGGAGCAGAGTGTCGCTGATGCCAAGGAGCAGCAGCTGCGCACTGCGGCCGAGGCCCAGAACGTGCGTCGCCGGGCCGAGCAGGAGGCCGAGAAGGCGCGCAAGTTCGCCCTCGAGAAGTTCGTCAAGGAGCTGCTGCCGGTGGTCGACAGCCTGGAGAAGGCGCTGGAGGCCATGCAGGACGGCGCTTCCGAGGCGCACCGCGAGGGCGTCTCCATGACCCTCAAGATGCAGCACGACGTGCTGGCCAAGTTCGGCGTCGAGGTGGTAGACCCCCACGGCGAGCCCTTCGACCCGCAGTACCACGAGGCCATGGCCATGGTGCCCAACCCCGAGATGGAGCCCAACACCGTCATGGAGGTGATGCAGAAGGGCTACCTGCTCAATGGACGCCTGGTGCGCCCGGCCATGGTGGTGGTCAGCCAGGCCGCCGACTGAGGCCGAGCCATACAAAAGCGGGCCTCGGGTCTTGAAAAGGTCTCGAGGGCCCCCAGATAGACGGCAACCCCGCGGTGAAAGCCGCAGACAATGAATTCAACTGTAATTTCGAGGATTTCCTATGGGACGCATCATCGGTATTGATCTGGGGACCACCAACTCCTGTGTCGCCGTGCTCGACGGTGACCAGGCCAAGGTGATCGAGAACGCCGAAGGCGCACGTACTACGCCCTCCATCATCGCCTATACCGAAGACGGCGAGATTCTGGTGGGCCAGGCGGCCAAGCGCCAGGCGGTGACCAACCCGCATAACACCGTCTACGCCATCAAGCGCCTGATCGGCCGTCGCTTCAAGGACGACGTCGTCCAGAAGGACATCAAGATGGTGCCCTACACCATCTCCGAGGCCGACAACGGTGACGCCTGGGTGGAAGTGAAGGGCAAGAAGCTCGCGCCGCCGCAGGTCAGCGCCGAAGTGCTGAAGAAGATGAAGAAGACCGCCGAAGACTACCTGGGTGAAGAAGTCACCGAGGCGGTCATCACCGTGCCGGCCTACTTCAACGACAGCCAGCGTCAGGCTACCAAGGACGCCGGCCGTATCGCCGGTCTCGAGGTCAAGCGCATCATCAACGAGCCGACCGCGGCGGCGCTGGCCTACGGCATGGACAAGGCGCGCGGTGACAAGACCATCGCGGTCTACGACCTGGGCGGCGGCACCTTCGACATCTCCATCATCGAGGTGGCGGACGTCGACGGCGAGACCCAGTTCGAGGTGCTGGCCACCAACGGCGACACCTTCCTGGGCGGCGAAGACTTCGACCTGGCGCTGATCAACTACCTGGTCGACCAGTTCAAGTCCGATAGCGGCATCGACCTCTCCGGCGACAACCTGGCCATGCAGCGCCTCAAGGAGGCCGCCGAGAAGGCCAAGATCGAGCTCTCCAGCGCCCAGCAGACCGACGTCAACCTGCCGTACATCACGGCCGACAACACCGGGCCCAAGCACCTCAACGTCAAGGTGACCCGCGCCAAGCTGGAATCGCTGGTCGAGGATCTGATCAAGCGCTCCATGGAGCCGTGCAAGACCGCGCTCAAGGATGCCGGCCTGTCCGCCTCCGAGATCGACGACGTCATCCTGGTCGGCGGCCAGACCCGCATGCCCATGGTGCAGAAGTCCGTGGCCGACTTCTTCGGCAAGGACGCCCGCAAGGACGTCAACCCCGATGAGGCCGTGGCCGTGGGTGCTGCCATCCAGGGCGGCGTGCTGGGCGGCGACGTCAAGGACGTGCTGCTGCTCGACGTCACCCCGCTGACGCTGGGCATCGAGACCCTGGGCGGCGTGATGACCCCGCTGATCGAGAAGAACACCACCATCCCGACCAAGAAGACCCAGACCTTCTCGACCGCGGATGACAACCAGACGGCCGTGACCATTCACGTGCTGCAGGGCGAGCGCAAGCAGGCGGGCGGCAACAAGTCGCTGGGTCGCTTCGACCTGGCCGATATCCCGCCGGCGCCGCGTGGCGTGCCGCAGATCGAGGTCGCCTTCGACCTGGACGCCAACGGCATCCTGCACGTGTCCGCCAAGGACAAGGCGACCGGCAAGGAGCAGTCGATCGTCATCAAGGCTTCCAGCGGTCTCTCCGAGGAGGAGGTCGAGCAGATGATGCAGGACGCCGAGGCTCACGCCGACGAGGACAAGAAGTTCGAGGAGCTGGTGCAGCTGCGCAATCAGGCCGATGGCATGGTCCACGCCGCCCGCAAGACCCTCGAGGAGGCCGGCGACAAGGCCAGCGACGAGGAGAAGCAGGCCATCGAGAGCGCCGCAGCCGAGCTGGAAGAGGCGATCAAGGGCGACGACAAGGACGACATCCAGGCCAAGCTGGACAAGCTGACCGAGGCGTCCGGCAACCTGGCCCAGAAGATGTACGCCGAGCAGAGCGATGCTGCCCAGCAGGCCGATGAGGCTGGCGAGGCTGGCGCCAAGAAGGAAGATGACGTGGTCGACGCCGAGTACGAAGAAGTCAACGACGACCAGAAAAAGCAGTAAACCACGACATCTGAAACACGGATGACGCCAGCGCGGGGGCCTGACTCCCGCGTTGGTGTTTCCGCAGAGTCCCTACGGAGGCGGACAGACTCATGTCCAAGCGTGATTACTACGAAGTACTGGGCGTCGAGCGCGGGGCCGACCAGAAGGACATCAAGAAGGCCTACCGACGCCTCGCCCAGAAATTCCATCCGGACCGCAATCCGGATGATGGCAGCGCAGCGGAGAAATTCCGCGAAGTCTCGGAGGCCTACGAGGTCCTGAGCGACAGCGAGAAGCGCGCTGCCTACGACCAGTTCGGCCATGCCGGGGTTGACGAACAAGCCGGTGGCGGCGGCGGTGGTTTCGGCGGTGCCGGGGCCGGCGGCTTCAGCGATATCTTCGGCGATGTGTTCGGCGATATCTTCGGCGGGGGTGGCGGACGCCGTCATCCCAATGCCCCGGCCCGTGGCTCGGACCTGCGCTACAACCTCGAGCTCGACCTCGAGGACGCCGTGGCCGGCACCAGTGTGGATATCCGCGTGCCGCGCCACGTCGAGTGCGAGCGCTGTGACGGCAATGGGGCCGAGCCGGGCTCCTCGAAGGATACCTGCCCGACCTGTAATGGCATAGGTCAGGTGCGCATGCAGCAGGGCTTCTTCGCCGTGCAGCAGACCTGCCCGACCTGCCACGGTAGCGGCCAGCACATCAAGGTGCCGTGTCACAAGTGCAACGGCGAGGGCCGGGTACGCGAGACCCGCACCCTCTCGGTGAAGATTCCGGCCGGTGTGGACACCGGTGATCGCATTCGCCTCAACGGCGAGGGCGAGGCCGGCATCAACGGTGGCCCGCCCGGGGATCTCTACGTCCAGGCGGCGATCAAGCCCCACCCCATCTTCCAGCGCGACGGTCGCCACCTGCAGTGCGAGGTGCCGATCAACTTCGTCGACGCCGCCCTGGGTGGCGAGCTCGAGGTGCCGACGCTGGATGGACGGGTCAAGCTCAAGATCCCGCCCGAGACCCAGACCGGCAAGGTCTTCCGTCTCAAGGGCAAGGGCATCAAGCCAGTGCGTGGCGGCCCGCCGGGCGACCTGCTGTGCAAGGTCGTGATCGAGACACCGGTGAAGCTCAGCGAAGAGCAGAAGGAGCTGCTGCGCAAGTTCCAGGACAGCCTGGGCGGCAGCAGCGGCCATCACCACTCGCCGAAGAAGTCGAATTTCTTCGATGGCGTGAAGAAGTTCTTCGAGGACATGAAGCCGTAAGGCGAGTCCCCACGGAGACTGACAGGGCCCCGGCATCGCATGATGCCGGGGCCCTGTCATGTCTGATCCGTGACGTCAGCGCTGCAGGTGATCCATCCGCCAGGCCAGGCCTTCAGCGTGGGGATGGAAGCGTTCCTCCCGGGGCATCACGAGTGGTTGCCTATCCAGCCGCCATAGCCACTGGTTGTCCTCTACCAGCGCGTCGACCACGGGGCTGACGTGCCAGGTGCGGTCGGGCCCGGGGGCGATCAGGTGATTATCCACTGCCCAGTGCAGATCCGGCGTCAGGGCCAGGCCATTGCAGGGGCGATCGTCGCGGCTCGCCGCGAAGGGGATCAGATGGGCGGCCTCGACCAGGAAGCGAAAGTCCGGGGTGATGAAGCGTCGCCGGCTGGCGGCGCAGCGATAGTCGTAGGCATCCAGCACCAGGGTGCGAAAGGCCGCGGACCTGGCCTCGCTCTGGCCGGATTCGCGAACCTCGCCTGCCAGGCGCTCGGGGGCTCTCTCATACTCGCCGCTGACGAATGCCGTTTCGAGATATGTCTGCAGGAGCGCATGGGCTTCCTTGTTCGAGGACAGGTATCGGCTGACCAGCAGTGCACAAGCTTCCCGGGCAATGTTGGTGTCCTGAAATGCCGAGAAAAGGGCGGGATCGAGCCGTGCAGCTCCGAAGCGCTGTTCGAGCTGGTTCATGGATTTCGGTTGGCCCATTTGATCGGCCAATCCCTGTACGGCCTGGACATACTCCGGGTGCCAGAGCTTGCCGGTGGGACCTTTGCGATTTCTCAACGCCCACATCGGCATCCAGGGACGGGCTCGGTAGCGCTCTCCTGTCGCCGTCTCGAAGATGTCGTGGTAGCGGGCGATCAGGCGTGTATCGATGCGGACAAGCGGGGAGGTGATATGGCCAGCTTGGATCTCGCAGATGATGGCCAACAGAAGACATGGCTGGTGTGGTGCGGGCCGTCCCGTACTCTGGTCGACCTTGAGCCGTGACAGGCATTCAAGCCGCGTATCCATCCGCACTTCCTCTCGTGTTCCCTGATTTCGCTGCCCCTGGGCTCCCACCGTCTGCCATGTCTTGCTGCTCAGGGGTGCGGTTACCCTATATCACTCATGGACTAAGGTGCAGGCCGACGGTGATCGCTACAGCCAGCCGGCGCGACGGAAGCGATAGTAAAGCAGGCTGCAGGTGCCTCCCATGACCAGCAGGGCCAGCGGGTAGCCGAGTCGCCAGTCCAGCTCCGGCATGTGGGTGAAGTTCATGCCCCAGATGCCGGCGAGGATGGTGGCTACCGCGAAGATGGCCGCCCAGGCGGCGAGACGCTTGTGCACCTCGCCCTCCTCGATGGCCACCATGGAGAGGTTGACCTGGATGGCGGTGATGGTCATCTCGCGAATGGTGTCCACCGTCGACTCGATGCGGTGCAGGTGGTCGTAGACATCACGGAAGTACTCCCGTGTCTTGCGGCACAGCGCCGGTACCCGGCCGCCGAACAGGTGCGCCGTGGCCTCGCCCAGCGGCATGGCGGCATGCTTGAGCTTCATGGTCTGGCGCTTGAGCTTGTAGAGGCGCTCCAGGCTCCGGCGGGCCGTGCCCTTGACGAAGATCTCGTCCTCGATGCTTTCGAGCTCGGCCTGCAGCGCCTCGATCACCGGGAAGTAGCGGTCGACGATGGTGTCCATCAGGGCATAGAGCACGAAGGCCGGTCCATGCCGCAGCAGCTTCGGCTCGTACTCGCAGCGCTGGCGTACTTCGGTGAAGCCTCGCCCCGGGTGGAGCCGCACGGAAAGCACATAGCCCGGGCCGGCAAACACCGCCACCTGGCCGGTCTCCAGCTGGTCGTCGCGCATCGTGATCATGTGCATGACCATGAACAGCGCGTTGCCGTACTCCTCTAACTTGGGGCGCTGGTGCCCGTTCAGGGCGTCCTCCACCGAGAGCTCATGAAGACCGAACACCGCCTGGAACCGGGCCATTTCCTGCTCGTCGGGCTCGTGCAGTGCCACCCACACGAAACGGTCCGGCGTCCCCAGGTAGTCGCCGATCTCGTGGATCTGGATGTCCTGCAGGCGGTGCCCCTTCTCGTAGGCCGCACAGTTGACGATCATGGTCGTGTTCTCCTCCCGGCGAGTGATAGAGCCGTGTGCATGAGCATAGTCGCTGAGGCCGTTCGCCTGCCGTCCCCTTCCAACGGTGCAGCACGTGAAGTAGGCGGTAAAGTGCGGGCAGGGCTAGCGTTCCGGGGTGGCGTCGTCATAATCTGAACGCTCACCCAACGAGACGCGGAGGCCGCCATGCCGATTTCACGAGCCGAGATTCCCGCCGAGGATGCCCATGAACTGATTGAGCGGCTGTGCCGAGACTGGGCCGATGCGCGGCCGATCGACCGTGAGGAGACCCAGGCGCGGGTAACCTTCGATGAGGGCAGCTGCCTGCTTCAGGCCGAGTCGGACCGGCTGGTGGTCGCCGTTGAAACGCTGGATGACGAAACCCTGGATCGCCTCGAGGGCAAGGTGAATGCCGCGCTCGAGGGGCTGACGGGCGTGACCCTGGAGATTGTCTGGGAGAATTGAGCAAGAGCCTCTCTCCCGGTGCCGCCCACCTTGGCATGCTGCTATGGGCGGTGCTGGTGGGGCTGTCGTTTCCTGCGGTGGGCGTGATGAGCGAGCTGCCGCCGTTCTCGCTCACCGCGCTGCGCTTCGTCATCGCCTGCAGCGGCCTGTGGTGGCTTGCCCGGCGCTCGCCGGCCTTCCTCCCTGCCTGGCGGCAGCTGCCGCTCTACGCCCTGATGGGGCTGTGTCTGGCCGGCTTCTTCGGTGCCATGTTCTGGGCGGCGCACCATGCCACGGCGCTCTCCATGGCCACGCTCTTCGTCACGGTGCCGCTGCTGGCTTTTCTGCTGGGGCTGGGTTTCGGCGTGGAGCGGCTGGCCTGGCGTTTACCGGCGGTCCTGTCGCTGGGCGCGGTGGGGGCGCTGGGCCTGGCGTTCGCGGAATCTCTGGTCAAGGGCGGGCGTCTTCAGTTCGGCATTGGCGAGGCGGTGTTCTTCCTGGGCTGCCTCTCCACGGCGCTCTATCCGGTGCTCAGCAAATGGGGGCTGGCGACCGGGCGCCTGCCGACGTCAGCGGCGGTGCGCACCTTCTGGAGCCTGGGTCTGGGCGCCGTGCTGATCGGGCTGCTGGGGCTCGCCGCCGAGCCGGTGGAACGCCTGGCCACCATGAGCGGGCGTGACCTGCTGCTGCTGGTCTATCTGGGGCTCTTTTCTACGGCCCTGACCTTCTGGCTCCTGCAGCGTGCTACCTCCGTGCTGACGCCGGGGGCGGTCACCGCCTATAGCTACTTCGTGCCCTTCGTTTCCATGCTGCTGCTGTTTGTTCGGGAGCCCGAGCGTATCGCCTGGGTCTGGCTGCCGGGCAGCCTGCTGGTGATCATCGCCATGGTACTGCTGATGAAGCGAGATGCGGCCTGAGCCTCTGGTATACTGCCGTCACCTTGTCGCCATCGCATTCGCAGGAGTCCGCATGACCCGTATCGCCATCGTCGGTGTCGCCGGCCGCATGGGCCGCACCCTGGTCAACGCCGTGCAACAGGATGCCGGGGCCACCCTGGCCGGCGGCATCGTCGAACCGGGCAGTTCGCTGGTGGGCGTCGATATCGGCGAGCTGGCGGGGGTCGGCAAGCTGGGCGTGACCGCCGTGGATTCCCTCGAGACCATTGCCGACGACATCGAGGTGCTGATCGACTTCACCGCGCCACAGGTGACCCTGGCCAACCTGGCCTTCTGCGCCGAGCACGGCAAACGCATCGTCATCGGTACCACCGGTCTGAACGACGCGGAGCTCGCCGAGCTGGACGCCTTCCGCGACCGGGTGCCGATGGTCTTCGCGCCGAACATGAGCGTGGGGGTGAATCTGACGCTGAAGCTGCTGGAGACGGCGGCGAAGGCGCTGGGCGACGAGGGCTACGACATCGAGGTGATCGAGGCCCATCACCGCCACAAGGTGGATGCCCCCTCCGGCACGGCGCTGAAGATGGGCGAGGTGGTGGCCGAGAGCCTGGGTCGCAGCCTAAAGGAGCACGGTGTCTTCGAGCGGGTGGGGCATTGCGGGCCTCGCGACCCCAAGGAGATCGGCTTCGCCACGGTGCGTGCCGGCGACATCGTGGGCGAGCACACCGTGATGTTCGCCACCGAGGGCGAGCGCATCGAGATCACCCACAAGGCCTCTAGCCGCATGACCTTCGCCAAGGGCGCGGTGCGCGCCGCGCGCTGGGTGGCCGGCCAGGCCAACGGCCGCTACTCGATGCAGGACGTGCTGGGGCTGGAGTGATGGGAATAGCGTAGCATGAGGGCGGCCGGTGCCCCTCCCGGTTGGATAGGCGCCACCACCTTGTGGGAGCGGTGCTCGCACCGCGAAAGGCAGTGGGCAACGGCATGGAATCGCCGTGCAAGCACAGCTCCCACAAAACCCACGGCAGCTTGGTCAGCTGATGACGTGACCTGCCCTGCCCCCTTGGCAGTCCCGCGATGGCCCTGTCGGGTAGGCCGCCGGGGGTAGCCGCCGGACGCCATTTCCTGTAGTATCCCCAAGATTTTGGCCGGGCGCGCGGGTGAAAAGCCCTCTCGAGCGCTTGTTGCTTCGGCCCAGGCATTCCGAGCGAATGACAACAAGCGGGATGAAACCGGTCTTACATCGGATTTCGTCCCGCTTTTTTGCGGGGCGGCCATCCGCGGGGCGGCCTTCCACGGGCCGGCCACCCTGGGCCCTGCCATGGCCCCGCAGTATTCCTGACGAGCTGTCTCGATAGCTCTCTCTAAAAACCTGGGAGGACGTTGCATTGAACAAGCCCGCAATACTGGCCCTGGAAGACGGCAGTGTATTCCACGGCACGGCCATCGGTGCCGATGGACAAACCAGCGGTGAGGTGGTGTTCAATACGGCCATGACCGGTTACCAGGAAATCCTGACCGACCCCTCCTACACCCGTCAGATCGTCACCCTCACCTATCCCCACATCGGCAATACCGGCGTCAACGCCGAGGACGTCGAGTCCGGCGCCATCGCCGCCGCCGGCCTGGTGATCCGTGACCTGCCCCTGCTGGCCAGCAGCTTCCGCTGCGAGCAGACCCTCTCCGACTATCTCAAGAGCCAGAACGTGCTGGGCATCGCCGACGTCGACACCCGCCGCCTGACCCGCATCCTGCGTGACAAGGGCGCACAGAACGGCGCGATCCTCGCCGGTGCCGATGCCGAGGGTGACGACGCCGTCGAGCGGGCCCTGGCCGCGGCCCGCGCGTTTCCGGGCCTCAAGGGCATGGACCTGGCCAAGGTGGTCTCCTGCCAGACCCCCTACGAGTGGAATGAGGGTGAGTGGGCCCTGGGGGCGGGCTACGCCGATGCCTCAGCCGGCGAACGCCCCTACCATGTTGTCGCCTACGACTACGGGGTGAAGCGCAACATCCTGCGCATGCTCGCCTCGCGCGGTTGTCGTCTAACGGTGGTGCCGGCCCAGACCCCGGCTGCCGAGGTGCTGGCCATGGCCCCCGATGGCATCTTCCTGGCCAACGGGCCCGGCGACCCCGAGCCCTGTGACTACGCCATCGCGGCGATCCAGGAGCTCCTCGAGACCGAAATTCCGGTGTTCGGCATCTGCCTGGGCCACCAGCTGCTGGCCTTGGCCTCCGGTGCCACCTCGGTGAAGATGAATCATGGTCATCACGGCGCCAACCATCCGGTGCAGGACCTCGACAGCGGCCAGGTGATGATCACCAGCCAGAACCACGGCTTCGCCGCCGACGAGGCGAGCCTGCCGGCCAACCTGCGGGCGACGCATCGTTCGCTGTTCGACGGCACCCTGCAGGGTGTGGAGCGCACCGACCGCCCGGCCTTCAGCTTCCAGGGCCACCCCGAGGCCAGCCCCGGGCCGCGCGACGTATCGCCGCTGTTCGACCGCTTCGTCACCATGATGAAGGAACGCCGCTAGGCGGGATCGTTCTCCATCAGACCGTCATTCATCGATTAGCCGCGGGAACCGTCATGCCCAAGCGTACCGACATCCAGAGCATCCTGATCATTGGTGCTGGCCCCATCGTCATCGGCCAGGCCTGCGAATTCGACTACTCCGGCGCCCAGGCCTGCAAGGCGCTGCGCGAGGAGGGCTACCGGGTCATCCTGGTCAACTCCAACCCGGCGACCATCATGACCGACCCGGTGATGGCCGACGCCACCTACATCGAGCCGATTACCTGGCAGACGGTTGAGAAGATCATCGAGGCCGAGCGCCCCGATGCCGTGCTGCCGACCATGGGCGGTCAGACCGCGCTCAACTGTGCGCTGAACCTGGACAAGCACGGCGTGTTGGCGAAGTACGGCGTGGAGATGATCGGCGCCAATGCCGACGCCATCAACATGGCCGAGGACCGCGACCTCTTCGACCAGGCCATGAGGCGCATCGGCCTGGAGTGTCCCAAGGCCGAGGTGGCCCACAGCATGGAGGAGGCCTGGCGCATCCAGTCGCATTTCGGCTTTCCGGTGATCATCCGTCCCTCCTATACCATGGGCGGCTCCGGCGGCGGCGTGGCCTACAACAAGGAGGAGTTCGAGGAGATCTGCCTCCGCGGGTTCGAACTCTCCAACAACCACGAGTTGCTGATCGACGAGTCGCTGCTGGGCTGGAAGGAGTACGAGATGGAGGTCGTTCGTGACAAGAACGACAACTGCATCATCGTCTGCGCGATCGAGAACTTCGACCCCATGGGCGTGCATACCGGCGACTCCATTACCGTGGCCCCGGCCCAGACGCTGACCGACAAGGAGTACCAGATCATGCGCGACGCCTCGCTGGCGGTGCTCCGCGAGATCGGCGTCGAGACCGGCGGCTCCAACGTCCAGTTCGGCGTCGACCCCGACACCGGGCGCGTGGTGGTCATCGAGATGAACCCGCGGGTGTCGCGCTCCTCGGCGCTGGCTTCGAAGGCCACCGGCTTCCCGATCGCCAAGATCGCCGCCAAGCTGGCGGTGGGCTACACCCTCGACGAGCTGCAGAACGACATCACCGGCGGGCGCACCCCGGCCTCCTTCGAGCCCTCCATCGACTACGTGGTCACCAAGATCCCGCGCTTCACCTTCGAGAAGTTCCCCCAGGCCAACGACCGCTTGACCACCCAGATGAAGTCGGTGGGCGAGGTGATGGCCATCGGCCGCACCTTCCAGGAGTCCCTGCACAAGGCGCTGCGTGGCCTGGAAACCGGCAACGACGGTCTCGACCCCAAGGTCACGGCGTTCACCGATGACGCCATGGCGCACATCCGGGGCGAGCTCAAGGCCGCCGGCGCCGAGCGTATCTTCTTCATCGCCGATGCCATGCGCGCCGGGATGAGCGTCGACGATATCTTCGCGCTGACCAACATCGATCGCTGGTACCTGGTGCAGATCGAGGATCTGGTGAAGGACGAGCAGGCGGTGGCAAAGCGCTCGCTCTCCGAGTTAACTCCCGGCGAGCTGTTCGCCCTCAAGCGCAAGGGCTTCTCTGATGCCCGCCTGGCGAGCCTGCTGGGGGTGGCCGAGAAGGAGTTTCGTCGCGCGCGCCAGAAGGCCGGTATCCGCCCAGTCTACAAGCGGGTCGACACCTGCGCCGCGGAGTTTGCCTCGGATACCGCCTACATGTACTCCACCTATGAGGAGGAGTGCGAGGCCGAGGTTTCCGACCGCCAGAAGATCATGGTGTTGGGGGGTGGGCCCAACCGCATCGGCCAGGGCATCGAGTTCGACTACTGCTGTGTTCATGCCGCCTTCGCCATGCATGACGACGGCTATGAGACCATCATGGTCAACTGCAATCCCGAGACCGTCTCCACCGACTACGACACCTCGGATCGGCTCTATTTCGAGCCGGTGACCCTGGAAGACGTGCTGGAAATCGCCGACAAGGAGCGGCCGGTCGGCGTCATCGTGCAGTTCGGCGGGCAGACGCCGCTGAAGCTGGCGCGCGAGCTCGAGGCGGCCGGCGTGCCGATCATCGGCACCACGCCGGACGCCATCGACCGTGCCGAGGATCGCGAGCGTTTCCAGCAGATGATCGACAAGCTGGGTCTCAAGCAGCCGCCCAACGCCACCGCACGCAGCTTCGAGGAGGCCTTTGCCAAGGCCGAGGCGATCGGCTATCCGCTGGTGGTGCGCCCCAGCTACGTGCTGGGCGGGCGCGCCATGGAGATCGTCTACGACGCCTCGGAGCTGGAGAACTACATGACCCATGCGGTCAAGGTCTCCAATGATTCGCCGGTGCTGCTCGACCACTTCCTCAACGCCGCCATCGAGATCGACATCGACGCGGTCAGCGACGGCACCCAGGTGGTGATCGGCGGCATCATGCAGCATATCGAGCAGGCCGGCGTGCACTCCGGCGATTCCGCCTGCTCGCTGCCGCCCTACTCGCTGCCCGCCGAGGTGCAGCAAGAGATGCGCGAGCAGGTCAAGAAGATGGCCGTGGAGCTCGGCGTCAAGGGCCTGATGAACGTGCAGCTGGCCTGGCAGGACGGCGAGATCTACGTCATCGAGGTCAATCCGCGTGCCTCGCGCACCGTGCCCTTCGTCTCCAAGTGCATCGGCACCTCCCTGGCTCAGGTCGCCGCACGCTGCATGGCGGGCACCAGCCTCGAGGAGCAGGGCTTCACTCGCGAGATCGTGCCGCACTTCTTCAGCGTCAAGGAGGCGGTCTTCCCCTTCAACAAGTTCCCGGGGGTCGACCCGATCCTCTCGCCGGAGATGAAGTCCACCGGCGAGGTGATGGGCAGTGGCGACACCTTCGCCGAGGCCTTCTACAAGGCGCAGCTCGGCGCCGGCGAGGCGATCCCGCCGCTGGATGGCGATCGCAAGGCGTTCCTCTCCGTGCGTGATCCCGACAAGGCGGGCGTTATCGAAGTGGCGCGTTCTCTGGTAACCTTGGGGTTCACTCTGTGCGCGACCCGTGGCACGGCGGAGGCCCTGGAGGCCGCCGACCTGCCGGTGGAGATCGTCAACAAGGTCTATGAGGGCCGTCCGCATATCGTCGATCTGCTCAAGAACGACGAGGTCGCCTATATCGTCAACACCACCGAGGGCCGCCAGGCCATCAACGACTCCTCGGTGATCCGCCGCACTGCACTCGCCCGCAAGGTTCCCTATGCCACCACCCTGGCAGGGGCCAGTGCCGTTTGCATGGCACTCGAGTATGGCAATGCCATTACAGTGCGGCGGCTACAGGAACTGCATGCAGGAGCTACGCAATGAACAAGGTCCCGATGACCGTCGCCGGTGAGAAGCGGCTTCGCAAGGAACTCGAGGAGCTCAAGAGCGAGGCGCGGCCTCGGGTGATTGCCGCCATCGCAGAGGCTCGCGAGCACGGCGATCTGAAGGAGAACGCCGAGTACCATGCGGCACGCGAGCAGCAAGGTTTCATCGAGGGGCGTATCCAGGAGATCGAGGGCAAGCTCTCCAACGCCCAGGTGATCGATGTCGCCAAGCTGCCCCAGACCGGCAAGGTGATCTTCGGCGTGACCGTGGGGCTGATCAACCTGGAGACCGACGAGGAGGTGGCCTATCGCATCGTCGGCGAGGATGAGGCCAACATCAAGGAAGGCCGTATCTCGGTCACTTCCCCCATTGCTCGTGCCCTGATCGGCAAGGAGGAGGGCGACGTGGTGGTGGTCAAGACTCCCGGCGGTGAGGTCGAGTACGAGATCTCGAGCGTGGAGCACCTCTAAGCGCCAAGCGCCGAGCCACAAGCGCCAAGCCGCTCGATGACGGGCGGCGGGTGCGGAGGCAGGCGCCAGGCAAGAAGAAACCCCGCAGATTCCGGTCGGCGGGGCTTCTCTTTGTCACCGTGCTCTATTATTGGCCGCTTGGCCGCTTGGCCGCTTGGCCGCTTGGCCGCTTGGCCGCGTCAGCGCCGCCCGTGGTGGTTCTCGAAGCGCGTGATGTTGGAGAGCTTCGGGTTGACCCGCGGGTTGTGGCGGTAGAGCAGGGCCATCTTGCCGATTTTCTGTATCACCTCGGCGCCGCTCGCCGCGACCAGCTCGTCGAGCATGGCGGCGCGGTCGTCACGCTCGGGCAGGGCCAGCTTGACCTTGATCAGCTCGTGGTCGTTCAGGGCCCGTTCGAGCTCGGCCAGCACGCCTTCAGAGGCTCCGTTCTCTGAGACGGTGACTACGGGGTCGAGATAGTGCCCGATGCTGCGAAATGCTTTCTTTTGTGCCTGTGACAAGCTCATGGTATCTTGCTTCTTCCCGGTTGGCGCGCAGCGCACATGGTACGGTGAAACGCCCCGCGGCGAAAGCGCGTGGCCCTCCCGGCCTCAGGATTGTTCTGGCCGGGTCCGCAGGTCAGCACCCCGTCGTACCTCCACCAGGTCTTTCCGGAAACCGCTCGACTGCCTGTCATTCATGGTCACTCACAGGTGATGCCGTGGCACGTTCCAATGCTTCCCGCACCAAGGGCGCCGTCGGCAAGGCGCCGACCAGCAAGACCAGCAAGGGCTGGCTGAAGGAGCACTTCGGCGACCGCTTCGTGCAGCAGAGCTGGCAGGACGGCTATCGCAGCCGCGCCAGCTACAAGCTGCTGGCGCTGGACGAGAAGGATCGGCTGTTGCGGCGCGGGATGACAGTGATCGACCTGGGCGCCGCCCCCGGGGGGTGGAGTCAGGTGGCCGCCGAGAAGGTCGGCGCCGAGGGGGCGGTGATCGCCTCCGACATTCTCGAGATGGATGCCCTGGCGGATGTCGACTTCATCCAGGGGGACTTCACCGAGGAGAGTGTGCTCGAGGCTATCCTCGCCACTCTCGGCGATCGCCGGGTAGACCTTGTGATGTCCGACATGGCCCCCAATATGAGTGGTATGGCGGCCATCGATCAGCCTCAGGCGATGAACCTCGCCGAGCTGGCACTGGACCTGGCTCGCCAGACGCTCTCGCCCGGCGGCACCTTCCTGGCCAAGGTGTTTCAGGGCGAAGGATTCGATGCCTTTCTCAAGGAGCTGCGCGGCAGCTTCGCTCGGGTAGTGACCCGAAAGCCGGAGGCCTCCCGGGCGCGCTCCCGCGAGGTCTACCTGCTGGCGGAAGGGTTTCGCGGCTGAGGCATTGTCTTGGCCGCAATAAAAGTTTCGTGCTTTCACGATAGACCGCGGCTAACGGGTCGATTGCCGGACACGGCATCGTGACTGTGTCAAAGTGACAGTAGTTTACCCCTCCGCACGGAGGCTGGCTGAACATGTGCCGCTCATGTAGTGTCGAAAGACCAGGCATTTTCGGCCGACAGATTCTTGCAATGAGGGTAGTCCCTTGAATGATATGGCGAAGAACCTGATTCTGTGGTTGGTCATCGCGGCAGTGCTGCTGACGGTGTTCAACAACTTCAGCGTCGACAGCTCACCGCAGGCGATGAACTATTCACAGTTCGTCGAGCAGGTGCAGAACGAACAGGTCCGCAACGTGACCATTGATGGCTATACCATCACCGGCGAGCGTACCGACGGTTCGCAGTTCCGGACCATCCGCCCGGCGGCGGAGGATCCTAAGCTGATGGACGACCTCCTCGCCAACAATGTCACCGTGGTGGGCAAGGAGCCCGAGCAGCAGAGCCTGTGGATGCGCCTGCTGATCGCCAGCTTCCCGATCCTGCTGATCCTGGCCATCTTCATGTTCTTCATGCGCCAGATGCAGGGCGGTGGTGCCGGCAAGGGCGGCCCGATGAGCTTCGGCAAGTCCAAGGCCAAGCTTCTCTCCCATGACCAGGTCAAGACCACCTTTTCTGATGTCGCCGGTTGTGACGAGGCCAAGGAGGAGGTCGAGGAACTGGTGGACTTCCTGCGCGATCCCACCAAGTTCCAGCGCCTGGGGGGCACCATACCGCGCGGCGTGCTGATGGTGGGCCCGCCGGGTACCGGCAAGACCTTGCTCGCCAAGTCCATCGCCGGCGAGGCCAAGGTACCGTTCTTCTCGATCTCTGGTTCCGACTTCGTGGAGATGTTCGTGGGTGTCGGCGCGTCCCGCGTGCGTGACATGTTCGAGCAGGCCAAGAAGCAGGCACCCTGCATCATCTTCATCGACGAGATCGACGCCGTGGGCCGTTCTCGCGGCGCCGGCATGGGCGGTGGCAACGACGAGCGCGAGCAGACCCTGAACCAGCTGCTGGTCGAGATGGACGGCTTCGAGCCCAACGAGGGCATCATCGTCATCGCCGCCACCAACCGCCCCGACGTGCTCGATCCGGCATTGCTGCGCCCCGGCCGCTTCGACCGCCAGGTGGTGGTGCCGCTGCCCGACATCCGCGGCCGCGAGCACATCCTCAATGTGCATCTGCGCAAGGTGCCGCTAGCCGACGACGTCAAGCCGTCGCTGATCGCCCGCGGCACCCCGGGCTTCTCCGGCGCCGACCTGGCCAACCTGGTCAACGAGGGTGCCCTGTTCGCCGCGCGACGTAACAAGCGTCTGGTGGGCATGGAAGAGCTCGACATGGCCAAGGACAAGATCATGATGGGCGCCGAGCGCAAGTCCATGGTCATGACCGACAAGGAGAAGCTCAACACGGCCTACCACGAGTCGGGCCACGCGATCATCGGCCTGGTGATGCCCGAGCATGACCCGGTCTACAAGGTGACCATCATTCCCCGGGGGCGGGCGCTGGGCGTGACCATGTTCCTGCCGGAAGAGGATCGCTACAGCCTTTCCCGCCAGCAGATCATCAGTCAGATCTGCTCGCTGTTCGGCGGCCGCATTGCCGAGGAGATGACGCTGGGGCCGAACGGTGTCACCACCGGCGCCTCCAACGACATCAAGCGAGCCACCGAGCTTGCGCACAACATGGTGGCCAAGTGGGGTCTCTCCGAGGAGATGGGCCCGATCATGTACGATGAGGATGAGTCGCACCAGTTCATGGGTGGCCCGGGTCAGGGCGGCAAGCTCAAGTCCGGCGAGACCACCACCCGCTTGGACAAGGAAGTGCGCAAGATCATCGACGGCTGCTACGAGCAGGCCAAGAATATCCTCGAGGAGAACCGCGACAAGCTCGATGCCATGGCCGACGCGCTGATGAAGTACGAGACCATCGACTCCAATCAGCTCAAGGACATCATGGAAGGACGTGACCCGCGGCCCCCCGAGGGCTGGGATGACCCGAGCAGTGGAGCACCCTCGGGCGGCGAGCCCAAGGCCGAGCCCTCGCCGGAATCGAGCGACGATGCCGAGGACGACGAGAGGCCTTCGCGTCGTCCCTCTGACCCGCTGGGTGGCCCGGCCGGCGGCTGAGCCCGATACGTTTACCCTTGTCAGGCGCCCTGCGGGGCGCCTTTGCCGTTCGACCGACAGGAAGATGATGGATATCCGTGCATCGACGCATCTGCCGTGTGGCCGGCACCGGCTCGACCTCTCCTTTCCCCGCATCATGGGGATCCTCAACGTCACGCCCGACTCCTTCTCCGACGGCGGCCGTCATGCGGTGCCGGATGATGCCCTGCGCCATGCCGAACAGATGCTGGCCGAGGGGGCCGCGATCATCGATGTGGGCGGCGAGTCCACGCGTCCCGGTGCCGAGCCGGTCTCGGTCCAGCAGGAACTGGACCGAGTGGTGCCGGTGGTGGAGGCCCTGGTACGCGAGTTCGATGCCCTGGTCTCGGTCGATACCAGCACGCCCGAGGTAATGGCGGCAACGGCACAGGCCGGCGCCGGCATGATCAATGACGTGCGCAACCTGCGCCGCGAGGGAGCTCTATCGGCGGCGGTCGTCAGTGGGCTGCCGGTGTGCCTGATGCACATGATCGGCGAGCCCGGTGACATGCAGGACGACCCGCACTACGACCGTCCGGTCGAGGAGGCCGTGGCGACATTCCTCGCGCAGCGAGTGGCCGCCTGTGAGGCGGGCGGTCTGCGTCGCGAGCGCATGCTGCTCGACCCGGGCTTCGGCTTCGCCAAGTCGGTGGAGCACAACCTGCGCCTGCTCAAGCATATGGACCGTCTGGAGGCGCTCGGGCTGCCGCTGCTGGTGGGTATGTCGCGCAAGAGCATGATCGGCAAGGTGCTGGGGCGGCCAGTGGAAGAGCGCCTCTCCGGCAGCCTGGCGCTCTCTGCCCTGGCGGTAGATCGCGGCGCCCGTATTCTGCGCGTCCACGACGTGGGGCCCCACGTGGACGCGGTGAACATGACTTGGGCCGTACTCGAGGAAGGCAGCGCGCATGACTAGACGCTATTTTGGCACCGATGGCATCCGCGGCACCGTAGGCGAGCCGCCCATCACGGCGGATTTCATGCTCAAGCTGGGTTGGGCCACCGGTCGGGTGCTGACCCGGGACAAGAGACGTGCCCGGGTGATGATCGGCAAGGACACGCGGATCTCGGGTTACATGTTCGAGTCGGCCCTGGAGGCGGGACTCTCCGCCGCCGGCGTCGACGTGATGCTGCTGGGGCCCATGCCGACCCCGGCGATCGCCTATTTGACACGCACCTTCCGTGCTGACGCGGGCATTGTCATCTCCGCCTCTCATAATCCTTTCCAGGATAACGGCATCAAGTTCTTCTCCGCTTCTGGCACCAAGCTGGCCGACGAGGTCGAGGAGCGCATCGAGGCCATGCTCGAGGAGGCGCTGACCACGGTGGCGCCGGATCACCTGGGCAAGGCGATGCGGGTCGATGACGCCCCGGGGCGCTACATCGAGTTCTGCAAATCGACCATTCCCGACCGGGTCAGCCTGCACGGGCTGAAGATGGTCATCGACTGTGCCCATGGTGCCACCTACCACATCGCCCCCAGCGTCTTCCGCGAGCTGGGCGCGGAGGTCAACCTGATCGGCGCCACGCCGGATGGCCTGAATATCAACCAGGAGGTGGGCTCGACCCATCCCGCTGCACTGCGCGCGGCCGTGACCCAGCAGGAGGCCGACCTCGGGGTGGCCTTCGACGGCGACGGCGACCGTGTACTGCTGGTGGATGCCGACGGTCGCGAGATCGACGGCGACGATATCCTCTATCTGATCGCCACGGACCGTCATGGTCGTGGTGAGCTGGGAGGGGGCGTGGTGGGCACCCTGATGTCCAATTTCGGCCTGGCGGCTGCTATGGAGGCGCTCGATATTCCCTTCGAGCGAGCCCGCGTCGGGGATCGTTACGTCATGGAGCGGCTGGCCGCCAAGGGGTGGCAGCTGGGCGGCGAGTCTTCCGGCCATATCGTCTGTGGCCATGTGCAGACCACCGGCGACGGTATCGTCTCGGCGCTGCAGGTGCTGGCGATCATGGTCCGCGAACAGCAGCCTCTGGGCCGCCTGCTCGCTGGCCTGCAGAAGGCGCCCCAGGCGCTGATCAACGTGCGCCTCAGGCCCGGCAGCAATGCCAAGGCGCTGCTGGAGCAGGCCTCGCTCAAGCAGGCGGTATGCCGCCTGGAGGCCGAGCTGGGCAATCAAGGGCGCGTGCTGCTGCGGGCCTCGGGCACCGAGCCGCTGATCCGGGTGATGGTCGAGGGGCGTCCCCATCTGGACGTCGACGCCCTGGCGCGCCGCCTCGCCGATGACGTCGAAGCGCTGCTCGGCTGAGCGCAGGCGGCTATTGTCAGGTCGGTTGTCTTGACGGAGCCCCTCCTATACCATTTCGCACCACCTTGAAAGAGGAACTCCCATGCGCATGCCGCTGATCGCTGGAAACTGGAAGATGAACGGCTCCCTGGCCCTGGTCGAGGAGTTCGGTCGGGCCTTTGCCGGCGTCTCCCTGCCCGTGAATGTCGAGGTGGCGCTGATGGTCCCCTTTCCTTTCCTGGAAGCGGCGGGCAGGGCGCTCGGTGAGACGTCGGTGACGGTCGGGGCCCAGACGCTCAGCGATCAGCCCTCGGGGGCCTTCACCGGTGAGGTCAGCGCGGCCATGTTGCGCGACTGCGGTGCCCGCTACGTGCTGGTCGGCCACTCGGAGCGACGCATCCTGTTTGGTGAAGACGATGCGATGGTGCTGGCACGCGTCAAGGCGGCCCTGGCCGAGCAGCTCACGCCGGTGCTCTGCGTCGGCGAGACTCTGGAGGAGCGCGAGGCCGAGCGCACCGAATCGGTGGTGCTGGGTCAGGTCGAGGCGGTGTTCGATGCCCTCGACGAGGCCGATCGTATCCGCGTGGTGATTGCCTATGAGCCTGTCTGGGCCATCGGCACCGGGCGCACGGCGAGTCCCGAGCAGGCCCAGGCGGTGCATGCGGCCATTCGTGGCTACCTGTCGCGCTATGACGATGCATTGGCCGGTGGCGTGCGTCTGCTGTACGGCGGCAGCATGAAGGCGGATAATGCCGCCGAGCTGCTCTCGCAGCCCGATATCGACGGCGGCCTGGTGGGCGGCGCTTCGCTCAAGGCCGACGATTTCCTAGCCATTTGTCAGTCAGCAGGTTGAATCCATGCAAGTTGCCATTCTCATGACCCATGTGGCGATTGCCATCGCCCTGGTCGTCCTTATCCTGCTGCAGCAGGGCAAGGGCGCTGAAGCCGGTGCCGCCTTCGGTGGCGGTGCCTCCCAGACCGTGTTCGGTTCGAAGGGCAGCGGTAGCTTTCTGGCGAAGTTCACCGGTCTACTGGCCGTGGCCTTCTTTGCCACTTCCCTGACGCTGGCCTGGTTTGCTTCCCAGGCCGGTGAGGCGCCCGAGGCCGGCATCCCCGATGCCCAGCTCATCGAGCAGCAGAATGCCGTGCCGACCCTTGACGATGACGGCAGTGATGTGGATAATACTGCGCCAGCGCTGGAGGAAAGCGGCGATTGATCTCGCCACCCAGTCTCCCCGATGCCGAAGTGGTGGAATTGGTAGACACGCTATCTTGAGGGGGTAGTGGCCTTATGGCCGTGCGGGTTCAAGTCCCGCCTTCGGCACCAATTGTGAAGCGTTCGATGCAGCGATCGAGGCTTTGAAGCAAGATTGGCAGTACGCGGTATTGCCGCTTGACGATGTTGTCATGCGGGCTTACAATATCCGACCTAGATTGATGCGGGGTGGAGCAGTCTGGTAGCTCGTCGGGCTCATAACCCGAAGGTCATCGGTTCAAATCCGGTCCCCGCTACCATCTTCCTGGCAGGCATGCAGTTGCTTTAGGGGCATGCCAGAGAGCCGAAGTGGTATACAGGTTTCTTGTGAAAGCCCCTTCCTGTGAAGGGGCTTTTTGTTAGCAGCTTGCCAGCCGGAGACGGCGGCGCTGTTCCGGGCAACGCCAATCAGCCACCTGACTCTTCTCTTGACTCCCGGCCAGGTGCCTGATGCAACGGCTGTAGGAGCTTTCTTCCGTGGCAATCAAGGATGCTGCGCTGCATGCGCTGATCGAACCGGTGGTCTCTGCCATGGGGTTCGAGCTATGGGGCATCGATCATCTGTCCCAGGGCAAACATTCCCGCCTGGTGATCTACATCGATCACCAGGACGGGGTGAGCGTGGACGATTGCGCCGATGTCAGCCGCCAGGTCAGTGCGGTGCTCGATGTCGAGGATCCGGTGCCCGGCGAATATCGGCTGGAAGTCTCCTCGCCGGGCATGGACCGGCCGCTGTTCACCCTCGAGCAGTTCGAACGCTATGCCGGCTATATGGTGGCCGTGAAGTTGCGCCTGCCCTTCGACGGGCGACGCAAGTTTCAGGGGCTGCTGGCCGGGGTCGAGAGCGATGAGGTGCTGCTGCAGATCGACGGCGAGGAATATTGTTTTCCCATCGAGGGTATCGATCAGGCGCGGGTCGTCCCGCAGTTCACATGATGGGCTCGGTGCATAAGATCAGGTTCACTGGCGAGGCTAAGGCATGAGTAAAGAAATTCTGGCGGTCGTCGACGCGATCTCCAACGAGAAGGGGGTCTCCCGCGAGGTGATCTTCGAGGCCGTCGAGGCGGCCCTGGCCAGTGCATCGCGCAAGCGCTTCGAGGGCGAGGAAGCCAGCGTGCGGGTGCACATCGACCGCGAAACCGGCGACTACGAGACGTTCCGCCGCTGGGTGGTGGTCGAGGATGATGACTTCGATGGCCCCGATGCGCAGATCAAGCTCTCCTTTGCCGAGCGCCGTGACCCGCCCCTGAGCTTGGGTGACGTGGTCGAGGAGCGCATCGAGAACGCCTCTTTCGGCCGGATTGCCGCCCAGACCGCCAAGCAGGTCATCGTGCAGAAAGTGCGCGAGGCCGAGCGGGCCGAGGTAGTACGCCAGTATGCCGAGCGCGAGGGTGAGCTGGTCGCCGGTATCGTCAAGAAAACGACACGCGATGGTCTGATCATCGATCTTGGCGAGAATGCCGAGGCCTTCCTGCCGCGCAGTGAGATGATCCCCGGTGAGCGCTACCGCATGAACGAGCGCGTTCGCGCGCTGCTGGTCAAGGTCGATCCCGAGGCGCGCGGCGCCCAGTTGATCCTGTCGCGTACCTGCCCGGAGCTGATCATCGAGCTGTTCAGCATCGAGGTGCCGGAGATTGCCGAGGAGCTGATCGAGATCAAGGGCGCGGCGCGCGATCCCGGCTCTCGAGCCAAGATTGCGGTCAAGACCAATGACCGACGCATCGATCCGGTAGGGGCCTGCGTGGGTATGCGCGGGTCGCGGGTTCAGGCGGTCTCCTCGGAGCTGCAGAATGAGCGCGTGGACATCGTGCTGTGGGACGACAATCCGGCCCAGCTGGTGATCAACGCCATGGCGCCCGCGGATGTCGGCTCGATCCTCGTTGACGAGGAGGCTCATGCCATGGATGTGGCCGTCGCCGAGGACAATCTGGCCCAGGCCATCGGCCGCAGCGGCCAGAACGTACGCCTGGCTTCCGAACTTACCGGATGGCGGCTGAACGTCATGACCGAGGAGGAGGCCGAGGACAAACGCGATCAGGAGGTTGACAGCCTGGTCGAGCATTTTATCCAGCACCTGGGTATCGACGAGGACGTGGCACGCCTGCTGGTGGAAGAGGGCTTCACCTCCCTGGAGGAGGTTGCTTATGTACCTGTCGATGAGATGCTGGAGATAGAAGAGTTCGACGAGGAGCTTATCGAGGAGCTGCGCGCTCGTGCCAAGGATGAACTGCTGAACCTGGCCATCGCCTCCGAGGAGGAGCTCGATGGCGCCCAGCCGGCTGACGACCTGCTGGAGATGGACGGTATGGAGCGCCACCTGGCCTTCATTCTGGCCAGCCAGGGCATTGTCACCATGGAGGACCTGGCCGAGCAGTCCGTCGATGACCTGCTGGACATCGAGGGAATCGACGGGGAGCGCGCCGCGGCACTGATCATGACTGCCCGTGCGCCATGGTTCGAGAACGAACAGTAAACGGGTCACGGGTTGAGGAGGGTCGTAATGTCAGAGATGACCGTTAAGGATTTTGCAGCAAAGGTGGGGCGCGATGTGCCTCGCCTGCTGGAGCAGATGAAAGAAGCCGGACTCGGCCAGAAGTCCGAGGGCGATGCCGTATCCGAAGAGGATAAGCGTCAGCTGCTTGACTATCTCACCAAGAGTCATGGCGGCAGTGGCGCCGGGGCGAAGGATCGGATCACGCTGACGCGCAAGACGCGCAGCCGCATCAAGACCGGCGAACGTGGCAAGAGCATCGAGGTGCAGGTGCGCAAGAAGCGTACCTACGTCAAGCGTGCCGAGGAAGAGACCAAGCCGGAGCCGGCAAAAGACGCCGGTCCGCGTCAGCTGGTAGGCGACATGGCCGATTCCCAGCAGGCACAGGCCGCCAAGGATGCCCGTGAGGCCGAGGAAGCCAAGGAGGCTCGCGAGGCCGAGGAGGCCAAGGCACGCGCTGCCGAGGAGTCCGCCCGTGAAGCGGCGGCCAAGCTCGAAGCCGACAAGGCCACCGCTGAACTCGAGATTCCGGTGCCGGAGCTCGAGACTTCCACGCCCGCCGAGGAGCCACCGGCTCCGCCCAAGGAGGGACGTCCCGAGTCGCGCCGTGCTGCAGTCAAGAAGGCCACCACCAAGGCCGGCACCGGCAAGAAGGGACGTGGCGAGCGTGATGACGATGATCGCGGTGACCGCGAGGAGCGTCGTCGTGGCGGCAAGAAGGCCAAACGCGCCGAGCGTCGGGGTGGCCGCCGTGGCGGTAGCCAGGGCGGTGGCGGCAAGCACGGCTTCCAGAAGCCGACCCAGCCGATCATCCGCGAGGTGTCGATCCCTGAGTCGATCAGCGTCGCCGACCTGGCCGACAAGATGTCGATCAAGGCGAACGAGGTCATCAAGGCCATGTTCACCATGGGTGCCGCGGTGACCATCAATCAGACCATCGATCAGGACACCGCGGCCATCGTCGTCGAGGAGATGGGGCACAAGCCCAAGCTGGTCAAGGATGATGCGCTGGAGACCGAGGTCCTCGAGGGTATTTCCTACGAGGGCGAAGAGATCACCCGCTCGCCGGTGGTCACGGTCATGGGTCACGTCGACCACGGCAAGACCTCGCTGCTGGACTACATCCGCAAGGCCAAGGTGGCCACCGGCGAGGCTGGCGGTATCACCCAGCACATCGGGGCCTATCACGTGCAGGATGATCACGGTGGCGTGACCTTCCTGGATACTCCGGGCCACGCGGCGTTCACCGCCATGCGTGCCCGCGGTGCCAAGGCGACCGACGTGGTCGTGCTGGTGGTGGCGGCCGATGACGGCGTGATGCCCCAGACCATCGAGGCCATCGAGCACTCGCGGGCGGCCGAAGTGCCCATGGTGGTGGCGGTCAACAAGATCGACAAGGCGGGCATCGACCTTGACCGCATCAAGAACGAGCTCTCCCAGCACGGCGTGATTTCCGAGGAGTGGGGCGGCGACACCCAGTTCGTGTATGTTTCCGCGCACACCGGCGAGGGCATCGAGGAACTGCTGGAAGCCATTCAGCTGGTCTCCGAGGTACTCGAGCTCAAGGCCGTTCCCGAGGCGCCCGGCAAGGGCGTGGTGGTCGAGTCTCGCCTGGACAAGGGCCGCGGCCCCGTGGCCACCGTGCTGGTCCAGAACGGCACCCTGAAGAAGGGCGACACCGTGCTGGCCGGCCTGCACTACGGCCGTGTCCGCGCGCTGACCAACGAGCTGGGCAAGCAGGTCGACGAGGCTGGGCCATCCACCCCGGTGGAGATCCAGGGCCTGGACGGCACCCCCGAAGCGGGTGACGATTTCATGGTGCTGGCCGATGAGAAGAAGGCCCGCGAGGTCGCCAACTTCCGTCAGGGCAAGTACCGCGAGGTGCGCCTGGCACGCCAGCAAAAGGCCAAGCTGGAGAACATGTTCAGCCAGATGGGCCAGAATGTGGCGGCCAAGCTCAATATCGTGCTCAAGGCCGACGTCCAGGGTTCTCTGGAGGCGATCAAGGGCGCCCTCGAAGAGCTCTCTACTGACGAAGTGGAAGTGGCCGTGGTCTCCTCCGGCGTGGGCGGCATCACCGGCACCGATGCCAACCTGGCGCTGGCCAGTGACGCCATCGTGGTCGGCTTCAACGTGCGTGCCGACGCCGCGGCCCGCGAGATCATCGAACGTGAAGGCCTGGATCTGCGCTACTACAGCGTCATCTACCAGCTGATCGACGAGGTCAAGCAGGCCATGAGTGGCATGCTGGCGCCGGATTGGAAGGAAGAGATCGTCGGTGTTGCCGAGGTTCGTGATGTCTTCCGTGCACCCAAGATCGGTGCCGTGGCCGGCTGCATGGTGGTCGAGGGCAGCGTGCACCGCAACAAGAAGATCCGCGTGCTGCGCGATAACGTGGTCATCTACGAGGGCGAACTCGAGTCGCTGCGCCGCTTCAAGGACGACGTCCAGGAAGTGCGTAACGGGATGGAGTGCGGCATCGGCGTGAAGAACTACAACGATGTCCAGGTCGGCGACAAGATCGAGGTGTTCGATCAGGTCAAGGTCGAGCGGACCCTCTAAAGGCTCGAGGAGTCGTACATGCGCGAGTTCAAGCGTACCGACCGGGTAGCCGACCAGCTCCAGAAGGAGCTGGCGGTGCTGATCCAGCGAGAGGTCAAGGATCCGCGCCTGGGCATGGTCACTGTCAGCGGCGTCGAGGTCAGTCGCGACCTCGGCTATGCCGACATCCATGTGACCCTGCTGGGGGAGCAGACGCCCGAGCGCATCAAGGAGAACCTGGCGGTGCTCAAGCGGGCCGCCGGCTTCCTGCGCAGCCAGATCGCCCGTCGCATCAAGCTGCGTCATGTGCCGGAGCTGCGCTTCCACTATGACGAGAGTGTGGTGCGTGGCCAGCACTTGTCGTCGCTGATCGACGAGGCCGTTGCCAGCGACCAGGCCCAGCATGACGAGGCGGATGACGGCCGCGATCCCATCGATGGTTCGGCAGACGGCTCGACAGAAAAGGACGAGCGCGACTGATGGCTCGGCGGCGTCGCGGATTGCCGGTGAACGGCGTGCTGCTGCTGGATAAACCAAGGGGCTTGTCCAGCAACCATGCGCTGCAGCGGGTTCGGCACCTGTTCCAGGCCCAGAAGGCTGGCCACACGGGAACGCTGGATCCCATGGCCACCGGCCTGCTGCCGGTCTGCTTCGGTGAGGCGACCAAGTTTTCCGCCCACCTCTTGGAGGCCGACAAGGTCTATCGCACGCGGGTGGAGCTCGGCGCGATCACCGATACCGGCGATGCCGAGGGCGAGGTGGTCGAGCGTCGTGCGGTGCCCCGGCTGACCGAGGCTGACGTCGAGGGGGTGCTGTCGCGTTTCCGCGGCGAAATCGACCAGGTGCCGCCCATGTACTCGGCGCTCAAGCACCAGGGGCGCAAGCTCTATGAGCTGGCCCGGGAGGGCAAGTCGATCGAGCGTGCAGCCAGGCGCGTGACGGTGTATGATGCGCGCCTCTTGGCTCTTGCCGATACCGCCTTCGAGCTGGAAGTGCGCGTGAGCAAGGGCACCTATATCCGTACCCTGGCCGAAGACATCGGCCAGGTGCTGGGTTGCGGAGCGCACATCAGCGCGCTGCGCCGCCTGGCAACGGGCCCCTTCACGAGCGAGGGCATGTTGACCCTCGAGTCGCTGGAGGCCATGCCCGGCGAGGCCGAGCGTGAGACGGCGCTGCTGCCGGTGGACGTGCTGGTCGACCACCTGTCGTGGCTCGAGGTCGATGCCGCGGTGGCCAGCCGGCTGACCCATGGCCAGCAGGCCCGAGTCGAGGCTGGCGACCTGGTCGAAGGCGAGACGACACGACTCTATCGTGACGGGATCTTTCTGGGTCTCGGCACGGTGACGGGGCCACAGGAGGTGGCACCGAAAAGGCTGTTGAGCACTGCAGCCGACTGAAGGAAGATACGCCCGAGACTGCAAATATGCGTGGTCTCAAACATTTATCACCCAGGCATATTGCTTACTGGAGAGACAGATGGCACTGACAGCCGAGCAGAAGTCCACAATCGTCAATGAGTACGGTCGTGGCGAGAACGACACCGGTTCCCCCGAAGTGCAGGTAGCCCTGCTGAGCGCCAACATCGATGGCCTGCAGGACCACTTCAAGACCAACAAGCAGGATCACCACTCGCGTCGTGGCCTGATCCGCATGGTCAACCAGCGCCGCAAGCTGCTGGACTACCTGAAGCGCAAGGACTTCGAGCGCTATCAGGCACTGATCCAGCGTCTGGGCCTGCGCCGCTAAGCGACGCATCCCAAGCGGTAACGAAACGGGCAGCCTTCGGGCTGCCCGTTTTGTGTCCATGGCCGCGAAATAGCGTTACCCGGTGGCCGCCACGGGCGTCAACCCCTAAAATGGTCGCCGAGTCAAAACGACCCAAACACAGAAAAGTTGAAGGAAGTCGCCGTGAACCCGGTCAAGAAAACGTTTCAGTACGGTCGCAGCACCGTCACCCTGGAAACCGGGCGCATCGCCCGCCAGGCTACCGGTGCCGTGATGGTTACCATGGATGATACCGTGGTGCTTTGCACCGTGGTGGCCAAGAAGGAGGCCAATCCCGCCCAGCCCTTCTTCCCGTTGGGGGTGTTCTATCAGGAGAAGACCTACGCGGTCGGCAAGATCCCCGGCGGCTTCTTCAAGCGCGAGGGGCGTCCAACCGAGAAGGAGACCCTCACCTCGCGGCTCATCGACCGCCCGATCCGCCCGCTCTTCCCCAAGGGCTTCATGAACGAGGTGCAGGTGGTCTGCTCGGTGCTCTCCACCGAGCGCAACCATGACCCCGACGTCGCCGCGATGCTCGGCACTTCTGCTGCCCTTGCCATTTCCGGGGTGCCATTCAACGGCCCGATCGGCGCCGCACGGGTGGGCTTCACCGAGGACAACGGCTACTTCCTCAACCCCACCGTCGAGGAGCTGACCGGTTCCGAGCTCAACATGGTCGTTGCCGGCACCGAGAAAGCGGTGCTGATGGTCGAGTCCGAGGCCAACGAGCTGCTCGAGGACGAGATGCTCGGCGCCGTGCTCTATGCCCACCAGGAGATGCAGGTGGCCATTCAGGCCATCAACGAGCTGACCGCCGAGGCGGGCAAGCCGAAGTGGGACTGGCAGCCCCCCGTCGACAATACCGCCCTCAAGGGCGCCATGGCCGATGCCTTCGAGCAGAAGGTCGGCGAGGCCTATCGCATCACCGACAAGATGGCCCGCCAGGACGCCCTCTCCGCTCTCAAGGATCAAGCGGTCGAGCAGTTCGCCGGGGAGGAAGAGGGCAAGTACGATGCCGATGAGGTCAAGGGGGCTTTCGCCGGCCTGGAGAAGCGTGTGGTGCGTTCGCGGGTGGTCAAGGGCGAGCCGCGTATCGATGGTCGCGACCACAAGACCGTACGTCCGCTGGATATCGAAGTCGGCACCCTGCCCAAGACGCATGGCTCGGCGATCTTCACCCGTGGCGAGACCCAGGCCATCGTGGTGGCGACGCTGGGGACCCTACGCGACTCCCAGCTGATCGAGTCGCTGGAGGGTGAGCGCAAGGATCGTTTCCTGCTGCACTACAATTTCCCCCCTTACTGCGTGGGCGAGGCCGGCTTCATGGGCGGTCCCAAGCGTCGCGAGATCGGCCATGGTCGTCTGGCACGCCGCGGCGTGCAGGCGATGCTGCCCGATGAGGCAGACTTTCCCTACACCATCCGCGTGGTTGCCGAGATCACCGAGTCCAACGGTTCGAGCTCCATGGCGTCCGTTTGCGGTTCGTCGCTTGCGCTGATGGATGCCGGCGTGCCGATGAAGGCGCCGGTGGCCGGTATTGCCATGGGGCTGGTCAAGGATGAGGACGGCTTCGCCGTCCTCACCGACATCCTCGGCGACGAGGATCATCTCGGCGACATGGACTTCAAGGTGGCCGGCTCCACCAACGGCGTCACTGCTCTGCAGATGGATATCAAGATCGAGGGCATCAACGAGGAGATCATGGAGGTCGCACTGCAGCAGGCCTATGAGGCTCGTCAGCAGATCCTCGAGCAGATGAATACGGTGATCGCCCAGAGTCGTGAAGAGGTGTCCGAGAACGCGCCTTCCATGGCGACCATCAAGATCGATCCGGAGAAGATCCGCGATGTGATTGGCAAGGGTGGCGCGACCATCCGCAAGATCTGTGAAGATACCGGCGCCTCTATCGATCTCGACGACGACGGCACCGTGCGCATCTATGCCGAGGACAAGGCAGCCGCCAAGGCGGCGATCGATACCGTGCTGGCGATTACGGCCGAGCCCGAGATTGGCAAGCTCTATCGCGGGAAGGTGGCGCGGATTGCCGATTTCGGCGCCTTCGTCAACATCATGCCGGGCACCGACGGCCTGGTGCATATCTCCCAGATCGTGCCGGAGCGGGTCAACGACGTACGCGATTTCCTGAACGAGGGCGACGAGCCCATCGTCAAGGTGCTCGACATCGACAACCGCAACCGGGTGAAGCTCACCATCAAGGAGATCACCCCGGAAGAGAAGGCGGCGTTCGAGGCGGAGGAAGCCGCAGAGCCCCAGCTGTAAGGCGCCTTCGGCGAGTTACAAGCTCCAAGGAGCAAGGTGCAAGGAAACCGCCGCCGAGGTCACCCTCGGCGGCGGTTTGCTTTGTGTGGGCCGAAAAAACCCCGGGCGCGAGTCCCGGGGCCTGCTGTCTGCAGCTTGTAGCTTACCTTTCGATCGCGAGCGCGACCCCCTGCCCGCCGCCGATGCACAGGGTCGCCAGGCCCTTCTTGGCATCGCGGGCGATCATTTCGTGGACCAGGGTCACCAGGATGCGGCAGCCGGAGGCGCCGATGGGGTGACCGATGGCGATGGCGCCGCCGTTGACGTTGACCTTGCTGACATCCCAGCCCAGCTCCTTGTTGACGGAGAGCGCCTGGGCGGCAAAGGCTTCGTTGGCCTCGACCAGGTCCAGGTCGTCCAGGCTCCAGCCGGCCTTCTCGAGGCAGCGGCGGGTAGCCGGTGCTGGGCCGATGCCCATGATGGACGGATCGACGCCGGCGTTGCTGTAGGCCTTGATGCGGGCCAGCGGCTCAAGGCCCAGAGCCTTGGCCTTGTCGGCGGTGCAAAGCATCACCACGGCGGCCCCGTCGTTGATGGAGGAGGCGTTGCCGGCGGTGACGGTGCCGTCCTTCTTGAAGGCCGGACGCATGCCGCCGAGCTTCTCGGCGGTCACGTCACGCGGGCCCTCGTCGGTGTCGAAGACCACCGGGTCGCCCTTGCGCTGGGGGATCTCCACCGGGACGATCTGGCCCTTGAACTTGCCCTCGCGGATGGCCGCCGCGGCCTTCTGCTGGGAGCCGGCGGCGAACTCGTCCATCTCCTCGCGGCTGATGCCGTACTTCTCTGCCAGGTTCTCGGCCGTGATGCCCATGTGGAAATTGTTGAAGGCATCCCACAGGCCGTCGTGGACCATGGTGTCGATGGCCTTCCAGTCGCCCATGCGCTGTCCTGTTCGGGAGTTGGGCAGCACGTGGGGTGAGGCGGACATGTTCTCCTGGCCCCCGGCGATGATCAGCTCGGCGTCGCCGCAGCGTATCGCCTGGGTGGCCAGGTGCAGGGCCTTGAGGCCCGACCCGCAGACCTTGTTGATGGTCATGGCCGGTACCGCATCCGGCAGGCCTGCCTTGATGGACGCCTGGCGGGCGGGGTTCTGGCCGACCCCCGCGGTGAGCACCTGGCCGAGCAGTACCTCGTCGACCTGGTCCCCGGCAACGCCGGTGGAAGAGAGGATGTCCTTGATGACATGGGCACCCAGGTCGCTGGCGGGGATGCCGGCCAGTGAGCCACCGAAGGTGCCGACGGCAGTGCGGCGAGCGGCAACAATCACCACGTCTTGCATAGGAGATACTCCTGAAGAATGACTAGCGGGCTTGCGGCCGTGTCTGTAGGACGGTCTGAGCTCGAAGACGTCTCAGACATAGCCGGGATATCCAGCATAGGCGACGCTTGTGCGTCGCGGCAATGCTTCCATGGACGAATGCCCGGGGAGGGACCGAAGGAAGGGAGCGTTGTGCGCTGCGGCACCCCCGCAGGGTGCCGTATCAGACGGCTGTCAGGCGAGCTGTACCGGGATAGCGTTGCTGGTGTGGCTGATGGCATTGCCTTCCCGAAGGTAGACCAGGGCCGGGGCGTGGGTATCGAGCTCCGCCTCGCTGTAATGGGCATAGCTGCAGATGATCACGCGTTGCCCCTCACTCGCCAGGTGGGCCGCGGCGCCGTTCACCGAGATCATCCTGGAGCCTTCCTCGGCGCGGATGGCGTAGGTGGTGAAGCGCTGGCCATTCTCGACGTTGTAGATCTGGATCTGTTCGTTCTCGCGGATGCCGGACATGTCGAGCAACTCGCCGTCGATGGCGCAGGAGCCCTCATAGTTGAGTACGGCGTGGGTGACACGGGCCATGTGCAGCTTGGCCTTGAGCATGATGGTCTGCATGGTGCGAAGGTTCCTCTGTGTGGCGTTACCACGCTCTCAGCGTGGCAGAGTAAGGCTCAGGTTATCGATCAGTCGGGTCGGGCCGAGGCGCGCCGCGGCGAGCAGGACGGCGTCACGGGTGGTGGCCGTGACCGCCCCCAGGTCGGCGTCGCGAAGCTCGAGGTAGTCCGGTGTGAAGCCAGCCTCCCTCAGCCGAGCGAGGCCGTCATCCAGGGCCGGCGCGACCTCGTCGCCGGCTTCCAGGGCGTCGCGCAGCGTGCACAAGGTATGGTACAGCGACGGGGCGGCGTCGCGCTGGGCGGCATCCAGGTAGCCGTTGCGCGAGGAGAGGGCCAGGCCATCCTCGGCGCGAACAATGGGTACGCCGACGATCTCCACCGGCAGGTGCAGGTCGTTGACCATGCGGCGGATCACCGCAAGCTGCTGGTAGTCCTTCTCTCCGAAGCAGGCGACATCGGGCTGCACCAGGTTGAAGAGCATGGTGACGATGGTGGCGACACCATCGAAGTGCCCGGGCCGGTCGCCACCGCAGAGCCCCTCGCTGACCTCGGGCACGCAGACCCGGGTCTGGGCGGCCAGGCCGCGCGGGTAGACGGCCGTTGTCTCGGGAGCGAACAGCAGGTCGGCGCCGGCCGCCTCGAGCTTGGCCTGGTCGTCGGCCAGGGTCCGTGGATAGGCATCCAGATCCTCGTTGGCACCGAACTGCAGGGGATTGACGAAGATGGTCGCCACGACCACATCGCCCCGGCGGCGCGCTTCCGCCACCAGTGCCAGGTGGCCCTCATGCAGGTTGCCCATGGTCGGTACCAGGGCGATGCGCTGGCCGCGTTGACGGAATTCGTCCAAGGCCTCGCGCAGGAGCGGAATTTCTCGCAGGGTACGCATCTCGGCGAGCTCCTCGAAACGCTGCTTAGAAACAGTGCTCTTGGGCGGGGAAACGACGGGCCTTGACGTCCTCATGGTAGCGGTGGAAAGCGCCCGGGATATCGTCGGCCTCGGTCATGAAGTTCTTCACGAAGCGTGGCGTGCGGCCGTGGGTGATGCCCAGGACGTCGTGCATCACCAGGATCTGGCCATCCGTATCCGGGCCGGCGCCGATGCCGATCACTGGAACCTCCAGTGCCTCGCTGACGGCTCGGCCCAGGCTTGCCGGGACACACTCCAGCAGGATGACCGAGGCGCCGGCCTCGACCAGAGCCCGAGCGTCCTCGAGGATTCGGGTTGCCTGTTCGGCCTCGCGCCCCTGTACCTTGTAGCCCCCCAGCTGGTAGACCGACTGGGGCGTCAGACCGAGGTGGGCGCAGACCGGCACGCCGCGTCGAGTCAGTTCACGAATGCCGTCGGCCATCCAGGCCTCGCCCTCGACCTTTACCAGCTCGGCACCGGCACGCATCAGCTCGCCGGCGTCCCGCAACAGGCACTCGGTGCTCGCATTGCTCATGAACGGCAGGTCGACCATCAACAGGCTGGCGCCCTTGCCGCGGGCCACGCTGCGGGTGTGGTAGCAGATCTCGTCCAGCGTCACCGGCAGGGTACTGGCGTGACCCTGCAGGACCATGCCCAGCGAATCGCCCACCAGCAGGACCTCGATGCCGGCGTCCCCCGCCGTGCGGGCAAAGGTGGCGTCGTAGGCGGTCAGGCAGCTGAACGGCTCACCGGCGCGCTTGAGGGCCTTGAGCGTGCTCAGGGTGACGGTTTTCATGGCGTGCTCTCATCGTCTTGTCGTGGGAGGCCTCCGGCGGGCCTGCCTCGTGTAACCTTCGATTGTTACCTGAATCATGCCAAGGTGTCGATAGGTAACAGTGTGGAGCGTTTTCAGCCTTGCGGTAACACTGGCTGAAGGCCTCGGGTGTCGAGCCTCGCTATCCGTTGTGCCAGGGTGTGGCCTTCTACTACCCGAGTCGGCGCCAGCTCGGCCAACGGGACCAGCACGAAGGCGCGCCGGACCATCTCCGGGTGGGGCAGCGTCAACCGGGGCAGCGTGACCCGGTAGTCATCGAAGAGTAGCAGATCCAGGTCTAGAGTCCTGGGGCCCCAGCGCTGGCCGCGCACGCGGCCATGCCGCTGTTCCAGTGCCTGCAGCTGGTCGAGCAGGGCAAGCGGAGAAAGGCGTGTCTCCAGCTGAGCCACGGCATTGATGTAGTCGGGCTGGTTGGTGGGCCCTAGCGGCGTGCTGGCATAGAGCCGCGAAGCGGCGATGCGGTGGGTCAGAGGGAGGCTGTCGAGCTCACGAAGGGCGCGCTCGACATGTTTCCGCGGTCCATCGAGATTGCTGCCCAGGCCGATCCAGACATGGTGCCGCGGATGGTTCATGTCTCGCTCGCGGGGCCCCGCGGCTTCTTGCGGCGTCGGCGACGCTTGCGCGGCTGGCCGCTGCCGGCCGGGTCGGCGCTGACCTTGCCCAGCAGGCGGCGCTGTTCATGCTCGTCAGCTTGCTGGAAGGCGGTCCACCAGTCACCCAGGCCGGGTTCGAGCTCGCCGGCACCTTCGCGCAGCAGCAGGAAATCGTAGGCGGCTCTGAAGCGGGGGTGCTCGCGGGTCTGGAAGACTCGCTTGCCGCGTCGCAGCGGCAAGCGCTGCTGCAGGTCCCAGATGTCGCGCATCGGCAGGCTGAAGCGCTTGGGGATGGAGATGTGCTGAAGCTGGCGCGAGACCACCTGCTGGGACGCCGCCTGGAGCGCAGGAATGGGCGGCATACCATCGCCCTCGAGGATCGCCTGACGCTGCTGGACGGGGGCCCAGAGCAGGGCGGCGAACAGGAAGGCCGGCGTGACCGGACGGTCTTCGGCGATGCGGCGGTCGGTACTCTCCAGTGCCAGCTCGACCAGGCGTTCGGCCCAGGGCTGCTCCTCCATGGCCTCGTCGGCCTCGGGGAAGAGCATCGCGAAGAGCCCGTAGTCGCGCAGCAGATGGAAGGTGGCGACCCCCTGGCCGGCCATGAACAGCTTGAGGATCTCGTCGAATAGCCGCGCCGGGGGAATCTGCAGCAGCAGCGGCGCGGCGTCGTGGATGGGTGCCTCGGTGGCCGGATCGAGATGGAAGTCGAGCTTGGCGGCGAAGCGCACTGCCCTGAGCATCCTGACCGGGTCCTCGCGATAGCGGGTGGCCGGGTCGCCGATCAGCCGCAGGGTACGGGCCTCGATGTCGCGCACGCCGTCGGCGAAGTCGTGGATCGAGAAGTCGGCGATGTTGTAGTAGAGGGCATTGACGGTGAAGTCGCGACGTATCGCATCTTCTTCGATATTGCCCCAGACGTTGTCGCGCAGCAGCAGGCCATCGTTCGATTGCTGGGAGATATGATCGGCGTGGTCATCGCTGGGCTTGCCACGGAAGGTGGTAACCTCGATCACCTCGCGGCCGAAGCGGACATGCACGATGCGGAAGCGCCGGCCGATGATGCGCGAGTTGCGGAAGAGGTCCTTGACTTGATTCGGCGTGGCGTCGGTGGCGACATCGAAGTCCTTAGGCATGTGGCCAAGCAGCGCATCACGGATGCATCCACCCACCAGGAAGGCCTGGAAGCCGGCATTGTGTAGCCGATAGAGCACCTTGAGGGCGGCGTCGCTGAAGTGCTGACGCGAGACAGGATGTTCCTGGCGGGGAATGATGCGCGGGCCGGTGCTGGCGGCCGGCGCATCCTGAGGGCCGAACAGCGACTTGATGCGCTCGCCCGGGCTCTGCAGAAAGCGGGTAAAACCTTTGATCATGCGGCGATATCGACTCGCGGGACGCGGAAAAGGCTTGAGTGTAGCCGACCACTGACACCTTGCAAAGCGCGGCACGGTGTAGAGGTTCGTCATGAAATAGAAAGGGGAGGCCAATGGCCTCCCCTGTTCAAGCAGAATGCAGCATCCCTGCTGCTGATTTTTCTTCGTGATGGCGCATCGCCCTGAATACGCACCACAGTCACCAAGGAGTGTTCAGGCAAGCGGTGTTGTTGTGTTTGTTGATGCTCCTGACGGCGACCGTCTCGTATTCAAAACAATAGTCCAACCACGACGGCATAGAAATATGCCTCCTACCGGCTTGTTGATCTTGTTGCCGGTAGTGCACCTCGACGGCCATTGTCATTGTTGGTCGGCCATACCCGGGTGCGTCGCGTCCTGATGGCTCCGGTGCTTCGAGCAACTTGTTGTTGTTGGGACCCGAAGGCCTCGCGCTGTGCCGATGCTGTTCTTGTTCTCGGCAAGCGCCGAAGTCGTGGGGCCCGGGGTATTTTGTTGTTGTTCGCGGGTTGGGCCCCGTCACACCTGTCTGGCCTGTTGTTATTATTGGCAGCGGGTGACGTCCGGATTTGTTTTTCTTGCCTTAGATGTAGCAGCCTGTGTGCCAGTTAACTGTAATGTCTTTAAAAACAGATAATTATAGAAAGAACGGGGCGTTGTCATGCTGGAAGGAGAGTGGAGTGTTACCCGGATGACCCCGCTTTGAGGCATTGGCTGTGTGGGAAGGTAACAAATGGTGCAGGCCGGGCGACGAGCAGAGGAAAGGATACGCCCGCGGATGATGTCGCGGGTGCTTGCACCCTGGCCGCATGGCCAGCCGCATTATCCTATGTTGCGGCGTGGGCTCTTCTTGCGTGGTATGCCCAGGCGCTGTCGTCGCTCCCACAGGCACTTGCGGCTGATGCCGAGCTTCTGGGCGAGCTCGGTCTCGCTCATCTGGTCTTGATGCTCAAGCACGAAGTGCTGGAAGTAGTCCTCCAGGGAGAGGTCCTCGCCGCCGCTGGTTTCCTGCGTTTCCTGGCCGCCCACGGCTGGCGCTGGCGTCCGGGGCCTGCTCGGCGGCTGTGGCGTCGGCGCGAGTCCCAGGTCGTCGGGATGAATGAGGTGGCCCTCGGCGAGGATCACGCCGCGCTCCAGGGCATTCTCCAGCTCACGGACGTTACCTGGCCAGGGGCAGTCGCGGATGGTGCGCCGGGCGGCCCGCGAGAGGCGCAGCCCGGCGCGCGCATGGCGTCGACAGGCTTTCTCCAGGAGCACGTCGGCGATTTCGAGGATATCGTCCTCGCGCTCGCGCAGGGCCGGCAGGTCGATCTGCATCACGTTGAGGCGGTAGTAGAGATCGAGGCGAAATTCGCCGGTCTTCGACAGGCTCCGCAGGTCGCGGTGGGTGGCGGCGATCAGGCGTACGTCGACATGGCGGGTTTCCACGGAGCCGATCTTGCGGATCTCGCCCTCCTGCAGTACTCGCAACAGGCGTGCCTGGGCGTCGAGCGGCAGTTCGCCGATCTCATCGAGGAAGAGGGTGCCGCCATCGGCGGCCTCGACCAGCCCGGTGCGCGAGGCACTGGCGCCGGTGAAGGCGCCCTTCTCGTGCCCGAACAGCTCCGACTCGATGAGTGTCTCGGGGATGGCGGCGCAATTGACACAGATCAGCGGCGCCTGGGCGCGGCGGCTCTGCTGGTGCAGGGCACGGGCGACCAGCTCCTTGCCGGTGCCCGACTCGCCCTGGATCAGCACGGTGACATCGGCGGGTGCCGCCTTGCGGATGCGCGTGTAGACCACCTGCATGGCAGGACAGTTGCCGATCATCGGCTGGCGGGTACCGCCGGGCTCGGTGATGTCGGGCGGCTCGCCCTGCAGGGAGGCCTGACGGTGCAGGACCCGGGCCACGGTCTCGAGCAGCTCGTCGTGGTCGAAGGGCTTGGCCACATAGTCCACGGCCCCGAGCTTTAGCGCCTCCACCGCCGAGCGCATGCTGGCATAGCTGGTCATGATCAGCACCGGGACGGGGTTGGCGCGGGCAATCAGCTCTGTGCCGGGCTCGCCGGGGAGTCTCAGGTCGCTGATCACCAGGTCGAAGCCCTGGGGGTCGAGCGCCAGTGCCTCGGCCACCGAACCGGCCTCACTGACCCGGTGGTCGTGGCGCTCCAGCAGCCGCTTCAGGGCGCTGCGGATGATGGCTTCGTCTTCAACGATCAGGATCCGGCTCATCGGTGCATTCACCATGCTCTGGGTTGAGGGGCAGCCACAGATTG
Source organism: Halomonas lysinitropha (assembly GCF_902500215.1). Taxonomy (GTDB): domain Bacteria; phylum Pseudomonadota; class Gammaproteobacteria; order Pseudomonadales; family Halomonadaceae; genus Halomonas; species Halomonas lysinitropha. The sequence goes on from NZ_CABVOU010000016.1 coordinate 133,257, forward strand.
ATGCGGGTGCCCTTGGCCTGCCCGGGGGGCGGGGAGTCGATATCGATCTGGCCGCCATGCTCGGCAATGATGCTATAAACCAGCGGCAGGCCGAGGCCCGTGCCCTCACCGGGCGGCTTGGTGGTGGTGAAGGGCTCGAACAGGTGGTCGCGCACCCATTCATCTATGCCGTGGCCCTGGTCGGTGACGGTGACATGAAGCCACCCGTCCTGAGGGGCGGCATCGATGGTGACTTCGCCGCCCGGGGCGCTGGCGTCGCGGGCATTGCCGAGCAGGTTGACCATTACCTGCAGCAGCCGTTGGGCATCTCCCTTGACCTCGAGGCCCGCCGGGCAGCGATTGTGATAGTGAATATCCTCCCTCGAGCGGGCGAGGTGGATCAAGTGCAGGGCCTCGTCGATCAGGTTGGCCAGCGGTACCGGCGCGAAGGGTTGGCCGGTCACGTGGCGGCCGCCATGGGCGAAGCCGACCAGCGACTCGACGATGCGCGTGATGCGGTCGGTCAGCTGCTGGATCTGAGTGGCGCTCTCCAGTACCTCCGGGTCGTCGGTATCGTAGCGTAGATTCTGGGCCAGCGAGGAGATGCCGGTGACGGGGTTGCCGATCTCGTGGGCCACGCCCGCCGCCAGCTGGCCGATGGAGGCCAACCGGGCGGCATGCACGAGTTCGTCCTCCAGCCACTTCATTTCGCTGTGGTCCTCCACCAGGATCACGGTACCGCCGCGCACCTCCTCGTCGACCTCGAGCGCGGCCTTGTGCAGGCTCAGGTAGCGAGTGGTGCCGTCCAGTGTCACCGGCTGCTTGTAGAGGTGATCGTGGTGCTCGAGGAGCACGCGTCCCAGCAGGGCTTCCCAGGGTGGGGGCAGGCCATCGCGGCGGGCCCCGATCACACTGTTGCCTTCGATGCCGGAAAGCTCGGCGAGGGCGTCGTTCCACATCAGCAGCTCGTCGTCGGCGCCGAAGGCGCACAGCCCCACCGGCAGCCGTGTGAGGATACGGCGGTGGTAGCGGCGCAGGCCGTCGAGTTCCCGGGCCAGGCCGGTGAGCCGGGTGCGATAGGCCTCCAGGCGGCTCTCGACGAATTGGACGTCATCATTGGGCTCCAGGCCACCGCGGCGATAGGGCAGGTAGCGGTCGACGATGTCCTGTGCCACCGAGGGGCCCATCAGTCCCGAGAGGTTGGCCTGGATGCGGTCGCGCAGCCGGCGCAGGGCGTAGGGGCGGCCATCCAGCGGCGACAGGCCCAGGTCGGTCAGGGCGCGGTCGACCTCTCGGCTGGCGACCTCCTCTCCCAGGGCGCGGGCCAGATGGTGTTTGAATTCCTCGCCGTTCCCGGCCACCAGCGGCAGGCGCTTGGGGCGGATCACCGCATCCACCGAGCAGGCCTCGGCCGCGGCCCTCTCGCCGGCGGAGGTTGGCGTGATCAGCGACACCAGGATGAGGGTCAGGATATTGGCCGCCAGCGAGACCAGGGTCACCACGTACCAGACGGGCTCGCCGGCCAGTACCTCGAGGCCCGGCGGCAGCAGCACCAGGGCCGGGATGTCGCTGAGCAGTGGCACCCAGGTGCCGGCGAGCCATACGAGCCCGCCTGCCGTCAGCCCGCTGACCATCCCCTTGCGGTTGGCCCCCGGCCAGTAGAGCAGCGCGAGCATGCCCGGCAAGAACTGGGCGATGCCGATGAAGGCGGCCAGTCCCAGGGTGGTGAGATCATGGTTCACGCCCACCAGGCGGTAGAAGAGCCAGCCGCCGAGGATCACCGCCACGATCAGGGCGCGGCGCAGCCAGCGCAACCAGCGATAGAGGTCCGGCTGGTCCACCGGGGGGTGGGCAACCAGCACCAGGTGGTTGAGGATCATCCCCGACAGCGCCAGGGAGATGATGATCATGGTGCCGCTGGTGGCCGCCAGGCCGGCGATGAACACCACTCCCTGGAGCCACAGCGACTCGGAGAGTCCGTAGGCCAGGTAGGCGGTGCCGAGACCGCCGGCATCGACGCCCAGACGCTGGGAGGCCCAGAGGATGAGGGGGACGGGCAGCGCCATCAGCAGCAGGAACAGCGGCAGCGACCAGGCCGCCTGGAGGAGGGTGCGCCGCGAGAGGGTCTCGGCGAAGGTGATGTGGAACATGTGCGGCATCAGGAAGGCCGCGGCGAAGAAAAGCAGCAGCAGGGTGCGCCACTGGGCCGGGTCGAGCTGGGCAATGCCGAGCTGCGCCGCGCGCCCCGGCCCGTCCAGCCAGGCCTGGAGGTCCGCGGGGCCGTCGAAGACCACGAACAGCGCGAAGGCCCCCAGTGTCAGCATGGCGGTGAGCTTGACGAGAGACTCCAGGGCGATGACCGCGAGCAGGGTGTCGTGGCGGGCGTGGAGCCGGGTGTGGCGGGCGCCGAAGAGGATGGCGAACAGCGCGATCAGTGCGCAGAACAGCAGGGCCAGCAGGGCCGGTCTGGCGGTGCCGGTCAGCAGAGCGATGGTGTCGCCCAGGGTCTGCACCTGGAGGGCCAGCAGGGGCAGCACGGCCAAGAGGCTGATCAGGGTGATCAGGGTGCCGACCCAGCGTGAGCGGAAGCGGAAGGCGAAGAGATCGGCCAGCGAGGCCAGCTGGTAGGTGCGGGTCATGCGCTGGATCGGCACCAGCAGGACCGGAGCGAGCAGGAAGGCACCGGCCACGCCCAGGTAGTAGGCGAGGTAGCCGTAACCGGCATTGCCGGCAAGCTCCAGGCTGCCGTAGATCGCCCAGGCGCTGGCATAGACCCCTAGCGCCAGGGTGTAGACAACAGGATGGCGGGCGATGCGCGTGGGAATCCACTGCCGCTCTATCGCCAGGGCCCCCAGGAACAGCAGCAGCAGGTAGCCGCTGCCGAGGGCCAGCAAGCCGCCGAGGCTAGCGTTCATCGAGTTTTCTCTTCTGCTCCAGCCACAGGGTCAGGGCGATCAGCACCCCCCAGATGACGAAGGGGCGATACCAGGCTACCTCGGGACTGGCCCAGCCACTCATCAATAGCGGGGAGAGCAGGTAGCCGCCAAAGACCAGGAAGAGCATGATGCGATAGACGTACATGAGAGGCTCCTCTCAGGGCGCGACGCTGCCGGCCTGGCAGTGAGGCTCGGCGCGCAGCCGGGCGATCTCCCAGTGGTCCACGGCCCAGCGCAGCTGCTCTGCCACCGGTGCCGTGGCAAGCTCCCGGGGCGGGGCCTGATCCAGTGTGGCCAGGGCCGCATGCAGCAGCGGGCGCACCGCATCGTCCTGCTCCGGCAGGGCTGGTGCGAGGTTCTGCTTGGAGAGCTTCTGGCCGTCCTCGCCGATGATCAGCGGCAGGTGCAGGTAGCGCGGTTGGGGGGCGCCCAGGGCGTGCTGCAGCTGGCGCTGCCAGGGGGTATTGTCGAGCAGGTCGACGCCGCGCACCACGTCGCTGATGCCCTGATCGGCGTCGTCGACCACCACGGCGAGCTGGTAGGCCCAGAGACCGTCCTTGCGCTGGAGTACCACGTCGCCGAGTTCGGCCGGATCGAGACGCTGCTCGCCGAACAGGCGGTCCTGCCACACCACCGGACGCAGGCCCAGGTCGCTGCGCAGTCGCCAGGCTACCGGCTTGCCGGGTTCCTGCACCCCTTGCCGACACCAGCCGGGGTAGACGGCGTAGTCGCGCCACTGCTTTCGTGAGCAGCTACAGGGATAGGCGAGCCCCAGATCCTTGAGGCGTTCCAGGGCTGCGGCATAGGCGTCGTTTCGCTCATGCTGCCAGAGTACCGGACCGTCCCAGTGGAGGCCGAAGGCCTCGAGCTGGCGCAGGATGGTGTCGGCGGCCCCGGTGGGGCAACGCGGCGGATCGATGTCCTCGATGCGCAGCCACCACGCGCCTCTCGCTTGGCGGGCATCCAGGAAGCTGGCCAGAGCCGCCACCAGGGAGCCGAAGTGCAGGGGTCCCGAGGGAGTTGGCGCAAAGCGTCCACGGTAGCGGCTCATCGATACTCCCTGTCGTTCAGGGCCGATACGCAAACGGGCACCCTGGGGTGCCCGTCGCGGGGTGGGATCACGGAGATCGGCATGGCTGACTCAGCCGCCCAGCTGTTTTTCCTTGAGCTCGGCCAGGGTCTTGCAGTCCACGCACAGGGTCGCGGTGGGCCGTGCCTCGAGCCGACGAATCCCGATTTCGACGCCGCACGCCTCGCAGAAGCCGTATTCGTCCTCGTCGATCTTCTCGAGCGTCTCGTTGATCTTCTTGAGCAGCTTGCGTTCGCGATCACGGGTGCGCAGCTCTAGGTTGAAGCCTTCCTCCTGGGTGGCTCGATCGGCAGGGTCGGCATAGTTGTTTGCCTCCTCCTGCAGGTGGCGCACGGTGCGGTCGACTTCTTCCATGAGCTCCTGTTTCCAGCCCAGCAGGATCTGTCGGAAGTGCTCCAGCTGCTTGTCGTTCATGTACTCTTCACCCGGCGCCGGCTCGTACGGGGTGAATTTCTTGGGAGCATCCATCTTCTTTTCAGCTACTGGCATGGGATTGCCTCGTTACTTGAGTGACTACTGATCAATACCCGTCGTGATGCCTGGTATCTCACGCCAAAGGGGTGCTTGTTTAGCGCAAAAACTAAGGTCGTGCAACCTCTTCCACCGTCAGGACTGCGCTTGCACGCCAAAAGTCGTAACATGCCGATTTTACTCCCGGCCGCGGGAAGATGCCCGTCGTGCCGCGATGTGTCTAGAGGAGCCGTGCATGTCCTGGAATTCGCGCGTCGAGCGTATCGCCCCCTTCCGCGTGATGAGCCTGCTGGAGACGGCTCAGGCCCGCGAAGCCGCCGGGCACGATGTCATCCACCTGGAGGTCGGTGAGCCCGATTTCCCGACCCCCGGGCCGGTTATCGAGGCTGGCCATGCTGCCCTGTCCGCCGGTCATACGCGTTACACGCCGGCGGCGGGGCTGCCGGCACTACGTGAAGCCATCGCTGATCACTATGCCGAGCACTTCGGCACCAGGGTAGATCCGCGGCGGATCCTGGTCACGCCCGGCGCCTCCGGGGCGCTGCTGCTGGCCAGTCAGCTGCTGGCCGGCCCGGGTGACCGGGTGCTGATGGCCGACCCCAATTACCCCTGCAATCGCCATTTCATGGCTCTGGCCGGTGCCGAGGTGGACGCCGTGCCGGTGGGCCCGGCCAGCGGCTGGCAACTGGATGCGGGGCTCGTCGACGCTCACTGGCGCGACGAGACTCGCCTGGCAATGCTCGCCACGCCCTCGAACCCCACCGGCCATATGCTCGATGCCGGCCAGCTCTCGGCGGTGGTCGAAACGGTGGCGGCGCGTGGTGGCCACCTGCTGGTGGACGAAATCTACCAGGGGCTCTGCTACGATTTTGCGCCGCTCTCGGTGGCCTCGATCACCGCGGACGCCTTCGTGGTCAATAGCTTCTCCAAGTACTTCGGCATGACCGGCTGGCGCCTGGGCTGGCTGCTGGCGCCCGAGGCGGCGGTGGAGCCCCTCGCCCGGCTGGCCCAGAACGTCTTCCTGGCGGCTTCCACCCCGGCCCAGCATGCGGCCCTCGCCGCCTTCTCGCCTGAATGCCGGGATATCCTCGAGACCCGCCGCAGCGAGCTCGAGCGCCGCCGTGATGCCCTGCTGGAAGGTCTCTCTCGCCTGGGGCTGGCCCCCTCCCTGCCGCCCCAGGGGGCCTTCTATCTGTGGCTCGATATCTCCCGCTACAGCGACGACAGCGAGGCTTTCTGCCAGGCGCTGCTCGAGGAGGAGAACGTCGCCATCACCCCGGGCACTGATTTCGCCCTGCTTGGCGGCGAACATCATGTGCGTATTGCCTTCACCACCGGCGAGGCGCGGCTGGAAGAGGCCGTGTCCCGCTTCGAGCGCTTCCTGGCGCGTCGCTGATGGAGTATCCGGCCCTGGTCCCCGGGACCCTGCTGCGACGCTACAAGCGCTTCCTGGCCGATGTGCGCCTCGATGGCGGCCGCGAGGTGGTGGCTCACTGTCCCAATACCGGCTCGATGCGGGAGGTGAACGTGCCGGGGTGCCGCGTCTGGCTATCGCCCAGCGACAACCCGGCCCGCAAGCTGAACTGGACCTGGGAGCTGATCGAGCTGCCGCAAGGCGACGGCACCATGGCGGCGGCCTCGGTGCATACCGGTCGGGCCAACCGCATCGTCGAAGAAGCGTTGCGTGCGGGGCATGTAGAGGAGCTGGCCGGCCACGCGGCGATCCGGCGCGAGGCCGCGGTAGAGGGGGCGAGACTCGACTTTCGCCTCGACGATCCTGAACGCGGCACCACCTTCGTCGAAGTCAAGCAGGTGACCCTCAGAGAGGCCGATGGCCATGGCTACTTTCCGGATGCGGTGAGCACGCGGGGCCGCCGCCATCTCGAGGCGCTGGCAGCCCTCGCGGCACAGGGGCACCGCGCCGTGCTGCTGTTCTGCGTGGCCCACGAGGGTATCGAGGACGTGGCCCCTGCGGCACACCTGGACCCGGCCTATGCCGCGAGCCTGCGCGAGGTGGCGACCCTTGGTGTGGAGGTGCTGGCGCGGCGCTGCGACGTGATCCGTAAAGCCGACGTGCCGGTGGCGATCCGTCTGGGACGCCGGTTGCCGGTTTCATTCACCCGCGAGGTGGGTCCGGTCGTGGCCGTCGATGGAAACGGGAGGCTCGCGGGTCAGCGGTCGATATAGAAGCGTTGGATGAAACTGAGCTCGGCGGGCTCGGCATTGCGGTCGTGGTGCACGCGAAGGTCGAAGCGCATCGGCTCATCCTCGCGTATGCGGAACACCGCTACCTGGGACGGCGCGTCGCCGATACGTACGCTGCGAAATGACAGCGGCTGGGTGTCACTCCCGTCGAGGCCACCGATTCGACCGTCGACCGGTGCCGAGACCGGACGGGTCGAGCCATCCTCGAGCTCCTCGATCACGCTGACGTTGAGCAGGGCCATGACGCGGCTGCGCTGAATGCCATGTTCCCGGGCCACTTCCTCCGGCAGGAAACTGGTGTTCACGGCGCTGTAGTGGATCTGGTGGTTCCCCACCTGTTCGTACTGCTGGGCCTGGGCCGGCAGGGTCAACAGCAGCGCCAGGCCCGCTGCCAGGGCTATCAGGCTATGTCGCATCATCGTCGGTTCCCCCTTGTTCGGTATCTCTCGCCTGCGCCTTCCCGGCATCACGCCTCGCGGCGGGCGACCCGGAAGATAGCGATCTCGCCGAACAGGTTGGGCCACCACCGCGAGGTCCAGTGCCCCTCGTGGTCGCCGATGCCCACTGCCCGGTCGACAATGCTCAGACCCTTGTCGCGGCACAGGCGTTCAAAGTCGTTGAAGGTCGAGAGGTGGATGTTGGGGGTGTCGTACCAGGCATGGGGCAGCGACCGGGACACCGGCATGTAGCCCTTGAAGCCCAGATAGGCGCGATGGCGCCAGTAGGCGAAGTTGGGGAAGGTGATGATGCACTCCCCGGCGACGCGCAGCATCTCGTCGAGCATCAGGTCCGGCCGGCGCAGGGCCTGAAGCGCCTGGGTCATGACCACCAGGTCGCAGGCGTCATCCTCGAAGTTGGCGAGCCCCTCGTCGAGGTTCTGCTCGATGACGTTGACGCCCTTGGCCAGGCAGGCGGTGATGCCGTCGGGGTCGATCTCCAGGCCATAGCCCGTGACCTGCTTGTCGCGGGCCAGCGCCGCCAGCAGTGTGCCCTCCCCGCAGCCCAGGTCGAGCACCCTCGCGCCCTGCGGGACCCAGTCGTGAATCAGCTTGAGGTCGGCGCGCATCATGGGCGGTCCTCCAGGCCCTGGTCGCGGGCGACGCGGTTCATGAAGGCGGCGAAGACCGCCTGGTAGCGCGGCTCGGGCATCAGGAAGGCGTCGTGGCCGTGCGGCGAGTCGATGTTGGCGTAGCTGACCGCCTTGTCGGCGCGGATCAGGGCGTTGACCAGCTCCTTGGAGCGCGAGGGCGGGAAGCGCCAGTCGGTGGAGAAGCTGACCACCAGGAAGGGACAGGTGGCGGGCGCCAGGGCCCGGGCCAGATCACCACCGTGAGCCGCGGCCGGGTCGAAGTAGTCCAGCGCCTTGGTCATGAGAAGGTAGGTGTTGGCATCGAAGGAGTTGGAAAAGGTGTCCCCCTGGTGGCGCAGGTAAGACTCCACCTGGAATTCCACGTCGTAGCCGAAATTCAGGTCGTTACTGCGCAGGTCACGGCCGAACTTGCTACCCATGGCATCTTCGGAGAGGTAAGTGATGTGCCCCACCATGCGGGCGAGCTTGAGGCCGCGGCGCGGCACCGTGTCATGGTTGGCGTACCAGCCATCCTGGAAGTCGCGGTCGGAGCGAATTGCCTGGCGCGCCACCTCGTTGAAGGCGATGTTCTGTGCCGATAGCTTCGGCGTCGCCGCGATGACCACCGCATTGGCGATTCGCTCGGGATAGTCGAGGGTCCACTGGAGGACCTGCATGCCCCCCAGGCTGCCGCCGATCACGGCGGCGAAGCGCTCGATGCCCAGCCGGTCGGCCAGCCGCGCCTGGCTGTGGACCCAGTCTTCTACCGTCATGATCGGGAAGTCGGGGCCCCACTGGTGCCCTGTCGCCGGGTTCGCGCTGGTGGGGCCGGTGCTGCCATGACAGCCGCCGAGATTGTTCAGCGAAACCACGAAGAAGCGGTCCGTGTCGATCGACTTGCCGGGGCCGATATGGGCGTCCCACCAACCCGGCTTGCGCTCGTCCGTCCTGTGGTAGCCCGCCGCATGGTGGTGGCCGGAGAGGGCATGACAGATCAGGATGGCATTGGAGCGTTCGGCGTTGAGGGCACCGTAGGTCTCGTATACCAGGTCATAGGCCGGCAGCGTCCTGCCACAGGCCAGGGGTAGCGGGTCGTCGAAGTGAGCCGTCTCGGGCGTCACCAGGCCGACCGAATCGGGGGAGAACTCGGGCATCGGTCGTGTCGTGTCCAGTCGTGGGTGTCGGTCGACCTCAGAGGCCGACCAGGGCACCGGCGATGCCGGCGGCACGGGTCAGCGAGCCCACCACGATACCATCGATCAGGCTGATGGCGATGAACACCACGATCGGCGAGAGGTCGATCATGCCCAGCGGCGGGATCACCCTGCGCACCGGCGACATGATCGGCTCCACCAGCTGCATCACCAGCAGGGCGCCCGGGTGGCTGGCCTGGGGTGCTACCCAGCTGAGAATGATCATCACGATCAGGGCGAAGAAGTAGATCTTCAGGATGGCGTTGGCAACGGCGGCCAGCGAGCCGATCGCCACGCCGGCGATGGGTGCCATGCCGAAGCCGGCGATTTGCAGAATCACGATGATGCTGATCGCCTTGATGACCAAGGCCGTGGCCAGGGTGGCCAGGTCGAAGCGTCCCATCACCGGTCCCAGGAAGCTCTGGAAGGGACGTACCGCCGGCTGGGTGATCTTCACCACCGACTGGCTGATGGGGTTGTAGTAGTCGGCCCGGGATGCCTGCAGCAGGAAACGCAGCATCAGCAGGAAGATATAGATGTTGATCAGGGTGTTCACCAGCAGCAGGCCGGCGCTTCCCAGTTGACTGCCCATCGGGGCTCCTCCATGTCCTTGAATCGTCGTCGTGTCAGCCCGCGTGCGTGCTGGTCTGAGTCTCAGCGCTTGCCGAGTTCGTCCGCCATCTCGGAGGCGCGGTCGGCACAGGCGGTCATCGCCTCGGCCATGATGCGACGCAGGCCGGCCTCCTCGAGGTGTTCGACGGCGCGCTCCGTGGTGCCGCCGGGCGACATGACGTTGCGCTTGAGCTCGCCGGGAAGCTTATCACTCGAGAGCGCCATCTTCGCCGCTCCCAGGGCAGTCTGCATGGCCAGTCGCCGTGCGGTGTCGGCGGGCAGGCCCAGCTTTACGCCAGTCTCCTCCATGGCCTCGAACATCAGGAAGAAGTAGGCCGGGGCACTGCCCGAGACGGCGGTGACCGCATCGAGCAGGGCCTCGTCGTCGACCCATTCCACCAGGCCTACGGCCTCCATCAGCTCGGTGGCGAGCCGGCGCTGGGCATCGTCCACGTTGGCATTGGCGTAGAGCCCGGCGGCCCCGGCACCGACCAGTGCGGGAGTGTTGGGCATGCAGCGTACCAGGGGAAGGTCGCCGCCGAGCCAGTGTTCCAGGGTCTCGGCGGGCAGTCCGGCCGCCACCGAGACGATCAGTGGCCGGCGCGCCTGGACGGCGTCGCGCATCTTCTCGCAGACCTCGCGCATGATCTGCGGCTTGACCGCCAGCACCACCACATCCGACTCGGCGACCGCTGCTGCATTGTCGGTCGCGGTGTGGATGCTCAGCCGTTCGCGCAGCGGGGCGAGGATGTCGTCGCTGGGCGAGGTGGCCATGATGTCGTCGGGTGAGACGCCGCTTTCGATCATCCCACCGATGATGGCGCCGGCCATGTTGCCGGCGCCGATGAAGGTGACTTTGCTGGCCATGGGATCTGTCCTTCTTAGTGGTGGAGTACCTCGGCCGGCGGCCGGCGAGGGTTAACGGGTATTGCGCTCACCGAAGATAGCGGTGCCCAGCCGCACCAGGGTGGCGCCTTCCTGAACGGCGGCCTCCAGGTCGGCGGACATACCCATCGAGAGGGTGTCAAGTGGCGCCTCGGGGAAGCGCTCGCGGAGCGCCTCGAAGGCCTCGCGGAGCCGCGCGAAGGGCACACGCTGGGCCTCCCGCCCCTCGGCCGGCGCGGGGATCGTCATCAGCCCGCGCAGGCGCAGGGCCGGCATCGCCAGAATTGCCTCGGCGAGGGCGGGCAGTGCTTCGAGGGAAACGCCGGACTTGCTCGTCTCCTCGCTGATATTGACCTGCAAGCAGATGTTCAGTGGGCCGAGCGCCTCGGGGCGTTGATCATTCAGGCGCCTGGCGATCTTCTCACGGTCTACGCTATGCACCCAGGAGAAGTGCTCGGCGACCTCGCGGGTCTTGTTGGATTGCAGGGGACCGATGAAATGCCAGACGATAGGATCCAGCTCCGTCAGCTCGGCCTGCTTGTCCAGGGCCTCCTGCACATAGTTCTCTCCGAACTCGCGCTGGCCGAGGTGCCAGGCCTCGCGGATCATGGCGGCGGGCTTGGTCTTGCTGACGGCCAGCAGTCGGGCAGCATCGGCGGGCCGCTCGGTGGCATTCAACGCCTCGGCGAGGCGGGTGCGAGCAGCGGCCAATGACTCGGAAAGTACCAGGTCCGTCATGTCTGAGTGTCTGTCATACTGGTCATACTGAAGGAAACCTTATCCCGGGAGCAGGGGAAACGCATGGATATTACCGAACTGCTGGCTTTCTCGGCAAAGCAGAAGGCCTCGGACCTCCACCTTTCGGCGGGTCTACCGCCGATGATCCGTGTCGATGGCGACATCCGCCGGCTCAACGTGCCGGCCATGGAGGACCGTGAGGTCCGCAAGCTGATCTACGACATCATGGCGGACCGACAGCGCCGCGACTACGAAGAGTTCTTCGAGACCGACTTTTCCTTCGAGGTGCCGGGTGTTTCGCGCTTCCGCGTCAACGTCTTCAATCAGGGGCGCGGCGCGGGCGCCGTCTTCCGGACGATCCCTACCGAGGTGCTGACTCTGGAGGACCTGGGCATGGGCCAGGTCTTCCGTCAGCTCTCCATGCTGCCTCGTGGCCTGGTGCTGGTCACCGGCCCTACCGGCTCGGGCAAGAGCACTACGCTGGCGGCGATGATCGACTACATCAACGACAACCGCTTCGAGCATATTCTCACCATCGAGGACCCGGTGGAGTTCGTCCATCGCAGCAAGCGCTGCCTGGTCAACCAGCGCGAGGTGCACCGCGATACCCATGGCTTCGCCCCGGCACTGCGCAGCGCCCTGCGCGAGGACCCCGATATCATTCTGGTCGGCGAGCTGCGCGACCTGGAGACAATCCGGCTCGCCCTCACCGCTGCCGAGACTGGCCACCTGGTATTCGGCACCCTGCATACCACCTCCGCGGCCAAGACCATCGACCGGATCATCGATGTGTTTCCCGGTGATGAAAAGTCCATGGTGCGGTCGATGCTCTCCGAGTCATTGCAGGCGGTCATTTCTCAGGCTCTGCTCAAGCGTCAGGGGGGTGGACGGGTGGCGGCCCACGAGATCCTCGTGGCCACCGCCGCGGTGCGTAACCTGATCCGCGAGGACAAGGTGGCGCAGATCTACTCGGCGATCCAGACCGGTGGCAACCTGGGCATGCAGACCCTGGATGCCTCGCTGGCACGCCTGGTGACGGACAACACGGTGGCACGTGAAGAGGCCCAGGCGAAGGCCAAGGGCGTGTTGGCGAGCTGAGGAAGCGACAACCACCACAAGGAGCAGGGAGATGACGGCAAAAGAGTGGCTTTACCAGCTGCTGGACATCATGGTGCAGAAGGAGGCGTCGGATCTGCTGATTTCAGTCAATGCGCCGCCGACCCTCAAGATGGCCGGCCAGCTCACCCCCCTGGGCGACCAGGGGCTCAGCGTGGCGCAGGTCACCGAACTGGTCGGTGCCTCGATTCCCGAAATGTTGCTGGAACGCTTCCGGCTCGAGCACGAGGCCAACTTCGCGCTGAGCCTCAAGGACAAGGGCCGCTTCCGCGTCAGTGCCTTTCAGCAGCGCAACCAGATGGCCATGGTGATCCGGCGCATCGGCTTCGAGATTCCCCACCTGGAGGAGCTGTCGTTGCCCTCCACGCTCGGTGAGTTGGCCAACAACAAGCGCGGCCTGGTGTTTGTGGTCGGGGGGACCGGTACCGGTAAGTCGACCACCCTGGCGTCGATGATCCAGCAGCGCAACGAGACCCTGGGGGGGCACATCATCAGCGTCGAGGATCCCATCGAGTACGTGCATCCGCACCGCAAGGCGATCATCAATCAGCGCGAGGTCGGCATCGACACCGAATCCTTCGAGGTGGCGCTGAAAAACACCCTGCGCCAGGCACCGGACGTGATTCTGATCGGCGAGGTGCGTACCCGGGAGACCATGGAGCACGCTCTGACCTTTGCCGAGACTGGCCACCTTTGCCTGGCCACGCTACACGCCAACAACGCCAACCAGGCCCTGGATCGAATCATCAACTTCTTTCCCATCGAGCGGCATGCCCAGGTGTGGCTCGATCTCTCCCTCAACCTGAGGGCCATCGTGGCACAACAGCTGCTGCCTACCGTGGATGGCGGACGCTGTCCGGCCATCGAGATCATGCTCAAGTCGCCATTGATCGGGGACCTGGTGCGTAAGGGGGAGGTCTCCGAGATCAAGAACGTCATGACCCGCTCGCGGGATCTCGGCATGCAGACTTTCGATCAGGCGCTTTTCGATCTCTTCAAGGCCGGCAAGATCACCGAGGAAGTGGCGTTGGTTCATGCCGATTCGGCCAATGACCTGCGCATGATGATCAAGTACGGCGATGAAGACAGCGAAGGGGTGGCCGGGGCCAGGGATGCGGCCAGCCATCTGTCGCTGCGTGGCGAGGACGATTTCTAGGGCGCATAGACCCCGCCCAGCACCCGGGAACCGGCGGCACCCGTCACCGAGGGCAGGTTGCCGGGCAATCCGGCCAGTCGCCGCCACGCCAGCCAGGCGAAGGCGCCGGCTTCCAGCCAGTCAGCGGGCCAGCCCCAGTCATCTCCCGGAAGTAGAGGCGTCTCGGGTAGCCGTCGGGCCAGACGGGACAGGAGGTCCGGGTTGTGGGCGCCGCCGCCGCAGGGCACCAGCAGCGCGGCCGTTGGGGCACCGAGGCGCTCCCTGGCCATCTCCACGCCGAGAGCTACGCTGGCGGCGGTCAGTTCCGCCAGTGTGGCCTGGACATCCTGTGGTGCCTCTCCGCCCCGCAGGTGTCCTTTCAGCCAGTCCAGGTGGAAGCGCTCGCGGCCGGTGCTGCGGGGCGGAGGCAGGTGGAAGTAGGGCTCTGCCAGTAAGCGCTCCAGCAGCGCCTCGTCAACCCGCCCCGAGGCCGCCCAGGCCCCGCCGGCATCGTAGCGATCCCCACGATGCCGGGCATGCCAGGCATCCAGCAGGGCATTGGCCGGGCCGGTGTCGAAGCCCAGCGGGGCCCGTTCGTCCTCGGTGGGCGGCAGCAGGGTGAGGTTGGCGAAGCCGCCCAGGTTGAGCACCAGGCGCCATTCACCGGGTGCCCGAAACAGCGCCTCATGGAAGGCCGGCGCCAGGGGGGCAGCCTGCCCGCCGGCGGCCAGGTCGCGCCGCCGGAAGTCGGCCACCACCGGGCAGCCGGTGAGCTCAGCCAGCAGGCTAGGGTTGTCGAGCTGCAGCGTATAGGCCGGGCCGCCATCGTGGCCCAGGGGAGCGTGCTCAATGGTCTGCCCATGGCTGCCGATGGCCATGATGGAGGCTCTCGCCATTCCACTCGAGGCGAGCAGCGCTTCGACGGCCTCGGCCTGCAGGTGGCAAAAGGCGTCCTCGGCGGCCGCCAGTTCTCTGAAGGCTACTCGGTCGGCATGACAGAACCGCCACAGCAGGTCGCGTAGCGTCTCGGGCATCGGCGTGTCCTGGGTGGCGATCAGGCGCGGTGTGCCCTCCTCGCGGATCTCGACGAGGGCGGCATCGATACCGTCGAGGCTGGTGCCTGACATCAGGCCAATGAAGAGGCTCATGGGGACTCCCTGACGGGCTCAACCGTGGATGGCTGGACATGGTAACATCCTCGCCCATTCGACTATCGAGTGCCCGCGGGGTTGCGGGCCGCCTGCTGAGTGGAGAGGAGACAATGACCGATGTTGCTGGCGCCCTGGCGCTGCTGAAACGTGGCACCCACGAGATTCTGCTCGAGGAGGAGCTGGTCAGGAAGCTGGAGTCCGGGCGCAGGTTGCGCATCAAGGCAGGCTTTGACCCCACCGCGCCGGACCTGCACCTGGGACACAGTGTCTTGCTGACCAAGATGCGTCAGTTTCAGGACTTGGGCCACGAGGTCATCTTCCTGATCGGCGACTTTACCGGCCGCATCGGTGACCCCACCGGGAAGAACGTGACGCGCAAGCCGCTCACCGAGGAGGAGGTCAAGGCCAACGCCCAGACCTACAAGGAGCAGGTGTTCAAGATCCTTGACCCCGAGAAGACCGAAGTGCGCTTCAATGCCGAATGGTTCTCCGCCATGAGCGCGGCCGACATGATCGAGCTGGCCGGCCAGAGCACCGTGGCGCGCATGCTCGAGCGCGACGACTTCGACAAACGCTACAGCGCCGCTCAGCCCATCTCCATTCACGAGTTCCTCTATCCGTTGGTGCAGGGCTACGACTCCGTGGCGCTGGAGGCCGACGTTGAGCTCGGCGGCACCGACCAGAAGTTCAACCTGTTGATGGGCCGCGAGATCCAGAAACACTTCGGCCAGGCGCCCCAGGTCGTGATCACCATGCCGCTGCTGGAGGGGCTGGACGGTGTGCAGAAAATGTCCAAGTCTCTGGGTAACTATGTCGGGGTCGACGAGCCACCGGGGGTGATGTTCAACAAGCTGGTCTCCATGCCCGACAGCCTGATCTGGCGGTATTTCGAGCTGCTCTCGCTGAAGCCCAACGAGGAGTTCGAGGCGCTCAGGCGCGATGTCGAGGCAGGCGCCAACCCCCGTGACATCAAGATGATCCTGGCACGCGAGCTGATCGGTCGCTATCACGGCGAGGAGGCGGCGGCCAACGCCCATCGCAGTGCCGGCAACCAGCTGGCCGAGGGGGAGCTGCCCGAAGACCTGCCCGAGATAGAGGTCGATTTCGAGGGTAGTGCCCAGGCGCCTATCGCGGCGGTGCTGAACCGCTCGGGACTGGCCAACAACAGCGCCCAGGCCAAGGACATGCTGGGTAACGGCCGGGTCAGGGTGGATGGTGACGTGGTTCAGCGCGATTATATGCTGGAGTGCGGACGCAGCTATGTTATCCAGGCAGGCAAGAAACGTTATGCCCGGGTGACCATCGCCTGACACCTCTCGGCAAGTCTCCCCAGCGACGCCCGCCTCGAGCGGGCGTCGTCGTCTTTGCCGGCGGGCCATGTCATCCACAGGCGGTCGGCGCCAAGGGGCTGTGGACGGCCGGGTCGTCATCCATTGTTCACTTGGCCATCATCACCGCGACATTTTTCTTCCTGACGCTCTTGCGCGGTCCCGGGAAGTTCCGTAGAGTACGCATCCGCTGCCGGCAACGGGCACACGTTACCAGCGGTGAATGTCGCAGAAGCGGTTGTTTCTACTGGGGTTTTTCGAGAGGTTCGCGAAATTCCCGCTTGACGGACACGTCAGCATCGGTAGAATACGCTCTCTCGCGACAGGGCCTCTCGAGGCCTCGATCGGTCGCCATCTCGATGGCAGGTCGCTGACCCGGAACGGTTCCACGGAACGCTTCGCAGGGTTGACATCGACCGCCGATCACGTAGAATACGCCTTCCTCGCAGGGCGCTGGCGGCGCCGCTCACTGAGCCGGCCACGACAGCACGCGAGACGCTCCCCTCTCGATGAGAGCCCGGAGCCGCTCTTTAACAATCGATCAGGTAATTCATGTGGGCGCTTGTCGG
>NZ_CABVOU010000017.1 GCF_902500215.1 Halomonas lysinitropha
ATCCTGCTGAAGGCTTCGGCCACCATTACGGATGGCGATGAGGACAGCGCCAGCGACGACGAGACGGTCGACATCAGCGACAGCTTCAGCTTCGACGATAACGGGCCGACGGTGAGTGTCGCAGAGGACACGACGTTCGATGCGCCGAGCCTGACCACCCAGGATGCCGAGACCATCGGCGCGGACAGCGATATGGCCAGTGGAGACTTCTCGGGCCTGTTCG
>NZ_CABVOU010000018.1 GCF_902500215.1 Halomonas lysinitropha
AGTACGCCGAGATCGACCACGTCGGTGAACTGTTGGACGACGATGCCTTCAACAACGACGTCAATAACCTGGGCCTGCCCGACGGCAGCATCCTGCTGACTGCCTCGGCCACCATCACGGACGGCGACGAGGACAGTGCCAGCGATGACGAGACCGTCGACATCAGCGACAGCTTCAGCTTCGACGATGATGTGCCGGCGGTGACTGTCACAGAGGACACGACGTTCGATGCACCGAGCCTGACCACCCAGGATGCTGACACCATCGGTGAGGATGACCCGGCCACGACGGAGGTGG
>NZ_CABVOU010000019.1 GCF_902500215.1 Halomonas lysinitropha
CGCCGACCCCGGGGCGCCTGCCTGGAAGCGCCCATGTCTGATTTCGACCCCCGCCGGCCGCATCTCCCCGTGGCCGGCCTGACCCCCATGACCACCCTGGACTATCCCGACCACCTGGCCGCCGTGATCTTCCTGCAGGGCTGCCCCTTGCGCTGCGGCTACTGCCACAACCCGCAGATGCTCGAACCGGGAAGGGCCAGGCCCGATGAGTGGGCGGAGGTCGAGGCCTTCCTCGAGACGCGCCGGGGCCTGCTGGAAGGGGTGGTGTTCAGCGGAGGTGAGCCCACATTGCACGCCGACCTGCCGCTGGCCGCCGCGCGAGTCCGCGCCCTGGGCTTCAAGGTCGGGCTGCACACCGCCGGCGTCTACCCCCGGCGCCTGGCGGCGATGCTGCCCTATCTCGACTGGGTGGGGCTGGACGTGAAGGGGCCAGACGCGCACTTCGACGCCATCGTCGGCCGCCCCGGCATGGGCGCCGCCCATCGGGAGAGCCTGGTCCAACTGCTGGCCAGCAAAGTGGCATTCGAATGTCGCACCACGGTCCACTGGCGCGACCTCGAACTGGAAGAGCTGCACTGCCTGGCCCTGGACCTCGCCGCACAAGGTGTGGCGCGCTATGCCATCCAGGTAGCGCGCCCGGGCCAGTGTCTGGACGACGCCTATGCCCGCCCGGTGACGTCGGCCCCCTCGACCGCCGAGCTTCACGAACTCGTGCATCGCCTCAAGCCTGCCTTCCGTCGCCTGGAACTGCGTGGATGAGTGGCCTGGATACGACCGGCCAGTGGAGTTGTCGATACTGGCTTCCCGGCCGTCGGCCTGGCCATGCTGGAACGCCGGGGCTAGGTGTGATCTCTCGGTTTGTCATGCCCCCCAGCACGCTGGTATTCAGCCGATACCGGGTGCTGGACAGGTTTCTCTCGAGGTAGTGGAGAGCTGCCTCTAACCCTCTGACTCTACTGTTTCTTGCGATACTTGCTATCAGCAATGTACCACGCCAGTGCAGAATGAAAGGCTGTCTGCATCTACCGACAAGGAGGTCGCTGTGGGCTTTCGTTTCCAGCGCCGTATCACCCTCGCGCCGGGCATCCGGCTGAACCTGAGCAAGCGAGGACTCGGTCTCTCCGTGGGCCCGCGGGGAGCCAGCCTCAGCGTGGGGCAGAGTGGCGTGCACGGCCATGCCGGCATTCCTGGCACCGGCCTAGCCTATCGGCAGAAGCTGAATACCCGAAACCGGGGCGCGTCCAGCTCTAGCGGTGGCACCGTGGGCTCCAGTCCCGCTGCCGCTCTTGATGCGCTACTGGCAGATGGCGAACAGCTCCCAGTCCAGCTCGAGATCGAAGCAGAAGGCAGCATTCAATACTTCCATGGCGATGGCACGCCGATGAGCGATGACGAGGCCCGCGTGCTGCGGCGGCACGCCAGGGAGTCGCTTCGCGAGCAGTTGGCGCACCACTGCGAACGCCTCAACGCGGATCTTGACCGGCTAGGCCAGTTGCACGAGGAAACGCCTCATCCGGGCAAGAATGGCTACGCCAGCCAGGCGTTCACCGACGCTCCGCCGTCGCCGCCGCAACATCAGCAGCCAGCCTGGTGGCACGTTCTATGGCCGCCAGCAAAGCGGCGTATAGCGCAGGAGAACCGTCGCCGCCAGGCGGCGTTCGAGGAAGCTTACCGAGACTGGGAGTGGTGCAAGGCGGAGCATGATGCGGCGGAGTTTGCTCGCCAGCACCGGGAAGCCGAGGAGGTGTGGCATGACACGGACGCCATGGAGCAGACCCTGCGAGAGCGTCTGGAAGAGATCGAATGGCCTCGTGAAACCGCGATCGACTTCGACCTTGGCAGCGACGTCAGCACCATTGCCGTGGACATCGAGCTTCCCGGCGAGGATGAGATGCCAGACCGCTACTGGACCATGCCCGCCAAGCAGGTAAAGCTCACCCCTCGCGAGCTGAGTGATACCCGGCAGCGCAAGCTCTACCGGGATCATGTACATGGCATCGCCTTTCGCGTGCTAGGCGCTGTATTCGCCCGCCTGCCCGCTGTACAGGAGGCGCGCATTTCCGGCTATCGCCAGATCACCGACCCCGCCACCGGAGGGGAGCGAGATCAGTACCTGTTCAGCGTAAAGGTCACCCGCACGCAGTGGGGAAAGATCCACTTCGACAAGCTGGATCAGGTCGACCCGGTCGCGGCCATGGAGGCCTTCACCCTGCGTCGCGACATGACCAAGACCGGCATCTTCCGCGACATCGAGCCGTTCATGCTGGTGTAGGCCAGACTGCACGGCTCCTTCTCTAGAGATGCCTCTCGATGACATCACGAGCCTTTGCCGGCTCGAACACGGTGTCGAAGGTCCACTGACCGAAGCCGCCCTGCTCGTTGACGGCTTTCACCCAGGTCTCCATGGCGGCACGCTTCTCGGCGTTCTGCTGGCTGTCCTGGCCCTTCACCTCGAGCACTAGCGTCTTGCCGTTGGTAAGACGGATCAGATAGTCGGGCACGAAGTTGCGCGATGAGCCCCGCCAGAGGTAGCGCACCTTGAAGTCGAGGTGGTCATTCTTGGCCCAGGCGGCAATGCTGGGGTGGTCTTCGCAGACGTCGGCGACCATCTTCTCCCAGGTGCTGTCGTAGACGACATGGCTGATCTGGGAGCGCTCGGTTGGCGCGCAGGGCTTGGTGGTGAGCCAGGGCCGCATGTAGGCGGTGGCCCCGATGGGCTGGTGCTCATCGAAGATCAGCTCCTGACGCTCCACGTTCTGTTCGGTGACGTGGCGATTCACATGGCCCACCACGGTGTCCATGTTCAGGGCAAAGAGCAGACGGCGGCGCACCGGGTTCTGATGCCAGAGACTGGGGATATCCAGCTTGTCGCTGGAGAGAAACTGCTCGACCAGCCGGATCAGCTGCACCGCGAGGTACTGCTTGTCGCCACCGAAGGTGGCCTGGTTCTGCAGGTAGAGCTTGCGGGCCGCACGGAAGATCAGATTCTGCAGCCGGAACTCCTCCACCGCTCGCTCGAGGTCGATCTCGGTGACCATGGCCAGGTTAGGGGAGCCGGTCAGCGAGGGAGCGATATCCGCATTGAGCGGGGTCTGGGCCGGGTCGAGGGGCAGCGTGGGTACACTCTGCCAGTCGATCACCAGCTCCGGCTTGAGCACGTTGTCGATACGATCGACGTTGGGCCAGCGGATTTCCAGGTGGTTGCGACCAGGCTCGACTCCGATGCGCACGCTTGGTTTGGGCGGCGGGGGGGCCTCGCCGCCTTCGCTGGCGTCCTGGAAGATGGAGAGCGGCACGCCAAAGACGTTGACGTACTCGGGGAGAAACTTGCGATCGGCGTCCATGTCATGGGAGACGCGACGCAGCCCGCGCCCGATTACCTGCTCGCACAGCAGCTGACTGGTGAAAGCACGCAGCCCCATGATGTGGGTGACGTTGGCGGCGTCCCAGCCCTCGGAGAGCATGGCCACCGAGATGACGTTCTGAAGATACTGCCCCGGCTGGCCGCGCTTGCCTACAGTGTCGACCAGGGCGCGCAGCTGTTCCTCCTGCTTCATGGCCAGCAGGTCGGCCTCCTTGTCGGCAGGGAGCTTGGCGGCCTTGATGAGGGCCTCCAGCCGGGCGGCATACTGCTTGTCCTTGGTGCTGGTGGTTTCTCCCTGTTCGGCCTTCTCGAGCACCTTGGAATCCACCCGCAGGGTGGCATCCGGGGCCTGGGTATCCTGGATCAGGCAGTCGCCGCCGTTGAAGAAGTTCTCGATGCGCGCTGCGGTCTCGGTGCGGTTGCAGACGGTGAGCATCACCGGGGGAATGGTGTGGCCGGCCGCCTCCCACTGGTTCCGGGTTTCCTTCCAGTCGTAGGCCAGCAGGGCGTAGGCCTTCTGTACCAGGTCGGGCAGCGGGGCGGTGGCTTCGGCCCGGCGGTTGAGGTCTTCCTTCACCTCATCCTCGCGGTAGAGGTGGTAGAGCTTGCTGGCGTAGGTCTTGGCGTTGGCCAGGGCATCGTCGCGCACCACCACCCGCGGAGTCTTCACCAGCCCGGCCTCGATGGCGTCGTTGAGGCCGAAGTCGGAGACGATCCACTCGAACAGGCCGGACTCGGTGTTGCTCTTGCCGGTGGGGGCGAAGGGTGTGGCGGAGAGGTCGAAGCAGCGGCGGATGCGACGGGTCTTGTGGATGCGGTCCAGCCCCTCGATCCAGCGGGTGGCCTCCTCCAGGTCGATGCCCAGCTCCTCGGCCTGCTTCTTGCTGACCTTGGATTCGGCCTGCTGGCGATAGGCGTGGTGGGCCTCGTCGTTGATCACGATGAGGTCGCGCTCGTTGGCCAGCGACCCCAGCACCCGGCGGGTGAAGGCCTCGTCGCTCTCCTTGCCCTTCTTGACCACGGAGCGGGTCTGCTCCTTCAACGGCATCAGGGTGTGCCAGTTCTCGATGACGAGCTCGACCCGGTTGAGCTGCTGCCGCATGGCTTCGTTGGGGCAGAGATTGAACTCGTCATAGACGTTCTGGGGGTGGCCTGGCTTCAAGACCTGCAGGCGACTCTTCACCGTGAGCCCCGGGGTGACGATCAGCACCGCCTTGGAGAAACGGCGGTCCTTGGGGTAATGGATGGCGTTGAGGGTCTGCCAGGTGATGATCAGCGATATCACTGAGGTCTTGCCGGAGCCGGTGGCCATCTTGTTGCAGATGCGCTCCCAGGGGCCGCCGTCACCGCTGAGGAAGATGCCCTGGCGGTAGGGCTCCTGGGCTTCCAGCCACCAGATCAGGGTCTCGATGGCCTCGAGCTGGCAGAAGTAGAACGGGTACTGGCGCGGCCCGCCCTCCCAGCGACAGGCATCCGGGTCCCAGTCACCGCGTTCTATCCAGTGATAGAGAAGTTGGCGACTGACGCTGGTGATGCCGGGGTAGCCATCCGCCCGCCACTCATCGACGCGCTGCCGGATGCGGTTGACCTGCTCCAGGGGCTCGGTGCGCTGGGTGTTGTTGCGGGTGTCGAAGATCTCGTAGGCCGCCGGGCGACGGCCCTGCTGGAGGTTCATCTGCTTGCCGTCGCGCTCCCAGTAGGTCGAGGGGGCATCGTAGGGCGAGTTGATGATCAGTGATTGGGTCGTCATTCGGTAACTCCTTCTACCGTGCGATAGCCCTGCCGGCTGTGGTTCGGGACATTGGGGTAGCGCAGCTGCAGCTTGCCAGCCTTGACCAGGGGGGCGATGTGGCGCTCACCAATATTCTTGGGCGAGCGACGGAGCAGGTCAGACAGCTGAGCAAGTGTGAGGAATCGGCCTCGGCAGAGGAGGAGTAATGTGGCCTGCATCGTCTCCGGTGGTGTGCGCCTGGTTTCCGCGACTGGGGCGGCGATCCGCTCTAGCTCTTCCCATATCGGAACGTCCTTGCCGGTATCGCTATGCGGTAAGTGCTCCTCACTGTGGGGGGAGCTAGCGTCCTTGTGGGGGGAGCGAGTGTCCTTGTGGGGGAAGCTGGCTTCCACTTGCAGGATCGTTGGGGCCGCCAGGGGCAGCGTGTAGTAAGCCCCTCTGTTGCGCCCATGAGGTACCAGCATGCCCTTCTCCACCAGGCCGCTGAGCATCTGGGTGATATCGACCCGGTGCAGGGTCAGCATCTCCTGCAGGCGACGGTTGGTGACCTGCTGCTCCAGGACGGCGATGACCAGCGTCTGGGCCTCGTCGGGGGAGAGTGCCTCGAAAGCCTGGCCGAAGCGCTGTTGCAGTTGTGCCAGCACGTCCTCGGGCATCACGCTGATCAGCGGCAGGGTGAGGATCACGCGATCAGGCCGCAGGGTTTCCTTCAGGCTGGGCGGCTGCCACAGGTGGGCGTGCCAGCTACGCCGTATCTTGTCGAGGCCGGAGCCCGCCTTGTCGCCCACCCCGAGCAGTTGGAACATCAATTGCAGCGACTTGCTGCGACACTCGCTGACGCCCCCCGTCATCAACTGCTCCTGGGAGAGCAGCAGGGTGCCGGGGTTGGAGAACTCGAAGCGCTCCTTGAAGCGATCGACCACGATGCCGCCCTGGCCGGTGTGGTCGGCATGGATCAGGGCGTTGACCAGGGCCTCCGTCAGCGCCTCGTGAGCATCGCTCTGGGCGCGACGGTCGGGCCGGAAGGGCACCTTGAGGGCAGGATCATGGCTGAGCTTCTGTACGACGCGCTGGTAGAACTGGAAGAGGTTGGCTTCCCAGGTGCCGTCGATGGTGAGGCGATCGCTCCAGCGGATGTCGTCGTCCTCGGCCAGGCGCTCGCGGTAGTCGAGATGAAAGCCCGGCACAGCCAAGGGATCCTGGATGGCCTGCGTCTGGCCGAACATCAGCAGCCCCGCCAGGGTCAGCCCCTCCTGCTGAGTGCGGCGATCCTTGCGCCACCCTCCGAGCTTGGTCAGCAGGCCGAGGTCATCCTCGGTCAGCCAGGCATGGTTGGGGTCGCGTGAGGCCATGCGATTGCGGTATTGCTTGAGCGAGGCGGTGTCGAGGTCGTCGAAACCGAAGTACTCGAGGATGCGGCTGTCCACGGGCTCCTGGTCGAGGCGGTCGGCGAACATGCGCTGCACCTCGGCCTCGTTGCAGCGGAAGTTGCCCTCGTGGTTGCGGCGGTAGCTGCCCTTGAAGGGGTCGACGCCGATATAGACCGGCCGCTCGCTGCGTGTGGCACGGGGCACCTCGATCACCAGGATGGCGTCGCCCTGGTAGATCTCGACGCTGACGTGGTGCTCCTGGAGAATATTGGCGCTGACCTTCTGGGGGTTATTGAGCGTGACCCAGAATTCACCGCGCAGCTTATCCACATCCGCCTCAGTGAGACCGGCGGTGGATGGCCCGTCATCACCCTCCTTCACCCCCAGGTAGAGCGTGCCACCCGCGGTGTTGGCGAAGGCGCTGTAGGTCTCCCACAGGCTCTTGGGCAGCCCGCCCCGGGCTGCCTTGTACTCGGTATCGACTCCCTCATGGCGAGCCAGCACCTCGAAAAGGCTGGTGTGCTGTGTCATGGGTCAGTCCAGCCGAACGACTTTCAGCGATTCGATGCCGCGATTATCGACAATCTTCACTGCCAGGCTTTGATTCTTGCCGGGCTCAAAGGGCAACGACTTGGTGCCGTGAAACTCGTTCAGCAGCTCTTCGTTGAGCTCGGCTCGGATATCCTTCTTGAGCTTGAACCAGCCCTCCTGCTTGCCGGCCATCGGGAAGAACACCTGACGGGGGTAGAGGGAGCGGTCGTCGTAGTCGGTGTCCAGCTCCCATACGGCGATGTCGCGCTTGCCACCGGACTTCAGCTCGCCGGTTTTGGTGTCGAAATAGTCGAAGCCATGCACCTCGACCTGCAGCTTGCCGTCCTTCAGCTCATGCACCTCGACGTCCGGCTGGCCCATCAGCCAGAAGGACTCGTTGCTGCGAGCGTTCTTCTTGAGGTCCTCGGTGAGCAGGTCGGTATTCATCTGCACCTTGAGGGCCTGGATGCCCTTGATGCTGTCGATGTCCTTGGCGGCTTCTGGATCGAAGGTAAAGGAGCAGAACACCAGCAGCCTGGGCGTCGGGAAGAGGTCGCCGGCCTCGTTCTTGGCGATCTCCACCTGGCGTTGCTCCAGGGCGGCGTACTCGGGGCCGAAACTGACGGCGACTCGGTCACCGGTCTCGGCCACCGTACCCACGGCGTGCAGGTACTTGGCGCCGGGCAGGGTCTCCAGGTCCATCAACTTGAGATGCTGACCGCCCTTGCCGCGGATACCGGCCTTGAGCAGCTCCTCGCGCCACTGGGCATGGCGAGAGGTCGCCCCGGAGCGCGCCACGGCGACGTCGGCCTCCTTGGGCTGCTCGGCCTCGTCCAGGCCCAGCACGGTGGCGAAAGGCACCGCCTCAACGGTGAAGGGGCCGGTGATGCGCAGCTTGTCGCGGCTTACCTCGGGCTGGTCGTAGAGGACCTCCTGGCCGGCATGGTTGGCGATGCTCTCGTCCATGCGGCGCTGCATGGCCTGGCGGGCGCTGTGGAAAGCGTCAAAGAACGTTTTAGTGGCCTCCGGCCACTCGTCGGGATAATCGAAGGGGACCTCCCACTCGAGCAGTTCGTTGACCTTGGCGGTCTCCTCCGAAGGGAGCGTGACCGTCTTGCTGTCGGGGGCGGAGAAGTCGACCTTGTCGCCCTTGCGGCCGCCCTCGGTAACGGTAAAGGTAATGGGCTCGCCCTTGACCGAATGACCTTGGAGAGAGTCGTTCAGCTCGGCAAGCGCCTGCTCGATGGCCGGATGGTGCTGCTCGTAGACCTGGTCGATCTCCGGGTTGTGCGCGATCGACTTCAACATAATGTGCGGTACGGTCTTGTAGATGAAGCCGCCGCCAAGCCCCTCCTGCGGGTACTTGAGCTCGTAGTAGTCGTAGCTGGCGGTCATCAGGCGCTGCTTGGCCAGGGTCACGGCCACCCGGGAGGTATCGCAGGTAACCCAGCGCCGGCCCCACTTCTCGGCGACATAGGCGGTGGTGCCGGAGCCGCAGGTGGGGTCCAGTACCAGGTCGCCAGGATCGGTGGTCATCAGGAGGCAACGCTGAATAGCCTCGGCCGCCGTTTGAACCACATAAACTTTTTTACCGGTAAATCCTCTCTCACCTAGGCCGAGCCAAAGATTAGACCTAGGGGTCTGGCCAAAATCATCCAGCATCATTCGATATTCAATTCTATTTCCAATCTGGATGATCCTATTGGCCTTAAGAAGTCTTTTTAGCCCTTCCTCCGATGTTTTCCAATGATTATTGGCAGCAATCTCCCACTTCTCCCCAAAGCACTCAAACGGATCATTGCCAGCATCCGAAGAACCATCGGAAACTAACGGGGTGCCATCAAAAACCTTATAATGAGCAGGAAGCGAACCAGGATGTTCCTTTTCTTTTTTGTCCATGCTCCGCCACTTAAGGCTTCTTTCATCAAAAATAAGAGTATACCCAGTAGCCCCTTTCTCCCCTGGCTGCTTCGGTGTTGTCAATTGACGATACTTGGTGTCTTTTATGCTTTTTGAATACCAGATAATGTAATCACACACAGAGGGCAGAAGGCTAGAAGGCTGACCTCCCGTTTTATCAAAGGCAATCATTCCGGCAAAGTTTTTAACGCCAAAAACTTCATCCAACAAAGACCTTACCAAATGAACGTTTTCATCAGAAATTTGAACAAAAACAGAGCCCCTTTCACTGAGCAGCTCCCTCGCCAGAAGTAGCCGGTCACGCAGATAGGTCAGGTAGGAGTGAATGCCCAGTTCCCAGGTATCCCGGAAGGCCTTGATCATCTCCGGCTCCTGGGTCAGGTCTTCATCCTTGCGATCCTTGACGTCGCGCTTGTGGGTAAACGGCTGGAAATTGGAGCCATACTTGATGCCGTAGGGCGGGTCGATATAGATCATCTGCACCTGCCCGGCCATGCCCTCCTTCTGCAGCATGGAGTTCATCACCAGCAGGGAGTCGCCGGCGATCAGGCGGTTCGCCCAGTCGCGCTCGTGCTTGTAGAAGTCGATGGCCTCGCGTAGCGGGAGGTTCTCGAAGGGGGCGTGGAACATGTCTGGCTGGAAGGCACTACCACCCTTCTTGCCGGCCTTCATGCGCTTTTGCACTTCGCCTAGGATCGTCGCCGGGTCGATGCGCTCGTGAACGTGCAGGGAGACGGTATCCACCTCGAAGCTGGTGCGCTCGGCCTTGCCGGTCCACTGCAGGTAGGGCGACTGTAGCCGCTTGAGCTCTTCGAGGGCGGCTTTCATTTGTGCCTGGTCACCAGAGGCCAGGGCATCGTCGATCAGAGTCTCGACCTGGGCACGGGTGGCGGAGGAATCGAACTGCAGCTCCGGGTCCAGGTGCGGGTCGTAGGCCCAGGTGGTGGTCTCCTCCACGCCGTCACTGGCGGTATCCACCATGCCCACGTGGGGGTTGTTCTTGCGCTTCTCGTCGTAGCGGTAGGAGAGCACCTCGGCCTGATCAGGCTTCTTCTGGCGCGGCTTGGTGGTCCGCTTCGGCTTGGCCTGCTGCTGGTTCAGCGGCAGTTCGGCTGGGACCTCCTGCATCTGCAGGGTGAGGTCAGGGGGCGTGGTGTCAGGGGTCGAGGCTTCTTGCGGTGCCGAAGGAGAGAGACGGAACACGGAGCCGCCCCGGCCGCGCCCCTTGCCCAGCACACCCTCTGTGACCAACGCATCGCGAACCCGCTCGTAGTCTTCCTCTTCTACCCTGGCATACAGCTTGGCCGCCATCAGATTGCGAAGCCGCAAGTTCCCTATGGTGCCGCCGTCTTCGGGCAGGAGTAAGAGAAGCAGCTCGCGTAGCTGGGCGTCGGTCTGGCTCATGGGGCGTCCCTGTCGTTCTGGCGGCGATGAATGCGCTTAGCCGGCTGATGATAGAGGCCATCATGGTGAATCGGCAGGGTGGCCGCAAGGCGCGAGGTCAAGGACGGTTATCGAGACGGGGGCTGCTGTGAATGCGTTAAGACGAGGCGTTACCAATGGCAGGGTGACGGGCAATAACCAAATATCGGTTTTGGCTTATATAAGGTGATATTGGCGCTTGGATTCCCGAGAGGTGGAGCTGGTTTTCCGCTAGAGCCGTCGCGAGTCATCATGATCGCGACAACCCGCGCCGCCCTGGGAAGCGGACAAATCCCTGGAACTGGTCGAGATCGGCGCCCGCCTGGCCGGCTCGGCAGTTAGCCGGTCTGCTGGTTGGCGAGCCGGCGTCGCCCTTGCCACCACAGAGTGGCCAGGGCCACCAGCAGCACCGGTGGCAGCATCGCCAGGTTGAGGGCTTCCCAGCCCAGCCGGTGAAGCAGCTGCCCGGCCATCAGTGAGCCGATGGCCACCAGCGAGAAAATGATCAGGTCGTTGATGCCCTGCACCTTGCCGCGTTCGGGCTCTGAATGGACGGTGGAGAGCAGGGCGCTGCCGCCGATGAACAGGAAGTTCCAGCCAACGCCCAGCAGCACCAGCGACACCCAGAAGTGGGTGATGCTGAGACCCATCACCGCCACCGCTGCCGAACCGGCCAGCAGCGCGGCCCCCGTCAGCAGGATACGGTCGACACCGAAGCGCATGATCAGGCTGCCGGTGAAGAACGACGGGCCGAACATGCCCAGCACGTGGGATTGCATGATGAACACCACCTGGCCCATAGAGAAGTCGTTGGCGCGCATCGCCAGTGGTGTGGCGGTCATCACCAGGATCATGACGGCATAGCCGATGGCTCCAGCTAGCACCGCCACCAGAAAGCCTGGCTGGCCGGCAATGACGCTCATCGGGCGTGAGGTTTCGCCGGGCTGCGGTTCACCGCTGGCGGGTACCCTGAGTTGGCTTAACAGACCGATGGCCACCAGGGCGAGGACAGCGATTACCAGATAGGGGCCACCCGAGGGAACGCTGGCGATCCAGTGCTGTGCCGCACTGGCGTTCCAGGGGCCGAGAAAGGCTGCCACCACGCCGCCAGCCATCACGAAGGAGATGGCGCGACTACGAAACGCCGGGCTGGCCACGTCGATCGCAGCGAAGCGGTAGTACATGGCAAAGCCCTGATAGAGGCCGAGCAGCAGGTTGCCGGCACAGAACAGCCAGAAGGAACCCGCGGCGATGCCGGCAAAGCTGACCAGCCCGCCCCCCATGCCGCCAAGGGTAGCGCCGCTCATGAAGCCGAGGCGCCGACCGACGCGCTTCATGAACAGCGAGGCGGGCAGCGTCGTGACCACTGTGCCCACCATCATCGCGGCAATGGGCAGGGTGGCCAGTGCTGGGTCGGGGGCAAGCTGCTGACCGACCACTCCGCTCAGGGTCATCACCGTCACAATGGCGATCATGAACAGGGTCTGGCCGGTGACCAGGATGGCCACGTTGAGTATTTCGCGGGGCAGTGTCGACATCGGCAGGGCTCCTTGTCGGGACGATGTAGGTAGCAGGGTGCGTCCTTAGAAGACCAGCACCTTGTCGGCCTGCTCGGTGGCTTCGGCCAGGGCATCCATGGTGCTGCGCTCGGCGCCTTTCACTACCTCGTCGTCGGTGAGGCCACGGGCATCCATGCAGGTCCCGCACAGCAGCACCTGACCCTTGGTAGTGACCCGCTTGAGCATGCGTTCGGTATTGTAGAAGCCGTCCGGTGTCTTCTGACCGCTCTTGGCGCCGGAGACGGCATCGCCCATCAGGAAGACCGTGACCTCCGCTTCGCGTTTGATCAGCGCATGGGCCAGGCGCAGGCCGTTGTATAGGCGCTCGGTGCCATAGGGCGGGTCGTTGATGATGATCAGCGTCTTCATGGTCATGGTTCCTCCTTATTCGTTCAATGAAACAATTGAATGATGGAAATATGCTATCCTGTTGTCAAGCGATTGGATATCCTTTCGTGTCTTTTACGGGAGAGTGTGAGTGGAGAGTGCGATGACGTCACAACAGGACCTCTTCGATACGTTGGCGCAGGTTGCCCGCGCTCTGGGCAATGGCCATCGCCTGGCATTGCTCGAGCGATTGGCGCAGTCCAGCGCTGCCGTGGAGACGCTGGCCACCGCCACCGATCTCTCCATCGGCAACGCGTCGCAGCATCTGCAGCAGCTCCGGCGAGCCGGCCTGGTCACGGCCAGTCGCTCCGGCAAGCAGATGATCTATCGGCTGACCGACGAGCGGATCATCACCCTGCTGGCGCTGCTCAGGCAGGTGGCCGAGACTAACCTGGCCGAGATGGAGCGGCTGGTGAGCCAGCTATTTGCCGAAGACGATGCGAGTGAAGCCCTGGAAGCCGTATCGAGTCGTGAGCTTCTGGCCGCCCTGGAGCGCGGCGAGGTGGCCTTGCTTGACGTGCGCCCCGCGGACGAATATCAGGCGGGTCACCTGCCCGAGGCGATCAACATCCCGCTGGAGCAGTTGGAGGCAATGCTTGATGATCTGCCCCGCGACAAGGAGATCGTGGCTTACTGCCGAGGCCCTTACTGCGCCCTCTCGCACGAAGCCGTACAGCGCCTTCGCCAGCTGGGGTATCGAGTCAGGCGTTTCGAGGAGGGCTACCCCGAATGGAAAGCCGCGGGCCTGCCCGTAATGTAGTGGGTAAGGGTTGTCATGAATGACACATTGATGACGCATGAGCCGTGGATCCGGATCACTGCCTTCGGCAGTGTCCTGCTGCTGATGGCCGTTTGGGAAGTTCTTGCCGCACGGCGGCCTCAGAGTGTTCGTCGCTGGCAGCGCTGGCCAAGCAACCTGCTGATCGTCGTCCTGGACACGCTAGCGGTTCGCCTGGTCTTTCCCCTGGCCGCCGTCGGCGCGGCCATGCTCGCTGCCGAGCGGGGTTGGGGACTGTTCAATGGGGTCGCCGCTCCGATGTGGCTGGCGGTACTGGCGTCCGTGGTGGTGCTGGATATGGCCATCTACTTTCAGCATCGACTGTTCCATGCTGTTCCCTGGCTGTGGCGCCTGCACCGCATGCACCATGCGGACCTGGAATTCGACGTGACCACGGGGCTTCGCTTCCACCCCCTGGAGATTCTGCTTTCGATGGGCATCAAGCTCGCTGTGGTGACCCTGCTTGGGGCGCCGGCGCTGGCGGTGCTGATCTTCGAGGTCGTACTCAATGCCACCTCGATGTTCAACCACGGCAATGTGCGCCTGCCCGCCAGGGCCGACCGCTGGCTGCGCCTGGTGGTGGTCACCCCGGACATGCACCGGGTCCATCACTCCATCATCCGTCGGGAAACCGACAGCAACTTCGGCTTCAACCTGCCCTGGTGGGATCGGCTGTTCGGCACCTATAGAGACCAGCCCGCCGCCGGGCACCTCGGCATGACGATCGGCATCGAGGTGTTCAGAGACGTGCAAGACCTGCGTCTGGACCGCATGCTGCTTCAGCCCTTTGTGAATCCTCCTCGGGACGTGAAGTGACGGCGGCTTTGAGCAAACCAGCCGCGCCATCGCCACTTCATTCGACGCTTCTACAAGTTTCCGTTCTACCTGCGCCGGGCGGCCATCGAGTTCGTCAAGGGCCAGGTGTCCAGCTACCTGTCCCGCTATCGGGCCTAGCAGGTGGGTGAACGAAAGCATCGGCATGCCCGGCCACCGCGCTTTAACCCGGCCGCCGGCTGCTACCCGACGAGGTGTTGCGGGCAGCTAATCAAGTTCGATACCGAGTTCACCGCCGCCAGACCGAAGCTGTTGGGCGTCAAGGAGTGGCGGTGGCATGGGAGGTCACAATCTTCAGGCAGAGCGACGACGTCCCGCCAGGCCGAGACGTCGTGTTTCAGGTTGGCTTCAGGCGGCGTCGAGGGGGCGTGAGGGGCCGAAGTGCTCGTAGTGGCGACGCTCGCGGGGCACCCCCAGTTCGGCGAGTGCCCGGTCTACGGCAGTCATGAAACCCTGGGGGCCCACGAAGTAGCAGCGGGCATCGTCGGGTAGCAGGCTAGCGAGCAGCTCGCGATCGATCCGGCCGGTATGGTCGGCGTCATCGCCGCGCTCGTGCACGCTCACCGCCCGGAGCCGCTGAGGGTGCTCGGCAGCCAGGGCCGCCACCTCGTCGCGGAAGGCGTGATGCTCGGCATCCAGGGCAGCGTGCAGGTAGACCACCCGGCGCCCTTCGGCTAGGGCGTGGCGGGCCATGGGCAGCATCGGGGTCTGGCCGACGCCACCGCTGGCCAGCAGCAGGGGCTCGTCGCCATCGGCAAGCGTCAGGTCGCCGGCCGGCGGCAGCAGTTCCAGAGTGTCGCCGACGCTCATGGTGTCATGCAGGTGACGGCTGGCGCGGCCCTCCGGCTCGCGCTTCACCGAGATCCGGTAGTGGCGGCCGTTCGGCACGTCCGACAGGCTGTAGTGTCGATAGACGGGTTCGCCGTCGATGGTCAGCTTCACGCCGATGAACTGGCCCGGTCGGTGGCCGGGTACCGGGCCGCCATCCTCGGGTTCCAGCACGAAGGAGCGGATCACCGCGCTCTCCTGCCGGGTGTCGGCGACGCGGAAGCGGCGCGTGCCGCGCCAGCCACCGGGGCGCTGCTCGAACTCCCGGTAGCGATGGTCTTCCAGTTCGATGAGCAGGCCGGCGAGTTCCTCATAGAGGTCGCTCCAGGCCGCGGCGATTTCCGGTGTCACCGCTTCGCCCAGCACCTCGCCGATGGCAGCCATCAGGCATTCGCCGACGATGGGGTACTGGTCGGGCTGGATGCCCAGGGAGACGTGCTTGCTGACCACGGTGGCCAGCACGCCACGCGCCTGCTGGGGATCCTGGCGCAGCCCCACATAGGCCAGAACCGCACCGGCCAGGGCCCGCGGCTGGCCGCCGTCCTGCTGGTGGGCCTGGTTGAAAAGCGGTTTCACTTCCGGGTAGCGCTCGAACATCAGCGGATAGAAGCGCTGGGTGATCGCGTCAAGGTGTTCGGCTACCACCGGGGCGGTGGCCTCGATCAGGCGTTCCTGCTCCTGGGTCAGCATGGCATGGCTCCGTGTCGGGGAATGATTTTAAGAAGTATATAAAATACATGTTATGCCCCGGGAGGGTGACCCATGGCGACATCCTGTCGCGGTGCAGTGCGCTCTTATCAATAGGCCCAGATGATGGCCATCAACAGTCCCCAGGCCAGCAAACCGGCGGCCATGATGGTGTAGGTGGCGGACATGGTATTGACGTCGTTGTCGCTGCGCTCACACAACGCTTGCAGGCCGTGGTAGACGAGTGTGCAGGAGATACCGAGTGCCACCAGCACTGCCAGGGCGTTGAGCAACAGGCTGGGGATCAGCAGCACGATCGCAGACGACCACAGCGGCAGCGGCGCCAGTGCGGCCAGCAGGTAGGCGTCGTGGTAGTCGATCGACAGTTCTCCAGTGCCGTTGACCACGGCATGGATCAGCCAGCCCATCAGGAAGAAGGTGAGCAGTTCAGCCAGGAACAGGATGGTGGTGATAAAACGCCATTGGTGGTCGCCGAAGCCGGCCACAAAATCGTCGCCGTAATGGGTGCCGGCATAGTAGAGCATTATTGGCGGCAGAAGCGACATGGGAAGAACGATGGCCCATGCCAGTAGCGGGATGGAAGGTTTTCGGCGCTGAAGTTCCTTCCAGCCGACCTGGCGGGTGAATGGCAATTTGATCACGGTGACAAGATTCATGGTCGAGTCCTCTTCGGGTGGCGATGGGGGTAATACATATCATGTTGTGATATTTTACCTTAACTATTAGGCTGCGACTTCCGCGCTGTCAAGCCAACGAACCATAGCCCTGATGATCTGGATGCTTCCCATGAGTGACGACTCCCTGACCAAGCAGGACTTCCAGCGACTCTCTCACTTTCGCTACCAGCTGCGCTGCTTCCTGCGGCAGAGCGACGACATCTGCCGCGATCACCACCTGACGCCGCTGCAGTATCAACTGTTGCTGCACCTGCTGGGGTTTGCGGGTCGCGAATGGGCCACGATGAGCGAGCTGGCCGAGCGTCTGCAGGCCAAGCACCACGGCACCGTGATGCTCGTGGACCGCTGCGAGCAGCTGGGGCTGGTGGAACGGCGGCCGAGCCGTGACGACCGTCGACGCATCGAGGTGCACCTCTTGGCCCGTGGCGCCGAACTGGCGCGTCGAATCGCCGAGCTGCATCAGCCCGAGCTGCGCCATCTGCAGCAGGAGTTCCACCTGCCGGGCTGGCCGGACGTGCCCTGAGCCATAGAGAGGACCGCTGACCTGAGTCAATGCGACTTTTGGCGGCTTCTGCTTTCCTAGGCAGCCCTGAATCCCCTTTCCCAGGAGATGACATGAGCGATAGACACACCCAGGACTGGGACCCGCGCGCCGAGAGCGTGCTTAACGACCAGATCGCCGCCTATGACGAGATGCGCAGTCGCTGCCCGGTGGCCTTCAGTGACTATCTACAGTGGTCGTTGTTCCGCCACGCGGACGTGATGTGCGTGCTCGAGGACCACGAGACCTTCAGCAACGCCGCGAGTCGCCATCTCTCGGTGCCCAATGCCATGGATCCGCCCGAGCACACCCGCTTCCGGCGTATCATCGAGCCCTACTTCGGCCCCGAGGCCATGGCTGCCTTCGCCCCGCAGTGCCGGGCCATCGCCGAGAGTGTGGTGGGTCGCCTGCCCGCCGACGGCGAGGTGGAGGCGATGACCGAGATGGGCCAGGACTTCGCCCTGGAGATCCAGTGCGCCTTCATGGGCTGGCCTACCAGTCTGCATGAGCCGCTGCGTGCCTGGGTCAAGCGTCAGCAGGCCGCTACCCTGGCGGGCGACCGCGAGGCGCTGGGCGAACTGGCATTGGAGTTCGACGGGGTGATCAGAGAGTTGCTGGCAAGCCGCTGCGACGCCGGCGACGCCGCCCCGGATGATGTCACGACCCGCATCATGAACGAGACCGTCGAAGGGCGAGCGCTGACCGACGAGGAGATCGTCAGCATCCTGCGCAACTGGACGGTGGGGGAGCTCGGTACCATCTCGGCGAGCATCGGCATCCTGATGCGCTACCTGGCGGCCAACTCTGAGCTGCAAGAGCGCCTGCGTGCCGATCGCTGCCTGTTGCCGGCGGCCATTGACGAGATCCTGCGTCTCGATGCACCGCTGATGTCGAATCGGCGCATCACCACCTGCCCGGTGGAGATCGGCGGCCGTCGCCTTGAGGCCGGTGAACGCCTGACGATCCTGTGGGGCTCGGCCAACCGCGACGAGGCGGTGTTCGGCGACCCCGACGAGCTACGCCTGGACCGCGATTCGAAGGATAACCTGCTCTACGGTGCGGGTATTCACGTCTGTCCCGGAGCACCGCTGGCACGCATGGAGCTTCAGGACTTCATGGACGCACTGCTCGATGCCACGACCGACATCGAGCCTGTGCCGGGCCGGCCAGCGGTGCGCGCGCTCTACCCCGCAGGCGGCTACTCCGAGGTACCGCTGCACGTGCACCGCTGATCCCTCACAACCCGATACGATGGGCTCGGTCGGTAAAGAAGATGCCGCTAGGCGATTCGCTGTCGAGGCGGGCGACCTCTTCCAGGGTGCGGGTGTCGTAGACCACCACCCGGTCGCTGTCCCGGGCCGAGATCCACACCTGCTCGCCCTTGGGGGTGAACTCCATGTGCAGCACCGCCTCGCCCGGTGCCAGGGTGGCAACGATCTCTCGGCGCTCGGTGTCGATTACCTGCACCACGTTGTTGTCGGGATGGGCGAAGTTGACCCACACCTGGCGCTCGTCGGGGCGAGACATCACGAAAATCGGCTGGCCGTGGACCGGGATGCGATCGATCAGCGACCAGTCACCGGTGTCGGCGATCAGCACCTCATGGCGACCCACGGCCGGCAGCCAGGCCGCGTCGCCGGCCATCGCCCAGCCCTCCAGATGGGGCATCTTGTAGACTGGCAGGCGCTCCTCGCCGCGTCCGTAGTCGGGCAGGATGCGCTGTACGCCCGCTTCCGGGTGCCAGAGGTCGAGCAGCGCCAGGCCATCCTCACCGAACAGTCCGGCGATGTAGTAGCGCCCGCTGGGGCCGATCAGGGCATCATAGGGTTTCTCGCCGATATCGGTGAAGCGGGATACCTCGGGCGTTTCGCCGTGCATGTCGACCAGGTGGATCTCGCCGGCGTCGAACAGGCTGTAGACGAAGCGGTTGCCAGGGGCATCCACCAGGCCCACCACCTTGGAGCGCTGCTCTTCGCCGTTGTCGTCCCGGTACGTCGCGGGAATCTCCGCCACTTCCTCCAGGGTCTCGCTATCGAAGATCTTCACACCGCCCGGCTCATAGTTGGCCACCGCCACCAGTGAACCGTCCTGGGAGACGGCGCCGCCGATGCTGTTGCCGGACTGCATCACCCGGTGAGTGATCTCGCCGGTGAGCAGGTCGACCCGGCTCAGCCCGCCATCGCGGCCGAAGACGAAGGCGTAGCGGGCATCCCGGGAGAACTTCACCGAGGCGTGGGACAGGTCGCCCAGCTCCTCCACCCGATCAAGGACTCGGTGGTGGCTGGTGTCCACTACCGCGAGGCTTCCGGTGGCGCGCTCCACCACCACGCCCAGGTCGCCGGTGCCGCGCAGTTCCGCATTCGGAGTGGCCTGGCAGCCGGCCAGCAGGGCGAGCAGGGAGACGGCGGCGAGGGGCTTGCGAAGGGTGGAGGGAAGCATGGCCATTCTCATTCCTTGTTGGGTCATCGAGATTGCTCACTCATCCAGGGGGTTGTCGTTCTGCAGGTGGTCGGCGAGCCAGCGCGCCTCCTCCTCGGTCAGCAGGCCCTGCCAGCCGGGCATGGCGGTGCCGGGAACGCCGTTGAGGATCAGCGCAGCCAGGCCTTCGCGGCTGTAGGCGTTCATGCGCGATTCGGGGAGCGCCGGCCCTAGGCCACCGCGCAGCGTCATACCGTGGCAGGAGCCGCAATCCTGGTAGAGCAGGGTCTCGAGCTCCTGCATGCGCTCGACGGAAAGCGAGCTGTCAGCCAGTACGCCCATCGGCAGCCAGCTGAGTGCCAGTAGCAGCAAACGGCAGGGGGTGGGCAGGGGCATGATATCTCCTCGGGGGCGCGGTAAGTCCCAATGTCGTGGCTGGTGGTAGTGTCACCGCTGGCGGCCGGACACGCCTTGACGGGGGTCAAAGTGTCGTCCTGCAGGGCCCATGAAGCATGATCCCTCTGGTCTCGCAATGTTTCTTTGGAGGTAGCTCCGAACCCTTTTGACGCAGGTCAACCTTGCTGGGGAAAGCGGTGTGAGACACGTTAAAGATGCATGAATTATACGCGTTAATGGGCCAACCTCTGACGTAGCAAGGTCATTGCCAGGCCACGCCGATGGGCCATCCGGCAAATGACAATAATGACACGCTCATGTCCTGGTGGCAGCGCCTTCAAGGATCATGACAGAGGTGGAGCGATGAGCAGGAATGAACGGTGTCTCATGCCCCGCGAGGGTGATCATCACCGTCGCCCCGTGGGTCAGCGCGGCGTCTGCTCAGTACTGGTCCGTTGATGAATCAGGTCGCAAGCCCGCCGCCACCTGCAGCAAGTGAGCTATGCAATATGCAATGCCATGTTCAAGACCTCGATAGACTGGATCGTCGACTGATCGACAGTTACCAGCGCGGCCTGCCTGTCTGTACTCGGCCCTTCCATACCGTGGCTGAGCGCCTGGGTACCTCTGAGGCCGAGGTGATTGCACGCCTGGAGCGGTTGCAGTCGCTGGGCGTGCTCAGCCGCGTGGGGCCGGTGTTCGACCATGCCAGGGCTGGCGCCAGCCTGCTCGCCGCCGTGGCCGTACCCGAGGCGGAGCGCGATGTCTTCGCAGAACTCATCAACGCCGCTCCCGGCGTCAACCACAATTATGCTCGTGAACATGACTACAACCTCTGGTTCGTGATGACCGCGTCGGACGAGCCCGAGCTCGAGGCGCGGCTGGAAGCGCTGGAGGCACGGCTGGGCGTGCCGATCCTGCGCCTGCCGATGCTCGAGGGCTACCATATCGACCTTTCTTTCCCTATTCCCTGGGCCGAACTGGAGCGCATATGAGTACCGCGACCCCGCTGTCCCTTGAGGCCCACCGTTCACCCGGCGAAACGGATGCCCACCGCCGCTTGCGCGGGTTGCTCGAGCAAGGGCTACCACTCACGCCGCGGCCATGGTGCACTCTGGCAGAGCAGGCCGGCATGGCCGAGGAGGAGGTGATGGCCTGTGTGCGCCGCTGGCAGGCCGACGGCATGATCAAGCGTCTCGGCCTGGTGGTGCGTCACCGCCGCCTGGGGATTCAGGCCAATGCCATGGTGGTATGGGACGTGCCGGACGAGCGGGTCGCCCTGGTGGGCCGTCGGCTTGCCCGGGAAACCGCGGTGACGCTCTGCTACCGTCGCCCGCGTCGTCTGCCTGACTGGCCCTACAACCTCTTCTGCATGATCCATGGTGCCCGTCGCGAGCGGGTTCTGGCGGAGCTCACGGCTATCGTCGAGCGTCTGGGACTGGATGATCTGGAGCACCGAGTGCTGTTCAGTACTCATGCCTATCGTCAGTGCGGTGGTCGCTACGTGCAGGAGGGCGCAGCATGACCCTCGATGACCTGGACGTTGTCGACCGTCGCCTGATCAACCGCCTGCAGGACGGCCTGCCACTGGTGGAACGGCCCTATGTGGCCGTCGCCGAGGAACTGGACATCACCGAGGGCGACCTGCTCTACCGCCTGGAGCGCCTGCGTGAGGGCGGGGTGCTGAGTCGCTTCGGTCCCATGTACCACGCGGAACGGCTAGGCGGCGGTCTGACCCTGGCGGCGCTGGCCGTCCCCGAGGTGGATTTTGATCGGGTCACCGAGACGGTCAACGCCTTCCCCGAGGTGGCACACAACTATCGCCGGGAACACGAACTCAATATGTGGTTCGTGCTGGCCACCGAGACGCCCGAGGCCATCGACGCAGCCATAGCCGACATCGAGTCCGCCACTGGCCTGCCGGTCTACAACATGCCCAAGGAGGAGGAGTTTCATGTCCGTCTCCACTTGCCGGTCTAGGATGCCACCGAATCAGGACGATTCGCCTCGCAGCGTTCAGGGGCTCGACGCCGCCGATCGCGCCATCGTGCTGGCCACGCAGGCCGGCCTCCCGCTGGTCCCGGAGCCCTGGGAGGCGGTGGGTCGCGAGGTGGGCATGAGCGGCGAGGAGGTGCTTTCGCGAATGCAGCAGATGCAGGCACGCGGGGTGATTCGCCGGGTCGCCGCGGTACCCAATCACTATCGGCTCGGCTACGTGGCCAACGGCATGACGGTATGGAACGTGGACGATACCCAAGTCACTTGGCTGGGACGCGAGGTGGCCCGCATCGAGGGCGTCAGCCACTGCTATCGGCGCCCGCGGCACCTGCCCCACTGGCCGTACAATCTCTTTGCCATGCTTCACGGACATAGCTTCGGTGAGGTCGAGCACCAGGCCGAGGCAATTCGCGAACTGCTCGGCGAAGCCTGCCGTGACTATCGCATCCTCTATAGTTCGCGCATCCTCAAGAAGACAGGGCTGCGTCTTGCCGGGGCCCGGCCGAGTGCCGCCTCGGCGGAACCCGAACGGCGAGGCTGAGTTGCGCCCGCCGCTGTGACTCAGCACAGCAAATCCAGCAGGAGAACGCCATGTTTCGCGTCACCCGCTATATCAAGAGCCTGATGGAACCGGGCCCCATCCCACCGGCGCGCAAGCCGCCGGGTCCGGTAGTGATCTGGAATCTGATTCGCCGCTGCAACCTGACCTGCAAGCATTGCTACACCACCTCGGCCGACATCGACTTCGCCGGCGAGCTCTCCAACGCCGAGGCACACGCCGTGCTCGACGACCTGCACGCGTTTCGTGTGCCGGCGCTGATTCTTTCCGGCGGCGAGCCGCTGATGCGTCCTGATATCTTCGAGCTCTCGCACCGCGCCCGGGAGCTTGGCATCTACACTGGCCTCTCCACCAACGGCACCCTGATCACCGAAGAGAACATTGACGCCATCGCCGAGGTCGGCTACGACTACGTGGGCATCAGCATCGACGGCCTCGAGGAGACCCACGACGTCATCCGTCAGCGGCAGGGGGCCTTCCGTGAATCGATGCGTGCTGTGAAGCTTTGCAAGGAGCGTGGCATCAAGGTCGGCTTGCGCTTTACCCTGACCCGCGAGAATTACGAGCAGCTCGGCGATATACTGGCGCTGCTCGAGGAGCACGACGTCGACAAGTTTTATCTCTCGCACCTCAACTACGGCGGTCGCGGCCGGCGCCACAGCAAGCAGGACGCCTGGCACCAGATGACCCGCGATGCCATGACCCGCCTGTTCGATCACTGCCGAAGTGAACTCGAGCGCGGTATCGAACGCGAGTATGTCACCGGCAACAACGACGCCGACGGCCCTTTCCTGCTGATGTGGGCTCGCGAGCACTTTCCCGATCAGGCCGCGGCCCTGGAGCAGCGCCTGATCAACTGGGGGGGTAACGCCTCCGGCGAGAACATTGCCAACATCGACAACCTGGGCAATGTCCACCCCGATACCTTCTGGTGGGACCACGACCTGGGCAACGTTCGCGATCGGCCCTTCTCCGCGATCTGGCGCGATACCCGGGACCCCATGATGCTGGGCATGCGCCAGCGGCCGCGGCCTGTGAAGGGGCGCTGTGCCGAGTGCCATTTCCTGTCGATCTGCAACGGCAACACCCGGGTGCGTGCCTGGAAGGTCTCCGGCGATCCCTGGGAGGAGGATCCCGGCTGCTATCTGACCAATGGCGAGATCGGGGTCGCCGACGAGGGTGAACGTCGTATCTCCGCCCCCTATGAGGCCATCCAGGCCGTCGAAATCCAGTAAGGCTGACGAGGATCTCCGCCATGCCGTCACGTCGCGTTTCCTATGATCTCGCCGAGGCGCCCCTGGTGCCCGGCGAGGTAGCCATCGTCGGTGCCGGACCCGGCGACCCAGGGCTGCTGACTCTGCGGGCCCTGTCGCTGCTCGAGCAGGCCGACTGCCTGGTCTTCGACCGCCTGGTCTCCAAGGAGGTCCTGGCCCTGGCCAGCCCCAAGGCCCGGCGCTTCTACGTGGGCAAGGCCTCGCGCTGTCACGCCCTGACCCAGGACGAGACCAATGCCCTGCTGGTGCACCTGGCCGAGGAGGGCAAGCGGGTGGTGAGGCTCAAGGGCGGCGATCCCTACATCTTTGGCCGCGGCGGCGAGGAGGCCGAGGTGCTCATCGAGCATGGCATCCATTTCCGGGTGGTGCCGGGGATCACCTCGGCCCAGGGCTGTGCCGCCTACGGCGGCTTCCCGCTGACCCATCGCGACTTCGCCCAAAGCGTCACCTTCGTCACCGGCCACTGCAAGGGTGGCGGCGACCTGGCGCTGGACTGGTCTTCGCTGGCGAGTCCTAACCAGACGGTTGTCTTCTACATGGGGCTGGCCAATGCCGAGCTGATCAGCCGTCAGCTGCAGGAGCACGACTTGCCCGCGGACCATCCGGTGGCCCTGGTGGAGCGGGGGACCACCCCCGAGCAGCGCCAGGTGATCACCTGCCTGAGCGAGCTGGTCGAGACCATCGCGCGCGAGGGGCTCAGGCCGCCCACCCTGATCGTGGTGGGCAAGGTGGTGCGCCTGGCCAATACCCTGGCCCAGCCGGCCCCCAAGGATGCAACCTTCGTCGAGGGCGAGACCCTGGAACTGGTGCGGGAGCGGATTGCCCTGTGAAGTGCGTTACCTCTCTTCGGACATTCTTGAATGCCCTGGCCGCCGGGGTTCTGTTCACGGTCATGCTGCCGGCCAGCGCCGACGACACCCGCAATCTCTATCAGGTCCAGTGTGCGTCCTGCCACGGCGAGGATCGCCTCGGCGGCATCGGCCCGGCGCTGCTGCCTGGCAACCTCTCGCGGCTCAAGCCGGAGGCCGCCGAGGCAGTGATACGCTACGGGCGAGCGGCCAGCCAGATGCCCGCCTTCGGCGAGCAACTCGACGACAGTCAGATCCGTTCCCTGGCCGAGTGGATCTACCGCGCGCCCGAGGTCGAACCCACCTGGGGCCGCGACGATATTCTTGCCAGCCATGAGGTCAGTCATCCAGACGGATCGCTGCCGGATGAGCTGCTTTTCGACGCCGACCCGCTCAACCTCTTCATCGTGGTGGAGACCGGGGATCACCATGCCAGTCTTCTCGACGGCGATACCTTCGAACGTATCCACCGCTTCGAGACCCGCTACGCCCTGCATGGTGGGCCCAAATACACGCCTGACGGGCGCCATGTCTTCTTCGGTTCCCGGGACGGCTGGATCACCAAGTACGACATCTACAACATGGAGGTGGTGGCCGAGGTGCGCGCCGGCATCAACATGCGCAATATCGCCGTCTCCGCCGACGGCCGCTACGTGATGGCCGCCAACTATCTGCCCCACAGCCTGGTGCTGTTTGATGCCCACAATCTCGACCTGATGAAGGTCTATCCGGCGGTGGGT
The DNA here is from genome assembly GCF_902500215.1 of Halomonas lysinitropha. GTDB lineage: Bacteria > Pseudomonadota > Gammaproteobacteria > Pseudomonadales > Halomonadaceae > Halomonas > Halomonas lysinitropha. Next base: position 24,885 of record NZ_CABVOU010000019.1, read on the forward strand.
GAGAACGGCGAGAGCTCACGCGTCAGTGCTGTCTATGCCGCGCCGCCGCGGGGCAGCTTCATCGCTGCGCTCAAGGACATCGAGGAGGTGTGGGAGATCCCCTGGCCGCTGCCCATCGAGCCGGTGGTCTCCACCGGCCATATGGCGACCCCGCTCGCGACGCAGCGTAGCCACGACACGCCCAACTTCCGGGTACGCCGCATCCCGGTGCCCGACTACTTGGACGATTTCTTCTTCGACCTCGAGTATGAGCATGTGATCGGCGCCTCCCGAGGTGGTGATAGTGACGGCCAGGGCGGCATGGTGGTCAACCTGGACAGCGGCGACAAGGTGGCCGACCTACCCCTGGAGGGGATGCCGCACCTCGGCTCCGGCATCACCTGGGAGCATGAGGGACGCCGCGTGATGGCCACGCCGCACCTGACCAAGGCGACGGTATCGATCATCGACATGACGGACTGGACAGTGATCGAGACACTCGAGACCGACGGCCCCGGCTTCTTCATGCGCAGCCATGCCAACTCGCCCTATGTCTGGGTGGACGTCTTCTTCGGCCCCAACCGCGATCGGGTCCACGTGATCGACAAGAAGAGCCTTGCGATCGTCGAGACGCTGATCCCCGAGCCCGGCAAGACCGCCGCCCACGTGGAGTTCGACCGCTATGGTGACAAGCTGCTGCTGAGCCTGTGGGAAGAGGACGGCGCGGTGATCGTCTACGACGGCGACACCCTGGAGGAAGAGCAGCGCATTCCCATGAGCAAGCCCTCCGGCAAGTACAACGTCTGGAACAAGACCCGCTACGAGGAAGGCACCAGCCATTGAAAGCTCGATAATAAGTATTCTTGATACCTGTCATGGAAGGGGCGAGGGGAGTGGGGCACAATAGCCATAACCAAGCGTTTTAGTCGGGTATGGCGCCATGCAATCGAGCTCTTCCTCCTCCGTCCGCTCCTCCACCTTGACGCGCCTTCCGGTGGCGAGGCTGGCCTTTCGCCCCTTCTTCCTGCTGGCGGCACTGTTCAGCGTGCTCTCTTTGGGGATCTGGTTCGCCTTCTGGCACGGCGACATCCTGCTGCGCCCCTTTGGTGGCCTGATGTTCTGGCATCAGCACGAGATGCTGTTCGGGTTTGCCGCCGCCGTGGTGGCGGGCTTCCTGCTCACGGCGGTGCAGAACTGGACCGGCCTGCCCAGCATCAAGGGTGGCCCCTTGCTGGTGCTTGTCGGCGTCTGGCTGGCCGGGCGGTTATTGATGGCCTTTCCCCTGGGTCTGCCGCCCTGGCTGCCGGCACTGGTCGACCTGGCGTTCCTGCCGGCGGTGGCAGGGATCATGGCTCGGCTGGTGATCGCGGCGAAGCGCTGGCGCAACCTGATCTTCCTGCCGGCCCTGGCACTGTTGACTCTCGGCAACCTGGCCATGCACCTGGGGGTGATGACCGGTGACGCCGAGCTGATTCGCCACGCCGCCCATCTGGTGGTGCTGTTGTTCTCCCTGCTGATGGTGGTGGTGGGTGGCAGGGTGATCGCGATGTTCACCGCCAACCGCCTGGGCCTGACCCGCAAACCACCGATTCCCGCACTGGAATATCTGAGCCTGGGTAGCGTCATGGCGGTGGTGCTGGGCCAGCTGCTGGTAATGCTCGGTGTGGCCGTTCCTGCTTCCCTGCTGGCGGCCGTGATGGGCCTGGCGGCGCTCGCCAACGCCGTGCGGCTGTCACGCTGGGGCGGCCTGCATAGCTGGCGCGAGCCGCTGCTCTGGGGGCTGCACCTGAGCTATGCCTTCATCCCGGTAGGCCTGGCCATGTGGGCCCTGGCGCTGCTTGGCGGCAGCCGCGCCGACGCCGCGCTACATGCCCTCACCATCGGCGGCATGGGGACCATGATGCTGGCCATGATGTCGAGGGTCGCACTCGGCCATACGGCACGCCCCATTCGTACCCTGCCCGGTATTGGAGTGGCCCTGGCGCTGATGGTGGCCGCAGCCCTGCTGCGCTCGCCGATATTGGCGCTCTTTCCGCAGATCACTCACTGGACCTATAACCTGGGCATCATTTTCTGGTGTCTGGCCTACGTCATCTTCCTGTTCCACTATACGTGGCCACTACTGTCGGCCCGAGCCGATGGCAAGGATGGCTAGTCACGGCCGGGGAGCGCGCCATGATCGAGCACTATGTCCTGATCAAGCATCTGCACGTCACCGCCGCCACCCTGAGTATTCTGTTCTTCATGCTGAGGGCCTGGTGGTCGGTGCGCGAGGTAACTCTGTTGCAGAGTCGCTGGGTGAAGGTGGCGCCTCATGTGATCGATACCACCCTGCTGGTGCTGGGCGTGGTGCTGATGGTGATGCTCTCGCTGTGGCCCCACCAGCATCCCTGGCTTGCCGCCAAGCTGATTGCCCTGCTGGCCTATATCGGCCTGGGCACGGTGGCGATCAAGCGCGGTAGCACCCCCCGCGTGAGAGCCGTTGCCGCCCTGGCCGCGGTGGCCACCTTCGCCTACATGCTGGGCGCGGCGATCCGCCATAGCCCGCTCTCCTGGCTGGTCTGAATCGAGATGCCAGGGGACTGGCCTATACTGCTTCTATCACTCACCACTCACGAGGAGTACAGCATGTCGCAACAGGAACTTCCCGCCGGTGCCGGCCAGGTGGCCGAGCAATATCCCGAGATCTGGGAGGCCTACGCCGAGCTGGGCCGGGCCTGTGCCGAGTCCGGCCCGCTGGACGCGCGCACTCGCCGCCTGGTCAAGCTGGCGCTGGCCGTGGGGGCGCGCTCCGAAGGTGCCGTGCACTCCCATGTGCGTCGCGGGCTGGAGGAGGGCGAATCCGCCGAAGCCCTCAAGCAGGTGGCCATGCTGGCGATCCCCACCCTGGGGCTTCCCAGCGGCGTTGCGGCCCTGACCTGGATCGAGGACATCACGGAGTCTTGACCACGGCGAAGCAGTTAAGACAAGCGTTTAATCGCTGATTGGCGACGAGGCTCCGGGGTCTGCTAGTCTCGAGCGTGATGTATAAGCAACACTCGACACAACAGATTCTGGAGTCTTTTCATGCGGTACAACAACAAGACATTGCTATCTCTTTCTGCCGCCGCCCTCTGCGTTGGTGTGATCTCCTCTGCTTCGGCTGCCACCCTGGACGAGGTGAAGGAGCGTGGCCAGCTGCGCTGTGGCGTCAACGTCGGCCTCTCCGGCTTCTCCTCACCCGATCAGGATGGTACCTGGCAGGGACTGGACGTCGAGACCTGCCGTGGCATCGCCGCCGCCATCTTCGATGACCCCGAGGCGGTCTCCTTCACGCCGCTGACGGCCAAGGAGCGCTTCACTGCCCTGCAGTCCGGCGAGATCGATGTTCTCTCGCGCAACACCACCTGGACGGCGACACGTGACAACTCGCTGGGGTTGAACTTCACCGCCACTACCTTCTACGACGGCCAGGGCTTCATGGTGGCCAAGGACCTGGGTATCGAGGGACCCGAGCAGTTCGACGGCGCCTCGATCTGCATCCAGTCCGGCACTACCCACGAGCTCAACCTGGCCGACTACTTTCCCTCCCGCGGTATCGATATCCAGACCGTTACCTTCGACACCCCCGACCAGACCGCTCAGGGGTTCGCCAGCGGCCGCTGCGACATCCTGACCTCTGATACCTCCCAGCTCAGCGCCCTGCGCCTGCAGCTGCCGGAACCGGACAGCGTCGAGATCCTCGAGACGCTGATCTCCAAGGAGCCTCTGGGCCCCGTGGTGCGCCAGGGTGACGACCAGTGGCTGGATATCGTTCAGTGGTCGATCTTCGCCATGGTCAATGCCGAGGAGCTGGGTGTGAATTCCGGCAACGTTGACGAGATGAAGGCTGATCCGCCCAATCCTCAGGTCGCGCGCCTGCTGGGCGAGGATGGCAACTACGGCGAGCAGCTGGGTATCGGCAACGACTGGGGCTACAACCTCGTCAAGCACGTGGGCAACTACGGTGAGGTGTTCACCAGCACCGTGGGCGAGGATTCCCCGATGAAGATCAGCCGCGGCGTGAATGCGCTGTGGAACGAAGGCGGCATCCTCTACGCACCGCCGATCCGCTGACCCAACCTGAACGTCCAATGACCGGGCACCACGCATGGCAACATGCGTGGTGCCGTTTCGGGTACGTCTGCGAGGCTCGATATGCTGCGTTCTTCCTCACGGGAGCGGGGGCCCCTGTGGCGTGACCCCGCCTTCCGTGCCCTGCTGGTGCAGGGCATCCTGCTGCTGGCGCTTGGGGCCTTCATCGCCATGGTGGTCTCCAACACCATGGCCAACCTCGAGGCCCGGGGCATCACTACCGGCTTCGGCTTCCTACAAGACCGAGCCGGCTTCTCCATCCCTCAGACCCTGATCGAGTATTCCGGCGACAGCACCTATGCCCGTACCTTCGTGGTGGGCCTGCTCAATACCTTGCTGGTCTCTGCCATGGGCATCGTGGCGGCGACCCTGATCGGCTTCGCTGTGGGTATCGCTCGGCTATCACCCAACTGGCTGTTGGCCCGGTTGGCTACCGCCTATGTGGAGATCTTCCGCAATATCCCGCTTCTGGTGCAGATCCTGTTCTGGTACTTCGCCGTGCTGCAGGCCCTGCCCAGCCCGCGGGATAGCCATTCGCTGCTCGAGGTGGTCTTTCTCAACGTTCGCGGAGTGGTCCTGCCCGATCCGCAGCCACTGGCTGGCTTTGCCGCTACCCCCTGGGCGCTGCTGGTCGCGGTGATCGCTACCTGGTGGATGGTGCGGTTCGCGAGGCGCCGGCAGGCAAAGACTGGCCGGCCGCTGCCGGTGTTCAAGCTGGGCACCTTGCTGCTGATCGGCCTCCCGCTCGCTACCTTCCTGGTCACTGGCATGCCGCTGGAGTGGTCCATACCCGAGCTCAAGGGCTTCAACTTCCAGGGCGGCGTGACGGTACTGCCCGAATTGATGGCCCTCTGGCTGGCGCTTTCTATCTATACCGCCTCCTTCATTGCCGAGATCGTGCGCTCGGGTATCCAGTCGGTGCCCCAGGGGCAGGTGGAAGCGGCCAAGGCGCTGAGCCTGCCCGGCGGCATCATCCTGCGCAAGGTGGTAATTCCCCAGGCGATGCGGGTGATCGTGCCGCAGCTGACCAGCCAGCACCTCAACCTGATCAAGAACTCCTCGCTGGCCACGGCGATCGGTTACCCGGACCTGGTGGCGGTGTTCTCCGGCACGGCGCTGAATGTGACGGGGCAGGCCATCGAGATCGTCGTCATGACCATGGCCGTTTACCTGCTGATCAACCTGGTGGTGTCCGCGCTGATGAACCTCTACAACGCGCGCACGCTGCTCAAGGAGCGCTGACATGGTGGATACCTCGACCGAGACCGAGATGGTCGCCGAGCGCCGGCCTCCTGACCTGCGCCGCGGCCTGCTCGGCTGGTTGCATACCAACCTCTTCAATACCCCGCTCAACGGCGTGGTCACTCTGGTGACCCTGGCGCTACTGGCCATGGTGCTCTGGCCCGCCCTGCAGTGGGCGGTGTTTCAGGCCGACTGGCTCGGCGACTCACGTGAGGCGTGCAGTGGTGAGGGGGCCTGCTGGGTCTTCATCAGCGCACGCTTCGAGTCCATCATCTACGGCTTCTATCCGGAGGCTCAGCGCTGGCGAGTGAATCTGGTGTTCCTGCTGATGGCGGTGCTGGTGGCCTGGCTGGTCATCCCTCGCCTGCCCGCCAAGCGCTGGGTGGGGCTCTTCGCCCTGGTGGGCTTCCCGGTGCTGGCCTTCTTCCTGCTGGTGGGCGGCAGCTTCGGTCTGGAGCATGTGCCGACCCGCGACTGGGGCGGGCTGATGCTGACCCTGACCATTGCCACCGTAGGGATCGTCGGCTCGCTACCCATCGGGGTGGTGTTGGCACTGGGGCGGCGTTCGCAGATGCCGTTGGTACGGGGCTTCTGCGTCGTGTTCATCGAGTTCTGGCGCGGCGTGCCGCTGATCACCGTGCTTTTCATGGCCTCGGTGATGCTGCCGCTTTTCGTGCCCACCCAAGTGGAATTCGACAAGCTGCTGCGTGCCCTGGTGGGCATCATGTTCTTCTGGAGCGCCTACATGGCGGAGGTGGTGCGTGGCGGCCTGCAGGCAATCCCCAGCGGGCAGGAAGAGGCGGCCAAGGCGATGGGCATGGGCTACTGGCAGCGCATGGGGCTGATCGTGCTGCCGCAGTCGCTCAAGCTGGTCATCCCCGGCATCGTCAATACCTTTATCGCGCTGTTCAAGGACACCTCGCTGGTGCTGATCATCGGGCTCTTCGACCTGCTGGCGATCATCCGCGCCGGGCTTACCGATAGCGACTGGTTGGGTTTTGCCACCGAGGGCTATGTCTTCGCCGCTCTGATGTTCTGGGTGTTCTGCTTCAGCATGTCGCGCTACAGCCAACACATCGAACGGCGCCTGCACACCGGCCACTAGTAACAAACCATCACGAACGGGGTCTTCTCATGAACGAGGCAACTGCTGCCCAGGCCGACTCGCCGATGATCGAGATCGCCGGGCTCAACAAGTGGTACGGCGACTTCCACGTGCTGCGTGACATCGACCTGACGGTCGCGCGGGGCGAGCGGATCGTCATCTGCGGCCCGTCGGGGTCGGGCAAGTCGACGCTGATCCGCTGCATCAACCATCTCGAGGAGCACCAGGAAGGGCGCATCGTGGTCAATGGCGTGCCCATGACCCGGGACGTGAAGCGGATCGAGCAGATCCGCCGCAACGTCGGCATGGTGTTCCAGCACTTCAACCTCTTTCCTCACCTGAGCGTGCTGGATAACTGCTGTATCTCCCAGACCTGGGTACAGAAGAAGCCGCGCGCTGAGGCAGAGCGCACTGCCAGGGAAATCCTCGAACGGGTGCAGATCGCCGACCAGGCCCTCAAGTACCCGGGCCAACTCTCCGGTGGCCAGCAGCAGCGGGTGGCCATTGCCCGCGCGTTGTGCATGCAGCCGGAGGTGATGCTCTTCGATGAGCCGACCTCGGCGCTGGACCCGGAGATGATCAAGGAGGTGCTCGACGTCATGGTCGAGCTGGCCCGCGACGGCATGACCATGCTCTGTGTGACCCACGAGATGGGGTTCGCCAAGACCGTGGCCGATCGGGTCATCTTCATGGATCAGGGGCAGATCATCGAGCAGGCGCCCCCCGAGACCTTCTTCAACCACCCCAAGTCCGAGCGCACTCAGCTGTTCCTCAGCCAGATCCTCGGCCACTGAGTCCTGCCTGGCGACGTCCTGTTCGGACGTCGCCCCCTTCCTTCCTCAGAAATTGACCGGCGTCAAAGCCCTGCCCCGTACTCTGCTGCTACGCTTAACAGGTATATGCTATACATCTTAAAAGGGATGCAGGGCTGTTTGCCGTGAGGGGCGGCGGCACTGCCACACGAGCAAGGGGGGTATGGTCCATGGCCGACGGTCTCACCAAGTCGGCGGCCCGCAACATCTTTTACGGCGGGTCGCTGTTCTTCTTTCTGCTGTTTGCCGCGCTGACGGCCCACAGCCACTGGTACATGGTCAACACGTCCACCGACAGCGAGGGACTCACCGAGTCCGTCGAGCACGGTAAGGAAGTGTGGGAAAAGAACATGTGCATCAACTGCCACAGCATTATGGGCGAAGGTGCCTATTTTGCACCTGAGCTGGGTAATGTCTGGGAACGCTACGGGGGACATGATAATCCGGAAGCCGCGCGGGCGGGTCTCGCCGCCTGGATCCGGGCCCAGCCGCTGGGCGCCCAGGGGCGCCGCCAGATGCCGGCCTACGATTTCAGCGAGGAAGAGATGCAGTCACTGATCGATTTCCTCGAGTGGACCGACGGCATCGATGACCAGGACTGGCCGCCGCACCCTGCCGGCTGAGCCGCCTGAACGCCGGACCGCGGATTAATCAAGGAGAACGACACAAATGAAATACGAAACCCAGAAGGTGGCGCTGCCATTCTTCATGGTGGCCATGGCGCTCTTTGCCCTGCAGGTCGTCTTCGGGCTGCTGGCCGCTTCTGTCTATGTCTGGCCCAACTTCATGGCCGAGGTCATGCCCTTCAACATCATGCGGGTCAGCCACACCAACCTGCTGATCGTGTGGCTGCTGATCGGCTTCATGGGCTCCACCTATTACCTGATGCCGGAAGAGGCCGAGCGAGAAATCCACAGCCCGACCATTGCCTATATTCAGCTGGCCATCTTCGCCTTTGCCGGGGCCGCCGCCCTGGTCGGTTACCAGTTCGGCATTCACGAGGGGCGCGAGTTCCTGGAGCAGCCGTTCTGGGTCAAGGTGCTGATCACCATCTCCTTCCTGATGTTCCTGTTCAACACCAGCATGACCCTGCTCAAGGGGCGCCGGACGGCCATCAACCTGGTGCTGATGCTGGGCCTGTGGCTGGCGGCGGTGTTCTGGCTGTTCGCCTTCTACAACCCCACCAACCTCGCCGTGGACAAGCTCTACTGGTGGTGGGTGGTGCACCTCTGGGTGGAGGGCGTCTGGGAGCTGATCATGGCGGCGCTGCTGGGCTACCTGCTGATCAAGATGACCGGTGTCGACCGCGAGGTGATCGAAAAGTGGCTCTATATCATCGTCGGCCTTTCGCTGTTCTCCGGCCTGCTGGGTACCGGCCACCACTACTACTGGATCGGCGCGCCGAGCTACTGGCAGCCCATCGGCAGCATCTTCTCCACGTTGGAGGTGATTCCTTTCTTCGCCATGGTGGTATTCGCCTTCACCATGTTCTGGAAGGGTAGCCGTAACCATCCCAACAAGGCTGCCATGCTGTGGTCCCTGGGTTGCCCGACCGTGGCCTTCTTCGGCGCCGGCGTATGGGGCTTCATGCACACCCTGCACTGGGTCAACTACTACAGCCATGGTACCCAGGTCACCGCCGCCCATGGCCATCTGGCCTTCTACGGCGCCTATGTGATGCTGATTCTTGGCATCATCACCTTCGCCATGCCGCATCTGCGCCGCGTCCAGCCCTACAACCAGGTGCTGAACATGTGGGGCTTCTGGATCATGACCGGTGCCATGTGCTTCATGACCTTCACGCTGACCTTCGCCGGTGTCGTCCAGACTCACCTGCAACGCGTGCTGGGCATGAACTACATGGAGGTACAGGACCAACTCGGCCTGTTCTACATGATGCGCCTGGGCGCCGGTATCGCCGTGGCCATCGGTGCGGTGATGCTGCTCTACGCCTTCTTCGGCCCGGCCCGCGAGCAGGTGCCTGGTGGCGGGACCCAGCTGACCGCAGGCCCCGAACACGCCTGACCAACAGAGGGCCCCGGTCGGGGCCCTCTTTCGTTCGGTTCTTCGTACATCACCCTGACAGGAGTGATCTTCATGCCCCTTTCCTCCGTGGCCACCGAGGCCAATGAGCAAGAGATTCCCTACTACGAAAGCGTGGGCAATGAGTGCACGATGTTCGAGCAGGCGTTCCAGCAGCGCCTGCCGCTGCTGCTCAAGGGGCCGACCGGCTGTGGCAAGACCCGCTTCGTCAGCCATATGGCGGCCAAGCTCGGCAAGCCGCTGTTCACCGTCTCCTGCCACGATGACCTGACCGCCGCCGACCTCACCGGACGCTACTTGCTGCAGGGCGGCGAGACCCGCTGGGTCGATGGCCCTCTGACCCGCGCCGTGCGCGAGGGCGGTATCTGCTACCTCGACGAGGTGGTGGAGGCGCGCAAGGATGTCACCGTGGTGATGCACCCGCTCACCGACGATCGACGCCTGCTGCCGCTGGAACGCACCGGTGAGCTCCTCGAGGCGCCTGACGACTTCATGCTGGTGGTCTCCTACAACCCCGGCTACCAGCATATCCTCAAGTCCCTGAAGCCCAGCACCCGCCAGCGTTTCGTGGCGATGTCCTTCGATTTTCCGCCTCCCAAGGTCGAGCGCGATATCGTCGCCCGCGAGAGTGGTCTGCCGCTCGAGCAGTGCAGCGCCCTGGTCAACCTGGCGGCCAGCCTGCGCGACATGAAGGGCCAGGACCTGGAGGAGGGTGTCTCCACCCGCCTGCTGGTCTACTGCGCGACCCTGATCCATGCCGGCATGCCGATCCTCGATGCCGCTCGTGCCACCCTGGTGGAGCCGCTCTCCGACGATGCCGATGTTCAGGAAGGACTCATGGAAGCCATTCAGGCCACCTTTGGTTGAACATGGGTAATGACAACACGTGGGAGCGGTGCTCGCACCGCGAAAGGCGGGGGCACGAATCGCCGTGCAAGCACAGCTCCCACAATCGCCATGCAAGTCGAGGCGCCGAATCGACAGCTCCCATAAAACGCTCCCCCAACCATGGGCGCAGCGGCTTTGTAGGAGCGGTGCTCGCACCGCGAAAGGCGGAGGGTAAACATCGCCGTGAAAGTCGAGGCGTCGAACCGACCTATTCCACAACAGCCGCCATTTCCAAGCAGGAGCGTGTAAATGCTGGATTTTCTTGAGGTCGAGGAGACCGTCGGCCGCTTCTGGCACCGCTGGGCCTCCGGCGCGGCGAGCTATCCGGATCACCCCGAAGCGGCAGTGAGCCTCGAGAGCCTGCGCCCCATGCTCAGCGTCTTTTTCCGCGCCGGTGGCGGCGAGCAGGGCATCGAGGTGGCCGCCATCGCCCGTCGCGCCTCGGCCCACCGACTAAGCCTGCGTCAGCGCCTGGGACTCGACGAGGAGGACCTCGACCAGGCTCGCCGCGACGAGGAGAACCTGCTGCTGCCGCCGCGCCTGGCGCTCTTTCCGGAGGCCGCCCTCAACCGTGACCTCTATCTGTGGCTCACCGCCTTCCTGGCCGAGGCCCGGCCGGTCACGCTTTCCACTGATCCCCTGCAGGCCGATCTACAGCGCCTGCGCGAGGCGCGTCGCACGACACGGACCGCCCTGACCCGCTTTCCGGGGCTGACGGATCGCTATGTTCGCCTGTGCGGAGAGCTGCTTGCCATCCGCCCGCGGCGCATGCGGCTACCCGCTCGCGAAGCGGACCTGGAGGCCGCGGTGCGGGCAGAGTTGGGCGCCCCTGACCCCGAGGGAGGGTGGGCCGCAGCCATGCAGCGCGCCATTCGCGAGCCGGACGTCCCGCTCGAGGAGTTCCGTGCTCCGCGTGGCTACCGCCCGCCGCTGCCGGTGCCGCTATGGGGCCAGGCTGTGACCCTGGGGACCCGTGACGGGGCTCGCGAAGCCACTGTCGACGATGATGAAGAGATGGCGCCGGCAGGCGACTCGCCCGAGGACGATCAGGGCAAGCGCAAGGCCGACCGTCGCGAGCAGGACCAGGCCGACCGCGATGATCCGCTGATGCTCAACAACATGGAGAAGATGCTCTCCTGGGCCGAAATGGTGAACCTCAACCGCCTCGTGGACGACGATGAGGAAGAGGAAGCCAAGAAGGCCGCCGACCAGATCGATGAGATCGTGCTGACGCCCAACCGCAAGAAGGCGGCCACCCGACTCAAGCTCGACCTCGACCTGGCTCCGGACGAGGCTACCGGCGGCCGACTGAAGGGGCGTCATGTCTACCCCGAGTGGAATCATCGCAAGCAGGCCTATCTGCCCGATCACTGCGTGGTGCTCAGCGACGTCCAGAGCGAGGAGGGAGAGAACTGGGCGCCCGACGAGGCGACTCGTCGGCGCATCCGCCGCGTGCGTCGAGAGTTCGAAGCCCTGCGCCCACGGCGCGAGATCCTGCGTGGCCAACTGGATGGCAGCGAACTCGACATGGACGCGGTGATTCGCTCCCACTGCGACCTGGCGGCTACCGGCGAGTCCAGCGATCGGCTCTACCTGGACAGTCGCACCCAGGCTCGCGACCTGGCGGTATCGATCCTGGTGGACGTCTCGCTCTCCACCGAGGCCTGGCTGGAGGATCGCCGAGTGCTTGACGTGGCCAAGGAGGCACTGCTGGTGCTGGGCCACGGCCTGGCCGGCTGCGGGGATGACTATTCGATCCACAGCTTCACGTCTCAGCGGCGCCACAAGGTGTGGGTCAACACCCTCAAGGACTTCGATGAACCCATGGGTGACCGAGTCTCGCGGCGCATCGCCGCCCTCAAGCCAGGCAGCTATACCCGTATGGGGCCGGCGATCCGCCACTTGACTGGCCAGCTGGCCGAGCGCCCCAATCGGCACCGCTTGCTGCTGATCCTCACCGACGGCAAGCCCAACGACAACGACTACTACGAAGGGCGTTACGGCATCGAGGACACCCGCAAGGCGGTGCTCGAGGCGCGTCGCCAGGAGGTGCGGGTGTTCGGCGTGACCATCGACCGCGAGGCGGGGCGCTATATTCCCCACCTGTTCGGCCGCGGCGGCTATGCCATCGTGCAGCGTCCCGAGCACCTCTCCCAGGCGCTGCCCGGCATCTATCGCCAGATCATCGCCACCTGAGCCACTCTCGAGGAGCCTCGTCATGACGACGCCAACCCGACTCATCCTCGCCGTGGCGATCTGGTGCCTGGCCGCCGTGGCAGTGATGCTGCCACTGGTATGGCTGATCAACAACCGGGACTGGGGCATCGGCCTGATGTTGCTGGTGCCCTTCGTGGTCTACGGCCTGCTGCGCCTGGGGCGTGCCCTGGAAGGCTGGGCTCGGGCGAGCGAGCCGCCGTCGGGGTAGCGCGAGCTACCCGTTCTACTGCAACGACATGATCTCCCCGTGCAGCCGGGCCAGGCGGCCCAGCAGCTGATTGCGTGGGCCGGGGGGAATGTCCTGATCGATCAGCGTCTGTTGCATGTGCTCGACCAGGGCATTGAAGTGGGCGTCGGTGATGCCCATGTGCTGGTGGGCGCGATCCATGGGCGGGCCGCTGTAGACGCAGGGCCCGTCACTGATGCTGCAGATCTGCTCCTCCAGTGAGGTGACGAAGCGATCGATATTGGAATTGGCAAAGAACACCACGATCTCGTCGTTGTCGGCCAGCCGATAGGTGAAATCCTCGACGATCGCCGCCACGCCCGCCTCGCCGCCCAGCTGGGTATACAGGGTCGGTGTTGGCGAGGTGGGCCGCTGCATGCAGCCGCTCAGCAACAGGGCGAGGAGGACGAGAACGACAAGGCGGCGAACGCGTTTCATGAAGGGCTCCTGTCTAGAGGGCGACCTGCAACGACAGGTAGCCGCCACGCTGCTGGTCCAGGCCGGCGATCGAACCCAGGTCGAGCCAGGCACCGGTCAGCGACACATGCTTGTTGAAGAAGTAGGCGCTGTAGAGATCCTGCCAGTCATCCTCGCGAGCGAAGCCGAGATTGTCGGGCTTCTGGCGATACTCCATGCCCATCACCCAGTTCGGGGTGAGAAACAGGCCCACCGAGCCCTCCGCCACCAGGGAGCGGCTCTCTTTCTCGTCACCGCCGAAGCCCAGCAGGCCGCCCTGATTCGCCCGGGTCGAACGCAGCGTGAGGTTGACCAGCAGGTTGCGACCGGCCACGGCGTCGAACAGCAGCTTGCTGCCGCTGAGGTAGATGTCGTTGCCCTGGGTCGAGTCCGCGCCCACCGCCCGGGCCAGGCTGCCGTCATCCAGCCGCTTGTGTTGTACGCCCAGGCTCCAGATGCCCCAGGGGTGATAGAGCACGTCGCCGACCATCCGCAGCTTGAGGCCGTGGATGTCCTGTTCCAGATCGCCACCCAGCGTATCGAGGCCCAGGCGCTGGCGGGCGAGGGACACTTCGACCCGATCCTGCCAGTTGAAAGCGACACCGCTGACCGCTAGCCGATAGTCGTCGAGCCGGGCCTCGGTGCGATTCGCGGTGACGGCCCATTCGCCCTCGCTGGCGGTGCCGGCCAGCACCCCCCAGGAGGAGAGACCACCCCCGGCGGCGCCCTCGATCTGCGTTACGCCACCGGTGCCCAGCAGCCGACTGCCGGCCAGGGCAGGGGAGATGGTGATGATCACCCAGAGCAGCAGACCCATTCCTGAAACGAGGCGTTTACAGAACAGGCTGGCGAGTCGCGGCGGGTGGCTCATGGGGTCTGCTCCTCGGACAGGGAGGCCTGATGGTGGGTGGCCCAGTCGACGATATGTTCGGCCGCCAGTGGCCGTGAAATCAGGTAGCCCTGCAGAGTGTCGCAGCCAAGCCGTTCGAGCAGTGCTCGCGCGGCGGTGGTTTCCACGCCCTCGGCGACGATTGCGAGGCCCAGGTTATGGCCGAGTTCGATGGTGGAACGAACGATGATCTCGTCGTCGGCGCTCTCCTCGAGCTTGAGGATGAACGACTTGTCGATCTTGAGCTCCTGGACTGGCAGGCGCTTGAGCTGAGCCAGCGACGAGTAACCGGTGCCGAAGTCATCCACGGCGATACGCAGACCCGCTCGGCGCAGCTCTTCGAGTTGTCGGCTGGCGTGTTCGGGGTCTTGCATGATGGCGCTCTCGGTCACCTCGAGACGCAGACGCTCCGGGCCCATGCCGTATTCCGCCAGGCAGGCGCGCAGCCGGGCGGGCAGGTCGATATCGGTGACGTCCTTGGCCGAAAGGTTGACAGCGGCCACCAGCGAACAGCCCTGTCGGTCCCAGACGTGGAGCTGGGCGCATACCTTGTTCAGCATCCAGCGGGTCAGGCGATGAATATGCCCTGAGTGTTCGGCGAGGGCGATGAATTCGTCCGGCGGGATGAAGCCCAGGCTGGGGTGATGCCAGCGCATCAGCGCCTCGACGCCGGAAAGCCGCCCGGTCCGGGCGTCGAGCTGGGGCTGGTAGACCAGCGTGAGCTGGTCCTGGGTCACCGCTTCCTGCAGGTCGCGTACCAGCGTCAGCTGGCGCAGGTGCAGCTCGTCCTGACCCTCCAGGTAGCACTGATGCCCACGCCGGGCACGGCGGGCCATGTCCAGGGCGATTTCGGCGCGCCGCAGCAACAGCGTGGCATTGTCGCCATGGAGGGGATAGCGCACCTCGCCGATGGCCAGCGTCAGGCGAATCGGCGAACCTTCCAGATCGATCGGTTGCGTCAGGCGCTCCTGTAACGCCGCCAGCCAGCCGGGCTCCGCAGACGGCGCTGCGAGATACAGCATGAACTCGTCGCCACTGAGGCGGTAGGCCTCGACCTGCGGTGGAGGCAGGCGGTCGAGGCGGTCGGCTAGGACCTTCAACACCTGATCGCCGATGGCATAGCCGAAGGTGTCGTTGATGGTACGAAAGTCGGTGATCGAGAGGCGTAGCAGGGTAAAGGCCTCACCCTGGGCGATGGCGTCGTCGATGTCCTGTACCGCCGAATGGCGGTTGGCAAGGTTCGTGAGCTGATCATGGCGAGACTGGAAGCGCAGCGTGGTTTCGCGCCTGGCGATGTCCTCCTGCATGGTCAGTAGCGTATCGGCCAGCAGTCCGATCTCGCCTTTCGGCGATACCTTGATGTCGCGCAGGCGCTCACCGTGACCGATGCGGCGGGCGGCATCGACGAGCGTTGTCAACGGCCGCGCCATGCTGCGCGCACTCAGTGCGGCGATCACCGCAGTCAACAGCAGCGTCAGGGTGAAGATCACCAGTAACTGCCAGCGAAGCGCCGCATAAGCGGCGAGCAGGTCGCTGCGCCGCTGCTGCGCCACTGCATAGGCCTGTCCTTCCTCGCCGTCATAGAGCAATTGGCTGCGGCTCAGGTAGCGGTCGTCCGCGATCAGTGCATCGCGCTGCTCTTCATTGACGAAGCGGGTTTCCAGGCGGGTCAGGGCGCCGATCTCCTCGGCCAAGTCGGCATCGAGCAAAAAGCCCATGCCGACCCAGCCGATCAGCCCCGGGGCGCGCACCGGCATCAGCACGAACTGATAGGGGCGCCCTTCGTGCATCACCACTTCGACTGCCTCGCCGCTCTCGCGAGCCTGTTGCCACAGTTCGGGGAAGGGCAGGGGGATGTCGGGCGAATGGTGGCTGCTGGCCAGCAACTGGCCCTCGGGGTCGCCGAGCAGCACCATGTCGGCGTTGGCGCGGTCGCCGTGGTTGGCGAGCACGCTTATCAGGGTGTCGGTGTCCTGGGTGGCCACGGCACTCTTGAAGCCGAAGTCCGAGGCGAGTATCGCCACGTTATCGCGTAGCTGGCGGCCGCGTTCCTGGAGCAGTTGACGCGTGACATCAAGCCCCACGCCGAGTTCGCGTTCGCCTCTAGCCAGCGTGTCCTGCTGAAGCGTACGCAGCGTGGCCCCCGCGGCCACCAGTTGAGCGATGACGACGACGGCCAGCATTACCAGCAGAAGGCGGCGGCGAAACGACATTCACGACCCCTCGCGGTCTTGGAGCGCCTGCTTGAATCGTTCTTGGAGTGCCGAGGGCTCGGCGGGTACCGGCAGTCTGGCCTCGAGATTGAGCGCCACGGTGCGGATGTCTCCCTGGGTGATCTGTCCGTCCCACCACTGCTGATGCGTGTCATCCAGGCGGGGATGCCAGACGCGCAGCGGGTGACGGCCCGGTGGAAGGTCGGGCAGGGTGACACGGCCGTCGACGCCGGTCATGGCGATCCCGGGGGCATCGCTGATCACGATGAAGGCCTGCATGTGGTCATGGATATTGCACCCCAGCACCACCACGCCAGCCTGGTCGAAGATCACGGGCGGTGGGGTATCCTGCAGATAGAGTTCCAGGTCGAAGACCTTGGCCGGCGAAAAGGAAAAGACGTGATGACGAGTGGTATCGCGGTTGGGAAAGATGACCCGGCCACCCACGGCCACCACCGAGACATGCGGGAGGAAAGTGGCATCACGCTGCGTCACCTGCGCGTTGTAGCCAGCCGCGGGGGAGGCGTCAGGAAGCTGCACCTCGATCACGGCATTCTCCAGCGGTTCGCCGGTGCTGGCATCGATTACCTGCAACTGGGCACCGCTCACCGGTGTCGCCAGGAAAAGGCCCAGGCAGAGCCAGGCCAGGCATCCGAAGACGGATTTGCCGTGATTCATTCGCGCCTCGTTCCTTCGGTCGTTGGAGGTATCAGTCGTCAGGAGGGCTCGGATCGAGTGTTCGTGCGATGCTAGCACGGCGCGACGTTGACAGGGATGCCACGTCGATGAGCCCCTTTAGGTCAAGACGGCGAGGCGTCGTGATAGAGGCATTTCCCTGCCACGAAAGTCTGTCGTGGCTGGAGTTCGTCGTCGATCAGGGTGATATCGGCATCGAAGCCCACGGTCAGGCGACCCTTGTGATCCTGCAGGCCCAGCACTCGCGCCACGTTGGCGCCGATCAGCCCCAGGGCCTGCTCCAGAGGTAGCACGCCCTCGCGAACAAGGCGCTGCCAGTCGCCGATCAGGGCCGTATTGCGGGCCACCCGCATGCCCAGATACGTGCCCTTGGCGTCGAACTCGGGCAGGCTGCCGTTGCAGTCGGAGCTCATGGTAATGCGCTCGGCGGGCACACCGTGCTCGAGCAGGAAGGACACCGCCTCGAAGGCGGAAATGTCCTCCTCGCCGACTTCGTCGAAGGCGGTGACATCCACGCAGGCCTCGAACGCCAGCGCATAGTCGGCCGCCTCCTCGAGCAGGGCACGGTGGCGATTGACGTGGGTGGGAATCACCTGGTCGGCGGGAATCTCGGTCTCCGCGAGCAGCCGGCGTAGCGGCTCCAGGCCCCGCCGGCCGTCGCCGACGTGGAAGTGGCAGATGCCGCGCTTGCCGGCCAGCATGGCGCCGACACGGGTCTCGCTGACCAGCCGCTCGATCTCGTCCTGGCGGGGCTGGCTGGAGCGATGGTCCGAGATCGCCAGCTCGCCCAGACCGATCACCTCGGGAATCCATGCCAGGTCGCGCTGGAGGTCGCCGGTCAGGGTGGGCGGAGGCACACGATAGGCGCCGGTGTACATGTAGGCCGCGATGCCCTCGGCGCGCAGCCCGCGCACCTTGGCGAGCAGGTCCGGCGGGGAGCGACTGATGCTGTCGGTGCCGAGCACGCCCACCACGGTGGCGATGCCCATGGCGGCAATCTCATCGGCGCTGATCTCGGGGCAGCGATTGCCACAGCCCCCTTCGCCGCCACCCCCCGTCACGTGGACGTGCTGGTCGATGAAGGCGGGCACGGCGATGAGATCGCGCGCCTCGATCACCTCGATTGGCCAGCCTGACGGGATTGCCAGGTCACGCCCCAGGGCGGCGATGCGTCCGTCGGCGATCAGGATATCGGTAGCCGCTACGGCTTCCGGTGCCTGGATACGTCCCACCCGCAGCAGCGTCAGCAACGGCTTGTCGGTCTTTGTTATCAGGCCAGATCCCATCAGGTCGACTCGCCGCCGGATTCGTGCGTAGGCGTGAAGCGCCGGCCGCGGAAGCGCTCGATGGCACCGGCAATGTCGTCGATCAGCAGCACCAGCAGGTCGCCCTGGCTCGCCTCGTCGAAGGCTCTGTCGACGGCCTGGGCCTCCTCCATGATGATTTCCACGCGGGAGGTGCCGCCCACCGATTCGGCGCCGTCGCGCAGCAGGCCCGCGGCCTCGCCGGGGGGGCGCCCGCGGGAATCGGTCTCGTAGATATAGACGATGTCATGCATGCGGGCGAGGAGGGTGCCCAGGCTGAACAGGTCCTCGTCGCGGCGATTTCCCGGGGCACTGGCCACGCTGATGCGCCGGCCGGCGGGGATCCGGCCGACCAGCTCGCTCAGGGCCTCGAGGGCCGGCACGTTGTGCCCGTAGTCGATGAGAACCTTGACGCCCTCGGCTTCGATGAGATTGGTGCGCCCGGGGTTCTGACCGGGAGTCGGATGGAAGGTGCGCAGGCCCATCTGGATATCGGCGACGGAGAGCCCCAGGGCATAGGCCGCGGCACTGGCGGCCAGGGCGTTGGCGACGTTGAAGCTGGCGTGTCCCTCGAAGGTGATCGGCACGTCCACCACCGGGATCACTTCGGCCTCGACGTGCCCCTGGCGCATCACGATGCGCTCGTTGTGGACGGTAAAGGCCACCCCGTGTTCGCGAACATGCTGACGGACCGGCCGCGAGTCGGGATCCATGGTGAAGAAGATGCACTCGCCTCGTGCCCACTCCTGGCCGGCAAGGACCCGCGGGTCGTCGGCATTGAGCACGGCGGTGCCGCTCTTGCTCACGGCATCGATCACCACCGTCTTGCAGCGTGCCAGTTCGTCCAGGGTGTGGATGTCGTGCTCGCCCAGGTGGTCGCTGGCGATGTTGAGCAGCACTCCCACATCGCACTCGTCGAAGCCCAGCCCGCGGCGCATGATGCCGCCGCGGGCGACCTCGAGGACGGCGGTCTCGACGGTGGGTTCGCGCAGCACGATATTCGCCGCCTGAGGGCCGCTGTAGTCGCCGCGCATGATGACATGGTTGTCGATCTCGATGGCGCCGGTACAGGCCATGCCCACGTTGCGCCCCGCCTGGCGCAGCAGGTGGGAGATCAGGCGCACCGTGGTGGTCTTGCCGTTGGTGCCGGAGACCGCGACGATGGGAATACGCGCGTTGCTCTCGGGGTCGGGGAACAGCATGTCGACGACATGGTGGCCGACATCGCGACCGATGCCGTGGGTGGGCGAGATATGCATGCGGAACCCGGGGCCGGCATTGACTTCCACCACCCCGGCGGACTGCTCCTCGAGGGGCCGGCTCAGGGTCTCGGCGAGCAGATCGATGCCGATGATATCGAGGCCCACCAGGCGGGCGATGCGCTCCGCCGCGTACTTCACCTCGGGATGGACATCATCGGTCACGTCGGTGGCCGTGCCGCCCGTGCTCAGGTTGGCGGTGGGCTTGAGATAGACGATCTCGTCCTTCGGAATCACGCTCTGCAGGGTCAGGTTCTGCTGGTCGAGCATTCGCTCGGACTGCTCGTCGAGCTGTATCTGGGTGAGCAGGTTCTCGTGGCCGACGCCGCGCCGCGGGTCCTGATTTTCCCTCTCGACCAGGGCCTGCAGGCTGGTGACCCCATCGCCGACCACATGGGCCGGGCGGCGCCTGGCGGCGGCCACGAGCTTGCCGTCGATGACCAGCAGGCGATGGTCCTCGCCGTGGATATATTGCTCGACGATCACCGAGGGATTGCGGTGCGAGGCGATCTCGAAGGCCTCGCGCAGGGCGTGGTCATCCTCGATGTTGGTGCTCACACCGCGGCCGTGGTTGCCGATCAGGGGCTTGGTCGCCACCGGATAGCCGATGTAGCGCGCCGCCTCGAGCGCCTCCTCGAAGGAGCTGCACACCTGCCCGCGGGGTACCGGTATGCCGGCATCGCCGAGGATCTGCTTGGTCCAGTCCTTGTCGTCGGCAATGCTGTAGCCGATCAGGTCAGTCTGGCAGGTCACCGTGGCCTGGATGCGCTTCTGGCGATGGCCATGCCCCAGCTGGATGTAGCTGCTGTCCTCGCTGAGGCGGGTGGATGGGATGTCGCGACGCACGGCGGCCGCCACGATGGAGGCCGTGGAGGGCCCCAGCATGTGGTCGTCGCGCACCTGCCGGAGGCGGTCGAGAATCGCTTCCAGGTCGATCTCATCGTCGTTGAACAGCCGCGTGACGAGATCCACCGCCTCGACCCCGGCTGCCAGGCCGCAGGCTTCGTCGCGGTAGCGGTAGATCACGTTGTAGATGCCAGTCTCGTAGGAGTCGATGGTCTTGCCGTAGCCCACCGAGAAGCCGATCAGGTTCTGCAGCTCGATGGCTACGTGCTCGACCACATGGCCGGCCCAGGTGCCGCGCTCCAGGCGCTCCAGGAAGCCGCCGGGGCGGCCTACCGAGCAGCGGTGTTCCTGCAGGCTGGGCATCAGGGTGGTGAGGCGCCCGACGATGCCGGGAACGGTGTCGCTGGGTCGCTCCTCCAACTCGCCGATGTCCAGACGCATGAAGATGGCCTGGTAGCGGCTGTAGTAGTTGGGGCCGCGGAGGGCACGGTGCTGAAGAATGTTCATTGGGACTCCGCCAGTAGTGAGCCGAGCGCATCGGGAACGAGATAGCGTCGCGCTTCGATGTCGAACCCATGGCCGCTGACCAGCGCATGGAGGATCATGTGCTCGATGGCCACCGGTTCGCCCATGGACAGGCCGGCGATATTCGAGCTCGCCAGGTCGCGACTGTCGATGAGGATGACATGCCCGGGCCCGATGGCCTCGAGAATGCCGTGGGGGTGGATGATCACGCCGGCATCCTCTCCCAGGCCCACCCCGAGGTGTTCCGGGTTGCTGGCCCCGACTTCCATCAGGCGCGTGAAGCGTCCACGCTCGAGGAAGTGGCTATCGATGATCAGGCCATCGACCAGTCCCAGGCCGAGGGTCATGTTGACGGCGCCCTTGCGCAGGGCATCGGCAGCAGCGCCATTGTAGATCATGGTGCCCGGCATGGCCGCCGCCCCGGCACTGGTGCCGGCCACCACCGCGCCGTCGTCGAGGCGTTCGCGGATAGCCGTGAGAACCCGGGAGCCCCCCAGGACATTGGTCAGGCGCAGCTGGTCACCGCCGCTGAAAAAGATCACGCCGCTCTGCTCGATCAGTCGCACGGTATCGGTGTCGGCGGCCTGCTGGCGATCCTGTATCTCCAGCGAATGGACACGGCTGGCGCCCAGGCGGGAGAAGGCCGCTTCGTATTCGGGCAGGACCTGGTCGGGTATGCTGCTGGCCGTGGCGATGACCGCAACCTCGTGGTTGCCCGCCGGAGCCAGGGCGAAGACCCGTCTGAGGATCTCGAGATCGGATGTCTTGTCCTCGGCACCGCCAATGGCCACAAGGGTGCCGGATGCCGAGGAGGATGCCGTGGAGGGTGGCGAGGTCATAATCCTTTCGTCGCTCAGCGACGCTGTTGAGAAATGCGGAAGTGGAATCTGTGCATGTAACGCTTCCAACGGCGCGGTGCTTGCCGCCTACACTTTCTCTTATAACAGGCATCCTTGTGCGTGGCACGTTATCGCTGACGCGCGGGCAGCGATAAGGGGCAAATCGACATCGCTGCTCGCTGAAGGCGCCAGCGTGTTCGATCCGTGGCTGGTATCGGTGTCAACCGGTCAATCTTGCCACCAGGTAGCTACCGGCGATCAACGCCAGCGTCAGTATTACCAGGCCCACGAAGGTGCCCTTCCAGGCAGGGGTGGCGGCGCGCAGATTGAGGTAGACCATCAGCAGCCGCTGGGCCTTGAAGCCGGTGGCGGCAATCACCAGCCCCGCCGACCAGAGTGGCAGCGATTGCCAGTCGTCCTGGTCGAGACGCGCCGAGACCATCGAGAGTACCGTCAGGGCCATCAGCAGGGCCCAGGTCATCAGCAGGCGACGGGTGCCGGGCAGCGATGTCATACGGCCTCCGAGTCAGCGCAGTAGAGGGCCCGCATCGTCATAGGTAGCGAGCCCTCAGCGCAACAGATAGAGCAGCGGGTAGAGCAGGATCCAGATCAGGTCGACCATGTGCCAGAAGGCGGCGGCGGTCTCCACGTTCTCGGTGGTGGTTCGCCAGGTCACCAGTGCCAGCAGTGCCAGACCGAACAGCACATGGGCGAAGTGGAAGGCGGTGAGCCCGTAGTAGAAGCCGAAGAAGGCGTTGGTCTCGGGGGTGATGCCGGCGGCGAACTTGCTTGAATACTCGACTACCTTGATGACCCCGAACAGCACGCCCAGCGCCATGGCGGCGGCCAACCACTGGCGGGCCCTGCGGATCCGTGCGGCGCTGACAGCCTCCACGGCCAGCGCCACGCAGAGTCCGCTGGTCAGCAGCACCAGGGTGTTGAGCCCGCCCATCAGTGGATCGAGCTCGCGCTGGGAAGCATCGAAGAGGGCCGTCGCCGACACCCGTTCCGCGGCATAGAGGGCGAAGAAGGCGCTGAAGACCAGCATCTCGCTGAGAATCAGCACCCACATCAGCGGGTTGCCGGGCAGTGCCGAGAGGGGCCCCCACCCGGGGTTGGGCAACTTGCGTTCGTTCATCCGTCCGCCAGGGTCACCCGCGCGCCGCCGAATGCCAGGCTGCGCGGGTTGGTCACCGGCTGGTTGGAGGTCAGGCGGGTGATGCCCACGCCGCAGCGTGCCACCATCCAGATCAGGCAGGCGGTGAAATAGATATAGCCCAGCGCCCAGGGTGCCACGGCCGGGGCTCCCGCAAAGCCCAGCAACTGCCAGGTGGCAACGAAGAGGCCGCCGCCCAGCATGCCCAGCCAGAAGGTGCGGATCTGGAACTGCAGGTGGCTCTGTACCCAGGGCTCGGCGTTGCGACGCTTGAGGTGGGCGATAAGCACGCCGACGGGGGCGGTGACCACGGCCAGCACGCTGCCCAGGAAGAGCATGTAGACGACAATGGCCGCGCCGCGGCCGCGGGCGGCCTTGTCGAGGTGATCGGCGGCAGGAGAGGCCTGGAGAGTGGACATGGCGGATCCTCGCTTGGCAGTTGGCCGGCGCTGGGGCCGACCTAATGATGCATTACAGATGCTACTATATCGCGAGAAGTTGCGAGAAGCCTTGGCCTGGATCAAGTCACCCCCGCCGAAAACGAGAATGCCACCCGGTAGGTGGCATTCCGTCTTTGCAGCACGCGATGTCACTCCTCGGTCTTCTGGGTCCTTCTGCGTTCGGCATACTGTTCCGCAGGTCCCTGGATCTCGGGCAGGTAGCGATAGCGCTCTTCCCCGAGTTCGGGAACCCTCTGGCGCTCCATGCGGCGGATGGCACCGTGCATCCAGGCCAGGGAAACCGCCACCAGCACGAACAGCACCATGTAGGAACTCGTCCAGATGCCGGTGATATCGAGCACGGCGCCGAACATTATCGGCAGGAAGAAGCCGCCCAGGCCGCCGATCATGCCGACCAGGCCGCCCACTGAGCCAACATTCTCGGGATAGTAGACCGGGATGTGCTTATAGACAGCGGCCTTGCCCAGCGACATGAAGAAGCCCAGTAGCACGGTGAGGACCACCACGGCCCATAGCGGCAGGATCATGGTGAACGCGATCTCGCCCTCCTTGCCCTGGATGACGTAGCTTGTCTCGGGATAGGCAAGGAAGAATAGACACACCAGCGAGGCAATGAAGGTCAGGTACATGATCGCCCGTGCGCCATAGCGATCGGACATCCACCCGCCGAGGGCGCGAAACACACTGGCCGGCAAGGTGTAGAGGGCCGCTAAGGTACCCGCCACGGCGATACTGACGTCGTAGGCGCCGACGTAGTAGCGGGGCAGGTAGGAGGCCAGGGCGACGAAGGCGCCGAACACGAAGAAATAGTACAGAGCGAAGCGCCAGACCTGGAGGTGTTTGAGCGGCTCCAACTGTTCTCGGGTGGAGGTACTCTTGCCACCTTGGCCGCGCCGCGAGAGGGTCAGCGGATCCTCCTTGGAGAAGACCCAGAAGCCCACGGCGACCACGGTCAGCACGATGGCGTAGACCACTGCGGTCTGTTCCCAGCCCAGTGCCACCAGCAGGAAGGGCGCGGCGAAGTTGGTCACCGCGGCACCGGCGTTGCCGGCGCCAAAGATGCCCAGCGCGGTGCCCTGCTTCTCCTTCTCGAACCAGTAGGAGGTGTAGGCGATGCCGACAATGAAGGAGCCGCCCGCCAGGCCCACGCCGAGCGCCGCGACCAGGAACATGGCGTAGGATTCGACGTAGGAGAGCATGAATACACAGGCCGCGGTGATCAGCATCAGCAGGCTGAAGACGCGGCGACCGCCGAACTGTTCGGTCCAGATGCCCAGGAAGATTCGGCTGATGGAGCCGGTCAGGATCGGCGTGGCCACCAGGATGCCGAACTGGGTCTCGCTGAGGCCCAGGTCCTGCTGGATCTGCACACCGATGATGGAAAAGATCGTCCACACCGCGAAGCAGGTAGTGAACGCCAGCGTACTCAATGTCAGGGCCCGGTACTGCTGGGGTCGGGTTACCCCCTCGAGATGTTGCATGTCGTGCCTCCTTCACTGGTGCATGAAGTATCGTCTTACAGACTGTCAGGCTTGGTGACGTCATGATTGATATGCATCAAGTCTTTCTGCCACTACCTCTTGAGAAATCCTTTCTAACCCTCTGGTGGTAGATCTCCTGGATAGGCGCCCATGACATGCAGAGCGCAACGCCTTAAGACGCAGCGACCCGGACAGTCGTTGAGCCGCCCGGGCCGGGTGAGGTCTTCAGCGGGAGGCTTGTGCAGCCTTGAGGTTCGCCTGCTCCTCGATCATGCGATCCACCGACGAGACATGATATTCCTCGGCAAAGCCGCCTTCCGGTTCCTTGAGCCAGAGCAGGCAGATCAGCCAACTGAGGAAGGCGCCGGTGGCGATGATGTAGAAGAACTGGGTTGGGGTGACGAAGGTGAAGATAGTCAGGTAGACCACCGCCCCCACGTTGCCGTAAGCCCCGGCCATGCCTGAGATCTGCCCGGTGATGCGGCGCTTGATCGAGGGAATGATGCCGAACGTCGCGCCTTCCGCCCCCTGTACGAAGAAGGAGGTGAAGATGGTGATGGCCACGGCCACGATCAACGGCCAGCTCGAGTTGAGCATGGCCATCAGCACGAAACCGATGCCGATGCCGAACATGTAGCTGAGCATGACGAAGCGACGGTTGCCCATGCGATCCGACACCATGCCGCCCATGGGGCGCGCCACCAGGTTGACGAAAGCGAAGGAAGCGGCGATCAGGCCGGCCATGGCAGCACTGAGTCCCCAGGTCTCCTCGAAAAACATGGGCAGCATCGAGACCACGGCTAGCTCGGCACCAAAGTTGGCGAAGTAGGTGCTGTTGAGTGCCGCCACGCTGCTGAAGGGGTACTTGTCGTCCTCGGGAACGCCCTCCTTTAGGATCGGCACGTTGACGCGCAGGATCTGCACGATCTGGTAGATGACAACCGCGACGATCACCAGGTAGGCGATGGCGGCGCCCGTGGTGGAGAGATAGCCCATGTTCTGGATGCGCCAGACCAGGATGCCGAGCACGCCGACCAGCGGGATGGTCCAGAGGATCAACTTGATCATGTCGGACCAGCTGCTGACCTCCATGGCAGCAGCCTTGCGCGGCTTGCGGTGGGCCTTGGGATCAGGGCCATCGGTGATGCCGAACCAGTAGTAGACGCCGTAGGCGGCCATCACGATGGCGCTCTGGGCGATGGCCCAGCGCCAGCCGTCGTCGCCGCCGTACATGGTGATGGCAATGGTGGGCAGGGTCATGGCGGCGGCAGCGGAACCGAAGTTACCCCAGCCGGCATAGAACCCCTCGGCAAAGCCGATATCCCGTGGCTTGAACCACAGCGCCGTCATGTGGATACCGACCACAAAGCTTGCACCGATGGAGCTGAGCACCAGGCGCGAGACCAGCAGCTGAGTCATGGTATCGCCGAAGGCGAAGACCAGGGCGGGAACCGACATGGTGACCATCAGAATCGAGAACACTCGCCGCGGGCCGAAACGGTCCAACGCCATACCGACGATGATGCGCGCGGGTATGGTCAGTGCCACGTTGCAGATGGCGAACAGCTTGATGTCATCCTGGGTCAGCCAGTCGACGCTCTTGAGCATGCTCGAGGCAAGCGGCGCCATGTTGAACCAGACATAGAAGGTGATGAAGAAGGCGATCCAGGTCAGGTGCAGGGCCCGGATCTCCGGGCTTTTCACCTTGAAGACGGAAGAGACTTTCATGATCGTTTATTCCTGTGAAGCAGATTCGCCAGTGGGAAGAATCAACAGGGGGCATTCGGCACGACGAGCCAGGAAGGAGCTGACGCTGCCGAAGGTCATGTAGTCGAATTCATCGAAGATGGCGTTCAGCGACTTGGCGATAAAGCTCGGGTCGGGTTCGTGGCTGTGGCGGGCAATCACCAGCAGGTCGGGCCTCTCCTTGTGCGTGGCCTGCAGCAACAGCTTGCGCGCATCGCCCTCGGCGATCAGAATCTCGGCGTCGAAACCTTGCTCGACGGCGGCTTCGACGCCCGCTTTCAGGTGGCCCTTGAGTTCCTCGTACTCTTCCTGGAAGAGTTCCTCGTTGGCACCGCTGCTATCTCTCGGGTTCTCGGCGACGCCGACCAGCACCAGCGTGGGTGCATTCTGCTTAAACATCTGCATGGTCTGATCCAGGGCGAGCCTGGCATTTCTCGACCCATCGTAGGCAAGCATGATCTTCATGGTGGTTCTCTATACATCGGGTAGGGGGATCGCCCGGGGACACCCCCGGGCGCGACCGACTCTGGGAATCAGGGGTTCTTCACGTAGGCGTTCTTGCGCAGATAGAACCACCAGTTGACGATCAGGCAGAGCGCGTAGAAGACCGCGAAGCCGTACATGGCCATCTCCGGCGTGCCGGCCTGGATCTGCTCGCCCATCACCCGCGGGGCGATGAAGGCGCCGTAGGCAGCCACGGCCGAGGTCCAGCCCAGCACCGGTCCCTTGCTCTGCTGATCGAAGATCACCCCGATGCTGCGGAAGGTCGAGCCGTTGCCGATGCCGCTGGCAGCGAAGAGCACGATGAACAGGATCAGGAAGATCGGGAAGTAGCTGTTGGGGTCGGTGGCGTTGTAGGCGAGCATCATCACGTAGCCCACGGCGGCGGAGGCCAGCACCATCACCACGGAGATCGCCTGGGTGACCACGGCACCCCCGACCTTGTCGGAGATCCAGCCGCCTACCGGGCGGATAAGGGCACCGACGAAGGGGCCGATCCAGGCCCAGGTCAGGGCGCTGGGGGCGTCCGGGTTGACCACCCGCGTCACGCTGCCGTCGGCGGCCACTTCCATCATGTTGCCGAAGATGACGTTGATGGAGAGCGGCAGTGCGGCAGAGAAGCCGATGAAGGAGCCGAAGGTGGCGATGTAGAGCACCGTCATCGCCCAGGTGTGCTTGTCGTTGAAGATCGCGAACTGCTTCCGGATGTTGGGCTGGATGTCACCCGGAATCAGGCGCAGCGCAAAGACCGTGATCAGGATGGTCAGCGGCAGGGCGATCCACATGTTGAGCCAGACCAGCGCCAGCATGCCGATCACCGAGGTCACCAGGCCCACGCCATAGAGCCCCAGAATCTTGCCGAAGGCCTGGGCCGGCGTGCCCGGATTCGGCGTGATGGCGCGCAGGTTATTCATGCCGAACCAGCCGGCGAAGGCCAGCGGAATCAGGAAAACCAGCCAGATGAAGGCCGCATTCTGGATCCAGGTGTCGGTCCCGGCTTCGATACGACCGATCAGGGTGCCGCTCGCGCTTTCGAGCGCCATGGGCGCACCGGCCAGACCACCGAAGATACCCACGGTCATCACCAGCGGAATCAGGATCTGCATGGTGGTGACGCCGAAGTTACCCAGGCCGGCGTTCATGCCCAGGGCATAACCCTGCTGCTTTTTCGGAAAGAACGTGGAGATGTTGCTCATGGAGGCAGCGAAGTTACCCCCGCCGATGCCCGATAGCAGCGCCAGCACCTGGAACATCCAGAAGGGCGTGTCCGGATTCATCAGCGCGATGCCGGTGCCCAGCGCAGGGATCATCAGCAGCGCGGTGGTCAGGAAGATGGTGTTGCGCCCGCCAGCGATGCGGATCATGAAGGAGGCGGGAATGCGCAGGGTGGCGCCGGCAAGCCCGGCAAGGGCAGTCAGCGTGAATAACTGATCGACGCTGTAGGGATAACCCAGATTCTGCATCTGTGTGGTGATCATGCCCCACATCAGCCAGACGGCGAAGCCCATCAGCAGGCTGGGTATGGAGATCCAGAGGTTACGGCTGGCAACCTTCTTGCCTTCTCTCTCCCAGAACTCCTCGTTCTCGACATCCCAGTTTTCGATGTCGGCATTCTTTCTGGTCATGGCGTTTCCCCTCAGAGCGCTTGCGTGAGGCCCCGGCCCGCGATCCTGGTTGACCGATATCAAGGCGGGGGCTTTGCCGCGAAAGATACGCCTCGTGGGGCAACGACGAAACGGGGGGAAAATGCCGGAAAGTCCGCAGGATACCTCCAGGGAGGTAGGAGGTATCCTGTTTTATATCATTGATTTTAAAAGTTCTTCTCGTGGAAGATGGGGCAAGGGGGAAGGCGGCGGAGGCCCCGGGAGTCTTTGGAGGTATCCACACAGGATCTACTTGTCCACACCCGCCTGGACGGCCCAGACCGCGGCCTCCACCCGCGAGCGCAGGTTGAGCTTCTTGAGCAGATGCTTGACGTGTACCTTCACCGTGCCCTCGGTGATGTCGAGCTTTCGGGCGATCAGCTTGTTGGAGAGGCCGGCGGCCAGCTCGCACAGGATCTCCCGCTCGCGCTGGGTCAGGCTGTGGATGTCCGGGGCCGCGGGCTGGTTGCGCTGGCTGCGCAGCGCCTCGGCCAGCAGGGCAGTGAGGCTCTCGCTGATCACCATGCGACCCAGGGCCACCTGGCGCAGCTGGCGCACCATCTCGTCGGGGTCCATGTCCTTGAGCAGGTAGCCATCGGCACCGTTGCGCAGGGCGGCCACCACGTCCTCCTCGTGATCCGAGACGGTGAACATCACGATGCGCCCGGCATAGCCCTGCTCTCGCAGCGCCTTCAGGGTGGCGATACCGTCCATGCCGGGCATGTTGAGGTCGAGCAGGATCATGTCGGGGTCTAGCTCGCTGGCCAGCCGGATGCCGACCTCCGGCTCGCCCGCCTCGCCGGCCAGCTCCAGGTCGTCTTCCAATTCGAGCAGTTGGGCCACGCCGCGGCGCAGCAGCGGATGGTCGTCGATGAGCAGGATCGTGGCAGGGGTATCGTGATCGGTCCGGTTCATCCTGGCGAGTCTCTCTGTCCGTGTTGAAGGGCGGCGGCGTCGGGCACGGCCGGCTGCTTGGTGATCAGTCGTGCGGTCTTTGGCGAGAAGGCGAGCTCCACCAGGGTGCCGCCGGCCTGGCGGTTGCACACCGTGAATTCACCGCCCAGGGTATCGGCGCGGTCGCGCATGATCACCAGGCCATAGTGCATGGGTGGCGAGCCGTCGTCCGGCAGGCCGATACCATCGTCCTCGACCATGACATGCAGGCGGGCGTGCTGGAATCGCACCGTGACCGCCGCCCAGTGGGCACGGGCATGCTTGTGGATATTGGCCAGCGCCTCGCGAACCACCTGCAGCACATGGATATCCTCGTTGGGATTGAGAAGATGTGGTGGCACGTCGAAGTGAAGCTCCACCGGGAAGCCAAGTCGTTCGGCGAACTCCTCGGTGGTCTGGCGCATGGCGCTCGAGAGGCCGGGCCCCTCGAGCTTGAGGCGGAAGGTGGTCAGCAGCTCACGCAGCTGACGGTAGGCACTATCCAGACCGGTGCGCAGCTCACCGAACACTGCCGTCTGAGCCTCGCGGGGCATCTCCCTGGCCTGCATGCGCTCGAGCCTGGCGACCTGCATCTTGAGGTAGGAGAGTGACTGGGCCAGGGAGTCATGGAGTTCCCGGGCGATGATGGTGCGTTCGTTCATCAGCGTTACCTGCTGCTGCTCCTCGATGCGCCGCTGCAAATAGACTGCCGTGGCCAGCTGATCGGTCAGGGCGTTGAGCAGCCGGCGGGTACTGTCGGTGAGCGTGTGGTCCTTGGAATACCAGACCTCCAGGGTGCCGAGCAGGGTCGCGCCGACGCTCACCGGCAGCAGCAGGCACTCCGCCTTGTCGGTCCCGGAGAGCGCCAGGGGCTCGGGGTCGAGCAGGCAGGCGTGGCAGTCGTGGTCGCGACAGTAGGTCGGGCGGCTGGGTGAGTGGGTGGCCAGTATCGGCACCTCGCGATCATCGACGGGGTCATGTAGCGAGAGCCGGATCGGACCGATGTCGAGCACCTGTTCAATGCGGCGCAGCATCGGGGCGGCGCTGGCGCAGAGGTCGTTGCCGCCGCCATATAGGGCTCGGCTGCCGTCGTGGAGCACCTGCATGACCTGGTTACTGCGTTCGAGCTCAGCCTTCTTTTGCGATATCCGGTTTTCCAGCGCTGCGTAACTGGCGGCCAGCTCCTCGGCCATACCGTCGAAGGTGCGACCCAGCAAGGCGAGCTCGTCGCGGCCCTTGAGCCGGGTGCGATAGTGGAAGTTGTGGCGGGCGGCTTCCCGGGCCAGCACCACCAGCTGGTGCAGGGGGGCCACCAGGTTGTGGCGGATGTCGTAGAGGGCGATGGCCACCACCACGGCTGTCAGCGCCAGGAAGAGGATCTGCAACACGCTGAGCAGGCGAATCTTGGCCTCGCTGTTCTGCTCCAGCTGCGTGACCATCTGATCGATGTCGCCCACCAGGTCGTCCAGGGTCTGGCGCAGTGCCTCGACTTCTACTCCTTCACCGGCAATGGCGCGGGTCACCTGGGGCGCCAGCGCCTCGTCCCAGCGAGCCTGCAGCATCCGGTACTTTGCCTGAAGGGGATGGTCCTCGGCCTCGGGCAGGGCCTTGGTCAGCCGGGGATTGGCCAGCCGTTCGCGAAAGCGCTCGCTGAGTGCCTCGACCCGTTCGCGCTGCGCCGGCTCGGGTTGGCGTTCGTAACGCTGCAGGGCCGCGACAATCTGGTAGGTGTTCATGCGCAGCGAGCCGGCCACGTTGATGGCAGCCGCATCGCCGCGGCTGCCGTTGGCCATCACCATGGTCACCACGATGCTGATCAGTGCCAGGGCGCTGATCGCCAGCAGCGAGGCGACGATGCGCGCCACCAGGGAGCGTTGCAGCAGTTTCATCGGTGGGAGAGCCCTCCGCACGCGGCACTAGAGAAGTGATCTAGGGCATCACTATACCCTAATGGGTAGTGGTTGCTCCCTCAAAGGTGTACCTCCCTTGCCCTTTTGACCCTGTCCTCGGGGCTCCCGAGAATTCAGCCAAACCTCTCGAGCTCCGGCCCATGTCTCGCGCTCCCGATTCCTTCCCGAACGAGCCCCGCGATGCGTCGGTCCATGGCGAATCGGCGCCCCCCGGCTATCGCTCGCTGGTGGTGGTCGTGCTCTCGCCGCTGGCCTTTGCCCTGGTCTTCGCCTGCTGGACCCTGTTCGCCTTGCTCGGCGTAGAGCTTCGCCGGGACCTGGCCCTGGGCAGCGTCGGCTTCGCCGTCCTGCTGGCCATGCCGATGCTCGCCGGGGCCCTGGCCAGCCTGCCCATGGCACTACTGGCCCGTCGCCTCGGGGGGCGTCGGGTGATGCTCGTCTGCCTGCTGCTGATCTGTCCCTTCCTGTGGTGGATCAGTCAGGCGCATCACTATCTGGAATTCCTGCTGGCCGGTCTGGGGCTTGGCCTGGGTGCCGGGGCCCTAGCGGCGGGTCTGGTCTATGTGGCAGAACTGGGGCCATCGCGCCATGCGGGCCTGGCGCTGGGCCTCTATGGAGCCGGAATGGTGGGGGCGGGGCTGAGCTACCTGCTGCTACCGCTGATCAGTCAGGCCTATGGCTGGCGCATGGCACCGTTGCTCTACCTGATGCCGGTGCTGCTGGTGGCGGCCCTGCTGTGGCTGTTTGCCGATGATGGCGATGCACCCGCGCCCGTCGTTGGGACAGAGGATGAGGAGGCGCCGGCGGCTCGCGCCACGCCGATGAGGCGAGCCATGCGTCTGGTTGCCTGCCTCGCCGACTGGCAGCTATGGCGGCTGGCCATCACCTACAGCTTCTTCTTCGGTGCCTTCGTGGCTCTGGCGCTGTGGCTGCCCGGTCACCTGACGGCTCGCTACGGGCTCTCGCTGCAGGCCGCGGCGCTCTGGGCGTTGCCCTTCACACTCGCCGTCGGGGCGGGACAGGTGATTGGTGGCGCCCTGGCCGATTGGCGTGACTTCCGCAGCCTGCGCTGGTGGGTCAGCGCCTTCGTGCTGGTCTGTCTCTTCCTGCTCTCCTATCCCCCCTTCTCGATGCGTATCGAAGGCATTCATGGCGAACTGACGCTGCACTATGCGGCCCCGCTATGGGGCTTCCTGGGGCTGCTGGTGGCCATGGGTGTCGCCATGGGGATGGGGCAGGGGAGCCTGATGCGGCTG
Organism: Halomonas lysinitropha; assembly: GCF_902500215.1. Classification (GTDB taxonomy): domain Bacteria; phylum Pseudomonadota; class Gammaproteobacteria; order Pseudomonadales; family Halomonadaceae; genus Halomonas; species Halomonas lysinitropha. The sequence goes on from NZ_CABVOU010000019.1 coordinate 57,624, forward strand.
ATCCACCGCGATCATGGCGGCGACATGGCTCTGGTGGGTGGGCTGGCCCTGACCCTGGGTGGGCTCTTTGCCGCCCTGCTGCCGCCGGTCTTCGTGCTGGGTGGCGAGTGGCTAGGAATACGCACCGCGGGCTTCATGTTCCTCTATGCCGCCCTGGTGGTGTGCATGCTGGTGATGCTCGCCGACCACGCCCGCGGGACGCGATCGGCACGTTGAGATCGCCGGCCTAACCCTTCCTCTACCGGCGCCTATCCCCTTGGAGGTAGGACCCATGTATATGGAGGTAACCGGGCAGTATTCCCCTTTCCGATCCCCCAGAATCTCTTCCATGGAAGCTGCCTGAGCCCTGCGAGGGAACGGCAGTCCGAGTGGCCCGGAGTGGTCACGCATCTTTATCAGGAGCCTGGAGAGCGACCATGAGTCACTTCATCGATCGGCTGAACTTCTTCCGCAAGGCCCGCGAACCCTTCGCCAACGAGCATGGTGAACTTCGCCAGGAGTCCCGCGAGTGGGAGAACAGCTACCGGCAGCGCTGGCAGCACGACAAGGTGGTGCGGTCCACCCACGGGGTGAACTGCACCGGGTCGTGCAGCTGGAAGATCTACGTCAAGAACGGCCTGGTCACCTGGGAAACCCAGCAGACCGACTACCCCCGCACTCGGCCCGATCTGCCCAACCACGAGCCGCGGGGCTGTCCGCGGGGCGCCAGCTACTCCTGGTACATGTACAGCGCCAACCGCCTCAAGTACCCGCTGGTTCGCAAGCCGCTGCTCAAGCTGTGGCGTGAGGCGCTGGAGCTCAAGACGGACCCCGTCGAGGCCTGGGCCTATATCGTCGAGGATCCGTCAAAGACCAAGGAGTACAAGCGAGCCCGCGGCATGGGCGGCTTCGTGCGTGCCGACTGGGATGAACTCAACGAGCTGATCGCCGCGTCCAATGTCTACACCGCCAAGCAGTTCGGTCCGGACCGCATCATGGGCTTCTCGCCGATCCCCGCCATGTCCATGGTCAGCTATGCCGCAGGTAGCCGCTACCTGTCGCTGATCGGCGGCGTCTGCATGAGCTTCTACGACTTCTATTGCGACCTGCCGCCGGCCTCGCCGATGACCTGGGGCGAGCAGACGGACGTGCCCGAGTCAGCTGATTGGTACAACTCCGGCTATATCATCGCCTGGGGCTCCAACGTCCCCCAGACCCGCACCCCGGATGCCCACTTCTTTACCGAGGTGCGCTACAAGGGCACCAAAACCGTCTCGATCACCCCGGACTATGCCGAGGTATCCAAGCTCACCGACGAGTGGCTCTCCGCCAAGCAGGGCACCGATGCCGCCCTGGCCATGGCCATGGGGCACGTGATCCTCAAGGAGTTCCACCTCGACAAGCCCAGCGCCTATTTCACCGACTACGTGCGCCAGTACACCGACATGCCCTTCCTGGTCGAGCTCGAGGTCCGCGAGGACGGCAGCTACGCCCCGGGGCGTCAGCTGCGTGCCAGCGACTTCGATGCCAGCCTGGGCCAGGAGAACAACCCCGAGTGGAAGACCGTCGCCTGGGACGAGACCCGCGACCAGCTGGTGGTGCCGCGCGGCTCCATCGGCTTCCGCTGGGGCGAGACCGGCGACGAAGTGGGCAAGTGGAACCTCGAGCCGCTGGACGCCGAGGGCACCGAGATCAAGCCGCTGCTGACCCTGGCCGACCACCACGATAGTGTGGCCAGCGTGGCGTTTCCCTATTTCGGCGGCATCGAGCATGAGCACTTCGAGCATGTGAAGGGAGAAGGCGCGGGCGCCGCGGATGACCTGCTCTTCCATAACCTGCCCGTCAAGAAACTGAAGAAGGCCGACGGCAGCGAGATGCTGGCGGTCACCGTGTTCGACCTGATGTGCGCCAACTACGGCATCGACCGTGGCTTCAAGGGTGAAGGCGAAGACGACGGTGCGACCTCCTACGACCAGGTACGCCCCTATACTCCGGCCTGGCAGGAGAAGATTACTGGCGTATCCGCTGAGCAGGCCACCCGCATCGCCCGTGAGTTCGCCGACAACGCCCACAAGACCCAGGGGCGCAGCATGATCATTGTGGGTGCCGGCATGAACCACTGGTACCACATGGACATGAACTACCGTGGCCTGATCAACATGCTGGTCATGTGTGGCTGCATCGGTCAGAGCGGCGGCGGCTGGGCCCACTATGTGGGCCAGGAGAAGCTGCGCCCGCAGACCGGCTGGCTGCCGCTGGCCTTCGGTCTCGACTGGCAGCGGCCGCCGCGCCACATGAATTCCACCTCCTTCTTCTATAACCACTCTTCCCAGTGGCGCTACGAGAAGCTGGAGATCAAGGAGATCCTCTCGCCGCTGGCCAAGGCCGAGGACTATCCCGGCAGCCTGATCGATTTCAACGTGCGCTCCGAGCGCATGGGCTGGTTGCCCTCCGCTCCGCAGTTGGGCACCAACCCGCTGCGCCTGGCGAAGCAGGCCGAGGACGCCGGGATGTCCACCAAGGACTATGCCGTTCAGCAACTCAAGAGCGGCGAGCTCTCCTTTGCCGCGGAGGACCCGGATGCCCCGGAAAACTTCCCCCGCAACCTGTTCATCTGGCGCTCCAACCTGCTGGGCAGCTCCGGCAAGGGCCACGAGTACATGCTCAAGTACCTGCTGGGCACCCGGCACGGTATCCAGGGTAAGGACCTGGGTGAGGAGGGCGGCACCAAGCCCGAGGAGGTCAAGTGGCATGACGAGGCGCCCGAGGGCAAGCTCGACCTGCTGGTGACCCTGGACTTCCGCATGTCCACCACCTGCCTCTACTCGGACATCGTGCTGCCCACGGCGACCTGGTACGAGAAGGACGACCTCAACACCTCCGATATGCACCCCTTCATCCACCCGCTGACCGCGGCCACCGACCCGGCGTGGGAGTCGCGCAGCGACTGGGAGATCTACAAGGGTATCGCCAAGGCCTTCTCCAAGGTCTGCGTGGGGCACCTGGGCGAGGAGACCGACCTGGTCACCCTGCCACACCAGCACGACTCCCCCGCCGAACTGGCCCAGGTCGACGTGAAGGACTGGAAGAAGGGCGAGTGCGAGCCCATCCCGGGCAAGACCATGCCGGCGCTGATCGAGGTCAAGCGCAACTACCCCGAGACCTACGAGCGCTTCACCTCAGTGGGCCCGCTGCTCGAGAGCATCGGCAACGGTGGCAAGGGCATCAGCTGGAACACCGAGTCCGAGGTTGACCTGCTCGGCAAGCTCAACCACCGCAAGCTGGACGGATCCTCCAAGGGCCGCCCCCAGATCGAGAGTGCCGTTGACGCGGCCGAGATGGTGCTGACGCTGGCGCCGGAGACCAACGGCCAGGTGTCAGTCAAGGCCTGGGATGCCCTCTCCAAGATCACCGGGCGGGATCATACCCACCTGGCGCATCCCAAGGAGGACGAGAAGATTCGCTTCCGCGATATCGTCGCCCAGCCGCGCAAGATCATCTCCAGCCCGACCTGGTCCGGCCTCGAGGACGAGCACGTCTCCTACAACGCCGGCTACACCAACGTCCACGAGCTGATTCCCTGGCGCACCGTCAGCGGTCGCCAGCAGTTCTACCAGGATCACCCCTGGATGCGTGCCTTCGGCGAGAGCCTGCTGGCCTATCGGCCCCCCATCAATACCAAGGCGGCGCAGGGCTTCACCTTGCCGGACGACAACGGCTACAAGACCAAGGCCCTGAACTTCATCACGCCGCACCAGAAATGGGGAATCCACTCCACCTACAGCGAAAATCTGCTGATGCTGACCTTGTCACGCGGCGGGCCTATCGCCTGGCTGTCGGAAGACGATGCGGCATCGATCGGCATCGAGGATAACGACTGGATCGAGCTCTACAACTCCAATGGTGCCATCACTGCCCGTGCCGTGGTCAGCCAGCGGGTCAAGAACGGCATGGTCATGATGTACCACGCACAGGAGCGCATCACCAATATCCCCGGCTCCGAGGTCAGTGGCACGCGTGGCGGATTCCATAACTCGGTCACCCGCATCTGCCCCAAGCCGACCCACATGATCGGCGGCTATGCGCAGCTCTCCTACAGCTTCAACTACTACGGCACCGTCGGCTCCAACCGCGACGAGTTCGTTCTGATTCGCAAGATGAAACATATCGACTGGTTGGATGGCGAAGGCAATGACACCGTGCAGGAGGCCGTGAAATGAAGATTCGTTCCCAGGTAGGCATGGTCCTCAACCTCGACAAGTGCATCGGCTGTCACACCTGCTCGGTGACCTGCAAGAACGTCTGGACCAGTCGTGAAGGCGTCGAGTACGCCTGGTTCAACAACGTCGAGACCAAGCCCGGCATCGGCTATCCCAAGGAGTGGGAGAACCAGCACAAGTGGAAGGGTGGCTGGCTGCGTCGCAAGGACGGCAAGATCGAACCGCGCATCGGCGGCAAGTGGCGGGTATTGGCGAACATCTTCGCCAACCCCGACCTGCCGGAGATCGACGACTACTACGAGCCGTTCACCTTCGATTACCAGCACCTGCACACCGCCAAGCAGGGCGAGCATCAGCCTACCGCGCGTCCACGCTCACTGATCTCCGGCGAACGCATGAACAAGATCGAGTGGGGCCCGAACTGGGAGGAGATCCTCGGTACCGAGTTCGCCAAGCGGCGCAAGGACTCGAACTTCGAGAAGATCCAGGCCGACATCTACGGCCAGTTCGAGAACACCTTCATGATGTACCTGCCGCGGCTGTGCGAGCACTGCCTCAACCCGACGTGCGTGGCCTCGTGCCCGAGTGGCGCGATCTACAAGCGCGAGGAGGACGGCATCGTCCTGATCGACCAGGACAAGTGCCGCGGCTGGCGGATGTGCATCTCGGGCTGCCCCTACAAGAAAATCTACTACAACTGGAAGACCGGGAAGTCCGAAAAGTGCATCTTCTGCTACCCGCGCATCGAGGCCGGCCAGCCCACCGTCTGCTCCGAGACCTGTGTGGGCCGGATCCGCTATCTCGGCGTGCTGCTCTATGATGCCGACCGTATCGAGGAAGTGGCCAGCTCGCCGGACGAGCGTGACCTCTATCATCGCCAGTGCGAGATCTTCCTGGATCCCAACGACCCGGAGGTGATCGCCCAGGCGAAGAGGGATGGCATCACCGACAACGTGATCGCCGCCGCCCAGGCCTCGCCCGTCTACAAGCTGGCCATGGACTGGGGCCTGGCGCTGCCGCTGCATCCGGAGTATCGCACCCTGCCGATGGTCTGGTACGTGCCGCCGCTGTCGCCGATCCAGTCGGCCGCCGAGGCCGGCAACGTCGAGTTCGACGGCGTCATGCCCAAGATCGAGTCGCTGCGCATTCCGGTCAAGTACCTGGCCAACATGCTCACTGCCGGCGAGGAAGAGCCCGTGGTCCTGGCCCTCAAGCGTCTCATGGCGATGCGTCTCTACATGCGCGGCAAGCACGTTGAAGGCAAGGTCGAGACCGAGGTGCTGGAGAGCGTGGGCCTTACCGAGGCCCAGGTGGAGGACATGTACCGGTACCTGGCCATCGCCAACTACGAGGACCGCTTCGTGATCCCCACCAGCCACCGTGAAATGGCCACCGAGGCCTTCCCTGAGAGGGGCGGCTGCGGCTTCACCTTCGGCGACGGCTGTCACGGCGAGAGCAAGCCGAGCCTGTTCAACGGCCGTTCACAGACCACCACCCTGGTGCAGCCGGTCGAGACCTTCGATCCCGGCGCACAGGACAAGACCCCGAGCGAGGAGGTGCGTCATGGCTGAGGCAGCGATGCAACACCCCGTGGCGGAGCCGGACATGCTGAGCCTGCGCGTGCTGGCCCGGCTGCTCGACTATCCCTCCGCGGAGCTCCAGGCTGCCGCGCCGGAGTTGATCGAGATCCTCGACGGCGAACGCCGCTGGACCCCGGCACTACGTACCCGCCTGATGGACTGGTGCCAGCGCCTGATGGAGGCCGATCTGATGGAGCTGCAGGCCGAGTACGTGGCGCTGTTCGACAAGGGGCGCAGCACCTCGCTGCTGCTCTTCGAACACGTTCACGGCGAGTCCCGCGATCGCGGTCAGGCCATGGTCGATCTGATGGCCGAGTACAGCGCTGCCGGTTTCGAGCTCGATGCCCGTGAGCTGCCCGACTACCTGCCGTTGTTCCTCGAGTATCTCTCCACTCGACCGGAAGCCGATATCGGGCGCTGGCTGGGCGAGATTCGCCATATCCTGGCGCTGATCGCCGCCCGACTGGAAGAGCGCGACGCCGATCATACCCTGGTGCCATTGTCGCTGCTGGCGCTGATCGGGGCCGAGGGGGATGTCGAGGCTCACCGTGAGACGGTGAAGGAGGAGGCCCCCGACGACACCCCGGAAGCGTTGGACGAGGTCTGGGAGGAGGAGGCAGTGCGCTTCAGCGCCGACTCCGACCAGGACTGCGCCCTGCAGTCCGCCGAGGGGCGACGGCTCGCCGAGCGCAAGCAATCCGTGCCCAGCGACCCCGTCAAGATCATGCCCGGCAGCGGCTCGACCGACCGCGCCCTTACCGATCGCTAAAGGAGAAACGTCATGTTTAGCGAATACCTGCAACACCTGCTCTACGGCTACTACCCGTACCTGGCCGGTACGGTATTCCTGGTCGGCAGCCTGCTGCGTTTCGATCATGGCCAGTACACCTGGAAGACCGGTTCCAGCCAGATGCTCTCGTCCAAGAACATGCGCCTGGCCAGCAACCTCTTCCATATCGGCATCATCGTGATCTTCTTCGGCCACCTGTTCGGCATGCTGACCCCGCATTGGGCCTACGCGCCCTTCCTGTCGGCGGGTGCCAAGCAGGTACTGGCTATCGTCATCGGTGGCATCGCCGGGGTGATGTGCCTGGTGGGTGGCGCCATGCTGCTCTACCGCCGCATGACCAACCCGCGGGTCAAGGCCTCCTCCGCGCCGATGGACAATGTCATCCTCGGGCTGATCGTCTTCCAGGCGGCGCTGGGCGTGATCAGCGTGTTCTTCTCGCTGGGCCATCTGGACGGCGCGATGATGCTTACCCTGGCCGCCTGGGCACAATCCATCGTCTTCTTCAGCGGCGGCGCGGCGGACTTCATGGCCGAGGTCTCCTGGATCTACAAGGTCCATGTCTTCCTCGGCCTGACCATCATCCTGCTGTTCCCGTTCTCGCGCCTGGTGCATGTGTGGAGCGTGCCTTTCGGGTATATCACTCGCCGTTACCAGCTGGTTCGCAAGCGGGGCTGACATCATGTTGAAGATCGATATCGAGCAGATTCCGGGGGACACCAGTCCCCCACCCATCCGGGTCGGCGAGGCCACCATCGCGGAGGCCGACATAGCCGAAGAGATGCAGTACCATCCGGCGGACAGCGCCGGCACGGCCCAGCTCAAGGCGGCCCGCGCCCTGGTGGTGCGTGAGCTGCTGCGCCAGCGGGCGGTGGCCCTGGGTGTGGCCGAGGCCGCCGGAGAGGCGGTCGACGAGGCGGATGTCGCCATCGCCGAACTCCTGGAGCGGGACCTGGAGGTGCCCGAGCCCGCCGAGGAAGACTGCCGCCGCTTCCACGCTGCCCATCCCGAGCGCTTCAGCGAACCCACCCGCCTGCGGGTACGCCACGTGCTGCTGGCCGCGGCCCCGGACGACGCCCCGGCCCGCGACGCCGGCTATCGCCTGGGCGAAAAGCTGGTCCGCGAGTTGCAGGAGGTGCCCGAGCGCTTTACCGAGTTCGCTCAGCGCCACTCCGCCTGCCCCTCCAGGGAGGAGGGCGGCGACCTGGGCTGGCTGGCCCCCGGCCAGACCGTGGCCGAGCTGGACCGCGCCCTGCAGCATCTGCCCGAGGGACTCCATGACCGTCCGCTGGCCTCGCGCTATGGTTGGCATATCGTCAGCATCGACCAGCGCGTCGAGGGGCGTGAGTTGCCCTACGAGCAGGTGGCCGAGCACGTCCGCCACAGCCTGCGCGAGCAGGCCACCCGCCGGGCCCTGCGCCACTACCTGCTGGCGCTGGAGGCCGAGATCGGTGTCGACGGCATCAGCCTCGATGACGACAGCGCCAGTGCCCTGATGCAGTAGCCACATGAAGGGGGCCGGCCTGGCCCCCTCGACGTTTCCGACTCTCCTTTCCATGACGCCGCTCGCGCCGCGGGCGGCGAGGAGGACCCCATGGCCCATGTTCACGCCAATACCCCCTTCGTCCCGCTCGGCATCGCCGTGCTGACCGTTTCCGACACTCGCGGCTTCGACGAGGACGGCAGCGGCGACCTGCTCGGTGAACGACTTACCGAAGCCGACCACACCCTGGTGGAGCGACGTATCGTTCCCGACGACGTCTACCGCATCCGCGCGGTGGTCTCTACCTGGGTGGTGCGCGAGGATATTCAGGTAATCCTGGTCAACGGTGGCACCGGCTTTACCTCACGCGATACCACCCCCGAGGCGCTCACGCCGCTGTTCGACAAGGCGGTTGACGGCTATGGCGAGCTCTTCCGTCAGCTCTCGCTGGAAAGCATTGGCACCTCCACCATCCAGTCCCGGGCGGTGGCCGGGCTGATCGACCACACCCTGGTGTTCGCCATGCCCGGATCGCCCAAGGCGTGCGCCACCGCCTGGGACGGCATCCTGGCAGCCCAGCTTGATGCGCGCACAAGGCCCTGCAACTTCGTCGCCATGGTGCTGCCGGAGAGCACGCCCTGCGCCAGCCGCCAGGCTGCAACCTCGCCGAGCGAGGCGGAAGCCGGCGAGGGGATCGACGCATGAACTGCGGTTGGGCGGAGGTCGTCACGACGCCCTCCGGCCTGGCGGTGACGCTGCGTGTGCCGGCCGGCGTCGGCGGGTCCGCGTGGCCCTGGTCAGTACCGACACCGCAGCTGATCTGAGTCAATGTTTTGCGCGGGCGAGCGAAGAAGTCGATCTGGTAGTGTGTACGAGTGGAGCCTCGGTAGGGGAAGAGGATCATGTGCGCCCGGTGCTGGACGGGACCAGCGGCGCTCCCGTGGCACGCCTGGCCGGTGGCGACCTGATCGTTGACTCCAATAATAATGTGGAGGAAGGCCATGTCTACGGATACTGCCCCGGTGCTCAGTTCCTCGTCTGAGCTGTTGTTCCGCCCCCGTCAGCTTCGCGATCTGGTACGTGGGGTGCCCTGGTTGGGCGACCTCGACGATGACCAGCTAGAGGACCTGCTGGAAGACAGCCAGGTGTGTACCCTCAAGGCCCGCGAGTGGCTGTTCCGCCAGGATGCACCGGCCGAATGGCTCTACGTGGTGATTAGCGGTGTGGTGCGCCTGGTGCGCAGCGCCGGCGATGGCCGATTGGCGACCATCCGCTGCGTGGAGCGTGGCGGCACCCTGGGTGAGCTGAGCATGGTATCCAGCGCCGGCGTCTATCTCTACTCCGCCGAGGCCTTGCGTCGCACCCATGTGCTGTCGATCCCGGCGGCGCGCTGCCGCCAAATCATGGACCGTCAGCCCGCCTGCCGGGCGGAATTCATGAGCCGCCTGGCCCTGGAGCTCACCGAGCGTCTCGAGGACATGGCCCTGTTGACCCAGGCCGATGCCATGGCGCGCCTGGTCAGCTATATCCTGCGCCAGCTTCCGACGGGCCGCGCCAGGGGGCCGCGCGTGGTCCGGCTGACGATCCCCAAGCGCTGGCTGGCCGCTCAGCTGGCCATGACGCCGGAGACGCTGTCGCGCCTGCTGGCCAAGTTGCGTGAAGAGGGTTTCATCAATATCGATCGTCAGCGCCTGGTGGTTCTGGACGAGCAGAAGCTGCGCGATCTCATGCTGAGCCACGATTGAAAGACTACACCACCCATCCTGGGTCACCACGACGGATGCCGATGGTGCGCCCGGCGAGTTCCGGCCAGGCGTCTCGCGCGGCATGGGGCACTGCGCCGATGGCGTCCTCGACGAGCTTGGGTAAGGGCGCTGGACGACCACTCTCCCGGCCCATGCCCATCAGCATCTGCTCGCTGGTGGCCAGCAGGTTGCCTTCCATGTCGAGCAGCTCGAAGAAGACATGCAGCCGCTTGGCGTCGCGATCCAGCAGGGTCAGGGTAGCCTCGAGCGGTTGCCCTTCGTGGGCCTCGCGGCGGTAGCAGAGATGGCTCTCCAGGGTGTAGATCGTGACGCCATGCTGCGCGCGGCCGGCATCATCCAGGCCGATACGGTCCATCAGTGCCTCCACTGCCAGGGAGAAGACTCTGGCGTATTCGGCATCGTTCATGTGGCCGTTGTAGTCGACCCACTCCGGGCGGACTCGGATTTCGAGTAGTGTCATCAGATTCGCCCCTCCAGGCCTTCGGCTTTCTGCACCAGGTCGAGATAGCTCACCGTTGGCGGAAATCCTCGTTAGTATGGGCCGCTGTCTTACGCCTTGGCAGGGAGTGCATGATGGCGCTGCTGGACGTTCTCTCGCCGCTCTCGGCGGGGATCAACCTTCTACTGATCGTGATCTCGGTCTTCACCTCGGCCTTTACCGCCGCGGTGGGTGTCGGGGGCGGGGTGCTGATGATCATGGCACTGGCTCAGGTGATGCCGGCGGCGGCGCTGATCCCGGTCCACGGTATGGTGCAGTTTGGCTCCAATGTCGGCCGCACGGCGATGACCTGGCGTCATGTCGATCGTGCCATGCTCGTTGCCTTCATACCGGGGGTGTTGCTGGGTGCGCTGGCCGCTGCCTGGTTGCTGGTGCGTCTGCCGGCGGGAGTGCTGGAGTTGAGCATCGCCGCCTTCGTGCTCTTCACCTGCTGGGGGCCAGGGCTGCCGAAACGGGCCTTGGGGCGGTGGGGCGTGTTGGTCGTCGGCGCCGTCACCACACTGCTCTCCAGCCTGGTAGGCGCCAGCGGTCCCGTAGTGGCCGCCTTCATCAAGCAGAGCCAGGAAGGGCGCCTGGCCAAGGTGGCGACCTTCTCCGCCTGCATGCTGCTGCAGCACCTGACCAAGGCCTTCGTCTTCGGGGTGGCGGGCTTCGTCTTCCGCGATTGGCTGCCGCTGATGCTGATGATGGTGGCAGCGGGCTTTGTCGGCACCTGGCTGGGCCTGCGCCTCCTGCATTGGCTCCCGGAGCACCGCTTCGACATCTTGTTCAAGTGGGCGCTGACGCTGCTGGCACTGCGCCTGGTGTGGCTAGGCGGGCAGCGGCTGGCAGGGGCAGGGTGATAGTTTTTCTCAATCGAATAGGGCGCCGGCCCAGTGGGCATTAACAAAAGGAAGGGGTAAAAAGGCGAAAAGTCGGGAAAAGTCCGCTTTCTTACCTGTACAGTGCCCAATAGACAGCCATAATGGCATGGTGCAACGGTAAAAAAATCTCGAGGGAACGCGACATGGTGCCTATCACAACAATCAACCGGCGCCCGAGAGCGGGCATCTTCGCGCTGCTGGCCTGCCTGCTGCTGGCTGCCTCGGCCGTCCAGGCCAATCCCCGCTATGCCGGTATCGTCATCGATGCCGACAGCCAGGAGATCCTCTACGCCGAGAATGCCGACAAGCCGCGCTATCCCGCGTCGCTGACCAAGATGATGACGCTCTACCTGATGTTCGAGGCACTGAAAGAGCGCCGATTGAGCCTGAATCAGCCGCTGCCCGTCTCGTCCTATGCGGCGTCCAAGCCTGCTTCCAAGCTCTACGTGAAGTCCGGCTCCACCATTCCCGTGGAGAAGGCCATCGAGGCGCTGGTCATCAAGTCGGCCAACGATGTGGCCGTGGTGGTGGCCGAAGCCCTGGGCGGCAGTGAAGGGAATTTCGGTCGCATGATGACCGACAAGGCGCGCGAGTTGGGCATGACACGCACCACCTTTCGGAATCCTAACGGGCTGCCCGATTCCGAGCAGGTCACCACGGCACGCGACATGGCAGTGCTCGCCCGGCACCTGATGCGTGACTTCCCTCAGTACTATCTCTATTTCTCGCGGACGAGTTTCACCTGGCGGGGCAAGACCATTACCGGCCACAATCGCCTGCTGGACAACTACCCCGGTGCCGACGGCATGAAGACGGGTTTCATCCGCGCCTCGGGCTTCAACGTGGCCACCTCGGCGGTGCGTGGCGAACGTCGCCTGCTGACCGTGGTGATGGGTGGCTTCAGCGCCGCCTCGCGGGATGCCCACACCGCCGACCTGCTGGATCGCAGTTTCCTGCGTGCTTCGCTGGCCGATGGCAGGGGCTGGCTGGCGAGTGCGGATATCACCGGAGGGCGGTTGATGCCGGGCGACCCTCAGGCCCCAGGGCAGCCAGTCGGCGACCGGGTTCGTCTGGCCAACCTTGGCACATCGACCACTACCTCACCGGCCCCATCTCCGGTTGCGGCGGCGTCGACGGCGGACGTGGCTGTGCAGAGACAGGTGGCGTCGCGGGTCGCCCGCGTCGAATCGCCTGTCTCCACCGCCATGGAGGGCCTGGAGCAGGGCTCGGCCGACGACCCGATCCGCGAACTGATGGCCAGCACCACGGCATCGGCGGATCCCGCCCCGGACGTCTCCGTCCGGCGAGGGAGCTGGGGTGTGCAGGTCGGGGCCTTCAGCGATGCCGGCCATGCCCGTACCCTGGCGTCCCGTGCCGCCCATCAGCTGGCCAGCGAGCTGACCGACGCTCGGGTCGCCGTGGCCGACGCCGAGAAGGCCGGGATCTACCGCGCACGCCTGGTGGACATGAACGAGGGGCAGGCTCATACCGCCTGCCGTCGCCTAGTGGCCCAGGGCATGGAGTGCATGGTGGTCCAGGCCAGCCTCTGAGGGCTTGCCCTACGGCACGTCACCGACTAGCGTAGTGATCTTCACCCACCCCGCCGGCCCCAGGCCGGCGGGGTGGCATCGTTTCGGGATCGGCCAATGGAGGGCAGCGGCGTGTCATCCTCATTCAAGGGCATCGGCTTCATGTGCCTGGGTGTGCTCTGTCTGGCCATCGGCGATGCTATCGCCAAGTGGCTGGGGGAGGTGCACTCACCGCTGCAGATCATCTTCTTTCGTACCCTGGTGTCGCTGCCCCTGATTGCGCTGCTGGCGTATTTCGGCGGTGGCCTGCTCAAACTGCGAACTCGCCGCCCGGGTCTCCATCTGCTCAGGGGGCTGATCTACACCGGCACCATGGGCTTTTTCGTCCTGGGCCTGACACTCTTGCCGCTTGCCGAGGCGACCGCCATTGCCTTCGTCGCTCCGATGTTCGTCACGCTGCTTTCGGTGCCGCTGCTTGGGGAGCGGATCGAGCGGCAGGTCCTCGCTGCGTCGCTGCTGGGGTTTCTCGGCGTGATGATCATCGTTCGCCCGGGTGGCGCAGCCTTTCAGATGGGCTCGCTGGTCATGATCGGGGCCGCACTCTTCTACGCGCTGATGATGATCACCGCGCGACGCTGGGGCGGCACCGAGCACCTATGGGCCATGGTCTTCTACATGACACTGGTGCCCTTTGTTCTGACCGCCCTGGCGCTGCCCTGGGTGTGGCAGACGCCCCATCCCTGGCACTGGCCAGCATTCTTGGGTTCGGGCATCTTCGGGGTGGGCGCCACGGCCTCCATTACCATGGCCTTCCGTCATGCTCCGGCCGCCATTGCCGCCCCTTTCGACTACACCGCCATGCTCTGGGCGGTACTGCTGGGCTGGTGGTTCTGGGGCGAGATGCCGGATATCTGGGTGTTTATCGGCAGCGCCCTGATCATCGGCAGCGGCCTGGCCATCGCCTACCACGAACGCCGCACCACCCTGAAGCGTCGACCGACCTCCTGACCACTCAGCGTCGTGGCGAGCAGAATGCGCGTGCCGCGGCTTCGGGGTCGGGAGCGCCGCAGATCGCGGAGACCACCGCCAGGCCTTGGGCGCCAGCCTGGTGCGTCGCGGCCACGTGCTCGGCCTTGAGGCCGCCGATGGCCACGGTGGGTAAGGGGCTGGCCGCCACCAGGCTTGCCAGCCCCTCGAAGCCCAGTGGTTCGGCGTGATCATGCTTGCTGGGAGTCGCGAATACCGGGCCCAGACCCAGGTAGTCGAGGTGCTCGGCATCGACGCGGACCATCTGCTCATGGGTCTGTACCGAGAGCCCGAGTATCGCCTCCGAGCCCAGCGCTCCCCGGGCTCTGGCTACGTCGCCGTCGTCCTGGCCGATGTGCAGGCCGTCGGCACCGCAAGCCAGAGCCACCTCCAGTCGATCGTTGATGATCAGCGGCACGCCGCTACCGGCCAGCGCGGTCTTGAGCTGGCGCGCCTGGTCGATCAGTTCGGCATCGCGGGCCTGCTTGTCACGCAGCTGCACCATCGTCACACCGCCGCGCACTGCCGCCATCACGGTTTCCACCAGCCCGAGGCCTGCGCAGCGCCCCCGGTCCGTGATCAGATAAAGCGACAGATCAAGGCGCATCGTCCACCTCCAGGCGGGCCCGTGCGGCCAGGGTTTCGCCATCGAGGTGAAAGAGGGCGTCGAGGAAGGCCACGGCGAAGCTGCCCGGGCCATGGGCGACCTCACCGGCCAGCTCGCCCGCCGCGGCGTAGCAGGCCAGTGCCGCTACCGTCGCCTCGAAGGGGTCATCGGCGCCGGCCACGAAAGCCGCCACCACGCCGGTCAGGGCGCAGCCCAGGGTAGTGACCCGGGGCATCAGCGGGTGACCGCCCCGGAGGCGGACGACGCGCCGACCGTCGGTCACCAGGTCCACCTCGCCGGTAACGGCGACCACCCCGGCCGTCTGATGAGCCAACCGGCGAGCGGCCTCGAGAGCGGCTTCGGCCGGGTCGGTGCTGTCCACGCCGCGTCCGCCACCGGCCTGTCCCGCCAGGGCGATAATCTCCGAGGCGTTGCCGCGGATCACGTCCGGTGAAAGCGCCAGCAGTCGCGCGCCGGTCTCGCGGCGATAGCGCGTGGCGCCCACCGCCACGGGATCCAGCACCCAGGGGCGTCCCGTCTCACTGGCGGCCACGGCAGAGGCCTCCATGGCGTCGACCCAGTGAGGCGATAGAGTGCCGATGTTGATGGTCAGGGCGCCGGCCAGCGCGGTGAACTCGGCGGCCTCCTCACGGGCATGGACCATGGCCGGCGAAGCGCCGATGGCCAGCAGCACATTGGCCATGCTGTTCATGGCCACGTGGTTGGTGATGTTGTGGATGAGCGGGCTGGTCTCACGCACCCGCGCCAGGTGCGCGGCGGGATCGATGGAATGCATAGAGCCTCCCCGGCGCGGGAAGTGCAGGTCGGCAGGGGCCCGGGCTGCACGACTCCCTACGCCGGCATTATCCGGGTCAGGTTCCGAGGGTGCCTCTCAGCCGTGGCGATGTTGCCACGGCGCCCCTGTCGTCTGCTGTCACTATCCCTGCCCGCATTCCGGCTGTAAAGGGTGGGCTCAGGCCAGCAGATGGAAGCCGGACAGGGTGATCAGGCTGGCCAGTACCAGGCTGTTGACGGTATCCACGCCTTCCTCCTCCAGCCAGCGGCTCGGGTTGAACAGGGCGAGTGCCATGGTGCCGAGCGTGGCCAGCCCCAGCGGCAGCTCGATGGGTGGCCAGCCGGCGGCCAGCGCACCCACGGCCAGCAGCAGCACGCCAGTGGCGATCAGCATCAGGCCCCCCGTGCCTACCGGTGAGTTCGGCGAATCGGTGGTATCGATCGTGGCCGTGCTCATGGTGGTGTCTCCTCGTTCGGGTCGACTGAATACGTCTCCTGCCCGTGACGCTAACGAGGTTCTATTAAGGATCGCTTAAGGCGTGATGACCGTTGGATGTCAGTGGTGTGGCCGTTGTTCAGGCGCTCCGGTCGAGCCAGCGCAGGGCCACCTTTCGGGCGTGGGGCAGTTCCCGGCACCAGGTCAGCCGTCCGTGAGTCCGGCGGATGCCGGCGCGGCGCAGCGTGACGAGAATCCGTGCCGGCAGCCCGACCAGCACCAGGGCGACCCCCTCGCGATGCATCTCGTCGATCAGCGCCTTGAGGGCCACGATGGCGGTGCCATCCATGCTCGGCACGTCATGCATGTCGAGGATGACGATCCGCACGTTCGGGTCCACCATGCGCAGCGAGGTGAGTGCTTTCTCGGCGGCGCCGAAGAACAGCGGGCCGTTGATATCGTAGAGAGTGACCTCGTCGGGCAGCGGACCGATGCTGGCATGGGTCGTCGCGTCGACACGCTCGGTCTGGGTCAGCAGCGACATGCGCCGGACGAAGAGGGCGGCGGCGAGCCCCATGCCCACGGCCACGGCCAGCACCATGTCGAAGACCACGGTCAGGGTGAAGCAAGTCACCAGGATGGCCACATCGCCTGGCGGAGCCGAGCGCAGGGTATGCACGAAGTGGCGGGCTTCGCCCATGTTCCAGGCGACGATGAACAGCAGTGCCGCCAGCGCGGCCATCGGTACCAGCCCCAGCAGCCCCGCCAGGGCAACCACCGCCAGCAGCACCACCAGCGCATGCACCACTGCCGCGATCGGCGAACGGGCGCCGCTGCGAATATTGGTGGCGGTACGAGCGATGGCGGCCGTGGCGGTGATGCCGCCGAACAGTGGCGCAACGATGTTGCCCAGCCCCTGGCCGATCAGCTCGGCGTTGGGATCGTGCCGGGTCCGGGTCAGGCCATCGGAGACCACCGCGCACAGCAGCGACTCGATCGCGCCCAGCATGGCGATGGCGAAGGCGGGCCCCAGCAGGGCCCTAATCAGTTCGAAGCTCAGTTCCAGGGGTTCGCCATCCGCACCGGGAAGCCGCCAGGGGGCCACGAAGCTCGGCGCGATCGGGGGAATGCCACTGCCCGTTTCTCCCTGGGCCTCCCAGGTGAAGCGCGAGGCGATGGTCTCCACCAGGTTCCCCGTGCTCGGGTCGCCGATCCAGCGGTTGACCGCATAGGCCACCAGTGCCCCGACCACCAGCCCGATCAGAGGCGCCGGCACCGGCATATTCAGGCGCGGCCAGAGCAGCATGACACCCAGGGTGAAGGCGCCGATTCCCAGCTCCAGCGGATCCAGGCTCGGCAGCGAGGTGAGGATCCGTCCCAGATTCTCGACGAAGTGCTCGCCCAGTTGCCCGGCCTCAAGGCCCAGGAAGTCGGGCACCTGGAGTGCCGCGATCACCACCGCGATCCCCGCGGTGAAGCCTAATACCACGGGATAGGGTACGTACTGGATGAGGCGTCCCATGCCAGCGATCCCTAATCCCACCAGGATCAGGCCCGCCATCATCGAGGCGATCAACAGGCCACCCAGGCCGTACTGCTGGACAATGGGAAAGAGGATGACAACGAACGCCGCCGTCGGGCCCGAGACATTGAAACGTGACCCGCCGGTCAACGCGATGATGGCGCCGGCGACGATGGCCGTGTAAAGGCCGTGCTGAGGAGGAACGCCGGTGGCGATAGCCAGGGCCATGGAGAGCGGCACCGCCACGGTGCCGATGGTCAGCCCCGCCAGGACATCGCGGCGCAGGTCGTCCAGGCCATAGCCGTCTTGCCAGGCCGCACGCAGGCCGGTGGCGATGCCGGGAAGTCTAGGGAACGGTCGGTGGCGTGCCATGCCTGGGCTCCTTCTTGGCAGTCGTCCCCCGTGCAAGGATCGGTGGTGGCATACCCTGGGGGATCGATTCGGTCTTTTATGTGAATAACATTAACATGTCGTTAGCATTCTTGACCAAATCTTCCCTGGCATTGCCGTGGCCGGCAGTAGACATTAACATTTCATGATAATGTTTCTGGAGAATCATGATGGAAAGTAAAACTGCGCGCCTGACCCTGCTGATCGACCCGCACAAGAAGCGGGCCTTCGAACAGCTCTGTGCGGCCCAGGACCTGACCCCCTCCCAGGTAGTGCGACAGTTGATTCGCGACTATCTGCGCGATCATGGCGTGGAATACGAGACCCGCGCCGACCAGGCCACAGGCGACACGCCGGAGCAGGAGTGAGGGACGCTCCCGGCAAGAGCGTGAGAGTGTCAGCCAGCAGCGATTGCCTGGGAGCTTCGTTCCTGACTTGGTCTCGGGTACAGGGCATGCACGGTATCGACTGACGACGGCAGGCTGCTCATGGCCAGACGCACCTCGTCGTTGCGACCCTGCTCGTGCAGATGGTCGCCCAAGAAACAGAGGCTATAGAGCCCGTCAGTAGCTGGCTCGGCAGGGGAGAGAGGAGGATATCGGGACCATGCATCGGGGCGTCTCCATGACGTTTCCCGATACTCTGGTCCTGGCAACTTAACGTCTGCTTAAGGGAACGGCAGAATCATCGGCCTCGCGTTACCACCCATCAGCGAAAGGCGATACGCGTGCCGCTGGCCAGCATTTCGTCCGGTGAGAGGGCATGACCCGGTACGCCGATCATCTCGTCACCGCACTGGTCGCCCCAGGTCAGCACGCCGTGGGTCAGGCCGATGCCGCCGAGCAGATCGCGGATCTCGCCGGTGCCGAGGAAAGTGCGAGTCTTTCCCTGGCTGTCGGAGAGTTCCGAAACGTCATTGGCGTGGTGGAACCGCACCGTGTAGATGCCATCCATCGATTCGACCTCGACGATCGGCGTAAGGCCGTGGGCGATGGCATTGGCGATTTCCTTGAGAGTGACATGGTCACCCAGCTGATAGGCCGGGATGGACATGGGGTTGCCTCTTTCAGTATTGGTATATGTATAACTAGTGTAGAAGGATGCCTGGCCATATCAAGAGACCTCACTGGTATCCGTTGCCGGGTCTGTGACAGCGCGCGCAGAATGTGTATATACCTTATAAAGGAAATGGCGGTCTGGACGCTGTGGCATGGTCCATCCGCTGGGGTGGAAAAGGGGGTGGAAAAGCGCCCTAGATGCCCTCATCTTTGATTCGTCAATCATTCACCTCTGCAATCAGCAAGAAGGAGTTTCCATGAGCTTTCAGGGAGAACAGCACCTCGGTGTCCAGGCGCCCACCGCCGATAGCGAGGGCTTTCGCCTCAATCACACCATGTTGCGGATCAAGGACCCCGAGAAGGCGCTGGCCTTCTATACCCGGGTCTTCGGCATGCGGGTACTACGTCGGCTCGACTTCGAGGAGATGCAGTTCTCCCTCTACTTCCTGGCCAACCTGGAGGAAGACACCGCCTTGCCCGAGGACGACAGCGAGCGCACCGTCTGGACCTTCAGCCAGCGCGGTCTGCTCGAACTGACTCACAACTGGGGCACCGAGGACCAGGAAGGCTTCGCCTACCATGACGGCAACGCCGAACCCCAGGGCTTCGGCCACATCTGCTTCTCGGTACCGGATCTTCCCTCCACCGAGGCCTGGCTTGATGCCAACCAGGTCGAGTTCGTCAAGCGCTCGGACCAGGGCAAGTTAAAGGACGTGGTCTTCGTCAAGGACCCGGACGGCTACTGGATCGAGGTGGTCGAGGCCGCGCGCATGGCGGGCAAGGGCGCCTGAGCTTGCTGCGTCGTCCCGGCGGGGCGGTCTTTGCCTTGTACGGCTCATAGGGATAAGGTCCTCATCCTGTTTGTTCATGGCATGATCTGCCAAGGAGATTCGATGAAAGTGCTTATCCGTCCACTGAACCTCGCCCTTGCCGGTACCCTGCTGGCTGCCGCGCTGGCCTGGAGTTCCGCTGCCCTGGCCGAAGAGCCTGCCGAAGTGCGCTTCTCGGTCCCCGCCTGGCCCGGCGTGACCGTAAAGAGTGCCCTGGCCGGCCAACTGCTGGATGCCCTGGGCTATGAGACCCGCCAGCAGGAGTTGGGCTCGACCATCACCTACGAAGCCCTAACCCAGGGTGAACTGGATGCCTTCCTCGCCGCCTGGCTGCCTGCCCAGCAGGCGATGTTCGATGCCACGATGGAAAAAGGCGCCATCGTCGACCTCGGCAACAACGTCGAAGGCGCACGCCTCGGCTTCGCCGTTCCGACCTACGTCCATGAGGCCGGTGTGACCTCCGCCGAGGATCTGGCCGACGAGGAGATCGCCGAGAAGCTCGATCGCACCATCTACTCCATCGAGGTGGGCTCCGGCATGAGCGATACCCTCAACGAGGCGGTGGAAGAGGATACCTACGGCCTGGGCGACTGGAAGCTGTCCGAGACCTCCACGCCCGGCATGCTCAGCGCCGTGGACTCGGCCATCAACCGGGAAGAGTGGATCGTCTTTGCCGGCTGGACCCCTCACTGGATGAACATCGAGTACGACCTCGAGTACCTGACCGATACCCAGGACATGTGGGGGCCGGACGGCGGGCGCAGCGACGTGCGCA
The DNA here is from genome assembly GCF_902500215.1 of Halomonas lysinitropha. Lineage (GTDB taxonomy): Bacteria > Pseudomonadota > Gammaproteobacteria > Pseudomonadales > Halomonadaceae > Halomonas > Halomonas lysinitropha. The sequence goes on from NZ_CABVOU010000019.1 coordinate 77,769, forward strand.
CCCTGGTGACCAGTGATTTCGCCGAGGCCGGTCCCAATGCCACCCGGCTGCTCGATCAGCTCAGCTTCACGGCCGATGATCAGAGCGCGATGATTCGCGGCTTCAGCCACGAGGAGCGTGAGCCGGAGGCGGTGGCGCTGGACTGGATTCGCGACAATCCCGGCAAGATTCAGGCCTTTCTGGAAGGTGTGACCACGCGCGACGGTGAGCCGGGCTGGCCCGCCGTGCAGCAGGCGCTGGAGATCCCCGACGCCTGAAGCTACCGCGCGACGCGCACTACAACGAGGCCGTCCCATGGGGCGGCCTCTTTCGATCTGGCCTGGCCCTTCTCGGGTTGCCGCGGCCCTCAAGCGAAGGCATAAAGGTCCATGGCCAGTACCCCGTGCTCCACGCTGTGATGCAGGCGTTCGGCCTTGCCGCCGGCGCCCATGGCCACCAGCAGCGGCTGGAAGTGCTCCGGTGAGGGGTGGTTCTTGCGTGCCTTCGGGGCCGCTTCCCAGTCGAGCAGGGCGTCACGATCGTCGGCTTCCAGGCGGTCATGAATCCAGTCGGCGAACTCGCCGACCCAGGCCGGCATCGGCGCCTCCAGGGCCTGCAGTGCCGCCAGGTTGTGGGTCAGGCTGCCCGAACCGATCACCAGTATGCCCTCCTCCCGCAAGGCGGCGATATTCTCGCCCAGGGCCACCAGCTCGGCATTCGGCCACTCCACCGGCAGCGACAGCGAGACCACCGGGATATCGGCCTCGGGATACATCAGCATCAGTGGCACCCAGGCGCCGTGGTCCAGGCCGCGCTCGGTGGGCACGGCGTTGAGCTCACGGGCCAGGCGCATCGCCAGCTCGGGTTCGCCCGGGGCGGGATACTGGCAGTCGAAGAGCGCCTGGGGGAAGCCCCCGAAGTCATGGATGGTCTCGGGGCTTGCACTGGTGCTCACCAGCAGCTGCCGGCTTTCCCAGTGGGCCGAGACCACCACGATGGCCGTCGGCTGCCACGCGTTGCCCAACTGGCGCAGGAAGTCGTGGGCCGGCCCGGGGGTCAGGGCCAGCATGGGGGAACCGTGGGAGATGAAGAGGCTCGGTAGCATAGGGCGTTCCAGCGAGGGATTTTCTTCAGAATAGCGTCTCGTGCTGAAACTATCGATAGCAGGCTTATTAACTGTTGCCTGTCAATAGCCCGTCATCTCCAGATAGCCTTCTCCGAGGGTTTCCCCACTTTCCCGGTCGCGAGCGATCACCTGGCCCTCCCAGTAGGGCACCGAGGTATCCATCCAGCGGTTGGCATGGGGTGCCTCGACCTCGAGGTCGAGATGTTGCGAGGGCACCTCGAGGCGCCAGCGGGTGGGCAGGTCGCGGCCAGCGACGGTCGAGGTGGCCAGCGGGGTGAGGGAAATTTCTGTCGACCCCAGCGAGGTGGAACTGCCTTGTGGCGATATCAGGTTGCCGAAGAGGTAATCCCCTTCTCCCCGGTCACTTCCTCCCCTGAGTCGGTAGGCCATCAGCTTGCGGCCATCGGCCAGGTGCAGGGAGATCCAGTCCCAACCGGTCTGCCAGGGCTCCAGCATCCGGCTGCTCCACCATTCTCGGTCGAGCCAGGCACGACCCGTCACCTGTCGGGAGGTGCCATCAAGGGTTACCTCGCCACTGACGCGAAAGAAGGGCTGGCTATAGTACATCGAGCCCTCGCCATCCACGGTCTTCTGATTGAAGCCATCTTCGCCATGGAACACCAGTGGTCCTTCGGCAATGAGGTCGAGCCGGTAGCCGAAGGGCTCGCCATCCATTTCAGCCATGGCCTCGAGCTCAAGCCGTGAGAGAGGGTCGCGTTGTGGGTTACTGACGCGACTCTCGAGCCGCCAGTCGTCAAGCCAGGCATGGAAAGGATCGAGGTTGACGCCAGCCTGCTGGCGGGAGGGTTCATTGCTTGCCATGGGGCTTCTGGCGAAGCGTTCGGCCACCCGATGCGTCTCCCTGCGGGACACGGCGATATGCGCCATCCAGAGCTGCTCGGCCGCCCAGGGGCCGGGTGTCTCGGCGCGGTCTGCCGGGGGCAACTGGGCCTGGCGGAACAGGGTCCACTGCACGCCCAGCGACTCCCCCGTCTCGTCTTCAAGATTGGCGGTGAGGTACCACCACTCGATGCGAAAGTCGGGATGCGGTCCGTGATCCTCGGGAAATCGCAGGGGACTGCCCGGGGCGGCCTGGCGGAAGCCCTCGGTCTCGCTACCCAGCCCCGCGAAACCCTGAGACGACGCGGGGGGTGACTCTGCTTCGCAACCCGCCAGCGCTGCCGTGAGTAGCGCTATCGGCAGGCACGTCATCCAGCGCCTCATGTTGCTTCCCCCTCTGCCAGCAGGGTGCGGGGGGAGGTGCGCCAGAGCGTCAGGGCCGGCAGACCGGTTGCCAGCAGGGCCACCAGCAGCGCGGTGCCCAGGGTGATGCCGATCTCGACGGGGAAGACATGCAGCGGCAGGCGCCAGCCGAAGGCGGCCACATTGATGATTGCCACCAGGCAGGCGGTGATGGCAATGCCCAGCGGCACGGCGGCGAGCCCCGTGACCAGCGCTGCGCCGCCCAACTGGGCCAGCTGGATACCGGCTAGGCGCCCGCGGGTTACGCCCAGGGCCCAGAGCGGCGCCAGCCGACGGCGGCGCTCCCGCGCCTGGGCCAGCAGGCTGGCCAGCAGGGCCAGGGCTGCCACGGCCAGGGTCAGGGCATTGAGCGCGCGGGTGATGGAAAAGGTGCGCTCGAAGATATCGGTGGAGAGTGCCTTGACCTGGCGCTGGTCGATCAGCGCCTCCTGGTCCAGCCCGAAACGCTCGGTCAGGTCACGGGAGAGCGTGTCGGCCTTGCTGCCGTCCGGGTCGGCCGTCTCGGCGAGCACCACGCCGATCGACCCCGGCGCGGCCGCGAAGCGTTCCCGCAGCGCTGTCGCGGTCATCAGTACTTCGCCACGCGGGTTTCCATAGTCGGGGTAGATGGCGGCCACCGTCATCGCCTGCTGGCCGTTCGGCGCGCGCAGGACCAGCCGGTCCCCGGGGCCAATACCGTGGCCGAGCGCCAGCTGCTCGTTGATAAAGGCCTCGCCGTTCTCAAGAGCGGTCCAGGCCGCCTCTCGTCCATCCCGGCTCTCGAGGAGCGGCCAGGTCGGGGTGAGCCGGACGCCCGGGGTGATACCGAACAGCGATACCGGCACTTCGAGACGCCGATCGTCGGCGCCGGCCCGGACCTCGAGCAGGGTCGAGCCGGCGTCGGCGGTGGGCAGCAGCTCGGCGACCTCGCCGCGCGCACCCAGCCAGGCCTGTACCTCGTCGAACTGCTCGGCTGGCGGACGCAGATAGAGGTCGGCGGTCAGCCGCTGGTCGAGCCAGTCGAGAAAGGTCAGGCGAAAGCCGCCGACCATGCTGCCGACCCCCAGATTGGCGGAGAGCGCGATCAGTAGTGCCATCATGGCCAGCGAGAGGCGCGGCAGCTGGAGCTGCAGGTCGGCCAGCGCCCACTGGGTCAGAGGAGTGCTGCGTGCGAGCCGTCCCAGGCCGGCAAGCCCCACCGCCAGCAGCGGCGAGAGCCAGAGCGCGCAGGCCAGCATCATCGCCCCCACCAGCACGAAACCGGCGACCAGTCCTTCGCCGGCGGGCTGTGCGCTCAGCCAGGCCCAGACCGCCAGGGCCAGCAGGGCGGCCAGGGTGCCGGCGATGACCTGGACCCACAACTGGCGCTGGAAGCTTGCGCGCCACGCCTGAGCCTGGCCCATCCCCAGCACGCCGAGCCGTGAGGCTCGCCACAGCGTGCCGCTGCCGGCGATGAAGAGTCCGCCCAGGGTCACCCCGAGTCCGCCCATCCAGTAGTGCCAGGGCAGGTGCAATTGCGTGCCCACCGCGGCGCCGTACAGGTTCTGCAGCGTGGCGGCCACGTCCGGCAGCAGGGCACGGGCCAGCCACACGCCGCTGGCGATACCCGCCAGGGCGCCGATGACGCCCAGCAGGACCAGCTCGAGCGCCAGCAGGCCCACCAGCGTGCGCCCCGGCACGCCCAGGGCGCGTAGGGTTCGCAGCAGCCCCAGGCGCTGTTCCAGGGCCAGGCCCAGCGCCGCCTGGACGATGAAGAGCCCGACGATCAGCGCCAGCAGCGCCATGGCGGTGAGGTTGAGGTGAAAGCTCGCGGTCAGCTCGCCCGGGTCGACCAGGGTCTCGGCGCGGCTGAGCCGGTAGCCCTCGGGCGCCGACTCCAGCGCGCCGGGTGCGGTCACCAGCCGGCTGAGCGTGGTGCCACGCTCCAGCAGGCGGGCCGCAGCGGCGATATCCATCACCAGGGTATCCGGTGGTAGCGAGGGAGCGAGGACCAGCGGTGGCAGCCGCCGGCCATCGGCCAACGCTGGCTCGGCACCGGGCGCTGTCTGCCGCTCGAGCCCCAGCCGCAGGACGGTATCCGGGGCCAGCCGGGTCTGCCAGGGGGGCGTGAAGAAGGTCGTCAGCTCACCGCCACTGCCTGCCGTGGCGAAGGCGCTGTCGCCGGGCAGGGTCAGCGGGTCGATGCCGATCACCGTCAGCCGTTCGCCCTTTGCCGTGTCCACCCTGCCTTCCAGCAATGGCGAGACCGGCAGGCCGGCGCGGCGCAGAGACACGAAATCTTCACGGTCGAGAGGCTCGCCGTCGCGACGCTCCAGGCGGTCCAGGCCGGTGGTGAAGAGCGCCTCGGCCCGGTCATAGCTGTCGCGGGCCGAGGCATTGATCGCCTGCACACCGCTCCACAGCGCACCCGCCACCCAGAGGCCCAGCAGCAGCATGGCCAGCTGGCCGGGGTGGCGGCGATAGTGGGAGAACAGGGTGGCCAGGGTGGTGAGCATGGGAGCACGAAGGTGGCGGGCGAGCGGGGCCAAGTGGCCCCTCGTACCGGTATCGTCTCACACAAGCGACAAGGCGGGGAATGGCAGGTGTCCAGCACTCAGTTCGGTCATGTTCAGGGGGTATACCCCGAGCACTACCGGCGCGAGCAGCGCGGTGATACCCGCTGAGTCGACCGATGCCCGCTATTTTCCGGGCGGCTCGTCGTCCAGATGCAGCCAACGGGCCAGCCGGGAGTGGCGTCGTCGGCTCAGGTACCAGGGCAGCAGGCTCATGACGGTGAGCACCGCGACGGCCGCCATGATCGATAGCAACGGGTTCAGCTCGTAGGCTCGCCCCAGGCTGGCGAACACCAGGGTCATGGGCAGCATGCCGACCACCGTGCCCAGCGCAAAGCGCACTGTGGTGATGGCGGTGACCCCGGCGGCGTAGCTGACCAGGGCAAACGAGAAGATGGGCACCAGACGCGTGATCATCACGGTGAGCAGCAGCAGCCGCTGCGAGCCCTGGTGACCGAACAGCGGATTGCTTGGCAGCCTGGCGCGCAAGGCCTCACGCCCCAGCAGGCGGGCCAGGGTGAAGGCGATCATGGCGCCGACCATGGCACCGATGATCGACAGCAGGGCACCGGGAATCAGACCGAAGGCCATCCCGGCGGCCGCGGTGACCGGCAGGGTGGGGATCGGGCCGACCACTACCGCCAGCATCATCAACAGCAGGAGCAGAAGGGGGCCCAGGCTGCCCTGGCTGTTGAACCATTCGGCGATGCCGGAAGGAGAGAAGCTCATGGGCAGACCCAGCGCCTGGAGCAGCCACCAGATGCTGGCCATGATGGCCGTGACGGTGGCGATGAGTCCGGCTCTGAAGACCCAGACGGAGGGGGCTGTCACGGTCTCGGTATCCTTGCGACGTTGAATTAGCCGATACGGCCATGGGAAAGCTGCAGGCGGCGGTCCAGCGGCGCGGCCACTCTTGGGCTATGGGTGACCATCAACAGGGCGCAACCGGTGTCGCGCACCAGGGCCAGCAGGAGTTCCAGGACTTGGTCGGCGGTGCTCTCGTCCAGATTACCGGTGGGCTCGTCGGCGAGCAGCAGGGCCGGGCGCGGCGCCAGGGCGCGGCCGATGGCCAGACGCTGCTGCTGGCCCCCGGAGAGCTGTTCCGGGTAACGCTTCTCCAGGCCGGCCAGGCCCAGCCGCTCGATGAGCTCGGCTGTCCAGTTGGGTCGCTCGCGTCCGGCCAGGCGCGCCTGCAGGCGCAGGTTGTCGAGCACGCACAGGCTAGGTACCAGGTGAAACTGCTGGAACACCAGGCCCAGGGTCTCGCGACGCAGCCGCGCCCGGTCCGCCTCGCCGAGCGACGAGATGACCCGGTCGGCGAGGCGGACCTCGCCGCGATCGGGCAGGTCGAGGCCCGCGGCCAGGTGCAACAGGGTGGATTTGCCACAGCCGGACTCACCCATCAGCGCCAGGCTTTCGCCAGCGTTGAGGCTCAGATCGACTCCATCCAGCACCTTGAGCGGCCCCTGGGGCGTGGCATAGGCCTTGTGGACCTGGCGGAACTCGAGCATGACGGCTTCCCTGGCGTTCAATGGCCCGGTGATGGTCGCACAGCCGATGGTTCAGGCGAAGATGCGTTCGAACTCTGCCGAGAAGTCCTGGCTGGCAGGCGATATGCCGAGCTGATCGGCACTCCAGGCGATTAGCTGGCGAGAGGCGCGGAAGAGCACGTCGGAGAGTTCATGCAGCAGGTTGAAATGCGCGGCGATCTCCGCGTAGTTGGTGGCATAGTCATGGGCCGCCATATTGCGAACCGCACGGCAGCGCTGCCAGTCACTGGTGGCGTCGATGACGCCCTGCTTCTCGAAGAAAGCCAGGACCTTGAGAAAACTGTCGGAGGATTCCCCTGCGAGAAGGGCGCTGTGGCGCATGGCGGATGCAAGGGCGTCCTGCAACTTGGCAAACCGCTCATTGATGGCAGCCAGTGTCTCGAAGAGGTCGACATCCTTCTTGTGCTCTGTCAGCCAATTGGGGTCAATTGCCCACTCGAGCTTGGCCTCGGACTGATGGAGAAACCAGGCACAGCGCTGAATGGCCTCCAGCAACTGCGCCAGGTGTTCCCGTTGTTCGTCGAGGATATCCTGGCTCATGCGGCATCCTCGGTATCGATCGACCGTGATTGCTTGAGCGCCATGGCCTGGAAGGGGGTCGGCTCGACCTCCTGTGCGTAAGTCACGATATCCACAGGCAATTGCAGGCGCGCCTCGAGGGCCTGCTTCAGTTCGGCGCGGGTCAGTAGCGAGATGGGGGTAGGGGAAACCAGCAGCAAATCGAGATCTCCGCCGCGGCGGGAGTCGTCGAGACGCGAACCGAATACACGAACGTCGATCTCTTTTCCGGCGTACTCACGCACGCATGAGACGATGGTTTCTCGTTGGGGGCGAGTGAGTCGCATGCTGCATGGCTCCTTGCAGTGCAGGATTTCTACGCCGGAATAGTCAGAGTCTAGCATTTCTTCCCGTTCCGACAGTTGAGGCAATCGGCCTTGCAAACGGGCGCCAAAAGGCACCCTGATCGCTGACTCTCGAGCTTTCACTCAGTGTTCATGATCGTGCGCGTCGCCGCCTTCATCATGGCCCGGTTCGGCCAGCGCATCATGCAGGGTGCGGGCGTTGTGGCGCATCATGCCCAGCCAGCTGCTGGCCTCGCCCTCGCTGGCCAGGGCGTCGGCGTAGAGGGTGCCCGCGATGGGCAGGCCGGCCTCCTCGGCCAGCTGGTCGATCATCGCCGGGCTGGTCATGTTCTCGTGGAACAGCGCCTGAACGTTTTCCTCGCGGATCACGTCGATCAGCCGGGCCATGTTGGCCGCGCTGGGCTCGGCCTCGGTGGAGAGCCCTTGGGGCGAGAGGAATGTCAGGCCATAGGCACGGGCGAAGTGGCCGAAGGAGTCGTGGCCGGTGATCACGCTGGTGCCAGCGGGAATCTCGCCGAGCAGTTCGCGCACTTCGCTATCGACGGCGGCGACCTCTTCCCGATAACGCTCGGCACGGGCCTGATAGGCCGCGCTGTTGTCCGGATCGGCCTCGATGAGGCCCGCGAGGATGTTGGCCACGTACAGCTCGCCCATGCCCAGATCCTGCCAGGTGTGGGGATCGATATCGCCATGGTCATGACCGTCATCATGATCGTCGTGGTCGTCGTGGTCGTCGTGGTCGTCGTGGTCGTCGTGGTCGTCGTGGTCGTCGTGGTCGTCGTGGTCGTCGTGGCCAGCGTTCTCGGCAGCGGCGAGGCGTGACTCGATGCCGTCGGTGGCCACCACCAGGGGGCCAGTGAAATCGCTGGCGTCGATCAACCGCTCGATCCAGCCCTCGAACTGCAGGCCGTTGAACACCACCAGGTCGGCTTCGGCCAGGGCCCGGGCATCAGCGGGGCGCGGCGAGTAGACATGGGCATCGCTGTCCGGCCCCACCAGGGCGGTAACCTCGACGTGCTCGCCGCCGACGTTCTCGATCATGTCGGCGAGGATGCTGAAGCTGGTGACGACCTGGACGCGTTCGGCGGCCAGGGCGGCGGGCAGGGCCAGCAGGGTGGAGACCCCGGCGAGCAGGGCGCAGGTGCGGGATAGGCGCATGGCAGGTGTCCTTGGTTTGCTGTTTCGGTTGGCTGTGTCAGTCGTTTTCGGGGGCGCCCAGCGGCGCGGCATGGCGGCGCCAGCGGGCGGTCAGGCTGTGATGGCGGCCGAACAGCGCGGAGAGCACATAGCCGCTGCCGGCCAGCAGGATGATGGCCGGCCCCGAGGGCAGGCTGAGGTGATAGGAGAGCAGCAGGCCGCCGGTGCTGGCCACCAGAGCGATAGCGATGGCGATGGCGATCAGCCCTTCCAGGCGCTGGCTCCAGAAGCGGGCCGTGGTGGCCGGCAGCATCATCAGGCCCACCGCCATCAGGGTGCCCAGGGTCTGGAAGCCGGCGGTGAGGTTGAGCACCACCAGCCCCAGGAAGATGCCGTGGACCACGCCGCCTCGCACCCCCTGACCGCGCAGGAACAGCGGGTCGAGGCACTCCACCACCAAGGCACGGAAGATCACCGCCAGGATCACCACGATCAGGCTGCTGATGCCGGCGATCAGCACCAGGGCGGTGGAGTCCACGGCGAGGATCGAGCCGAACAGCACATGGGTGAGGTCCACGCTGCTGCCGCCCAGCGACACCAACATCACCCCGCCGGCCAGCGAGATCAGGAAGAAGCTGGCCATGGCCGAGTCCTCGCGGTGGCCGGTCATCTGCGACACGCTGCCGGCGAGCACCGCGATCAGCAGTCCCGAGAGAATACCGCCCAGGCTCATCATCGGCAGCGAGAAGCCGGCGGCCAGGAAGCCGAGTGCTACGCCCGGCAGGATGGCGTGGGCCATGGCGTCACCTATCAGGCTCATGCCGCGCAGCATCAGGAACACGCCCAGCGGCGGGGCGGCCAGCGACAGGGCCAGGCCGGCCACCAGGGCGCGTTGCATGAAGCCGTAGTCGAAAGGGGCCAGCAGCCAGGCCTCAAGCAGTGCCAGCATGGGAGGCATCCGGAAAGGTCAGGGGCAGGCGTGGTGCCCGGGGCACCCCGCCGCCATGATGATCGAGCAGGGCATCGGGGCTGACCCAGCGGCCATGGCCGCTGGAAAGCAGCAGTACATCGTCGGCCAGGCGGGCGAGCTGCTCCATGTCGTGGATCACCACGATAATGGTGGTCCCGCGCCGTGCCATGTCGCGCAGCACCTCCATCAGTACGTCCACCGTCTCGATATCGACGTTGGCGAAGGGCTCGTCGAGCAGCAGCAGCTCGGCCTCCTGCATCAGGGTGCGGCCCAGCAGGGCGCGCTGGCGCTGGCCGCCGGAGAGCTCACCAAGCGGTCGGTGGGCGAGGTGCGAGATGCCCAGCCGCGCCATGATCTCGCGGCCGCGGCGGTAGTGGGCCGCACAATACCCCTTGAGGGCCCCATGGCTCGGCCAGGTGCCGGTCATGATCAACTCTTCCACGCTCATCGGGAAGGTGAGGTCCAGCGCCAGCTGTTGGGGAAGCCAGGCGCAGCGCTCCAGTGGTACCCGGCACTCCACGCTGCCGGCCACCGGGGCCAGCATGCCCATGATGGCGGCGATCAGCGTGCTCTTTCCGGTTCCGTTGGCGCCGATCAGGGCGGTGATGGCGCCGTCCGTGAAGCGGCCGTCCAGATGCTCGAGCACCGTCTGGCCGCCGCGGGCGAGCTGCAGATCATGCAGTTGCAAACGTGACATCAGGACCACCACCCTGCGGCCCAGGAGACCGCCAGCCACAGGGCGGCGAGCGGCGCCGCAACCAGCAGCAGGCGGCGGGTCGCGGCGAGCGACATCAGCGAGAAATGGCAGGGCCCTTCCGGGCGGTGCCGGTGTCGATGGTGTGCCATGCGGGATCCTCCAGAAAACTGTCGGAAGTTATAACATAACAATATGTCGTTCGCCTAGCGCCAATGCGACACCTGTTACAGCCCCAGGGCGTGACGCATCACCTGGCGCTTGGCGCCTCCCAGGCGTTCGGCCACGGCCAGTCCGGCGGCGCCGACATGGCGCAGGGGCTCCGGGCCGGTGAACACACGATGGAAGGTCTCCATGGCGGTAATCATGGCCAGGGCTTGAGGGCGGCGGGTGCGGGCGTAGCGGGAAAGCGCTCGTTGCCCGCCCGGGTCCTGGCCCTCCTGAAAGGCCGCTACCACCTGTTCGCTCAGCACTTCAGCGTCCTGCAGCCCCAGATTGAGCCCCTGGCCGGCCAGCGGGTGAATCACATGGGCGGCGTCGCCCACCAGTGCCAGGCGCGGCTGCACGTAGCGTTCGGCGTGGCGACGGCGAATGGGGAAGCTGGCACGCCCCCGTACCGCCTCGATGCCGCCCAGGCGTGCGGGAAATGCCGCCTCGATGGCCAGGCGAAGCGTCTCGTCATCCAGCGCCTCGCGAGACAGTGTCGCCTCATCGTCGTCATACCACACCAGCGAGGCATGATGACCGGGCAACGGCAGCATCGCCTGTGGGCCGTGGGGCATGAAGCGCTGCCAGCTGACGTCCTGCTGGGGCAGGCGGGTGCGCACGTTGACGATCAGCGCGCGCTGCCCGTAGTCCTCGTCATGAGTGGCGATGCCGGCCATCTCGCGGAGGCGCGAGTTGGCACCGTCGGCACCCACCACCAGTCGTGCGGCCAGCAGTCGGCCGTCGTCCAGCTCGACCAGCGTATGCTGCCGGCCCCTGACCAGCGCGACCGGGCTGACGCTGCACAGGCGGGTGACGTTGGGCAACTCGGCCAGGCGCTGCCAGAGGGCGTGGCGAATCACCCGGTTCTCGACGAAGTGGCCCAGATGGGGCAGCTCGAGATCGGACGCGCTGAAGTGGACCTGGTACGTCTCGGCCTCGTCGGTGGCCTCGATGTGGCGAAAGGGGCAACGCCTCGCCTCGGGAATGAACGACCAGGCCCCGGTCTGCTCCAGCAGCCGCTGCGAGGCCAGGTTCAGCGATGACACGCGAAGGTCGAAGGGGGCGTCGTCGGCGATCGCCTCCGGGGCCTTGCCACCTTCCACCAGCGTGACGGCCATGCCGGCCTGGCCGAGTGCCGCCGCCACGGCCGCACCGACCATGCCGCCGCCGATGATGATCGCATCTAGGGTCTCTTCCATGCTTCTCTCCAAGCACCAGTGCTTCCAAAGGGGGGAAACTACCGCCTAGGATACGGGATCCAGCGACCCAAGGAGTGACCATGACCCCGACGCGTTCCGCTCTTGTACTGTTCGGCTGGCTCGCGCTGGTGACGCTGACCGCGCTGACCGGCATTGCCACCCCGCCCGGTGAGTGGTACGCCGGCCTGGCCAAGCCGCCTCTCACTCCGCCCGACCTGGCCTTTCCCATTGCCTGGACCACGCTCTACCTGCTGATGGCACTGGCCGCGTGGCGGGCCACCCTGGCCGCTCCCGCCATGGCGCGCTGGCATACCCTCTGGCCCTTCGTTGCCCAGCTCGCCGCCAATGCGCTCTGGTCGATCCTGTTCTTCGGCCTGCACTGGATGGGGCTGGCGCTGCTCGACCTGCTGCTGCTGTGGGGGCTGATCGTACTGACCATCCGTCGCTTCGCGCGCGTTTCCTCTGTCGCCGCCTGGCTGCTGGTGCCCTACCTGGCCTGGGTAAGCTTTGCCGCCTATCTCAACGCCGCCACCTGGTGGCTCAATGGCGGCTGATCGACGGTGGCGATACCGGCAGGGGCAGGGCCTGGGCCCGCCTAGGCCGAGGGCTTGCGAGCGATGAACTGCACCACGGCGCCCAGCCCGGTATGGCCACGCCCCTCGACCACCTGGCGGTCAAACTCGCGGCTCGAGAGGATCTCGAAGTCGGCGAAGGCCGCCTCCAGCTCTGCCGCCGTGGGAGTGCGGTCCGCGGTGGGGGGCCCGCCGGTGTCCCGCGGCACCTGGGCCGGGGTATAGGCCTCGAGGATCAGGATGCCGCCGGGCTTCAGGGCGCGCGTTACCTGATGATGCAGGTGAGGGCGACCGGCCTCGGGCACATGGCAGAAGATCGACACTACCGCATCGAAGGCCTCGGCGGCGAAGGTGTGCTCCGTGAGGTCGGCGATCAGGGTCTCGAGGGCTACGCCCTCGCGTTCGGCCAGCCGGGCCGCCTTGCGCAGGCCCACCGCCGAGGCATCCACCGAGAGCACCCGATGGCCGAGCTTGGCCAGGTAGACACCGTTGCGCCCCTCACCATCGGCCAGGCACAGCACCTGCTTGGGTGGCTCGCCGATCAGGCCCACCTGTTCGCGCAGGAAGTCGTTGGGCTCGGTGCCGTAGACGTAGTCGTCGGTGTCGTAGCGTTCATCCCACATGGAGACCTCTCGAATATGGATATCGATATAGCAGCCAAGAATACCAAGGGTATCGGGGCGGCGTCTGCGGGGTAGCGCAGGATGCTACGCTTGAGGTTCTGCCCCCCTCACGGATGATTGCCCCCATGCCTGTCCCGCCACGCCGTCATCGCCATCTGCTGCCACTCTTCCTGCTGGCCACCACCCTGGGTCTCGCCGGCTGCGACGGGCCCGATCTCGACAACGCCCCGCCGAGGCCGGCGCCACCGGAAAGCCGCTTCTCCGGCGAGGCGATGGTGAGTCAGGCGGATGTCGCCGGTTCCGCCCGTTCGGTCGAGGGGGCCAGCAAGGCACCGGAGACTCGCATCGAAGAGCGCCGCGGCTATAGCCTGCAGTTCGATGAGGCCGATGCCCTGGTCGCCGCCTATCGCGAGACCCACGAGGCCTGCGTGGCAAGTGCGCACTGCCAGGTGGAGCAGGGGCGTCTGCAGACCCCGCGAAATGGCCTGGCGAGCGGGCACCTGGCCATGCGCGTGGCTCGCGACGAGGTGGAGACCGCCGAGCCGGTGCGGCTGGTGGCCGAATCGCCGGCGCTCAGCTGCGTGGAGATCAGCCGTAACGATCGCACCCAGCAGATGATCGATACCGAGGCCCGCCTGGAACAGCAGATCGTGCTGCGCGAGCGCCTTCAGGAGCTCGCCGTGGAGGGCCGCGGCTTCAGCGAGCGGCGCATCCAGGACCTGCTGCAGGTCGAGCGTGAGCTCGCCAGGGTGCAGGGCGAGATCGAGTCCATGCAGGGCCAGCAGCGCCACCTGGCCCGCGTCACCGATACGGTGGCGATCTCGGCCAGTTTCCAGCAGCAGCGCTGGGTAGAGCCCCGCCAGCACGGTGTACTGGCACCGCTGTGGCGCGCCCTGGACCGCAGCATGTCGCTGTTCTTCGAATCGGTGGGCCAGGTGATCCTGGTAGTGGTGTTCCTCACCCCCTGGCTGGTGATCGGCCTGCCCGTACTGTGGCTGCTCAGCCGGCTGTGGCGCCCGGTGCGCCGCGCCTTCTCCCGGCTGGGCGAGAAGCGGCGGGCGCGCAGGAGCGGGAGCTAGTCGAACGCCTCGGTGTCGACTTCCGCCTGCTGAGCGTCGCCATAGCGAGCCCCCGCCACCTGATCGGGGGTCATCATGGCGTCCAGCCGGGTGACGGTCGCGGCCTCCAGGCGCAACCCTTCTGCCTTCAGGTTCTCGCGCATGTGCGTGACCGAGCGTGAGCCGGGGATCGGGAAAATGTCGTCCCCCTTGGCCCGCAGCCAAGCCAGGGCCAGCTGGCCTCGGGTCACGCCCAACTCCTCCGCCAACGCCGTGAAGGCTTCGAGCAGGCGCAGGTTGTGGGGATGGTTGTCGGCGCTGAAGCGCGGCATGCCACGGCGCATGTCGTGCTCCTCGAGTCTCGCGGGGTCGTTGACGGCGCCGGCCAGGAAGCCGCGACCCAGGGGGCTGAAGGCCACCAATGCCGTGTTTGCCTCGCGGCAGGCCTCGATCAGAGCGATCTCGGGATTGCGGGTCCATAGCGAGTACTCGGACTGCACCGCCGCGATGGGGTGCTCTGCACGGGCCCGGCGCAGGGTGGTCGCGGAGACCTCGGAGAGACCGATGGCGCGCACCTTGCCTTCCTCCACCAGCCGGGCCAATGCGCCGACGCTCTCCTCAATGGGCACGCCCTTGTCCCAGCGATGCAGGTAGTAAAGGTCCAGATGATCGGTGCCCAGCCGCGCGAGGCTTGCCTCGCACTGGCGGCGCAAGGTCTCTGGGCGTCCGTCGATCACCTTCCGGCCGAGTTCCGGGTCCATTGCCATGCCGCACTTGCTGGCCAGCAGGATCTCATGGCGCCTGCTCGCGAGCGCCTTGCCCACCAGCCGTTCGTTGGCCGTGGCCCCGTAGAGGGTGGCGGTATCGAAGTGGCGATAGCCCATCTCGAAGGCGGCCTCCAGGGCGTGAAGCGCCTCACTCTCGGGCAGTGGGCTGCCATAGCCATGGGAGAGGTTCATGCAGCCCAGGCCGATGGATGGCGAGGCAATGGCGGTAAGACGAGAGGTCAAGGGTGACACGAGGACTCCTTCTCGGCAGGCGTGGGCAATGAACGGCGGCAGGGGCGCGCCGCCCCTTTGGTCGCACGCGACCGGCATGGCCGTGGGCGTGAGGTATGATAGCCGACCACAAGCACGACAGGGACCTAGGGAGCGCCAGGCATGGCCAAATCCGCTTTTCTCTCCCCACGCTACCGGGTGCTGCTGGCCGGGGTGTTCAGCCAGATCCTCTGCATCGGGGTGGCGCGCTTCGCGTACACGCCGCTGCTGCCGGTGATGCAGCAGCAGACCTGGCTGAGCGACGCCGACGGCGGCTGGCTGGCCGCCCTCAACTACGCCGGCTACATGCTCGGCGCGCTGGTGGCTGCCTCCCTCCATAGCATCCGGCTCAAGGACACCCTCTACCGGCTCACCCTGCTGCTGGCGGTGCTCTCCACGGCCGGCATGGCGCTGGCCGACAACTTCTGGCTATGGGCAGTGATGCGCTTCGTGGCCGGATTCTCCAGCAGCGGCGCGATGCTGCTGGCCTCGGGGTTGATCCTGCACTGGCTGATCAGCCACCGGCAGCGAGGCGAACTGGGCATCCACTTTGCCGGCCTGGGGCTGGGCATCCTGTTGGCGGCACTGGCGGTGGAGCTGATGCTGCGCCTCTCCCTCGATTGGCAGGCCCAGTGGTGGGGTTTCTCGGCGCTGGCCGTGGCGCTGCTGGTGCCCGCCTGGCGCTGGCTGCCGCGCCCGGCGACGCCGCCAGCCGGCAGCAGCGCGGGCGGCCGGAACGAGGCCAACCCGCCGACGCGCACCTTTATGCGGCTGATGCTGGCGGCCTATTTCTGCGCCGGCTATGGCTATGTCATCAGCGCCACCTTCATCGTCGCCATCGTGGAGCGCGAGCCGCTGCTGGCCGGTGCCGGCAACTGGACCTTTGCCCTGGTGGGCCTGGCAGCGGCGCCCGCGGTGATGCTGTGGGACCTGGTGGCTCGGCGCATCGGCTACCTCGGCGCGCTGATCACTGCCATGATCCTGCAGGTGGTAGGCATCGTGCTGCCGGCGCTGACCGATAGCCTGGCCGGCGTGCTGCTCAGCGCCGTGCTCTACGGCGGCACCTTCCTGGGCTGCGTGAGCCTGGTGCTGACCATGGCCGGACGGCTCTACCCGCAGAGTCCGGCGCGGCTGATGGGGCGCATGACGCTGGCCTACGGTGCGGCGCAGATCATCGCTCCGGCACTGACCGGCATGCTCGCCGAGGCCACCGGTCACTACGATACGGGCCTGTGGCTGGCCGGTGGCTTCGTGGCCCTGGGCGCCGTGCTGTTGTCCTGGTTGCGCCGCGTGGACCAGACGGCCCAGCGGCTGGATGCCGAGGCGAAGGCGGCACCGATGGGGTGAGGTGATGCTATAGTGATTGGCAACACGGCCCCGATCGGTGGATCCGCTTTGCGGTGAAGCTGCTGAGGGGTTTTTTTTGATTCCCGGAGTTGGCAGGGATGATGCCATGATCGATCGCGAGGGAATTGACCAGGGACCGCATCAGGTCATCGATATCGCGGACTGGTATATATATCGAGATTATGAAGTATTTCCAGAGGGGGCACGGGACAAGTCGCTGCGTGTCTGTCCGGATCCTGCACCCTTTGACTTCTGCTTGCCTGACCATCGTTACCTGTTCAAGGAAGCCATCAAGAGTGCCCAGGATCCTGGCAAGCCCCGTCATCCAGACCAGTACTGGGCCGAGCTGATCGCCTTTCGCATCGGGCGCTTGATGGGATTGACGCTGCCGCCCGTGTTTGTGGCGATCGACTCGACCCGTGATGAGCCTGGCACTCTCAATGAGTGGTTCATGGGCTATCCGGGCAGTGGAGATGAACGCCACTTCCCCGGAGGCGACTATATGCAGCGACGCATCCCTGGCTATGATCGGGAAAAGGGTAAGGAGCACAACCTGACCACCATCATCGAGCTGAGCCGCATTCTGGAGCGGGGAAGGTGGCTGTCGCATGACTGGCAGCTATATTGGGGCCTTTGTCTTTGCTTCGATGCCTTGATCGGCAATACCGACCGCCACCAGGAAAACTGGGGGCTGATCTGGAGCGAGGAGGGTCCGACGGCCCGCTTCACACCTTACTTCGACAATGGCACCAGCCTTGGCCATGAGTTGTTGCCCCAGAAAATGCAGCGCATGATGCGCGACCCGAAGGAGCTCGCGGGTTATCTGCGAAGGGGGAAGCATCAGATGCGCTGGTCCAGGGACGACAGGCGCCGCCTGCCGCTGATCGCAGGGGTTACCGATTACTGTCGGCATTTTCCCCATATCCGACCGATACTGATAGAACGGCTGCAGGGTTGGTGCGAAGATGCTCTCAGGGATATGCTATACCGCCTCACTCAGTTTGACCTCCCTCATCCGCTTACCTCGCAACGTGCTGAATTTATTGCCTTCCTGACGCTGACAAGGAGAGAGCAACTGCTACGGGCTCTGGAGAAATAACATGACACGCTTTATCGAACATCTGGTGGAACCACAGCGGCTGCTGCTCTACTGGCAGGCCCGAGATAGCAAGAATCGCTCTCGCTATCGTGTGGGCCAGCTGGTGATGAAGGGCGGCCAGGTAATGCTCCAGTATGACCAAGGTCCCGAGGTGGCAGAAGCCAAGAAAATGGGCTTTGAAGGCTATCCGGCTTTCCCTCTGAGGCAGCCCGAACACAGCCACCAGGTGATGGAGGCCTTCAAGCGGCGTCTGCCGCCGAGAAGCCGAGGGGATTTCAGCCGCTATCTGAAACTGCGTGCTATCCAGGCCGAAGCAGAGATCAGTGACTTCGCTTTGCTAGGCTATAGCGGTGCGAAGCTACCCAACGATGGCTTCGAACTGGTCCACCCCTTCGACGACGCGCCCGAAGCCTTCGAGATACTGATCGAAGTGGCCGGGTTCCGCCACGAAGCTGAGCTTGAGGTAGGAGAACTGCAGGAGGGCGATGCGATTCAGTTCGTCACAGAGCCGGGCAATGCTCATGAACGAACCGCCATTCGCATGGAGAGTGGGGGGCGAAAACTGGGCTACGTGCCCCGGGGATATCTCGATATGCTGCACCGCATGCTGGACCGGGGCGCTAACCTGGAAGGTGAAGTCTTTCGTATCAACGGCAGCGAAGAACGGCCACTGGTTCATGTGTTGACCCGTATTACACGAGACGACGGGGCGGCGATGCCGGCCCATACGCTGAGGATGCAAGCCTAAGTACCGGCACGCTGTACGCCCACGCCTCAACACGGCCCCCGCCTCTTGGCTCTTACGAGCCTACGCGGGGGTTCTTATTGTCGATCGTCGCCGATTTGGCCTACCTGATTGAAACGAGTGAAGGTGATGAGCGACTCGGGCATCGACATTCCTTTGCCTCGCATCCGGGGTACACTTTGTCCGAGTTGCCTGGCCAGCACCATGGCAGCCGGCATCTGAGGGCAACGGCCGAGTCATGGCTTCGAGGAGAAAAAGGTGTTCAGGGAATTCAAGGAATTTGCCGTACGCGGCAACGTGGTGGATATGGCGGTGGGCATCATCATCGGCGGGGCGTTCGGCACCATCGTCTCGAGCCTGGTCAATGACATCCTGATGCCGCCCATCGGGCTGCTGATGGGCGGGGTCGATTTTTCCGATATCTTCCTGGTGCTCAAGGGCGAAGGGCCCTACGCCACCCTGGCCGATGCCACGGCGGCAGGGGCGGTGACCATGAACGTGGGAGTGTTCGCCAATAACGTGATCAGCTTCCTGATCGTGGCGTTCGCCGTTTTCATGCTGGTGAAGGTCATCAACCGCCTGCGCCGTCAGCAGGCCGCGGCGCCGACGGCACCCACCGCCCCACCCGAGGATATCCTGCTGCTACGCGAGATTCGCGACAGTCTCACCAGGCGATCCGAGGAGCCGTGAGCGTCACGGCTGCTCTGGTAGGGCAATGAAAAAGTTCCGGCCTGACGCAGGCCGGAACGCTTGGGTTTCGTGGAGCACTTATTCAACTTTGCCCCAATTCACTTTGCCAGCATGTGGTCTATGCGCAATTCATCGAGTTCACCGGTTAGCTGCATGCTCTCCAAGATGAAGTTGACGGTGCCCTGCAACCGCTCGGCATCGGCCTGGATGAGGTAGGCGAGCTGGCTCTTGGTGAACAGCGAGTCGACTAGCGGTGCTGCCAGATCGTCGTCATTGTGAGCATAGAAGAGTGCTTCGGGGCTGTCGGTTATCATGACGTCGACATCCTTGGCGGCCACCGCCGGCGGAATGTCCAGGTTGCTTTCGATAACAACCACTTCTGCCTGTTCGATGTTCTCCTTCACGAAGGCTTCGTTGGTTCCGCCGGGATTAACGCCGATACGCACCTCCGGCTGGTCGATATCTTCCAGGGAAGCGAAGCGACCCGCGTTGTCGGCATGAACCAGGGGAGTCTTTCCGTAGGTCAGGTAGGGATGGGAATAGCGCGCCTCGAGCTGACGGCTGAGGGTTCGGCTGATGCCGCCCATGCCGATGTCATACTTGTCTGCCTTCAGATCCTCCATCAGCGTAGGCCAGCTGGTTTTCACGAACTCCAGCTCCAGTTCCATCTTCTCGGCGATGCGTTCAGCCATCTCGATATCGAATCCTTCATAGGTGCCGTCATCGAGGAAGGTGAAAGGCTTGTAGTCACCGGTCGTACCGACACGGAGGCTTCCGCTGTCCAGGATGGCATCGAGATCCCGAGCGGAAGCCCCAAGGCTGGTCATTACCAGGAGGCCAGCAACGATAATATGTTTTAACATTATGATTTCTATCCTGAAGTTTAGGTGATTAATATTTTTTTAATGTAACGATCCAAAGCTAGAGCACCCCTAGGGAGGTGTCAAGAAGCGTCATGCCAGCTATCGCCGCCAAGGGTTCTCCATAGCTTCCAGCTCTGTCGCCCTCTCGCCATCGATCCGCCAGACTTGCTTGAGGCGGCTGACGGTATGGGACCACTTGGGGGTGGTGGGTTTGCAGACGGTGTTCTGGTTGCCGAAGAGGCCAACCTCACTGAAGGCTTTGTCGCGGCTGACGGTGTAAATCCAACGCACCGGGACCAGGTACTCGGCCTCATCGTCGTCCTTGGCTGGGTCGATCTGCGGGTAGCCCTCGGTCAGCGTCATTTCCGGGAGAGTTCTGGGTCCTTCCGGGGTGTCGAAGCGGTATTCGTCAGCCCGGCAGCGCTCGCCGATCACTTCGCCCACGCCCACGTAGCCGGTCTTGGGGATATAGACCCAGACGCGGTCGCCTTCCGAGAGCATGGCGAGCGTCTTGGAGTACCAGGCAGCACCGCCGCCGCAGATAAAGCCGAGGCGCCTGGCATCTTCCCACGGATAGTGAGAGCCGAAGGAGACATAGAACTCACCGTTCCAGGGCTCCTTCTTCGCCTTGCGGGCGATGGGCTGGGTGGGTTCGTCCGGGTCGATCATCCAGGCGCGGCTGAGGTAGCGGTTGCCGCCATCCTCGAAGGCGGCGAAGAACATGGCATTGATCGACAGCTGGGCGTGCTCGTTGAGATAGGTGATGATCCGTTCGCTGCTGGCATCGAGCCGGGTGGCGACCACCACCAGCTGGTGTTCCTGGTTGAGTTGGATGCCATCAAGCGGGACGCCGAACTTGGCCTCGAAGGCCTCGCCCAGCGTGGCATGTGGCCGGCTATAGCGCTCGGCAAAATCCCGATAGATTTCGATCAGTTGGTAGTCGGCCAGGGTGACCACCCAGGAGGCGTAATCGATGGCCTGGGCCACCACGTCGCGTGGGGTCTTGTCACGCTTGAGCTCGATGATGATGACGTTGCCGTTGGCATCGATGGCCAGCAGGTCGACCAGCTTGTCGAAGGCGGTGCGCACCTGGCGACCGACCAGCAACCAGTCCCGGTTGAGGATCGCGACATCCTGCATGATCTGCTCTTCCAGCAGCCCCTCGTCGGCAAGTCCGGCGGCGCGAAGCTTCCGAGGTGGCTCGCCGGCGCTACCCGCCAGCTTCCAGATTCCCTGTTCAATGGCCATGGAATCTCCCTGTGGTTACACCCGGTAATAAGCTCACTGAACGGCCTGCTCCACAACCGCCTCGGCCAAATAAGTGCGGGTCTCGCCGACCTCGCTCAGGCGCGCCTTGAGTTGGTCGCAAAGGGCCATCAACTCGTCGACTTTTTCGATGGTAGCCTGCTGCGTCGCCATATCTGGCAGTGCAATAGGAATAGCTTCCACAACCTTCTTGCTGATTTTTGGCATGGTCCCTGATGTTCCGGTCATCCTTTTCCACATAAACTGTCTTGATTTCGGTGCTGACAGGTAGAGGGATATGAATCTTGGGTCAGCTTCCTCTTTAACCCTGATTTTCATCATGAGATCGGGGTAAATAAAGCCCGGATGATCCTCACTGATCATGACGTTGCAACCAACATGGCTTGAAGCATTTCCTCGTTGGATCAAAATATCTCCATGCCTTAGCCAAAGGTGTGAAGAATTATCCACATCAACTTCGACATTTTTGCTTTCGTTGAGATCTAGTTTTCCTTTGGTTGTCGCGCCAAGCTTTAATGCTTTGTAGCCGGTGGCATGGTTGCATTCTTTAGGGGAAAAACCGTTTCTTGGTCCAAAGGAAAGAATTTTTTTAAGAGGCTTTTCATCTTTGTAGAAAGGAACAAGTCGGCCTTTAGCAGCTAGATCAAGAGTGCTCACCTTTAGCTTGTCGATGCTGGCTTCGGTGGTGAAGAGGGTATCGAAATGCTCGGCGATGCGGGCCCAGTTTTTGGCCACTTCGGCGGCATCGGCGGAGCTGATCAGAGCGTCAAGTAGGGTGTCGACCAGCACCTCGTGGGCTTCCAGCTGGTCACCGACCTGCTGCTCCAATCGGTCGCAGAGGGCCATCAGCTCATCGACTTTTTCGACGATGCGATTCTGCTCAGCCAATGGCGGAAATGGCAGTGGCTCGCCCGCAAAGAAATCTTTTGGGACACGCTTCTGACCAGCGGATCCAGTCATCTTGTTCTCGCCATTACTCAGAAAGCGAGGGGACTTCAAGCAAAGTAGGATGAACAGTTGGTTCAGAGTTCCTTCGTAGGGACGAGCGACGTGTAGCTCGGTCGTTCCAGCGCCTATTCCACTTTCTAAGTTGCGAAAGACGGCTGCTTTGCTGTTCTCGAAGCAGGGGGTGATTTTAGCTATTGCGATATCGCCATCTGCGAAGTGCGTGTAGCCCTTCTTGATTTCTCTCCAAGATCTAGCCTCCTGCTCATGCTCTCCGTGAAATGAGGTGGTTATCATCGGCATTGGAATAAACGATGCGATGATTTCATCATCAGCGTCATTTCGTGGATTGATTTGGCTGATATTGCCGAGGCGAGCCCAAGACCATCCTTCTGGCAGCTCAAACGGCATCTCTTCCTCCGTAATCTCGGGCAGCATCCTAGGCTTCCTGATTCTCCCCTCCTTGACCAGCCGTGCCTTCTCCTCGGCGATACGTTCCAGCAGCACACTGGCGGGCTCGTCATTTGGGTCCTGTTCCACCAGCTTGCCGCGCACGGCCAGTTCCAGGATCAGCTCACGCAGCTTCTTGATGCCGGTAAGCTCAATCTTCCCGTTGCGACCGCGTCCGGCGCTGCTCTTGTGGGTGACCGCGCCGGTCCAGAGGTCGAGGTGCTCGGTGATCAGCTCCCGCGCGCTCATGCCTGCTCCTCATGCTTCTGTTCCTGCCGCTGAGTGGCATGGCCCAGGGCATCGCCAAGGATGCCCTTGAGCTGGTCGCGCAGTTCCTGGATCTCGGCCTGCTGCTGGGCATATTGCGCCAGCAGTTCGTCGGGGTCGTGGCTGACCTGTTCGCCTTGGTAGGGGTACTTGATATCCAGGTTGTAGTGGCGCGCCTTGATCTCTTCGATGCCGACCTTCCAGGCCTGTTCGGTCTCCTCCCGGGTGGCGAAGCCGTCGCTTTCGTCGCCCCACCAGTCGATCTCGGCCTGGAACTCCTCGACCTTCATGGGGCGGGTCTTGCTGTAGTTCTTCACGCCCTCGGGGTAGGGATGCTCGTAGTACCACACCGCTTCGGTGGGCCGGCCCTTGGTGAAGAACAGCAGGTTGGTCTTGATGCCGGTGTAGGGATTGAACACGCCGTTGGGCAGCCGGACGATGGTGTGCAGGTTGCACTCGGTCAGCAGCTTCTCCTTGAGGCGCGTCTTCATGCCCTCGCCGAACAGGAAACCGTCCGGCAGCACCACCGCGGCGCGGCCGCCCTCCTTGAGCAGGTGGATAAACAGCGTCAGGAAGAGATCAGCAGTTTCGCGGGTGCGGAAGGCCTGGGGGAAGTTGGTCTCGATGCCGTCCTCCTCCATGCCGCCGAAGGGCGGGTTGGCGACGATGACATCCACCCGCTCCTTGGGGCCCCAGCTGATCAGCGGGCGCGCCAGGGTGTTGTCGTGCTTGATCTGGCTGGGCACCTCGATGCCGTGAAGGATCAGGTTGGTGGTGGCCAGCAGGTGGGGCAGCGGCTTCTTCTCCACGCCGTGGATGGTGCGCTGCAGGGTCTGCTCGTCCTGGGGCGTGGTCACGTAGTGCTGGCGCTTGTGCTCGATGGTGCAGGTAAGAAAGCCGCCGGTGCCGCAGGCTGGGTCCATCACGGCCTCGTCCAGCTTGGGGTCCACCCGGTCGACCATGAAGCGGGTGACCGCCCGCGGGGTGTAGAACTCCCCGGCGTTGCCGGCGCTCTGCAGGTCCTTGAGGATCTGCTCGTACATGTCGCCCAGCTCATGGCGCTCGCTGGCCTTGTTGAAGTTCACGCCGTCCTGCAGCTTGTTGATGACCTGGCGCATCAGCTGGCCGGACTTCATGTAGTTGTAGGCGTCCTCGAAGACATTGCGGATCACCACGCCGCGATAGTCGTCGCCGCGAGCCTCCAGCTGCTGCAGGCCGGGGAAGAGCATGGTGTCGACGAACTCCTTTAGCTCGTCGCCGGTCATGCCTTCGGGGTCGGCGGCCCAATGCCGCCAGCGCAGCGGCTCGGGGATCGGCGAACGGTAGTCCTCGTTGAACATCTCCCACTCCTGCTCCCGGTCGTCGAAGATCTTGAGGAACAGCATCCAGACCAACTGGCCGATACGCTGGGCATCGCCGTCCACGCCGACGTCCTTGCGCATGATGTCCTGGATGGATTTGATGGTCGTGCTGATGGCCATGAGTCTCGAGTTTCCTTGGTATCTAGTGCGATGATGCCGGCGTATCCACAAGGGATGGCCGGCACCAGGATGTGCATAGTTTAACCGCGATCAGCCGGCGGGCTGGTAGAGGGCGTCTTCCAGTTCGTGGACCGCGCGGGTGTAGCCGGGCTTGCCGCCGAAGGCCTGGACCAGTTCCATGGGGGCGCCGATCTCGCTGAAGGGCGCGACATTGAGCACGTTGATGTCCTCGATGGGCGTGATGCCGGCATCGGCGTACTTGTCGACCAGGGATTCCAGCACCTGGCGCGCCTGGCCCTCGTAGCGATTGAAGATGTCGCGCTTCCTCACCTGCTCGGCGCGCTCGCGGCGGGTCAGCGGCGGTCGGTCGAAGGCGATGTAACAGATCACGTCGAAGGGGTCGGGTTCGTCGCCGAGCTTGTCGCCCAGGTCCTTGATCAGGTCTTCCCAGAAGATGCCGTTCTCCTCCAGCTCCTCGAGGATCGCCTGCTTGCGCTCGGCGTCCTGCCAGCGGCGCAGGAAGTCGTCCAGGGAGGTGAACTGCTCCTTGACCTTCTTGCGGGTGTAGTCCCGCAGGCTCTCGGTGATCAGCTTGCCGTCCGGGCCCAGGTACTGCACCCGCTCGGCCACCACGCTGACCGCCACGTCATCGACCACGTACTTGACCCGCTTGCCGGGGCCGTCCTCCCCGGTGATATCGACACCGGCGTCGTCGGACTGCCAGGTGGCGCCGGGCTCGACCTCGTAGTCGCCCCAGGTGTCTTCGATGCCTTCCGCCTGGGTGTCGGTGAGCGCCTCGGCGCTGTCGCCGGGGGCCACCGCGTCCTCGGCCAGTTCGTCATCCGGCACCATGGGGTCGTCGCCACTGGGCTGGTAGACCTTCACCGGTTCGCCGTCGAAGTCGGGATCCGCGAACAGCTCGGTGGCCTTCTTGAAATCGAGGATGGTGAACCAGTGCTTGTGGTAGTCGTCGTTGATGCGTGTGCCGCGGCCGATGATCTGCTTGAACTCGGTCATCGACTGGATGCGCTGGTCGAGCACGATCAGCTTGCAGGTCTGGGCGTCGACGCCGGTGGTCATCAGCTTGCTGGTGGTGGCGATGACCGGGTAGCGCGCCTCGGGATCGATGAAGTTATCGAGCTCGGCCTTGCCTTCCTTTTCGTCGCCGGTGATGCGCATCACGTACTTGCGGTTTTCGGCCACGCGCCTGGGATTCAAGTTGACCAGCGCCTGGCGCATGCGCTCGGCATGGTCGATGTCCTCGCAGAAGACGATGGTCTTCTGGTAGGGGTCGCTGCCCTCGAGGAAATCGGTGATCCGGCGGGCCACCAGTTGGGTGCGCGGCTCGATCACCAGCTGTCGGTCGAAGTCCTTCTGGTTGTAGATGCGGTCCTCGATCTCCTGGCCGAGCTTGTCCACCTGGCCCTTGCTGGGCCGCCAGCCCTGGAGGTCGCGGTCGATATCCACCCGCACCACCTTGTAGGGGGCGAGGAAGCCGTCCTCGATGCCCTGCTTGAGCGAGTAGGTGTAGACCGGCGCGCCGAAGTAATCGATGTTGGAGACCTCTTTCGTCTCCTTGGGCGTGGCGGTCAGGCCGATGTGGGTGGCCGAGGAGAAGTATTCGAGGATAGAGCGCCAGGCGGAGTCCACCGCCGCGCTGCTACGGTGGCATTCGTCGATGACGATCAGGTCGAAGAAGTCCGGCGAGAACTGCTTGTAGATGTTCTGCGCCTCCTCGCTGCCGGTGACCGCCTGGTAGAGTGAGAGGTAGATCTCGAAGGACTTGTCCACCGTGCGGTTGGTGACCTTGGTCATCGCCTGGCCGAACGGCTTGAAGTCGTTGTTCTTGGTCTGGTCGACCAGGATGTTGCGGTCGGCGAGGAAGAGGATGCGTTTCTTCTGCTTGGCCTTCCATAGCCGCCAGATGATCTGGAAGGCAGTGAAGGTCTTGCCGGTGCCGGTGGCCATCACCAGCAGGATGCGGTCCTGCCCGCGGGCCACGGCCTCCACGGCGCGGTTGATGGCGATGCGCTGGTAGTAGCGCGGGCTGCGGCCGCTGCCGTCATCAAAATAGGGCTGCTCCACCACCGGGCGCTGGGCCGGGCCAATGCCCTTGTAGCGGCAGTAGCGCTCCCAGAGCGCATCGGGGGAGGGGAAGTCGTCAAGGCCGAGCACGGTCTCGGTCTGGTCGCCCAGGCCGGTGCGGTCGTGAAACAGGAAGCCATCGCCGTTGCTTGAGAAGACGAAGGGCACGTCCAGGGCATCGCTGTAGGCCAGCGCCTGCTGCATGCCGTCGCCCAGGCTGTGCTTGTTGTCCTTGGCCTCGATCACCGCGATGGGCTGGTGCTTCTGGTAGCTGAGCAGATAGTCGGCGCGACGCCGCTTGCCCCGTGTGTGCAGCCGCCCGCGCACAATGATACGCCCGGCGGTGAACGACACCTCCTCACGCACCTGCACCTGGATATCCCAGCCGGCACGCTCCAGTGCCGGGGTGATGAACTTGGTGCAGATATCCCGTTCGCTGAGGGCCTTCTTGTCCATGGCAGCATCCTGCTTCTCGATGGCGGGGCGGGCGTTGGTTACCCAAGCTTACGCCACCCAAGCAGGCTAAGCATCCTGTGCTAGGCTGAGCTCAGCCAGTATCGAGAAAAGGCAGTAAGACCGCCGGTAGGTACATACGAACAGGAAGAGCGTGCAATGGATAGCAGCCTGCTGGACAGCCTTCGCCAATACTCCCCCCGCGAGAGCTGGGTCTCCCAGGCTCGATTGGGAAGCTGCCGGCCGGATATGCAGGCTACGTGGCCGAGCCGATGGCTTTTCTACGATCATGTTGCTGAACGTCAGCCCAACGCTTGCCATCCGGTCCACCTGAAAGCGCCCTTGCTCGAAATCCTTTGTTGTTCCGAGACCGTGGAGGAACAGCAGAAATGGATTGTTGTAGCTGAGCGTGAAAGTGTGCAGCTGCTGCCACATGGTGGTATGGAAAAGGTTATAGGGGGATGTGATGCAGTGGCAGTCAGCTTTCGACCCAAAGCGGCCATGCCGGCAAAGGCAGCAGGCACGTTCATCGGGGATATGTGGCATGCACGACGATCGGTGTTATATTGCCAAGCTATACTTAATCCCCGGTGTTTTCAATAGGATAAAAGGTGGTCGACCGCGCAGCATAACATTATTGAACGCGCGTGCGTGTTTTTAAAGTGGGATATGAAGCGCTCGGTCTGATACATGTTAGGGCGTAAGCCTACTACATCCAAGTGCGCCTATGATCGTGCGGATCTTGGGAATAAATACAAAGAAGATTTAAGATTCGTCAATTGGCAGGAGGATACCAGATGACCGAACGTGATGACCTGCTCGCCTCCGTCGCGAACGAGATTAAGACCTATAGAAAAGGGGACCTCCCCGAGCCGACACCGGAGCACGTCGATCGTTGGCTTCATCAG
The DNA here is from genome assembly GCF_902500215.1 of Halomonas lysinitropha. Lineage (GTDB taxonomy): Bacteria > Pseudomonadota > Gammaproteobacteria > Pseudomonadales > Halomonadaceae > Halomonas > Halomonas lysinitropha. The sequence continues at coordinate 105,177 of NZ_CABVOU010000019.1, forward strand.
TTCACGCCCGCCCAGCAGTTGCCATTCCTACGTGAATTTGAGCACGTTATCAAGCAGACCTTCTTCACACGAAAGAACGTAAATGACTTTCTCCGCGCCCTCGTGACCAATCCAAAGCTGGCTGGGGCTGACCCCACGGAGTACTGGTCGTCTGCGAACTTCTTGAACATCCAACAGAACGGACAGAGCCAGAGGGAGATGTTGAGGCTCTTCTCGAAGTGCCTTGAGGACGAATGTGGTCTCGATATATATGACTGCGGAGAAGATGGTGGCGACTTCATCTATCTTGATGACGTGATGTTTAGTGGTAACCGCGTGGGGAATGACCTCGAGCCATGGATTATCAATGACGCGCCTCAATCGGCCACGGTCAATGTCATCGTCGCTGCTCTTCACTCGGGAGGCTGGTGGTATCTGGTCAATAAGAGACTCAAGAATGTAATCGCAGATTCGGGCAAGAACATCTCCGTCACCTATTGGCGTGCCCTCGAAATTGAGAATCGGAAGTGGTTCAAGAACAGTTCAGGAGTGCTTTGGCCCACAGCGGTTCCAGATGTGGCGGAGGTTCAGGGTTACATTGCTCAGCCGGTAAAGTTCCCCTTTGAGCCTCGACAGCCGAGTGAAGCAGCTATCCAGCCGTTCTCCTCTGAAATGGGCCGTCAAGTCTTGGAGAGCGAGTTTCTCATCGCTGGTGCTAAGATCAGAGCGAAGAGTGACAACCCAAAGCAGTCTATGCGCCCTCTCGGTTTTAGTCCGTTCGGTGTGGGTTTCGGCTCGATGATCGTCACCTACCGGAATTGCCCAAACAATTGTCCACTTGCAATGTGGTGGGGAGACCCAGAGGCGAACTCGGGGGCCCTGCACTGGTACCCGCTACTAAGTGATTATGCATAATTAATCGTGCGTCCCGTGCCATAGTCCCCGAGCAGGCGATGGACCTCAGCGCAGAGCCGATCAAACGAGAGATAGGCTCCC
>NZ_CABVOU010000020.1 GCF_902500215.1 Halomonas lysinitropha
CAACACGACGGGAAGTGGGGGGCGTCCGCGAGGCATGAGTAGCATCCTGATTGAGGCCTACTCAACATTATAGTATGTATTTACGGGACAACACACTAGGCGTCCAAGCGTCCACCTGCGCTGGTTGTCCGGTGTTACCCTCACTGCTTATAGTGTGTGTCCCGCTTTTCGTCCTGATCCTGATCTCGAGGTATCGATCCATGAACCATCCCGCCGTTTCCGCTCCCGCGGCCACCGACTGCAAGGTCGCCGATCTCACCCTCGCCGACTGGGGGCGTCGCGAGATCCGTATCGCCGAGACCGAGATGCCGGCGTTGATGACGATCCGCGATAAGTATCGTGGTGATCAGCCGCTGGCCGGCGCGCGCATCGCTGGCTGCATTCACATGACCATCCAGACTGCGGTGCTGATCGAGACCCTGATCGATCTGGGGGCCAGCGTGCGCTGGTCGTCCTGCAATATCTTCTCCACTCAGGACCATGCCGCAGCCGCTATCGCGGCCGCCGGCATTCCGGTGTTCGCCTGGAAGGGGGAGACGGAGGAAGAGTTCTGGTGGTGCATCGAGCAGACGGTGGAAGGGCCCGATGGCTGGACCCCCAACCTGGTGCTGGATGATGGCGGCGACCTGACAGCGCTGCTCCACGAAAAGCGTCCCGAACTGCTGGACGCCATCCATGGTATCTCCGAGGAGACCACCACCGGCGTGCATCGCCTGCAGGAAATGCTGCGCGATGGCACTCTCAAGGTGCCGGCGATCAACGTCAACGATGCCGTGACCAAGTCGAAGAACGACAACAAGTACGGCTGCCGCCACTCCCTCAATGACGCCATCAAGCGTGCCACCGACCATCTGCTGTCCGGCAAGCAGGCGCTGGTGGTGGGCTATGGCGACGTGGGCAAGGGCTCGGCCGCCTCGCTGCGCCAGGAAGGCATGATCGTGCGCATCGTGGAGATCGATCCGATCTGCGCCATGCAGGCCTGCATGGACGGTTTCGAGGTGGTATCGCCCTACCGCGATGGCATCAACAGCGGCCTGGAGAGCATCGACCGCGACCTGCTCTCGCGGATCGACATGGTGGTGACCGCCACCGGCAACATCCATGCCTGCGACGCCGCCATGCTCCAGGCGCTGAAGCCGGGTGCGGTGGTCTGCAATATCGGTCACTTCGACAGCGAGATCGATACCGCCTACATGCGTCGCCACTGGCACTGGGAGGAAGTGAAGCCCCAGGTGCACCAGATCTTCCGTGACAGCAAGCCGGGAAGTTTCGACCCCGACAGCCGCGACTACCTGATCCTGCTCTCCGAGGGCCGCCTGGTGAACCTGGGCAACGCCACCGGCCACCCCTCTCGGGTGATGGATGGCTCCTTCGCCAACCAGGTGCTGGCGCAGATCCATCTCTTCGATGGCCGCTTCGCCGAGCTGCCCGAGGGCGACCGGCGCGATGCCATGGGCGTGACGGTGCTGCCGCGTCATCTCGACGAGGAGGTGGCCCGCTACATGGTGCAGGGCTTCGGTGGGGTGGTCACCCGCATGACCGAGGATCAGGCCGACTATACCGGTGTGGCCGTCGACGGGCCCTACAAGCCGGACGCCTATCGCTACTGATCACGAGAGTCCGGTCAGGCGCATCATCAGCGTCAGGTAGAGCGGAATCAGCAGCGGGGCGGCCAGGGTGGTGATCAGTACCGCCAGGGCGCCCTTCTCCGGGGCGATGCCGAGTTCCATGGCCACCACCACCACGTTGGCGGCCATGGGCACCACGCCGATCAGCAGCAATGCCAGGGCCAGTTCCCCCGATAGCGGAAAGAGGGCCTGCAGGCCCAGTACCGTGGCCAGCGACAGCAGCGGCCAGAGGCCGTAGCGGATCGCCACGCAGGCGCCGATGAAGCGCAGGTCGAACTCCCTCACGCTGACCCGCCCCAGGGTCATACCGATGATCATCATGCCGAGCAGGGTGTAGGTCGCCGGGAAGGCGGCCAGCCCCTGCATCACCGCGTCCGGCACCTCGAGTCCCAGGCCGCTCACCAGCAGGGCGGCGAGGAAGGCATAGATCAGCGGCAACCGGGCGATCTTGACCAGGCTCTGGCGCACCGAGAACTGTCCCCGGGCGCTGAGGTAAAAGCCCACCGTGAACTCGTAGAGGGTCACCCCCAGCACGCAGAACAGATACAGCGTCACCCCCTGGGGTGGCAGCAGCACCAGGGCCACCGGCAGGCCGAAGTAGCCGGTGTTGCCGGTGCCCGAGGAGAAGGCCAGCAGAGCGCTCTCCTGGGGGGCGAAGCCGTGCTTCGCCAGGCGGTGGACGACCACGGCGATCAGGCTGGCCAATGTGAAGAGCGCCGCGGTCAGCAGCAGGTGGTCGGGCGTAGGGCCGCCCTGGACCAGGCCGCGGAAGAAGGTCAGCGGGGCGACCAGGTAAATCAGCAGGGTGGCGACGGGGCGCGGGTCCACCGCCAGCCGGCGGGCGGCCAGCCAGCCCAGGCCGATATAGGCGAGCAGGGTCCAGAGGGGCCCCATCAGGGTGCCGGGATCGATCGGGGTCATGTCCTTCCCTGGGTCATGGTGGTCTTGGCACCGCCGCTGCATGAACAGGATTGATGCAGGGGCGCGTATCTTTCATTGGTCTGCGGCCAGGCCAGCCGTCAGAATAGGCGCAATATGCATCGATTTCATGAGGTAAGCCGATGAGCACGCAGGAACATCCGCTGGGGATCAGCTTCGAGTTCTTCCCGCCCAGTACCGACGCCGGGCGGGACAAGCTGGTCGGCGTTCGCGATGCCCTGGCCAGCCGCGCGCCGCGCTTCTTCTCGGTCACCTTTGGTGCCGGCGGCTCCACCCAGGATCGCACCCTGAATACCGTGCGCATGGTGCGCGAGTCCGGCTTCACCACCGCGCCACACCTCTCCTGCATCGGCAGCGACAAGGGCGCGCTGCGTGAATTGCTCTCTCGCTACCGGGAAGAGGGCATCGACAGCCTGGTGGCCCTGCGCGGTGACCTGCCCTCCGGGATGGGTGGGGGTGGCATCGGTCAGCTGCGCTACGCCAATGAGCTGGTCGAATTCATCCGCGAGGAGACCGGCGACCATTTCGAGATCGCCGTGGCTGCCTACCCGGAATCCCATCCCCAGGCGCGGAATCTTGAGCATGATCTGGCGAATTTCGCCAGCAAGATGAAGGCCGGGGCGGATATCGCCATCACCCAGTACTTCTTCAGCGCCGAGGCCTATTTCCACTTCGTCGAGCGGGCACGCGCGCTGGGCGTCGAGGCCCCCATCGTGCCCGGCATAATGCCGATCACCAACTACACCAAGCTGGCGCGCTTCTCGGATGCCTGCGGGGCCGAGATCCCGCGCTGGATCCGCAAGCAGCTCGAATCCTATGGCGATGACAGCGAGGCCATCGGCGCCTTCGGCGAAGAGGTCGTGTCGCGGCTCTGCCAGCGGTTGCTTGACGGTGGAGCCCCGGGCCTGCATTTCTACACCCTCAACCAGGCGAAGCCGGTACTGCGCATCCTCGACAACATCATCGCCTGACGCGGCTCTCGCCGCAACGCAACGGGCCCCGCCAATGGCGGGGCCCGTTGCGTTTCCGGGGTATGTCACGCTCAGCTGGAGGTAACAGTCTTGTCCCCGCCGCCGCCGGGGCGAGCGCGTTGCATCATGAACATCAGCACGCCGACGGCCAGGCCCGCGATGTCGGAATAGATGCCGCCATAGATCATGCATATCGCCCCGACCAGCATCAGCAGGCGCTGCCAGGCCTTGACCGGCCCGAAGAACCAGGCCTGGACGGTGGCCGCCAGCAGGATGATGCCCAGGGTGGCAGTCAGGCCCACGCGCAGGATCTGCATCCAGCTCCCTTCCATCAGCATGGCCGGGCTGTAGAAGAACATGAAGGGCACGATGAAGGCCGCCAGGCCGATCTTGAACGAGGCCACCGAGGTGCCCATGGCGTTGTCGCCGGAGATGCCTGCCGCTGCATAGGAGGCCAGCGCCACCGGGGGAGTGATCGCCGAGACCACCGCGAAGTAGAATACGAAGAAGTGCGCCACCAGCGGCTGGATGCCGATGTTGATCAGGCCCGGCGCGACCACCGAGGCGGCCACCGCGTAGGCGGCCGTCGTCGGCATGCCCATACCCAGCAGGATCGAGATGCACATGGCGAAGAACAGCGCCAACAGCTGGCTGACCCCGGCCAGGCCGAGCAGCAGCGAGGAGAAGCGTGCGCCGACCCCGGTCAGCGAGATCACCCCCACGATCAGGCCGGCGCAGGCGCACACGGCGATGATCTGGATGGCCATGGTGCCGGCTAGTTGCAGGGCCCTGAGGATGGCAGGGATGCCCATCTTGTGGGGCGAGAACCAGCTCACCACTGCGGCCGAGGCGGTGGCCAGAGTACCGGCACGAATCACCGAGTAGCCCATGAACAGCGCGGCAATGAGGATGATGATCGGCGCGAAGAGATAGACCTGCTTGACCAGCTTCGAGAACAGCGGGATCTCGTCCTTGCGCATGCCGCGCATGCCCTTGCGGGCCGCCTCGAAGTCCACCATGCAGTAGATCGAGAGGAAGTAGAGGATGGCGGGAATCAGCGCCGCCACGGCGATCTCGGTATAGGGAATGCCGGTGATTTCGGCCATGATGAAGGCGCCTGCGCCCATGATCGGCGGCATGATCTGCCCGCCGGTAGAGGCGGCGGCCTCGATGGCGCCGGCGCTGCGCCCCGGGTAGCCGACCTTCATCATCAGCGGGATGGTCAGCGAGCCGGTGGAGACCACGTTGCCGGCGCTGGTGCCGTTGATCATGCCCATCAGGCCGGAGGCGAAGATCGACACCTTGGCGGGACCACCCCGGGCCCGACCGGCCGCGGCGAAGGCGAAATTGACGAAGTAGTCACCCACCTTCGAGGCCTGCAGGAAGGCCGCGAAGATGATGAACAGGATGATGTAGGTCGACGAGACCGCGGTGGTCGGCCCGAGGATGCCGGCGTCGGTGTAGACCTGGCTGAAGAAGCGGCCCACCGAGAGCCCAGGGTAGCCCAGGAAGCCCGGCAGGTAAGGGCCGGCGAAGACGTAGATCAGGAAGATGGCGGAGATCACCACCAGCGCCAGGCCGGCGACTCGGCGCGTCAGCTCGAGGATCAGTAGCGAGCCGGCGATGGCCGCATAGGAGATGCCCATGGGCGCAAAGGAGGTGCCGGTGGAGGCGCGCAGTGGGCTGTTGAACATCACCAGCAGGTACCCCGCCACCCCCAGGGCGCAGACCATCAGCACCAGATCCGCCGGCGAGAGGCGGTCGCGGAACTGGCGATAGCTCCAGGAGAGCAGGATGCCGGCCATGGTGGCCAGGATCAGCGGATAGCCGAAGTGCCAGGTCTCGATGGCCGGGTCGATGCGCATGGCCTCACCGCTCATCGTCTGGTACATCGTTACCACCCGCACCAGGGCGTAGAGGGCCGGGACCAGCATGGCGTAGCTCACCCAGGCCAGCCAGGCGGGGGAGCGGCGTTGTTTCTCATCAGCGAAGCGGGTGCCCGCATAGAGGCCGTAGCCAAGAATCAGGGCACCGGCGATGTGCACGATGCGGAATGACCAGGTCTCCAGCGGATAGATGTTCAGCGAGATCAGGTGAAAGAGAGAGTAGGCGATGGCCAGGGTACCAAAGAGCAGCCACTGCCAGCCGGTATAGAGCCGTCGGTTGGACTCCACGGCGGCTTCGTCGACGCCCTCGGCTTTGACCGCCTCGACGACGTCATCGCTTGACGCGTCGTCACGGGATTCGGGGGTATGGGACATGGGGACACCCTTGGGGGGATGGCGGAGGAGCACGGGAACCGCCCCGCACCGCCTTCTCGTGGCGCGGTACGGGGCAGTCGGTCAGGTCAACGGATTACAGCTTCAGGTCTTCCGGGATCTCGTAGCCGTTCTCCTCGTACCAGCGCACGGCACCCGGATGGAAGGGCAGCACGGTATTGTACTGGATGTTCTCCGGGATGCTGGTCGCGGCGCTGCGGTGGACGTCCCGCATGCGGTCGTTGTTCTCCAGACTCAGCTTGGTGACCTCGTAGACGAAGTCCTCTGACAGGTCACAGCCGGCGATGGTGAAGTTCCACATGGAGACGGCGCGGGCATCCTCCTCGAGGGTCTCGTAGGTGCTGGCCGGAATCTGGAACTCGGAGACCGGGAAGTTCTCGAGCACCGTCTGCTGCTCCTCCTCGGTGAATTCGATGATGTTGACGTCGGTCTGCACCTCGAGCTGGCTGACAGCGGGAATCGGGATGCCGGCGGCGAAGGCGATGACGTCGATCAGGCCGTCCTGCAGCTGACCGCCCAGGTCGGACCAGCCGCCGTTGCGACGATCGAACTCGACGCCCAGGGTCTCGAGCATGGCCGGGAAGTAGGTGTCGGAGGTGGAGGCCGACGGGCCGAAGCCGATGCGGGCGCCTTCCGGGATGTCGGAGATCGATTCGATGCCGCTGTCCTCGAGCGCCGTGATCGAGAAGGGCGTCTCGTACATCGGGAACAGGGCACAGACATTGTCCATTTGCATGCCCGGGGCGAGCGGGCTCTCGCCGGCCAGCGCCTCGGCGGCCGGGCCCATGGTGGTCAGGCCCAGGGCGACGTCACCGCTGTGGACCAGCGCCATGTTCTGGGTCGGGCCACCGGTGACCTCGCCGCCGCCGGAGACACCCAGCTCGTCGGCGATCAGGTTGGCCCAGCCGGAGCCGTACACGAAGTAGGTACCGCCCTGACTGGCGGTGCCCACGGTGAAGCTATCCGGCCAGTCGCTGCGGTCCGACTGAGCCGAGGCCGAGGCGGCGACCAGCAGGGAGCCGGCCAGAGTGCCGGCGAGGATCCGTGAGGTTGTGTTGTGCATGGTGTGCTCCTGTATACGGTTGTGCTCTTGTCATTTGCCCGGGCTGCGGTGCCCCGGGGCTGCATGCCCTCGTCCCCCAGTATGGTCACCGTTTACGGGACCTGCCGTGAATCGGTCCGGGGTGGCATCAACGCTTATTACAGAGCAATGGCCATGCCCGTTTATCGAAATATCTTATATTTCATGTGGTTGCAGTATAGTTCTTCGACTTTTGTCGAAGCATTGTGGATGGGTAAGGGCTGGGATCTCACACGCGACGAGCCTTGCGGTGTGCGGATTTCCGCACAGGAGGACATGCCTGGTCGCCTCGCTCAGGCGTCGTCTGGCGAGGTCAGGGCGGCCGTCAGTCGGCTGGCCTGGTGGAGGTCGTTCATCAGCGAGGAAGCGAGCCAGGGGTCCAGGTGGTGCTGGCGCAGCCGTTCGGCCAATTCGTGCTGCCAGTGGTGACGGACCTCCTCCAGGGGCGCCTCGATGTCGCGCGCACCGGGGTCGTTGGCCAGGCGATTGAGGCCCTCGGCGAGGGCCATGCGCAGGTCGTCGTGGGCCTCGCGCAGGGGGCTGGCCGGTGCGGCATGGCGCAGCAGGCTGCGCTGCAGCACCTCGCCGAAGCGGACCGCCTCGACCAGCCGCAGGGTACGGGCATAGAGGGCCTCCAGGCGCGCCTCCTGGGCCGCGGTGAGGGGCGTGTCGATGCGCGAGTAGAAGTCGAGGATCTCCGCCATCAGCGGCTTGATCTGCTCGTGGTAGCGCACGTTCACCAGCGGCCACTCCTCGGGGACGATGGGCGCCTCGATCACGGCCCGGTCGGGCGGGTGGCCGATCGCCTCGGCACTGGGCACCAGGATGGCCGAGGCGAGCAGGTGGTAGGTGCGCCGGTCGAGCCGCCGGCACTCCTGCTCGATGGCCGAGAGGGCCGTGTCGGCGTGTTGCAGGGCGTTGGTCTCCAGATAGCGGGCCTGGGCCGGGGGGACCCTGGCCGGCTCGGGGAGGAGCCGCTCCAGGTCGCCGGCCAGCCGCGGGATCCAGGGCAGCATCAGCAGGATGCCCAGTCCGTTGAAGAGGGTATGGAAGAGCGCCAGCTTGAGCGGCCAGGCGCTGGCCGCCAGACCCATCAGCGCGGCGAGCCGGTCCACCAGCCCGGCCAGCGGCAGCAGCAGGACCAGGGCCACGGCCGCCGTGACCAGGTTGAAGATCACGTGGGCGCCGGCCAGCCGTCGGCCGGCCGTGCTGGCGCCGAAGGCCCCGATCACCGCGGTCACCGTGGTGCCGACGTTGGCGCCGATGGCGATGGCCAGGGCCGGCAGGTAGGGCAGCTGGCCGGAGCCCAGCGCCGTGAGGGTGATCAGCAGGGTGGCGTGGCTGGACTGCATGACCACGGTGGCAATGACGCCGAAGAGCACCAGCAGCGGCCAGTGCCAGAGGTGCTCGCCGGCCAGGCCGTCCAGGGAGAGGCCATCCTGCCAGGTCTCGAAGCCGAGCTTCATGAAGTCGATGCCGAGCAGCAGCAGGCCCACGCCGAGCAGCAGCCCGGCGATGCCGGCGCGATTGCCCTGCAGCAGCCGGGAGCCCAGCAGCCCCAGGGCCAGCAACGGCATCGCATACTGGGCAAGGTCGGCCTTGAGACCGAAGCCGGCGATCAGCCAGGCACCGGTGGTGGTGCCGAGGTTGGCGCCAAAGAGTAGCGCGATGGCGGCGGGCAGGGCCACCAGGCCGGCGCCGACGAAGGACATCGCCAGCAGGGTCACCAGCGAGCTGGACTGGACCAGCGCGGTCGCCAGGGCGCCCACGGCGATAGCTCGCGAGGTCCGGCGGGTGGCGGCGTGCAGCCAGCGGTCCAGGGTGCCGCCGGATAGGCGTTTGATGGCCTCTTCCAGGTGGGTCATGCCCCACAGGAAGAGCCCCAGTCCGGCGGCCAGGGTGGCCAGGTCGAGTCGCGCGACCAGCAGGGCCGCCGCGGCCGCGAGCCCGAGCAGCTCGAACAGGCGGCGCTGCGGCGGCAGGACGTTGGCCGCTCCCTGGCCCATGGGCGTCAGTGCTCTTTCGGATCGAGGATCTTGACGGTCTGTACGTCGTTACGAGCCTGCTCCTCGCGCTCGCGATTGACTCGGGTCTCGAGCTCCGGCAGTGCCTGATCCTCGATGGGCAACTGCTCGAAGAAGTCACAGCTGACGCAGTCGCGATAGCGGATGCCGTTCTGTTCCCAGCTGCGGATGCGGTCCATCTCGGCACAGCGCGGGCAGATAGCCCCGGCGATAAAGCGTTTGGTTACGGTCATGTCATCTCCACAATGGGCCGCCGAGGGGGGCCGGCGGCAAAGCCTTCTCAGGCGGCACGGATGCCGCTGTGGCGCAGCAGGGGTTCGACGCTGGGGTCGCGGCCGCGGAAGGCGCGGAACAGCTCGGCGGCGTCGCGGGAGCCGCCGCGCTCGAGAATCTCGGTGCGGAAGCGCCGCCCGGTCTCGGGATCGAAGATGCCGGCCTCCTCGAAGGCGCTCCAGGCATCCGCGGAGAGCACCTCGGCCCACTTGTAGCTGTAGTAGCCCGCCGCGTAGCCGCCGGCAAAGATGTGGCCAAACCCGTTCTGGAAGCGGTTGAAATCGACCCGCGGGACCACCGCGACGGCGTCGCGGACCGCGTCGAGCAGCGTCTGGATGTCGTCGGCGCTGGGGGCGGCGAGCTCGCGGTGCAGGCGGAAGTCGAACAGCGAGAACTCCAGCTGGCGCACCATGCCCATGGCGGACTGGAAGTTCTTGGCCGCCAGTAAGCGTTCGAAGAGCGCCTCGGGTAGCGGGGCGCCGTCCTCCACGTGGCCGGCGATCAAGTCGAGCCCCTCGCGCTCCCAGCAGAAGTTCTCCATGAACTGGCTGGGCAGCTCCACCGCGTCCCAGGCGACGCCGTTGATGCCGGAGATGTCGGCAACGGTCTGGCGGGTCAGCATGTGGTGCAGGCCATGGCCGAACTCGTGGAAGAGCGTGGTGACCTCGTCGTGCGTCAGCAGCGCCGGGGTGTCGCCTACCGGACGCGTGAAGTTGCAGGTCAGGTAGGCCACCGGCAACTGTACGGCCTCGCCTTCCAGACGGCGAACCCGGCACTCGTCCATCCAGGCGCCGCCGCGCTTGCCCTCGCGGGCATAGAGGTCGAGGTAGAAGCCGGCGATGGGGGTGTCGTGCTCGAGGATGCGGAAGTAGCGCACGTCGGGGTGATAGCGCGGGGCCGACTCGTCCTCCTCGAAGGTGACGTTGTAGAGACGCTCGACCACCCGGAATAGACCATCGACCACCTGCGGTGCGGGGAAGTAGGGGCGCAGCTGTTCGTCGGAGATGGCGTAGCGCGCCTCGCGCAGCTTTTCGCTGGCAAAGCCTACGTCCCAGGGCGCGAGCTCGTCCATGCCAAGATCTTCGCGGGCAAAGGCGGCCAGCTCACCATACTCTTCACGGGCCTGGGGGACGGCGCGGGCGGCCAGGTCCTCGAGAAAGGTGACCACCTGATCGGGTGACTCGGCCATCTTGGTGGAGAGAGAATAGTCGGCGTAGTCGCTGAAACCCAGAAGCTCGGCCAGCTCATGGCGCAGTGCGAGGATCTCTTCCATCACCGGGGCATTGTCATACTCGCCGGCGTTGGGGCCCTGGTCGGAGGCCCGGGTGACGAAGGCGGTGTAGACCTCGCGACGCAGTTCAGGATCCTCGGCGTAGGTCATTACCGGAAAGAAGCTGGGGAAATCCAGGGTGATGCGGTAGCCGGCCAGGCCCTTGGCCTCGGCATTGGCCCGCAGGTTGGCCAGGGCGCTCTCGGGCAGGCCGGCGAGGCGGCTGTCGTCGGCGAGATCCAGGTGCCAGGCCTGGGTGGCATCCAGCAACTGGTTGGAGAAGGTGTTGGAGAGCTCGGAGAGCCGTGACTTGATCTCGCCGTAGCGCCGCTTCTTCTCGGCGGGCAGGTCCACACCGGCCAGGCGGAAGTCGCGCAGGGCATTCTCTACGGTGCGGCGCTGGCCTTCATCCAGGGTCGCCCAGGCAGGGCCGTCGTGCAGCGCCTGCCAGGCCCGGAAGAGCCCCTCGTGCTGGCCGATCCAGGTGGTGTAGTCGGAGAGCTTGCCCAGGCAGGCCTGGTAGGCCTCGCGAAGCTCGGGGTTGTTCATGGTGCCGTTGAGGTGCGAGACCGGCGACCAGGCCCTCGCCAGGCGGTCGTTGAGCGCTTCCAGCGGAGCGGCCAGGCTCTCCCAGCTCGGGGTGGTCGTCTCGGCGTGCGCCACGAGTTCCTCGGTGGCCGTGCGGTTTTCCGCCAGCAGCTCCTCGATGGCGGGCACGACGTGTTCGGGCCGGATCTCGGCAAAGGGGGGCAATTCGTGGGATTCGAGCAGCGGATTGCGGGACATGCACACCTCGGGTCGGGAGTGGAGAACAGGCCTTAGATGCGGGCGGCCGCGGCGGGTTTCAATGTGCTAGGCTTGCGCCCTTTTGAGGCTCGCGGAGTGGACCCATGAACGAGACGCTGGAGCGCTGGAGCACGCGGCGCGCCTTCATCCTGGCCGTTACCGGCGCCGCGGTGGGGCTGGGCAACATCTGGCGCTTCCCCTACATTACCGGTGAGAACGGTGGTGCCGCCTTCCTGCTGCTCTATGTGGCCTTCGTGCTGCTGCTGGGCCTGCCGGTAATGATGGCCGAGATCCTGATCGGCCGTGCCGGGCGGCGCAGCCCCATGCAGTCGCTCGGCCACCTGGCTGGCCAGGCGGGGGCGAGTCGCCACTGGCGCTGGCTGGGGCTGTTCGGCGCCGTCACGGTGTTCTGCATCCTCTCCTTCTACTCCGTGGTCTCGGGCTGGTCCATCGAATTCCTGGTGGCCGCGGTCAACGGCGACTTCGCGGGACGCAGTGCGGCGGAGATCGGCGCCGGCTTCAATGCCTTCCTCGCTGACCCCGGGCGCATGACCTTCAACCATACGCTCTTTTTGATGATGACCATGCTGGTGGTTGCCGCCGGGGTGGCCAAGGGGCTTGAGAAGCTCAATAACCTGCTGATGCCGCTGCTTTACCTGCTGCTGCTGGTGCTGGCAGGGTACGCCGCTACCACTGAGGGCTTCGCCCCGGCATTGGCCTGGCTGTTCCTTCCCGACATCTCCGCGGTAACGCCCATGGTGATGCTGCAGGCCATGGGCCACGCCTTCTTCACCCTGGCCGTGGGCGCCTGTGCGCTGATGGCCTATGGCGCCTACATGCCCGACCATCAGAGCCTGCCACGTGCCGCCGTGGCGGTGGCGGTACTCGATGTGGCAGTGGCCTTGCTGGCCGGTATCGCCATCTTCTCGGTGGTGTTCGCCCAGGGCATGGACCCTGGCGAGGGGCCAGGCCTGATGTTCGTCACCCTGCCGGTGGCCTTCGCCGAGCTGCCCGGCGGGTCGCTGTGGCTCTCGCTGTTCTTCCTGCTGTTGCTGCTGGCGACCTGGACCTCCTCGATCAACCTGGCCGAACCCATGGTCGCCACCCTGCAGGGCTGGGGGCTGCGGCGGGGATCGGCGGCGGCCGTGGTGGGCCTGGGAGTATGGGGGCTGGGTATGCTCTCGGTGCTCTCCTTCTCCAGTCTGGCCGAAACCCGGGTGCTGTTCGGCATGAACCCCTTCGAACTGGTCAGTACGATTCCCCCGGAGATCTTCCTGCCACTGGGCGGATTGCTCATCGCCATTTTCGCCGCCTGGGTGATGCCCGAGCAGACCACCCTGCGGGCGCTGGATGCCGGCCCCAACGGCTTCCGTGCCTGGCGCGCCCTGGTGCGCTGGGTATCGATTCCGCTGACGCTGATAGTATTGTTGGCTGGGCTGATCTGAAAACGGAGGTGAACGATGAGCGAGGCAACGAGCCTGCGATCCTGGAAAGGCGTTGAGCCGCAACTGGGCGCGCGGGTCTACATCGATCCGGCCTGCATGGTGCTGGGTGACGTGGTGCTGGGCGATGACAGCTCGGTATGGCCCATGGCGGTGATCCGCGGCGACATGCACCGCATCCGCATCGGGAACCGTACCAGCGTGCAAGATGGCAGCGTTCTCCACATTACCCATGCCAGCGACTTCAATCCCGACGGCTTTCCGCTGACTATCGGCGACGAGGTGACCATCGGCCACAAGGCCATCCTCCATGGTGCGACCCTCGGCAACCGCATCCTGGTGGGCATGGGCGCCATCATCATGGATGGCGCCGTGGTCGAGGACGAGGTGATTATCGCTGCTGGTGCCGTGGTGACGCCAGGCAAGCGACTGGAGAGCGGCCACGTCTATGCCGGTAACCCGGCCAAGGCACTGCGCCCGCTCAAGGAGAAGGAGCGAGCCTTCTTCCCCTACACCGCCGGTAACTATGTCAAGCTGAAGGACGAGTATCTGGCGGTTCAAGAGGAATGATCTTCTAACCCATTGTTTTTCAATGTCGAAGCGCGCGATAATCTGGTCATTTATCCAGTATATCGAGGGCGCGCCCCGGCATGGCCAACTTTCGCACCCACCTTGGCGTGGCCGCCGCCGCCGGCGCCGTGCTGGCCCATGGCGGTTGGCAGGCGGGCCTCTGGAGCGCCATGGAGAGCCTGCCACTGCTGGCGCTGGTGACCTTTGGGGGCATCCTGCCTGACATCGATGCCGACCGCTCCCGGGCGATTCGTCTTATCTTCAATCTGCTGGCGGTGCCCGCGGTGGTGGCCGGCGCCCTGGTGCTTCAGACGCGAATGGCCACCGGTGCCTTGCTGATGGTGTGCGGTGTGATCTACCTGAGTGCGCGTTATCTGGCCGGGGCGCTGTTTGCCCGATTCACCGTGCACCGTGGTCTCTGGCACTCGTTGCTGGCGGCGGGGCTCTGCGGCCTGGTGGCCACGGTGCTTAGCCACCGGCTGTTCGGCCAGTCCGACCACCTGGCCTGGGCTCACGGCATCGGCCTGGCGTCGGGTTTCGCCATCCACCTGCTGCTCGATGAGCTCTACAGCGTCGATCTCACCGGGGCGCGTCTCAAGCGCTCCTTCGGCACCGCCCTCAAGCCGTTCGACTGGCGTGAGCCGGGCAATTCCCTGGTGATGCTGATGGTGGCGGCGAGCCTGGCGCCTTGGTTGCCTCCCGTTGAGCCGCTGCGTGAACTGCTCCGTCAGGGGGCCTCGCTCTGGCGGTAGTCCTCGGCTTTCAGACCATATTTCCTGAGCTTGTCGTAGAGGGTCTTGCGCGGCAGGCCGAGTTGCTCGCAGACCTCGGAGACACGGCCGTGGTGACGAACCAGCGCCTGGTCGATCAGGCTCTTCTCGAACAGCTCCACCTGTTGGGGCAGGGCCAACTCGCCGCTGTCGCTGCCCACCCCCTCCAGCAGGGCCTCCAGGCGGTAGTCGCAGGTGGCGCCGAGCAGCACGTAGCGCTCGGCCAGGTTGCGCAGCTCGCGCACGTTGCCCGGCCAGTCATGGGCCAGCAGTGCCGAGATGCCGGCGGCATCCAGCGGTGGCGCCTCCAGCCCGCTGCGGTTGGCGGCCACCACAGCGAAGTGCTGGAACAGTAGCGGAATATCCTCGCGCCGCTCGCGCAGCGAGGGGATCGGCAGGGTGACGACCTCGAGCCGGTAGTAGAGATCCTCACGGAAGCGTCCCGCCTCGGCTGCGCTCTTGAGGTCGACCTTGGTAGCAGCGATCACGCGCAGATCCAGGGAGACTGGCACATTGGCACCGAGACGCTCGATGGCGCGGTCCTGCAGAACCCGCAACAGCTTGACCTGCAGCGAGAGCGGCATCGACTCGATCTCGTCGAGGAACACCGTGCCACCCTGAGCATGCTCGAACTTGCCGATGCGCCGCTCCACGGCCCCGGTGAAGGCGCCCTTTTCGTGGCCGAAAAGCTCCGACTCGATGATGCTTTCGGGAACGGCGCCGCAGTTGATGGCCACGAAGGGGTGGCCGCCGCGGCGACTGCGTTCGTGGATGGCACGCGCCACCAGATCCTTGCCGGCCCCGGTCTCGCCGAACAGCAGCACATCGGTCTCTACCTGGCTGATGCGCTGGACCATGGAGGCGAGGCGCTGAATGGCCGGGGCGCGTCCCACCAGCCGCGGCCCCGGTGCCGATTGCTGGGCCTCGAGCTCGGCCTTGAGTTCGCGGTTCTCGAGACTCAGGCGGCGCTTTTCGATGCCGCGGCGCACCATCTCTACCAGGCGCTCTCCGGCGAAGGGTTTTTCCAGGAAGTCCCAAGCACCCTCGCGCATCGCCTCCACGGCGGTGGAGATGTCGCCATGGCCGGTAATCAGGATCACTGGCAGGTCGGGGTCGCGGCTGCGGGCCTCGCGCAGCAGCGTCATGCCGTCCATGCCGGGCATGCGGATGTCGCTGACAATCACTCCGGCGAAGTCTGGCGTCAGGGCCGCCAAGGCAGCCTCGGCGCTCTCGAAGGCCAGGGGCTCGTACCCCGCCAGCTCCAGGGTCTGGCCCGCGGTGATGCGCAGGTGAGCCTCGTCGTCGATGATCATCACCGGAAGGGGCGCCGGCTCATGCATGGGTGTCATGCTCCTCGTTCCTGGTATCAACGATCGCTTCGGGACCGGAGTCGCGGGGCAGGGTAATGGTAAAGCGGGCACCGCCGCCAGGGGCATTCTCCGCCGTCAGCCGGCCACCCAGGTCGTCGATGATGCGTGCCGAGATCGATAGTCCCAGTCCGAGACCGCTGCCCGGCGACTTGGTGGTGAAGAAGGGCTCGAAAATCCGACCCAGGTGCGCCTCGGCGATGCCGGGGCCGTTGTCGGTGACCCGGATTCGCACCTCGTCGCCGTCGGACTCGATACTCAGCTGCAGGTGCGGTGCATCCGTCTGGCCCATGGCCTGGAGGGCGTTGCCGATCAGGTTGACCAGCACCTGTTCCAGGCGCACCAGGTCGGCGCGCACCCAGATCTCCTCTTCGGGCCAGTCGCGTTCGACCGTGACCCTGGCGTCGCGGAGCCGAGACTGGAAGAGCCTCAGGGCATAGTCGAAGCAGGCGGGGACCGAGACGCTGGTGGGTCTGTCGCCACTCTTGCGCGAGAACTGGCGTAGCTGGGCACTGATCTCGGCCATGCGGTCAGTGAGCTCGATGATCTGTGCCAGATTGCCCTTCGCCGCCTCGGTGCGGCTGCGGGCCAGGAACTCAGCGGCATTCTCGGCATAGGCGCGAATCGCCGCCAATGGCTGGTTGAGCTCATGGTTGATACCGGCAGCGAGCTGGCCGAGCACGGCGAGCTTGGCGGCCTGGATCAGTTCGTCGCGGGTCTGGCGAAGCCGCTCCTCGGCACGGCGACGTTCCTCGATCTCGCCGGAGAGGCGCCGGTTGGTCTCGACCAGGTCGCGGGTGCGTCGCTGCACGTTGAGTTCCAGCTCGTCGCGGGCTCGTGCCAGAGTGCGTCGCTCACGGTCGGCGAACTGCTCGCGTTCGCGGCGCAGCCTCAAGCGCTGCCAGCCGATGCCGCCGGCCAGGACCACCACGCCGTAGAGGCCGCCGACCAGGAGGGCGGCGAGCCACTGGGCCTGGATCACCGGTGCCAGCGACTTGAGGATATACATCTCCCAGTCGAATTCCGGCATGGGGCGAGACAGGCCCAGATAATCTTCCCCGGCCAGCGGACCCCGCTGGAAGCCGACCCGCTGGCTGTGCTTGCCCGGTGTCTCGGTGATCGCGAGGCCGGCGGGAGTCAGCGGCTTATCGGCATAGCGGCGTGTGTCCCGCAATGCCTCACGTTGGTCGTCGGAGATTGGCTGCAGAGCCTTCATGCGTAGCTCCGGTCGGCTGGCCATGAAGATGATGTCGTCCTTGTCGGTGACCAGCAGCTCGGCATCCTGCTCGGCCCAGCTCGCTTCCACGGTGTCGAGCAGTACCTTCACGACCATGACACCGTCGGGGCTCGCGTTAGGTTCGGTGTCGTCGAGCCACACCGGGGCCGAGAAGTAGTAGCCGCGCTCTCCGGACTGCACGCCCAGGCCATAGAAGCGCCCGTCGCGGCCGGCGATGGCATCCTGAAAATAGCTGCGGAAAGCGTAGTTCTGGCCGATGAAGGTGTCGGGGCGGTGCCAGTTACTGGCGGCCAGGGTGTCGCCGTGGCGGTTGATCAGGTAGATATCGGACACCCCAGCCGTGGCCCGGAAGCGGTCCAGCAGCCGGTTGAGCGGCATGGGGTCCTGGCTCTCCGGGGAGGCCAGGAAGCGCCTCACCATCTCGCGCGAGGCGAGCAGGGCGGGCAGATAGTCGTGGCGCGAGAGGTGGCCGATCAGGCTTGCCGCCGAGAGGCGCAGCTCGTTATCGGCGTCGTGGCGCAGCTCCTGCAGGGCCTGGTCGCGGGCCAGCAGGGCGGACTGCCACATGGCGAGTACCAGCCCGAGGGTCACCGCCAGCCAGAGCAGCTGGCGGACCCGGCGGTGGGAGAGCATCGGCATGGCGGATGTCAACGTGAGGTCGCGGGCATGACCTGGGCACGACGGAGGGCGCGCTGGGCCCTTGTCTCGGCCCGCTCGACCTCGAGCAGGCTCTCCTCGACAAAGACCAGATGCTCGTGGGCGCGCGTGCGGGCGTCCTCGGCCCGGCCCTCGAGGATGGCGTCGAGCAGGGCGCGGTGCTGTTTCATCAGCAGGGGACGCGACTCGGGCTTCTCGAACAGGTGGGCCAGGTTGTCGACGATGCTCTTTTCCAGCAGGTGAAAAATGCCGCGGATGGTGTGCAGCAGCAGCACGTTGTGGGCCGATTCGGCGATGGCCATGTGGAAGGCTGCGTCGGCCCGGGCCTCGAGCGCCGGGTCGCGGCCCTTGAAGCAGGCCTCGAGTTCCTCGAAGCGCTTGATCAACAGCGCCTTGTCGGTGGGCGTGGAACGCAGGGCCGCGTAGTAGGCGGAGATGCCCTCCATGGCATCGCGGAATTCGAGCAGGTCGAGGTGGAACTCCCCGTGGCGGGAGAGCATCTCCAGCAGCGGGTCGCTGTAGCCGCTGTTGAGCTCCTCGCTGATGAAAGTGCCGCCCCCCTGGCGGCTGGTCAGCAGGCCGCGGGCCGACAGCTTCTGGATGGCTTCGCGCAGCGAGGGGCGCGAGACGCCGAAGCGCTCGGCCAGTTCGCGTTCCGGCGGCATGCGCTGGCCGGGCTTCAGGCTGCCCTCGAGGATCAGCGCCTCGAGGCGCTCAGTGATGACATCGGCCAGGCGAGGCTGTCGAACGGGTTGGTAGGCCATGGTGGTGGCTCCGGAGCACGTGGTCAAAGTCGGCATGATATCGTCATCAAATTGGTATTACCAAACGCAGCGTCGATAGATTCCTGCCTTGCACCGAGGCGTGACAATTTATTCAGCTACATCAGAGCGTTGGAGAGAGCGCTGAAAAGGCTAGACTAAAGTATAGGCAAACGGGGCTGGGAAGCAGAGGCCAAGCGTTTGACACTGCAGATTCTGCCTCCTACTGTGCTATGGCGTTTTCTTGTCAATTGGTTTTACCAATTTCCCGTAGCCCGAATCAACGATTTCAGCGTGGCGCTGCCGTGCCCTGCGCTGTCCAGGACCCTGCCCATGACGCCAGTCAAGCTCTATACGCCGAAGCCGGAGAAGGTCTACTTCTTCGGAACCTGCCTCGTCGATCTCTTCTATCCGGAAGCTGGACTGGACGCTATCCGACTGCTCGAGCGGGAGGGCATCGAGGTGCTCTTTCCCGAGGACCAGACCTGCTGCGGGCAGCCGGCCTTCACCTCGGGCTACCAGCAGGAGGCTCGGGCCGTCGCGGCGGCTCAGCTTTCCCTCTTCCCGGAGTCCTGGCCAATCGTGGTGCCCTCCGGCTCCTGTGGCGGCATGATGCGCACCCATTATCCCCAGCTCTTTGCCGGTACCGAGCTCGAGGAGCGGGCCAACGAGGTGGCGAGGCGCGTCTATGAACTGACCGAATTCCTGGTCCATGTCTGTCACCTCAAGCTCGACGATCGCGGCACTCCGGAGAAGGTCGCCATGCACACCTCCTGCAGTGCCCGTCGCGAGATGGGGCTTGCCGATACCGGTCCGGCCCTGCTCTCCCAGCTCGGCAAGGTCGAACTGGTGGAGCAGGCGCGTGCCGCCGAGTGCTGCGGCTTCGGCGGCACCTTTGCCGTCCGCCATCCCGAGGTCTCCGCCGCCATGGTGGAGGACAAGACCGCCGCCATCGTGGAGGCCGGCGCCCAGCGCTTCGTGACCTCCGACTGCGGCTGCATGATGAACATCGGCGGCCGCTTCGAGCAGCAGAAGGCGCCGGTCCAGGGCGAGCATATCGCCAGCTACCTGTGGCGGAGAACCTCATGAGCGAACAGACCTCGGGTGTGTATACCTATAGCCCTCGCCAGTTTCACCGCCAGGCTCACGATGCCCTGGGCAATCCGCAGATCCGCGCCAATTTCCGCAAGGCGATGGATGGCCTGATGACCAAGCGCCGCGAGAGCTTCGGCGACTGGGAGCTGGAGACCCTGCGCGAGCTGGGCGCCAATATCCGCATGCGGGCCCTCGCCAAGCTGCCCGACCTGCTCGAGCAGCTGGAGGCCAACTGTGAGGCCAATGGCATCAAGGTGCACTGGGCAGAGGATGGCGAGCAGGCCTGCCGGATCATCCGCGAGATCTGCGAGAGCCATGGTGCGACGTCGGTGGTCAAGGGCAAGTCGATGGTCTCCGAGGA
Organism: Halomonas lysinitropha; assembly: GCF_902500215.1. Taxonomy (GTDB): domain Bacteria; phylum Pseudomonadota; class Gammaproteobacteria; order Pseudomonadales; family Halomonadaceae; genus Halomonas; species Halomonas lysinitropha. The sequence continues at coordinate 19,512 of NZ_CABVOU010000020.1, forward strand.
GATGCACCTCAATGCCCACTTGGAGGAGGCGGGTATCGAGGCGCTGGAGTCCGATCTTGGCGAGTACCTGGTGCAGCTCAACGAGCAGACCCCCTCGCATATCATCATGCCGGCCATCCATCTCAATACCGATGAGATCTCCGAGATCCTGCATGAGAAGACCGGTACCGAGCGTACCCGTGACGTCGACACCATGACCGCGGCGGCCCGATCCCAGCTGCGCGAACGATTCATGAACGCTGATGTGGGCGTATCGGGGGTCAACTTTGCGGTGGCCGAGACCGGCACTCTGTGCCTGGTGGAAAATGAGGGCAACGGCCGCATGACCACCACGGTGCCGCCGGTTCATGTGGCAGTTACCGGCATCGAGAAGGTCGTGGAGCACCTGCGTGACGTGCCGCCTCTCTATGCCTTGCTGAGCCGCTCGGCGACCGGCCAGCATGTCACTACCTACTTCAACATGATCAGCTCGCCGCGCAAGGAGGGCGAGCATGACGGGCCCAAGGAGGTGCACCTGGTGTTGGTCGACAACGGTCGGTCGAATATCTACCAGGACGACGAATTGCTCGACACCCTGCGCTGTATCCGCTGCGGCGCCTGCATGAATCACTGTCCTGTCTACACCCGGGTGGGCGGACATACCTACGGCACCACCTACCCCGGTCCCATCGGTAGCATCCTATCGCCTCACCTGATGGGCCTTGAGGAGACGAAAGACCTGCCCACCGCTTCGAGCCTTTGTGGTGCCTGTGGCGAGGTCTGCCCGGTGAAGATCCCGATCCCCGACCTGCTGGTGAGGCTGCGCCGCGAGTCAGTGGGCGAGGGCCGCGGCAACGTACCCGGTGCCGGCATCAAGCGCACTCGCAAGGAGGCCGCGGCCTGGAAGGGCTTCCAGTGGCTGGCCACCCATCCCGCCGCCTGGCGTATCGGCACCTCCATGGCCGGCAGGTTCAAGGCGCTGATGCCGTCGAAACTGGGCGTGTGGACCGAATACCGGACTGCACCGAAGCCTGCCGCTACCACGCTTCACGCGCTGGTCAAAAAGCACCAAGCTGCCAAACCAAGGGTCGACAAGTCCGACAAGGAGCGCCGCTGATGAGTGCCCGCGACGCCATTCTCAAGCGCCTGCGCGAACGCACCGACGGTCCGTTGAGTGCCCCGGAGAGCGACTTCGCCGTGGTGACCCACCGCGGCTGGAGTGGCCAGGAGCGCCTTGAACGTTTCGAGCGCTGGATCGCCTCGGTGCACGGCGAGGTGGTCCATACCTCCCGCAAGGGCTGGACCGAGGCGCTGGCCAGGGTGCTCGCCGACAAGGGCGTGCGGCGGCTGGCGCTGGGCAAGCAGCACCCGGTGGCCGCCGAAGCGCGCCAGGCGCTTGTCGATACCGAGGTGGAACTGGTCGATGTGAATCGCGATATCGAGGCGTGGCAGCGCGAGCAGTTCGAGTCGGTCGACGCCGGCTTGACCTCCACTCTCGGCGGGATCGCCGAGACCGGCAGTCTGTGGCTCTGGCCCACACCCGACGAGCCACGTCTGATCAGCCTGGTGCCTTCGATTCATGTCGCCGTGCTGGATGCCGATACCTTGGAGGACACCCTCTTCGACGTGGTGGAGAAACACGGCTGGGCCAACGGGATGCCGACCAATGCGCTGCTGATTTCGGGACCGAGCAAGACTGCCGATATCGAGCAGACTCTGGCCTATGGGGTCCACGGGCCCCGTGAACTGGTGGTGCTGCTGCGTCATGCCTCCGCCGCACCGGGAGATGAGAAATGATGTCCATGAGTGCTTGGCGCGAGTTGAAGGACGCCCTTGCGGCGACGATTCCCGCCGAGCGGTTGATCGATGACCCCCTGCGGACCCTGGCCTACGGGACCGATGCCAGTTTCTATCGGCTGATTCCACAACTGGTGGTTCGACCGCAGAACGAGGCGGAGCTCCAGCGGACCCTGGCAGAATGCCGGGAACGGGAGCTGCCGGTGACCTTTCGTGCCGCCGGTACCTCGCTCTCCGGCCAGGCGGTCACCGATTCGGTGCTGATCCAGATGGGACGAGGCTGGCGCGACCACGAGATTCTCGACGAGGGCAAGGCGATCTGCCTTCAGCCCGGGGTCATCGGCGCTCGTGCCAACCAGCTGTTGGCCCCCTACGGTCGCAAGATCGGCCCCGACCCTGCCTCCATCGCCAGCTGCATGGTCGGTGGCATCGCCGCCAACAACGCTTCGGGCATGTGCTGTGGCACGGCACAGAACAGCTATCGCACGGTGCGCGATATCCGGGTGATCCTGGCTGACGGTAGCCTGCTCGATACCGCCGACGCCGACAGCGTCGCCGCCTTCCGGGCGTCCCATGGAGAACTGCTGGCCGGACTCGAGCGCCTTGCAGCCGAGACGTGCGACAACGCCGAGCTGGCCGAGAAGATTCGCCACAAGTATCGCCTCAAGAACACCACCGGCTACGCCCTCAACAGCCTGGTCGACTTCTCGGACGGTATTGAGATCCTCAAGCACCTGATGATCGGCTCCGAGGGCACCCTGGGGTTCATCAGCACCATTACCTACGACACCGTGGTCGATGAGCCCCTGAAGGCTGCGGCGCTGGCCTTCTTCCCCGACATGGGCACTACCTGCCGTGCGACCATCGCCCTCAAGCAGTCACCGGTCTCCGCCGTGGAGTTGATGGACCGCGCTGCGCTGCGCTCGGTGCAGGACCAGCCTGGCATGCCCGAGGTGCTCAAGACACTGCCCGAGGGCGCCGCGGCGCTGCTGGTCGACGTGCGCGGCAACGACGAGGCCGAGCTCGACGCGCGCATGCAGGCGGTTCAGGCGACCCTCGAGGGCATCCAGGCCCTGGAGCCCGTCACCTTCACCCGTGACGCCGATGCCTATGCCCTTTACTGGAAGATTCGCAAGGGCCTGTTTCCGGCTGTGGGGGCGGTGCGCGAGACCGGCACCACGGTGATCATCGAGGACGTGGCCTTTCCCATCGAGCGTCTCGACGAGGGCGTGCTGGCGCTGACCGACATCTTCCACCGGCACGGCTACCGGGATGCCATCCTCTTTGGGCACGCCCTGGAGGGGAACCTGCACTTCGTCTTTCCCCAGGGTTTCGAAAAGCCTGGCGAAGTGGAGCGCTACCAGGCGCTGATGGATGAGGTGGCGCAACTGGTTGGCGTGGAGTACGGCGGTTCACTCAAGGCCGAGCACGGTACCGGGCGCAACATGGCCCCTTACGTGGAGCTGGAGTGGGGGCCCGAGGCCTATGCGCTGATGTGGGAGATCAAGGCGCTCTTCGACCCTGGAAATCTGCTCAATCCCGAGGTGATCCTCAGCCGTAACCCGACGCTGCACCTGGAGAACCTCAAGCCCTTGCCGGCGGCCGACGAGATCGTCGACAAGTGCATCGAATGCGGTTTCTGCGAGCCGGTTTGCCCCTCGACCGATCTGACCTTGACGCCACGCCAGCGCATCGTGATCCGTCGTGAGCTGGCGAGGCTCGAAGCACTGGGCAGCCAGGCCACCGACGCCGACAGGACGCGCATGAAGGAGCTCGAGGAAGCCTATGTCTATCAGGGTATCGACACCTGTGCGGCGACGGGGCTTTGCGCTACCCAGTGTCCGGTGGGCATCGATACCGGTGAGATGGTACGTCAGTTGCGTCATGAGCGGGCGGTGGACAAGGCCCCTCTTGCCCGGCGTATCGGCCGACATTTTTCAGGGGCAACGCGTGTGGCGCGAGGCGGGCTGAATGCGGCGGGTGCGGCGCGAACCGTGCTGGGCGTCAACCTGATGGAAAAGATGAGTACCGGGGCGCGTCGGCTCAGCGGTGACCGCCTGCCCCAGTGGAGCCCCGCCCTCCCCAGGTCGGCGTCAATTCGGGTGCTGGAGTCTGTGACGTCGGGCGATGCCTCCAGGGACAAGGTGGTCTATCTGCCCTCTTGTGCCACCCGGATCTTCGGAGCGGCCCATGATGATAAGGTGGAGGCACGCTCGGTGATGGAGATCACCCTGGCGCTGCTTGACAAGGCCGGCTACGAGGTCGTGCTCCCGGAGATGATCGGGCACCTCTGCTGCGGCATGGCTTTCCAGTCCAAGGGCCAGTTCGAGGAAGCGGCCCACAAGGGGCGCGAACTCAACCGCGAACTGCTGATGGCGAGCCAGAACGGGCGTTTTCCGGTGCTCTGTGACACTAGCCCCTGCACTCTTCAGATGCGTAAGCACCTCGACGAACGACTCGAGATGCTGGAGCCGGTCGCCTTCGCTCATGATCATCTGCTGCCCCGGCTCGCTATCACCCCCTTGGACGAGCGGGTCGCCGTGCACGTCACTTGCTCGAGCACCCGCATGGGGCTTGACGACAAATTCGTCAGACTGGCCCGGGCTTGTGCCAACGAGGTCGTGGTGCCGGCAGGCATCGACTGCTGCGGCTTTGCTGGCGACAAGGGGTTCAATACCCCCGAGTTGAATGCCGTCGCGCTGGAGGGATTGGCCGAGGAGGTGGCCGAATGCAGTGCCGGTTACTCCAACTCCCGCACCTGCGAGATCGGTCTGAGCCAGCACGGCGGCATTCCTTATCGCTCAATCTTTTCCCTGCTTGATCGGGCCAGCCGGGCACCCTGAGTTTTTTCTTCCTGACGCTCTTGCGGGGGGCCGGGAAGTTCCGTAGAGTACGCATCCGCTGCCGGCAACGGGCACACGTTACCGGCGGTGATTGTCGCAGAAGCGGTTGTTTCTACTGGGGTTTTTCGAGAGGTTCGCGAATTTCCCGCTTGACGGACACGTCAGACTCGGTAAAATACGTTCTCTCGCGACAGGGCCTCTCGAGGCCTCGATCGGTCGCCATCTCGATGGCAGGTCGCTCACCCGGAACGGTTCCTCGGAACGCTCGCAGGGTTGACATCGACCGCCGATCACGTAGAATACTTCTTCCTCGCAGGGCGCTGGCGGCGCCGCTCACTGAGCCGGCCACGACAGCACGCGAGACGCTCCCCTCTCGATGAGAGCCCGGAGCCGCTCTTTAACAA
>NZ_CABVOU010000021.1 GCF_902500215.1 Halomonas lysinitropha
CGGTCGCCTCGATCACCCCCCCGGCCAGTCCTCGCCAGCCGGCATGGGCCACCGCCACCCGCTCGCCGCGACGATCGCAGAGGAACACCGGCAGGCAGTCGGCGGTGAGCACCACACAGGCATAGTCGCGATTCATGGCCACGGCGGCGTCCGCCTCGGGCCGGGAAGGAGAGTAGCCCTGCTGCACCCGGGCACCGTGCACCTGGTCGAGCCACAGCAACGGGCGGCCGTCGCCCACCTCCTTTTCCAGTTGCCGGCGGCACAGCGCCACATGGGTCGGGTTGTCGCCCAGGTTCTCGCCGGGATTGAAGGCGGCGAAAGGCCCCTGGCTGGGGCCGGTCTCGCGGGTGGTGACGAAGGCACCCACGCTCTCCGGCGCCGGCCAGTCGGGCAGGATCGGAGTGGGGCGCAGGTCGAAGGTATCGCTCATCACGGGGTCCTTAGCGCATGGTCTCGCGGTCTTCGCGCAGGTAGTCGAGCAGCATCAGCAGGTCATCCGGCAAGGGTGCGCGGAACGCCATGCGCTCGCCGCTGGCCGGATGCACGAAGACCAGCTTGCGAGCATGGAGTGCCTGGCGCGGGAACTCGCGCAGGATCTCCTTGAGCGTCTCGCCGGCGCCGGCGGGCAGCTTCAGGCGCCCACCGTAGACCGGATCGCCGATCAACGGATAGCGCGCATGGGCCAGGTGCACGCGTATCTGGTGGGTACGGCCGGTCTCGAGCCGGCAGCGCACATGGGTATGGGCGCGGAAGCGCTCCACCACCCGGTAGTGGGTCACCGCCGGCTTGCCCGAGGCGTTCACCGCCTGGCGCTTGCGGTCGCGCGGGTGGCGGCCGATGGGCGCATCCACCGTGCCGCCGGCGGTCATCACGCCCACCACCACCGCATCGTACTCCCGGGACACGCTGCGCGCCTGCAGCTGCTCGACCAGAGCCGTCTGGGCGGTCAGGGTCCTGGCCACCACCATCAGGCCGCTGGTGTCCTTGTCCAGGCGGTGCACGATGCCCGCCCGGGGGATGGCTGCCAGCTGCGGGTCATGGTGAAGCAGGGCATTGAGCAGGGTGCCGTCAGGGTTGCCGGCGGCAGGGTGCACCACCAGGCCGGGCGGCTTGTCGATCACCAGCACCTCGGCATCCTCGTACACCACCCTCAGGGGAATGTCCTCGGGCTCGAAGCGGGTATCGTCCTCGAGCTCGGCCGCCAGGGCCAGGGCCTCACCGCCATAGACCTTGTCCTTGGGCCTGGCCGGCAGGCCATCCAGGGTCAGGGCCCCGCTCTTGATCCAGGCCTTGAGCCGCTCCCGGGAAAAATCGGCGAAGAGTTCGGCGGCGGCCTGGTCAAGGCGCAGGCCTGCCATGCGTTCGGGAACGCGGTGCTGTGCATCGAGGGTCTGGGACATGGGTCGGAACAGGACTCTTTGCGCACCGGGAGCGATGACTGCGTTTCGCTGCAAGGTGCTTTATAGTGGGCAGATATCGGCCGATTCTATCACGGCCACCCGGGTTGTTAGACACGAGGATCACGATGCGCGTTATCACCTCCCCCGCCCGCCTGGCGTCCCTGCTGCTGGCCGGTATTGTGCTGGCCGGTTGCGCCAGCAACGATTCCCAGGAAGACGAGCTCTCTGGCGTCGCCGAGCGCCAGCTCTACGAGGAGGGCCGCGAGGCCCTGGAGAGTAGCCGTTACACCACCGCCATCAACCGGCTCGAGGCCATCGACACCCGCTTCCCCTTCGGCGAGCATGCCGAGCAGGCGCAGCTGGAACTGATCTACGCCTACTACGAGACCGACGACTGGGAAGGCGCCCGGGCCGCCGCCAGCCGCTTCATCCGCCTGCATCCGGACCACCCCCAGGTGGACTACGCCTACTACATGCGCGGCCTGGCCGCCTGGCAGGCGGGGCGCTTCAGCCTGGAGCGGCTGCGGCTGATCGACATCTCCAAGCGCGACCTGGGGGCCACTCGCGATGCCTATGCCGACTTCCGGGAGCTGATCCAGCGCTTCCCGGACAGCCAGTACGCCCCGGACGCCCAGCAGCGTATCGTCTATCTGCGCAACGTGCTGGCCCGCCATGAGTTGCACGTGGCCGATTTCTACCTGCGCAAGGGGGCCTACCTGGCCGCCGTGGAGCGCGGCCGCTGGGTGATCGAGAACTACCCACAATCCGCGGCCACCCATGACGCCCTGGCGGTGATGGTGGAAGGCTACCTGGGCCTCGACATGCGCGACCGCGCCCGCGAGTCGCTCCAGGTACTGATCGACAACGCCCCGAACCACGAACGCCTCCGCGGCCGCACCTTCCGCCCGGAGCACGTGAAGGCTGACGGCCTCTCGGCATGAGCTCGCCGGGCGCAGCAGTGAGGTAGTCCTTTATGAAAGCCCATGATCTCGATAGCCGCTTCGATGACGGTAACGACATCATCGACGAGCTCGACCTCTCGCAAGCCAGTCGTCCGCTCAGAAAGCAGAAGCGCGTCAACGTCGACTTCCCGACCTGGATGATCGACTCGCTGGACCGGGAAGCCGCTCGTCTCGGCGTCACCCGCCAGTCCATCATCAAGATCTGGCTCGCCGAGCGCCTGGAGCAGCACGGCTCACATTCGCACTGATCCTCCCTCTTGAAGGCAGAACGCCACCGCCCGCAAGGGGGGGTGGCGTTTCTCGTTTCTATTGGCTCGGCGCTTGCGGCTTGGCGCTGTCAGTCCCCCGGCTGCCAGGCATTGACGATGGGATAGCGGCGGTCGCGACCAAAGCCGCGGCGGGTGACGCGCACCCCCACCGGCGCCTGGCGCCGCTTGTACTCGCAGCGGTCCACCAGCTTGACTACCTGGTAGACGTCATCGCGCTCGAAGCCCGCCTCTATGATCGCCTCGGCGCTCATGTCGCCCTCGATATAGCGCACCAGGATGGCATCGAGCACGTCATAGCCGGGCAGGGAGTCGCTGTCCTGCTGGTCCGGAGCGAGCTCGGCGGTCGGCGGCCGCTCGATGACCCGCTCAGGGATCGCCGGCGACTGGGTGTTGCGCCAGCGCGCCAGGCGGTAGACCCAGGTCTTGTAGACGTCCTTGATGGCGTTGTAGCCGCCCACCATGTCGCCGTAGAGCGTGGCATAGCCCACCGCCATCTCGCTCTTGTTGCCGGTGGTCAGCACCATCAACCCCTTCTTGTTGGAGATCGCCATCAGCAGCACGCCGCGGCAGCGTGACTGCAGGTTCTCCTCGGTGGTGTCCCGCTCGGTGCCGGCGAAGCTCTCGGCGAGCGTCGTCATGAAGGCCTCGACCATCGGCTCGATGGGCAGCACCTCGTAGCTCACGCCCAGCATCTCGGCCTGCTCGGCGGCGTCCTGCCGGGAGATATCCGCCGTGTAGTGGTAGGGCATCATCACCGCGTGGACGCGCTGCGGGCCCAGGGCATCCACGGCGATGGCCAGCGACAGCGCCGAATCGATGCCGCCGGAGAGCCCCAGCACCACGCCCTGGAAGCCGCTCTTGTTGACGTAGTCACGCAGGCCGGTGACCAGCGCGCAGTAGAGGTTATCTTCCGGCTCCACATCGGGCTCGGTCTCGCCCGGCTGCGGCACCCAGTGGTGCTTGTCGCGCACGAACTGCACCGGCATCAGGCCCACCGCCCAATGGGGCGCCTGCACCATCAGCTCACCCTTGGCATTGACGCAGGCCGAGCCGCCATCGAACACCAGCTCATCCTGGCCGCCGATCTGGTTGACGTAGACGATGGGCAGTTCCACCTCGCGGGCGCGCTCCTCGAGCAGCGACAGGCGCTCGGCGGGCTTGTCCTGGTGGAAGGGCGAGGCATTCAGGGTAACCAGGATCTGGGCGCCGGCGTCGCGGGCCTGGCGGACCGGCTTCTCGCTCCAGATGTCCTCGCAGATCAGGATGCCGATCTTCGCCCCCTTGTGCTCCACCACCAGCGGCTGGCTGCCACTGGTGAAATAGCGCTGCTCGTCGAACACCTGGTAGTTGGGCAGTGCCTGCTTGGCGTACTCGTCGAGCCACTCACCGTTGTAGAGCACCCCGGCCAGGTTCCAATTGTGGCCTTCGCGGCGCCCCGGGTAGCCGACGATGACCATGACATCGCGGGACATTTTCTCGGCCATGTGGGCCCGGGCGTGGCGCAGGCGAGTCTCCATGGAGTGGCGCAGCAGCAGGTCCTCCGGCGGGTAGCCGGTCAGGAAGAGCTCGGGCAGCACCACGATATCGGCACCATGCTCGATACGTGCCTCGCGCACGGTCTCGATGGCGAGGTCGGCGTTGCAGGGAATGTCGCCGACCAGCGGGTCGAGCTGAGCCATCACCAGGGTCAGGTCTTGCATGGGCTTGGAAATCTCTCGAGAATCGATGGGTGGCCGCCATTGTCCCGCAAGGGCGGCCGAGTGGCAAAGCCGGCCACCCCCACCTGGGAGTCCCGAAAGGAATGAACCTGTTGCTGATTCGCCTGATCCTCTTCGCCGTGATATTCATCGCCGGCCTGAAGCTTTACCGCATGTACCGCGAATGGAAACTCGACCGCGAGGGCCCGTCAGAGGGTGACAACGCCCAGGGCAACCGCATGGTGCGCTGCAGCTGGTGCCAGGTGCACCTGCCCGAGGACGACGCCCTGCGCGAACGCGGCGACTGGTTCTGCTCCGGCGACCACCGCGACAAGTACCTGGCCGAACTGAAAGAAGAGGAGAAGGAGAAACAGGAGCAGAAAGCAGACAAGTGGGAACAAAAGCAGCAAGACACCAAGGACGAGCAGAACGACAAGCGCGGGGACTAGCCCCCGCCCCTATCGCGAGAAAGCCCTCTCGCGCCAATGACTGACAGCCGCTGTAGGCGATCGCTTACAGCGGCGGCACCGTGCCCGACTAGCCTGAAGAAAGCACCCATCGAAAAGGCTCCCGCCGGGAGGGCATCATGCGCCCTGCTGTCAGTTTCCCTCTTTCTGCCCTTTCCTCGCGTCAACACGGGCTGACGCTGATCGAGCTGATCGTCGCCATCGCAGTGCTGGCCATCATCGCCACCGTGGGCATTCCGAACTTCCAGCAGTTTACGGCAAGGAATGAAGTCGCTGCGGAGGTGATGCGTATCAAGACGGCATTGGCACTGGCGAGAAATACGGCAGTGACGAGGCGGACGACGATATCGGTATGTCCAAGACCGACGCCTGACAGTACGGTCTGCAACTTTACGGACTGGACACACTCGCTCGTGGTGGTGGACGGCCAGGTCGCCAGCGGCGACCTGTCGGATGGGGAGTTACTCAAGGTGCTGGAAGGCAGCGGCGGCCCCACCGTAACCTTCAACCGCAGCTATCCCGTCCGCTATCAGGCCATGGGCTGGGCACGAGGCCACAACGGCACCTTTGAGATCTGTGGCCGCCACGGTGATGGAGTGAAAATCATCGTCAGCAATATGGGGCGCGTCAGGATCGGTGGTGACGCGGATGGAGAGCCGATGTGTTGAGCCCACATTTATCGGAGTGACCAAAAATGAGGACTTACCCCATCAATGCCCAAGTTTACTGGCTTGACTAGAGTTTCCAAAGATTGAAAATCGGCCCTCCATATTCTTTTCCTCAAATCATAGGCTATACGCATCAGGCTTCTCCAGCTGACAGGTTGTCTTCATCAGAGGGATTTTCAAGCTCTACCCAACCTTCTAAATGGCCAGAGACTGGCTTATAAAGAAGCCCCGAGTCAACACCCTCGTAATAGAAGCTGCCGTTTATAGTTATCGAACCACCAGTAATTATAGACCCATAAATCTCTGAATGCCCATTCTGTATAAACTCACCTTCTGCCCAGAAAGCGGCATACGTTTTCACGTTATTCTTACCATTAAATTCAATATTGGCGCCAGAGACAAAAAGTGTATCAGCCGAATCCTCTGAAATAATATCTGAAGAACCATCATGAACAATATTTCCAGCCGCCATAACGGTTACCCCATTTATATCGCCACCAGTACTAAGATCTCCGGGACAATAGTAGATAAAGTTTTTATCCATGACTTTAACATGATTCAAATCGTCTATATCTTCGTTTGGCAAAAAATCTGTCGGCTCAGAAAGGCCATCCGCTGAACAGCTTCCATCTGACTCTTGATCCAGTATCTTTATATAGCTATCAGCACCAGTTTTATAGCTCAAGACACCTTCATCTACAACAAGGTACTCAGCAACGATGAGGTCTATATAACTCTGCGCCGAAGGAACATCTATCTCCGCAACACCGGACACGGAGCAAATAGCAGTCTCACAATCGGAAGTGTCACCACCTGAGACACCATCAACATCAGCAGTTCCACTCGCAGTAATGGCACCGGCGGACTGAATATCAATATTCCCCTTGTCTTTAATCAGCAAACTCAAATCACCATTTGAGTGGACATTTCCAACAATAGTAGAGGCGCCATTGACTATGACACTTTCGTCGGAAAGCATCGAGCGAAAAGCATCATATCCTGGCGGCACCATTTCAACCCTAACTCTTCGAGCAGAAATTTCTTCATCATCCGCATCAAGCACAACCCCACGGCTGTAACCAATTACATGTCCACTTTCAGCACAAAGCATTAAGGCTTTGTATTCCTTACTCAATCCACCTCCAGAAATATCTCCAGAGGCCGCATACTCACTCGGGCCTCCCGTAAAACCTGAGCCGGAAAGAGAAGCTGACAAATCATCACAGAACAAAGCTCCTCCAGGAGAATAGTTAAAAGCCAATACAGCATCTAGCATATCATTCACACCTGCCTCTGCTGCTTGAAGCGCGCTAACAGAGAACCGATGATTTGCCGCCATCTTTTCCTCAAGCTGAGATGATTGAAAGCTGGACAAACCCAACAAGGCTGCCACCACCAACACCACCAGACTGACAATTAACGCGACTCCTTTCTGTGAATTCATGTTTCATCACCCCATAGTTCTAGCGCTCTTCCAACCGCCGATCGGTTAGCTATTGTGAAGTGAAAGACCTGATCATCAATCCTTCCAAGATCGTCCACCATAGTGATTGTGGCACGGACACCTAGACCAAAACTTATATAACTAAACTCAATAACACCGACACCTAAGACAACAGGCTCATCAACAACAGTACCGCCGCAGGACGACTCGACAAAGATTGTATTTTCTTCACCAACTGGCTGATAGTACTTAAGAGTATAAGAATCATCGCTGCAAATTGAATTCTCCCTATTAAAGGTAAGGGAAAGGGTTTCACCATCACTTAACAAACTTCCATCTGGTTCCAGCATGTCTGTGGAAGCAGAGCTTCTGACATCATAAGAAATGGAGTCCACCAAAAAACGCAGAGACTCTTGCCTTTCCAAAATCGCCAAAGAGTGATCAAATGACTTTTTGCTGACAACAAACAACTGGAAAGCTCCCAGCGTTATTAAGAGCCCCACAACCAAAGCAATCATTAACTCAACCAAAGAAAAACCTAAAGCCCTGCCGTTTTTCATCGGTTTTTTTCCAAAGGTCATCCTCATGGCGTCACCTCTGGCACTTCACCAATTATACTAGCGAGATACACAAGCTCTGAAACCTCCTCACTCGCAAACCTTTCATCATTCCACTTAACTGTTATAGTGTATCTACAGCCATTTCTAGCAACAGTATCTGAACCACCAGAACCAGCATTATTCTTAACCAAGCTGGGAATAAATACTGACCATTTCTCATACCACTGATCTAGAACTGTCTCGCTTAATTGCTCAGTAACAACAAGTGGATCACTGCTTTTAACTAGTACGTCATCTTTAACATCAGGGCACACCACTGAACTTGATCCTACAGCCTGCATTCCAAGTTGAATCCACAAACGTTCAACCATATCCTGAGCAGCCATAGTTGCCACAGATCTCTGATAGGAAACATGTGCTCCCTGCATAGCTTTCAGTTGCATTGTGGCTAACCCCAAGACCCCAACCGCCAGCACTAGCAAAGCAACCAGAGCCTCTATAAGCGTAAACCCAAAAGAATTCCGAAAGCTAAGGAGTTTCATGACTTGGCTCTCTTGATATTTCCTGCGGCATTAACTTCGATTGCCTTATCACCAATGTCTATCGTGCAAGATGTAAAGGTGCAACTATCTCTTCGCCCCAAACCATTAAATTCAACTGCATCCGTATTTCCACCATTAACAATTACACTTCCGTTAGTCGATGAAAAGGTTCTCAAAACATCAGCACCATACATCACTTCCATCTTCCACCCCCCGGAGTCACTACTTATCTCCGCCCTAACTACATTTCTTCTTTTAACGGCTTCACTTCTTGCAAAATGCAAACCGGTCAACACATTGTTATACTCAGCGGCCAAACGATTGCTTGCAATCATTGAACTGAAATTAGGCACAGCAATGGTGGCCATAATGACAATGACAGCGATAGTCACTAGCAGCTCAATTAAAGTGAAGCCGCAAGATTTACTATTACCAGCATTCATCGACTTTATCATCGGGCCCCTTTTTACCAGTTTGATCAAGAGTAAAGCTTGGGCACGCTGTGTCATCATTTTGAGGCGAACCGGCAGAGGGCGAAGCGGTAATACTATAGCTAGCAGAAGATGCATTGGCTGTGACACTATAATAATTTTCAGGTGATTCTATCGTTGTGCTTTCACTGGCACTTAAACTGGTTTTTTCACTGTTCCCAATACATGTAGTATATGTTTTAGTAGCTCCAGAGGCTGACACAGAACGAATACGATAATCACTAGTCACTGTATAACACCGCTCCAGTTGCCCTGCAGTTTGCATCAAAGCACTCTTGGCATCCGTCCGCCGCGACTCGGTCACATACCGCTGATAGTTCGGAATCGCAATCGCCGCCAGGATGCCGATCACGGCTACCGCAATCATCAATTCGATGAGTGTGAAACCGGCGGAGCGCCGGGTGCTGCCTGTCGGGGCCTGGGGCCTGGATCGGGGGCTTGTGGGGGCCACGCGGTGCGTCTCCCTGCGAGTCAAGGTATTTGTTTCAGTATGTATCAATACGGGACATTCCGATAGGGTGCGGGATCAATATTGCCATACCATCGGGTGAGTGGCTGCTTACACGCTGGCTTAGGCGAGGCCTGTGGGCTTGAGGGGCTCATAGCCGCCTCACGGCGGCACCATCGCTTCGCGTTGGGTCGCGCTGCAAGCAGTGCTCCCACAATAGCACCGCACCTACAGCCGCCTGGTAGCGGCACCATCGCTTCGCGATGGATCGCGCTGCAAGCAGTGCTCCCACAATAAAAGCGCTACTCGCTGGCGATAACGCGTTCGCGCAGCTCGCGGGGCATGGAGAAAGTGATGGTTTCCTCGCGGCCGGCGAGTTCCTCGGGAGCGGTGGCGCCCAGCGCCTGCAGCCGCTCGATCACGCCCTTGACCAGCACCTCGGGGGCGCTGGCACCGGCGGTGACACCGATCACTTTGACCCCGTCCAGCCACGCCGGGTCGACCTGCTCGGCGCTGTCGACCAGGTACGCCGGGGTGCCGACCCGCTCGGAGAGCTCGCGCAGGCGGTTGGAGTTGGAGCTGTTGCGGCTGCCCACCACCAGCACCAGATCACAGCCGTCTGCCAGCTCGCGCACGGCGTCCTGGCGATTCTGGGTGGCGTAGCAGATGTCGTCCTTGCGCGGGCCCTGGATCTCGGGGAACTTGGCGCGCAGGGCGTCGATCACCCGGGCAGTGTCATCCATGGAGAGGGTCGTCTGGGTGACGAAGGCCAGCTGGCTCGGATCCTTGACCTCGAGCCGAGCCACATCCTGTTCATCCTCGACCAGATAGATCTGGCCGCCATGGGAGGTATCGTAGCGTCCCATGGTGCCCTCCACCTCGGGGTGGCCCTCGTGGCCGATGAGGATGCATTCCTGGCCACGACGAGCATAGCGCAGCACCTCCAGGTGCACCTTGGTGACCAGCGGGCAGGTGGCGTCGAACACCTTGAGGCCGCGGCGTTCGGCTTCGGCCTGCACGGCACGCGAGACGCCGTGGGCCGAGAAGATCACGATGACATCGTCGGGCACTTCCTCGAGCTCCTCGACGAACACCGCCCCGCGCTCGCGCAGGCTGTCGACCACGTAGCGATTGTGAACCACCTCGTGGCGCACATAGATCGGCGGACCGAACGTGTCCAGCGCACTGTTGACGATATCGATGGCGCGGTCGACGCCAGCGCAGAAGCCGCGCGGGTTGGCGAGCCTGATGTGTATGGGGTTGGGTTGCATAGGGCCTTGCCTTGATGCTTGAGCATCTGCCTGTCGATAAGTTGGGGGTCGCCGCCTTCGCGCTGCAAGCAGCGCTCCTACACAGAACCTCGGTAATCCGCCAGACAATGTAGGAGCTTTGCTGGCAAAGCGATGGGGTCAATGCGTCGTAGCGGGCTTCACGTCCAGCACTTCCACCTCGAAGGTCAGGGTACGCCCTGCCAGCGGGTGGTTGAAGTCCACTTCCACCTGTTCGCCCTCGATATGCTTGATCACCCCGGGCAGTTCGCCGCCAGCGGCATCGGCGAAGGACATCACCATGCCCACTTCCGGCGCCTCGTCCTCGAAGTCGTCGCGCTTGAGCATCTGGATGTTCTGAGGATTGTGCTGGCCGAAGGCGTGCTCGGGGGTGATCTCGAAGCTGCCGGTCTCGCCGGTCGTCAGCCCCTTGAGGGGGTGCTCGAAGCCGGGCGGCAGGTTGCCGTCGCCCACCTGGAAGGTAGCGGCCTGCTTGTCACGGGTGGAATCCACCACGGTGCCGTCTTCCAGGCTGAGGGTGAAGTGCAGGGTCACTTCCATGCCCTCGCCGATGCGAAGGCCCTGGGATTCCTGGTTGTTCATGGCGTGTCTCTCGAAGCGTGCATGAAGTTCGCGAATGTGATGGCCGCTTGGACGGCAGGGCAGCGTGCGGGTTCCTCAGCCACGGCGGCGCGCTCGGCGCTTCTCGCCGAACAGCGATTCCCAGATCAGGCCGATGGCCCCCAGGGTGATGCCGATATCCGCCACGTTGAAGGCCGGGTAGTACCAGCCGGCGACGTGGAAGGAGAGGAAGTCCACCACGTAGCCGTGCACCAGTCGGTCGTAGAGGTTGCCGAGCGCCCCGCCGATGATCAGCGCCAGCGACACGGCCAGCAGCGTCTCGTCGGCCTTGAGGCGGCGCATCCACACCGTCAGGCCGATGCTCGCGCCTACGGCGATGATGGCGAAGAACCAGCGCTGCCAGCCGGGGTGGCCGGCCAGGAAGCTGAACGCCGCGCCGGTGTTGTGCAGCAGCGTCAGGTTGAAGAACGGCAGCACCTCTACCGGCCGAGCGTAGTCGAGCAGCCCGCTGGCGAGGTATTTGGTGGCCAGGTCCAGCACGACCACCGCCAGCGCCAGCCACAGCCAGCGCAGGGGGCGATGCATGGGCGGCAACGTAACGGCGCCGCCTGTATCCGCCCGCTTGCCGGATGACGCCTGGCGATCAGGCATAGAGACGCGTCTCGCCAGGGCCGTCCGGCAGGTTGCCGATGCAGCGCCCGCAGAGGTCCGGATGCGCGGGGTGGGTGCCCACGTCCTCGCGGTGGTGCCAGCAGCGCTCGCACTTGTTGTTGGGGCTCTCGACCACGGCCACCTTGAGCCCCTCGAGCTCGGTGGCCTCTGCTTCCCTGGCCTCGCCGAGCGGCGCCAGACGCACCTCGCTGGTCAGCATCACGAAGCGCAGCTCGTCGCCCAGCTTGGCGAGCGTGGCTTGCAGGGCGTCGTCCACATAGAGGGTGACCTCGGCGGCCAGGCTGCCCTTGATGGCCTTGGCGTTGCGGGCATCCTCCAGGCACTTGTTCACGGCCTGCTTGACCTCGAGCACCTGCTCCCAGAAGTCGCGGCCCATGTCGGCATCGTCCGCCAGCGTCTCGAGCCCGGTGTAGTACTCGACCAGCAGCACGCTCTCGCCGCGCTCGCCAGGGATGTTCTCGAAGATCTCCTCGGCGGTGAAGGAGAGGATCGGCGCCACCCAGCGGGAGAGCGCCTCGACGACCTGGTAGAGCGCGGTCTGGGCGCTGCGCCGCGCCAGGGAGTCGGCCTGGGTGGTGTACTGGCGATCCTTGATCACGTCCAGATAGAAGCCGCCCAGCTCCCGGGCGCAGAAGCCGTGCACCTGCTGGTACACATCGAGGAAGCGGTACTCTTCATAGGCCGTCTCGATGCGTGCCTGCAGCTGGGCGGCGCGGTCCACCACCCACTGGTCCAGGGCCAGCATGTCCTCGAACGGCACCGCATCGCGATCCGGCGTGAAGCCGTTGAGGTTGGCCAGCAAAAAGCGCGAGGTGTTGCGGATACGCCGATAGACGTCGGCGGTGCGCTTGAGGATCTCGTCGGAGACCGCCATCTCGCCGCCGTAGTCAGTGGAGGCCACCCACAGGCGCAGGATGTCGGCACCTAGCTTGTCCATCACCTCCTGGGGCGCCACCACGTTGCCCACCGACTTGGACATCTTGCGGCCATGGGCATCCACGGTGAAGCCGTGGGTGAGCAGGCCGCGATACGGCGGGTGGCCGTCGATGGCGCAGCCGGTCAGCAGAGAGGAGTGGAACCAGCCGCGGTGCTGGTCGGAGCCCTCCAGGTAGAGATCGGCACGCGGGCCGTTCTCGTGGCCGTGGGGATGCGAGCCGCGCAGCACGTGGCGATGGGTGGTGCCGGAGTCGAACCAGACGTCCAGGGTGTCGGTGACCTTGTCGTAGTCGGCGGCCTCCTCGCCCAGCAGCTCAGCGGGGTTGAGACGGAACCAGGCGTCGATGCCCTCCCGCTCCACACGCTGAGCGGCCTGCTCCATCAGCACCACGGTGCGCGGGTGCAGCTCACCGGTCGCCTTGTGCAGGAAGAAGGGAATCGGCACCCCCCAGTTGCGCTGGCGCGAGATGCACCAGTCCGGGCGGTTGGCGATCATGCTGTGCAGCCGCGCCTGGCCCCAGGCCGGGGTGAAGGTGGTCGCCTCGATGCCGGCGAGGGCTCGCTCACGCAGGGTCTTGCCATCGCGGCCTTCGAGGTCCATGCCCACGAACCACTGGGCGGTGGCGCGGTAGATCACCGGGGTCTTGTGGCGCCAGCAGTGCATGTAGCTGTGCGTGATGGTCTGGTGGGCCATCAGCGCGCTCACCTCGTCGAGCTTGGCGACGATCTGCAGGTTGGCCTTCCAGATCATCTGGCCTCCGAAGAACGGCAGGTCGTCGACATAGACGCCGTTGCCCTGCACCGGACTCTCGATCTCGTCGAAGGTCATGCCGTGCTCGCGGCAGGTGATGAAGTCGTCGACGCCGTAGGCCGGCGCCGAGTGAACGATACCGGTGCTGCCCACCTCGACCTCGACGTAGTCGGCCAGATAGACCGGTGACAAGCGATCGTAGAAGGGATGGCGAAAGTGGACGCCATCCAGTCGCTCGCCGGTGGCAGTGGCGACGATCTCGCCTTGCAGCCCGAAGCGCTCGAGGCACGACTCCACCAGCTCCTCGGCCAGCACCAGCAGGCGCTCGCCGGTGTCCACCAGGGCATAGGTGAACTCGGGATGCACATTAAGCGCCTGGTTGGCGGGGATGGTCCAGGGCGTGGTGGTCCAGATCACGATGGCGGCTGGCTTGGCAAGCCGGTCGAGGCCGAAGGCGGCAGCCAGGCGGTCAGCATCCTCCACGGGGAAGGCCACGTCGATGGCGTCGGACTTCTTGTCCTGGTACTCCACCTCGGCCTCGGCCAGCGCCGAGCCGCAGTCGAAGCACCAGTTGACGGGTTTCAGCCCCTTGAAGACATAGCCCGCCGCGACCATGTCGGCCAGCGCGCGGATCTCGCCGGCCTCGTTGGCATAGTCCATGGAGCGGTAGGGCGTGTCCCAGTCGCCGATCACCCCCAGGCGCACGAAGTCGGCGAGCTGGCCATGGATCTGTTCGGCGGCATACTCGCGGCACAGCTCGCGGGCCTTGCCGGGCTCGAGGTGCTTGCCGTGAGTGGTCTCCACCTTGTGCTCGATGGGCAGGCCGTGGCAGTCCCAGCCGGGCACGTAGGGGGCATCGAAGCCGGCCAGGTTCTTCGACTTGACGATGATGTCCTTGAGGATCTTGTTGACGGCGTGACCGATGTGGATGCTGCCGTTGGCGTAGGGAGGGCCGTCGTGAAGGACGAACAGCTCCCTGCCCTGGCGTTCTTTGCGCAGGCGATGGTAGAGGTCCATCTGCTTCCACTGCGCCACCCGGGCGGGCTCACGCTTGGGCAGCATGCCGCGCATGGGAAAATCGGTTTCTGGCAGGTTCAGAGTGTGCTTGTAGTCGCTCATATCCTGGGGGTCAGCCGTCGTCGTGGTCGGCGGGGGCACCCGCCGAGGAATCGGAAGTCACGGCCTCGCGCGCCAGCGGCGCCGATGCCAGAGGAAGAGAATCGTCGCGGCCGTCGCCTGCCGGACCTGCCGCGACAGGGTGTGCCGCCTCCTTTGCACCGGCAGCGGGGTGCTGTAGACAGTCGGCACCGGCGGCGGGGTGCTGTAGAAAGTAGGCCCGGGCGCGCGCCTGGTCGGCGCGGATCTGGGTCTTGAGCTCGTCGAAGTGGGCGAACTTCACCTCGCCGCGCAGCTTGGCGCAGGGGAAGACCGTCAGGCGCTCCCCGTAGAGGTCGCCGTCAAAGTCGAAGAGGTGCACCTCGAGTACCGGCCGAGAACTTCCCACCGTGGGGCGCCAGCCGATGTTGGCCACACCGGGCAGGCGTCGCCCGTCGGGGAGCTCGGTGACCACCGCATAGACGCCCTGCAAAGCCAGCGACAGGGCCGGCTGCGGCAGGTTGGCGGTGGGTACGCCGATGGTACGGCCCAGCTGGCGGTCGCGCACCACACGGCCGCCCAGCCGGTAGACGCGACCCAGCAGGCGCGCCGCGGCGGCAAAATTGCCGCTGGCCAGCAGGGTGCGCACCCGGGTGCTGGAGACCCGCTCGCCGTCGATGGTGAAGGTGCGAGTGTGTTCGACGCCGAAGCCCCAGGACTCCCCCACCTCGGTGAGCAGGTGAAAGTCGCCGCGGCGATCGCAGCCGAAGCGGAAGTCGTCGCCCACCACCAGATGACGCACACCCAGGCCGTCCACCAGCACGCGCTCGATGAACTCCAGGGCGGTCAGGCTGCGCAGGGCGTCGTTGAAGGGCAGGCAGAGGATGCGGTCGACCCCGCACTCGCCAAGCAGCGCCACCTTGTCGCGCAGCCGGTTCAGCCGCGGCGGTGCCTGGTCGCCGGCGAAGAACTCCCGAGGCTGCGGCTCGAAGACCACCACGGTCACCGGCAGGCCGAGCCGAGCAGCATGCTCGCGGCACTGGTCGAGGATCGCCCGGTGCCCGCGATGCACGCCATCGAAGTTGCCGATGGTGGCCACGCAGCCGCGATCCTCGTCACGCAGGTTGTGCAGTCCTCGAATCACTCGCATGGGGTCGTCACGCTGGGAAATAAAGTTAACGATTATAACGGACCGGGGGCCCCTTGACAGCCGGCGCGGCTTGGTCTTTCCCTGCTATCTCTTGTGGGGGCCGGTGATCGGCTGCTTATTGGGGGAGCTGACGGTTCGACGCTTCGTCTGGCACAGTGATGGAGTTCTCCGCTTATCGCTGTGCAAGCACAGCTCCTACTAAAACCTGCTCTTACAGCACTCCGCTCCCCAACCCCCTCCCTGAAACAGGTGGAGTGTAGGAGCAACGCTTGCGTCGCGATCCGTCGCGAAGCGGCGGTTGGTTGGCACCGGTCAGCCCTTCATCCGGAAATGCCGAATCCGCACCCCGAAGGCCGCCAGCCAGGCGAAGTAGACCGCCGCCCCGGCCGCCACCAGCACCGCCAGCCAGCCGGCGCGCGTCCAGACGCTCCATTCGAGCCACGCTTGCCACTCGGGGGCCAGCCAGGCCAGCCCCACGCCCATCACCGTGCAACCGCCAAGCAGTTGCACCGCATAGCGCCCCCAGCCGGGCTGGAAGACCAGCACGCCCTCCCTTCGCAGCAGCCAGGCCAGCAGGCCGGCGTTGAGGAAGGCCGAAAGCGCCGTGGCCAGTGCCAGGCCGGCATGGGCCAGGGGCCACACCAGGATCAGGTTGAAGACCATGTTGGCGACCATGGCGATGATGCCCACCTTCACCGGCGTGATGGTGTTCTGGCGAGCGAAGAAGCCCGGCGCCAGCACCTTGATCAGCATGAAGGCCACCAGGCCGAACGCATAGGCCCTGAGACTCATCGCCGCCATGGCGATATCGCGCTCGGTCATGGCGCCGTAGTGAAACAGCGCGATCAGCAACGGCTCGGCCAGCACGGCAAGGGCCAGGGCCGCGGGAAGCCCCAGCAGCAGCACGGTACGGATCGCCCAGTCGAGCATGGCCGCGAAATGCTCGCCGGACTGTTCGGCATGGCGCCGGGAGAGCGCCGGCAGGATCACCGTGCCGATAGCGATGCCGAACACCCCCAGCGGCAGCTCCACCAGGCGATCCGAGTAGTAGAGCCAGGAGACGCTGCCCGCCGCCAGAAGCGAGGCCAGCACGGTGTCGAGCAGCAGGTTGATCTGGGAGACCGAGACGCCGAACAGCGCCGGCGCCATCAGCCGCAAGATGCGCCGCACGCCGCTGTGGGCGAAGTCGGGCCACGGCCTTGGCAGCAGCCCCAGCCTCGCCAGGAAGGGAACCTGGAAGGCCAGCTGGGCACCGCCGGCGATGAGCACACCCCAGGCCAGCGCCATGGCCGGCTCCTCGAACAGCGGCGTGAGCAGGACCGCTGCCCCGATCAACGAGAGGTTGAGCAGCACCGGGGTGAAGGCCGGCACGGCAAAGCGGTTCCAGGTGTTGAGCGTACTGCCGGCAAAGGCCGTGAGCGAGATCAGCAGCAGATAGGGAAAGGTGAGCCTCAACATGTCGGCGGTCAGCGCCAGCTTTTCCGGGTCGCGGCCAAAGCCGGGGGCGAAGGCCCACACCAGCCAGGGCGAGGCCAGCATGGCCAACGCCGTGATCAGCGCCAGCACCGCCGTGAGGCTGCCGGCCACCGCATCGAGCAGTTCCTTCACCTCGCGCTTGCTGCCTCGGGTGGCGTATTCCGACAGTACCGGCACGAAGGCCTGGTTGAAGGCCCCCTCGGCGAACAGGCGACGCAGGAAGTTGGGGATCTTGAAGGCAACGAAGAAGGCGTCCGCCCCGTCGCCGGCACCGAACAGGGTGGCGATCACCACGTCGCGCGCCAGCCCCATCACCCGCGAGAGCATGGTCATCATGCTGACCACCAGGCCGGAGCGCATCAGGCCGCCCGCCTTGGGCGCCACCACCTTGTCGCTCTCCTCCACCGGCGCCGGCGGCTGCTCGCGATCCGTCACATCTACCTCCTCACCTGAGCCGTGCTCCGGTGAGAGCGATCTTCAGATCGCGAAGGGGGTCAAACGCCTCCCCGGCAGCTCAGGCTCCACCGCCGGGCGCCTTCCGGCGCCATTCGCGCAATGAATTGCGCTCCCACAGGGAATCGTCGGCACCTTCAGGAATCAAAAAAACCGGCCGCAGCCGGTTTTTCTGCTGGCGCTCCCGACTTACGCCGCGAGTGCCTTGATGCGCTTGTTCAGGCGGCTCTTCAGGCGCGCGGCCTTCTTCTTGGAGAGCACGTCCTTGTCGGCGATACGGTCGATGACCGGCTGCGCCTGCTTGAAGGCGTCCATGGCCTGGGCGTGGTCACCGCCGTTGATGGCCTTGACGACGTTCTTGATGTAGGTGCGGACCATGCTACGCTGGCTCGCCTTCAGAACACGACGACCTTCTGCCTGACGGGCACGCTTGCGGGCTTGCTTGCTGTTCGCCACTGACTGTCTCCTTGGAGAAAGTTGTGGTCGCCATCTATGGGCGACGCTTGATAACGGTATGATCCAACAGGAAAATAAAAAATCCCCGTCGGCCTGGCCATGTTGCCGGCTGCGCACTTGAACGCAGTCGCTTAGGGGCCGTGTCTGAGAGGATGGCGCATCCTATCACGCCAATCCCGTTCTTGCCATAGTTCCTGCGATGGTGCTAGAGCACCACCAGGTTGTCACGGTGGATCAGCTCCGGCGATTCCATGTAGCCGAGGATGGCCTCGATCTGGTGGCTGGGCTTGCCCACCAGCATACGGGCCTCGTCGGCGCCGTAGTTGACCAGCCCCTTGGCCACGCGACGCCCCTGATCGTCGACGCAGAGCACCATGTCGCCCCGGCGGAACTGGCCGCTGACCGCCGTCACGCCCACCGCCAACAGACTGGAGCCGCTGCTCTTGAGTACCTTCACCGCGCCGGCATCCAGGGCCAGGGTGCCACGCACCTGAAGCTGGCCCGCCAGCCAACGCTTGCGCGCCGCCATGGGTGCCTGCTCGGGGAGCAGCAGAGTGCCCAGCCGCTCGCCCTCGGCCAGGCGGCCGAGCACCGCCGGCTGACGGCCACTGGCAATCACCGTGACTGCGCCGGAACGGGCCGCCAGCTGGGCTGCCCGCACCTTGGTGGCCATACCGCCGCGACCGAGCACGCCACCGCCGCCGGCTACCGCCGCCAGGCTCGGGTCATCGGCGCGCCCCTCGGCGATCAGCCGTGCCTCGGGATTGCCACGCGGATCGGCATCGAACAACCCCTCCTGGTCGGTGAGGATCACCAGGGCATCGGCCTCCAGCAGGTTGGCGACCAGGGCGCCGAGGGTATCGTTGTCGCCGAAACGGATCTCGTCGGTGACCACGGTGTCGTTCTCGTTGACCACCGGCACCACCCCCAGGGCGACCAGGGTGCGCAGCGCCGAGCGGGCGTTGAGGTAGCGCTTGCGGTTGGAGAGGTCGTCGTGGGTGAGCAGCACTTGGGCGGTGAGCAGGCCGTGGCGAGCGAAGTGGCCCTCGTAGCATTCGGTGAGACCGTTCTGGCCTACCGCCGCTGCGGCCTGGAGCTCATGCACCGCCGAGGGCCGGACCTGCCAGCCCAGGCGCGCCATCCCGGCTGCCACCGCGCCGGAGGAGACCAGCACGACCTCGATGCCCCGGTGATGCAGTTCGGCAATCTGATCCACCCAGCCGCCGATGGCCACCTCGTCCAGCGCGCGGCCGTCGTTGGTCAATAGCGCGCTGCCGATCTTCACCACCACCCGGCGAGCACCCACCAGCGCCTCGCGGCCTGCCACCTGCTCGTTGTGCTCCATTCGCTCTTGATCCTCAGGGCGCGTATTCGATCTCGACGTCGTAATCGTCATCATCGAAATCGTCGTCATCTTCGTCGTCGCGCTTGCGCCTGCGACCCAGGCGGGCTTCGGTGCGCGCCACCGCCTCGTCTTCCATGCGTGCGCGCATCTCGCGGGCACGCTCGGCGGCCTCCTCATCCTCGTTCTCGAGGCGGCGCTGCTCGGTGAGCCAGCGGTGGGCAGCCTGCACCAGGGCGTCGGTGCCGTCGCTGGAAATCGCCGAAATGCGGAACACCGGCCCCTCCCAGCCAAGCCGACGGACGATCTCGTCGGCTACTGCCTCGCGCTCCTCGGCCGGCAGCAGGTCGAGCTTGTTGAGCACCAGCCAGCGCGGCAGCTCGGCCAGCGCCGGCGAGAACTCACCGAGCTCATGAATGATCGCCTCGGCGACCTCCACGGGATCGGACTCGTCGAAAGGCGCCACGTCCACCACATGAAACAGCAGCCGAGTGCGGGTCAGGTGCTTGAGAAAGCGCAACCCAAGGCCGGCGCCATCGGAGGCACCCTCGATCAGGCCGGGCACATCGGCCATCACGAAATGCTCATGCAGGCCAAGCTTCACCACGCCCAGGTTGGGCACCAAGGTGGTGAACGGATAGTTGGCCACCTTGGGCTTGGCCGCGGAGACGGCGCGGATCAACGTCGACTTGCCGGCATTGGGCTGACCCAGCAGGCCGACGTCGGCCATCACCTTCATCTCGAAGCGCAGGTTGCGACGCTCACCCTCGGTGCCCGGCGTGGTTCGCCGCGGCGCCCGGTTGGTGGAGGACTTGAAGTGAATGTTGCCAAGCCCCCGGCGTCCGCCCTGGGCAACCGGCACGACCTGGCCGATCTCGGTGACGTCGGCAATCACCTCGAGGGTGTCCTCATCGATCACCGTGGTGCCCACCGGCACCTTGACGTGCAGGTCGTCGCCGGCGCGCCCGCTCATCTGCCGCCCCATGCCGGGCTGGCCGTTCTGCGCCTTGTAAAAGCGCTGGTACTTGAAGTCGATGAGGGTATTGAGGGCATCGTCACCGATCAGGTAGACGGTGCCGCCATGACCACCATCGCCGCCGTCGGGACCGCCCTTGGGCACGTATTTCTCGCGGCGGAAGCTCAGGCAGCCATTACCGCCCTTCCCGGCTTCCACAATGATCGAGGCTTCGTCGACGAACTGCATCTCTTACTCTCCTGACGGCCCGTGCCGCCATGATACAAGAAGGCCCCGCCTGGGCGGGGCCTTCTCGCTGCAAGCATCAGGGTCTCAGGCAGAGACGATACTGACGAACTTGCGGTTCTTCGGACCCTTGGTCTCGAACTTGACCACGCCCTCGTCCAGCGCGAACAGCGTGTGGTCCTTGCCGATCCCGACGCCGGTACCGGCGTGGAACTTGGTGCCACGCTGACGGACGATAATGTTGCCGGGATTGACGACCTGACCGCCAAACAGCTTGACGCCGAGGCGTTTGGATTCGCTGTCGCGACCGTTACGGGTAGAGCCCGCTGCCTTCTTATGAGCCATTGCAAAGTCCTCGCTCGTTCAGGGGATATATCGAAAGCGTTCCGCTGCCGCGGCGCTTACGCGGAGATCCCGGTGATCTTGACTTCAGTGAACCACTGGCGGTGGCCCTGACGCTTCATGGAGTGCTTACGACGACGGAACTTGATGATGGTGATCTTGTCGCCACGGCCGTGGGAGACGACCTCGGCGGCCACCTTGGCACCGTCGACCAGCGGGGCGCCAACGGTGACGTCCTCGTCGTTACCCACCAGCAGGACCTCGTCAAACTCGATGGTGTCGCCGGTCGGTACTTCCAGCTTCTCGAGCTTGAGCGTCTGGCCTTCCTGAACGCGGTACTGCTTGCCACCGCTCTTGATAACTGCGTACATGCTTTTCTCTCCAGGACTCATCGGGTGTTGGCTCTTCATCGACCTGCTGCGAGTGGCGCCCCTTCCGGCAGCCATCTGACAGGGAGCATGATGAGTGGGTCGCGGATTATAACCGTGAGGGAACGACCGTACAACCCGCGAAGCAGGCTCCGAGAGCGATACAGTCAACCCGGCCGAAGGCCCGGCAGCACCAGCTTGACGCCCCCATGGGGGGCCCATAGCATGACCGGCAACCCGAAGCCAGAAGGGGCGCCTCTTGCCCCGGCACCCATTACTCGTCGAAACCGCCTCCATGCCAGCCAACGCCGCACCGCCCCAGTCATCCAGTCCCGCTCCCGCGTCGCTGCTCCATACCGTGGTCGCCGATGACTTCCTCGCCGTGAACCGCACCATCATGGCCCAGCTCGCCTCGCGCATCCCGCTGGTGGAAACCATCGGCCAGTACATCATCGAGAGCGGCGGCAAGCGGCTGCGCCCGCTGCTGGTGCTGCTGGCGGCACGCTCGCTGGACTACGCGGGCGACCGGCATATCACCCTGGCAACCCTGGTCGAGTTCATGCATACCTCGACGCTGCTGCACGACGACGTGGTCGACGAGTCCCACCTGCGTCGCGGCAAGGCCACGGCCAACGATGCCTGGGGCAACGCCCCCTCGGTACTGGTGGGGGACTTCCTCTATTCCCGCTCCTTCCAGATGATGGTGGAAGTGGGCTCCATGCGCATCATGGACGTGCTCTCGCGTGCCACCTGCACCATCGCCGAGGGCGAAGTGCAACAGCTCACCAACGTAGGCAATCCCGATACCGACGAGACAGCCTACTTCGAGACCATCCTGGGCAAGACCGCCATGCTCTTCGAGGCGGCCTCCCACAGCGGTGCCATCCTCGCCGATGCCAGCCCGGAGCAGGAAACGGCCCTGCAGCACTACGGCCGCTACCTGGGCCTGGCCTTCCAGCTGATCGACGACCTGCTCGACTACGAAGGCGACGCCGAAGCAATGGGCAAGAACGTCGGCGATGACCTGGCCGAGGGCAAGCCGACCCTGCCGCTGATCCAGGCCATGGCCGCCGGCTCTGCCGAGCAGCGAGGCCTGATCCGCCAGGCCATCCGCAAGGGCGGCCTCGACCACCTGGACGAAGTACTGGCCATCGTGCACGACACCGGCGCACTGGACTACACCCGGGCTCGCGCAGAAGAGATGGCCGACAAGGCCTTGGCACAGCTCGACGCCCTGCCCGAAAGCCCCTTCCGCGACAGCATGGCCCAGCTCGCCCGCACGGCCGTCGACCGGCAGACCTGAGCGGCGCAAAGCCGCCAAGAGACTTGCATGGCGGCAAGGCATGCGTATAATACGCCACGTCGGTTGCCACGCGCCCGACACTAGAAAGATTCGGAGTATAGCTCAGCTTGGTAGAGCGCTGCCTTCGGGAGGCAGAGGTCGTAGGTTCGAATCCTGCTACTCCGACCAAAAAACATAGTAAAAACGGCCACTTAGCCCTTCGCGGCAGTGGCCGTTTTTCGTTGTCAGCTCTCTAGGTTCCATGCAGGTTCCATGCGTAAAGAACTCCTGGGTCACCACAGATCGCAAGAGGCGGTTAACGGTTTCCATAAGTCAACGGGACATCCCCTGCACCCAGGGACGTGCCGCCTGCCACCGGGACGGAACGAACGGGCTCGCCTGAGATGAGTTGCTCTCCAGAAGGGCAGCGGACACAACCCGCTGCGCTTGCCACCGGGATACCCAGGTGGCGCGGGTATGGCCCATCCTCCTGGACGGGTCATCGTCATCCGGCATGAAGGGAGAGCAGAAGCTATCGGCTAGCTATGCCAGCTTGTCTTCCAAAAACACTTACAGCAGCTTGCCCGCGGTGATCAGCACCTTGAAGCCGTCGGTCGCGAACACCTCAGAAGGACATTGACCCTTGAGCCCGGAGCTGACTTAGCAGCTAGCTGGTCTGGGCGACCTCACCCAGGATCACCTAGCCGGGCGGCAGGCTGCCGGCGAAGGCCCTATGGTATGAATGCCGTCGCTCCCTGCGCCTCGATGTAGCGGTGACCTGCTTCAATGATCGACACGCTCCCATCATGCAAGATTCATCTTGTCAATAGTCAACGGCTACCTGAAACTGAGGTCAGGCAAAGGTCATGGGAAGACAGGCGCAGGTACCCAAGCGGGGGCGTCGTTGCCAAGGCATGAAGCCACAACAGGATCATCGTGGCTTCCCACGCTTAAACCTGAGTGAGTACATAACATGCAAAAGCAATCTCTAATGGCTCTGCTCCTGGCGTTAGGGTTTATCCCGGTAGGGACGGCTATCGCCCAAGAGCCGCAAGATGAAGATAGTCAAGCCACAACCTCGCTCGAAAACGCCTTATCCAATCAGCCATCCGATGAAGCCCAGTTCGGCCTGATGACTGCCATCGATGCGGTCTCCGCGGGTGGTGTAGATGGTCAGGCCATCAGCCAGGCCAGAAGCAACTCAGGTGAGGAGGAGGACGACAACGACGACAACAGTGCTGACTCCGACGACAGTGCCACCGGTGACAGACAGGCCCTAACCTCTCTCAATAACGCCTTGGAAAATAAACCAGACGAAGCCAGCTTCGGCCTGACGACTGCCATCGATGCGGTCTCTAACGGTGGTGTGGATGGTCAGGCCGTCAGCCAGGCCAGAAACAACTCGGGTGATAACGACGGTAACGGCGACAATTCCAACAACCCCAATGACAATACCAACAGTGCTGGCGGTGGCGGTAACGGCGGCGGTAACGGCGGTGGTACCGGTGGTGGTGCTGGCGGCGGTGCCGGTGGTGGTGCTGGCGGTGGTAACGGCGGTGGTGCCGGTGGTGGTGCTGGCGGCGGTGCCGGTGGTGGTGCTGGCGGCGGTAACGGTGGCGGTAACGGCGGCGGTAACGGCGGCGGTGGCGGTAACGGCGGAAATGGAAATGGCGGAGGTCGTCGCTAAGCCATCGGCCCAGGCAGGGGTTAACCGGGCATGAATCCCTAAAATCCTCGGTTGCCTATGGCGGGCTCTGTCGCGAAAAACTGGTTCTGACAGGAGCCCGCCATACCAGACCCGAATCCCCACCCATCCGGAACCGCCTAGCTTACCGCGACCCCACCCACAGCGACGGAGGAGCACTGACCTATCGGGCTTTCCGAGCCGGCATAGGACAGCCTGGCCCGGACCGTCTATGTCTTCCTCAAGACCAACCGACACCGCCCCGACCTGCCCCAGTATTCACCGAGTGCCGTGGTCGAACTGACGAAACCGACCGACGACAGCCGGGAGATCCTGCACGCTGTTGCCCAGGCCTTTGTTGCTATCTACGGCCCCCACTATCGGTTCATGAAGGCCGGCGTGATGCTGATCGACCTGATCGACGCCAACCGCCAGCAGCTGTCGCTGCTCGACACGGCCCAGACTGCAGCAGACCGGGAACGCGGCGAACGGCTGATGGCCACCCTGGACGAGCTCAACCGCCAAATGGGCCGCGGCACCGTCAAACTCGGCATGCCCACGCCCAACGCGGCCTGGCACCTGCGCTGCGCCAATCGTTCGCCGAGGTGGACGACTCGCTGGGAGGACCTGCCGCGAATTACGGTTCGTTAATCGGCTCAATCAGGTCGACGTCGTCCTCCATGGGCTTGTTGACCCGCTGGCTGACCGGCCAGTGGGTGATCAGCGCGGCATTCAGGTGATGCACCATTCGGCGGATCGTCTCGCGATCCGTCAGGTCGGGATCGAGCCAGGGCTCCAGGCTCTCGGCATCCAGCGCCAGCGGCATGCGCGGGTGGATCTCCTTGGCGACGCCGCGGGCCGGCTCGGTGAGGATCGCGCAGCCGGGCTTACCGTCGGGGCGCTCCGTCCAGATCCCGGCAAACCACAGCGGCTCACGATCGGTACGTGTCAGGTAGTGGGGCTGCTTGCGGCCCTCGAGTCGCACCCACTCAAACCACCCATCCGCCGGCACCAGGCAACGGTGGTGGGCAAAGGCACCCTTAAAGTAGTTGGAGGTGGCGACCTTCTCGACGGTGGCGTTGATGGGCTGTGGGGCCTTGTCGTCGGCCCAGTGGGGGCGATAGCCCCACCACAGCTCGTCCAGGGTCAACTGGCTGTCGGGGTCAGGCCGGAGAACAGCAGTGATCCAGGTGCCCGGTGCGACGTTGTAGCGAGGCGCCAGCGGAGGCTCGGCCAGCGGCAGCTTCAGGGAAGCCGAGAGGCTGCGAACATCAAGGTAGAGGACGAAGCGGCCACACATGATGGATACCGGGGCTGGGGATTGAGGTCATGATAACGGAACTCCTACTGGTGTGAGACTCAGCGCCCGACACCGTCAGGTAGTAAAGGTATCGTCAATCGGCTTACATCAATGGTCGCTGATCGCTTACAGCCACATCGAGATACTGCTACACGGTTGAGCCGGGGTGTCGCCGGCAGTATTCGGCCTCGGTCATCCGGAATCTCGTGGCAGCCTATAACGACGAGCAAAGAATTTTCCTCGATCAAGGAGCCTGCAAAAATTTGGTTCAACTATAGGGGCCCTACCTGAGCGAGAAAGGCGTCTGATATAGTCAATCCAGCACCATGAGATCTTCCCTACCACGATGCCCTCCGTGTTTGGCGCCTAGGTTCAATTTCACTTCTGGGCCGACGCGAGGACGGTACAAACGACCCGTCAGGCACACGCCTGTCAAATTCGCCGCTTGAAGACACGCGCCACTTTCGGCCACTCAGGCCGGTACCCCCATGGCCGGCTTATCCGGCCTAGCCACCAAGGACGGACTACCACCATGACACAGCGTCCGTTGGCGACGTATCTGACCGGCCTGATCTTGCTCTGCGTCTTGCCCTTGGGGTTGCTGTCCTTCTGGCTGGCCTTCGACAGTGTCCGCGATCGCGGGCATGAGATGCGCCAGGAAGCGCAGCAGCTTGTCCACAACGCCCGTGGTGCGATCGATCACTATCTGGATGCGCGCATTCGGGCACTCTCGATGCTGGCTGCCTCTCCGCTGGCGGATGCGCCCGAGCAATGGCCGCAGCTGTATGACGAGGCGCAAGGGTTTCGCGAGAGCTTCGGGAGCCACGTGGTATTTTCCGACGTGGGTGATCCGATGCAGATGCGCTTCAATACCCGAGTGCCCTATGGCACCAAGCTCCCGCCGCTTCCCCGTCCCGACGGCAAGGCCGCTGCCCCCCAGGCACTGGCGACGGGGCAAGCCGCCGTGGGTGATAGCTTCATGGGGCCCGTGGCCAACGAGATGCTGGTGGCCATCGTCGTGCCGGGCTTGCGTGACGGGGAAGTCACTCACCTGATGCTCAGCCCCTTGGCCGTCACCCAGTTGCAGCAGCGACTCGATACCCTGGCCTTGCCCGAGGCATGGTCACTGACCCTGACCGACAGCCAAGGGGGGCGTCTCGCCTATCGAGGCGGGACCAACGGTGACAACGTGGACCAGGAGGCGGCCGAAACTTTCCGCGGCGCCTCTGAGCGCTCCCCCTGGGAGGTCAGGTTGTCGATTCCTGAATCGGCCCTCAATGCCCCGCAACAGATGCTCGCCATCAGCCTGGCGCTGTTGATCATCACGGCCATTCTGGGCGGTGTATTCGGTGGCACCGTTGCCGCACGCCGCCTGGGTCGCCAGATGGCCGCCTTGGCGGAGCCTGACGCCTCAGCCCCCGCTTCGACCATACGAGAAATCGCCGATGTTAGGCGGCAACTCCAAGACAATGCCTCGCATCTGCGTAGCAGTGAGGCTCGCCACCGGGAGCTGTTCGAGGCCAACCCCCATCCGATGTGGGTCTACAGCCTAGAGACGCTCTCCTTCCTGGCGGTCAACGACGCCGCGATTCGTCAATACGGCTATAGCCGTTCGGAGTTCATGCGGATGACCATCAAGGACATCCGCCCATCCGAGGATATTCCCCGCCTGCTCGCCAACGTCGGACAGGTGGCCAGCAGTGCACAGCCGTTGGACCATGCGGGGGCCTGGCGGCACGTCACGCGCGACGGTCGAGACATCGACGTCGAGATCCATTCTCACAGCCTCCAGTACAATGGCGAGCCCGCCGAATTGGTGCTGGCGCATGACATCACTGATCGGCTTCGCGCCGAGGCGGCCTTGCGCAACAGTGAGGCCGAGTTCCGTACCCTGATCGAATCCATGCCCCAGATCGTCTGGGTCACCCGGCCCGACGGTTGGCACCTGCAATACAACCAGCACTGGTTCGACTTTACCGGGCTGACGCTGGAGGAAAGCCTCGGCCACGGCTGGAATCCGGCGTTCCACCCGGACGATCGACAGCGCGCCGCCGAACGGTGGCAGGCCGCCACCGCCACGGGGACCCCCTACGAGATCGAGTATCGACTGCGCCGCGCCGATGGCGCCTATCGCTGGATGCTCGGTCGTGCCCTGCCCTTGCGTGACAGCAGCGGCCAGATCGTCAAGTGGTTCGGCACCTGTACCGACATCCACGAGCTCAAGCGCACCGCGGAGCGCCTCACCGAGGCCCAGCGCATTGGCCGAATGGGCGACTGGGAGTACGACCTCGCGACCCAAGCCATCATCTGGTCCTCGCAGGTCTACGAGATCCTTGGTCGAGATCCGGCACTGGGGCCGCCGCAAGGACTGGAGGAGAACGAAGCGCTCTTCGCCCCGTCGAGCCGCCCACTACTTGTCGCCAAGGTCGAACAAGCCATTTCCAAAGGAGAGCTCCAAGAGTATGAACTAGTGGTCACCCACCCGGCCGGCAAGGAAGTGCAGGTGCGCGTCGTGGCGGTACCGAGCAAGGATTCGCTTGGCCGTGTTACTGGCCTATACGGCACGATCCAGGACATCAGCGAGGAAAAACGCGCCGAGCGTGCCTTGATGATTCGCGCCCATCAGCAGCGGTTGGTGGCCGAGTTCGGCCGCTCGGCACTCGCCTCGACGGACATTGAGGAGGTCTTCCGGGAGGCGGTCACCCTGATGGCCGACGGACTGGGCGTGGACTTTACCAAGGTTCTGCTCTGCGATGCATCGACCAATGCCTGCACCCTGGTAGCCGGTGTCGGCTGGGAAGCGGAGTGG
The DNA here is from genome assembly GCF_902500215.1 of Halomonas lysinitropha. Lineage (GTDB taxonomy): Bacteria > Pseudomonadota > Gammaproteobacteria > Pseudomonadales > Halomonadaceae > Halomonas > Halomonas lysinitropha. The sequence continues at coordinate 28,116 of NZ_CABVOU010000021.1, forward strand.
ATCGGTCGCAAGGTTTATCGCACTAGCTGGGCCTACTCCCAGACCGACCATGTCATGGATTCGCAGGAGCCGGTGATCATCGAGAACTTTCATGACGAAACGCGCTTCTCGCCATCACCGCTGCTCATACGGCACGGCATCCTGAGCGGCATCAATGTGGTAATCAAAGGGGTCGAGGCACCACTAGGCAGCCTCGGCGCCTATGCCCGTGAGGCACACTCCTTTTCTTCCGATGACATCCGCTTTCTGGAGAGCCTCGCCAATACGTTGAGCACGGCGCTCGAGCGACGCCTCGCCGATGAGCGCCTCGCCCACATGGCCCACCACGATGCGCTGACCAATCTGCCCAATCGCTTCCTGCTCACCGACCGGCTCAGCGTGGCGTTGGCTGAGGCCCAGCGGCACGGTCAGCACCTGGCCCTGCTGTTCCTCGATGTGGACCGTTTCAAGAACGTCAATGACGTCTACGGCCATACCTTCGGCGACCGCATTCTCCAGGAAATCGCCGAGCGGCTAAGAGGCGCAGTGCGGGCGATGGATACCGTCAGTCGCCAGGGCGGCGACGAATTCCTGGTGGTACTACCCGAACTGCACAATGACACGGAAGCCAAGCGTATCGCCGAGACGCTGCTGAGCACCTTCGCGCCTCCTTTCCAGGTCGAGAGTACCGAGGTAGTGCTCACGGCCAGCATCGGCATCGCCTGTTTCCCTGCCGATGGCCAGGAGGCCGAGACCCTGTTGCGTAATGCCGATGCCGCCATGTATATCGCCAAGGATCGAGGCCGCAACCGCTACCAATTCTATGCCGCGGACATGCATGCCAGGACCATGGAACACCTCATGCTGGAAGGTGACCTCCGCCGGGCGATCGAGAACCACCAGTTGCACCTGGAATACCAGCCCCAGATCGACTTGACGACCGGTGTCACCCTGGGACTCGAAGCCCTGGTCCGATGGCGACACCCCACCCACGGCCTGGTGTCCCCCGGCAAGTTCATCCCCATCGCCGAGGAGAGCGGCCAGATCATCCCGATCGGCACCTGGATCCTGGAAGAGGCTTGTCGCCAGCATGCCCGCTGGATCGACGACGGACTGCCGGTCGGCACCATCGCAGTCAATGTCTCGGCGCACCAGTTCCAGCAGCCCGACTTCGTCGAGGTGGTGGAGTCTGTGTTGACGCGGACCGGCCTGGCCGCAGACCGCCTGGAACTGGAGGTCACGGAGAGCGTGGTCATGCAGGGCATGGAGGTGGTGCTGGACAAGCTCCGGCGCCTGAACGCGCTGGGGGTCAAGCTGGCCATCGATGATTTCGGCACCGGCTACTCGAGCCTGAGCTACCTGAAACAGTTTCCCCTCTACCGACTCAAGATCGACCAGTCGTTCACCGCCGGCCTGCCGGATAATCGTGAGAGCCTGGCCATCACCCAGGCCATCATCCACATGGGACACAGCCTGGGCCTGGATGTCCTGGCAGAAGGGATCGAAACCCAGGCCCAAGAGACCCAGCTACGACACATGGCATGCAACGCGGGACAGGGGTATCTCTATGCCAGGCCACTCCCCGCCGATGACATCGAGGCATTCTTGTCGGCCCGATAACGCCGCGCTCAGCCAGGCCGAGCACTCCGTGCGTGGCTCTTGAAGCCTCCGGGTAGAGGCGACCACTCACCAGCACGGCCCTGTTCGCCCTGGCTGCTCTCTGCCTTACCCCACGCGCACCGCTGCCCCGCCAACCGGGCGTAGCCTTATGCTCCCATCTTTGGTGAGATAGGCACCAGTCACCACTGGTCGCACGAGGCGGCCGGCTCATCGAACACAGGGAACCGCTGTACATGATCCTCACCCTCAACCAGCTGGAACGGCACCTGTTCAAGGCGGCCGACATCCTGCGCGGCCGCATGGATGCCTCGGAGTTCAAGGAGTACATCTTCGGCATGCTCTTCCTGAAGCGCTGCTCGGACGTCTTCGAGCAGCGCCAGGATGAGGTCCGCGACCAGCTCAGGCAGGCCGGCAAGGGCGACATCGACATCGCCCAGGTGATCGAGATGCCGAGCTGGTACAAGGCGACCTTCTACGTGCCCGAGCAGGCGCGCTGGCCCTACCTGCTGAAGGAGGCCCACCAGGGCGTCGGTAATGCGCTGAACAAGGCGCTGGCCGGCCTGGAAGAGCACAACCCCAGCCTCACCGGGGTGCTGGAGCATATCGACTTCACACGCAAGGTGGGCTCCACCACCCTGCCGGACAAGAAGCTCCGCGACCTGATCGTTCACTTCAGCGAGTACCGCTTGCGCAACGAGGACTTCGAGTTCCCCGATCTGCTCGGCGCCGCCTACGAGTACCTGATCCGCGACTTCGCCGACTCCGCCGGCAAGAAGGGCGGCGAGTTCTACACCCCGCGCCCGGTGGTCCGCATGATGGTGCGGCTGATGGACCCCCAGGAGGACCACAGCGTCTACGACCCCTGCATGGGCTCGGGCGGTATGCTGATCCTCTCCAAGGAGTACCTGGAGGAACAGGGCGGCGACCCGCGCCGGCTCAACCTCTTCGGCCAGGAGACCTCCGGCTCGGTGTGGGCCATCGCCAAGATGAACATGCTGCTGCACGGGGTCAGCTCCGCCGACCTGCGCAACGACGACACCCTCACCGACCCGCAGCACGTCGAGGGCGGCGAGCTGGTGCGTTTCGACCGCATCCTCACCAATCCGCCGTTCTCCATCGGCTACACGCCGAGCCAGCACTTCCCGGAGCGCTTCCACTACGGCAGCGTGCCGGAGGGTGCCAAGAAGGCCGACCTGATGTTCCTGCAGCACATGGCCGCCTGCCTCAAGTCCGACGGCCGCCTGGCCACCGTCATGCCCCACGGCGTGCTGTTCCGCGGCGGCGACGAGAAGCGCATCCGCGCCGGGCTGCTCGAGGACGACCTGGTCGAGGCGGTGATCGGCCTGGCCCCCAACCTCTTCTACGGCACCGGCATCCCCGCCAGCATCCTGGTGCTGCGCGCCAAGGGGGCCAAGCCCGAGGAGCGCCGGGGCCGGGTGCTGTTCATCAACGCCGACCGCGAATACGACGAGGGCCGCGCCCAGAACCACCTGCTGCCCGAGCACATCGAGAAGATCGCCAGCACCTATGAGGCCTTCGCCGACGAGCCCGGCTTCGCCCGGGTGGTGCCGCTCATGGAGCTGCGCGACAACGACTACAACCTCAATATCCGACGCTACGCCGACAACACCCCGCCACCAGAACCCCAGGACGTTCGCGCCCACCTCATGGGCGGCGTGCCGGTGGCCGAGATCGACGCCAGACGCCTGCTCTTCGACGCCCAGGGCCTCGACCCCATGGCGCTCTTTACGCCCCGCAGCTCTGGTGAAAAGCCTGATCCCGACTACGTGGACTTCACCGAGCACCTGGCCGAGAAGCGCGACCTCAAGCCCGCCATCGAGGCCGATGCCAGCCTGCGGCAGAAGGAAGCCAGTGTGATGGCCGCCTTCGAGGCCTGGTGGGCCGAGCACGGCGCCAGCATCACCGGCCTCTCCGGCAACGGCGGCCGCCTCACCCGGCTGCGCGATGAGTTGCTGGGTAGCTTTACCGCGGCGCTGGAACCTACCGCCATGCTCGACCGTTTCGCGGTACGCGGCATCATCGCGGGCTTCTGGTTCGACAACAAGAACGAATTCCGCACCCTGCAGGCCCGCGGCTGCCTGGGCGTGGTGGACGCCTGGCGCACCAGCATCGTGAGCCTCCTGGAGGACGAGCAGAGCAAGGCCAACCCGCTGGACCACCGCCTGGTCCACTTCCTGCTCGAGGACTACGTCGCCGAGCTCGAGGAGCTCGCCGCCCGCAAGGCGGAGCTGGACGCCCAGATCAAGGCCGCCGAGGCCAAGCCGGAGGCCGACGACACTGAAGAAGCCGAATCCGATAACGGCGAGGACGACGATGCCCCGACGCCGGAGCAGATCAAGGCCTGGAAGAGCCAGCGCACTCAGGTGAAGAAGCAACACGCCGCCAAGCGCAACAGCTTCGAGCAGCACCTGAACCAGGCCGTGGACGCCTTAGACGAGCCCGCCGCAGCCGAGCTGGTCAACACCATCCTGCATAACGACCTCAAGGGCATCCTCGAGCGCTATATCCGCCAGCAGCGCCAGCAGGTGATCGCCACCTTCGAGATCTGGTGGGACAAGTACGGAGTGACGCTGGCCGACATCGAGGCTGAGCGCGACGCCGCCGCCAGGGAGCTGCAGCAGTATCTGGAGGGGCTGGGGTATGTCTAACTATCCAGAACTTCTAGCTTTGGAGTGCATGGTATCAGACCTCAGAGATGGGACACATGGCACCCATGAAAGGACCGAGTCAGGCGTGCCTTTCCTCAGCGCGAAAAACATCACTGATTCGGGCTTTGTGACGTGGAACGAGGATGACGACAAGATTACCGAAAGAGACTACCAGGCACTCAACTCCAGCTTCACATTAAAGTCTGGAGACCTATTGCTGACGATAGTTGGCAGCCTAGGCCGAAGGGCGATTTTTTTTGGTGAAAAGGTAACCTTCCAACGCAGCGTTGCTTATATAAGACCTAGAAAAGAGAAGGTTTTCCCGAAATATCTATTCTATGCTGTTGGGCATGAAAGTTTTCGGAGAGCGATGATTCAGAGGAGTAATGCCACTGCGCAAGCTGGCCTCTATTTAGGTGAGCTCGCCAAGATTAATGTGGGATGGTTTCCCATCAATGAGCAGCGGCTCATCGCCCACATCCTCGACACCCTCGACACCCAGATCCAGAAGACCGATGCGCTGATCGCCAAGCTGGAGAAGGTCAAGGAGGGCTTGCTCCACGATCTGCTGACCCGCGGCATCGGCGAGAACGGCCAGCTCCGTCCCAACTCCGAACAGGCGCCGGAGCTCTATAAGGAGTCGCCGCTGGGGTTGATTCCAAAACCTTGGAATACTGCAAAGCTGTCAGAGCTGATACTCGAGCACAACTCAGGCCTATACACACCAAAATCAAATTATGGGCGCGGCACCCCTATGCTCGGCGTCTCTTCACTTTACGCAATGGACGTACTTCAAAATCAAGAGCTTCGACGGGCGCCTATACCCAACAGCATGCTGGATAAGTACATCCTCAACGAAGGGGATATTGTATATGGAGAATCGTCGCTCGTACTTAATGGAATAGCCAAAACCGTGGTTGTTGGTGAGCTCGGAGAAGGTAAAGGTTTTGAGTGGCACACAAGAAGGATCCGTGTTGACAAAAGCACAGCGCACCCTGGTTTTATTTCAGCTCAACTCAGCCATTTTCAGTCCGTTAGAAATAAGATCATGTCCGTGGCTACTCAAACAGCACTTACCGGAATGACAACAAAGGATTTTTTCTCGGTCAGCGTTGTTCTTCCGAATATAAATGAGCAAAAAATAATATTCAGGAGGCTAGGGCAACTTGACGAAAGGATTGAAAAAGAAAGTTCAAAACTGACAAAGCTGAAATCTCTAAAAAAAGGGCTCATGGACGACCTCCTTACCGGCCGCGTCCGCGTCACCCCGCTGCTCGACCAGGCCCAAACCCAAGCTCAGCCCACCACCCCGGCATAGACCGGGGCACCCACAACAACCGGACCACATCGCACAGGGAACCGCCATGACCACCTTCGACAGTACCAAGCGCTCGCTGCCCGAGCTGCTCAAGGACATCACCACCGGCAAGATCCAGCTCCCCGACTTCCAGCGCGGCTGGGTGTGGGACGATGACCACGTCCAGAGCCTGCTGGTCAGCATCGCCCGCTCCTTCCCCGTGGGGGCGGTGATGCTGATGGAGACTGGCGGCGAGGTACGCTTCGAGACCCGCCCGGTGGAAGGTATCGACCCGGGCAGCGTGACCAAGGACCCGGACCAGTTGATTCTCGACGGCCAGCAGCGCCTCACCAGCCTGACCCAGGCCGTCGGCCTGACCTCCCCGGTGGACACCCGCACCGCCAAGGGCAAGGACATCAAGCGCCACTACTACTTCGACATCCGTACCGCCCTGGAAGGTGAGGACCGGCTGGAAGATGCCATAGTGGCGGTGGACGAGACCCGCCAGAAGCGCAGCGATTTCGGTCGCAAGGTGGACCTGGACCTCTCCACCCGCCAACTGGAATGCGAGCTACTCCACTTCCCCTGCGACAAGCTGCTGTCACCCAATGAATGGGCAAGCGACCTGTTCAAGTTCAACCAGGAGGAGATCGGTACCTACTTCGAGTTCCAGGAAAAGGTCCTCAGCGCCTTCTCCGCCTACCAGTTGCCGGTCATCGAGCTCAAGAAAGAGACCTCCAAGGAGGCCGTCTGCCTGGTGTTCGAGAAGGTCAATACCGGCGGCGTGCAGCTATCGGTCTTCGAACTGATCACCGCCAGCTACGCCGCTGAGGGCTACAATCTGCGCGACGACTGGTTCGGTTCCGACATTCGCAAGGTCCCCTCGCGCAAGGCCCGTTTCGAGGAGCACGAACTGCTCAGGGACGTGCAGAGCACCGACCTGCTCCAGGCCATCACCCTGTTGCACACCCGGGAGCGCAAGCTACAGGACATCCAGGAGGGCAAGACGGGCAAGCAGGTGCGTCCAGTCAGCGCCAAGCGTGCCTCGGTGCTGGACCTGCCGCTCTCCTCCTACCAGCGCTGGGCCGATGAGGTCGAGAAGGGCTTTGTCGAGGCGGCCCGCTTCCTGCTCCGGGAGTGCTTCTACAGCCGCCGCGAGCTGCCCTACGCCACCCAGGTGGTGCCCCTAGCCGCGATCATGACCCTGCTGGGCAATCGCTGGCGCGAGCCGCGTATCCACCAGAAGCTATCCCGCTGGTACTGGAGCGGCGTACTGGGTGAGCTCTATGGTGGCGCCGTGGAGACCCGGATCGCCCTGGACCTGGAAGAACTGATGAACTGGTTCGAGAACGACGTCGAGGTGCCGCGTACCGTGACCGATGCCTCCTTCGACCCGACCCGTCTGGAATCCCTGCGTAGCCGCCTCAGCGCCGCCTACAAGGGCATCAATGTGCTGATCCTGCGTGAGGGCGCCGAGGACTTCTTTTGGAAGGGCGACATCCAAGAGCTGGACAACCAGGGCGTCGAGCTGGACATCCACCACATCTTTCCTCGCGCCTGGTGCGACCAGCGGGGTATTCCGCCCCGGGTCTACGACGCCATCATCAACAAGACGCCGATCTCCTATAAGGCCAACCGCATGATCGGCGGCGACGCACCTTCCCAGTACCTGGCACGCCTGCAGGGCCACGAGCAGGTCCAACTCGGTGACGAGGCGATGAACGCCATCCTCGAGGGCCACCGCATCCCCACCGAGGCCCTGCGCGCCGACGACTTCGATGCCTTCTACCAGCAGCGCAAGCGCCGCCTGCTCGAGATCATCGAGAAGGCCATGGGCAAGAAGCCGCTGGTGGGTTCGGATGAAGGGATTGACGACTGAACCATGGCCATTGACCTGTCACGCAGCCTCAATCCCGACAAGGCGCTGATCTTTCGCATCACGCACCGCGCCAATCTGCCGTGGCTGCTGGAACATGGGCTCACCTGTCGTTCGGCTGCGGAACAGGACCCTGAGTTCATCACCATCGGTAAGCCGGAGCTGATCGAAAAGCGGACGAGGCGGGCGGTGCCGGTCCCGCCGGGTGGCGTCCTCAGCGACTACATACCGTTCTACTTCACACCAGCGTCGATGATGCTCTACAACATCGTGACTGGCCATGGGGTGCCCCGACAGAACCGTGGGGACATTATCGTGCTGGTGACCTCGCTTCCTCACCTACGACAGCTCGGCCTCCCCTTCCTGTTCAGCGATCGGCATGCCTACCTGGCCAACGCCGAGTTCAGCAACCGGCTGGAGGATTTAGCGGAGTTCGTGCCCTGGCGGCTCCTACAGTCCAAGGACTTCAAGCGTGACCTCGAGAACCCCGACAAGACGGACCGCTATCAGGCCGAGGCGCTGATCCATCGTCATCTGCCGGTCTCGGCACTACTGGGAATCGGCACGTATACTGACGAGATGCGATCCGCCGTCGAAGTACAGGTGGCGGCACACCAGCTTCCGTTGAAGGTGGTGACACGACCCAACTGGTTTTTCCCATGATTGAATACACCCGTGGCAACCTCCTCGAGGCCGACGTCGAGGCACTGGTCAACACCGTCAACACCGTCGGTGTGATGGGCAAGGGCATCGCCCTGATGTTCAAGGAGGCCTTCCCCGAGAACTTCGCCGCCTACGAGGCCGCCTGCAAGGGGCAGGAGGTGGTGACCGGCCGCATGTTCGTCACCGAGCATGATGCCCTGCTGGGGCCACGCTGGATCATCAACTTCCCTACCAAGCAGCACTGGCGAGCCAGGACGCGGTTGGAGTGGATCGAGACCGGGCTGGAGGACCTCAAGCGGGTGATCCGTAAGCGGGGTATTCGCTCCATCGCCCTCCCACCGCTGGGATGCGGCAATGGGGGACTCGACTGGGACCAGGTGCGCCCGCGTATCGAGGCCGCGCTAGGTGAGCTGGATAATGTTCAAGTGCTGGTCTTCGAGCCCACCGCCGAGTATCAGAATGTCGCCAAGCGCTCAGGCGTCGAGAAGCTGACGCCGGCGCGGGCGCTGATTGCCGAGCTGGTGCGCCGTTACTGGGTGCTGGGCATCGAGTGCTCGTTGCTGGAGGTCCAGAAGCTCGCCTGGCTGATGGAGCGACGTATCGTCGCCCATGGCCTCGATAACCCCCTCAACCTGCAGTTCCAGCCCCACCGCTATGGCCCCTATTCCGACAGGCTGCGGCACTTGCTCAACGGCCTGGATGGCAGTTACCTGCATAGCGAGAAGCGCATCAATGACGCCACCCCCGATGAGGTGGTGTGGTTCGATGAATCATGCCGAGAGCGCGTCACTGCCTATCTGCGAAGCGCCGAGGCCCTCCCCTATGCCGAGGCACTCGAGGAGGTAGATGACCTCATAGACGGCTTCCAGTCGCCACTAGGCATGGAAGCACTGGCCACCCTCGACTGGCTGATCAGCCAGCAGCAAGTCGAACCGACCGTCGAGGCCATCAAGGAAGGGTTGCGACATTGGCCCGATGATGTGGCTGGCCAGCGCAAGCTGCGACTCTTCTCGGATCGCCTGATCGCGCTGGCGCTGGAGCGGCTAACGAGTGGTTCTGATATTCAGGCACCATTGATCGCCGAGTCGTAGGGCGACATTACAACGGGCCTCGAACGGATGGGAGGTGGGTGTGGAGGAAGGGACACCGATCACGCATATCGATCGCGAACGGCTATATGAAAAGGTGTGGTCATCGCCCATGAGCCATCTCGCTCGCGAGTATGGTGTGGCGAGCCAAAGGCTGAAGGATTTGTGTGTTCAAGCCAAAATACCCACTCCCCCCGCGGGGCACTGGACGCGGGTGGCGGCAGGAAAATCGGTGATTCGGCCGCCGCTTCCCGAAGCGGCCAGAGATGCCAGTATCGTAATCATTGCGCCTTCCCCATCTTGCAACAAGACATCATCTCAACCGGCTAGGGTGGAGGCGGATGGCCGGAAGGCTAAGTCTGCAACGAAATCGATTCCTGGGCCCAAGCAGAAGTCGTCCGCCAAGTCAGCGCCCTACTTGAGCGTGCCGACTCAGTTGAGAAATCCGCATCGCATCATCGCCGCCTGGCTGGAAGAACATCAGCGAAGCCGGGAAAACGCCCGAAGAAGCACCCTGCCCGGTTTGGCGCCGACTCCTTTTACCTCGGTGGATCGCCGCCGGCAGCGGATTCTCGATACCCTTTTCAAGGCCATCGAGAAAGCGGGCGGTAAAGCGATAGAGGAAGACCGCAAGAAGTTGGCTATCGAGCTTGAAGGGGAGGCGATTCCCATCCAGCTGCGTGAGAAGAACAGGCAGATTCGTCGCTCCTTGACGGAAGATGAGAAGCGCTGGAGCTGGAATGCCGGTAAAGACTGGAAGCTTGAACTACAGCCGACCGGAAAGCTGGTCTTCGAGATCAAGCGCTATTTGCCCAGAGACTTCAGGCAGGACTGGCTGGAAACGGATGAGGTGACGCTGGAAGCGTGTCTCCCGGAAATTTTCAATACGCTGACGCGGGCCGCGCCGCTCCTGGCGCTCGAAACCCAGAAGCGGCGGGAAAGGGAGCGACTCGCCAGAATTGCCGAACATGAACGCTATCTTGCTGAGCAGGCGCGCAAACGCGACGACAACCAGTGGCAACGGTTTCTTGAAGTCGCGGACAACTGGCAGCGCCATGAACGTGCCCGACATTTTTTGCAGGCCCTGAAGCAGCTCGATCTCGATCCGGACATCATGATCGGAGAGAGATCCTTGGGTGAATGGCTGGTGTGGGTCGAGCGCAGACTGACAACCGGCAATCCGCTGAATCAGGGTATCGACACCCTGTTTGCCGACATTGAGAAAGTCACCAACTACACCTACTCACAGCAACACAAGCACTGGTAGCGCTCTTTCAAGCTCCACAGCATATTGTATTCATTAGCTTTACAGTTCACTCATCGCGCTTTGGAGTCACGGCATGGCAGGTCCCGAGTACACGGACGTCGAGAAGCCCTTCATCGACCAGCTGATGGGTCAGGGCTGGGAGTTCTTGACCGGTTCGGTGGACGACCCCGCCGTGACCCACCGCGAGAGCTTCGCCCAGGTGGTGATGGAGCCCGTGCTGCGCGAGCGGCTGTGCCAGATCAATCTGCGCGACGGCCAGCCCTGGCTCGATGAGGCCCGCCTCGACCAGGCGGTCGCGGCCATCACTCGGCTGCCGGCCAGCAAGGTGCTGGAGGCCAACAAGCAGGCCACCGAGCTGCTAGTGAACGGCCTGCCGGTAGAGGGGCTCGAGGGCTGGGACGGCGGCCGCGGGCAGGTCTTGCGCTATATCGACTGGAACGAGCCTACCAACAACGTCTTCACCGTGGTCAACCAGTTCAAGGTGAAGTGCCCACCCGGCCATGACTCGGCCAAGGGGCACGTGATCCCCGACCTGGTGCTGCTCGTCAACGGCATCCCGCTGGTGGTGGTAGAGTGCAAGAGCCGCACCGTGCCCGAGGGGCTCAGTCAGGCGGTGGACCAGCTGCGCCGCTACCACGACCAGCGCTTTCTGGAGAACGAGGTCGAGGAGCACGAGGGGGCGCCGGCGCTGTTCTCTACCAGCCAATTCCTGGTGGCCAGCAACTTCGACGAGGCGCGGGTGGGCACCATCGGCGCCCGCTTCGCCCACTACCTGAGCTGGAAGACGGTAGCGCCGCTGCGCGAGGCGGAGGTGGCCATCGATCTCGACGTGGCGGATCTGTCCGCCCAACAGCGCCTGGTCGCCGGCATGCTCACCCGGGCCAACCTGCTCGACATCGTGCGCCACTACACCCTGTTCATGAATATCGGCGGCCAGGAGATCAAGCTGGTCTGCCGCTACCAGCAGTTCCGCGGCGTGACCCGGGCCGTCGAGCGGCTGAAGCACGGCAAGACGCGCCGCGAGGACGGCGAGAGCGATCGCCGTGGCGGCATCATCTGGCACACCCAGGGCAGCGGCAAGAGCCTCTCGATGGTGTTCTTGGTGCGCAAGCTACGCACCGACCCGGCCCTGCGCCGCTTCAAGGTGGTGGTGATCACCGACCGCAAGGACCTGCAGGCCCAGCTCTCCGCCACCGCCGAGCTCACCGGCGAGAGCGTTGAGAAGGCCGGCAACACCGCGCAGCTCAAGAAGCTGCTGGCCCGCGACGGTCCCGGTCTGGTGTTCGGTACCATCCAGAAGTACCGCGATCCGGATGCCGAGGGCGAGAGCGAGAGCGAGGCAGAACCGGAAACGCACGATACTGGCGCCAGCGGCGGGCTGGACAGCGGCCGCCGCGATGCCGCCGAGACCCCCAAGAAGCCGACCCTGAGCGAGCCCTTCGAGGTACTCAACACCAGCGAAGACATTCTGATCCTGGTGGACGAGGCCCACCGCACCCAGGCCGGCGACCTGCACGCCAACATGATGCGCGCCCTGCCCAACGCCGCCCGCATCGGCTTCACCGGCACGCCCATCATCATGGGCGACAAGAAGCGCACCCACGACATCTTCGGCGACTACATCGACCGCTACACCATCAAGGAGGCCGAGCAGGACGGCGCCACGGTGCCGATCCTCTACGAGGGGCGCACCGCCAAGGGGGCGATCAAGGACGGCGCCAGCCTCGATGGCCTGTTCGAGGACCTGTTCCGCGATCACAGCAAGGAGGAGCTGGAGGCGATCAAGAAGAAGTACGCCACCAAGGGGCAGATCTTCGAGGCGCCACAGCTGATCCAGGAGAAGGCCCAGGACATCCTGCGCCACTACGTCACCCATATCCTGCCCAACGGCTACAAGGCGCAGCTGGTGGCCTACAGCCGCCGTGCGGCGCTGCGCTACTTCGAGGCTCTCGAGCAGGCCAAGGTCGAGCTGCTGGAGGAGGCCATGGCGCTCTCTCCCGAGGACAAGGCCCTCGATGACACTCAGCTGCTAATCCGACCGCTGCGGGTCAAGGCGGCCATCCAGGCCTGGCGCTATCGCCACGTGCTGCGCGAGCTGGAGTTCGCGGTGGTGTTCAGCAGCGGCAACAACGACGATTCTGCCTGGGCCAGGTGGAGCGATCGTGCCGCCGTCGAGAACCACATAAAGCGCTTCAAGAAGCCACTGCCGCCACTGGGTGGGGTGACCCCCAAGGACCCCGCCAAGCACGACCCGCTGGCTTTCCTGATCGTCAAGAGCATGCTGCTCACCGGCTTCGACGCTCCCATCGAGGGGGTGATGTACCTCGACCGCTCGCTGCGCGAGGCGGAGCTGCTGCAGGCCATTGCGCGGGTCAACCGCACCGGCCACGGCAAGAGCCACGGCATCGTGGTGGACTACTTCGGCGTGGCCAACCACCTTAAGGAGGCGCTGGCCGCCTACAGCGAGGAGGACATCGAGGGCGCCCTGCAGAGCCTCAAGGACGAGATCCCGCTGCTGCGCGACCGTCACCTTCGGGTCATCGACGTGCTGCGCACCAAGGGCGTGGACGACCTGGACGACGCCGAGGAGGCGGTGCAGGCGCTGGCCGATGAACGGGTGCGCGCCGAGTTCATGGTCAAGCTCAAGGAGTTCAACCGCGGCCTGGACGACGTGCTGCCGCGCCCCGAGGGGCTGGAGTTCGTCAACGACGCCAAGCGGCTCGCCTATATCCACGCGCTGGCGCGCAACCGCTACAAGGACACCCCGGAGCTGGGTCGCGACATCGGCAACAAGGTGCGCAAGCTGATCGACGACTACGTAATCTCGCTCGGCATCGACCCGCGCATCCCGCCGGTGCAGCTCACCGATGCCGAGTTCGACGACCATATCGGCCGCCAGGTGGGCGACCGCGCCAAGGCCTCGGAGATGGAGCACGCGGTGCGCTCCCACGTGCGCAAGCACCTGGACGAGGACCCGGTGAAGTACGGCCGCTTGAGCGAGCGCCTGGAGGAGCTCCTCGACCAGCTCGATGACCAGTGGGACGAGCAGGTGGAGGCGCTCAAGACGCTGATCCAGCAGCTGCGGGACGGCGCCAGCGTCGATGGCGAGGCGATCCCCGACATGCCGACCCACGCCGAGCCTTTCTGGCGGGAGCTGATGGCCAGCGCCGATCTGGAGGTGGAGCAGATGGACGCCGCCACCGCCCAGCGGCTGCTCGACGCCACCGAGGAGGTGGTGGCCACGATCCAGCAGGAGATCGCCATCCCCGACTTCTGGAAGCCCTCCCACATCCCCGACCAGGAGCGCCTCAAGCAGCACCTATTCAGCCAGCTGATGATGGGCGGCCTGGTGCCCATGGACCGGACCGAGGCCACCGCCGAGCGGCTCTTCGACCTGGCCCGCAGCAACCACCACAAGCTGGTGAGCGCATGACGCAGTTGGCCGTGGACGATCTCACCTTCGAGGTGCGCGAGAGCGCGCGCCGCAAGACGCTGGAGATCACCGTGGACCGCGACGGTGAGCTGGTGATCGCCGCGCCAAGCGGCACCGATGAACAGCACCTGCGCGACTTCGTGCTCGAGAAGCGGCTATGGATCTACCGGAAGCTGGCGCAGAAGGCCGAGCGCCGCCGCCGGCTTCCGCACAAGGAGTACGTCAATGGCGAGGGTTTCCTCTACCTGGGACGCAGTTACCGGCTGAAGCGGGTGGCAAGCGACGCCCAGGATGCCCCGCTCAAGCTCGTCGCCGGGCGCTTCCAGCTACGCGAGGACGCGCTACCCGATGCCCGCGAGCATTTCGTCCGCTGGTACAGCGCCCGCGCCAGCGACTGGCTCACCACCAAGGTGAAGGAGCACGCCCGGCGGATGCAGGTCGATCCTGCCGGCGTAACGGTACAAGACCTCGGCTACCGCTGGGGCTCCTGCGGCAAGGGCAACCGGGTCTACTTCCACTGGAAGACCATCCTGCTGCCCCGCCACATCGCCGAGTACGTGGTCGTCCATGAGCTTGTCCACCTGCACGAGCCCCACCACACGCCCGCCTTCTGGCGCCGCCTCGAGCGCGCTATGCCGGACTACGAGCAGCGCAAGAGCTGGCTCGCCCGGCACGGGATTGAGGTGGAGGGCGTTTGATCTGCCCTTATGGGATCAATGCCAGGACGGCCAGCTTCTTATCGGAGATCAGGGCAATATTCAGTGGTGAAATAATGGGTCAACGCGCTGAAGCGTTGGTCTTAATCCCTTAGTAGTCAGGGAAGGATTCGGAGCACCAACGCTGACGTGTACCCCATCATCTACCTGTCTTAATCCCTTGGAGATCAGGGAAGGCTTCGGAGCCATCGACATGATTCTCAGCTTCGACCGCGCCGGGTCTTAATCCCTTGGAGGTCAGGGAAGGGTTCGGAGCATGACCACACACCATGACCCCATCGTCTGCATGTCTTAATCCCTTGGAGATCAGAGAAGGCTTCGGAGCCGCGTGATGCCTAACTGTGCCAACGCTTTTGAATCTTAATCCCTTGGAGGTCAGGGAAGGCTTCGGAGGAGAAGAAGGACGCCGAGTTCGCTGCTAAGCGGTCTTAATCCCTTAGAGATCAGGGAAGGCTTCGGAGCCAGCACGCCAAGCTGGTCGACTCCGAGTAACCGTCTTAATCCCTTGGAGATCAGGGAAGGCTTTGGAGTGCGAGCATGGCGACAAGTCTCCCTTGGAGCAAGTCTTAATCCCTTGGAGATCAGGGAAGGCTTTGGAGGACAACAGGTTCGTCAACGCCGTCGCCGACGTGTCTTAATCCCTTGGAGATCAGGGAAGGGGTCGAAGGATAATATCGAACTGAGCTTTAGTACGGGGACACGTCTTAATCCCTTGGAGTTCAGGGAAGGGTTCGGAGGGAGCTCACCGAGCAAGCCAAGAAGCCTGACCTGTCTTAATCCCTTGGAGTTCAGGGAAGGGTTCGGAGCACCTATCATCGCCTAATAGCCAGGAGCACAACGTCTTAATCCCTTGGAGTTCAGGGAAGGGTTCGGAGGGTACACACTGTCTGCAGTGTCTTGATACGTCTGTCTTAATCCCTTGGAGTTCAGGGAAGGGTTCGGAGCGCGGAGAACTACCGTGACGAGCTCAGAGCAGGTCTTAATCCCTTGGAGTTCAGGGAAGGGTTCGGAGGCATCAGCTTGTCATGTCGGTCATGCCGATCGGTCTTAATCCCTTGGAGTTCAGGGAAGGGTTCGGAGTCCAACTTCAAAAATATCTCAAGGTTTTCAAATGGTTACCTTGTGCTCAAGGGTGGTCGTTTTTTAACCAAAAAGTTGGCTAATTTATGACCAGCTGCTTGCAACAAGATCCCATATGATAACGTTTCTCGTTATTAAAGAGCATGTTGCCTTAACAGGAATCCTGAGCCGAGGTGCGATGCAGGTCAAGGTAAGGTGTCCGGATCAAGAGGTGGTACATTCCTCAGCCATATCATTGGTTGCCTGCTGGACAGCCTGGTCAGTTTGCTCCAATCGATACTGCCCCAGTCCGAAACTGGTGTTCTTACCGAGGTGGGTATATTGGCCCAGCCACAGCCAGGGGAGCCACTGGTCAAGAGATCCCGAGAGCTGCAACGTACCCACCAAGCCATTGAGACTCATGGCCTGTCGCTGTCGGCTAGAGTAGCGCTGCCACTGCTGCATCCGGGTTGTCTCGGTGAGTTCGAGGTCTTCCGGGATCGTAGGTCGCTTCCATGTCGCGCCCCAGTAGCTGCCGGCATAGAGCTCGATCTTTCGCGCCAGGGCATGCAACACGATAGGCCCAGTGAGCTCGCTGCCTTGGCGGAGTTTACCGCCCGACTGGATGCGGGTGGGTGACAGCAGCTCCATGGTCACCTCGCGTCCTGATGTGAGCGCCGGAATACTCAAGTGCGCCTCGTGTGGGACCACGCGGGGCGAATGCTCATGGAAGATTGTCTGGACATCGCCGTTTGGCGAGAGCCATTCAACCTGCTCGAGCCGGCACCGCGCCTTGCCCTTGCCGAGCCCCTGGGTCGCTGCCCGTTGCCAGGCCATGATGATGACGGACAACTGGTCGATAGCTGAGCCGAACAGCACCATGTGGAAGCTCCAGGACTCCCCGGCGGCAAGCTGGCGGTTTTGCTGATTATCGGCTTCCAAGATATAGGGAGCGGGAATATCGGGAAATCGCGACTGTTCCGGCCCGGGGCGCGGCTCGAACAGCGCCGGATACCGGCAAGCATCACGCATCGGGCACTCACCGCAATGGGGCAGGTCGGTCAGACAGCTAACCGATTTCAGGCCATGGCCGAAGGCACCGCGCAGCATGGAGCCGGGGTACTCGGCCACCATCAGCGGCGCCTCGGTCCTGAGGGTAAACCGGTAGCGAGCGATGGGCAGGCTGTCGGACAGGGCAAGGCTCATTCGTCAACCAGTAGTTCGTTGATCAAGGGCTTCATCTCCTTCTGACGGTTCTTGCTGCCGTACGTCTTGAAGAAGCCGCGGGCGAAATTGGCCAGGGCCAGTCGGTCCTCTTTCGGCCACTCCTTGGCTGCCTTCAGGGCCTCACCAATTTGACGGTGGAAGTCGGCGCCGCTGCCGGCTTGCTGGTTGGCGGGCAACTCGGCCTGTTGCTGCAGCTCCAGCAGAAGGCGTCGCGACTCGCTCAATGAGGCCAGGGCGCTCTGTTCAGCACGTTCGGCTTCCTCGCGTGCCCGCTCCTGGCGACGTTTGTCCTGAGTCCTCTGCTGCTCTTCATCGAGCTCGACGAAGGCGCCATACCCGGCAGCGGTCCTGGCCCCGGCGCCCAGGTTGGCAAGCGCGGCCTCGAGGGCTTGCTTCGCCACCTCGACCAGCGGCTCGTCCGCCTTGCTGCGCGGTGCCACGGCGAACTGCAACACAATACTGCGCGCCACCAGAAAGGGCACCGGGATCGGCGCGTGCCAGTCGGCCGGGACAGTCTCGGCTCGTCCAGGCTGGGCGGCACCCTGCTCGTACCATTTGCCCATGTGCGGCGTCATGGTGTCGAGGGTGAGGCTGACCGGCTCCAGCGGCAAGGCATCGAAGAAGATGACCCGGCCGGCCACCAGCTCGGGTTCGCCGGCGAAGCTTTGCGCTGACAAGGGATCCTTGTCGTCGCTGCCGAAGAGTTGCTTGCGAATCTCAGCGGGATAGTCGTTGAGCTCCAGCCAGGCTCGAGCGAGACCCTTCACCGCACTGCCCGGCAGATAGGGCGTTCCGAGTACCGGGTGCCAACTGAGTCCGTTCTCGACCGGGTGCGGGCTGCCCAGGCCCGTGGCGAAATGCCAGCTGGATTGCCGGGCAAAGGTCACGCCCCCCAGGCTCTCGGCGAGACTCGCCAAGCGTTCGGTCTGGCGCTGCAAGGCAGGCGCGTAACCGACACAGCTACTGCCCTCGCTCCGGCGCTGCTCATTGCCATGATGGCCTAGCAGAGAATGCAGGAAATCCCGTTTGCCCGTGTCCTCGACGCTCCAGTTTTGTGAATACTGGTTGAAGAAACGCTCGAACCAGAGGCCGGCATGGCCCTCCACGGGGCGCGTGCTCTGCGCGTCGCGGCTGTGGCCGTCGTAGAGTGGGATCATCGGCAGCCCCCTTGCAGCGGATCGTTATCGTGGCATGTCATTCCGGCACCTCATCGTCCTTGACCAGTGCCTCGGCAAACTTTTTCGCCCAGCGCAGCAGCGCCTGGGTCTCCGCCTGAGCATGGCGATAACATTGCTGGTTCTCCGCAGTGATGGCCGTCAACAGCGCCGGTGTAGTCTGGGCGTGGGCGGCAAAGAGGGGCGTCCCCGTCGTTTGCTGGTGCTCATGGGGGCCGCACAGCCAGGTTTCCACGAGGCCATACACTGCCTGGTAAGCGGCCGACTTGCTGCGCTTGGCATAATAGAACGCCATGGCCTGACCGAAGCCATTCACCTGGATCATGCCGGGCAGGCGCCGAGTGAAGCTCTTCAGCTCGCTTTGCTTGATGTCACCGTTGGCCTGGGCCGACTGTATCCAGGCCAGGGCATGGGCGGCTCGGGCCTGCTCGACCAGCTGGTGGGGGCTGGTCTTGCCACTTGCCTTGTCAGCCTCAGCGGGGCCTTGTGAAGCACCACTCTTGCGCGTGACGCTGACCTGTCGAATGCTCATGCCATCGCCTCCTTCACCACCTCAACACGACACCACCCCATCCCCACGGTCTCGTTGCCGCCCACCTGCAGCCAGGGTCGCTCGATGAACAAGCCGTCGAGCAGTTCCGACATCAGTGCATCAGCACTCTTGTCGATGGCGTCATAGCGCGAGGGTTGGGCACTCAAGCAGACATACAGCACGGTCTCCGGAGACAGGTTTTCCTCGTACCATAGCGCCCCCGCCGCCACCGTCTTAGTCTCGCTGTCCAGCCGGATATGCGGCTGCATCGGCAGCGCACTGCGGCACAGGTGGCGGAAGCTATCGTCGTCGACCAGTGTGAGCTGTTGCCTGAGTTCCTTCTGATAATCCTCCTTGCCGCAGAGGCGCTCGAACACATCGAGCCAACCGGCAAGATCCGCCACAACCTGGCTGAAGCGGAATTCTTCGAGGTAGAGTTCTTCACCGCCTGACTGGCTTTTGGCCACTAGCGCCTGCTCGCTCTCGACTTCCGGCACCGCGGGAAGGGCCTCTACCAGACCCAGGCGCTGAAGATCGCGACCCAGACGCCGCAGCAGGGAGGGACAGGTTACCCAGCGAAAATGGCTGGTCAGCGAACGCACTGGCAAGAGCGCCAGCCGGGCATCACTGACCAGCAGACTGCCGGCATGCACCGAGGCGTTGGCCGTGTCCGGCCCGAACACGGCCTGGGCCAGCTTGGCGTCGAGGCCGTTGCCCTCGGCGTGGGCCCGCAAGGCGCCCTTCACGGAAGAGCCGAAGACGCACGGCCAGTCACTATGGGCCTCCCGCTGGATAGGTAAGTCGATGACGTCATCGGCACTACCAGAGCCCGCATGCAAGGGGGTCTGTGCCGTCAAGCCGAGTAAGCGATGAGAAAGCTGAGACATGGTGTTCTCCTGGTCTCCGCCCGGTGTCCGGCCCGGGCGATTGAAATCGTATAGAGGGGGCAGCCGAAAGATGATTCAGGGATTGGGGTCGGGCCAGTCAATGGCCGACGCCAGTATTCGCCCCTTGCCCCAGTCACCGTCAGCGCCAATCTGGGAACCGTTCAGCCGCTCGAGGGCTTGCCCCATGGGGGTATCGTCGCGAATCTCGCAAAACAACACAGTGCCCGGCGCCAGGTAGCTGCGCACGGGACGTGGGCGACGAAGGCGCTGATCCCAGCCGCCCTCGCGGAAGGCGCGAGGACGACAACTTGACACCAGGCGCAGCGCCACTCCCTCAATGTCGCCCTCCCAGACATCCAGGCCATCCGCAGTGGTTATGGGCATGAAACCGGGCAAGCCGCTGCTGGCATCAGCTTCGGCAATCAGGGCTGGCGCAATCAGCCAGAGCGCCAGGCGCTCGCCCTTGCCGTGCACGGACTCGGGTAACGGAAGGCGCGCTTCCTCGCTCAAGTTGACACTAGCCATACGCCCTTCCCCGCCCAGGCGCAGCGTCTGCTGTGATGTGGCATCGCGGATCACGGTTCCAGGTACCCCGCTCACCCAGGCCTCGACGCAGGTCGATTCGTCGCGCAGGCGCAGGTGGCGGGTCTGGTACAACAACCCCGGCTTTACCGTGCCACTGCGATTGTCGCGACCAATGCCCAGGCGAGGCTCTTCCTCGACCAGAGCGTCCAGTGTCACGATCTGCTCGACCGTCGGCACGCCACCCTCGAGCCAGGTCATCATCCCCTCGGCAGTCAACCAGGCGCCCTCCACCACCTTGCTGCCTAAAGGGGTACCGGCCGCCACCGTGGGCAATGCTACCCGGCCCAGGTCGGATTCCACCGCACTACCCGGCACCAGCCGCGATACCTGAACCTTGCCGTCATGCTCACCGAGCATCACATCGGCAGGACACGGCCACAGGGTCTCGCCACCATGGCGCAGCACTACCACCGCCAGAGATAATTCACCCAGGTGGTCGGCATCACCGAGGAGCGACTGCAGTGACGGTTGCGCTTCCCCCCTGGAGAAGGCGCTCCAGTCCACCCCGAGTTGATCGCCAAGCCACGTCCGTATTGCACCCATCAGGGTGCGTGCCGGCGGTGGAAACACACTGGAGAGTTCACTGACCCCCACCGCATCGTGGGCGCGGGTTTCGCGGAAGAACCAGCTGTCGACAGCATGGAACCGCCAGCAGGTCAGTTGCTTGCTCATCGCTCGATCCTCCCTTCCCGGGCCAGAAAACGTACCAACTTGAAGGTGTCGGGATTCAGGCTGGCCGAGGCCTTCAACTGGCTGCGACCGGCACTATCCAACTGCCGAGTAACCGGCACCGCCTGTTCCAGGAGGTCATGAACCAGCTGGTCGAGGGCCGCATCGCCGAAGTGCTTGAGCTCGAGCCCCGAGTGCAACAGTTCGGCGCGCACCAGGCTTGCCAGCAGGCCGCGCTGCGCCCCGTCTTCCATGAGCAAGGGTAAGCGCTCGCCCAGTGCCCGCACCCGGAACAAAAATTTGTTGGTGAAGCGTGCCTCGTCCTGCTCGCGGAAGCGTCGGGCGATGCGTTCGATAGCAAGCTCCTGCGAGGCGCCGTCATGGCGCAGTGCCGTCTCCCAGGGCTGGGCCCACGTCAGGTGTATACCACCCGGCTGCCAGACCCTTACGGCAATGGCATCGCGCCCGGTCGCCTCCTTGGCTACCTCGTCCAGCAGGGCATGGGCATCCTGCAGAACGCCGGTCAGAGGGCGCCGGATATGACAATAGAGCAACGCCCCAGAGAGAGACGTGGTGATCGACAGCGATGCCTTGCTCGCCTCTGTCTGGAAGCAATCCGCATAGAAGTCGCGAAGCGTCGCCGCGCAGGACAAAGCCTCGGTCACCGGTAGCAGCGCCAGCACGTCGTCACCTCCGGCGTAGACCAGAAAGCCGTGATGGGCAGCGACCCGCTCGGGGACACCCTGGGTGAAGGCGTTCAAGGCTCGCGAGATGGGGCGCTGCTTGCTCGGCTCACTGAGCTGGCTCCCCAGGCTGTCGCCATCCATCATCAAGATGGCATAGAAGGGGGCGGGTTCACCCAGGCCTGAGGCGTGTCGCAGCATGTTCAGGCCGCTCTGCAAGCGCTCCACGTCATGGCTGGCCAATTCGCTGTCGTCGAAGCGTTGCGGGTTCTCCAGTACTGACGAGAAGAAGATCGAGGGGTCCACCCCGGCCAGCCTTGGCGCCATGTCCGCCTGCTGCAGGGCCTCTCCGAGGCCGGGCAGTATCGAGGCCGCCTCTGGTCGACCCAACGCCGCTTCACCACGCTCGAACTGCTCGCGTAACGCCGTGGCCACCTCCGGATCGTCTCGGCCAGCGGCCAGCAGCTTCATCAACCAGGGCAGCGCGGCCAAATGCATGACCGATGGCACGCTAAAGGCCAGCTCCCACCCCTTGAGGGTTGGTGCATCGGTCCGATCGTTCAGGCGATGGCTAAAAGCGGGGAAATGGCGCACGAAGCGGCGCTTGATGAATGCCAGTGCCGAGAGTATTTCCCCTTCTCTCAGGTCAGTATCACCCGCCTTCATTGCCTGACGCAGCGGTTGCCAGAACGCCTTGAGACGTTCGGCATCCGGAAACGATTGGCCGGAAAGCTCTTGTTGGGCGGCCATCATCATGCAGGTGATGCCACCCTCCTCCGCTGGCCAGTGGCTGCGCCAGTTCTTGCGACGCTCGAGTAATTGCTCGGCCGACGCGTCATTGGTCACTACCCAGTTAATCTCCCAGAACCGGTTCACCTGGCGCTGCCAGATCTCTCGAGTGGCCTGATACTGGGTGTCGCCCATGGCCTGGAGAAAGGGCTCCAGATCGGTCTTCCAGACATGCTCGGCCAGGGCTTCCCAGGCTCGCGTCACCTCGGCTACCACGCGGCCGGCTTCGAAATCCTGGTCAACCCTGGCGCCCAGGGCCTTGAAGCGGTTGGGCAGGCTGCCTTGCTGGGGGGGATGACTCGTCGCCTCGCCACACATTGCCGCCAGGAAATCCTGGTCAGGCTCCGGGAACTGTACCTCGCCTCCTTGATGCTTGACGGCTTGCATGGCGACGCCGGCCAGCCATGACAGAAGGAAAGAGCCTGCCCAGAAATCCCGAGTGCGCCTTGCCTGAGCCACGAAGCCCTGCACAGGGCCCAAGGTGAGATGGAAATAGCGTTCGTTACCATCGCTCATGCCTGCGCCTCCCGGGGTTGTTGGGTTGAAGGGGACAACAGGGTGCTGCGCTGTTCGAAGCGATCAAGCAAACCGTGCAGGACCGACCAGTCGATGTCTTTAGTGGATAGGGGCAGGATTTCAGGCCGCCCCTTACCTGCTTTGAACTTGAGGCCAGACTCAGTGGCTGGTAAGAAAACCGCCGGCATCACCAATTGCGTGGCCAGACATTCGCCACTGGGCAGTTGGTGGACATGGATGAATAAAGGCGAGGCGCGTCGATCACCCGAGCTCTGAGTCGAAATATCCAACTTAGCCCCGTCACTGGAGAAGAAGTAATTATGAGGTAAGCCAAAAATAACCCTCTCCGGCGCTCTGAGGGGTTTCTCTCCCTTAGCTACTCGATGCATCTGATCATGATCGTCACTGAAATTCTTTTCGGCGGGCTGACCATTGACCATGTCGTTACGCCCAAAGCCGCGATAGAGCTGCATTTCGTTGCCCAGGTACTCCAACAAGGGGGAGGGAGCATCGCCTTGAAGAGAAATATCTAGCCGAGTCAGACCGGAGAAGGCGGTAAAGGGAGGAAGTGAATTCCCTTCCAGCGGCAGGTTCCCTAGCAGCCCTGAAATAACCTGCCGATACGCCTCGGCAGTCTGCGGAGCCTGCAAGGCACCGCCTTTCAAAGCCTGCAGGCTGACCGACCCCAACCCCTTGCGTGCTCGTGACCCTTGCCCGCCCAGCAGGCCGAAGACCAGCAGCGCCTCCTCCAAGCTCTGCCACTGGGCGTCGGTTGGGCCGTTGCGACCGGGTCGGCCAATCAGGACCAAGGTAAAGCAACCTCCGGGCTGTATGGCACTGCGCTTAACACCCCCTTTCGGTGGTTTACCCGGTTGAAATAGGCCCAAGCCTAGAAGGTAAGGCAATGAGGACTTTTCTGTTATATGAGGCCGGCCAACCTCAACATCAGCGCTCTCCACGCGCAGCGTTACCCTGGCCTGGCCGCCCACCTCGTGGCCCTGGGCATCCTTCTTCGCCGCCAGGCCGAAGAGCTCCGCCTCCTCATGATGCAGGCGCTTCAGCGCCGTCGCCCCCTCCTCTTGATAAAGGCGCGGCCACTGCAGGGCACGCCACCAGAAGCGCAGGGCACCCTTGAGGGATGGTGGGCGAATGGAAGCAGCCTGCTGGGTCGCATCGCCGATGAACATGGGCGTGGTGACCAGGAACTGCGCCTCCAGTCGCCGCTGCCGGCCCGTGGGAACGGGGGGTAAGGGTGTGGACATGGGTACTCCCTGCATAGCGTTGTCGTTCTGCCTGGCGTGGCGGTCGGCCATCAATCGACCCGTCGAATCTGGCCGGGCGACAGGTTGATGGCATAGCCGCCACCGCGGGTGCGTTTGCCCCTATGCTCGCCGCTCCGGGAATCGAACATCTGCTCGATCTTCAGGTAGCTGGCAAGAGCCTCCGGCAGCGCCTCCTTGAGGCGGCGATTGATACGATAGGTCACCTGGCTGACGTCCAGTCCGAGCCACATGCTCGACTCGAAGTCGCCGAGGCGGATGCCTGCGGCTTCCAGGGTGGCCTCGTGACCATCGAGCCAGTCGCGGACCTGTGCCCGGTAGTCATCGGGGTGGTCGAGTGGCAGCCCCAAGCTGTGGCTGAGCTGAATCAGCATTTGCCAGCCCAGGGCATGACCGCCATCTTCCTCGGTGGCGAGCCGACGCAGGCTGCCATCGAGTTGGCGAGTTGCCTCGGCGACGATCTGGTACCAGCTCCAGTCGAAGCGGCTGGAAAACGTGATCGACTCCACCCACCGCTGCTGCTCGAAGATGTCCAGGCGCATGGCGGCGTCGTGAAGCTCGATGCGGATCTCCTGGGGATGCGTGCCGAGGTTGATCAGATCCACCAGCTTGCGAAAGCTGACGCCCTCCCCCTGGCTACGCAGCATGTCGGGCAGCTGGTCACGCTGACGAATGAAGGGGATGTCGGCCAGGCTGACACGCGCATCGCGGGCGTCCAGGACGTTGCCAAAGCGGTCATGGATCTCGCGCGGCTCACGGGTCGGATAGTAGAAGTCAGGCAGGCCTTCGTAGCCTTCGCTGACCAGCACGTGGGACATGCGGTCCTGGGGTCGGCCGAACAGGCTCATGGCGTAGCCGAGATAGAAGGTCATGGTCTTGCGGCCGCCGGCTATCGAGGCGTGCACCACGCTTGCGTCGTCAGCGGTGAGCTGGCGCACGGTGTCCATGATGAAATCGGCCAGGGCCTCGTGATCCTCGAGGGTACGTGCATCGTCCACGGGACAGCCGTTGGCATCGGGCACCATCAGGATCTCGACGTTGTCACGGTTGAGGGTCGGTCTGCCCAGCTCGCGGCAGAGAGCCGCCAGGTGGCCCTCGTCGAACAGGCCACGGCTGACAACGTCGGCCCCCTTGCGGGTGGTGATGATCTTCACCCTGTCCGGCCAAGGCGCCTCTCTCTCGGCAAGGCCGTAGAGGGTTTCGGTCACTACCTGAGGAGTCATGCCGGTGACGGCGACCAAGACTTGCGCTGACATCGACGCTCCCTGTCGAAAATCTTGTATGTGCAAACCCACCCTACGCCCATTCCGTGCTGCGGACATCAGTTGCCATCCCCTTCAATAGTCATAGCCTTCCTGCCAGTCCTCGTGCTCTGCCAGGGCGGTCAGCATGTCGTCGGCACAGCCGGAAAGGTTCATCAAGCCACCCGTGTCGTCATGCTCAAAGTTCTCACTGCCCTCGTAGCCGTAGCCGGTGTTGTTGCTCACCACCTGCTTCTCATCGGCCCAGAACGGCACATAGGGCATGACTGAAGGAGAAGGAGGAAAATCGTCATCATGTTCGTCGGCCATGGTGTGCCCCTTGTTATTCGAACTGGCATTAGCCTAGCCCGAGGCAGCACGTCCATGGCCGTACGCAAATTTTCGCTGCCGTGACCTTACCTGATTTAGAGCCGATTCAGCCGCCTCAAAGGCATCTTGCAGAACATGGTCTAATCCGAGCACAATTTGAGGCGTTTCATGGAACTTTGTATTATTCGAAAGTGCAAATATAGAAATCACAAACTCCACCAAGATCCCCGCTCTTAATCTCCGGATGACTCGGGAAAGTTTCTTCGATTGAAGTGGATCCACGCATCCTCCGCTGCGAGTGTCGCACTATGCCGGATAGTGCCACACCACTGTCCCCGGACAGCCCGATAACTCCGACCGTTGATCGTAAGGATGTTCTGCACCGTGTATCCCTTGGGTAATTTTAGCCCTACGACTGGGCGATCGTGGTGGTATCCCATATCGTCTCTCCAGTGTTCAATAAGGAAAAGGTACTGACGATAAATCCCTTGGAGATCAGGGAAAGGTTCCGAGCAAGGCCCACGCCGAGGCGTATGAGCAGGAAACGTCTTAATCCCTTGGAGGTCAGGGAAAGGTTACGAGGCCTACTGCGCGTATCACCATGTTGCTCACGGGTCTTAATCCCTTGGAAGTCAGGGAAAGGTTCCGAGCAGCAAGGCGCGCAAAGGCTCCGGGCCGAAAACGTCTTAATCCCTTGGAGATCAGGGAAAGGTTCCGAGATTTTCCGCAGACCCTGACCGAATGGCGCAACGTCTTAATCCCTTGGAGATCAGGGAAAGGTTCCGAGCAAGCTCGCTCGTGCCGCGTGGTGGCGTGCGTAGTCTTAATCCCTTGGAGATCAGGGAACGGTCCCGAGAACCGCATTGGAGAATCATCATGGCTTTTGAATGTCTTAATCCCTTGGAGATCAGGGAAAGGTTACGAGGAGTACAACGCGGCGCTGGAAGCCGTCCAGGCGTCTTAATCCCTTAGAGGTCAGGGAAAGGTTCCGAGGGAAAATCGTATCCAGATGAAGCGGTTGAAGGAGTCTTAATCCCTGGAGGATCAGGGAAAGTTTCCGAGCGAGACCCGTGGCGCTGCCGGTGGCCCGCCGCTGTCTTAATCCCTTGAGGGTCAGGAAAAGGTTCCGAGCGAACAGCGACAGCAAGACGATCAAAGGGCAGGTCTTAATCCCTTGGAGATCAGGGAAAGGTTCCGAGCCCTGCTCGTCAGCCTATGCGGCGGATATTGGGTGTCTTAATCCCTTGGAGATCAGGGAAAGCTTCCGAGTGCCCCGATGGTCACGTTCCCGCTCGAAGGCGAGTCTTAATGCCTTGGGGTTCAGGAAAGTTGAGAAAACATCCTACCCGGTAAATTATCTTGTTTTTAAAGAGCCAGTTGCCTCATCAATTATCCTGAGCCGGCATAGCCAGCAGGTCAATACGAGACGCGCTTTCTTTAACTACGCACGACTGTATGGGCAGGTTCCTCGCCAAAGTCAGTCAGGCCATCTGCTACCTGTTCCCGGTCAACTTGCGATGCTCCCCTGTCTGGCAAAAAATCCGATTTCTGGTAGCCCTCTGCGAGCCCTCGCAGGGTTCGCCGACAACGACGCCGATGACCTTCGCCGCTGATGTCATAGGCAAGCAGCCAGGTCAGCAACGCCACCGGCTCCCGTTATGCCGGAAAGCGTGGCCACCACCTGCCTGTGCAGCGTCTCTCTTCCTTCCAGGCAGAGCAGGTCGTTGAAGTCGGTCGGCCGGTGCTCGAGGCTGCCGGCAGCGAAGACGGGGCCACAAAGTCTGTCGCCGGGCTGCATGGCCGCCCGGGCTTTATCCATGCCGACATTTCCTGCCCGAGGTTTCCAGACATCCTGGTCGTGAAAAAAGACAACGGGGCCTTGGAGGCTTTGCCGAACGCTGGCCAGGTTGCCGGCATGCAGGGCCACGCGGATCTCTCCCGGCCAGACCAGCGCCAGGCTCAGGCCCGTGACCAGCCCCTCGCAGATGGCGGTGGGCAGCTGTCTGGCGGCTTGGCGACCGCCCTGGGCGCGTATCGTCACGTAGCTGCCGACACTGGCCCCCTCATGAGGTAGACAAAGCCGCTTGAGATCGCCGCGAAAAGCGTCTCGCGAATCGAGATGCAGCAGCTGGTAGCCGACGAGGCCATTCTTGGCATGCTGCAGCGCAGCCATCACGGTGCCGCCCCGAAAGTTGCTCTTCACGCGCAGATCGATACGCGCCAGCAATGCCTCATTAGCCTGGCCGGCGAGGCGCCTGTCCAACCAGGGGTGGTGCGCCATCATCGGCAAGGCGCGCTCCCAATGGTCACTCCATCGCCGAAAGCGAACCTGTCGCTCGGCATCCTCACGACGCCGCTGCTCCACTGCGTACCCCGGGTCACGCATCACCAGGGGCGAGACACCTACCGCGCCGGAGCCACCGGCGAGGTGGCCGCGCCACCAGCGAAAGCCGTTGAAGTCGCGAACGACCCCGCCATGCTTGAAGGTGGAAAAGCGCAGGAACGGCCACTCGTCTCCCCCCGGCAGACGATTGATATGCAGCAAGACACTGCAGCTATGGCGGTAGGCCTTGTCGATCACCGGCACCTCGCGCCCCTTGAGCAGACAGCCTGGCGCCGGCAAACAGCCACGCAGCGCCTCCGCGTCGATCCCCACTTCTGCCGCACAGGCCACGACGTCCTGCCAGGCCATGGCCAGCAGTTCGACGGAGCTGGGCATCGCCACGAAATGGTTTGTGGATGAACCAGAGGCTGCCGTCTTGCCGGTCATGGACGCCTCCTGGGCGTGACTGAAGGAAGACGTCATCTTGCCGGCACGAGTCGCCAAGATGCGGAGGACAAATTTTCGTGGCGCACACACGTTTCAGCGCCGAGCAGAATGGCGCCATCTCGCCACCTTTCGCTGCCGACGGAGACGACATGGACGTGACCACCTTCTTTGTCAGCCGTCACCCCGGGGCCCTTGAGTGGCTGCTCCAGCAGGGCATCGACGTGGACCACTACCACGTCCATCTCGATCCGCGGGAAGTCACCGCCGGCGACATCGTCATCGGCACGCTGCCGATCCACATCGCTGCGGACATCACCGCCAAGGGAGCCGACTACTGGCACCTCAGCCTGAACCTCCCGGTGGAGCTGAGAGGTTGTGAGTTGACGGCGGAATTGATGGCTCACTACGGGGCACGGTTAGAACGCTTCGGTATTCTTCGGCTATCCGATAGGCTGTGAACACACGCGGCCTCTATGGGCCGACAGACGGACGCGCCGAATTTCAGCAAAGGACCCACCACATGCCCCAGTTGCACATCACCCTGGTGACCGGCCGACCCGAGGCCAATCTGATCCCCCTGCTGCAACTTAAGCCCGAGCGAGTCTGCCTGGTGGCCAGTGAGCGAATGACCGAGGCCGCGGAGAGGCTTCACCTGCTGCTGAAGGATCAGTTGCCTGCCGGCACCGACATTCAAGTCAGGAAGGGACTGCCGGACACCGAGCCGCAGGCCATCAGTCAGTACGCCTTTGCCCTGGCTGATGAATTGGAGGCCAGCAAGTCCGCCGATCCTGGGCTGGCGATCACCTATGACCTGACCGGGGGCACCAAGCTGATGGCGCTGCTCTTCCAGGAGGCGATGCGCTGTTGTGACGCCGAGATGATCTACACGAACTCGGATACCGGCTGCATCTATCATATGGGTGCCGAACTGCAGCCGGACAGCTTTCGCAGCGAGGCAATCGAGTCGGTGCTGGATGCCAATCTCTACCTGCACGCCAATGGCAAGCGCCTCCTGCGGAGCGCCTCGGATGAAGCTGCATGGCAGGAACAGGCGCGTTCCCGCAAGGCCCTGACCAAGCACCTTGCCCGCCATGCAGCCGAGCTCGATGGCCTGACCGGCCAGCTCAACTACTTGATCCAGGTATCACAAGGTGACAAGCCGGCGGTCATCCTTGAGGGCGACCGTCAGACGGGCCCACGACTCAATGACCAGGGCTGGCAGCAAAGCCTTTCTCATCCGCCGGGTGGGGACTGGAAGAAGGCGCTGACGCTGATGAATGAGGTCGGCGTGCTGGAGTGGTCACCATCGGCTCCCCGGGAGCTGCGTTTTCCATTCCTGGATGGTGCCCTCTATCTCAGCGGGGGCTGGCTTGAGGAGTATGCCTGGCACTGCGCGCGAGATGCCGGCCTCGAGGACGTGCACTGCAGCGCACAGATCCTCGACGAAACCGGCCGCAAGAGCGATGTGCGCAACGAGTTTGACTGCCTGGTGGTACACCGTAATCGCATGCTGATCTTCGAGTGCAAGACCGCAAGGATGAAGGTCGAAGAGCGCGACCAGCAGGTGCTCCACAAGCTCAACAGCCTGACGGAGCAGTCGGCCGGCCTCTACGGCACCCGTGTTCTGCTGACCTCCGGCACCTTCGGTAGCAAGGAGCACCGCGACACTAACCTCAAGCGGGCGCAAAGCATGCAGGTCAAGGTCACGGAGGGCGCGGACCTCAAACAGCTGCCGGAGCGGATCAAGGGCTGGATGGAAACGGGAAAATGGTTCGTTTGATCAAGGCAACATGAGCCGACGGATCAACTGCAACTGCTCTCATCGCTGTCGTGATTCGGCGCTCTAGTCGCCCCACAGCCCCGCCAATCAAGCTGCTGAACGTTGTCGAACACCCGCTCCAGCGGCTCCACCTCATAGGCGGCAGCCCTGGACGTGTTGGATTCTGAATCGCCCCGCCTCTGATGCTGGTGTCCCGCCTGTCCCCTATGTCCCGATGGCTCAGTCACGGGGGGTCAGGCGGGACATGAGCGGGACCAGGGGCCGTAACCCCTGTCCCGCTTGCCGCAGAAAAGCCACTAAGCAGGTCATCAAAACAAGATGACTCACTCAGATGCCTCCACGTCATCAATTGGGCGGATCGCATACACGCGGGCGCGCCTGCCATCAATCCGCATGCGCACCGACCGAACACCCTCTTCTCGCTCGGCAATCCAGCCGGCAGTCTCCAGGGCGTCCAGCCCGCGGCGCAGGTCGAAACCATCCAGCGCTTCGCGCATGGCGGTGTTATTGAACAGATAGACCCGCCCCTTGTCTTCATCGCGCCACCAGCCAGCGCGATCACGTACCGGTACTGAGTTGCTTTTCAAGCTGCTGAACCGGGCGTCTCCGTGTCGCTCGATGAAACTGCGCACCTTGTCCAGAATTTGCTCGTGCTCGGTCTGCACGCTTCCCTGCCCGGCCTTCCAGGCGGTGAAAGCCTGGATGGCTGCCGCCAGCGCCTCACCCTCCTTCCAGCCGGTCAGCCCATACCGCGTGGCCTGCTCGCCGGCCAGGGCGATCAGTGCTAGCGTCTTGGCGGCACGACCTTGCAATCGGGTCGTGGCGGTGAAATCAGGATCTCGAGCGAAACGGTCCACCTCGCCGGCCAAGTCGATGTCATCGTGTACCAGTTGCTCGATGAAGGCGGGCCCAACATGGCCGTAGTGGTAGTCCACCTGGCTCTGGAGATGGTCCGCGAAGGCGCGGCCATCCGCCAGGTGATGCAGATTGTCGAAGGCCCCGTGCTGGCGCTTGGCCGGGACATCCAGCAGGCGAATGCTCTGTCCAGCCTTGGGGCGTTTCCCTGCCTCGCTCATGTGGGCAGCCAGGGTGTGCTCGCCGCTACTCAAAAGGGCGATACGCCAGCGGTGTGGGCGCCGGACGGTACCGCTGCGGCTGGCGCGTGTCTTGCCGGTGCCATTGAACAATGCGTAGATGGTCGCGCCGATCTCCCCGCCATCGGCTTCGCCTATCTCGTCCAGCACCAGGGCGGTATCACTCAGCGCCGCGGCGATACCTTCCAACCCATTGCCGGTCGCTCGCCAGGTACGCATGAAGTCGGGACCGCCCCAGACGCTCGCCGCCACCTTCAGCGCCGTGGTCTTGCCATTGGACGAGTCCCCCACCAGATGGATGCCGGCAGAATGGCGATGGACCAGCTCCAGTAACGGCCCAGCCAAGGCCGTGGAAACGGCCAGTACCAGAATCGGGTTGCCGCGACACAAGACACCGATCTTGTCGCGCCAGCAATCCAGGGTGCTGGCAGTCGCGAAATCGTCCTGGGTGGCGAATTCGGACTGGAAGGTGATGTCGCTCGCCAGGGTAGCTGGCGCAATGGTCCGCCTGGGCATCACGAAAGCACGCCCTTCCTCCAAGGTGTGCCAGCCGACACGGCTTGCCGCGATCACACTGTTCTCGGGGGTAGACCGGGCCAACCACTTGTTAAGCAGCTTCTGGGCGTCGGGGTTGATCCGAACCCCCATGTCCAGCAGTTCGCCGCGCAGTTCCTCGCCGCTACCCTTGAGTAACCTCAGCGGCATGGCCCACTGGCGCCAGGGGCCGTAGAGCGGCTTGAAGCGCAGCAGCAGGCCATGATTTTCGCCACGTTCATCGTGGGTCGCGGCCAAGCACTCGATGGGGCTGCATACCCACACATCATACGGCTCGGGGTCATGGCCACTCCTGGGCTGGCGCTGGCCGTGGTAGTACAGCCCCGGCAGCCCATACCGGGTGCGGGTCATATAAGTGGTGAAGGTCGGACGCCGGGGTTCCCTGACCCGCTCCGATGCGCCGTCGGCTTTCTGGTTAGGGTCCTCCTCATACCCCATCACGTTGTCGCTTACGGTGAAGGCTTCGTCCTGTGCGGGACAGAGCGCAGGTGCCTGTGGCCCGGTGGTGTCCCGGCTGTGAACCTTGTCCTTGCTGGGCCGGGACAGTCGGGACATCTGGGACATCTCGTTTGCGGTGGTGGTGAAATCGCCCATGCTGGCCACTCGCCCCATGTTTCCTAGCTTCTTCATGCCCGGCCCTCCTTCGCCTCGCGAATGGCGCTGCGAGCCGCGGCCCGCCAAGACCCCAGCAGCCGTGCGCAACGCGCAGCAATCGCCTTCTGGTCAGCCCTGGAGCAGCCGACAAGGGAAAGCAATTCCAGGACCCGCCTGATACGGTTGTACCGGCACCAATACGCGGCCTGGAAGAAGTGCGTCGGAATCGTGACACAGCGGCAGTGACGGCAATTCACGACGAACTGGCCACCCTGGCGGCGCAGGAAGATCTCCGCGGCCGCTTGCTGGATGACACGATGCGGGTTGTGAACCGGGAGCCGATCTTGTTCAGTAATAGAGTTCATGAGGATGCCCTCCCTGCTTCAGCGGTCGAGGCAACACTTTCCGCCGCCTCCAGCCACTCGAGTACGTCTTTCAGGCGATAGCGCACGGACCGGCCACGCTTAACGAATCGCGGTGCCGGACGACCGAGCAAGCTGCCGGTCGTGCGCGCCTTGCGCGCCGTGGGCGGCTGCGCGGGGATGAGATGGGGGAAGACGGCCGCTTCAGGCAGCTCGATCAGTGCGGGATCGAAGCCGTCGCGGTAGCGGGCCAATGCACTGGCCAGAATGTTGCTGGGATCGGTTTGCTTGGTGGTCATTGCAGCGCCTCCACGTGGCTCTTGTGGGTTGACGCTTGCAGGGTGGCTGATCCCCAGTCAGGTGGGTTGCAGGTGCGAAATGCACATTGCAATTATCGGCGCTTCTTGGCTTCCCACGCCTTGAGTGCATGGCTCACGACATCCTGCAGCTTTCGGTTGCCCATGTTCGTTACATCATCGGGCATCGAATCGAGCATGTCTTGAACGATGCGCGACATGTTTGGACGACCTCCATGCCAGTAACCATGGCCATGTTCGCTGGCATACAACTCCACCAACATGCCAAAGACTTCCAATAAGCGTTTTTCCTCGCCTTCGAAATCCTTTGTCGGGCCCAACTCTTCCAAGCTTTCAATGAAGCGATCAAGATTCTGACGTCGAACGACTATCTTGCTTTCTTTAGGCAAGCACTTGCTTTCGATCAAGTTATCAGCGCCTTTCGCATAATGGTCTAACATAAAATAACCCGAACTTACTTCGCATATTGCGTGCTTTGGTTCATTGATCTTGGCAGTAGGATCTTCATACAACGTACAGATGACGCTATCTCGCTCCACCCAAGCTGCTTCTTCTGGTTGAAAAAGTTCCAAAGTATATCCACCAATCATTTCTTGATACAGCTTCTTAACATCAGCACGTTCACCGGCCATCAACGGCAAATCCCACACCCCCTCAATCTCGAAAAAATCATTATGCCAACCTACATATCTATCACTATAAATTTCCGAGCGTAGCGGTATAACCCTCAAGGACCCTGTTTCTATCGCCTCCTTTAGCTCGCTATCAAAAGACATGATTTCATCTAACGTCCAACCAAGAACTTTCCATGCCTTTTCCTCAAGCCGCTCATCAAGAGTGCTTGTTGAATCTGATTTAACATCAGGAGGAACAAGCTTCACTTCTGTTCTCATCAGGCTGTCAAGTTGACCTCGCCTAGCGTAAGTCGGAGCTAGAAATAATACAGAGAGCTTCAAGTGTCGTTCCAACGCGAGCTGCAATACATCTTTGGGAGCCACTTGCTCTGATAGCAAAGCAGACAGATGCGAAGCGGCATCCTCAATCGTCAGCCACTCTTTTAAGCGATAAAGTTTTGTACTCATAGCCATTACGCGACTCCTGACACGCCCTTGGAGAAGCAGCTGGCAGGCTGGGTGGAATCGCAATGTTTCGAAGGTACTGCCATAGCCAGCTTGGATCATCGGGCTCACGAAATTGCGCAAGCTATTCGATTATCTTCCCCGGTGTATTGCCGTACGGCACCTCCTCTCAGCTTTTGGCCACATGGACGTCCTCAAGGAACTCCCTATTGGAGACATCTTGTGCCTCTGCTGCGACGATTGTTTCAGTGCTCAGCCTCGGCGCCCTTCGGGCGAATGCTTCAACGATGTCGCGCTTGTGGTCTGGGGCCAGGTGCGCATAGTGCGCGATGGTCGTCTGAATGTCAGCGTGGGCCATCAGCTTGGACACTGCCAATAGATCGGCGCCTGCCATGACCAGTTGTGACGCGAAGTTGTGCCGTAAGGTGTAGAGCTGCAAGTCATTGGGCAGACCACCGGACTTGCGAACAGCCGCCCAGGGCTTTTGCATCGCTGTCGGCGCCATTCGCTTGCCAGTGACCGGTGACGGGAACACCAGGTCGACCTTCGGTTCACCCTGCTGCTTCCACCAGCCCTTGAGCACGTCCACGGCCGCACCTGACAGAGGGAAGGTCTGCGGCTCGGGGCGCTTGTGGGCAGTTTTCTCGATGGTGTAGCGCGTCAATCTGTATGAGAAGCCAGCGACAATCTGGATGAGAAATCGGTGTCGCGGCCCTGCTCCTTTTTTAAGCTCCCTCCCCTGGTAGGCAAGCGGTGTCATTCGTGGCCGTGTCGCCCGTGTCGCTGAGCGACACGGAGTGGCTTGTCTTGAGTGTCGCGCATGTTGCCGGCCGTCCTTGCGAGCGCTTGGTCTCCATCGCGGTCCGGCGTCGATAGCTGTCGACGTTGAGCTCGAAGAGGGTGGCGTGGTGGACCAGGCGGTCGACGGCGGCCAACGTCATGGCGGGATCCGGGAAGATCTTGCCCCACTCGCCGAACGGCTGGTTGGCGGTGATCAGCAGCGAGCGTTGCTCGTAGCGGGCGCTGATCAGTTCGAACAAGACGCTGGTCTCGGCCTGGTCCTTGGCGACGTAGGCGAGGTCATCGAGGATCAGCAGATGGTACTTGTCGAGCTTGGCGATGGCGGCCTCGAGGGTGAGCTCCCGACGAGCCACCTGAAGCCGCTGCACCAGGTCGGTGGTGCGGGTGTAGAGCACTCGATAACCCGCCTCCACCAGGGCCAGGCCGATGGCCGCCGCCAGATGGCTCTTGCCCCCGCCGGGAGGGCCGAACAGGATCAGGTTGGCGCCTTCGTCGAGCCAGCGGTCGCCGCTGGTCAAGGCCCTCACCTGGGCCTGGGAGACCATCGGCACCGCGGTGAAGTCGAAGTTGTCGAGGGTCTTGCCCGGCGGCAGCCGGGCATCGGTCAAGTGGCGTTCGAGCCGGCGCCGGGCCCGCTCGGCAAGTTCGTGTTCGGCGAGCGTGGCCAGCAGCCTCGCTGCCGGCCACCCCTCCTGATCGGCCTGGTCGGCGAAGCGCGACCACACCGCCTTGATGGTGGGCAGGCGCAGGTCGGTGAGCATCAGGGTGAGCCGTGCGGCGTCGGTCGTCGAGGAAGGGTTCATGCCACCCCTCCCATCGCCGGGCGGTCCATCAGCGCGTCATAGATCCCCAGCGACACCAGTCGCACCTCGACGCGGGGCAGCTCGCTCGGGGAAGGACCGAAACGCGCTCGCAGCGCGTCGAGGTTCGGCAACTCGCCGGCCTCGAGCAGCCCCTCCAGGTGCTGCGCGAGGGCCGCTTCACAGCCCCGCTCGTGGGCCAAGGCCAGCAGGCCGACCATGCAGCGGCAGGCCGGCCGGGCCTCCCCGCCGGCAAGCAAGGCGTCGAAGGTGCGCCGATAGGCCTCCCGCGGGAACAGCTGGTCGCGGTAGACCAGGTTCAACAACGCCACCGGCTTGCGCCGCAGGGCATGAATGACGTGGTGGTAGTTGACGACATGGCCATGTCGGCCGCCACGCTGGGCGCGCCCGCGGGGCAGGGTCATCAGCGCGCTGCCACCGACGAACACGTCCAGGCGATCGTCATGCAGGCGCACCCGCAGCTGATGGCCAATCAGCCGGGACGGCACCGAGTAGAACACCTTGCGCAGCGTGAAGCCGCCGGAAGACGTCACCCGCACCCGAATCTCCTCGTAGTCCTGGCTACGTTGCCGGGGCAGCGGCTGCAGCGTGGTCCGTTCGGCGTCGATCCGAGGCTGATGCCGGGCGTTGCGCCGGCTGACCAGTTCATCGATGAAGGCCCGGTAGGCGGTCAGGTTATCGAAGTGGCGTGAGCCGCGCAGCAGCAAGGCATCGTGGATGGCGCGCTTGAGGTGGCCATGGGCACTCTCGATGCTGCCGTTCTCATGGGCCACGCCGGTGGTGTTGCGGGTCGGTACCATGCCGTAATCCCGGCATAGCGCCTCGTAGCGCAGGGTGAGGTCATCCTGGGCCGCCTGCCCGAGGTTGCGAAAGGCCGCCGACAGGCTGTCGGTGCGGTGCTCGCGTGGGGCGCCGCCGAGGGCCCACAAGGCGTTCTGCAGCCCCTCCGCCAGCGCGACGAAACTCTCGCCGCCCAGCACCACATGGGCGTGCTGGAAACCGCCATACACCATCCGGAAGTGATACAGGCGATGGTCCAGGGGCCCCTCGGCCACCGTGACCTGCAGGTCGGCCATATCAGTGAAGTCGGACAGGCCCATGTGCCCCGGTTCATGGGTCTGGCGAAAGATGACCTCCTGTTCGGGCCCATGCACCGCCCGCCAGGCGCGCACCCGGCGCTCCAGGGTCCGGCGGATGCCGTGGTCGAGCTCGGGATGGCGGCGCCGCAACTCCTCGAACACGGCGATCGACCGCAGTCCCGGGGCCGCCTCCAGCAGGGGCACCACCTCCTCGTCGAAGAGCCCAGCCAGTGGATCGGGTCGACGCCGGGTGCGGGGTGCCGCCGTCTGCGATGGCAACCGAGGGTCGTCCTCGAGGCGGTAGGCAGTGGCGGTGCTGAACGCGGCCTTGGCAGCGGCGGCGGTGGGACTATCACTACGGCGAAAAGTCATGTAAAGCCTCACTTGGTGATCGGTGACGTGTCGTCCCGGCACGGGGTGCTCCTCTTTGGCGAGAAGACCACTCTATGCCGGGTCGGCCGCGATCACCCGGCGGGGTTCCCGAAGGGGATCCCGCCGTCCTTCCCTCGTCGACGTCGTTCGGGCTACGCCCTCCCGACGTCGACAACCGAAGGTCTCGGCTTTCTCATCTTGATTGTCGCGGGACTCTCATCTTGATTGTCGCTCTATACGATGGTTTTGCGGATCGTGGCGAATGGCAGATTGACGTGCTCCCAGCGCAAACCGAACAAGTCACCTGGGCGAAAGCCGGTGTAGTACATCGTCAGGATCCACGGCACGACGTGATCGACATAAGGGACGCGATCGAGGTCGGTCAGATAGGCCTTGCCATGAGCGCGACTGCTGCGTCGCTGCTGGCGCTTCTCGTCCTGGTATGCCTCCAGCCCGGCGAACAGCGCCCTCACCTCCTCAGGTTCCAAATAGCGGCGCTCGGTGCCCTGCTCGGCCAGCTGTTCCTCCGTCAACGCCGGCTTCTGGAGATTGATACCCTCCAGCGGATTCGTCGGGATAACCTGGCGCTCGGCAGCATGACCCAGCAGCGTATAGAGAGCACCGAAGTCACGCTTCAAGGTGGAGAAGGCACGGGGCTTAACGTCTGATTCGTCATCTTGCGGTGCATTCACCCTTCCTGCTGGGCTTGCCAGCGCTCGACATCGGCACGCGTCAGACTGCCCATTGGCTTGTCGAGCCAGTCAGCAAACGCATAGCGGATGCGCCGCAGAGTGGCCGCTCCATCCTTCTTGCGGTTCTGGTAGGCGGTGTAGGGACCATCCAGATAGGCACGGAGGGTCTGCTGTTGCCGGCGCTTTTCTTCGGCCTTTGCCTCCTCCAGTACGGCTCGTGGGTCGCCGCCTTGGGTCACGATGGCCAACACCTCGCCGGCATCCTTGCGCGCCTGGGCGGCCGTCATGTTGCCGATGCCGTATCGGCCAAGGGTCAGCACACGGCGCTGGCCAGCCCGATTGTAGTAGGACACGCGCAGTGACAGGCCACGCTTGCCGGCGCGAACATGGTAGCCAGTTTGATCGGGGTCCCACACCTCGCCCCCTTCAGGAAGCTCTTTGGTGAGACGCTCCAATACCCTAGTCGTCAGCCGTTCTGTCTTTGTCGTCATACCCTTGGCCTCGTTTTCTAGGTTCCAAATAGGTTCCGGAGGTAGGTTAGAACAGGCAAAAACGGGCAACAAGCAGAAAACACTAATGTATTGTTAAAACGCTGTTTTTATTGATATATATGGCGGTATTTGTTTCTGTTAGCTTCTCCTCAAATATAGCGATCACGCCTTCGGGAGGCAGAGGTCGTAGGTTCGAATCCTGCTACTCCGACCAAAGAATTCAAAGGTTTAGGCCCATTTTCTCTCATACAGCCTGAGTCTCACGTGACCAGATAGTGACTCAATACCCTCGGCCATGCCGGGGGTTTTGCGTTTCTGATGGCTACGGCGGAACGCACGTTCTCCGGCGCCAGGTGTAACCGGCCATTCCGGCGCAACAGCTTAACAACTTCGTCAACGCCTTCCGCCCAAGGCTGAAAGCGATGGCCAAGTGAGGTCGGTCTGCTAGCCGTTACAGGACATCGATGAACTCCCGCAGCCTGTCGGCGGTGACGATCAGGCCACAGGCTGCCAGGGTATCGAGATACTCCTCGGCACTTTTCGGAGGCCTGCGCAAGCTGGCGCGGTGGCGATGGGCGGTCCTGAGCACCAGTCCCTCGTTCAGCTCGAACTGCTGTTCCAGGAAGGTATCGGGATGGACGGCCTCGATCCCGAAGCCGGCCAGGGTGTCGGCGGGAAAGTCCTTCAGATTGAAGGTGACGATCAGCTGGGCTCCAGCGCGAATGGCCGCGGCCAGAACATGACGGTCGTCAGGATCGGGGAGCTCAAGCGCCGGTATCAGCGGCTCGTGTCCGGT
This sequence comes from Halomonas lysinitropha, assembly GCF_902500215.1. Lineage (GTDB taxonomy): Bacteria > Pseudomonadota > Gammaproteobacteria > Pseudomonadales > Halomonadaceae > Halomonas > Halomonas lysinitropha. The sequence continues at coordinate 67,300 of NZ_CABVOU010000021.1, forward strand.
GACCAGGACATCCGGCACCGCTTGATTCATGAGTTCGACGGTTCGCGGTAGCGCTTCCGCCAGTTCGGGGCGCTTCTTGAGCAGGTTGCGCGTCCACTCGTCGTGGATCTGCTCGGTCCAGCGCGCCGCATAGAGCCCCGAGGTGGCCAGGCGCATCAACAGGTCCCGCAATGGCGCGGGGTAGAGCACACAGGCGTCGTAGACGACCACGAAGCGCATCAGTAGCCCATGTCCAGGTCCTGAGCCTGGTCGGCCAGCTCCTGTAGAGCGGCCTCGGAGGCCTCCTCCTGCTGGCGCTTGTAGGCCAGCAGATCCTGCAGGCGAATCCGGCGATGCGTGCCCACTCGGCTAAACGGAATCGCCCGCTCCTCAAGAAGCTTGACCAGATGCGGCCGCGAGACATTGAGCATGTTGGCGGCTTCCTGAGTCGTCACCTCGGCATGGGTAGGCAGGATGGTCACGGCATTGCCCTGGGCCATCTCGGTCAGCAGGTCGCGCAGCAGCACCAGCGCCTGACGGGGCAGCACCAGGTCCGCATCTTCAAGTTTGATATGCGCACGATCGCTCTCCGGCCGTTCACGGAGCAGTTGGCTAAGCTCGGTGGCACTGGCCCTGGCCAGGCGGGTGAGCTCGGCGTCATGGGGCACTGTATCTTGGGTAGCGGTGTTCATGGCATGACCTCCAGGCAGCCCGCTACTGCTGACTGCCGTCTCGTGTTCCATCGTTACTTCCCAGGCTATTCGAAATAAACAAAAGTCGCAATATCCGAAACGGGCTAATGATTACCAAACTGGTACGCTCAGGATTGTAAAATTCAAGCGGTGAGACACGGCATGGCAGGTCCCGAGGACATGGACGTCGAGAAGCCCTTTATCGGCCAGCTAGTGGGTCAGGGCTGGACTTCCTGGCCGGACTATGAGCAGATCAAGTCCTAGCCCGTCCAGCACGGAATCAAATTAGAGGAAATCTAGCCTCTGATATCGACCAAAATACTGGTAAAAAATGGCCACTCAGCTCATATGAGCAGTGGCCGTTTTTGTTGCAAAATCGTGAGCTCAGGTCACGGTAATGACGGTGCAATCGGCGGTGTGACTGACCTTGTGGGAGACGCTGCCGAACACCATGCCGCTTACGTCACTGACACCGCGGCTGCCCATGACGATGGCATCGACACCGAGCGCCTCGGCCTCCTTGACGATCAGTTCCGCCGGGCGGCCCTGACGGACCACCTCCTCGACCTCGATGTCAGCAAGATCGACCGCGGCGCGCGCCTTGTCGATCGCCTTCTGGGCCTCTTCCTTCATCCCGGCCGCCAGCTTCTCCCGATCCTCCTCGGTGAAGGGTTCGGGGGTGCCGCCGGTAAACAGGCCGAGGTTGTCCGGCGGGAACTCGGCCACGGTCATCAGATGCAGAGTGGCGGACGTGCCCCTCGCCAGCTGGGCAGCTACCTTGAGCGCGTGCTCGGCATGACGGGAACCGTCGACGGGAACGAGGATTGACTGGTACATGATATCTACCCTTCTAGTGACATACCGGGGTACCCCGCGGCACCCCTCTTACCTTAAGACTAGACGCTGACAGTGATCCAGCATTGTTCTGGATCAAGCCGCCCAACCGAAGCCAAGCACGGGCATGGCCAGCAAGAACACCACCAGGGTGATGACCAGGATCGCCGCCAGCCCCACCAGGGCCCCGGCGCGCATCATCTCGGCCACGCTCAGCCGGCCGCTGCCGAACACCACGGCATTGGGCGGTGTTGCCACCGGCAGCATGAAGGCACAGCTCGCCGCCATGGCCACCGGCACCGAAAGCAGCAGCGGACTGGCACCGAGGCTCACAGTCAGTGCTGCGGTCAGCGGCAGGATCGCCGCCGCGGTGGCGGTATTGCTGGTCACGTGACTCATCAGCATCACCACCACCACCACCATGGCTACCAGGCCCCAGGTCGGCCAGGTACCGAAGGCCCCAAGGCCCTCCGCCACCGCCGCGGCGAGGCCGCTCCCCTCGATTGCTGCGCCCAGACTGAGCCCCCCACCAACCAGCAGCAGTACCCCCCAGGGCAGCTGCCGAGCGCTGTCCCAGTCCATCAGGAACTGGCGCTGGCGCCACCGGGCCGGTACCACGAACAGCAGCAAGGCCCCGATCACGGCGATGCCGGCATCACTGAGCGATACCGGAAGCCAGGACTCGAGCAGCGGCCGGGTGACCCAGGCCAGGGCAACCAGGGCAAAGACCGCCGCCACTCGCTGCTCGGGAGGGCTCATGCGCCCCAGATCCTGGTTCTGTTCGTGGAGCATCTGCGCCACGCCGGGCAGCTCGTCGTGGCTCACCGGGTAGATCCAACGGGTCAGCAGCCACCAGGCCAGCACCAGCAGCAACAGGGCGGGAGGCACCGCCACCAGCATCCACTGGGCGAAGCCGATCTTGATGTCGTAGTTATCAGCCATGAAGCCGGCCAAGAGGGCATTGGGCGGCGTACCGATCAGGGTGCCCATACCGCCGATGTTGGCAGCCAGGGCGATCCCCAGCAGCAGGGTCAAGGCCATGTTATGGCTAGCGCCCTCGCCGCCTTCCCGCTCCAGCATGGCAAGTACCGAGATACCGATAGGCACCATCAGCGCCGCCGTGGCAGTATTGCTGACCCACATGCTCAGCCCCGCCGTGGCCAACATGAAGCCGCCCACCAGTCGATCCGGGCGCAGCCCGGAGACGCGCAGCACCAGCATGGCGATGCGCCGATGCAGGCTCCAGCGCTGGATCGCCTCGGCCAGCAGGAAGCCGCCGAGAAAGAGAAAAATCAGCGGATTGGCGTAGGGCGCCGCCACCTGGTCGATGGGTGCCACGCCCATGAGTGGCAGCACGGCCACCGGCAGCAGCGCGGTGACGGCGATGGGTACCGGCTCCAGCACCCACCAGACCGCCATCCAGGCGGTCAGGGCCACCACCTGCCAGGCCGCTGGCGGCATGTCAGCCGGTGACTCCACCAGCGCCAGCAACAGGAAGGCCAGAGGCCCCAGCGCCAGCCCCAGCGGGACCTTGAGTCGCGCCAGGCGTGACGGCGATGCCTCCCGGGCATCATCGGGCATCGAGTCAGTCATGGCTCCGCTCCCTGTCGTCGGCTGTTTTCCAGCATACACGGTTAGCGGATGGCGTCAGCGCCAGAACTCCAGACCTGGCGGGCCACCGAGCCACACCGTATTGTGTGTCTACCGTGCGGCCCGTTCAGTCCACATCATCATCGTGGTCAGCCAGGCGTCTGACCATGGCCTTGCGCGCCCTGTTGCGCCGGTAGAGCCGCACCAGGGCGACCCACAGGGCCGCCACTACCATGGCCGCCAGAGTCCAACCCTGCCAAGGACGCGCAGCATCCCCCATCAGGGTCTCCAGAGTAAGAATCAGGATAAACCCCAGCGCCTGGCTGGCGATCGCCAGGGCACGCAGGGTATCGAAGGTGGATACGGCCATGCAGGCTCCCGCGGGTGTGAGTGACAGCATCACAGGCTGGCAGTGGGCTAGCCGGGCCTAGTGTAACGCGACCAAGGTCCCGTCGCCGCTGGATATCCTCAAGATCTCCCAGTGGAGGAAGGACACGCGAAGTGACTGCATCGTTGCCGTCTGTGTGTTGACGCACAGACGGCGATCTATACGCACACCATAATATCATTCACGAGGCTTATCAAAATTGCGAAGCCGAGGAAGTGAAGCGAAACAGTTTCAAGGACATGAAACACCACACATTATGTCAAACACTCCCCTCATATCAACTTCGATGAAAACAATAAAAAAAGCACCCTTAAAATCCTTATTTAAAGCAATTAGTCATTTTTTGAAAAAACACGACTTTTCTGAGAAAACGTAATACATTGAGAGCCGGCGGGCAAATTCACTTTGCCACCTCCCACATAGCGCCCCTTCTTTCTTCTTTCGCCTATTTTGAAATCTTGATCGCAACAACAAAAAACCTGCTGAATCAATACCATCGTCTCTTCGACGCTATATCGGGGAGAAATTCAGTGAGCACCTTTACAAGTTTCTTACCAACTTTCACCTGAACTGACAAACAAGAGCCTGCGATTTCTACAGACTCCAATGAAATCAGAAAGAAAACGCCAAGGTAAATATGGTGATGAAGAAAATTATCTCCTTTGCACTACTCGCATTAAGCCCAGGGATTGTTGCCGCTCAAGTTGCCGGCGGCGCTCTACCCAGCGCCGGCGGCCAGCTTCAGCAGATCCCTCCATCGCCGACTGTGGAAAAAACCGCACCGGAAATTAATGTGCAACAGCCACAGGCGCCAGTAATGGATGCCAGCAGCAGTGCGAGGATCGAGGTCAATGCACTGAGCCTGAGCGGACAGAGCCTGTATACCGAGGCGGAACTCCTCTCGCTTACCGGCTTCCGACCGGGAACACAGCTCTCCCTGAGTGACCTGCAGGCAATGGCCTCACGGATCACCAACTTCTATCACCAGAATGGCTATTTTGTCGCGCAAGCCTACCTGCCTGCCCAGAGCATCGAAGAAGGCGTAGTGAAGATCGCGGTGGTGGAAGGTCGCTACGGCGATATCACCCTGCGCAACCAGAGCAATCTCTCGGACGAGCTGGCCACTGGCCTTCTCAGTGACGTCGATACGGGTGAGGTGATCAATCGCGCCCCTCTCGAGAGCCGGCTTCTGCTGCTGTCGGACATCCCCGGGGTCAACGTGCAGTCGACCCTGGTGCCGGGCCAGTCGGTGGGAGCGGCTGACCTGATCGTCGATGTCACGCCAGGACAGCGGGTAACAGGCAGTATCGATGCCGACAACGCGGGCAACTACTACACCGGCGAGGAGCGACTGGGCGGAACAATTCACATCAACAACCTAGCAGGACGAGGTGATGTGGCCAGCCTGCGCGTGCTAAGCAGTTTCGACGGCCTCGATTACGCTCGTGGCGCCTACCAGATGCAGTTTGGCAAGGCGACGGCCGGCGTGTCCTACAGCCATCTCGAGTATGAAGTCGGCAAGGAATTCCGTGATCTGGGTGTCGAAGGCGATGCACAGATTACCAGTGTCTTCGGTCGTTACCCGTTGATCCGCTCACGCCAGACCAATCTCTATGCGCAGCTAGGCTACGACTACAAGACCTTCGAAGACAGATACGATCTTCTCCCCACGGTCAAAAAGAACGCCAATGTAGTTACAGCGGGTTTCCATGGTGACCACCGCGATGAATTGGGCGCGGGCGGCCTCACGGCGGCTTCCGTCACCCTGCATGCCGGCGAAATCGATATCGAGACACCCTCCTTTCGCAACGATGATGCCATGACGGCGAGGAGCAATGGCTCCTACGAAAAAGTGGACTTGAGTGTCATGCGAGTACAGCAACTCACCGACATTTTCTCCCTCTATGGATCGGTAAGCGCCCAGTTCGCCTCGGGCAATCTCGATAATTCCGAGAAGATGTCACTCGGCGGAATGAATGGCGTGCGCGCCTACCCCCAGGGTGAAGCCTTCGCCGATGAAGGTTACCTGGCAACCCTGGAAGCACGGCTCCTGCTGGCAGGCCTTTCCCAGCGTGTGCCAGGCAACGTGCATCTTCTCGGTTTCGTCGATGCCGGTACGGTCACTATCCACAAGGATCCCTGGAATGAAATTGAAGACGCTGACAATGACCGGACCCTGAGCGGAGCCGGTGTGGGCGTCAACTGGGTCGATTACAACAATTTTTCCGTCAAATCCTACTACGCCCATAAGCTGGGTAATGAAGAAGCCACTGCAGCACCGGATTCGGACGGTCAATTCTGGTTACAGCTGGTCAAGTATTTTTGATCGTTTTTTCGAAACATTGGCACTCACCCGTTAACCCGACGTGCAACATACTTGGAAAAACATCATGAATAGAATCTACCAATCCATCTGGAACCAGAAAATCGGCACCTTTGTCGCGGTTTCCGAATTTGCAAAGCGGGGCGGAAGGAAAGTTGCCAGCAGTAGCGGTAGCATTTCAGCCAGTGGCGTCCGCTTCACACTGAAGCCGCTGATCGCTTCGATGCTCCTGGCGGTCACTGGCAACGCCTGGGCCTTGCCGGTGGGAGGCGAGGTGTCTGCCGGCAGTGTCAGTATCGGTAGCGATGCTACGTCTATGGACATCATCCAAGGCAGTCAGAATGCCGCCATCAACTGGCAGGCGTTTGATATTGCCTCAGGAGAGGCGGTGAACTTTGCCCAGCCCAACAGCAGCGCAGTCGCGCTTAACCGCGTCCTGGGATCCGACCCCTCCGCCATCATGGGCAGGCTCACTGCAAACGGTCGCGTCTTCCTGGTCAATCCGAACGGCGTGCTCTTCGGTCAGAACGCCTCGGTCAACGTCGGCGGCCTGGTGGCCTCGACATTGGCAATCAGCGACAGCGACTTCATGGCAGGTCGCTACGACTTCGCGGGCGCCGGGGACGGCAGCATCGTCAACCAGGGCACGATCAATGCCGACGGTGGCCATGTCGCCCTGCTCGGCGCCAATGTCAGTAACCAGGGCACCCTTCAGGCCAATCTCGGTACCGTGGCGCTGGCAGCGGGTGACGCCATCACCCTCGACGTGGCGGGTGATGGCCTGCTGAATGTGGCCGTCAGCGAGGGTGCGCTGGATGCGCTGGTGCAGAACGGCGGAATGATCCAGGCCGATGGTGGCAAGGTCTTGATGACTGCGCAATCGGCAGGTGAGATGTTCCAGTCCACGGTCAACAACAGCGGAGAGATCCGCGCCCAGAGCATCGAAAACCGCAATGGCACCATCATGCTGACGGGTGACGGGCAGAGCGGCACCCTGAACCTTGGCGGCAGCCTGGATGTGTCCGGCGCCGATGCCGGTGAAACCGGGGGTAGTGTCACGGCAACCGCCCATCATGTCGGCCTCTATGATGCGGTGGTTGATGCCTCCGGCGATGCCGGCGGCGGCAGCGTGCTGATCGGTGGCGGATACCAGGGCAACGACCCCGCTTTACAGAACGCTAGCGCAACCTACATGAGCGCCGATTCCCGCATCAACGCCGATGCCATCACCACGGGTGACGGCGGCACGGCGGTGCTGTGGGCGGACAATTCGACCCGCGCCTATGGCACGATCTCGGCGCGTGGCGGCGCACAATCCGGTAACGGCGGCCTGATCGAGACCTCCGGTGGCTGGCTGGACGTGGCGGGCATCAGGATCGATACCCGCGCAGCCAACGGTACCGTGGGCATGTGGTTGCTCGATCCGGCGGATATCACCATCTCCAGTGCGGCCACCACGGGCGCCACCGAGACCGGCAACGTCTTCGCGCCAAACGCCGGGGTCAACGAGGCCAATATCAATGTTGCCGATCTGGTCACTGGCCTGGGAGGCAGCAACATCACCGTCACCACGGAAAACAGCGGCGCCAGTGGCACTGGAAACGGCGACATCAGTGTGAATGACGCCATCACCTGGCTGGCGCAGACCACCCTCACCTTTAACGCCGATCGCGACATCAACATCGACGCGGCGATTACCGGCACGGATGGCAGCCTGGTAGCCAACGCTGAGCGCGATGTGAACGTCAACGCCGCCATCACCACCACCACCGGCAACCTCACCTTCGACGCGAAAAACGACGTGACACTGGCAGCGGCGTCAACCATCACGACTGGCAACCTCACTGCGGTCGCCGGTCAGGATGTCAACATCGAATCGCCAATCACGGTGACGACCGGCGACGTCACGCTGATTGCCGACAACGACGGTACCGGGCCGGGGGCCACCCTCGGCGGCACCGCAATCATCAACTGTGCTTCTAACTGCATTACTATAGGCACGGGCGATCTGAGCATTCGCTTCAACCCTGCCAGTTACGCCACCACTAACGACGAAATCCTCGCGTATGATCTGAAACTGACCGGCGGAGGAATCCTGGATGCCAAGGCCTGGGTATTCGGGCAGGGCCAGGACAAGGTGTATGACGGCCTGCGCGACGCGACCGTCAGTGGCATGGAACCCGACACCACCGCTACGCCACCACCCGTTGCGCTGGGCACGACAAGCAATGCCCTGTTCGACACCAAGGATGTGGGCGTCGAAAAGCCGATCACTTATGAGACCAGCTTTGACGACCCTGTGTATGCACTCTTTACTCCCTACGAGACCACGCCTGGCACCTATTTCACCCGGGCGGATATCACGCCGGCACCACTGACCATCACGGCCAATGACGGCACCAAGGTCTATGGAGAAACCTTCCCGCTGTCCCGCGATGCGTTTACCTCTGACGGACTGGTGAATGCCGAGACAGTGACCGATGTCACCCTGACCAGCGCCGGCACGGTCGCCACTGCCAACGTGGATGGCAGCCCCTACGCAATTACTCCAACCGATGCAACGGGCGGCACCTTCGATCCTGACAACTACATCATTGCGTATGTCGACGGCGCCTTGATGGTTACCCCGGCACCCCTGTTGATCACCGCCAATGATGACAGCAAGATGTTCGGTGAAACCCTGACACTCTCGCCAACGGCCTTCACGTCCGACGGTCTCGTCAATGGTGAGAGCGTCGACAGCGTCGCCCTAAACAGCGATGGCACAGTCGCCACCGCCACTGTTGATGGCAGTCCTTATGCGATCGAAGCCAGCGATGCCGATGGCGGGACCTTCGTAGCCACCAACTACGACATCACTTATGCCCCTGGAGAATTGGTAGTCAATCCTGTCCCCGTCGAGCCAGAGCCGACGCCCGAGCCGACCCCTGAGCCGACGCCGGAGCCAACGCCCGAGCCGACGCCTGAGCCAACGCCCGAGCCGACCCCTGAGCCAACGCCCGAGCCAACGCCTGTCGAGCCCGACGTCGCTACTCCTGAAGAACCTACCTTGCCAGAGGAGGCTCTCAGGCCCGACATCCCCTCGGTGGATGAAAATGGCGGCTCGCCCGAGAACAATAACGAAGGGCTGGAGCTGACCTTCGCGACAGCCGCCATCGCTATTCCGACATCGCAGCTGGAGCGGGTAGGGCCGCAGCCGGAAAGCGATCGCGTGACGTCGCGCGATGCCTATGTGGCGCCAGTTTATGAGCCCAAGCAGGACCGCTTCTGATCTTGAGACATGAGTGGGGCAAGCTGCTACCAACGCTATCATAGTGCTGGTAGCAGTTCTGCATGATGTAAACGCAGGATAATCTCCTTTGGAGCCATGCCCTTGATTACCAGGAAAACACTCCGTCTGTGGTGGTTGATGCTTGCCTTTGTCGTACCGCAAGTTGCACAGGCAAATTCCTACGACCAGTTGGATTCAACACCACGATTCACCATCGATCACACATCGGAGCAGGTGAGGGGAACCATTAACTGGATCATCGACTCGGGGGACAATCTTGGCATGCCCTTCATGATTATCGACAAGCAGGAGGCGAGGGTTTTCATGTTCGATGTGCAGGGTGAACTCCGCGGGGAGGCCTCCGCCTTGCTGGGCATGGCGGTGGGTGACGATTCCGTTCCGGGCATTGGCGAGCGAGCCCTGGCGAGTATTCCGCCGGACGAGCGCACGACGCCCGCGGGCCGCTTCGTGTCCTCACTAGGGCGCAACCTCAAGGGCGGCGAGATACTCTGGTTAGATTATGAAGACGCCCTTTCCCTCCATCCGGTTGTCGCCGGCACCCCCAGTGAGCGCCGGGAGGAGCGACTGGCGTCACCCCATGTACAGGACAAGCGGATTTCCTATGGCTGCATCAATGTGCCGAAAACCTTCTATACCACCCTGGTAAGCCCCGCCTTCAAACACTCCAATGGCGTCGTCTATGTGCTGCCCGAAACCCGCTCGAATCATGCCGTCTTTACCTCCTATTATGAGGTTAAGTGATACGGCTATGGGACATGCCACTAGCCCAATCGCGTTTCCAACAATCCTGAGGCAGCAAGACAAGATCTTTTTAACTTCAAACACTACAAGAGGCTGCATCATGGACTTGGAAAACAGAAAGTCAATATTCGTGAGCATTGCTGCCTTCTGTGATCAAAACCTTATGCTCACATTGAGAAGTCTGTTCGAAAGATCGAGTGGTAAAATTGATATTCACGTAGGCGTTTTCGACCAGGCTTTTGATAATATAACGCCTCAACTTGAAGAGTTTCACTGGCAGGATAACATCCGTTATTTGTATATAAATCCTATCGAATCAAAAGGCGTTTGCTGGGCAAGAAACATGATTGGCGGTCTTTACGATGGGGAAGACTTTTATCTACAGATTGACTCACACACGCTATTCAAGCCAGATTGGGACACCTTTCTTATTGAAAATTTGATAAACCTGAAAAATCATAGCTCCCTTCCTGTCATCAGCACATACCCTCCTCCTTTTGAATTTGACCAACACGGAAATCCTGTTGAGAAATATACGCCTTCAGAGTCCATCTATTCATTGAGAGCGAGGGAAGAGGGCTTTGCCAGGCAGGATTCCCATGAACTCAAGTTCATGGTTGCTCATGAAAAAGGCGGTGATTACTCAGCCGGACATCATGTCGCAGGCGGGTTCATCTTTACTCTTGGTCATTTCCTGGAGGTTATCCCCTATGATCCCAGCTTCTATTTCCATGGGGAAGAGCAAGGAATAGCATTGCGAGCGTACACAAGGGGGTGGGATATCTTTCATCCCCGTCATGACCAGATACCCCTCTTGCATCTCTACAAGCAGAAGGGGGTCGAGAATTCTTCCCACCATTGGAGGAAAGACATCGAGGAAAAAAGAAAAATAAAGTGGCTGGAAAGAAAAGCAACGTCTGAACTGCGACTGTCAGACTTGATCAATAACAATATACTCAGTACAGGCTTTGGACTGGGAAGCGTCAGAACGCTTGATGAATTCGCTCACTTCAGCGGAATCGATTACCTTAGCAAAACGATCCACCCTTCCAATGCAAGAATCATCACGCTGAGCCCGGCACCCCCGGGGTCGATTTCCTCGTAAATCATGAGATGGAACCCTCCCCACCCTAGCCGGCGTCTTGCCGCCGGTCAGGATCCCGGCCGCCATCATTCGCCGAAGTCCTCATACAGCCAGCCGCGCAGGGCGTCCAGGCCGTGGGGAGCGGGGCCCGGCTCGGGCAGCATGCCGGGCACGAAGCCGCGGGCCAGGAAGGACTCGAGCAGCGTCTCATCAGCGCTGATCACCCGAGTTCGACACTTCCAGCTCGATTTTGGCCTGAAATCGGCATCTGTAGTCTAGGAATTCAGTAACTTAGCGAATACTCGCCAATTTCTTTGTATTGACACGTTTTGCTTGCGATTTCCTGCCAATCATAGATTTTCCGGTCTATGGTGTGGTGTGAAGTGGACCCCATCCTTCGGACCACCTGACAGGTCATCTAAGCTCTGATCGGTTGATCATAGGCGTCAGGCCGCCTGGATCAGTGGTTGATTGAAGTACTCCTCATCGGGAGTCGCATCGTCCAGTCCTGGAACAGGCAACATATCGAGGGTGGATACCGCCATACAGGCTACCGAAGAGGGGTGAGTGACAGCCCTGCCCGCCGGCAGTAGGCTTGGTGAAACGAATCCGCCCAGTGTCACCGCTGCCGCGCTAGCCGCCGACCTCTCGGGAGTCACCGCCACGACATGGATGCCATCGCCCTGGGGCCTGTCCTTATCGCGCTACCCCGCCTCTACGCCTTTTTCGCCGCCCTCTTCCTGCTGGCTGCCAGCGCTTTCCTGCTGGGCCTGCCGCGGGGCCGCCATGCTCGCTGGTTCAACGGCCTGCTGCTGGCCTGGCTGATCGGTGCTCGCGTGGGCCATGGACTGATGAACCTGGGTGCCTATGCCGAAGCGCCGCTGGACATCCTCAAGCTCTGGCAGCCTGGCTATCACGGCCTCTGGGGCCTGCTGGCCGCCTTGGGCTGGACCGCCTGGTCGCTGCGCGATCGGCTGGGGGCAATGCTGGGCGGCATGGGCCTGGCACTGGGTGCCTCGCTGCTCTGGCTGACACTGGTCACCCTGGCGCCGCTCGGCGGCGGCATGGCACTACGCGAGTTGCCCGACCTCGCCCTGGAGAACCTCGAGGGCGAGGAGGTGAACCTGGACTCGCTGTCCGACGAGCGAGTGGTGGTCAATCTCTGGGCCACCTGGTGCCCGCCCTGTCTTCGCGAAATGCCGCTGCTGGCCGAGGCCGACGCCCGCGAGGGGGTTACCGTGGTGATCGTCAACCAGGGCGAGGAGTTGCTGCAGGTGGTGCGCTATCTCGACGAACAGGGCCTCGATTTTGACCATGCCCTGCTCGACCCGCGCCAGCGGCTGATGGTGCTGGCCGAGTCCCCGGGCCTGCCCACCACCCTGCTGTTCGACGGCGAGGGGCGCGCCCTGGATCAACATGTGGGGGAACTCACCCGCGCCCAGCTGTCTACCTGGCTGGAAGAGCGCTGATCGGCACGAGTGCTTAAGCCGCGCCGGGCTTTGCTGTAAGATACCGCGCCCTGCTGCTGCCGGGCTCAGCGTGGTCAGCGGCACCGACGAAACGATCTCAAGCATCCCCGAGGCACCATGAGCGATTTCTCTCCCGGCCAGCGCTGGATCAGCGACGGCGAGGCCGAACTCGGCCTGGGCACCATTCTCAATAGCGATGCCCGCAGCGTTACCGTGCTCTTCGGCGCCAGCCAGGAAACCCGCACCTACAGCAGCCGCAACGCCCCCCTGACCCGGGTGGCCTTCGGCAGCGGCGACCGCATCCAGTCCGCCGAGGGCTGGCAGATGACCGTCGATGACAGCAAGGAGGTCGGCGGCCTGATCGTCTATATCGGCGAGGACGACGCCGGCGAGCTGTGCGAGCTGCCCGAGGCGCGGCTCGCCGACACCATGCAGTTCGACCAGGCCCGCGACCGCCTGCTTACCGGCCAGGTCGACCGCAACGACTGGTTCGATCTACGCTTTCGCACCCTGCACCACTTCCACCGCATCCAGCAGAACCCGGCGCTCGGCCTGGCCGGGCCGCGCATCGATCTGATACCCCACCAGCTCTACATCGCCGACGAGGTGGCCCGCCGCCACGCGCCGCGGGTGCTGCTGGCCGATGAGGTAGGGCTGGGCAAGACCATCGAGGCAGGATTGATCCTGCACCGCCTGCTGCTCACCGGCCGCGCCGAGCGAGCGCTGATCCTGGTGCCGGCGAGCCTGACCCACCAGTGGCTGGTGGAGCTGTTGCGCCGTTTCGCCCTGGAGGTCACCCTGCTCGACGAGCAGCAGAGCCAGGCCCACGGCGATGCCAACCCCTTCGACACCGGTCAGTTGGTGCTGGCCAGCCAGGACTGGCTATTCGCCAACCCCCACCGCCAACAGCAGGCGCTGGCCTGCGACTGGGACCTGCTGATCGTCGACGAGGCCCACCACCTCGACTGGAGCCCGGAACAGAGCGGCCCCGGCTACGACTGTGTAGGACGCCTGGCTGCCCAGGTGCCCGGCATCCTGCTGCTCACCGCCACCCCGGAGCAGATGGGCCTCACCAGCCACTTTGCGCGGCTGCGCCTGCTCGACCCCGACCGCTACCACAGCCTCGAGGCCTTCCGAGAGGAAGAGCAACACTACGTGGAGGTCGCCGAGGCGATCGACGCCCTGGAGCGCCTGCCAGGAGAAGACACCGATCGCCATCGGGTTGCCGCGGTGATCGTCGAGCCCGACAGTCTGGCCCTGCTCGATACACTCGCCGACCCCGAGCGAGGCGATGACCAGCACGCCGCCGCCCGCGATCAGCTGCGCGACCAGCTGCTGGACCGCCACGGCACCGGCCGGGTGATGTTTCGCAACAGTCGCCGCCATGTGGGGGGCTTTCCGGAGCGTCGCCTGCACCTTACGGCGCTCGAGGCGCCCTCCTCCTACCGCCGAGTGCTGCGCCGCCTGGCCCGTGACGAGGACTACCTGGACGAGTTGCTGATCGAGACCGGCCTCGACCATCCCGAAGTGCTGATCTATCCGGATGCCATGTACCGGGCGCTGACCCACGACCCGCTCAACACCGAACCCTGGTGGCAGTTCGACTCGCGCGTGACCTGGCTGCTGGAGCGTCTCGCCGACGACACCGAGACGGGGTTCGCCGACGACAAGGTGCTGGTGATCGCCCACCACCGCGAGACCGCCTTGGGACTTGCCGAGGGGCTACGGGTACTCGGCGGCTACCAGGCGCCGGTGTTCCATGAGGGCCTCACGCTGATGGAGCGCGACCGTGCCGCGGCGGCCTTCGCCGACCCGGAAGAGGGCTGTCAGGTGCTGGTCTGCTCGGAGATCGGCTCGGAAGGACGCAACTTCCAGTTCTGCCGCCATCTGGTGATGTTCGATCTTCCGCTGCACCCCGACCAGCTGGAGCAGCGCATCGGCCGGCTCGACCGCATCGGCCAGCGCCACGCCATCGAGCTGCATGTGCCGGTGTTCGCCGACAGCCCCGGGGAGAAGCTGCTGCGCTGGTATCACCAGGGCATGGACGCCTTCAGCGCGCCCCATGGCCTGGGCAGCGAAATCCATGCCGCCTTCGGCGACACCCTCGCCGACAGCCTGCTCGACGACGAGGCCCTCGAGGAGGTGATCGCGGAGACCCGGTCGCTGTTCGAGGCGCGCCTGGCCGAGCGCGATGCCGGGCGCAACCGCCTGCTGGAGCTCAACGCCTGCCGACACGAGCGCGCCGATGCAGTCATCGAGGCGATCCGCGAGCTCGATGCCGACAAGGCCCTGACCCGCTACCTGGACCAGGCGCTGGACATCTTCGGCGTCGACAGCCAGGAACTGGGCGGCGACATCCTGCATCTGCAGCCGAGCCCACAGATGCTCGACGGCCTGCCAGGCCTGGTGAAAGGGGAGGAGGGCTTCTCGGCCACCTTCTCCCGCGCCCGGGCCCTCGCGCGGGACGATGTCCAGCGCCTCTCCTGGGAGCACCCGCTGCTACGCGAGATGATGGGGCGTATTCTCGACGGGCCCATGGGCAATACGGCGCTGGCCCTGCTCAGGCATCCGGCGATTCCCGCCGGCAGGCTGATGGTCGAGCTGGTCTTCCGTACCCACTGTCCCGCACCGAAGCGTCTGCACCTCAACCGCTTTCTGCCGCCCACCGCGGTGCGGGTGCTGCTCGACGAATCCGGCACCAATCTGACTGACAAGATCTCCTTCACTGGCCTCTCCAAGGCCGTGCAGAAGGTCAAGAAGGCAGTGGCCCGGGACCTGATCAAGAGCCGCCACGACCGGCTGCGCGAGCTGCTCGACGGCGGCGAGGCGGAGGCCGAGCGGGAACTGCCGAGCATCGTCGAGGCTGCTCAGGGGCGTATGCGGGCCGAGCTCGATGCCGAGCTCAGCCGCCTGGAGGCGCTCTCGCGTCTCAACCCGGCGGTGCGTGCCGACGAGCTCGAGGCGTTACGCACCGAGCGCGCCGCCCTGGACGAGGCCATTGAGGGCACCCGGCTGCGCCTGGACGCGGTCCGGGTGATCGTCACCGTGGGTGAGGAAGCGCGGTGAATCAGACGAGTCGGGGCTGATCCGGGGACAGGACTGCGAGCGGGGCCGGCCTTCCGGAGGCGCTGTGAACCCCTCCCTGGGCGCTACCGATGCCCAGCTTCGCTCTCGCGTCCCGCTCCGCTTGCAGGACCGGTGCTGGCCATCCTTGGCCAGCCCGTTCGAAGCAGTGCTTCTCACCCCTGGCATAGGACCTCCTCTTCGGCCTGTCCCCGGCGCCCCTCAGCGTGTTTCGGGAAGCATCACCCCAGGATATCGGCCAGGGCGGCTTCCAGGGTCTGGAACTTGAACTCAAAGCCGGCCTCGAGCAGCCGGGCCGGGCGCATGTCGGCGCCGGTGAGCAGCAGCCGCGACATCTCCCCGAACGCGGTCTCCAGGGCAATGGCCGGTACCGGTATCAGGGCGGGGCGCCCCAGCTGCTTCGCCAGGATGCGGGTGAACTCGGCATTGGTGACGGGATGGGGCGCACTGCCGTTGAAGGGGCCCTCCAGGTCCTCGCGCTCCAGCAGAAAGATGATGGCCCCGACCAGATCCTCACGGTGGACCCAGGGCATGAACTGCTTGCCGTCGCCAAAGCGACCGCCCAGCCCCATCTTGAAGGGCGGCAGCATCTTCTGCAGGCTGCCGCCGCCAATATCCAGCACCAGGCCAATGCGCAGCACAGCCACGCGAACGCCGAAGTCCTCGACCTTCCGGGCGGTTTCCTCCCAACGCTTGCAGAGGCGGTGCGCGAATTCGTCATGGGGCGGTGTCTCTTCGGTAACCTCGCCATCGCCCTGGTCACCGTAGTAACCCATGGCCGACGCCGAGACCATCACCTGAGGCGTGCGACCCTGACTGGACTCGAGCTGTTCGCAGAGCGTGACCAGATCCCGGGTGATATTGACTCGGGAGTCGATCAGACGCTTCTTCTGGTCGTCACTCCAGCGTTTCGCGGCAATCGGCTCGCCGGCCAGATTGACGATGGCATCCGGCGGCGTATCGACGAAATCGAGCACCGAACGGCGGATGTCGCTGCCTTCAGGCAGGCGATCGCGCACCTGCTCCGGTTCCCGCGACACCACCAGTAGGCGATGCCCAGCCTCCTTCAGTCGCCGGCAGAGCCGTTGCCCGACAAAACCGCTGCCGCCCGTGATCAGCACTCGCATCCAGAATCCCTCCCAAGCCACCGTGAGTTATACAGCCGTTGTACACTTCTGCTAGTCTAGCCATCAACGCCGTTGACTGCACGAGATGACCATGCCCCAGCCTCACGATTCCACCGCCATCATCGGCGCGGGTATTGCCGGCCTCGCCTGCGGCCAGGCCCTGCACTCCGCCGACCAGCCTGTGCGCCTGTTCGACAAGGGCCGAGCCCCTGGCGGGCGAATGTCCAGCCGCCGGCTACCGGCCGCCGTCGTCGATCATGGTGCCCAATTCTTCAGCGTGCGCGACTCGGCCTTCCGTCGCCGGGTGAGAGACTGGCAGGATGCGGGCCATGTCGCCACCTGGCCCGATACCCTCTGGCAGGTGGACGAGAAAGGTTGGCAGCGTCACCGTGACGATGTCGAACGCTTCATCGGCACCCCGAGCATGAGTGCCGTCCCCCGCCGACTGGCCGAGGGACTCGACATCGTCACCGCTACGCGCATCGAGCGCCTCGCTTCCCGAGACGACGGGTGGTGGCTACTGGACCAGCATCAGCAGCAGCATGGTCCCTTCGCGCGAGTCGTGATCGCCATACCCACGCCGCAGGCCGCGGCGCTGCTGGTTGACCACGAGCCGGCCCTCACGGAGGCCTGCGAGGCCGTGATCCAGCGCCCCTGCTGGACCGCCTGGGCATGCTTTGATGCCCCCTTGCCATCCCTGCCGGGCGTCGATGACGACTGGCAGGCGGTGCGCCTGGATCCCGGCCAGGACCGGGCGCCGGCCGCCGATCCGCTGCGCTTCGTCACCCGCAACGACCACAAGCCCGGACGCCATGAACAGGGCGAGAGCCTCAGCCTGCTGGCAAGGCTGGAGTGGAGCGAAGCCAACCTGGCGCTCGATGCCGAGGCCGTGGCCCGGCAACTGCTCGAGGCCTTCCACGAGTGTCTCCCGAAGGGTGTCACCCTGCCCGAACCCAGCGACCTGGGCGCCCACCTCTGGCGTTACGCCCAGCCGAACGTCTTCGCCGCGGGCGAGGCCGTCAACCTCGACTATCGGCGCTCGTCCACGGGCCTGGCGCTATGTGGCGACGGCTGGCGCGGGCCGCGGGTCGAGGATGCCTGGCTCTCCGGCCACCACCTCGGCGAGGCCCTGGCGGCCGACACCCCCTGACCCTTCGCGACTGGAGACTTCCATGTCCTACGCCCTGATCCTGTGCTCGCCCACGGCTCCAGCGATCCGAACTGGCGAGCGCTCTTCGACCACTTCGCCGAGCAGGCAAGGGAGTCGGCACGCTCATGAATGACCAGGCAACCCGCCCGGCCGATACGCCGCTCTACCCGATCCGCGAAGTCTCCCGGCTGACTGGGGTGAACTCCGTCACCCTGCGCGCCTGGGAGCGACGCTACGGTCTGATCAAGCCGCAGCGCACCCCCAAGGGACACCGTCTCTATGCCCGCGAGGACATCGAGCGTGTCGAGCGCATCCTGCAGTGGCTGAATCGTGGCGTACCGGTCAGCCAGGTCCGGGAATTGCTCGATCAGCCGGAGACCGCGGAAACCCCGACACCGGCGGCCGGCGACTGGCCGGGCCAGCGCCGCCTGTTGATCAGCGCCGTACAGGCCCTGGACCTGAGCCGCCTGGAAGAGTTGTTCAACCAGTCGCTGGCACTCTATCCGGTACCCACCTGCCTGGCCGAACTCTGGCAACCGGTCGTCCGTCAACTCGAGGAGAGCTGGGGGGAGCAACTCGGCGACGTACTGCAGCGCCGAACCCTCGAAACCTTTCTGCGGACCCGCATCGGCACCCGGCTACTGCATGCCAACCCGTTGGCCAGAGGCCCGACGCTCCTGGTCATGCCCCTGCCCGATGACCCCGCCCCGCTGTGGGTGTTGCTGACGGCGCTGGCGGCCAGCGACTGCGGCTACCGGGTGCACCTCTTCGACGCCCCGCTGCCCTGCAGTGAACTGCCCTTGGCGGTGGAGCGCTTCCAGGCGAGGGCTATGCTGCTGGCCAGCGGCAAGGCGGAAAAGGCCGAGCTGGTTCGGCGCCAGCTGCCACGCCTGGCCGAGCAGCTCGAGGTGCCGCTGATGGCCTGCGGCCCCATGGCACGCATTCGCGAGGCCGACCTGGAGGGTACTCGCGTGGAGCTGCTGGGCGATGACCTGGGCGAGGCCATGGAAAACCTCCAGGCCCGCCTTCCCGTCCGCTGAACCGGAGCCATCCATGACTCGTCCCGTGATCGTCTGGTTTCGCAGCGACCTGCGCATCCACGACAACACCGCCCTGAGCGCGGCCGCCCGCCAGGGCCCCGTGATCGCCGTCTTCCTGCGCAGCCTCCCCCACTGGCAGCGCCACGGCCACGGCGCCAACAAGCTCGACTTCTGGGGCCGGGGAGTGGCCGCCCTGGGTGACAGCCTGGACGGCCTGGGAATCCCGCTGCTACACCGCGATATCGACGACTTCAGCGAGGCCCCGGCGACCCTGCTGGCCATTGCCCGGGAGACCGCCGCGACCGCCCTGCACTTCAACCGCGAATACCCGGTGGACGAGCTGGCGCGGGATGGCGCGGTGATCGATGCCTTCGACGAGGCGGGCCTCGCCGCCACCGGCCATCATGACGCCGTGGCCTTCGCGCCCGGCGAGTTGCTCACCGGCAAGGGCGACTACTATGGCGTCTTCACGCCCTTCGCCAGGGCCTGGCACCGCCAGCTGACGCCGGAACGGATCGCCCTGCGCGACACCCCGCCGCCTCAGGCACGGCTCGACACCGTCCCCGACCCGCTGCCCGAGCTTCCCGATGTTGACGATACACCCATCGACCGCCGCCAGTGGCCGGCCGGCGAAGGGCCTGCCGCCGACCACCTGGAGCGCTTCCTGCGTTTTCGGGGCCGCCACTATGCTGAGCAGCGCGACTTCCCGGCGGTCCGCGGCACCAGCGAACTCTCGCCCTACCTGGCGCTGGGCATGATCTCCCACCGCCAGTGCCTGCAGGCGGTGATCGCCGAGAACGACGGCGCCCTGGCGGAGGGCGACGCCGGGCTCACGGCCTGGGTCAACGAACTGGTGTGGCGTGAATTCTATCGTCACGTCGCCGTCGGCTTCCCACGGGTCTGTCGTCATCGTGCCTTCCAACGGCACACCGAAGCGCTTGACTGGCGCAATGACGAAGCCGGGTTCGCCGCCTGGTGCGAAGGGCGCACCGGCTACCCCATCGTCGATGCCGCCATGCGCCAACTCGCCGCCACCGGCTGGATGCACAACCGGCTGCGCATGGTCACCGCCATGTTCCTGAGCAAGCACCTGCTGATCGACTGGCGCCGCGGCGAGGCCTTCTTCCTTCGCCACCTGGTGGACGGCGAGTTCTGCGCCAACAACGGGGGTTGGCAGTGGGCCGCCTCCACCGGCACCGATGCCTCACCCTACTTCCGCATCTTCAACCCCACGACCCAATCGACGCGCTTCGACCCTGACGGCCGTTTCCTGGCCGAGTGGCTGCCGGAACTGGCCAAGCTGCCCGCCAAGTCGCGCCATGCCCCCCCGCAGGATCTGTTGGGGGACGTGGACTATCCCGCCCCCATCGTCGACCACCGTGCCGCTCGGGCCCGCGCTCTGGAGGCCTTCAAGGCCCTCAACAGGGACTGATCGGCAACTGATATCGGAGCTCTTGCCATGCGCCAGTTACCCGACCTGGAGGCTTTTTGCGCCTTCTTCAATAAGCTAGACAAAACCTGTACAAAAAAGCTGCACAAGATATATACTGACGACATCGAATTTGTCGATCCGCTGCACCGTATCAAGGGCCGCGAGGCGCTGGAGGGCTATTTCCGCACCCTGTACGACAACGTGACATCGTGCCGATTCACCTTCTACGAGACGCTGCAGCAGCAAGACACGGCATTCATCACCTGGACGATGCACCTGGTGCACCCCCGCCTCGATGGCGGTCGCGTCGTGGACGTCGAAGGCTGTTCGCACCTGCGCTTTGCGCCGGACGGACGCGTCGTCCAGCACCGCGACTACTTCGACGCAGGCGCCCTGCTCTACGAACGATTGCCGGTATTGGGGGGCGCGATACGACTGGTGAAGCGACAACTGGCCCGCTGACGGCCACCGAAAACGGGGAGAAATCATGACCACAGCAAGCGACAGGCAGCGCATCTGGCTGACCGGGGCGACGTCCGGCATTGGCCGCGCCCTGGCCGAACGTCTGCTCGACGATGGGCACCGGGTGGCCCTCAGTGCGCGCAGCGAGTCGGCGCTCGGTGAACTCGCCGCCGGTCGCGACAATGCCCTGCTGCTGCCCCTGGACGTCAGCGACCACCAGGCCGTACAGCGGGCCGGCGAGCGGCTGGGCGAGGCATTCGGCGGCCTGGACCTGGTGATTCTCAATGCCGGGACCTGCGAGTACCTGGACGCCCGCGACTTCGATGTCGACCTCGTCGAGCGGGTCTTCGCCCCGAATTTCTTCGGCGCCGTCTACGGCGTCGAGGCTGCCCTGCCCCTGCTGCGCCGGGCCCGTGCCGAGGGCGGGCGCCCGCTGCTGGCCGCCACCTCGAGCGCGGCGGCCTATCTGCCGCTGCCGCGGGCGGAAGCCTACGGGGCCTCCAAGGCGGCACTGAGCCACTTCCTGGAGTCGCTGCGTCTCGACCTGGATGCTGAAGGCATCGACGTCAGTCTCATTCACCCGGGCTTCGTCAAGACGCCGCTGACCGACCGCAACGACTTCGCCATGCCCATGCGCGTGAGCGTAGATGAAGCCGCCACGGCAATCCTCGACGGCCTCGCCAAGCGCCGCCTGGACATCAATTTCCCGCGGCGCTTCACGCTGCTGGTGCGACTGATGGGCATCCTGCCCCCGCGTCTTCGCCATCGCCTGGGTTTGCGCATGACCCGCCAGGACACCCCATCGGAGAGCCGTTCATGACCGCCTCGTTTACCCCGCCCCATTCGCCGCGCCACGGCGCTTACCGCGCTGGCGGCCAACGTATCGCCGTGATCGGCAGCGGCATCGGTGGCATGGCCGCCGCCTGGTACCTGTCGAGCCACCATGAAGTGACGCTCTTCGAGGCAGCCGACCGCCTGGGCGGGCATACCGCCACCGTGGACGTGGAGCTCGAGGGTGAACAGTACGCGATCGACACGGGCTTTATTGTCTTCAACGACTGGACCTATCCGCACTTCCAGCGGCTGCTGGCGCGGCTGGGCGTGGCCAGCCAGCCCACCGAGATGAGCTTCTCGGTGCACGAGACGGCCCGCGACTTCGAGTACAATGGCCATACCCTGGGGAGCCTGTTCGCCCAGCGGCGCAACCTGCTTCGCCCCAGCTTCCACCGTCTGCTGCGTGACATCCTGTGCTTCAACCGCGAGGCGAGCCAGGCCCTGGATGACGGCCAGCTCGACCCGGCCATGAGGTTGGGCGCCTGGCTGGACGCCAATGGCTTCGGCGACGCCTTCCAGCATCAGTACCTGCTGCCCATGGGCGCGGCGATCTGGTCGGCCAGCATTCGCGACCTGCGCGACTTCCCGCTGCTGTTCTTTGTGCGCTTCTTCCGCCATCACGGCCTGCTGTCGATCAACGACCGCCCCCAGTGGCACACCCTGGTCGGTGGCTCGCGCAGTTACATTCCGGCATTGACCGCGCCCTACGCCGACCGAATCCATCTCTCCACCCCGGTACTCGGCATCCGCCGCCATGCCGACCGGGTCGAGATCCGCACCGCGAGCGGCATCCAGGCCTTCGACCAGGTAGTACTGGCCTGCCACGCCGACCAGGCGCTGGCGATGCTCGACGACCCGGGCGGCGCCGAACGTGAGGTCCTCGGTGCCCTCCCGTATGCCGACAACGAAGTGGTGCTGCACACCGACACCCGCCTGTTGCCCCGGCGCCGTCGAGCCTGGGCAAGCTGGAACTACCGGCTCGATGGACGCGGCGACGACGCCCGGGTCTCGGTGACCTACGACATGAACATCCTGCAGCGGCTTACCGCCCCGCACACCTTCTGCGTGACCCTCAACGACAGCGCCACCATCGACCCCGGCAAGGTGCTGGGTCGCTTCACTTATGCACACCCCCAGTTCACCCTGGCCGGCCAGGCGGCCCAGGCCCGTCACGGCGAGATCTCTGGGCCAGAGCACCGCACGCACTACTGCGGCGCCTACTGGCGCAATGGCTTCCACGAGGACGGTGTCTGGAGCGCCCTGCGGGTGGCCCAGGCCATGGGCTGCGATGAGGACGACGTACGCGACACCTCCATCACCCTGCCCGACGTCGCCGTCGCCGAGGAGCGGGTGGCATGATCCGCTCGCCCCGCTCTCGCATCTATCGTGGCACCCTGCGCCACCGCCGCTTCCTGCCGCGTCCGCATGCCTTCGAGTACCGCATGTGGATGGCCTGGCTCGATCTCGACGAGCTGCCCGAGCTGTTCGACGGCGTGCCCGGCTTCAGCGCCCGGCGCCCGGCCCTGGCACGCTTCCGGCGTGAGGACTACCTGACACCCCACGACCGCCCGCTCAAGCAGGCGGTGCGCGAGGAACTGGAGCGCCAGCTGGGCAATGCCCCGGATGGGCGCATCTGCGTGCTGACGCAGCTGCGTACCCTGGGGCTGGGCTTCAATCCAGTGTCGCTCTATTACGCCTATGATGCCCGCGGCGAGCTGCGCGCCGTGCTCGGCGAGGTGAGCAACACGCCCTGGGGCGAGCGCACCCGCTATGCCTGCGCCGTGTCTCCCGGCCGCCATGGCCATGTGGCCGAGTTCGACAAGGCCATGCACGTCTCGCCCTTCAACCCCATGGACATGACCTACCGCTGGCGCTTCGACACCCCCGGCGAGTCCCTGTCGATGCACATGGAGAACTGGAAGGATGGCGAGCGCCACTTCGATGCCACCCTGAGCCTGCAGGCCCGTCCGGCCAGCCGAGGCGTGCTGCTGGCCACCCTGGCCCGCCAACCCTGGATGAGCCTGAAGACCCTCGCCGGCATCCACTTCCAGGCGCTGCGCCTCTGGCTCAAGCGCATTCCCGTCCATGACCATCCCGGCCAGGACCACCCTTCCCGTGAGGAGAGTTCGTCGTGAATACCCTTCGCTCCGCCACTGCCCGCCCCATGCCCCCCGAGGGTGACCGGCTGACCCGCTGGCTCAAGCCACGGGTACTGGCCCAACTCGACCGCCTGGAGGGCGGCGACATCACCCTGATCGACGGCCATCAGCGCCACCAACTGGGCCAGGGAGGGCCGCTGCGGGCCACCCTGGTGGTACGCCACCATCGGGCCTGGAAGCGCCTGGCCCTGGGTGGCACCGTGGGGGCCGCCGAGTCCTACATGGAGGGAGACTGGGATGCCGATGACCCGGTGGCACTGGTGCGGCTGTTCGCCGCCAATCTGGAGCGGGTCAACGGCGAGATCGAGAATGGCACGGCTCGCTTCGGCCGCTGGCTGCTCGGTGCCCTCTATGGCCTGCAGCGCAACAGCCTGCGCGGTTCGAAGCGCAACATTGCCGCCCACTACGACATCGGCAATACGCTGTTCGCCACCTTCCTCGACCACGACCATCGCATGTACTCCAGCGCGGTCTTCCCGCACGCCGAGGCAAGCCTTGAGGAGGCCTCGACCCACAAGCTCGACCTGATGCTCGAGAAGCTCGATGTCCAGCCCCATCACCACCTGCTGGAGATCGGTACGGGCTGGGGCGGGCTGGCCATCCATGCGGCGAAGACCCGCGGCTGCCGCGTGACCACCACCACCATCTCCGCGGAACAGCACGCCTTCACGGCACGGCGCATCGAGGAGGAAGGACTGGAAGGGCGCATCATCCTGCTTCAGAGCGACTACCGCGAACTCGAGGGCCAGTACGACCGCCTGATCTCGGTGGAGATGATCGAGGCGGTAGGTCACCAGTACCTGGGCACCTACCTGGCGACCCTGGACCGGCTGCTCACCGATGACGGCCAGGCCATGCTGCAGGCGATCACCATCCGCGACCAGCGCTACGAGGCGGCCAAGCGCGAGATGGACTTCATCAAGCGCTACATCTTCCCGGGGGGCTTCCTGCCGTCGCATTACGCCATCCTCGAGGGCCTGACGCGACACACCTCGCTGAACGTCGTCGACCTCGACGAGATCGGCCTGCACTACGCCCGCACCCTGCGCGAGTGGCGCCACCGCTTCGAGTCCAACCTGGAGACCGTGCGTCGACTCGGCTATGACGAGCGCTTCATTCGCATGTGGCGCTACTACCTCTGCTACTGCGAGGGCGGCTTCCTGGAGCGTACCATCGGCACCTGCCAGCTGCTGCTGGCCAAGCCCGGCGCCCGGCCGGCCCCGCTCACCGGCGCGGCATGATCGCGATGGCCAACCGAACCGACAGCCCCGTGAAGATGCTGGTCAACCTGGCCGCCTTCCAGGTCGGCTGGTTCGCCTGCGTGCTGGGCGGCTCGATTGTCGGCCTGCTGGTCACCGCCGTGATCCTCACCCTGCACCTGACCTGCCTGGCCCGCCCCGGCGAGTGGCGCTGGCTGGTGGGTTTCGCCGCACTGGGACTGGTAGTGGACGGGAGCCTGGCGCTGGCCGGCGGCTTCGGCTTCACGGAGGGCATACTCGCCTTCGGCGTGCTCCCGACCTGGCTATGGCTGCTCTGGCCATTGTTCGCCACTCTGGTCCATCATTCGCTGTCATGGCTCTGGCAATACCGCTGGCTGGCCGTGCTCGGCGGCGCGACCAGCGGCCCGCTCTCCTATTACGGCGGCGCCCGCCTCGCCGGCGTCGAGCTCGCCCCCTGGTTGCTTCCCGCCGAGGCGCTGGCCTGGGCGCTGATCTGCCTGGCCCTGAGCCGTCGACTCGGTAGTTCGCTTGTCCTGACCAGAGAGACCCGCTGAGGCCTGACCCTCCTCTCCCGTCCGCGACGTGCATTCATTCTGTCTGGACAGTAGACTAGTGGCAGCCGCCCGGCGGCCCCAGGCCGCTTTCGGCACACAACAATCTCGACTCTCGGAACCATTCAGTGACCAAGCAACACTCCTTTGATCGCGAAGAACTGCTGGCCTGCTCACGCGGCGAGCTGTTCGGTCCGGGCAATGCCCAGTTGCCGGCCCCCAACATGCTGATGCTCGATCGCATCATGCACATCCACGAGGAAGGCGGGGATCATGGCAAGGGCGAGCTGATCGCCGAGCTGGATATCAAACCCGAGCTGTGGTTCTTCGACTGCCACTTCCCCGGCGACCCGGTGATGCCTGGTTGCCTGGGCCTCGATGCCATGTGGCAACTCGTCGGGTTCTACCTCGGCTGGCTCGGTCATCCCGGCCGTGGCCGCGCCCTGGGCTGTGGCGAGGTCAAGTTCAGTGGTCAGATCCTCCCCGACGCCCAGAAGGTCACCTACAGCATCAACATCAAGCGCATCATCACCCGGCGCCTGATCCTGGGCATGGCCGACGGCACCGTATCCGTCGACGGCCGCGACATCTATCAGGCCAACGACCTGCGCGTCGGCCTGTTCACCTCCACCGCGAATTTCTGAACAGGAGGCTCCCATGCGACGAGTGGTAGTCACCGGCCTGGGCATCGTGTCCTGCCTGGGCAATGACGCACAACAGGTACTGGAAGCGCTCAGGAACGGGCGCTCGGGCATTCGCTTCAAGGAAGACTATGCCGAGCGGGGCTTCCGCAGCCAGGTGGCCGGTAGTGTCGACATCGACCTGGATGCCTTGATCGACCGCAAGCTGCGCCGCTTCATGGGCGATGCCGCGGCCTATGCCTACATCTCCATGGCCCAGGCGATCGAGGATGCGGGGCTGGCCCCGGAACAGGTCTCCAGCGAGCGTACCGGGCTGATCGCCGGCTCCGGTGGCGCCTCCAGCGCCAATCAGGTCGAGGCTGCCGACGTGATGCGCGAGAAAGGGCTGCGCCGTGTGGGCCCCTACCGGGTCACCCGCACCATGGGCAGCACCGTCTCGGCCTGCCTGGCGACCCCGTTCCAGATCAAGGGCGTCAACTATTCCATATCTTCCGCCTGCGCTACCTCGGCCCACTGCATCGGCAGTGGCGTGGAGCAGATCCAGATGGGCAAGCAGGACGTGGTCTTCGCCGGCGGCGGCGAGGAGGAGCATTGGACCCTGTCCTGCCTGTTCGATGCCATGGGAGCGCTCTCGACCCACTACAACGACACCCCCGACAAGGCCTCGCGGCCCTATGACCAGGCTCGCGATGGCTTCGTCATCGCCGGCGGTGGCGGCATGCTGGTGCTCGAGGAGCTCGAGCATGCCAAGGCCCGCGGTGCCAAGATCTATGCCGAGGTGACCGGCTACGGTGCCACCTCCGACGGGCACGACATGGTCGCCCCCTCCGGTGAAGGGGCGATGCGCTGCATGCGCCAGGCCATGGCCACCGTCGATGGCAAGATCGACTACATCAATACCCACGGCACCTCCACGCCGGTGGGCGATGTGGCCGAGCTCAAGGCGATCCGCGAGGTCTTCGGCGACTCCACGCCGGCGATGAGCTCCACCAAGTCGCTGACCGGTCACTCCCTGGGGGCTACCGGCGTGCAGGAAGCGGTCTATTCGCTGCTGATGATGGAGAACGACTTTATCGCCGCCTCCGCCAACGTCGATACCCTCGACGAACAGGCCGACGGCTTTGACATCGTGACCCAGCGTCGTGACGACGTGGCGGTCGACCGGGTTCTTTCCAACAGCTTCGGCTTCGGCGGTACCAACGCCTGCCTGGTGCTGGAGAAGTACCGCGACTGATATGTAGCGATTCACCCCCGCCATGCAAGAGGCGCCCCATCGGGGCGCCTCTTGCATGGCGAGAACGACGTCAGGCCAGGGGTTTCTCGACCGGTGGTGCGGCAGCTGCCGGACGTGGCACCTCGGAGATCTCGGCCAGCCGAGCCTCGATCCACGACTCCACCTCGACCATCACCTCCTCGGAAGTACGACCGGCGGTCTCGATGGGCTCACCCACCTCCAGTGACAGGCGCCCGGGGCGCTTGACCCAGTGACGTCCCGGCCAACGCTCCCCGGCATTGTGGGCCACCGGCACCACCGGCACGCCGGCGCGACAGGCGATCACCGCACCACTCTTGTTGTAGCGCTGCCGGCTTCCCGGCGCCACCCGAGTTCCCTCGGGGAAGATCAGCACCGAGAGACCCTCCTCGAGCCGGGTCTTGCCCTGGGTGAGCACCTGCTTCATCGCCCGAGCGGGCTTGCTACGATCCAGGGCGATGGGATGCAGCAGCCGTAGCCCCCAGCCGAAGATCGGGATGTTCAGCAACTCGCGCTTGAGCACCGTGCATACCGGCGGATGCAGCAGTTGCAGGTAGACGGTCTCCCACTCGGACTGGTGATTGGCGAGGAGGACGCAGGGACCATCCGGCAGGCGTTCATGGCCGTGGAAGTCATAGCGCACCCCACAGGCCAGACGGAACCAGGCGATAATGAAATGGTTGTAGAGGTTGAGCAGGCGATAGCGAGAGCGCAGCGGCAGAAAGGGCGCTGGGGGCAGAAAAAGCACACCACAGACCAACATGGCCAGGAAGTAGCCGGCATAGAAGATCAGGCTTCGGATCACGTTCATCGAGACATCGACTCCTCTTGGGCCTCGCCGTCATCCCTGGCCATGCACCAGGTGTCCAACATGCGACCGACCTCCAGGCGCCAGGGCTTCTGGTGGACGCCGAACACGTCCAGTACCCGCCGGCAATTCAGCACACGACGCAGCGGCTGGTCGTGATGATGGCTCAGCGCCTTGACGCTACCCAGTGTAACCTGTTCGCCACGCCCCTCTAGCCGTGTAGCAAGCTGGGTGCGCACCATGGAGACGAAGGTATAGGCGCTCACCGGCTCGGGACCGGCCAGATGGTAGCTGCCCCAGGATTCGGCACCGCAGTGCTGCTGCTGGAGCATGCCGATCAGCGCCATGGCCACGGCATCCGCCGACGTTGGGCAGAAGATCACGTCGGACTCTGCCCGCACCTCGCCACCATCCGTCAAGGTGTCGAGCAGCTCGCCCAGCCAGGCTTGGCTACCGTCCAGGGCGAACAGTGGTCCCAGGCGCACGATCAGGTGCCGGGGGTACTCGGCACGGATTCGGTCGCCGGTACGGATCAGACGCCTCAGGCTCTCGTCGCGGGGTTCCGGGATGACGTGCTCGTCGATGGGAACATCGAGGCCGTCCTCATAGAGCTGGTCGGAGACGCACCATACCAGCGGGATCTCCGCTTCGTGGCAGGCCTCCATGCAAGCCTCGACCGCCTCGGCATGGGCCGTAACGGCGGCCGGCTCGGCCGTGATCGGCCGTAACAGCGGCGGGATCACCAGCGCATCCGGGCGAATTTCCTCGAGAAGCCGCGGCGTGGCCGTAAGACCTGGCTCGATGGTCAACTCGGTGTCGCTGCGACGGTTGGCCTCGCGCGCCAGCGCCAGGCTCAAACAGTGCCCGGCCTCCAGAATCAGCAGCTTCACGACATCTCCTCGGCTGTTCCCTGACTAGAACGGGATCTCGTCATCGAAATCGTCGAAGCTGCCCGGATCCGGGGCGCCGTAGTTGCCGCCCTGCTGCTGGCCACCGCCCTGCTGCGGAGGAGCAGGCTGCGGGGCCGGATGCTGGGGCTGGCCCCCCTGTTGCGGTGCGTTGCCATAGCCGCCCTGCTGCTGACCGCCCTGCTGGGGCTGGCCGCCATACTGGCCGCCCTGCTGACCTCCAGACTGGCCACCACCGTCGCCGCCGCGGGAGTCCAGCATCTGCATGTCGTTGGCAACGATCTCGGTGCTGTACTTGTCCTGGCCGCTCTGGTCCTGCCACTTGCGGGTCTGCAGGCGGCCCTCGATATAGACCTTGCTGCCCTTCTTGAGGTACTGCTGGGCGATCTCGGCGGTCTTGTTGAACAGCACGACCCGGTGCCACTCGGTGCGCTCCTGGCGCTGGCCGCTCTGCTTGTCCATCCAGGTATCGGTGGTAGCCAGGTTGAGGTTGGCAACGGCGGTGCCGGAGGGTGTGAAGCGCACCTCCGGATCCTGGCCGAGGTTGCCGATGAGAATGACCTTGTTGATGCCGCGAGCCATGAGGGACTCCTTGCTGTCGTGAAGTACGTTGTAAGGATCATACGCGGCTCAGGCGCCGCTGTGGTGATTCCTGGAACCGGTAAGGCGGGCCAGGGCCTGCTCGTCGAGGCGCTGCCGGTCCACCTTGAGATAGGCCACGCGCTCTTCGGGAACGACCAGCACATCCTCCACCCCGGCCACCTCGGCGAAACGCGCCATCAGGGTATCCAGCGCATCATCATGCTCGCTGTCGTCGAGCGCCACCACCTCGCTGGTCAGGTGGCGAGGGGGCGTCATGCCGGCCATCACCGCCAGCCAGGCCAGACCCACCAGGCCGCAACCGATGAAGACCGCGGAAAGCCCCCACTGCTGAACCAGGGCGCCACCCAGCACGCCACCCAGGAAGGCGCCCAGGAACTGGCTGGTGGAATAGATGCCCATGGCGGTGCCCTTGGCCCCGGCCGGGGCCAGCTTGCTGAGCATCGATGGCAGGGTGGCCTCGAGCAGATTGAAGGCGATGAAGAACAGCAGCAGCCAGCCGAACAGCGCCGAGAACCCGTCGCCCAGGCCCGCCAGCCCGAACAGACTCAGGGTGATGCCGGTAATGGCCGAAAGGCACATGGCCTTCATGCGGCGACGCTTCTCGGCGATGATCACCAGCGGCACCATGGCCACGAAGGCCAGCAGCATGATGCTCAGATAGGTGAGACCGTGGCGCTCGACAGCGATGCCCGCCTCGAGCAGCCGGAAGGGCACGGCAACGAAGATCGCCATCAGCACCAGGTGCAGGGCAAAGATCGAGGTATCCAGGCGCCAGAGGTCGCCGCGCGTCAGGATACCGCGCAGCTGACCACGGTCGATGCCCACATCCCGGTGGCGCAAGCGACGCGGCGCCGGCGGCACCAGCTTCCACAGCACCGCCAGGCCCAGCACCGCCAGGGCCGCGGTGAACCAGAAGACGCCGGCCAGGCCGAAGCTTGCGGCGAGCCAGGGGCCGAGCACCATGGCCACGGCGAAGGCGACACCGATGGAAAGACCGATGGTGGCCATGGCGGCGGTGCGCACCTGTTCCCGGGTCTGGTCGGCGAGCAGCGCCATGATGGCGGCGGCCACGGCGCCACTACCCTGCAGGCAACGGCCCAGTATCACCCCGCCGATGGAGTCGGCGCCGGCGGCCACCACGCTGCCCAGCAGGAACAGCAGCAGGCCCGCGGCGATCACCGGCTTGCGTCCCAGGCGATCGGAGAGCAGGCCAAAGGGGATCTGCAGCAGCGCCTGGGTGAGACCATAGATTCCCAGCGCCAGGCCGACCAGCAGCGGCGTCGACCCTCTCAGGTCATCGGCATACAGGGCCAGCACCGGCAGCACCATGAACAGGCCCAGCATGCGCGTGGCATAGAGCCCCGCCAGCCCGGTGATGGCGCGGCGCTCGGTAGCTAACAGCAGTCCTGAAACCTTTCGCATGGCGGTTCGAACATCCGTGGGCGGACCGTCGGGTCCGGAGGTGGACCGCATATTCTAGCGGCTCGCCGGGGCGCAGGGAAAGTCGATGGCGGCGCGTGCTTTGCCGCCGATGCGGCCCGCCCCGTATAATCGACCTTTTGCCGCGTCAGGCGAGGTGGGAATGGACACAATTCTGGTCAGAGGTGCGCGCACCCACAACCTGAAGAACATCGACGTCGATCTGCCCCGCGACAAGCTGATCGTGGTCACCGGGCTTTCCGGCTCGGGGAAATCGTCGCTGGCCTTCGACACCCTCTACGCCGAAGGTCAGCGCCGCTACGTGGAATCCCTCTCCACCTACGCGCGCCAGTTCCTGTCGATGATGGAGAAACCCGACGTCGACCATATCGAAGGCCTCTCCCCGGCGATCTCCATCGAGCAGAAGTCGACCTCCCACAACCCGCGCTCCACCGTGGGCACCATCACCGAGATCTACGACTACCTGCGACTGCTGTTCGCCCGTGCCGGCACCCCGCGCTGCCCCGAGCATGGCGAGGACCTCGAGGCCCAGACCGTTTCGCAGATGGTCGACCAGGTACTCACCCTGCCCGAAGGCAGCAAGCTGATGCTGATGGCGCCCGTGATCAAGGGACGCAAGGGCGAACACCTGCAGCTGCTCTCCGAACTGCGCGCCCAGGGCTTTGTACGCGCCATGATCGACGGCCAGGTGCTGGAGCTCGACGATATCGCCCCGCTGGACAAGAACAAGAAACACGACATCAGCGTAGTGGTCGACCGCCTCAAGGTGCGCGAGGGGCTGCAGCAACGACTGGCGGAGTCTTTCGAGACGGCCCTCAACCTGGCCGACGGGACCGCCGTGATGCATTTCATGGACGGCGAGCACGAGGACATCCCCTTCTCGGCGCGCTTCGCCTGCCCGGTATGCGGCTACTCCATCGCCGAACTCGAACCGCGCATGTTCTCCTTCAACAACCCGGCGGGTGCCTGTCCCACCTGCGACGGCCTCGGGGTACAGCAGTTCTTCGATCCCGAGAAGCTGATCAGCCATCCCGAGCTGTCGCTGGCCGAGGGCGTGATCAAGGGCTGGGACCGGCGCAGCGTCTACTACTTCAATCAGCTTCAGGCCGTGGCCGACCACTACCGCTTCACCCTGGAGACCCCCTGGCAGGACCTGGCTCGCCATGAGCGCGAGATCGTCCTCCACGGCAGCGGCAGCGATGACATCGCCTTCAGCTACGTCAATGATCGAGGCCGCAAGGTCACCCGTGAGCACCCCTTCGAGGGCGTGCTACCCAACATGCAGCGCCGCTATCGCGAGACGGAATCGAGCATGGTCAGGGAGGACCTGGCACGACACATCGCCGTCCAGCCCTGCCCCACCTGCCATGGCTCGCGGTTGCGTCGCGAGTCGCGCCACGTCTATATCGACGATCGCACCCTGCCACAGCTGGTCCGCCTGCCCATCGGCGAGGCCCTTAGCTACTTCGGTGCCCTAAGCCTGCCCGGGCGCAAGGGCGAGATCGCCGTCAAGATCGTCAATGAGATCCACGCCCGCCTGGAATTTCTGGTCAACGTCGGGCTCGACTACCTGAACCTGGAACGCAGTGCCGAGACTCTCTCCGGCGGCGAAGCCCAGCGCATTCGCCTGGCCAGCCAGATCGGCGCCGGCCTGGTGGGCGTGATGTATATCCTCGACGAGCCCTCCATCGGCCTGCACCAGCGTGATAACAACCGCCTGCTGCAGACGCTCGAACGCCTGCGCGACCTGGGCAACACCGTAATCGTGGTCGAGCACGACGAGGAGGCCATCCGCGCCGCCGACCACGTGCTCGATATCGGCCCCGGTGCCGGCGTCCATGGGGGGCACATTGTCGCCCAGGGGACGCCGCAGGAGATCATCGCCACGCCGGCGTCGCTCACCGGGCAATACCTCGCCGGCTCACGGCGCATCGAGATCCCGCCCTGGCGCATCCCCGGCAACCCGGAGAAGGTGGTGCGCCTGACCGGCGCCCGGGGCAACAACCTGCAGGACGTCACTCTCGAGCTGCCGTTGGGTCTGTTCGTATGCATCACCGGCGTCTCGGGTTCCGGCAAGTCGACGCTGATCAATGCCACCCTGATGCCCATCGCTGCCCGCGAACTCAACCGCGCCACCAGCCTGACGCCGGAGGTCCATGAGCGTATCGAGGGCCTCGATCACCTCGACAAGGTGATCGACATCGACCAGAGCCCCATCGGCCGAACGCCGCGCTCCAACCCGGCGACCTACACCGGCATCTTCACGCCCATCCGCGAACTGTTCGCCGGCACCCAGGAGGCGCGCTCACGTGGCTACAAGCCGGGCCGCTTCTCCTTCAACGTCAAGGGCGGTCGCTGCGAGGCGTGCCAGGGCGAGGGCATGATCAAGGTGGAGATGCACTTCCTGCCGGACATCTATGTGCCCTGTGACGTCTGCAAGGGCAAGCGATACAACCGCGAGACACTGGAGATCGCCTACAAGGGCAAGAACATCCACGAGGTCCTCGAGATGACCGTGGAGGAGGCACTGGCCTTCTTCTCGCCGGTACCGGCCATCGCCCGGCGCCTGCAGACCCTGCTCGACGTAGGGCTCTCCTATATCCGCCTGGGCCAGAGCGCCACCACCCTCTCCGGCGGCGAGGCACAGCGGATCAAGCTGGCCAGGGAACTGGCCAAGCGCGACACCGGCAAGACCCTCTACATCCTCGACGAGCCGACCACCGGCCTGCACTTCGAGGACATCCGCCAGCTGCTCACCGTGCTTCACCGCCTGCGCGACCATGGCAACACCATCGTGGTGATCGAGCACAATCTGGACGTGATCAAGACTGCCGACTGGTTGATCGACCTGGGCCCCGAGGGCGGCTCCGGCGGTGGACGCATCATCGCCGAGGGCACCCCCGAGCAGGTGGCACGTATCGAGGCGTCGCACACTGGGCGCTTCCTCAAGCCGCTGCTGGAGCGCACCAAGGCCAGCAAGGCGGAGCCGGAGACCACCGCATAACGGCAAGGAGCAAGGCAGTATGCTCCCTCCATTCAGACTCGCCAGGGATTCCTTGCCACTTGCTCTGGCCGAAGGCCAGCCTTGCCACTTGCCACTCAAAGAAAAAACCGGCTCCTGTAAAGGAGCCGGTTTGGCGTGCCACTGACGGAAGGCCGGTCGAGGATCACTCCTCGGCGACGGCTTCCTCGACGACCGGACGGTCGACTAGTTCGACGAAGGCCATGGGGGCGTTGTCGCCGGTGCGGAAGCCGCACTTGAGGATACGGACGTAACCGCCCGGACGCTCGGCGTAACGCGGACCCAGCTCATTGAAGAGCTTGCCGACCGCTTCCTTCGAGCGGGTACGGCTGAAGGCCAGACGACGATTGGCGACGCTGTCCTGCTTGGCCAGGGTGATCAGCGGCTCGATGACGCGACGCAGTTCCTTGGCCTTGGGCAGGGTTGTCTTGATCATTTCGTGCTCGACCAGCGAGACGGACATGTTCTTGAACATGGCCTGCCGATGCGAGCTGGTGCGATTCAGGTGACGACCACTCTTACGATGACGCATGGTTGTGATTCCTTACCAAACTGGGACTCGAGTCGAGGCTCACGCGGAGGCCTTGTCGTCCTTCAGGCTTGCCGGCGGCCAGTTTTCCAGCCGCATGCCCAGAGAAAGCCCGCGGGCGGCCAACACGTCCTTGATCTCATTCAGGGACTTCTTGCCGAGATTCGGGGTCTTCAGCAGCTCGACCTCGGTGCGCTGGATCAGATCCCCGATGTAGTAGATGTTCTCGGCCTTGAGGCAGTTGGCGCTGCGAACGGTCAACTCGAGATCGTCTACGGGGCGCAGCAGGATCGGATCGATATGATCCTCTTCCTCCACCACTTCCTGTTCCTTGTCGGCTTCCAGGTCAACGAACGCGGCCAGCTGCTCCTGCAGGATGGTCGCGCTGCGACGAATCGCCTCTTCCGGATCCAGGGTACCGTCGGTTTCCAGGTCGATGATCAGCTTGTCGAGGTCGGTACGCTGTTCAACACGCGCGGCCTCCACGCTGTAGGAAACCCGACGCACGGGGCTGAAGGTAGCATCCAGCTGCAGGCGACCGATGGCACGTGATTCGTCGTCGGCATCGCCACGCACGTCCGCCGGCTCGTAGCCGCGACCACGAGCAATCTTGAGCTGCATCTTCAGCTCGGAACCCTCATTGACGTGGGCGATGACATGCTCGGGGTTGACGATCTCGACATCATGGTCGAGGGCGATATCCCCGGCAGTCACGACGGCAGGGCCCTGCTTGTTCAGCGAGAGCACTGCCTCATCGCGGCTGTGCATCCGGAGCGCCACGTCCTTGAGGTTCAGGAGGATTTCGATGACATCTTCCTGGACGCCTTCGATCGCACTGTACTCATGCTCGACACCGGCGATCTCGACCTCTACCACGGCACAGCCGGGCATGGACGAGAGCAGGATACGACGCAGGGCATTCCCCAGCGTGTGGCCGAAGCCACGCTCGAAGGGTTCGAGCACGATCTTCGCGTGATGTGCACTGATCTCTTCGACCTTGATGTCGCGAGGACGGAGAAACTCTGTCACTGAACGCTGCATATGAACACCTTTCAGGCTGCCAAACGGATTGTCGGTACTCTCGGCCACTCCCCGCGAGCGGAGAGTGGCGTGGCGGCAGGCGCCGCTTACTTCGAGTACAGCTCGACGATCAGGTTTTCGTTGATGTCGGCAGACAGGTCACCGCGTTCGGGCAGGGCCTTGAAAGTGCCTTCCATCTTCTTGGCATCGGTCTCGACCCAGACCACGTCACCGCGGTTGGCGGCGATGGCCAGGGAAGTCTGGATGCGCGCCTGGTTCTTCGCCTTCTCGCGCACGGAGACCACGTCGCCAGGCTTGACCTGGTAGGACGCCACGTTGACGGTCTTGCCATTGACAGAGATCGCCTTGTGACTGACCAGCTGACGTGCCTCGGAACGCGTGGAGCCGAAGCCCATGCGGTAGACGACGTTATCCAGTCGGGATTCGAGAAGCTGCAGCAACAACTCGCCGGTCGCACCCTTCAGGCGGGCCGCTTCCTTGTAGTAGTTGCGGAACTGCTTCTCGAGTACGCCGTACATGCGACGTACTTTCTGCTTCTCGCGAAGCTGCAAGCCGTAGTCGGAAAGACGCTGACGGCGCTGGCCGTGCACACCCGGAATCTGTTCGGATTTGCACTTCTTCTCGAAGGGAGTGATACCGCTCTTGAGGAAGAGGTCGGTCCCCTCACGACGAGACAGTTTGCACTTCGGTCCAATGTAACGAGCCATGAATCTGTCTCCTTAAACGCGGCGTTTCTTCGGCGGACGGCAGCCATTATGGGGAATGGGCGTCGCGTCGGTGATGCTTTGCACGCGGAAGCCGGCGGCATTGAGAGCGCGCACGGCGGATTCACGGCCAGGACCGGGGCCCTTGACCAGCACGTCGACGTTTTTCACACCATACTCGGCTGCAGCGGTCGCTGCACGTTCGCTTGCCACTTGAGCAGCGAACGGGGTGCTCTTGCGAGAACCACGAAAACCCGAACCACCGGCAGTCGCCCAGGAAAGGGCGTTGCCCTGGCGGTCTGTGATCGTAATGATCGTGTTGTTAAAAGAGGCGTGGATATGCGCGATGGCATCCACTACCTGCTTTTTAACCTTCTTACGGTTGCTACGCGGGTTAGCCATGTTGATGTCGTTTCCTGTCTTTACGCCAGAACGTGCGTGTTATTTGCGAATCGGCTTGCGCGGGCCCTTGCGGGTACGCGCATTGGTCTTGGTACGCTGACCACGCAGCGGAAGACCACGACGATGACGCAGACCACGATAGCAACCCAGGTCCATGAGACGCTTGATATTAAGCGTGACATCACGGCGCAGGTCACCTTCCACGGTGTACTTGCCGACTTCAGACCGCAGGGAGTCCAGATCTTCACTGGACAGTTCCTGGACCTTGATGGTCGGCGCGATGCCGGTAGCAGCGCAGATTTCCTGCGCACGCGTACGGCCAATCCCGAAGATATAGGTCAGCGAGATCGCCGCATGCTTGTTGTCCGGGATATTGACGCCTGCAATACGGGCCATCAGCTTACTCCGAAATTTGAGCGGCTTGCTCGATTAAT
The DNA here is from genome assembly GCF_902500215.1 of Halomonas lysinitropha. Taxonomy (GTDB): domain Bacteria; phylum Pseudomonadota; class Gammaproteobacteria; order Pseudomonadales; family Halomonadaceae; genus Halomonas; species Halomonas lysinitropha. The sequence continues at coordinate 104,535 of NZ_CABVOU010000021.1, forward strand.
CATCTACAAAAGGCGCAACAGCATACCTCTTCCCTCGCTCGAGGACAAGAGGCATGCCGACACCCGGTTCATTGCAGCGCTGGAATCAACCCTGGCGCTGCTTGTGCCGCGGCTCGATGCAGATGACGCGCACAGCGCCATTGCGTCGAATGATCTTGCAGTTGCGGCACATTTTCTTCACGGAAGCTCGAACTTTCATGTTCCATCTCCATAGTTGGCTCGCGCCACGAGCCGATGAATCCGCTCATGGCGCACCAATTCGTCAGCGGTGTCTCAGCGCATGATGCCGCCGCTACCATAGCCTTTCAGGTTGGACTTCTTCATCACCGACTCGTACTGGTTCGACATGAGGTGCGACTGCACCTGGGCCATGAAATCCATGGTCACCACCACCACGATCAGCAAGGAGGTACCGCCGAAGAAGAACGGCACATTCCACGCCACAATCAGGAACTGGGGCATCAAGGATACCCCGGTGATGTAGAGGGCACCGAACAGGGTCAGACGCGTCATGACCTTGTCGATATAGCGAGCCGTCTGTTCGCCGGGACGGATACCCGGCAGGAAGGCCCCCGACTTCTTGAGGTTGTCGGCGACATCCTTGGGGTTGAAGACCAGCGCTGTGTAAAAGAAGCAGAAGAATATCACCGCCGCGCCGAAAAGCAAGATGTACAGCGGCTGACCCGGGCCCAGGGCCTGGGAGGCACGCTGTAGCCACTCCATGCCATCGCCGGCTCCGACCCACTGTCCCAGCGAAGCGGGAAACAGCAGGATGCTGGAGGCGAAGATCGCCGGAATCACACCCGCCATGTTCACCTTGAGCGGCAGGTAGCTGCTCTGACCGGCATACATCTTATTGCCGACCTGTCGACGCGGATAGTTCACGGTGATGCGACGCTGACCGCGCTCGATGAACACCACGAAAGCCACGGTGGCAACGCCCAGCACGGTGAGGGCCAACAGCGGAAGGACGTTCCACGCTCCCTCGTTGCGGGCCAGCTCGAAGGCTTGCCCCACGGCACCCGGCAGGCCGGCGACGATACCCGCGAAAATCAGCAGCGAGATGCCGTTGCCGATGCCCTTCTCGGTAATCTGCTCGCCCAGCCACATCAGGAACACCGCACCGGTCACGAAGCTGACGATGGCAGTGAAGTAGAAGCTGAAGTCAGCCGTGTAGGCGATCCCCTGACTGGCCAGGCCCACCGACATGCCGGTGGCCTGCACCAGGGCCAGCAGTACGGTGCCATAGCGCGTGTACTGGCTAATCTTGCGTCGGCCAGCCTCACCTTCCTTCTTGAGCTGCTCGAGATGCGGTGACACCGCCGTCATCAGCTGCATGATGATCGATGCCGAGATGTAGGGCATGATGCCCAGCGCCATGATACTCATGCGCTCCAGGGCGCCACCCGAGAACATGTTGAACATGCCCAGGATGGTGCCCTGCTGCTCCCTGAACAAGGCAGCAAGCTGGTCAGGATTGATACCGGGAACGGGGATGTGGGCACCGATACGGTAGACCACGATGGCGAGGAGCACGAAGCGCAGGCGCGCCCAGAGTTCACTCAGACCGCTGCCCATCGCCGGCATGTTTCCTGACTTGGCCATTTAGTCCTCTACCTTGCCGCCGGCGGCTTCGATTGCGGCACGGGCACCCTTGGTGACCTTGATACCGCGGACCGTGACCGCCTTGTTCAGTTCGCCGGACAGGATCACCTTGGCATGCTTGGTGGCATCCTTCAGCACGTTGGCATCCTTGAGGGTGTCCAGGGTGACTTCGTCACCCGCGACCCGTGCCAGTTCGGCCAGGCGGACTTCCTCGGAAACCAGAGACTTCGCGGAAGTGAAGCCGAACTTGGGCAGGCGCCGCTGCAACGGCATCTGACCGCCCTCGAAACCGGGCTTCACGCTACCGCCGCTGCGCGACTTCAGACCCTTGTGGCCACGGCCACCGGTCTTGCCCAGACCGGAGCCGATGCCACGGCCGACGCGCTTCTCGGCGTGCTTGGAACCCGGTGCCGGGCTCAGGCTATTGAGTTTCATGGATTACTCTCCCTCAACACGCACAAGGTAGTTGACCTTGTGGATCATGCCGCGGACGGCAGGGGTGTCTTCCAGTTCAACCGTGTGACCGATGCGACGCAGGCCGAGGCCCTTCATGTTGGCCTTGTGCTTGGCCAGTACGCCGATGGTACTGCGGGTCTGGGTAACCTTGATCGTTGCTGACATGGCATTTACCCCGTGATCGCTTCGACAGGCAGACCGCGCTTGGCGGCCACGTCTTCCGGCGACTGCAGGGCGGCCAGACCATTGACGGTCGCCCGCACTACGTTCACCGGGTTGGTGGAGCCGTAGCACTTGGCCAGGACGTTATGCACGCCGGCCAGTTCAAGCACGGAGCGCATGGCACCGCCGGCGATGATCCCGGTACCCTCGGAAGCGGGCTGCATGTACACCTTGGAGGCGCCGTGACGGGCCTTGACCGGGTACTGCAGAGTGCCGCCGGTGAGGTTCACCTTGACCATGTTGCGACGTGCCTGATCCATGGCCTTCTGGATCGCCACCGGCACTTCACGTGCCTTGCCGCGACCGAAACCCACACGACCGTTACCGTCACCCACGACGGTCAGGGCGGTGAAACCGAAGATTCGGCCACCCTTGACCACCTTGGCGACACGGTTGATCTGCACGAGCTTTTCCTGCAGATCGCCGTTTTGCTGTTCGTTCTTCGCCATCGTAAAACCCTTTAGAATTCCAGGCCGCCTTCACGAGCGGCGTCGGCCAAGGCCTTCACACGACCGTGGTACTTGAAGCCGGCACGATCGAAGGCCACCTGGGTGATGCCAGCCTGCTTGGCGCGTTCGGCGATCAGTTCGCCCACCTTGGTAGCGGCGTCGGCATTGCCGGTCGCACCCTCGCGCAGGGCCTTGTCCAGCGTCGAAGCGCTGGCGAGGACCTTGCCACCATCCGGCGAGATAATCTGCGCATAGATGTGGCGGGGGGTACGGTTGACGCACAGGCGATACACGCCCAGCTCGCGGATCTTGCCGCGAGCACGGCGGGCACGACGGAGACGAGATTCTTTCTTCGCGTTCATAACCCTGCCTTACTTCTTCTTGGCTTCTTTGCGACGCACCTGCTCGTCGGCGTACCGGACACCCTTGCCCTTGTAGGGCTCAGGCGGGCGGAAGGCGCGGATTTCCGCAGCACACTGGCCGAGCTGCTGCTTGTCCGCGCTTTTCAGCACGATGACGGTGTTCTTGGGCGTTTCCGCCGTGACACCTTCAGGCAGCGTGTAGTCGACCGGGTGCGAGAAGCCCAGTGTAAGATTAAGCGTCTGGCCCTTGGCCTGGGCACGGTAACCGACGCCGATGATTTCGAGGCTCTTGGTAAAGCCCTCGCTGACACCGGTGACCAGGTTCTGGACCAGGGCACGGGTGGTACCGACCATTGCCCAGCTCTTCGCGGACTCGCTCGGCTGGAAGGTCAACTGCCCCTCTTCCTGGCCGATCACCACGTCGGGGTGAACGGTCTGGGTCAGGGTTCCCTGGCTGCCCTTGACGGACAGCTGGTCACCGTCGAGCTTGACCTCGACGCCTGCGGGCAGTTTGACCGGATATTTGGCTACGCGGGACATTCCAAACTCCTAGAATACGGTGCAGATGACTTCACCACCAACACCCGCCTGACGCGCCGCACGATCGGTCATCACCCCATTGGAGGTGGTGACGATGGCAACGCCCAGACCTTCGGCGACCTTCGGCAGCGCGTCCTTGCCCTTGTACTGGCGCAGGGACGGCTTGGAAACCCGCTGCAGGTGCTCGATGACCGGCTTGCCCTCGAAGTACTTGAGGGTCACGGTCAGCTCGGGCTTGGCGGTCTCGCTGACGGCGAAGTCGCTGATATAGCCCTCTTCCTTCAGCACGCGGGCCACCTCGACCTTGAGCTTGGAGGACGGCATGGAAACCGTCTCCTTGGTGGCCATCTGCGCATTGCGGATACGAGTGAACATATCCGCCAGAGTGTCTTGCATGCTCATTTACGTTGCGCTCCTGATGATTCTGCGTGGCGTTACCAGCTCGACTTCTTGAGTCCGGGCACATCGCCACGCATGGCGGCTTCACGCAGCTTGTTGCGGCCGAGGCCGAACTTGTTGTAGTAACCGTGCGGACGACCCGTGATACGGCAGCGATTGCGCTGACGCACCGGGCTGGAATCGCGCGGCAACTGCTGCAGCTTGAGCTGCGCGTCGAAGCGCTCTTCGTCAGAAGCATTGACGTCCTGGATGACCGCCTTGAGCTCGGCACGCTTGGCGGCATACTTCGCCACCATCTTGGTGCGCTTGAGCTCGCGCTCTACCATGCTTTTCTTTGCCATGATCCCACCCTTATTTCTTGAACGGGAAGTTCAACGCGCCAAGCAGCGCGCGACCTTCTTCATCGGTTTTGGCGGTGGTGGTGATGGTGACATCCAGACCACGAATCCGGTCGATCTTATCATATTCGATCTCCGGGAAGATGATCTGCTCACGCACCCCCATGGAGTAGTTGCCACGACCGTCGAAGGACTTCGGGTTGAGACCACGGAAGTCACGAACGCGGGGGATCGCGATGTTCACCAGGCGATCGAGGAAGTCCCACATGCGCTCGGAGCGCAGTGTCACCTTGATCCCGATCGGCCAGCCTTCACGCACCTTGAAGCCCGCGATGGACTTGCGTGCCTTGGTCACCAACGGCTTCTGACCGGAGAGCTTCTCCAGGTCACCGATAGCGTTGTCGATCAGCTTCTTGTCGCTGGTCGCTTCGCCGATACCCATGTTCAGTGTCACCTTGGTGACCCGCGGGATCTGCATCACATTGGCGTAGCTGAACTGCTCTTGGAGCTGAGCCACCACCTCGTTTTGATAACGTTCTTTCAAGTTCGCCATTTTGCTATCCGACTCGCGTTAGGCGTCGATCTGCGACTGCGTCGACTTGTAGATACGTACCTTGGTACCGTCTTCCTGCACCTGGAAGCCGACGCGATCCGCCTTGCCGGTCTCCTGGTTGAAGATGGCCACGTTGGACGCGTGAATCGATGCCTCGCGCTCGACGATACCGCCCTGATTGCCCGCCATCGGGTTGGGCTTGGTGTGACGCTTGACCATGTTCACACCGGACACCACGAAGCGGTTTTCGAGAACCCGCTTGACGGTGCCGCGCTTGCCCTTGTCCTTGCCGGCGATGACGACGACTTCGTCGTCACGTTTGATTTTTTGCATATCCGCCTCGCTCCTTACAGCACTTCAGGCGCCAAGGAAATGATCTTCATGAACTTCTCGTTGCGAAGCTCACGCGTCACCGGCCCGAAGATACGGGTGCCGATCGGCTGATCGTTGGTGTTGTTCAACAGCACAGCCGCATTTCCATCGAAGCGGATCAGCGAACCGTCGTTACGACGAACGCCACTACGGGTGCGAACCACCACTGCCTTGAGGACCTGGCCCTTCTTGACCTTGCCACGAGGAATGGCTTCCTTCACCGTGACCTTGATGATGTCACCGATACGGGCGTAGCGACGGTGGGAACCGCCCAGCACCTTGATGCATTGCACCCGGCGCGCTCCGCTGTTGTCGGCGACATCCAGCATTGTCTGAGTCTGAATCATCGGTTTTCTCCAAACCTAATCTGACTGCACTGGCTTGACCGGCGTATACCGATCAACCCTTGGCCTGTTCGACGACTTCGACCAGGGTCCAGGCCTTGTTCTTGGACAACGGACGGCATTCCTGGATGGATACCGTGTCGCCGGACTTGGCCTGATTCGACTCGTCGTGGGCTTGCAGCTTGGTGGAGCGCTTCATGTATTTTCCGTAGATCGGGTGGCGCTCACGACGCTCGATCATCACAACGATGGACTTGTCCATCTTGTCGCTCACCACCTTTCCGGTGAGCGTACGGGCATTCTTTTCTTCGGCCATCTCAGTCACCTGCCTTCTCGTTGAGCACAGTCTTCACGCGGGCAATGTCCCGACGAACCTGCTTGAGCAGATGAGTCTGGCTCAGCTGACCGGTGGCCTTCTGCATGCGCAGGTTGAACTGCTCGCGGAGGAGTTCGAAGAGCTGCTCCTTGAGCTGCTCGGCTGACTTCTCACGAATTTCCTGGGCTTTCATCACATCACCGTCCGTTTCACAAAGGTGGTGGAGACCGGGAACTTCTGGGCGGCCAGGGCAAATGCCTCACGGGCCAGCTCCTCGGAAACGCCCTCGATCTCGTACAAGACCCGACCCGGCTGGATCTGTGCGACCCAGTACTCGACGGAGCCCTTGCCCTTACCCATGCGGACTTCCAGAGGCTTCTTGGAAATCGGCTTGTCCGGGAAGACACGGATCCAGATCTTGCCGCCACGCTTGACATGACGCGTGATGGCACGACGGCCGGCCTCGATCTGACGGGCGGTGACACGGCCCCGGCCAGTGGCCTTGAGGCCATACTCGCCGAAACTGATCTTGCTACCGCGATGCGCCAGGCCACGATTGCGGCCCTTCTGCATCTTGCGGAACTTCATACGCTTGGGTTGTAACATCGACTCGCTCTCCCCTTACCTGGAACCTTTCTTCTTGGAGGGTGCGGCCTGCGGCTGTTTCGCCTTGGCGCGGACCTCCTCGATGCCCCCGAGGATTTCACCTTTGAAGACCCAGACCTTGACACCGATGATGCCGTAGGTGGTGTGCGCCTCATAGGTGGCGTAGTCGATGTCCGCGCGCAGCGTGTGCAGCGGGACGCGACCTTCCCGGTACCATTCGGTGCGGGCGATTTCCGCGCCGCCGAGGCGACCGGAAAGCATCACCTTGATGCCGCCGGCGCCCAGGCGCATGGCGTTCTGCACGGACCGCTTCATGGCACGACGGAACATCACACGACGCTCAAGCTGGCCGGCGATATTCTGCGCGACGAGCTGGGCATCGAGTTCCGGCTTGCGGACTTCCTCGATGTTGACGTGCACGGGCACGCCCATCATCGCGGTGACATCACGACGCAGCCGGTCGACGTCTTCGCCCTTCTTGCCGATCACGATGCCCGGGCGGGCAGTGTGAATGGTGATGCGGGCGTTGTTGGCCGGGCGCTCGATGTGAATGCGACTCACGGACGCATTCTTCAGGCGCTCTTCCAGGAAGCGACGGACTTCGAGGTCGCTATTCAGCTTGTCGGCATAGGCGCCGCGCTCGGCATACCACACCGAGGTATGGTCCTTGACGATACCCAGGCGAATGCCTGTTGGATTGACTTTCTGACCCATCTGGTCGACTCCTACTTCTCGGCTACCTTGACGGTGATGTGGCAGGTACGCTTCAGGATGCGATCCGCACGGCCCTTGGCGCGTGGACGGATGCGCTTGAGCGTCATGCCCTCATCGACACAGATGGTCGAAACACGCAGCTCGTCGATATCCATGCCGTCGTTTTCTTCCGCGTTCGCGATGGCGGACTGCAGCACCTTCCGAACCAGCTTCGCGGCCTTCTTCGGGGAGAAGGTCAGCAGGTCGAGTGCCTCGGCGACCGGTTTACCGCGCACCTGGTCAGCCACCAAACGGGCCTTCTGGGCGGATAAACGAGCGCCACGCAGCTTTGCTGTGACTTCCATCTCTCAATCCTCTCTGGCTTACCGTTTGGCTTTCTTGTCCGCCACATGACCGCGATAAAGGCGGGTAGTAGCGAATTCGCCCAGTTTGTGGCCAACCATTTCCTCGGAGACGTGCACCGGGACGTGTTGGCGACCGTTGTGAACCGCAATGGTGAGCCCGACCATGTTGGGCAGGATCATCGAGCGACGCGACCAGGTCTTGATCGGTTTACGGTCGCTCTTCTCCACTGCAGTCTCGACCTTCTTCAACAGATGAAGGTCAATAAAGGGACCTTTCTTCAGTGAACGTGGCACAGCCGTTACCTCTTGATGTCTTGGCGTTGGATCTTATTTCCGGGCCTTGCGGCGACGGATAATCAGCTTGTCGGTGCGCTTGTTCTTGCGGGTCTTGTGGCCCTTGGTGGGAATGCCCCACGGAGACACCGGGTGACGTCCACCGCTGCTGCGGCCTTCGCCGCCGCCATGCGGGTGGTCCACCGGGTTCATGGCCACGCCGCGAACGGTCGGGCGCACCCCTCTCCAGCGCTTCGCACCGGCCTTGCCAAGCTGACGCAGGCTGTGCTCGGAGTTGCTCACTTCCCCCAGAGTCGCGCGGCACTCGGCCAGCACCTTGCGCATCTCGCCGGAGCGAAGACGCAGGGTGGCGTAGTTGCCTTCACGGGCGACCAGCTGGGCGCTGGTGCCGGCGCTGCGCACAAGCTGGGCACCCTTGCCGGGCTTGAGCTCGATGCAGTGCACGGTGGAACCCAGCGGGATGTTGCGCAGCGGCAACGCGTTGCCCTTCTTGATGGGCGCATTGACGCCCGACTCAAGACGATCGCCGGCACTCACGCCCTTGGGCGCAATGATGTAGCGACGCTCACCGTCGGCGTACTTGAGCAGAGCAATGTGCGCGCTGCGGTTCGGGTCGTGCTCCAGGCGCTCGACGACGGCCGGAATGCCATCCTTGGTGCGCTTGAAGTCGACGACACGATAGTGATGACGGTGACCACCGCCCACGTGGCGAGTGGTGATACGACCGTAGTTGTTACGACCACCGGACTTGGACTGCTTCTCGAGCAACGGCGCGTAAGCGCGGCCCTTGTACAGCTCCTCACCAACAATCTTGACGACGTGGCGACGACCGGCGGATGTGGGTTTAGTCTTGACGATTGCCATGATCCGTACTCCTGCCCTTATTCGGCGCCAGAGAAGTCTTCAAGCGTTTCGCCGGCGGCCAGTGTCACGTACGCCTTGCGATAACCCTTGCGATGACCCAGACCCTGCGCGGTGCGCTTGGTCTTGCCCTTCATGTTCAGCACCTGAACACGGTCGACCTTCTTGCCGAACAGCTCCTGCACGGCGGCCTTGATCTCGGGCTTGGTCGCGTCGCCTGCCACCTTGAACACGTACTGGTTGCGCTCGGCGGCCATGGCGGCCTTCTCGGTCACGTGCGGACCGAGCAGAACCTTGAATACACGCTCCTGGTTCATGCCAGCTTCTCCTCGAATTTACGCAGGGCGGAGACGGTGACCAGCACCTTGTCGAAGGCGACCAGGCTCACCGGATCGGCAGCGGCGACGTCCACCACATCCACGTTGGGGATGTTACGGGCGGCGAGGTACAGGTTCTCGTCGAGTTCCTCGGTGACGATCAGCACCTTCTCCAGACCCAGTTCCTCGAGCTTGGCGACCAGCTGCTTGGTCTTGGGGGCCTCGACGGCGAAGCCATCGACGGCCACCAGGCGCTCCTGGCGAACCAGCTCGGAGAGAATGGAGCGCATGGCCGCCCGGTACATCTTGCGGTTGACCTTCTGGGAGTGGTCCTGCGGGCGGGCCGCGAAGGTCACACCGCCGCCACGCCAGATCGGCGAACGGATGGTGCCGGCACGGGCACGACCGGTGCCCTTCTGGCGCCAAGGCTTCTTGCCGCCACCACGCACGTCGGAACGGTTCTTCTGGGCGCGAGTACCCTGACGTCCACCGGCCAGATAGGCGGTGACGACCTGGTGTACAAGGGCCTCATTGAATTCTTTGCCAAAGGTGGCATCGGATACTTCGACAGTACCGGCGCCTGCACCTGCAAGATTCAGATTCATCGGTAAGTTCCCCTTCAGCCTGCTTTGACGGCGCTGCGCACGATGACATCACTGCCGGTGGCACCCGGTACGGCGCCCTTGATCAGCAGCAGGTTGCGTTCGGCGTCGACACGGACGACTTCCAGGCTCTGCACGGTGCAGCGCACATTGCCCATCTGGCCGGCCATCTTCTTGCCCTTGAACACGCGGCCCGGAGTCTGACACATGCCGATGGAACCCGGCGCGCGGTGCGACAGGGAGTTACCGTGGGTATTGTCCTGGGTGCGGAAGTTCCAGCGCTTGACGGCGCCCTGGAAACCCTTGCCCTTGGAGGTGCCGGTCACGTCGATCATCTGACCAGCTTCGAAGAGGGATACGGTGAGCTCGCCACCCACTTCCGGAGCCTCTGCGCCTTCGGGAAGACGAAACTCCATCAGTGAACGACCGGCCTCGACACCTGCCTTGGCGAATTGCCCAGCCTGGGCCTTCGACAGATGCTTGGCCTTGCGGGAGCCGGTTGTTACCTGAACCGCAGCGTAGCCGTCGGACTCGACAGACTTCACACGCGTCACGCGGTTGGGCTCAACCTCGATCACGGTCACGGGCACGGATGCACCGTCTTCGGTGAAGACGCGGGTCATCCCGGCCTTTCTACCGACTAAACCGATAGTCATTCTCAGTCTCCTATAGTGTACGGGGCTATCACCCGCTATGGCTGCCCTTTCCAGAGCATTCCACTAGCACGTTGTATGACGCCATCCCGGCGTGGCGGCTGCTGCTTGACGCTGTCGTCTTATCGACAGACCAGGCGCTGGGCCGCGAGTGTCTAGTGTGGTGTCAGTCGAGCTTGATCTGCACGTCCACGCCGGCGGCGAGGTCGAGCTTCATCAGGGCATCAACGGTCTTTTCGGTGGGCTCGACGATATCGAGCACCCGCTTGTGGGTACGAATCTCGTACTGATCGCGCGCGTCCTTGTTGACGTGCGGAGAGATCAGCACGGTGTAACGCTCGCGATTGGTCGGCAGGGGAATCGGACCACGGACCTGGGCGCCGGTACGCTTGGCGGTTTCTACGATCTCCGCGGCGGACTGGTCGATCAGGCGATGGTCGAAGGCCTTCAACCGAATGCGAATCTTCTGGTTCTGCATTTGCCCTAACTCCAATGGATTCTGACGGCGCGAGCCGTCAACCCACGCATTCAAAGGATGCGCATTATAGGCACGCCGGAGACGAGAGTCAAACACTCGCTTCCGGTGCGCAGAAAGGGGGCTCCTGATGGAGCCCCCTTGGATCGATCAAGCGGCGAAACGCTTACTTGAGGATCTTGGCCACGACGCCGGCGCCGACGGTACGACCGCCTTCACGAATGGCGAAGCGCAGGCCGTCGTCCATGGCGATCGGGGCGATCAGGGTGACAACCATCTTGACGTTGTCGCCCGGCATGACCATCTCGACGCCTTCCGGCAGCTCACAAGTACCGGTGATGTCGGTGGTACGGAAGTAGAACTGCGGGCGGTAGCCCTTGAAGAACGGCGTGTGACGACCACCCTCGTCCTTGGACAGCACGTACACCTCAGCCTCGAACGTAGTGTGCGGGGTGATGGTGCCCGGCTTGGCCAGGACCTGGCCACGCTCGACGTCGTCGCGCTTGGTGCCGCGCAGCAGGGCGCCGACGTTCTCACCGGCACGACCTTCGTCAAGCAGCTTGCGGAACATCTCGACGCCGGTCACGACGGTCTTGACCGTGTCCTTGATACCGACGATCTCGACTTCTTCGCCGGCCTTGACCACACCGCGCTCGACACGACCGGTGACTACGGTACCGCGACCAGAGATCGAGAAAACGTCCTCGATCGGCATCAGGAACGGCTGATCGATGGCACGCTCCGGCTCCGGAATGTACTCGTCCAGCGCCTTGATCAGGTTGGCAACGGCGGTGGTACCCATGCCGTTGTCATCCTTGCCTTCCAGGGCCATCAGAGCGGAACCGGTGACGATCGGGGTGTCGTCACCCGGGAAATCGTACTCGTCGAGAAGTTCGCGCACTTCCATCTCGACCAGCTCGAGCAGCTCCTCGTCATCGACCATGTCGGCCTTGTTCAGGAACACGACGATGTACGGCACGCCAACCTGACGAGAGAGCAGGATGTGCTCGCGGGTCTGCGGCATGGGGCCGTCGGCGGCGGAACAGACCAGGATGGCGCCGTCCATCTGAGCGGCACCGGTGATCATGTTCTTCACGTAATCGGCGTGCCCCGGGCAGTCGACGTGCGCGTAGTGACGCGTCTCGGACTGATACTCGACGTGAGACGTCGCGATGGTGATCCCGCGCTCACGCTCTTCCGGCGCATTGTCGATGGCGTCGAACTCACTCCAGTCTCCGCCGAACACTTCGGCGGAGACGCGAGTCAGGGCTGCAGTCAGCGTGGTCTTGCCATGGTCGACGTGACCGATGGTACCGACGTTGATATGCGGTTTGGAACGTTCAAATTTTGCCTTAGCCACTGCTATAACCTCTTTACGTTAGCTAACGGTTAACCGTTCTGGTTGATGACGGCTTCAACGACGCTGGACGGCGCCTCTTCGTAGTCCGCAAACTCCATCACGTAGCTTGCGCGGCCCTGGGTCTGAGAGCGCAGATCGGTTGCGTAACCGAACATCTCAGCCAGAGGAACCGTGGCGCGAATGACCTTGCCCATGGAGGAGTCTTCCATGCCCTGGACAAGGCCACGACGACGGTTCAGGTCGCCCATGACGTCGCCCATGAAGTCCTCGGGGGTGACGACCTCGACCCTCATCACCGGCTCGAGGAGCACGGCCTTCGCCTTCTTGGCACCTTCCTTGACCGCCATGGAAGAGGCAACCTTGAACGCGGTCTCGTTCGAGTCCACGTCATGGTAGGAACCGTCGAACAGCGTGACCTTGACGTCAATCATCGGGTAGCCCGCGATGACACCGTTCTGCAGCTGCTCGTAGGCCCCTTTCTCGACGGCCGGCACGTATTCCTTGGGAACCACGCCGCCAACGATCTCCGAGGCGAACTTGAAGTGCATGTCCTCGTCGTCGCCCTTGTCCTCTGCGGTGAGCGGCTCGATGCGCAGATGCACGTGACCGTACTGACCGCGACCGCCGGACTGGCGAACGAACTTGCCTTCCTGCTCGACCTTGGCGCGGATGGTCTCGCGATAGGCCACCTGCGGCTTGCCGATATTGGCCTCGACCTTGAACTCGCGACGCATGCGGTCGACGAGGATGTCGAGGTGAAGCTCACCCATGCCGGAGATGATCGTCTGACCCGTCTCCTCATCGGTGCGGACCTGGAAGGAGGGGTCTTCCTGGGCCAGCTTGCCCAGCGCCACGCCCATCTTCTCCTGGTCGGCCTTGGACTTCGGCTCCACGGCCACGGAAATGACCGGATCCGGAAACTCCATGCGCTCCAGCACGATCTTGTCGTTCAGGTCGCACAGGGTGTCACCGGTGGTGACGTCCTTCAGGCCGATACAGGCGGCGATGTCGCCCGCCAGCACTTCCTTGATCTCCTCGCGGGAGTTGGCGTGCATCTGAACGATACGGCCGACACGCTCCTTCTTCTCCTTGACGGAGTTGTAGATGCTGTCGCCCGACTTCAACACGCCCGAATAGACGCGGATAAAGGTCAGGGTGCCGACGAAGGGATCGGTGGCGATCTTGAAGGCCAGCGCGGAGAAGGGCGCGCTGTCGTCGGCCTCGCGGGTGGCGATGGTGCCATCCTTGTCGTCCAGCTCACCTTCGATGGCCTTCACCTCGGTGGGTGACGGCATGTACTCGATGACGCAATCCAGTACGGCCTGGACGCCCTTGTTCTTGAACGCCGAGCCACAGGTGACCAGCACGATCTCGTTGTCCAGGGTGCGACGACGCAGGCCGGCCTTGATCTCCTCGATGGTGAGCTCGCCTTCCTCGAGGTACTTGTCCATCAGCTCCTCGGAAGCCTCGGCGGCGGCCTCGACCATCTCCTCGCGGAACTTCTCGGCGGTCTCCTGGAGCTCGGCGGGGATGTCGACCAGGTCGTAATTCATCCCGAAGTTGGCTTCATCCCAGAGGATGGCCTTCATCTGGATGAGATCGATGACGCCCTTGAAGTCTTCCTCGGTGCCCCAGTTGATCTGGATCGGCACGGCATTCGCGCCGAGGCGGGACTTGAGCTGGTCGACCACCATGAAGAAGTCGGCGCCGGTACGGTCCATCTTGTTGACGAACACCATGCGCGGGACTTCGTACTTGTTGGCCTGGCGCCAGACGGTCTCGGTCTGCGGCTGTACACCGGACGAACCGCACAGCACCACCACGGCACCGTCGAGCACGCGCAGGGAGCGCTCCACCTCGATGGTGAAGTCAACGTGCCCCGGGGTGTCGATGATGTTGATGCGATGCTCATCGAACTGCTTGCTCATGCCCTGCCAGAAGCAGGTGGTCGCCGCGGAGGTGATGGTAATACCACGCTCCTGTTCCTGCTCCATCCAGTCCATGGTGGCAGCGCCCTCATGAACCTCCCCGACCTTGTGAGACAGGCCGGTATAGAACAGGACGCGCTCGGTGGTGGTGGTCTTGCCGGCGTCTACGTGCGCAACGATACCGATGTTGCGGTAGCGCTTTAGCGGAGTCTTGCGAGCCACGTTGGAACTCCCCGTTGGTTGGCGATGCGTAGCGAAGGGCTACGCTCAGAAGCGGTGCACTTAGAACCGGTAATGAGAGAAGGCCTTGTTGGCTTCTGCCATGCGATGCACGTCTTCCCGCTTCTTGACGGCCGAGCCCTTGCCTTCAGCGGCATCAAGCATCTCACCGGCGAGGCGCAGCACCATGGTCTTCTCGCCACGGCGACGGGCCGCATCGACCAGCCAGCGCATGGCCAGCGCGTGGCGGCGCGAGGGGCGAACTTCCACGGGCACCTGATAGGTCGCACCGCCGACGCGGCGGGACTTGACCTCGACCATGGGCTGGATGGCTTCCAGCGCCTTGTCAAAGATCTCCAGCGGCTCTTCTTTGCTACGCTCGGCAACCCTGTCCAGCGCACCATAGACGATACGCTCAGCTACGGACTTCTTGCCGCCGATCATCAGGTGGTTCATGAACTTCGCCAGGCGCTCACTTCCGAACTTGGGATCCGGCAGGATCTCGCGCTTGGCCGCAACTCTTCTTCTAGGCATGATAAGCCCTCATTAAAGGATCCTTCAGGTAAACCCGAAACTCCTGACTCGGAGTGCTCACACCCCGGCAGCGCTCGACCTTACTCTTATCAGACCGTGGTCAAAATGGTGTGACTGCTGCGTACCGGGGCCGGTCAGGACTTCGGACGCTTGGTGCCGTACTTGGAACGGCCCTGCTTGCGGTTCTGCACGCCGGAGGTGTCCAGGGCACCACGCACGGTGTGATAGCGCACACCGGGAAGGTCCTTGACGCGGCCGCCGCGGATCAGGACCACGGAGTGCTCCTGGAGGTTGTGGCCTTCACCGCCAATGTACGAGGAGACCTCGTAGCCGTTGGTCAGACGAACACGGCACACTTTGCGCAGTGCGGAGTTCGGCTTCTTCGGGGTGGTGGTGTAGACGCGGGTGCAGACCCCGCGCTTCTGCGGGCAGGCCTGCAGCGCAGGCACGTCGCTCTTGGCGGCCTGGCGCTTGCGCGGCTTGCGCACGAGCTGATTGATCGTTGCCATGGTGTGTAGCTGACTCCAATGGGTTGCCTTGCCTTGCCCAGCGGGTGCGGGCGTACCCGCCCCACTGTTAAAGGCTGCGCATTCTAATGGCTGACACGACACGTCGTCAAGCACTGCGCCTCCTGGGGGAGGCGCAGTGCCAGGGCACGCGTGTCAGATGTCGTCGTCGTCCGAGTCCAGCGCGGTAAGCTGGGCGCCCAACTCCTGCTCGACATCGTAGGCCGACGGGTGAAGCAGCCGCTCCGCGTCTTCACGCTTGCGACGACGCTCCGCGTGGTGGGTCAGGCCGGTACCGGCCGGGATCAGGCGTCCTACCACCACATTTTCCTTCAGGCCACGCAGGTAGTCACGCTTGCCGGTTACCGCCGCTTCGGTCAGCACCCGCGTGGTCTCCTGGAAGGAGGCCGCGGAGATGAACGACTCGGTGGCCAGGCTGGCCTTGGTGATCCCCAGCAGCAGTCGCTGGTACTTGGCCGGGAACTTTTCCTCTTTCTCCAGTCGCGCGTTCTGCTCGAGCACGCGGACCAGTTCGGCCTGGTCGCCGGTGATGAAGTCGCTGTCGCCGGCATCGGTGATCTCCACCTTGCGCAGCATCTGGCGCACGATCACCTCGATGTGCTTGTCGTTGATGCCCACGCCCTGGAGGCGGTAGACATCCTGCACCTCGGTGGTGATGTACTTGGCCAGCTCGGAGATGCCCAGCAGCCGCAGGATATCGTGCGGATTGCTCGGACCGTCGGAAATGACCTCACCCTTCTCGACGGACTCGCCCTCGAAGACCGCGATCTGGCGCCACTTCGGGATCAGCATCTCGAAGGGATCACCGTCTTCTGGCGTGATGGTCAGGCGCCGCTTGCCCTTGGTCTCCTTGCCGAAGCTGATCACGCCGCTGACCTCGGCGAGGATGGAGGGCTCTTTCGGCTTGCGCGCCTCGAACAGGTCGGCAACGCGCGGCAGGCCCCCGGTGATGTCCTTGTTGCCGGTGGCTTCCACCGGAATACGCGCCACCACCTCGCCGACACCGATGTAAGAACCGTTGTCGACGGTGATGATCGCCTTGCCGGGCAGCGGGTACTGCACCGGCGTGTCGGAGCCGGAGACGGTGACCGGATTGCCAGCGTCGTCGGTCAACATGATCATCGGCCGCTTGTCACGCCCGGCCATGGGGCGCGCCGCCGACTCGATCACCTCGATGGAGGAGAGACCCGTCATCTCGTCGACGCTACGGTGCATGGTGACGCCCTCGTCGAGGTCGCTGTACTGCACCTGGCCTTCGCCTTCGGCAATGATCGGGTGGGTGTGCGGGTCCCACTTGGCCACGGCCTGACCGGCCTCGACGCTATCGCCGTCGCGCACGTCCAGCTCGGCCCCGTAGGGGAGCTTGTAGTACTCGCGCTCGCGGCCATGATCATCGGCCACGGCCAGCGCACTGGAGCGGGACACCACCACCAGCTTGCCATCACCGCGCTCGACGTACTTGATGTTGTGCAGGCGCACCTTGCCGCCGTGCTTGACCTGAACGCTGTCGACCGCGGAGGCCCGCGAGGCCGCGCCACCGATGTGGAAGGTGCGCATGGTCAGCTGGGTGCCTGGCTCACCGATGGACTGCGCGGCGATGACGCCCACGGACTCGCCGATATTGACCTGATGACCACGCGCCAGGTCGCGGCCGTAACAGGACGAGCAGACGCCGTGTGGCGTCTGGCAGGAGATGGTGGAGCGCACCACGATCTCGTCGACGCCCATGGTGTCGAGCTCGGCACACCACTTCTCGTCGAGCAGGGTGCCGCGCGGGATCAGCACGTCGTCACTGGCCGGGTCGATGACGTCCTGGGCGACCACGCGACCCAGTACGCGCTGGGCCAGGGAGACGATGATATCGCCGCCCTCGATGACCGGGTGCAGCGTCAGGCCACGCTCGGTCCCGCAGTCGGGCTCGGTGATCACCATATCCTGGGCCACGTCGACCAGACGCCGGGTCAGGTAACCGGAGTTGGCGGTCTTGAGGGCCGTATCCGCCAGACCCTTGCGCGCACCGTGGGTCGAGATGAAGTACTGGAGGACGTTCAGGCCCTCGCGGAAGTTGGCGACGATCGGGGTCTCGATGATCGAGCCGTCCGGCTTGGCCATCAGGCCGCGCATGCCTGCCAGCTGGCGGATCTGGGCGGCGCTACCCCGCGCACCGGAGTCGGCCATGATGAAGACGCTGTTGAAGGAGTCCTGCTCGACCTCCTTGCCGTCGCGGTTCACCACGGTCTCCTTGGAGATCCCGGCCATCATCGCCTTGGCGACCTGGTCATTGGCCCGAGCCCAGATGTCGATGACCTTGTTGTACTTCTCGCCGGCGGTGACGAGACCCGAGGAGAACTGGTCCTCGATCTCCTTCACCTCGTCCTCAGCCGCGTCGACGATCTCGGCCTTGGCGTCCGGGATCACGAAGTCGTTGACGCCGATGGAGGCGCCGGACCAGGTGGCCAGGCGGAAACCGGTGTACATCAGCTGGTCGGCAAAGATCACCGTCGGCTTGAGGCCGGCGCGGCGATACACCTCGTTGATCAGCTTGGAGATGGCTTTCTTCTTCATCGGCTGGTCGACCAGCTCGAAGGGCACGCCCTCCGGCAGGATGCGGAACAGCAGCGCACGGCCCACGGTGGTGTCGTAGATCCGGCGATGATGGCTCTTCTCGCCGGTTTCCTCGTCGATATCCATCTCGTCGAGGCGTACCTTGACGCGGGCATGCATCGACACGCTCTGGGTACCGAAGGCGCGCTCCACCTCGTCGAGGCCGGAGAACACCATGCCCTCGCCCTTGTCGTTGATGCGCTCGCGGGTCATGTAGTACAGACCCAGCACCACGTCCTGGGACGGTACGATGATCGGCTCGCCGTTGGCTGGAGACAGCACGTTGTTGGTGGCCATCATCAGCGCACGGGCCTCGAGCTGCGCTTCCAGGGTCAGCGGTACGTGAACCGCCATCTGGTCACCGTCGAAGTCGGCGTTGTAAGCGGCACACACCAGCGGGTGCAGCTGGATCGCCTTGCCCTCGATCAGCAGCGGCTCGAAGGCCTGAATGCCGAGGCGGTGCAGGGTCGGCGCGCGGTTGAGCAGCACCGGATGCTCGCGGATGACGTCGGCGAGGATATCCCACACCTCCGCCGTCTCGCGCTCGACCATCTTCTTGGCGGCCTTGATGGTGGAGGCGTAGCCGAGGCTCTGCAGCTTGGAGTAGATGAATGGCTTGAACAGCTCCAGCGCCATCTTCTTCGGCAGGCCACACTGGTGCAGGCGCAGGGTCGGGCCGACTGTAATGACCGAGCGGCCGGAGTAGTCGACACGCTTGCCCAGCAGGTTCTGGCGGAAGCGGCCCTGCTTGCCCTTGATCATATCGGCCAGGGACTTCAGCGGACGCTTGTTGGAGCCGGTGATGGCCCGGCCACGGCGACCGTTGTCGAGCAGCGCATCCACCGACTCCTGCAGCATGCGCTTCTCGTTGCGCACGATGATGTCGGGCGCATTGAGGTCAAGCAGCCGCTTGAGGCGGTTGTTGCGGTTGATGACGCGACGGTAGAGGTCGTTGAGGTCGGAGGTCGCGAAGCGGCCACCGTCCAGCGGTACCAGCGGGCGCAGGTCCGGCGGCAGCACCGGCAACACCTCCATGACCATCCACGCCGGATCGTTGCCGGAGCCCTGGAAGGCCTCCAGCAGCTTGAGGCGCTTGGAGAGCTTCTTGATCTTGGTCTCGGAGTTGGTCTGCGGGATTTCCTCACGCAGGCGACCGATCTCTTCTTCGAGGTCGATGTCCTTGAGCAGCGCCTGGACGGCTTCGGCCCCCATGCGGGCATCGAAGTCGTCACCGAACTCCTCGAGGGCCTCGAAATACTGCTCATCGTTGAGCAGCTGGCCACGCTCGAGGGTGGTCATGCCCGGATCGATGACCATGAAGCTCTCGAAGTAGAGCACACGCTCGATATCACGCAGGGTCATGTCCAGGAACATGCCGATGCGCGACGGCAGCGACTTGAGGAACCAGATGTGGGCAACGGGACTTGCCAGCTCGATGTGGCCCATGCGCTCGCGGCGCACCGCGGCCTTGGTGACCTCGACGCCGCACTTCTCGCAGATGATGCCGCGGTGCTTCATGCGCTTGTACTTGCCGCACAGGCACTCGTAATCCTTCACCGGGCCGAAGATCTTGGCACAGAACAGGCCGTCCCGCTCCGGCTTGAAGGTGCGGTAGTTGATGGTCTCGGGCTTCTTGACCTCGCCAAAGGACCAGGAGCGAATCATGTCCGGCGATGCCAGCGTGATCTTGATCGCGTCGAACTCTTCGGACTGAGACTGCGATTTGAGGACTTTCACCAAATCTTTCATGGGGTCGGCTCCGTTGCGGAGTTGTCATGGGCGGGGGCGTTGCCACCCCCGCGGACCGTCATTCTGTGAAGCGCAGGCGGTGCAGCCTCAGCTTTCCAGTTCAATATCGATGCCCAGCGAGCGGATTTCCTTCACCAGCACATTGAAGGATTCCGGCATGCCCGCCTGCATGGTGTGGTCGCCGTCCACGATGCTCTTGTACATCTTGGTGCGCCCTTCCACGTCGTCGGACTTGACGGTGAGCATCTCCTGGAGGGTGTAGGCCGCGCCATAGGCTTCCAGTGCCCAGACCTCCATTTCGCCGAAACGCTGGCCACCGAACTGCGCCTTGCCGCCCAGCGGCTGCTGGGTCACCAGGGAGTAGGAGCCGGTGGAGCGCGCGTGCATCTTGTCATCCACCAGGTGGTTGAGCTTGAGCATGTACATGTAGCCCACGGTCACGGAGCGGTCGAACGCATCGCCGGTGCGGCCGTCGTAGAGTGTCATCTGGCCCGAGTCCGGCAAGTCGGCCAGGCGCAGCAGATGCTTGATCTCGTGCTCCTGGGCCCCATCGAACACCGGCGTGGACATGGGGACGCCGCCCTTGAGGTTCTTCGCCAGTGCAATGACTTCCTCGTCGGAAAGCGAGTCGATATCTTCGACGTGGGTCCCCAGGGTGCTGTTGTAGACCTGCCCCAGGAAGTCGCGGATCTCGGCCACCTGTTGCTCGCGGGCATCGCGCAGCAGCCCCTCGATCTTGACCCCGAGGCCGCGCGCCGCCATGCCCAGGTGGGTCTCGAGGATCTGGCCTACGTTCATGCGCGAGGGCACGCCCAGGGGGTTCAACACCACGTCGATCGGCTCGCCGTTGTCGTCGAACGGCATGTCCTCGATGGGCATGATCGCCGAGATGACACCCTTGTTGCCGTGACGGCCGGCCATCTTGTCGCCTGGCTGCAGGCGACGCTTGATCGCCAGGTAGACCTTGACGATCTTCAGCACGCCCGGCGCCAGGTCATCGCCCTGGGTGAGCTTGCGCTTCTTGTCCTCGAAGCGCTCATCCATCTCCTTGCGACGCTGCTCGAGCTGCTCGTCGGCCTGGGCCAGCAACTCGTTGAAGGTCTCGTCCTGCAGGCGCAGCTTGAACCACTGCTGACGCGGCAGCTCCTCGAGATAGCTGTCGGAGAGCACATCGCCCTTCTTCAGCTTGGGGCCACCGTTGACGACCTGTCCGGAGAGGGTGCGCTTGAGGCGCTCGAAGGTGGCGTCCTCGGCGATGCGGTAGGTCTCCTGGAGATCCTTGCGCACCTCGTCGAGCTGCATCTGCTCGATAGAGAGCGCACGGGAGTCCTTCTCCACGCCATCACGGGTGAACACCTGGACGTCGATAACGGTCCCGGTCATACCCGTGGGAGCCCGCAGCGAGGTGTCCTTCACATCGGACGCCTTCTCGCCGAAGATCGCCCGCAGCAACTTCTCTTCCGGCGTGAGCTGGGTCTCGCCCTTGGGCGTCACCTTGCCCACCAGGATGTCGCCGGCACCCACCTCGGCACCGATATAAACCACCCCGGCCTCGTCCAGCTTGCCCAGCGCCGATTCGCCGACGTTGGGAATGTCGGAGGTAATCTCCTCCGAGCCCAGCTTGGTATCACGGGAGACGCAGGTCAGTTCCTGGATGTGGATGGTCGTAAAACGGTCTTCCTGGACCGCCCGCTCCGAGAGCAGGATGGAGTCCTCGAAGTTGTAGCCGTTCCAGGGCATGAAGGCGATGCGCATATTCTGGCCCAGGGCCAGGTCGCCCATGTCCACGGAGGGCCCGTCGGCGAGGATGTCACCACGGCTCACCCGATCACCCGGCCGCACGATCGGGCGCTGGTTCATGCAGGTGTTCTGGTTGGAGCGCAGGTACTTGGTCAGGTTGTAGATATCGACGCCAGCTTCACCACCGATGATCTCGTCCTCACTGACCCGCACCACGATGCGCTTGGCATCGACCGAGTCGATCACCCCGCCACGGCGGGCTACCTCGCAGACGCCGGAATCGCGCGCCACGAAGCGCTCCATGCCGGTCCCCACCAACGGCTTGTCGGCACGCAGGGTCGGCACGGCCTGACGCTGCATGTTCGCGCCCATCAGGGCGCGGTTGGCATCGTCGTGCTCGAGGAACGGGATCAACGCGGCGGCCACGGAGACCACCTGGCGCGGTGAGACGTCCATCAGCGTGACCTGCTCAGGACGCATGAACGTCGTCTCGCCACGGTGGCGCACCTGCACCAGATCATCGACCAACTTGTTCGATTCGTCCACGGTAGCGGAGGCCTGGGCGATGACGAAGTCACCCTCCTCGATGGCCGACAGGTGCACCACGTCATCGGTCACCTGAGCGTCCACGACCTTGCGGTACGGTGTCTCGAGGAAACCGTAGCTGTTGGTGTGGCTGTAGGTGGCCAGGGAGTTGATCAGGCCGATGTTGGGACCTTCCGGCGTCTCGATCGGACACAGACGACCATAGTGCGTGGCGTGAACGTCGCGCACCTCGAAGCCGGCCCGCTCGCGGGTCAGGCCGCCCGGACCGAGCGCGGAGACACGGCGCTTGTGGGTGACCTCGGAGAGCGGGTTGTTCTGGTCCATGAACTGGGAGAGCTGGCTGGAACCGAAGAACTCCTTGACCGCTGCCGCCACCGGCTTGGCATTGATCAGGTCCTGGGGCATCAGACCTTCGCTCTCGGCCATGGAGAGACGTTCCTTGACCGCGCGCTCGACGCGGACCAGGCCGACCCGGAACTGGTTCTCGGCCATCTCGCCGACGCAACGGATGCGACGGTTGCCCAGGTGGTCGATGTCGTCGACATCACCGAAGCCGTTGCGGATCGCGATCATCTCGCGCAGCACATCGAGGATGTCCTGCTGGTCGAGGACACCGGAGCCGGTGTCACTGTCGCGACGCAGGCGGCGGTTGAACTTCATGCGACCGACGCCCGACAGGTCGTAGCGGTCCTCGCTGAAGAACAGGTTGTTGAACAGTGTCTCGGCGGCCTCCTTGGTGGGCGGCTCTCCGGGACGCATCATGCGGTAGATCTCGACCAGCGCCTCGAGGCGGGACCCGGTGGTGTCCAGCTTGAGGGTGTCGGAGATGAAGGGTCCGCAGTCGAGGTCGTTGGTATAGAGCGTCTCGAGAGTGGTTATGCCCGCCTGGCCGATCTTCTCCAGCAGCTCGGGCGTGATCTCGGTGTTGCAGGGGCAAATCAGCTCGCCGGTGTTCGGATCGACCTGATCCTTGGCCAGGGTCTTGCCGAACAGGTAGTCCATCGGCACGTCGAGGCGCTCGAGGCCGGCCTTTTCCAACTGGCGGATATGCTTCTGGGTGATCCGGCGACCTTCCTCGACGATGACGTTGCCGTCGCCATCCTTGATATCGAAGGTGGCGGTCTCACCACGCAGGCGCGACGGCACCAGCTCCACCGAGAAACCGGACTTCTCGACATGGAAGGTGCTGAGCTCGAAGAACTCGTCGAGGATCTCCTCGGCGCTCATGCCCAGGGCACGCAGCAGTACCGTGGCCGGCAACTTGCGGCGACGGTCGATGCGCACAAAGACGCTGTCCTTGGGATCAAACTCGAAGTCGAGCCAGGAACCGCGGTAGGGGATGACCCGGGCGGAGTACAGCAGCTTGCCGGAAGAGTGGCTCTTGCCCTTGTCGTGATCGAAGAACACGCCAGGCGAGCGGTGCAGCTGGGAAACGATGACACGCTCGGTACCATTGATGACGAAGGTACCGTTCTCGGTCATCAGGGGGATCTCCCCCATGTAGACTTCCTGCTCCTTGATGTCCTTGATCGCCTTGTTGGACGAATCCTTGTCATAGATGATCAAGCGGACCTTGACGCGCAGAGGAGCCGAATAGGTGACGCCACGCAGTTGACACTCCTTGACGTCGAAGGCCGGAGTACCGAAACGGTAGCTGACATACTCCAGGGCCGCGTTGCCGGAGAAGCTCGCGATCGGGAAGACCGACTTGAAGGCAGCGTGCAAGCCGATTTCCAGGCGTTCTTCGGGTGAGCGATCCTGCTGGAGAAACTCGTAGTAGGAATCAAGCTGGATGGCCAGCAGGTAGGGCACATCCATCACTTGGGGCAGTTTGCCAAAATCCTTGCGGATGCGTTTTTTCTCAGTGTATGAGTAAGCCATCTGTATTCCCCAGCTTGTTCACCATGGGTGACCGATGCGTGTCGGCGTCACCCGACGGGTTCGGCTCCGTCAGGCGCTGACGGCAAGCCTCCACCAGGAAGCTCGCCGTCGAAATTCGGCTAGCGATCGCCCGAGGGCGATCGTCTAGTGACAACAGAAAAAGGCCGGCAGCGGGTGTCCCGCCACCAGCCGTGGAAGCTTACGCAGCGCGTGAAGCCATGGGCACAAGGGTTACTTGAGCTCCACGCTCGCGCCGGCGTCTTCCAGCTTCTTCTTTGCTTCTTCGGCGTCGTCCTTGGACAGACCTTCCTTGATGGTCGCCGGCGCACCGTCGACGGCACCCTTGGCTTCCTTGAGTCCCAGGCCGGTGATCTCGCGGACCGCCTTGATCACGTTCACCTTCTTGTCGCCAGCGCCGGTCAGCACGACGTCGAACTCGGTCTGCTCTTCCTCGACAGCGGCTTCACCGCCACCTGGGCCGGCCACAACGGCGGCGGCAGCAGAGACACCGAACTTCTCTTCCATGGCCTCAATCAGCTCGGCCACTTCCATGACGGACATGTCGGCGACAGCGTTGATAATGTCTTCTTTGGTCAGTGCCATTGTCTAGATTCCTAACTTTGCGGGAGCCTCGGCATCGCGATGGCTCGGGATTCAATGTTCGATTCGGGCTGTGCGCAAGAGTTCGCCGTTCAGGCGGCCTCTTCCTGCTTCTGGTCACGCAGCGCCGCGAGGGTACGGACCAGCTTGCCGGCAGAAGCTTCCTTCATGACGGACATCAGCTTGGCGATCGCCTCATCGTAGGTCGGCAGGTTAGCCAGACGGTCGATGTCGCTTGCCGGGATCAGCTCACCTTCGTAGGCCAGCGCCTTGACCTCGAACTCCTTCTGACTCTTGCCGAACTCCTTGAACAGACGAGCGGCAGCGCCCGGATGCTCATAGGAAAAGGCCAGCATGGTCGGACCGGAGAAGGTCTCGTCCAGAATCTCCCAGGGAGTTCCAGACAGGGCGCGGCGTGCCAGGGTGTTGCGGACAACACGGATCTGCACGCCATTCTCGCGGGCCTGCTTGCGCAGGTCGGTCATCGCGCTGACCGCGACGCCGCGAGAGTCGGCTACTACGACGGAGAGCGCATCCTTGGCCGCTTCACTGACCTCGGCAACGATTGCCTTCTTGCCTTCGAGTGCTAGTGGCACAGTGATCACTCCTTCGTGCCGGAACCTCGCGAGAGGATTCCGGTGGTTACCATCTCTCCCGACCGGAGGTCGGGAGTCCTGGGTGATGGTGCTCACCAGATATCTGGCGGCTACACCATCTGCGCAGGCCTTCCCTGGAGAAGATTAAGCCGCGCTCGCAAGAGGCGCGGCGCCTGCGGTCTTTGACGATGCCCCGCCGGCGAGATAGCCCGGCACGGGGACCGCAAAGTTCCTGCAATCGTCTCGATCGACGCCCGATCAGGCCAGGGCGGAATGATCGATGGTCAACCCAGGTCCCATGGTGCTGGACAGGGTGACCTTCTTGAGATAGATACCCTTGGACGTGCTCGGCTTGAGCTTTTTCAGATCGGCGACCAGCGCTTCCAGGTTGCCCTGGATGGCGCTTGCGTCGAAATCGACCTTGCCAAGGGTGGTATGGATGATGCCGTTCTTGTCGGTACGGAAGCGAACCTGGCCGGCCTTGGCGTTCTTGACGGCCGTTGCCACGTCAGGGGTCACGGTACCAACCTTGGGGTTCGGCATCAGGCCGCGTGGACCGAGGATCTGGCCCAGCTGGCCGACGACACGCATGGCATCCGGCGAGGCGATGACCACGTCGAAATCCAGCTGGCCCTTCTTGACCTGCTCGGCCAGGTCGTCCATGCCGACGATATCGGCACCGGCTTCCTTGGCGGCATCCACGTTGGCACCCTGGGTAAAGACCGCGACGCGCACGTCCTTGCCGGTACCGTTGGGCATGACGGTAGCACCACGCACGACCTGGTCGGATTTGCGCGGATCAACGCCCAGGTTGACGGCAACGTCCAGGGATTCCTTGAAGTTGACGGTGGACAGCTCTGAGAGCAGGGCCACGGCCTCGTCGAGAGAGTAGGTCCGGTTGGCGTCGACCTTCTCACGAATCTGCTGTGCACGCTTGGTAAGCTTGGCCATGATCAAAGACCCTCCACGTTCAGGCCCATGCTGCGGGCACTACCGGCAATGGTGCGCACCGCGGCGTCGAGATCGGCAGCTGTCAGATCCGGCTCCTTGGTCTGAGCAATCTCCTCGAGCTGCTCACGAGTCACGGTGCCAACCTTGGTCTTGTTCGGCTCGCCGGAGCCAGACTTGATGCCGGCCGCCTTCTTCAGCAAGACCGCGGCAGGCGGGGTCTTGGTAATGAAGGTAAAGCTGCGGTCGGAATAGACGGTAATGACCACAGGGGTCGGCAGACCCGGTTCGATGTCCTGAGTCGCGGCATTGAACGACTTGCAGAACTCCATGATATTGACACCGTGCTGACCCAGAGCAGGGCCGACGGGGGGACTCGGATTGGCCTTGCCAGCTGCCACCTGCAGCTTGATGTAAGCCTGTACTTTCTTGGCCATGTTGGACTCCAGTTGGGTAGTAGCGCCTTGCGGCTCCCCGGGTTACACAGCCACCCGTGGGTGGCTGCCACAAAACTCATTGGGCCGGAAGGCTATTCCTTCTCGACCTGGGCAAACTCCAGCTCAACGGGCGTGGAGCGACCGAAGATCAGCACGCTGACCTGAACTCGGCTCTTGTCGTAATTGACCTCTTCGACGACCCCGTTGAAGTCGGCGAAGGGACCATCGACAACACGTACCGACTGGCCCGGCTCGAAGAGTGTCTTGGGCTTCGGCTTGTCGGTGCCGTCCTTGACCCGGCTGAGGATGGCATCCGCCTCCTTGCGGGTAATCGGGGCCGGCTTTTCCTTGGTACCACCGATGAACCCCATGACGCGCGGGGTCTCGTTCACCAGGTGCCAGGTCTCGTCATCCATCTCCATCTCGACCAGCACGTAGCCGGGATAGAACTTGCGCTCACTCTTGCGGCGCTTGCCGTCACGCACCTCGACGACCTCTTCGGTCGGCACCAGGATTTCGCCGAAGCGATCCTCCATGCCGTACATCTTCACGCGTTCGACAAGCGAGCGCATGACATGCTTCTCGAAGCCGGAGTAGGCGTGGACGACATACCAACGCTTGGACATGAAAACTCCTAACCGATGACGCCGGACATCGCCCAGCCAAGAAGGGTGTCGATCAGCCAGAGCATCAACCCGACCACCAGTACAGCCACCAGCACGATGGCAGTGGTCTGCACGGTCTCGGGTCGAGTCGGCCAGACCACACGCTGAATTTCCTTCTTCGCACTCCTGGCGAGTTCGACCAGATCACGACCCTTGGTCGTCGTCAGCGCCACCAGCGCCGCCGCCACGCTGAGCACGACGACACCGAGCACACGATAGAGAAGCGCCTGGTCGGCGAAATAGGTATTGCCGACTACGGCAAGGACCAGCAGAGTGACGACAACCGCCCACTTGAGCCCGTCGTGGCGCGACTCCTGCACCTCGGCGTTATGCTTCATGAAAACGAGACTCCTCAGGGTGCGGCAATCGAAACATGAAAGTATACGAGATCTCGCCAGCCTGGGGAAGACTGGCAGGCCAGGAGGGAATCGAACCCCCAACCTGCGGTTTTGGAGACCGCTGCTCTGCCAATTGAGCTACTGGCCTGTATCTGCTTATCGACCACCCTTTGCAGGCGGCCTTTCCGACAACGGGCGCCATAATAGCGAAAGCCGCTCTTCCTGACAACCCCCTACCCCGCACGACATCTCTTCGAGGTAGAAAAAGAAAAGGCGAGCCTGGGCTCGCCTTCTCGATATGGAGCTCATGGACGGATTTGAACCGTCGACCTCACCCTTACCAAGGGTGTGCTCTACCCCTGAGCTACATGAGCGCAACCTTGTGGCTTCTCAGCCTGACACTTGGAGCGGGCAGCGGGGATCGAACCCGCATCATCAGCTTGGAAGGCTGAGGTTCTACCATTGAACTATGCCCGCCGACCCACTCTTGCTGGCTATCACTCGACGCATCGGGTGCAGCTGAACCTGGTGGAGGGGGAAGGATTCGAACCTTCGAAGCTTTCGCGGCAGATTTACAGTCTGCTCCCTTTGGCCACTCGGGAACCCCTCCAGCTGGCGATACATTCTACCGCCTAGAAATCCGGTGTCAAGTGCCTGTTTTCTTTGACTCTTGATCGTATGCGACGGACTTGCCGTCTGCGTCTCTCCGGAACGCGGCGCATTGTGTCAAAGCAGCATCGAGAATGCAAGCGCGGCCCGTATCTTTTCCAGCGCGACCGGCGCGGGCACTCTAGGCGCCCCGGACATGCGTCCTGACCGCTCGGCTGCGGTCAACGGGAAACAGGCCTCCAGACCCCCGTAGACCATGTCCGGCCAGACTGTATGTGGCACCTGGATGCCCCGAGATACTACCCGGGCGTCACCACCGGTCAACATCATCGGCAGCGCCACGCCCTGCTGGTCACACACCTCACTGTAGATGCGATTTACTGCGCTCACCGCCGCCATATAGATGCCGTGATTGACCGCTTCGACGGTACGCCTTCCGGGCTCCAGCAGCTCTTCGGCCTCGCTGTCGGGGTCGATGGCCACATTGCGAGTGCCGAGCTTCAAGCTTTCCTTCATCAGTCGCAACCCCGGCAGGATATAGCCCCCCAGGTGGCGCCCGCCAGGCAACACGAAGTCGACGGTGATGGCGCTACCGCAATCCACGGCACAGCAGCCGCCGGCCAACTGGTAACCTGCCAAGGCCCCCATCCAGCGATCGACTCCGAGCTTACCCGGTTCTTCGTAGCCGTTGGTGACACCCAGGGCCTCGGCCGTCGAGCGCGCCACATGAACGGTGCCCACCCGGCGATGCAGCAGCGCCACCGTCTCCTCCAGCACCGCCTTGCGTGCCACGCTGGAGATACGCACCGCCTCGACAACGTCGAGGTCCGGGATATCCGCGCCCGGGCGCCACTCCTCCCGGGTCCAGACTGCACCGCGGGAGCGAATTTCACTGCTGTCAGCATCCTTGAGACGCCATTTAGACAGGGTATTGCCGATGTCGAGATCCAGGATCATGCGCGTCTCCGCACGCTGATCTCGCCACCGGCAAGCCGTACCGGACGCCCCTGCTGACGCACCCAGAGATTCCCACTACTATCCACATCACCCGCAGTCGCCGGCTCACAGGCTCCCCCCTGCAGGACTTCCACCTCGCAGCCGGAATAGGCATGCCGGGCATTCCAGTCGTCACGCCAAGCAGAAAACCCCTGCTGCTCGAAACCCGCCAGCAAGGGCAGGAGCTCGTCTAGCAGCTCAACGGCCAAGGCATTGCGAGAGAGTTCCGGCGCCTGGTCATGAACCGCCGCGACGGGCTGGTCGATACCCTTACGGAATATCGCCGGCAGGTCGACATTGATGCCCATTCCCACCACCACCTCACATGGGCCTGCGGCATCACCACTGATTTCCACCAGAATGCCCGCCAGCTTGCCGAGCGCCCCGTCGTCGGCCTCCAGCAGCACATCATTGGGCCACTTGAGGCGAGGCCTGACGCCATGGCGTTCGAGCACCCTGGCGAGGGCCACCCCCAGTGCCAGGCTCAACCCTTCAAGGGACGTGACTCCCGCCTCGAATCGCCAGCCGATCGAGAGCATCAGGGTACGCCCCCAGGGAGTCACCCAAGTACGTCCTCGGCGTCCGCGTCCTTCACTCTGCTGCTCCACCAGGCAGACTTCGCCATGCCCTGCCTCCTGCGAGAAACGCTCTCGCAAGAAAGCGTTGCTGGACGGCAGGCTTTCTTCGACGAACAGCCGTGTCAGGTGAAGACGCGCTTCTGGCGAAAGGCCAGCCACGATGACACTACCATCCAGCAGCTCCAGCCGCTCGACCAGACGATATCCCTGACCCTTGACTGCTTCCATGGGAATGCCCAGAGACTCCAGCTTGCGCAACTGTTTCCAGACTGCCGCCCGCGACACGCCCAGACGTTCGCCCAGCTGCTCGCCAGAATGAAATTCGCCATCGCTCAGCAAGCGAATCAGGTCACCGATGGTCATGCTCATGCCCCTGACGGGAAATATGACATTCTAGCGGATGCGGCCAGCCCCCGGAAATGCCAGCGACCAAAGTGGGTAAGCGGCATCGAATTTCAGGCATGAAAAAACCCCGAGCTCTAGTGAACTCGGGGTTTTTTCGGGATAGGGGCCTGACGATGACTGCGCCGGGCTCCGGCGGGCGGCGCTCCGCTTCATGGGGACCCCCCCGCAACGACGAAACCCCGACCAGTGGCCGGGGTTCCTGAATAGGTGCCTGACGATGACCTACTCTCGCATGGGGAGACCCCACACTACCATCGGCGCTGAGCGGTTTCACTGCTGAGTTCGGCAAGGGATCAGG
>NZ_CABVOU010000022.1 GCF_902500215.1 Halomonas lysinitropha
TGAGGCGAATAGCCCGCTATTTAACGAATCAGATCGAATGAAGTTGGCCGAAAGACCGGCTTTCGCAGTAGATCAGCGTTAAGTCCGACAGGCTCCTAGAAGCCATCGATGCCGGCTTCACCCAGTTGCCGCGCCAGCGCCTGCACAAAAGGATCCCCGAAGAAGTCGACCTGTGCCGCGGCGCGAACGGGTCCCACCCCAGGCAGCGCCGCCCAGTCGCGGTGGTCATATTGGCTCAGGGTCGCCCAGTCCGCCGGCAGGGTGGCCTCGACACCTGGCGGCACACCCAGCGCCTGAAGCCAGCGGGGAAACGCTGCCGCTCGCGCCGTCTCGAAAGCGGCCACCAGGTCGCCGGCTCGAATTTCGCCGATGCCGTGGGCGCGGCGCAACGCCCGTTCGTCCAGGGCCAGCCAGTCGAGCAGGCCAGTGACCAGTCCCGCCTCGACCAGGGCCTGCCAGGTGCCAGGCCCCACGCCGGGCAGGTCGAGCCCGTTCGGCCCACCCAGCCAGACGAGACGCTCGAGAAACTGCGCCTCACAGCCCGGTCGCAGTCGGAGGCAGCTCAGGGCGTGGTAGTCCGCCGCATCGGGCGGAGCGATTGCCGGGCGCTCGACGGCTCGCCAGGCCACCCCTTCCAGCCGGGGAATCGTCAGGCCGGCCAGGGCGATCACTATCTGGTCACCGGGGCGGATATCGAACTCGTGCCAGCGGGCCAGCGACCCCAGGCCCACCCGGCGGATCGTCCGGCCTTCCAGTTCCACGGGGTGCAGGTGCAGCAGCGGGGTAATGCGTCCGGTACGGCCGATGCGGAACTCGACGCCACGCACCTCGGTGAGCGCTTCCCTGGGCGGATGCTTCCAGGCCGCCGCCCATGTCGGCGGCTCGGCCCGCCACGCCTGTAAGGGCGGGCGATTACCCTGGCGCAGCACCACGCCATCGGTGGCAAAGGGCAGCGGGCCGCGGTACCAGCGCTCCCGCCACCGCGCCACCTCCTCCAGGCGCTCTACCGGTTGTGTCAAGGCGACGGTCTCGCCGAACCCCAGGCGTCCAAGCGCCTCGAGTCGGTCGCGCATCGTCGCCGGGCCACCCGGCCAGTCCCACACGAAGAGACCGATGCGGCCTGCTGCGTCGTCTTCCAGCACATCGCGAGCCATCAGCCCGGCCACCTCGCTGCGTGCCCCGGCCGTGCCCGCCTCGGCCTGGACATGATCCGTCAGTCGCCGATGGAGCTCACCCTGCAGGATGGCATCAATCGCCTCCGGCAGCCGCGCGGGGACCGACGGTATGCGGCGTGCGGCTGCTGTCCAGTCCTGGCCATGATGACCGTCCCCGCGGCTGATCGCTCTCGTCAGGCGCCCCTGCTCATAGACCAGAGTCACCGCTACGCCGTCCACCTTGGGCTGCACCCAGACATCGTCACGGCGCACCAGCCAGCGGCGCACTGCGGCCTGGTCGGCAAGCTTGGCGAGCCCGGTCTGAACCACGGGATGGCGAACCGGGCCGGCCGGACGAGCGTCCTCGGGCGTGCCGCCCGCAAGCGCCGCGGGAAAGCAACGCTGCCAGGCGAAGAGGCGCTCACGGGCCTGGTCATAGACGTCATCGGAGACCCGCGACTCGCCCCGACGGTAATAGGCATCGTCCCAGCCAGCCAGTCGCTCGGCCAGGGCGGTGATCTCGCGCTCGGCACGTTCGCCGGACCAGTCGGGACAAGCCACGGCAAGGGAGGGGGTCAGTGCGATGGAGGCGGCCAGCAGCCAACTGGCCAGATAGCGGGACATCAGGGCAGCTCCCACCCAGGGACTCCCCTGACCATAGCAGCAGGCCCCGCATGGCGCTGCCAGCGGGGCCTGTCATTGCCTGTAGGCGATTTCCTACAAGCCGGCGGCCTGGCGAAGCGCGTGGGCGCGGTCGGTCCTCTCCCAGGGGAAGGCCGTGAAGGTTTCGGTATGTTCCTCGCCCCGGGTGTCGGTCCAGGTATAGGAGGTTTCGAAGGGCTCACGACCGAAGTGACCATAGGCCGCGGTCAGCTGATACATGGGATGCAGCAGGTCAAGCATGCGGGTGATGGCATTGGGCCGCAGATCGAAGTGCTCGCGCACCAGTTCGATGATTCGCGCGTCGTTCACCCGACCGGTACCGAAGGTGTTGATGGAAACCGACGTCGGCTCGGCCACGCCGATGGCGTAGGAGACCTGGATCTCGCACTTGTCGGCGAGACCGGCAGCGACCAGGTTCTTGGCCACGTAGCGGCCGGCATAAGCCGCGCTGCGATCGACCTTGGAGGGGTCCTTGCCGGAAAAGGCCCCCCCACCATGACGGGCCGTGCCGCCGTAGGTGTCGACGATGATCTTGCGCCCGGTCAGGCCGCAGTCACCCACGGGGCCGCCGATCACGAACTTGCCGGTGGGGTTGATATGGTACTTGGTGGTCGCGGTCAGCCACTCGGCGGGGATTACCTGCTCGATGATCTCGCTGCGCACCATCCTGCGCAGCTCCTCCTGATCGATCTCCGGGTCATGCTGGGTGGAGAGGACGATGGCATCCACAGCGCACGGCTTGCCGTGTTCATCATAACGGAAGGTGATCTGGCTCTTGGCGTCGGGACGCAGCCAGGGCAGCAGGCCGTGCTTGCGCAGTTCGGCCTGACGCTCCACCAGCCGATGGGCGTAATGGATCGGCGCCGGCATGTAGGAGTCGGTCTCGTTGGTGGCGTAGCCGAACATCAGGCCCTGATCACCGGCGCCCTGATCTTCGGGCTTGCTGCGATCGACGCCCTGGGCGATATCCACGCTCTGCTTGCCGATCAGGTTGAGCACACCGCAGGTCTCGCCGTCGAAGCCGACGTCAGAGGAGACGTAGCCGATGCCGGTGATCACCTCGCGCACCAGCGCCTCGAGGTCGACCCAGGCCGAGGTGGTGATCTCGCCGGCAACGATGGCCACGCCGGTCTTGACCAGGGTCTCGCAAGCCACCCGGGCGTGCTTGTCACGGGCGATGATGGCGTCGAGCACCGCATCGGAGATCTGGTCGGCGATCTTGTCCGGATGCCCTTCGGACACGGACTCGGAGGTGAACAGGGAGTATTCGCTCATGGCGTCCTCGGCCCTCTCTCTATCAGCAATAGGCAGTCGCGAAGTCTACACGCTGCGGCCCCCCCGGGCATCCACGATTTGATGCAGGGCCGCAAGTCGGCGACAATAGCGGCCCTGATTCGACCACGCCGCCCGTCCCGCGGCGTCACCCAGCCAGAAGTCACGTCCGGCCACGTCCCCCTGGCCCGTCCGTGTCGTTGCCACCATTCTGCCGCAGGCGAGGAGCACACCATGCCGTCACGTTTCGAACTGGCCAACGCTATACGCGCCCTGTCCATGGACGCCGTCCAGAAGGCCAACTCCGGCCATCCCGGTGCGCCCATGGGCATGGCCGACATCGCCGAGGTGCTGTGGAACGACTACCTCGTCCACAACCCGGCCGATCCGCACTGGCCCGATCGTGACCGCTTCGTGCTCTCCAACGGCCACGGCTCCATGCTGCTCTATTCGCTGCTGCACTTGACCGGCTACGAGCTCAGTCTCGAGGAGCTGCAGAACTTCCGCCAGCTACATTCGAAGACTGCCGGCCACCCCGAGTTCGGCTACGCACCGGGCATCGAGACCACTACCGGCCCGCTAGGCCAGGGGCTGGCCAACGCCGTGGGCATGGCCCTGGCCGAGCGCACCCTGGCGGCCCAGTTCAACCGCCCCGGTCATACCGTCGTCGACCATCACACCTGGTGCTTCGTCGGCGACGGCTGCCTGATGGAAGGCATCTCTCACGAAGTCGCCTCGCTGGCCGGCACCCAGCAGCTCGGCAAGCTGATCACCTTCTACGATGACAACGGCATCTCCATCGACGGTGAGGTCGAGGGCTGGTTCACCGACGACACCGCCAAGCGCTTCGAGGCCTACGGCTGGCACGTGGTGCCCAACGTCGACGGTCACAAGCCGGAGGAGATCAAGGCCGCCATCGAGCTGGCCCGCAGCCACGACGACCGTCCGAGCCTGATCATCTGCAAGACCATCATCGGCTTCGGCGCGCCCAACAAGCAGGGCAAGGAGGAGTGCCATGGCGCCGCGCTCGGCGAGGAGGAAGTCGCCGCCGCCCGCAAGCGGCTCGACTGGCCGCATGCCCCCTTTAACGTGCCCGAGGAGATCTACCAGGGCTGGGACGCCACCGAGGCCGGTCAGGCTCGCCAGGATGCCTGGCAGGAGCGCCTGGCGCGCTATGCCGAGGCCTACCCGGAACTGGCCCAGGAACTCCAGCGTCGACTCAAGGGCAACCTGCCGACCAGCATCACCAGCGAAGCGATGATCGAGGCCGCCCAGGCCAAGGGCGACAGCGTCGCCAGCCGCAAGGCATCGCTGGCCTGCCTCGACGAGCTGGGTCCGCAGATGCCCGAGCTGCTCGGCGGCAGTGCCGACCTGGCCCCCTCCAACCTCACCTTCTGGAAGGGCGCCCAGGCGATCAGCCCCGCCACGCCGGAGGGCAACTACCTGCATTACGGCGTGCGCGAGTTCGGCATGGGCGCCATTATGAACGGTATCGGACTGCACGGCGGCTTCGTGCCCTACGGCGCCACCTTCCTGATCTTCATGGAGTACATGCGCAACAGCGTGCGCATGGCATCGCTGATGGGCCAGCAGGCCATCTACGTCTTCACCCACGACTCCATCGGCCTGGGCGAGGACGGACCCACGCACCAGCCCATCGAGCAGCTGACCACCCTGCGCTCCACGCCGAACCTGGCCACCTGGCGCCCCTGCGACAGCGTGGAGACCGCCGCCGCCTGGGATGCCGCCATCAAGCGCCGTTCCGGCCCCACTGCCCTGGTCTTCTCCCGCCAGAGCCTGCCGCACCAGGCGCGCAGCCAGCAGCAGCTGGCCGATATCCATCGCGGTGGCTATGTACTGAAAGAGAGTGCCGCCAAGGAGAGCAAGGGTACGCCGGAGCTGATCCTGATCGCCACCGGCTCCGAGGTCGGCCTGGCCATGGATGCCGCCGTGCAGCTCGAGGAGCAGGGGCGCACGGTGCGCGTGGTCTCCATGCCCTCCACCGACCTCTTCGACCGCCAGGACGCCGAGTACCGCGAGAGCGTACTGCCACGCGCGGTGACCAAACGGCTCGCCATCGAGGCCGGCCATCGCGACTTCTGGTACAAGTACGTCGGGCTGAACGGTGCCATCGTCGGCATGACCACCTTCGGTGAGTCCGCCCCGGCCGGCGACCTGTTCAAGCACTTCGGCTTTACCGTGGACAAGGTGGTCGCCGAGGCTTCGGCCCTGCTGAGCTAGGTTCACAAGGCAAACCCTCGTCCAACGCAAGCGGGCCCCGCAAATGCGGGCCCCGCTTGCGTTGCCAACCATGATCCGTTCAGGCGAGGGTCACCTCCGGCGAGAGGTAGACGTCCTGAATGGCGTTGAGCAGCTCGACACCTTCGGCCGTGGGCTTCTGGAACGCCTTGCGCCCCGAGATCAGCCCCATGCCACCGGCACGCTTGTTGATCACCGCCGTGCGTACCGCCTCGGCGAGGTCGGAAGCACCCTTGGAGCCGCCGCCCGAGTTGATCAGCCCGGCGCGCCCCAGGTAGCAGTTAGCTACCTGGTAGCGTGCCAGGTCGATGGGGTTATCCGAGGTCAGCTCGTCGTAGACCCTGGCATGGGTGTGGCCGAAGCCGATGTCACGATAGCCGCCATTGGTCTCGGGCAGTTTCTGCTTGACGATGTCGGCCTTGAGCGTGGCTGCCAGATGGTTGGCCTGGCCGGTCAGGTCGGCGGCCACATGGTAGTCGGTGCCGTCCTGCTTGAAGTCCGGGTTGCGCAGATAGGCCCAGAGTACCGTGACCATGCCCAGCTCATGGGCGCGCTCGAAGGCCTCGCTGATCTCCATGATCTGGCGACGACTCTCGTGGGAGCCGAAGTAGATGGTCGCCCCCACCGCCGCGCAGCCCATCTCGAAGGCCTGCTCGACCTGGGCAAACAGCGTCTGGTCATAGATCGCAGGGTAACTCAACGTCTCGTTATGGTTGAGCTTGAGAATCATGGGGATCCGGTGAGCATAGCGGCGCGCCACGGCAGCCAGCCCCCCGAGAGTGGAGGCCACGGCATTGCAGCCCCCCTCGATGGCCAGCTCGACGATGTTGGCCGGGTCAAAGTAGCGGGGGTTCGGCGCAAACGACGCCCCCGCCGAGTGCTCGATGCCCTGGTCCACCGGCAGGATGCTGAGGTAGCCGGTGCCGGCCAGGCGACCGTGGTCGAACAGCGCCTGCATGTTGCGCAGCACGTTCGGGCGGCGGTCACTCTGGGCCATCACCCGGTCGACGAAATCCGCGCCGGGCGGATGGATCGTGTCGACGGGTACGCCTCGGCAGACGTGACCCAGCAGGGTGTCGGCCTCGCTGCCCAGCAGTTTGGTGATATCGCTCATGTCGCTCCTCTCCTTGGTACCGATCAACGCACTGAACCCAGCATAGGGAAAAACCGTACCGAGAGGACGGGGCACATGCAATGCAGGCGCCTACCCGCACCGGGCAGGCGCCTGTGGGTCAGCGTCCGCTCAGGCCGCCTTGACTTCGATGCGCCGCCGGCGGTGGGTCTCCTTGCGGGGCAGCACCAGCTCTACCACGCCCTTGTCGATGCGCGCCTGAATGGCCTCGGCATCGATCTCGTGGCTGAGGGTAAAGCGCCGCGCATAGCGCTGGGCACGAACCTCAGCATAGATCGCGGCCAGCCCATCGGGCATATCGAGTCGTAACTCGCCTTCCAGGCTCAGCACGTTGTTGTCCACCTCGATGTGCAGCGATTCGCGGGTGACGCCGGGCATGTCGGCAATAAGATGCAACGCGCTACCGTCCTCGAAGATATCCACCGGCGGTAGCAGGGTCTCCATCTCCCGCTCGCGGTCGTCCGGCGCCTGGAGAGCATCGTGTCGGGTTACATCGTTCATGTCACTCACCTCCTCGGAAGTACTCGAACACACGACCTGTCTCATGCCGCCTGGATCTCGATGCGCCGCGGCTTGAGCTCCTCACGCTTGGGCAGCACCACCTCGCACACCCCGTCGCGGAAGCGTGCCTCGGCCCGCTCGACATCCAGGCCATCCGGCAGCGCCAGCGTGCGGCTGAATTCGCCATGGAAGCGCTCGCGACGGAAGTCGGTACGCGCTGCCTCGGGCGCAGCCGCGACCTCACGTCTGCCCGACACGGTGAGCACGTTATCCTGGAGGCTGACTTCCAGGTCCTCGGCCGACAGGCCGGCGGCGAACACATAGACCCGCACCGCATCGTCGGTGCGCCCCACATTGATCATCGGGAAGCTGCCGTGGGGCACCGAGCGGATATCCGCAGCACCGGCCTCGGGCAGCATCTCGTCCATCAGTTGCCGGAACCAGTCCCGACCCTGGGTCCGGCCGGTATCGAAACGCCTGAGATCTCCGAACATCACGAACACCTCCTACGCTGATTGACCTTATGAGATGGCCGGGAGATCGCAACGCGCGGCTGACATCGCCCCGGCAATCTGCACAATAGGAGCGCTTCGACGTTTTTCAAGGGGTCTGCGTGCCCCGCCACTCTGCTCACGAAAATGCTTCCAATAAGGACTTTCCATGCCGGCATTGCGCGGCTTTCTCTGGCTGCTGGGCTTCCTGCTGATCGGCGAGATCCTGGTCACGCTCACCGGTCTGCCCGTTTCCGCCGGGGTGGTCGGCATGCTGCTGCTGACGGCCTGGCTGCTGCTCCACGGCGGCGGCTTCGGCGACATCGCCAGCGCCGCACAGCCGTTGATCGCCATGCTGGCAATGCTGATCATGCCGGGCGTAGTGGGTGTCTTCTTCCTCATCGACGAACTCGCCGGCCAGTGGGCGGCGATCCTCGCGGCGCTGGTCGGCGGCACCCTGCTCAGCGTGCTGACCACCCTGTGGCTGATGCGCCGGCTGATGGGAGAGGCGCACCCCGACCCCGCGGATCCCGGCCATGAATGAGCTGCTCGACCACCTGCTGGCCACCCCTATCCTGGCCATCGCCCTGACCCTGGCGGCCAATGTCGCCGGTATTCGGCTGCTCAAGGCCGTTGGCACTCCCGCCTGGTGTCCTCCGGTCCTGGTGGCCTCGCTGCTGCTGGCCGGCGTACTGGCCCTGCTCTCCATCGATTACGCGGACTATCGCCGGGGAGCGGCCTGGCTGATGCTACTGCTGGGCCCCGCCACGGTGGCGCTGGGGTTGCCACTGCACGAGCAGATGCCGCAGATCCGAGCGCTGTGGCGGCCACTGCTGGCCTGTCTGCCGCTGGCAGCACTACTCGCCGCCGCCTATGCAGTGGGCATCGCCTGGCTGCTCGGCGCCCCGCCGGAGACACTCGCCTCGCTGGCCGCCAAGTCGGTCACGGCTCCCATCGCCATCGGCATCACCGAGCAGATCGGCGGTTCGGTTTCCCTGATGATGGGCGGACTGCTGATCACCGGTGTGGCGGCGATCGGCTTCGTCGGCCTGGGTGCACGCCTGCTGGGCATCCATGACGAACGCATCATCGGCTTCGCGCTGGGTCTCAACGGCCACGCCCTGGGCACGGTACACGCCTTCGAGATTGGCCCCGTCGCCGGCGCCTTCGCCTCGCTGGGCATGAGCCTGACCGGCATCGTCAGCGCCCTGCTGCTGCCGCTCGCCTGGCGACTGGTAGGGGCGTAGAGCAGACGCTCGGGGCACAGATGCGCTAGAATTGCCGCCTTGCGCTTCTTGAGCTCGGAGTCTCTGTTACCCCCATGGCCCTTCGCATCGCCATCAACGGTTACGGCCGCATCGGCCAGTGCGTGCTGCGCGCGCTCGTCGAGGCAGAGGCGTCACGCCAGCTCGCGGCCGGTGAGCCGCCCCTGGAGATCGTGGCGATCAACGAGCTCTCGGACCTCGCCACCATCGCCTACCTGACCCGCTACGACACCACTCATGGCCGCTTTCCCGGCAGCGTGGAGATAGCCGGCGATCAGCTGATCGTCAACGGCCGGGACATCCGGGTACTCTGCGAACCCGACCCCACGAAGCTGCCCTGGGCCGAGCTCGGCATCGACCTGGTGCTGGAGTGCTCCGGCAGCTTTCGCGATCGCGCCACCGCCGGGCGTCATCTCGCCTCCGGCGCCGGTCGGCTGCTGTTCTCCCAACCCGCGGAGAGCGACGTGGACGCCACCATCGTCAGCGGCGTCAACGACCATACCCTGGCCGCCCACCACCGCATCGTCTCCGCTGCGTCCTGCACCACCAACTGCCTGGTGCCGGTGCTTACCGTGCTCGACGAGGCGCTTCAGATCGAGCACGGCGTGACCACCACCATTCATTCGGCAATGAACGACCAGCCGGTGATCGACGCCTACCATCAGACCGACCTGCGCCTGACCCGCTCGGCAATGCACTCCATCGTGCCGGTGGACACCGGGCTGGCACGCGGCATCAACCGCCTGATGCCCCATCTGGCCGGGCGCTTCGAGTGCCTGCACGTGAGGGTACCGACCATCAACGTCTCGACCATGGACCTGTCGATCTGCGTGCGCCACGACACCTCGGCTGAAGACGTCAATGCGCTGCTGCGCGAGGCCAGCCGCGGCCGACTCTCAGGACTTCTAGGCTATACCGAAGAGCCGGTGGCCTCGATCGACTTCAACCACGATCCACGCTCGGGTATCGTGGATGCCACCCAGACCCGGGTGGCCGGTGGCCGCCTGGTCAAACTGCTGTGCTGGTTCGACAACGAGTGGGGCTTCGCCAACCGAATGCTCGATGTCGCCCGGCACCTGGCCGCCCTGCCCCCGGCACCGCTCGACACCCCCGAAAGATAACGCCGCCTTCCGCTTTCCCAGACGAGGAACCTGCTTCCATGAACGTGCACAAGATGACCGACCTCGACCTCAGCGGCCAGCGAGTGCTGATCCGTGAGGACCTGAACGTGCCCGTCAAGCACGGCCAGGTAACCAGTGACGCTCGCCTGCGGGCCAGCCTGCCGACCATCCAGTCTGCTCTGGAAGCCGGCGCCCGGGTGATGTTGATGAGCCACCTGGGCCGTCCTACCGAAGGTGAACCGGCCGAGGAGTTCTCCCTGGCGCCGGTGGCTGAACACCTCGGCGAGCTTCTGGGTCGCCCGGTCCGCCTGGTCCGCGACTACCTCGATGGCGCCGTCGACCTCGCCGACGGCGAGGTCGTGCTGCTCGAGAACGTGCGCTTCAATCGCGGCGAGAAGAAGGACGACGAGGCGCTGTCCCAGCAGTACGCTGCCCTCTGCGACGTCTTCGTGATGGATGCCTTCGGCACCGCCCACCGCGCCCAGGCCTCCACCCACGGCGTGGCGCGCTGCGCCCCCACCGCCTGTGCCGGCCCACTGCTGGCCGCCGAGCTCGACGCCCTGGAGAAGGCCCTCGCCACCCCGGCACGTCCCATGGTCGCCATCGTCGGCGGCTCCAAGGTCTCCACCAAGCTCGAGGTGCTCAATGCCCTCTCCGAGAAGTGCGACCAGCTGATCGTCGGCGGCGGCATCGCCAATACCTTCATCGCCGCAGCCGGTTATAACGTGGGCAAGTCGCTGCATGAGGCCGACCTCGTCGATCAGGCCAAGGCGCTGATGGACAGGGTCGAGATTCCGCTGCCCTCTGATGTGGTGGTGGCCACCGAGTTCTCCGAGTCCGCCGAAGCCGTGGTCAAGCCGGTAGACCAAGTAACGGACGACGAGATGATCCTCGATATCGGCCCGGAAACCGCCGGTCGCCTGGGGGGCCTGCTCAAGAATGCCGGCACCATCCTGTGGAACGGCCCGGTGGGCGTGTTCGAGATCGACCAGTTCGGCAAGGGCACCGAGGCATTGTCGCTGGCCATCGCCGAGAGCAACGGCTTCTCCATCGCCGGCGGTGGCGACACCCTGGCCGCCATCGACAAGTACGCCATCGAGGAGCGCGTCTCCTACATCTCCACCGGTGGCGGCGCCTTCCTGGAATACGTGGAAGGCAAGACCCTGCCGGCGGTGAAAGCCCTGGAAGACGCCGCCGCTCGCTGAGGCACCCGCATCCTCATATCCACTATCCGGCGTGGCCGCCACGGCTGCGCCGTCATGACGTCCCATACAGAACAGGTGAATCCATGGCTCTGATCAGCATGCGCCAGCTGCTGGACCACGCCGCCGAGCATGGCTACGGCGTGCCGGCCTTCAACGTCAACAACCTCGAGCAGATGCGCGCCATCATGGAGGCCGCCGACGAGACCGACTCGCCGGTAATCGTTCAGGCGTCCGCCGGAGCCCGCAAGTATGCCGGCGCGCCCTTCCTGCGCCACCTGATCCTGGCCGCCGTGGAAGAGTTCCCGCACATCCCCGTGGTCATGCACCAGGACCACGGCACCAGCCCCGCCGTCTGCCAGCGTTCCATCCAGCTCGGCTTCTCCTCGGTGATGATGGATGGCTCGCTGGGCGAGGATGGCAAGACCCCGATGGACTACGACTACAACGTCGACGTTACTCGCCGCACCGTGGAGATGGCCCATGCCTGTGGCGTCTCGGTGGAGGGCGAGCTGGGCTGCCTGGGCAGCCTGGAGACCGGCATGGCCGGTGAGGAGGACGGCATCGGCGCCGAGGGCAAGCTGGGCCACGACCAGCTGCTCACTGACCCGGAAGAGGCCGCCGATTTCGTCAAGGCCACCGGCGTGGACGCTCTGGCCATTGCCATCGGTACCAGCCACGGCGCCTACAAGTTCACCAAGCCACCCACCGGCGACACCCTCTCTATCCAGCGCATCAAGGAGATCCATGCCCGCATCCCGGAGACCCACCTGGTGATGCACGGCTCCTCTTCGGTGCCCCAGGAGTGGCTGGCGGTGATCAACGAGTTCGGTGGCGCCATCCCCGAGACCTACGGCGTGCCCGTGGAGGAGATCGTCGAGGGCATCCGCCACGGCGTGCGCAAGGTCAACGTCGACACCGACCTGCGCCTGGCCTCCACCGGCGCGGTGCGCCGCTTCCTGGCCGAGAACCCCGCCGAGTTCGATCCGCGCAAGTTCCTCAAGGCCTCCACGGCGGCCATGAAGGAAATCTGCAAGGCGCGTTACGAGGCCTTCGGTACCGCCGGCAACGCAAGCAAGATCACGCCCATCAACCTGGAAGAGATGTTCCTGCGCTACGAGCGCGGCGAGCTCGATCCCCGGGTCAAGTGATCACGACGCGTTGAGCCCCAGGGGCGGCCGCGGGCCGCCTCTCTCGTGTCCGGCGCATGCCTCCCTCAGCGGATCCGGCCGACCACGTCAAGGCCCTCGGCACTCGGCCTGACCACGACGATCTCACCGGACCCGACGCCACCGCCCACCAGAGCAGTGATATTGACCTGATGGGTGACCAGCACCATTGCGCCCTCTCGATCCCAGCCGCGAATCAGGGCGCGAACGGCCCGGGTGCGGTCATCGGCCAGGCCGCGATCGCGAAAGAAGGAGTCCAGCGACGGGGTCGGTACCACCTCGCCGAGCCCAAGCAACCGGGCGGTCTCCAGGCAGCGGCACCAGCGGCTGGAACGCACCCCCGCCACCTCGATGCCCCGCTCACGGAAGCGTTCACCGATCCGTCGTGCCTGCTCACGCCCATCCGCGGAGAGGTTGCGCTGGGTCTCGCACGCCTCGAGACGAAAGCCCGAGGGATCACCGATGCCGGGCGCCAGGGCATGACGCATCAGCGCCACATGCCCACCATCTAACAGCGCCTGCCAGGCCGCGGCCTCACCTTCCGACTCGGCGGCCATGAGCTGACCGGCGAGGAGCATCGACCACAGACAGAGACACCACCCAGCGATGCGGCGACGCCCCCCGAGACTCGGTCCACCCTCGCCAGCAGGTCGGTAGCCCCCGCGCTTGGCGAGAAACACGTCTGGCATCATCTTCATACCTCCATCGAATCGTGGACTGACAACCCGGGAAGGCCACTCGTCGTCGGGTCCACCGCCATCCCTGCCAAGGCGGGGCATAACGGGCTACGCTGGTCGCGATACTGCCAGCCTCCAGGATTCCCCATGGACCGCACACCGATCTTGGCACGCCCGGAGACAAGGGACATCAACGCCAGAGAAGAGAAGAAGACCTCATGATCCCGTTGCTGGGCGAACTGTCCCTCGGCATGGCCTTGCTGCTGTTCGGTGGCTGCACTCTCGTGATCGCCGTTACGGGGACCCGCCTGACCGGTATCGTCGATGACCTCGCCGACCGTACCGGGCTGGGGGAAGCGATCGCCGGCGCGGTGCTGCTGGGCATGTCCACCTCGCTGTCAGGCATGGTGGTGTCGGTCTCGGCGGCGTTCGCCGATCGCCCGACCCTGGCCATGAGCAACGCCCTGGGCGGCATCGCCGTGCAGACGCTGTTCCTGACTGTCGCCGACCTCCTCCACCGGCGCGCCAACCTGGAGCACGCCGCCGCCTCCCTGGGCAACCTGATGCAGGCCGGCCTGCTGCTGTGCCTGTTGTCGCTGGTGCTGGTGGGACGCTTCGCCCCGGAGTGGACCCTTTGGCAGGTGCACCCCGTGACGCCGCTGCTGCTGATCGTCTACCTGTTCGGCTTGCGCCTCGTGGATCGCAGCCGCGACAACCCCATGTGGCACCCCGCCCAGACCCGGGAAACCCAGCCCGACGTGCCCGACGACCGGGCCATGGGGAGCTCGGCAGCACGGCTTTGGCTCTCCTTCGTGGCCCTGGCGGCCATGCTCGGTGTAAGCGGATGGCTGCTGGAGCGCTGTGCTGCAGTGATCGCCGAGCAGACCGTCCTGGGGCAGTCGGTGGTGGGGGCACTGATGACGGCGGTGGTGACGTCGCTGCCGGAGCTGGTCACCTCGGTGGCAGCGGTGCGGCGCGGCGCCCTGACCCTCGCCGTGGCCGGCATCATCGGCGGCAACGCCTTCGACACCCTGTTCGTCGCGGCCTCGGATATCGCCTATCGAGGCGGCTCTATCTATCACGCCATACCCGATACGGTCGCGCTGTGGGTCGCCCTGTCGCTGCTGATGACAGGCATCCTGCTGGTCGGCATGCTCCACCGACAGCGCCAGGGGCCAGCTCATATTGGCTTCGAGAGCGTCGGCATCATCGCTTGCTATCTGGTCGGGGTTTTCGCTCTGGTGCTGGCGCCCTGAGACTAGGGCTATTGCGAGTACCCTGCCCCGGAGGCGTCGGAGTTTGCCCGATGGACCGATCGCAATTAGGATGGGAACGATCCCATGACAACGGCGCTATCATGCCCCGCCCCCCACACCAGCGCACCACCATCATCGAGGTCGCCCGACAGGCCGGCGCTTCCAAGACCAGCGTCTCCCGCTACTTCAGTGGCGAACGCGAGCGGCTCTCCCCCGATCTTCAGGGCCGCGTCGCCGAGGCCGCCCGTCGCCTGGGCTACCGC
The DNA here is from genome assembly GCF_902500215.1 of Halomonas lysinitropha. Taxonomy (GTDB): domain Bacteria; phylum Pseudomonadota; class Gammaproteobacteria; order Pseudomonadales; family Halomonadaceae; genus Halomonas; species Halomonas lysinitropha. The sequence goes on from NZ_CABVOU010000022.1 coordinate 14,426, forward strand.
CCCAATCGGATGGCCAGCGGCCTCAAGGGAGGGCGTTCGCGGCTGATCGGGATGCTGGTGGCGGACATCCGCAACCCCTTCTCGGTGGCGGTGATGCACGGTGTCGAACAGGCCTGCCGCGAGCGTGGCCTGTCACTGATGGTCTGCAACACCGACAATGACCCGGCCCAGGAGCGCGAGCACCTCGCCCTGCTCGCCTCCTACCGGGTCGAGGGCCTGGTGATCAACGCCGTCGGCAGTCCGGACCGCGAGCTGCAGGCGCTGGTCGACCAGGGCACGCCCCTGGTGCTGCTCGAGCGTGAACTGGGCGAGGTGGAGGCCGAAGTGGTGGGCCTCGACAACGCCCGGGCCCTCGACCTGGCCCTGGACCATCTCCAGACCAGGGGGTATGGCGAACTGCTCTACCTGAGCGAGCCCCCGGAGCAGGCCAGCCCCCGCCAGGCACGCCTGATGCGCTTCCTCCAGGGGATCGCGGCACGCGACCTGGTCGGCGAAGTCCATTGCCGTCCCCTCGGCGAGCGCGAGGCCCTGCACCGCGCCATCGGCGACTTCCTGGCCGGCCCCGGCACGGCACCCCGGGCGCTGCTGTGCGCCAACGGCAACGCCACCCTGGCGGCCACCCGGGCCCTGCAGGAACTCGGCGCTCGCCTGGGCGAGACCGGGCTACTGGGCATCGACGAACTCGACTGGTGCGCGCTGGTCGGCCCCGGCATCACCACCCTGGCCCAACCCACCGAGGCGATCGGTCGCGCCGCGGTGGAGTGCCTGATGCGTCGCCGCGAGGCCGGTGAATGCACGACGCCATCACGCCGGGTGCAGTTCCAGGCCAGCCTGATCTCGCGCGGTTCGACCCGCCGCTGATCCACCCCCCTCAGGAGTCCCCATGGTCGTTCCCTCCCGCTTCCAAATGGCACCGTTCCCATCGTTATTGTCCGGCGCGGCGGATGCTCCCGCCGCCCTTATCGCCACCTCCGCCTATGGCCAGGACCTCATCGCCGAGCTCGGCCAGGCCGCAGTACTACCGTGGCTCGCCGCGGCCGGGGCCGACGGCGTGGAGATCCGCCGCGAACTGCTGCCGGTAGGCTTCGCGGACTTCAGCGGCCTGGGCCGGGCCTGCGCCGAGCAGGGCCTGGCGGTCATCTACTCCGCCCCCGAGGGGCTCTGGCAGGCCGGCCGGCTCGCGGAGGACCTTGACGAACGCCTGGGCGAGGCCGCCGGCCTGGGCGCGCTAGCGATCAAGGTCTCCCTGGGTCACTACCCCGTCGGGAACCGAACCGACTGGGTGGCGCTGCGCGAGCGCCTCACGGCCGCACCGCCGCTATTGGTAGAGAACGACCAGACCCTCGAAGGCGGTACCCAGGAGCCCCTGGCCGCCTGCCTGGAGGATGCCGCGGCGGCGGGCTGCCCGCTGGGCATGACCTTCGACATCGGCAACTGGCACTGGACCGGCAGTGACCCACTGGCCGCGGCGCGGCGCCTGGGCCCCTTCGTGCGCTATCTACACTGCAAGGGAGTCGTGCGCCATGGAGGACGCCTCAAGGCCAGCGTGCCCGATGACGAGGAGCTCTCTGCCTGGCGGGAGTTGCTGGACCACCTGCCGGCCCAGCTCCCGCGCGCCATCGAATATCCCCTGCAGGGCCAGGATTTGGCGGCCCTGACCGCCGACGAACTGGCGCGACTGCGCCGCCTCTGACACCCCGACCACGACACAGGAGACTGCCATGAACCCAGCTTCCGCCCCTCCCGAGATCCTCGCCTTCGGCGAGGCCATGACGATGTTCGTCGCCGAGGATCCCGGCGAGCTGGCTGGCGTCGAGCACTTCCAGCGCCGCATCGCCGGCGCCGACACCAATGTGGCCATCGGCCTGGCCCGCCTGGGCTTCCATGTAGGCTGGCTGAGCCGGGTCGGCGACGATAGCTTCGGCACCTTCATTCGCCGCGCCCTGGAGGCCGAGGGACTGGACTGCCGCCACCTGGGCACCGACCCCGAGCATCCCACCGGCCTGGTGTTCAAGGAGCTTGCGCAGGACGGTGCCGATCCCCGCGTGGAATACGTCCGCCGCGGCAGTGCCGCCAGCCACCTCGCGCCGACCGACGCCGACGGCGTCGACTTCTCGGCGCTGCGCCACCTGCATGCCACCGGCATCCCCCCGGCGCTCTCGGCGAGTTCCCGAGAGCTCGCCGAGACCATGCTCGTACGAGCCCGGGACGCTGGCGCCAGCCTCTCCTTCGACCCCAACCTGCGCCCCAGCCTGTGGAACAGCGAGGCCGAGATGCGCGATACCCTCAACGCCCTGGCGGCACGCACTGACTGGGTGCTGCCCGGCCTGGCCGAGGGCCGCCTGCTGACCGGCCGCGACAACCCCGAGGCGATCGCCGACTTCTATCTGGAGCGCGGCGCCCGGGCGGTAATCATCAAGCTGGGCCCCCAGGGCAGCTACTATCGGGGTAGCCTGGGGGGCGAGCAGATCGATTTCACCGTCCCCGGCGTACCGGTGGCCGAGGTCGTCGACACCGTGGGCGCCGGCGACGGCTTCGCGGTGGGCGTGATCAGCGCCCTGCTCGACGGCCTCCCGCCCCGTGAGGCACTGCAGCGCGGCAACCTGATCGGCGCCCTGGCAGTGCAGGTGCGCGGCGACATGGAAGGCCTACCCGACCGCGAACGCCTCGAACGACTGGCATCCACCCCGCAATAAGGAGTCCGACATGAAAAAGCGCATCTTGTCCTACGGCCGCCTGAGCGAGGCCCAATTGGCCCAGCTGTCCCGCGAGTTCGAGGTCCAGCAGTTTCACGGCCTCGCCTCGGCAGACGACCCCGAGTTCCGCGCCGCGCTGCCCGAGGCCCACGGCCTGATCGGCTCCAGCGTGGCAATCCCCGCCAAGCTGCTGGACGAGGCCCCCCACCTGGAGGCCATCGCCAGCATCTCGGTGGGCTATGACAACTACCCGGTGGAGGCACTGACCCGGCACGGCATCCTGCTCTGCAACACTCCGGACGTCCTCACCGAGACCACCGCCGACACCGGCTTCGCGCTGATCATGGCCACTGCCCGCCGGGTCGTGGAGCTGGCCGACCTCGTCAGGCGCGGCGACTGGCAGAAGAGCATCAGCCCTGAGCACTTCGGCAGCGACGTACACGGCAAGACCCTCGGCCTGGTGGGCTTCGGTCGCATCGGCGCCGCCGTGGCCCGGCGGGGCGCCCTGGGCTTCGGCATGCGAGTGCGCTACGCCATGGCCTCGCCCAAGCCGAGCCTGGAAGCGGAGCTGGGTGCCGAGCGTCGCGAGCTCGGCGAGCTGCTCGACGAGTCCGACTTCGTGTGCGTCACCGTGCCCCTCTCCGAGGCCACCCGCCACCTGATCGGCGCCAATGAGCTTGCGCGAATGAAGCCCTCGGCCATCCTGGTCAACATCGCCCGTGGTCCAGTGGTGGACGAGGCGGCACTGATCAAGGCGCTGGAGATGGGGCACATCCGCGCCGCCGGCCTCGACGTCTACGAGCAGGAACCCTTGTCGGTGGAGTCACCGCTACCGCACATGACCAACGTGGTAGCCCTGCCGCACATTGGCTCGGCGACCCATGAAACCCGCGACGCCATGGCCCAGCGAGCGGTGGATAACCTCATCCTGGCGCTCTCCGGGGAACATCCCGTCAGCCTGGTCAACGAGGATGCCTGGGCGACGCGCCACGACGCTTGATGGGGCGGTCTTAGACTAAAGACGATTGGTCGAAGCCCCTTGTCTCAGCTAGTTTTTAGACCAATCCAAAAACGCCATATCGGAGACGCCATGCGCCAGGATGCCTCGCCCCGCCAGGGCCAGCGCGACACCGCCAGCGTGACCCTGCAGGACATCGCCGCCCACGCAGGCGTGTCCCGCTCCACGGTGTCTCTGGTGCTGCGCGAGAGCCCGCTGGTGGCCGAGCGCACGCGGCTGAAGGTGCAGCGTTCGATCAAGGCCCTGGGCTACGTCTACAACCGCGGCGCAGCCGCCCTGCGCGGCAGCCGAACCTCGACCCTGGGGGTAGTGGTCTACGACATCGCCAACCCCTTCTTTGGCGCCATGGTGGCCGGCATCGACGCCGCCCTGAACCGCGAGGGCTACGTCTCCTTCCTGGCCAACAGCGAGGACTCGCCGGCACGTCAGCAACGCTTCCTGGAGCGCATGCGCGAACACCGTGTCGACGGCATCCTGCTGTGCCCCGCGGAGGGCACCGACCCGACACTGATCGACACCCTCGACGGCTGGGGCATGCCCTGCGTGCAGGTGCTGCGCCACGTGGGCGAGCCACCCTTCGACTATGCCGGCGCCGACTTCCACCAGGGGGTCTGCCAGGCCATGGACCACCTGGTGGCCCTCGGCCACCGGCGCATCGCTTTTCTCGGCGGCCACAGCGAGCACTCGGCGACCCGCGAGCGCTGGCAGGGTTACCGGGAATCGCTGGAGCGCCATCGGCTCACCTACCAGCGCCTGCTGCGCTCCACGGTGACCCGCCGAGATGGCGTCGCCATGATCCAGCAGCTGATGGCCGAGTCACCGGCGCCCAGTGCCGTGGTCTGCCACAACGATCTGGTGGCCTTTGGCGCCATGCTCGGCCTGAAGCACCTGGGACGGGTGCCAGGCGTCGACTGCGCGGTGATCGGCACCGACGACGTCGAAGAGGCCACCCTGGGTGACCCGGCGCTGACCAGTGTCGCTACTCACCCCCATGCCATCGGCGAGGAGGCCGCGCGCCTGGCGCTGCGGCGCATCGCCACTCCGGAGGGCGCAAGGGAGCAGGTCGTGCTGGCGCCCCGGCTGCAGGTTCGCGACTCCTGCGGGGCCACCAGGCCCCCGTCAGGCGCGACAGAACTCAACCCTGCTGCCGGGGAGCACGCCTAGCGTCCTGCCCCACGCCAGCCACTTACCGCCGCCTCGAGCGGCGACAACAACAAGGTGTCATCATGACTCAACAATGGATCGATCCAAAAACCATTCTCCACAGCCCCCGTGCCCTGCTCGGCACCGCCCTGCTGGCTGCCAGCCTGGGGGTTGCCGGCACCGCCCAGGCCGTGGACCTGCGCTTCGGCCACGGCGGCACCGAAGACACCGCCTACCACCTGGGGGCCGAGCGCTTCAAGGAGCTGCTCGCCGAGGCCAGCGACGGCGAGATCGGCGTGGAGATTCTGGGCAACTCGGTGCTCGGCCACGAGACCGAAATGTTCGAACAGCAGATGGCCGGCGCCCTGGACGTGTCGATCATCAATCCCGGCCTGATTACCGATTTCTCGCCCACCGCCAACGTCTTCTCGATCCCCTTCCTGTACCGCGATGAGGACCACTGGCGCCAGGTGCTCGACGGCGAGGTGGGCCGCGCGATCGCCGATCAGATCACGGCAGAGACCGACGTGCGCGTGCTGGCTTTCTACGGTGGCGGCAAGCGTCAGGTCGTCAGCACCGAGCCGTTGGAAAGCCTCGACGATCTCGAAGGCTTGAAGATCCGCACCAACCCCACCCGGCCGCTGATCACCGCCTGGGAGGCACTGGGCGCCGACCCCACCGTCATGGAGTGGAGCGAGATCTATACCGGCCTGCAACTGGGTGCCATCGACGGCCTGCTCAATGAGGCGGAGTGGATCCACCGCATGCGTTTCCATGAAGTCGCGCCGCATATCGGCCTTTCCGAGCACGACATCACGGTACGACTGCTGACACTCTCCCAGTCGACCTGGGACCGCCTCGACGAGGCCCAGCAAGGACAGGTCATGGAGGCCGCCGCGGAGTCTGCCAGCTACGCTCGTCAGGTGCAGCTCGAACAGGACGCCGAGGCGCTCGACCTGCTGGTCGAAGAGGGCGCCACCCTTCACGAGATGGACCGCGAGACCATGATGGAGACCGTCGCGGGACCGCTCGAGAGCGTGATCGACGACATGGGTCTGACCGAGTACCACCAGATGATCGTCAACGCGGAATAACCCACCCGGCGCCCGCCCGCCGGGGCGGGCGCCTCGCTTGCCACAGGTAATCGTCATGTCCCGACTGCTCGCTGGCCTGGCACAGCTCAACCGGGTCCTGGAGCGTGTGCTTCACTGGATCCTGCTGTCGCTGGTGCTGGGCTTCGTCCTGCTGGTCATCTACCAGGTGATCAGCCGAAACCTGGCCTTCATGCCGAGCCTCTACTGGACCGAGGAGTTCAGCCGCTTCGCCTTCCAATGGATGGTCATGCTGGGTGCCGCAGTGGGGGTGCTCCACGCCGACCACTTCGTGCTCGAGGCCTTCCCTCGCGGTTCATGGGCCGATCTCGCCACCCGGGTGATCCGCGACCTGGCTTGTCTGGCCATCGGCATCATCTTCGTCTTCCACGGCCACGAGTTCGCCCTCTCCGGGCTGCGCCGCAACGCCACCGCCTCGGGGCTATCAATGATCTACGTCTACTCCGCCTTCATGGTCAGCGGGGCGTTCATCCTGCTGTTCAGTGTACAGCGCCTGCTGCATACCCTGCTCCACGGCCTGGACGACATGGAAGCGGCGCTCAACACTCCAAGCGAGATCGAGGCGCTGGAGGTCAGCGCGTCTGGCCACAGCGTGGAAGGGCTCGAGCCGCCCCCCGGGAGTAGCGGACAATCCGAACGGGGAGGGCCACGCCCATGATGCCCGCCGACTGGATATTCCTGCTGCCCTGGCTGCTATTCGGCCTGCTCGCCCTGCTCATCGTGGTGGGGGTGCCCATCGCCATGGCGCTGATCCTCACCTCCTTCAGCCTGATCCTGCTCGACCCGCGGCTGACCACCTGGGTAATGTTCCAGCGCATGTACAACGGCATGGACTCCTTCGTGCTGCTGGCCGTCCCGCTCTTCCTGCTGGCCGGCAACCTGATGAACGCCGCGCGCATCACCGATCGCCTGATCACGATGTGCATGCTGCTGGTCGGCCACCTCAAGGGCGCCCTGGCCCATGTCAACGTCATGGTGAGCATGCTGTTCGCCGGCGTCTCGGGTTCTTCCACCGCCGACAGCGCCGGCGTCGGCACGGTGCTGATCCCCGCCATGAAGCGCGAAGGCTACCCGACGCACTTCGCCGTGGCGGTCACCGCCGCCTCGTCGGTGATGGGCATCATCATCCCGCCCTCGATCAACATGATCGTATGGGGCGCCCTGACCAACACCTCCATCGCCGGCCTCTTTCTGGGCGGCATCCTGCCCGGGATCATGATCGGCGTCGCTCAGCTGGCGCTCAACCTGGGCTATGTGCGCCGCTACAACGTCCCTGTCAGGAAGCGCGCCTCGTTCAGGGAAGTGCTGCGCTCGGGCAAGGACGGCCTGATGGCCGCGGGCATTCCGGTGGTGATCATCGGCGGCATCACGCTGGGCATCGTTACCCCCACCGAGGCGGCAATGATCGCCGTGCTCTACGCCCTGGCCCTGGGTTTTCTGGTCTATCGCGAGCTGACCTTCCGCGATGTCCTGGACTCCTCCACGGCGACCGTTCGGCTCTGCTCGCTGTCGCTGTTCAGCCTGGTGGGAGCGGCGATCTTCGGCTACCTGATCAGCTTCTACCAGATACCCCCCAAGCTGATGGCCGGCGTCAACATCACCGACCCCATCACGTTACTGCTGATCATGACCGCCGTGATGCTGGTGATCGGCACCTTCATGGATTCGCTGCCGGCCATGGCGATCATGGCACCCATCTTCATGCCGCTGGCCATGCAGGCAGGCATCCACCCGGTGCAGTTCGGGGTGATCGGCGTAATGGCGCTGGGCCTGGGGCTCATCACGCCGCCCTACGGGCTGTGCCTGATGATCTCGGCCAAGATCGGCGGCATCCCGCTGCTCAAGGCGCTGGGCACCACCCTGCTCTACCTGGCGGTGATGCTTGCGGTGATCCTGCTGCTGATCGTCTACCCCCAGCTGATCCTGGCGATTCCCCGCGCCCTGGTGCCGGACTTCGTCTGACCCACCCCGGCGGGTGCATCGGCATCCGCCGAATATTTTCATGGCCTGGGCCGATGACCCTTCGAATCATGAGTGCTGCGACGACGCCATAGCCTCTCTTCGAGCCATGCGAACACGTACCCGCGCGGCTCATCGACTCCCGTTACGACATACCGAAGCGTATAGGGATTATGGAGTGTCGCCTGCAGCAACGGCTCCACCCGATGTACGCTGCAGAAGAGGAGCTCGTCGCCGACTTCGAGCGGAAAATTCTCATCCGGCAACATGATTGGCTGCCCTGCCCGGCGCACGGCAAGCGCTTCGCATGGGAGCCCTTCCGGGAACGAGCGCGCATCGCGGCACAGCGCACCCAGCACCACCTCCCCTCCGGCACCAAGGTACTCGGTCACCGCCGGCGCTTCGTCGGGAACCAGCCTTACCGACCACAGATGCGGGGGTTCCTCGCCTACGGCTGTCTGCAGACGAGTCACCAGCTCTTCCGTCCGGGCCCGGTCACGTTGCGCGAGCCACTCGATCAGTTCCTGGATGAGCGGCGAGATCAGCAGTTTCAGGATGCGGCGCGCCGTGGTCAGGCTGTGCTGGAGGACCAGGTCGGCCCGAGCGGCATCGAACGCAACCTGATTCTCGTGACTGTTCTGGCGCACGATGCGGAACGCATCCGGATTGAGCTCGGTAACCGATAACAGCGTACTGAGATTGTCGGCATCACGGTTCGTGGCGGCAACGATCCCGGCCACGTCGTCGATCCCCGCGGTCACCAAGGCCGAATGATCGGCGTGAGCACGGACCATGACCGCCCCTTCTTCGGCCATTTCGGGGTCCACTTCCGGATCGATAATCCGTAAGCCGACGCCATGGGCCTTGAGGCAGCGTTCGATCCAATGTCCCATGCGTCCGTACCCGCTCAGAATCCAGTCGCCCCGCGGCACCGTTACCGGGACCCCGAGTTCGACGCCATGTGCGCCCACCAACCACGCATTAAGGTTGTGCAGTTCAGGGCGTGCGATCGCCCAGTAGACGAGTTGGGCGAAGATCTCGAACGGGTCGATGACCCTTACATTGTCCAACGCCCGCAGACTCGCCTCGTGGCGAGCCGAGGTCGAACGGCAGATGACCCGGAGCCGGGGATTCAGATGCCGTGCCATCACCGCGATCTTCAGATTGACGTCGTCGTCGTTCGTCAGCGCGATGACCGCGCGGCAGGCATCATGACCCACGCCCGCGGCGAGAAGGTGTTTCGGCGCGCTGGCATCCGCATGGAGCCCCGGCATTGACACCGTGTAATCGCGCACACCCAGTGCCTTGATGCGCTCGGGGTCGAAATCGAGTATCACCGCACGCATTTGATGGTCGCTCAGGCCACGGGCAAGCAGACTACCGGTATCGCCGAAACCGCAGAGGATGATGAAAGGTTCCACGTTGCCCTCGACCTTGCGGGCGAACCGGAACCGGTCCATGGCCTGGATGAAATGCGGGTGCTGGAGCAGGCTGATCAGGGACCCGAGCGCGTAGAACCACGCGAAAACACCGGTATAGAGGCAGAAGACCGTCCACAGGCGTTGCTCGTCACTGAAACCGTTCGGCAGTTCACCGAAACCGGTCGTGGTGGCCGTGTAAGTGAAGAAATAGAACGCATGGAAGAGATTCATGTAGGTCGTCTCGCCATCGACGACCTGGCCTGGCATCAAGGCCATACCGATGATGCCGATCGAATAGACGGCCAGCAGGGCGAACAGCGGCCGGCGCATGTAGCGCAGGACGATCATCGCCACCCGGTCGAGATCGGAGGTCTGCGTCACGCCTTCAACCCTCCCTCTGCCTGTTGCGGATCGCGGTTGCCATGCTGAACCGAGCCGCGCACCTTGCTAGCGCCGCGAAAGCAGCGTATCGCCGACCAGAATCACTGTCGCGATGATATTCGCGACCAGCGCTCCCGTTGCGATCGAGACGATATCGGCCATTCCTGCAGGACCCGGCCCGCCACCGCCAGCGGGTTCCGCGACGATCCAGACGACGCGCGCCGTGATCAGCAGGAGGCCGGCAACCAGTCCAGACGCCAACAGCAACGCACCGGTCTGGGAGCGATCCCCCAATTTCAGGCCGATGGCGACCAGGTTGACGATGATGGCGAACGTGAGAATCCAGAGATTGTGATGTGCGGCCGTCTCGAGACCACCCGCGACGAACGCGACATTGAGACTAAGGGTGAGGATGATGAAAAAACCGAATACGACACGTTCGAAATTCATGGACCTGCTCCTGGCCGGGGCGCGCCGTCAGTATAAGCATGAGCCTGCGGTGACAGCGAACGCCACCCCATGCCGGACTCGCTCGGCGACCGACCTCTCGACATTCAAGAACAGTGTTCAAAAAATAGGGAAACTGGGCTTTAATATTGGGCAGGAAGACTCGATCTCTGTAACAATGAGTTTATAACATTTTGATTAAACGTGAGGCCCGGCGATGGCACGTCCCCTCTGCCTGCTCTTCGATTGCGACGGCACCCTGGTCGACAGCGAGCCACTGCTCGCCGACGAGATGTCGTCCAGCCTCACTGATGCTGGCCTGCCCTTCCAGGCCAGCGACTACATGGGGGAGTTCCGCGGGGCCCGCTTTCGTCATATCGTGGCCGAGCTGGAGCGTCGCCACGGCAGCGTGGACCCCGAGCAGCTCGATCCTCTCGAATGCCGCATGCGCGCCAACCTCAACCAGCGCCTGGCCACCGAGCTCGTCCCCATCGATGGCGCCACCGAGGCCCTGGCCGCTCTCGCCGGCCATGCCATGGGGGTGGTTTCCAATGGTCCGGAGAACAAGATTCGCACCTCACTCGTGGCCACAGGGCTCGCCGAGGTGTTCGGTAATCGCCTGTTCAGCGCCTACACGGCCAACTGCTGGAAGCCTGACCCCTGCTTGTTCCATCATGCTGCCAACCGGATGGGCTTTGCCCCCGAGGAGTGCGTGGTCATCGACGATGCCCTGGTGGGCGTCAGGGGCGCCCTGGCCGCCGGCATGACGGTAATCCACCTCAACCGCTTCCCTGATGTCGAGGAGACGCCTGAGGGGGCCATCATGATCAGCAACATGTTCCAGTTGCCCACGGTGATCGGCCACCTGGAACGTGCTCGCGCCCTGGCCGCCCACGCCTGATCCCCCCCTCTATCGCCGCTTCACACCCCCTGAACGGCTGCCATGGATGCAGGTTGCCCATGGCGCGATTATCATCGTTCGAACACTCTCGAACGCGAGGAGGCCGACATGGCATCCCTGAAGGAGCAGCTCGGCGGCCTGGTCTACTCCACCGAACATGGCAACACCTGTCCGGACTGCCGCCGCCCCCTGGCCGAGTGCGAGTGTGCCGAACAGGTCGAACAGGCCCGCCTGGCTGAACTGGACGGCATCGTGCGCATTCGCCGCGAAACCAGCGGCCGCAAGGGCAAGGGGGTCACCACCATCGAGGGGATTCCGGTACCCGCTAACGAGTTAAAGGCCCTGGCCAAGGCCCTCAAGAAGCGCTGTGGTACCGGCGGGGCGGTCAAGGAGGGCGTCGTCGAGATTCAGGGCGACCACCGTGAAATGCTCAAGGGCGAGCTCGAGAAGCGCGGCTTCCGCGTCAGGCTGGCCGGCGGCTGACGCCTCGGGACGAACCGCTTTCCAGCATCTCGCACAGGGATTCCAGGACCTCAGCCGGGGCCTGCACCTTCAGTGCATAGAACTCGTCGGCGCGGGTACGTCCCAGGTTGAGACAGGCAATGGGCTGGCCTTGGCGAGCCGCCTCTCGGGCGAAGCGAAAGCCGGAAAAGACCATCAGCGAGGAGCCCACTATCAGCAGGGCATCGCTCTCGGCCAGCAGGCCGTAGGCAGCCTCCACCGTGGTGCGCGGCACGCTATCGCCGAAGAAGACCACGTCGGGTTTCCAGATGCCATCACCGCAGCGCGTGCAGTCGGGAACCCGGAAGCCCGAGAAGTCGGCCTCCAGATCGGCGTCGCCGTCCGGGCCCGCCCGGGCACCGGCTTCAAGCCAGTGCGGGTTGCGGTCAGCCAACTCAGCATGCAGATCGTAGCGCATACGACGCGCACCACAGCCCATGCAGCGCACCCTATCGGCACGGCCATGCAGGTCGATTACTCGCCGTGAGCCGGCCCGCTGGTGCAGGCCATCGACGTTCTGGGTGATCACGCCGTTGACATGGCCCCGGGATTCGAGACGGGCCAGGGCCGCGTGAGCCGCATTGGGCCTGGCCTGCTGCAGGGTTTGGAAACCCACCAGGGCACGTGCCCAGTAGCGCTGGCGTGCCGCATGGCTGGCCATGAAAAGCTGGTGCTGCATGGGTGGCGGGCGCTTCCAGTCGCCGCGGTCGTCACGATAGTCGGGGATGCCGCTGGCGGTACTGACGCCGGCGCCGGTGATCACCGCCAGGCGCGGGTACCGCGCGACAAAGGCCGCGAGCGCCTCGAGATTACCGACGTTACCACTCAGAACCTGATCCACACTCGTACCCTCATCTCCCACTCCTCACGCCGAAAGAGCATGGCCCTGCAAGGGGGAGCTTGTCTAGAATGGACGCTCCCCCTCAGGGCAAGGAATCCCGATGGCCTGGCTGGAATACCTGCTCCCGCTGATCTTCCTGTTTCCGCTGGCGGCCACTGCGGTGATCGTGGTGGCGCTGCGCAACCTGCACGACGCGCGGGTGCGCTCGCCCTTCGACGCCCACCCGCTGCGCGAGCCCGGACAGGCCCTGCGCGACCGCCTCGACCGCGCCTTCGCCGGCCTTTTCCTCGACGGCGCCCTGGGTCCCATCGTCACCATGGCGCCGCTGGTCTACGGCATGGGCCGCATGCTCTTTTCCAGCGAGCAGAACTGGATCGAATGGGCGCTCTACGGGGCGCTCTGCACCCTGCTGGCGCTGGCATTCTGCTTTCTGCTGATCCGCGACTTTCAACGCATTCGCCGGCTCAAGCTGGGCCTGGCCTGCGAACTCGCCGTGGGGCAGGAACTCGAGCGGCTGATTCGTCCCGAGGCGCACCCCTACTTTGTCTTCCACGACGTCCCCGGCGACGGCTATACCATCGACCATGTGGCCGTCACTCCCCACGGCATCTTCGTGGTCGAGACCCGCGCCCGTACGCCCGCCATCACCCCCGGCGGCCGGGAGGTCAACCTGGTCGCCGTGGAGGCCGACCGCCTGTGTTTTCCAGGCTGGAACGAGCACCGGCCGCTGCACAAGACCCGCCAGGCAACTCACTGGCTGAGAAGGTGGCTCGAGCAACAGATCGGGGGGCCGGTACCGGTCAAGGGCGTACTGGCCCTGCCGGGCTGGGAAATCGACATCAGCCAGGCACCGGACGACCTGCTGGTGGTCGGTGGTGGCGACCTGGCCAGGCGGCTTACCGCGACCCGGCTGGGCGAGGTCGACGATGCCACCCACGACGCCGTGATCGCGGTCCTGCACCATCGCGCCAGCCTGCTGGACCTGCCGAACCTGGAAGCCCCGTCGGTCTGATCAGTCGAGGGTGGCGATGCGCACCCGCGTCGCGCAGCGACCACGGTCCTGATGCACCAGGCTATCGCCTGTCGGAAAGTCCGCCAGGCGCTCGGCATCGATGCCGATGCGCACCTCGGTGAGCAGACGATTGCCGCGCCCATGGCACTCCAGCCGCAGTGCCCGGCCAGTTCCCTGGCCGAACGCCGCCTCGAAGGCGTTGATCAACGCGTTGCGTTCCACTTCTCCCCCCTGATTGAGGGTCACGAAGGCACCGAAGGCACTGTCGTTGACCGCCTCCACCAGGGCCACCGAGGCCGCGAAGTACGCCGCCTCGGGCAGCGCCAGGCAGGCGGCGTGCTTGGCATACTGATAGCGACCCAGGCAACTGGCGCGCCCGGGCATGGCGATATCCAGCGCTTGTCCCAGCGCCGCCGGCAGGTCGAGGGGCGGATGGGCGCGGCAGAAGCTGCCGTCGGGCCGTGGCGTCTCGAGGAAACAGCCCTCCCGCCACCAGCGGCGCCGGTCGACCCCTCGCTCGGCAAAGCGGGCGGGCAGCGAGGGCCACAGACCGTGGAGCACGAAGCCCCGGTCGGCTCCCTCGTGCAGGGTCGGGTCACGGCACTCCCGGGGCGGACGCGAGCGGCTCTCGCAGAAGCCGGGGTGCCAGGTCAGCGCCAGAGTGTAGTGGTCGAAGCCTTCCCCCTCGAGACGCTCGAGGGGCTCTGCGGCCAGGGACGACAAGGCCGCCAGCAGTATCACCAGCCCGAGCAGTGCCCCGCGTCGACCCGTCGCTTTTACGCTCAGCCTTGCCACCTCAGTCGCCCCGCAGCCGGCCGCCCATCTCCTGGGCCAGGTCCACGGCGTAGTGGTCGGTCATGCCGCCGATGAAATCGAGCATTCGCCGGTAGCTGTCATAGAGGCTCCAGGATGGGCGCGGAGTGTTCTCGCCGATCAGCGTCAGCACCCGCTGATGCTTGAAGTTGGAGCGACCATGGTGGTGCAGTTCATGGGCCGCCCCGATAAAGGCCTCCAGGAGAATACCCAAGGTCGTATAAGCACCGATCTCCAGCTTGGCCTTGCGCTCGTTCTGAAAGATCCGCTCCCGGGCCAACTGCTTGGCCGCCTTCACCCCCCAACCCAGGTCCGGGTGGCAGAGCTCCAGCAGGTCGTCCTTGAGTCTCCCGCCCAGCAGTTCGGCCTCATGCTGCACGAACACCGCGCCCACGTCGTTCACCGCTCGTTCCATGGCCGCCCCGCGCAGGGCAGCGATGCGACGCCGCTGGGAGACCCCGTGGCGCTGCATGGTGGCATAGTCGGCGGGTTCGCCACCGGCAATCTGAATCAGGATCTCGGCCACCTCTTCATAGCGCAGGATCCCCATCTCCAGGCCATCCTCCAGGTCGAGCAGTGCGTAGCAGATGTCGTCGGCGGCCTCCACCAGCCAGGCCAGCGGGTGGCGACACCAGCGTCCCTCGCCGCGAGGCAGCAAGCCCAGCCGATCCGCCACTTCGGCCAGCAGCTCGCGCTCGCTCTGGTAGCAGCCGAACTTGCCGGCCACCCCGCCGTGCTCCACGGTCCAGGGATACTTGAGCAGGGTACCCAGGGTTGCCGTGGTCAGGCGCATGCCGCCGCGGAACTGGTTGTACTCCACCTGGGTGACGATGCGAAAGCCCTGGGCGTTGCCCTCATAGGTGAGCAGGTCCTGGCGCTCGGTCGCCGAGAGCCCTTCCAGCAAACCCTTGCCGTCGACCGCAGCGCGGGCGAACCAGTCACGGATGGCATACTCCCCGGCATGGCCGAAGGGCGGGTTGCCGATATCGTGGCCGAGGCAGGCGGCCTGGACGATCACCCCCAGATCCGCCGGGGTGATCCAGCCGGGCAGTCGGCCACTCAGCCGCTCACCGACGATCATGCCCAGCGAGCGTCCCACGCAGCCGACCTCCAGGGAGTGGGTCAGCCTTGTGTGGATATGGTCGTTATCGGTCAGCGGGTGGACCTGGGTCTTGCGCCCCAGACGCCGGAAGGAGCCGGCGAAGACGATGCGGTCGTGGTCCTTGTGAAAGGGGCTGCGGCCAATCTCGTCGCGCTCGCCGCCGGGGCGCTCACCGCGCCGGTCGTGCAGGCGGCTCGGGTCGAGCAACCGCTCCCAGCTCATCTGCGTCATGGGCATTCTCTCCTTGGATGCCCCATTCTGGCAGCCCCCGCCGTCGCCGCCCAGCCCAGTCGGCCTAACGCAGTCGACCCCGAACCACCCAGGAGTAGACCAGCCCGGCAACAATCAAGGTAACGGCAAACAGGTAGATGCCCACCGAGATGCCACTACTCCAGAGAATGCTCCACTCGCCGCCCGATATCGACATGGCCCGGCGCAGATTGAACTCCATCTGCCCGCCCAGTAGCAGGCCCAGCACCACCGGCACCGTGGGAATCTCCAGCTTGCGCAGCACATAGCCCAGCACCCCGAAACCCAGCATCATGTAGAGGTCAAAGGCGCTGTTGTTGAGCGAGTAGACGCCGACGAAGGCCACCATTACCACCATGGGCATCAGGAACCAGCCCGGCGCCTGCAGCACCTTGGCGAACAGGCTCACCAGCGGCACGTTGAGCACCAGCAGCACGAAGTTGCCGATCACCAGCGCCGCCACCAGCCCCCACACCATTTCCGGCTGCTGCTCGAAGAGTAGCGGCCCCGGGGTGATGTTCATCGACAGCAGCAGTGCCAGCAGAATCGCCGTGGTTCCGCTGCCGGGAATGCCCAGCGACAGCATGGGAATCAGAGCCCCGCCGGCGGCGGCATTGTTACCCGCCTCGGGGGCGGCCACGCCGCGCGGGTCACCCTGGCCGAAGCGGCCGTCGCGGCCCACCCAGCGCTTCTCGAGCATATAGGCGAGGAAGCTGCCCAGTGCCGCCCCGGCTCCCGGCAGCACCCCGGCGACGAAACCGATCAGCGAGCCACGGGCGATGGTCGGTGCGCAGCGTCCCGCAGAGCGCACGCCGGGAATCGCCGAGCCGAGCTTCAGGGTCGGGCGGCTGGTGCCGCGGATGTCTTCCAGGTAGATCAGGCACTCGGAGATGGCGAACAGTCCCACCAGGGCGACGATGAAGTCGATGCCGTCATAGAGCTCGTAGAGCCCGAAGGTGTAGCGTGGCACCCCGCTGACCGCATCGATGCCGACGCTGCCCAGCAGCAGCCCCAGGAAGGCGGCGAGAAAACTCTTGATCAGGCTGCCGCCGGTCACCCCACCGATGGTGGCGAAGGCCAGCACGAAGAGCGCGAAGTACTCCGCCGGGCCGAACCGGATGGCGAACTGGACCAGCAGCGGCGCGAACAGGGCCAGCCCCAGGGTAGCGACCCCGGCACCCACGAAGGAAGCCACGGCAGAGACGCCCAGCGCCTCGCCCCCGCGCCCCTGCAGGGCCATCGGATAGCCATCCAGGGTGGTCATCATGGCCGGCTCATCGCCGGGAATGTTGAGCACGATGGAGCTGATACGCCCACCGTACATGCAGCCGTAGTAGACGCTGACCAGCAGGATCAGCGCCCCGGTGGCCGGCAGGCCGAAGTTGAAGGAGAGAGGGATCATCAGCGCCACGCCGTTGACCGGCCCCAGCCCCGGCAGGGCCCCGATCAGGGTGCCGATGACGCAGCCGATGAGCGCCAGGAAGAGGTTCTGAGGCTCCAGCGCCACGGCGAAGCCCTGGGCGAGAAAGGCGAGGATTTCCATGTCGCGGGGTTACCAATCCAGGCCGGGAATGTTCGGCAGCGGCATGCCGAGGACGAATTCGAACAGGACATAGAGGGCCAGAGTGAGCACGACGCCACTGATCAGCGCAGACTTCCAGGCCGCCCCGAACAGCCGGATGAGCAGTATCACCGCGGCCAGGGAAGCGGGCAGGAACCCGAGCGGCTTGACCAGCCCCGCATAGCAGGCCAGCACCAGCAGGGTCTGCGCCTGGCGCACCAGCGCGGCGCGTCCCGGCCAGCGCTGGTTGAAGCCCGGCTTCAGGATCAGCAGCAGCGACAGCGCCGCCAAGGGCAAGCTGATCAGGCGCGGATACTCGCCTGGCCCGATGGGCTGCATGAAGCCCGACTCCAGGTCGTGTGAGAGCCACCAGGCGCCCACCGCCAGCGCCAGCAACAGGGCGCCAGCGATGCGATCACCGATAACGCCGGGCACTCGCCCGGCGTTATCCTGGCTGGCGTCGCTCACTGAATGACTCCGATCTCCCGCGAGATGGTCTCGACCTCATCGATGGACTGGCGAACGAAGGCGTCGAACTCTTCGCCGCCGCGCCACAGCGGCACCAGACCGTTCTGCTGGGCGACCTCCTTCCACTCGTCGCTGTCATAGAGTGTCTGGAGGTCTTCCACCATGGCGGCATAGTCCGCGTCGGAGACCTCGCCGCCGGTGTAGAAGCCACGCCAGTTGTAGCCCGCCACGTCATAGCCCTGGGAGGCGGCAGTAGGCAGCTCGGCGAAGGGCTCGGGGAGCGGATCCTCGGAGAGCACCGCCAGCACGCGCACGTCGCCGGACTCGATAAAACCGGCGATCTCGCCCAGATCCGTCGAGACCACGTCCACGTGCCCCCCCATCATCTGGGTCACGGCCGGGCCGCCGCCGTCAAACTGCACCCAGCGCAGGCTGCCGATCTGGTCATCCGGCATGCCCGCCTCCTTGGCCAGCATCAGCGCGCGAATGTGATCCCAGCCACCGGCACCGCTGGAGCCGGCAACGGCCAGGGCACCGGGATCCTCGACCACGGTCTCGAGCAGCTGCTCGAGACTCTCGTACTCGCTGTCGTCATCCACCAGGATGACGCCCACATCGGTACCCAACATGCCCAGCCAGCGCATGGTATCGGCGCCGCCGGGGTACCTGCCCTGGGCGATCTGGGTCACCCCCACGGTGCTGGTGGCGACGATCAGGTCGCTGTCGTCGGCGCGATTGCTCTCGACGTTGGCAAACGCCACGGCGCCCACCCCACCCGGCATGTTGGTGACCTGCACCGGGCTATCCACCAGCTCGAGGTCGAGCAGCAGCTTGCCCACCGAGCGGCAGGTGAAGTCCCAGCCGCCGCCGGGGTCCGCCGGTGCGATGCACTCACTGATGGGCAGCGCCTGGCTGGGCGTGCTGACGGCCAGGCCGGCGCCCAGCAGGGCCGTGGCAGCGACTCCGGAGAGGTTCTTGATGACCGACTTCATTGGCGTATTCCTCCTGATTGTTGTTGTGGCGAGCGGAGCGGGCCTCGCCCTGGCGACTCCCCGCCGTGTGGCGGCCTCATTCAGGGTAGCTCATATAACGCCACGAGCCTGCAGCGCCTCCAGCTCATCCCCTGTCATGCCCAGTTCCCCGAGCAGCTCGTGGGTGTGCTCGCCGAGCCGCGGTACCCGATGGTAGAGAGTCGCCGGGGCCTCGCGCATCTTGACGGGAAAGCCGGTCACGGGAACCGTGCCGGAGGCCTGCTCCAGCGCCAGGCGCATCTCCTGAGCCTGCACCTGGGGGTCGGCGAAGGTCTCGCGCAAGTCGTGCACTCTCCCGCACGGCACTCCGGCCCGGTTAAGATGCTCGATCCATTCGTCTACCCCGCGTGTTTCGGTGACGTCGTTGAGGATCTCGCGCAGCGCGTCGCGGTTGGCCATGCGCCTTGCATTGTCGGCGAAGCGCTCGTCGTCGAGCAGGTGCAGCTTGTCGAGGGCACCAAGGAAGCGCTCCACCATGGTGTCGTTGCTGGGGGCGATGGCCACTTCACCGTCGCTGGCCTTGAACAGGCCATAGGGATAGAGCATGGGATGGTCGTTGCCGGTGCGCGCCGGCACATGATCGGTGGCGAAGAACTCGGCGGCCAGGTAGCCCATCATGGCGATCAGGCCGTTGGTCAGTGCCGTCTCGACGATCTCCCCCTGACCGGTGGTGGCGCGTCGCACCAAGGCGGCGCAGATACCGAAGGCCAGGTTCTGACTGGCCACCATGTCGCTGATCGGCGGTGCCGCCCGCATGGGGTCGCCGTCGGCCGGGCCATTCACGCCCATGAAGCCGCTCATGGCCTGGGCGATGAAGTCATAGGCGGGACGGTCGCGATAGGGGCCGGAGGAGCCGAAGCCGTTGATGCGACCCACCACCAGCCGCGGGAAACGCTCGCGCAGGGTATCGTCATCCAGCCCAATCTTGCCCAGCACCCCCGGTCGGAAATTCTCCACCAGGACGTCGGCCCCTTCCAGCAGCCGATGCAGGATCCGCTTGCCGTCGTTGCTGCGCAGGTCGAGGGTGAGCGAACGCTTGTTGCGATTGAACTGGGCGAAGTACCAGCTCTCGCCGTTGACCATATTGCCCTGGCTGCGCACCACGTCGCCCTTGCCCGGCGGCTCGATCTTGACCACGTCGGCGCCATGGTCGCCGAGGATCTGGGTGCAGAAGGGGCCGGAGATGACACGGGTCAGGTCAATGACGCGAATGCCGGCCAGTGAACCCGGTGCCTGGGAAGCGATGGGTGTCATGTTCCTCGACCCTCCGCCGTGGGCACCGAATCGCCATCGCTCAGCGCCAGGCGCGGCCCGGCCCTTGAGACCTGGGCCGGCAGGGAACGTCCCATCAGCTCGCTGGCCAGCCGCGAAGCGTCGATAAGGCGTTCCAGCTCGAGGCCGGTGTCGATGCCCATCTCCCCGAGCAGGTAGGCCAGGTCCTCGCTGGCGATGTTGCCCGAGGCACCGGGGGCGAACGGACAGCCTCCCAGTCCGCCGATGGAGCTCTCGTAGCGATCCACGCCCAGCGCCAGCCCCTGCATGACGTTGGCCAGGCCGATGCCGCGAGTGTTGTGGAAATGCAGAGTCAGTGCCAGTTCGGGCGCCGCCTGGTGCAGATGGCGGACCCGCTCGGTCACCAGCGGCGGCGTGGCCATGCCGGTGGTATCGCCCAGGGAGAGATGGGTAGCACCCAGACCGGCGAAGCGCCGGGCGATGTCCTCCACCGCCTGGACCGGCACATTGCCCTCGAAGGGACAACCGAAGGCGGTAGCAATAGCACCGCGCAGCGCCACGCCGCTGCCCTCGAGCCGACGGGCGACCTGCTCGAAGCCGGCCAGGGATGCCTCGACGCTGCGGTTGACGTTCTTGGCGTTGTGGCTCTCCGAGGCGGAGACGAACAGCACCACCGAATCCACCCCCGCCTCGAGGGCCCGCTCGGCCCCACGCAGATTGGGCACCAGGGCCGAGAGATGCAATCCGGGCGTATCACGCAGCGCCGCCACCAGCTCCGCGGCATCGGACAGCGCCGGCACCGCCCTGGGGCTGACGAAGGAGGTGACCTCGAACTCGCGCACCCCTGCCGCGATCAGCGCGCGGGCCAGGGCCAGTTTCTGCTCGGTGGCGAGTACGACGGGTTCGTTCTGCAGGCCGTCTCGCAAGCCCACCTCAGTGATGTGGACGCGACGCGGCGGGGCTTCGGGGGCAACGAGCATCGGGGCTGTCCTATTGCATGATAGGTTGCTGATACGGCGACGCTACGGCAGCCCCTCCCACGCAACAATGCGCCTTTCGTTGTAGCCCTGCTCCCCCTCCAACAGCGCCGGCAGCAGCGTCTTCAGCTTACCGGCCCGTCAAGAGAGAGTGTTGCGCCCCTGCATCCTCACTCCCCCTCAGCCAGTGCCGGCAGCAGCGTCTTCAGCTTGCGCGTGAGCGTGTTGCGTCCCCAGCCCAGCAGCTCGGCGGCCTCACCCTTGCGCCCACCGGTGTGCTTGAGTGCCGTCTCGATCAGGATGCGTTCGAAGTCCGGTACCGCCTCCTCAAGCAAGTGGGTATGGCCGGCTGCCAGCGCCCGGTCGGCCCAATCACGGAAGGCGGTGCGCCAGTCGCCGGTGTTGCCCACGTTGGCCCCGGGCTCGCGCAGCTCCTGCGGCAGATCCTCGACGAGCACCTCACGCCCGGAGGCCATCACCGTCAACCAGCGACAGGTATTCTCCAGCTGGCGAACATTGCCCGGCCAGGGCAGCCGGGTGAAGTGCGCCTCGGCCTCGGGGGTCAGCACCTTGACGTCGGTGGCGAGCTCCTTGGCCGCTTCCGCCAGAAAATGGCGCGCCAGCCGCGGAATGTCTTCGCGGCGCTCGGCCAGATTCGGCAGATGAACGCGGATCACGTTGAGACGATGGAAGAGGTCCTCACGGAAGCGTCCGTCTCCTACCAGGGCCTCCAGGTTCTGGTGGGTGGCGGCAATGATCCTCACATCCACCTTCACGGAGGTGTGGCCACCCACCCGATAGAACTCGCCGTCGGCCAACACCCGCAGCAGGCGAGTCTGGGTCTCGGCCGGCATGTCGCCGATCTCGTCGAGGAACAGCGTGCCACCATTGGCCTGCTCGAAACGCCCCTGGCGCTGGGCGGTTGCACCGGTGAAGGCGCCCTTCTCGTGGCCGAACAGCTCCGACTCGATCAGGTCCTTGGGGATCGCCGCCATGTTCAAGGCAATGAACGGCTTGCCGGCCCGCGGGCTGTGCTGGTGCAGCGCCTGAGCGACGCGCTCCTTACCGGTCCCGGATTCGCCGTTGATCAGCACGGTGATATGCGAGTGCGACAGCCGGCCGATGGCGCGGAATACCTCCTGCATGGCCGGCGCCTCACCGATGATCTCGGCATCCAGCCCCTCGGGCACGCTCACCGGGCGCTGCCGCTCTCGAACGTGGGCCACGGCACGGCGAACCAGGGCCAGGGCCTCGTCGACATCGAAGGGTTTAGGCAGGTAGTCGAAGGCGCCACCCTGATAGGAGGCGACGGCACTGTCGAGGTCGGAATGCGCCGTCATCACGATCACCGGCAGCTCTGGATGAACCTCGCGCACCTTGGCCATCAGGTCCAGGCCGTCGATCCCCGGCATGCGGATATCGGTGACCAGCACGTCCGGCGGCGAGTCGAGCAGTCGCTCCAGGGCACGGTCGGCCCGATCAAGGGTCTCGACTTCCAGGTCAGGCTGGGCCAGGGCACGCTCCAGTACCCAGCGAATGGCGCGATCGTCGTCGACGACCACTACGCGTGCGACATCAGTCATGGCGCTTCTCCAGCGGAATCAGCAGTCGGAATCGGGTATGGCCGGGCTGGGACTCGCACTCGATCAGCCCATGATGCTGGTGCAGGATCGACTGTGCGATGGAAAGCCCCAGGCCACTGCCCTCGGCACGCCCGGAGACCATGGGGTAGAAGAGGGTCTCGCGCAGCGACGTGGGAATGCCCGGGCCGTTGTCGATGATCGCCACCTCGCAGACCAATCGATGGCACTCGGCCCCCAGGGTGAACTGGCGGCGGGCCCGGGTGCACAGCGTGAGCCTTGGCGAGGGAGTGCCGGCCTCCGTCATGGCCTCCACCGCATTGCGTGCCACGTTGAGCACGGCCTGGATAAGCTGCGACTCGTCACCGGACAGATCCGGCAGGCTGGGATCATAGTCGCGCTCGATCCACACGCTCGGATGCTCGACGATCAGCAGTGCACGGACCCGCTCCAGCACCTTGTGGATATTGAGCGGTTCGTGGCGTATCACCCGATTGGGCCCCAGCATGGAGTCGACCAGGTCTCGCAAGCGATCGACCTCCTCGATGATGATGCGGGTGAACTCCTGCAGGCCGGGGTCATCGAGGTCGCGCTCCAGCAGCTGAGCCGCGCCTCGGATACCGCCCAGGGGGTTCTTGACCTCGTGGGCCAGGCCCCGGGCCAGCACCTTGATGGTCTCCTGTCGCGTCTGAAGCGCCTCCTCTCGTGAGATGCGCAGCAGCCGGTCGCGAGGCTCCACCTCCAGAAGCAGCTCATTGGCAGACAGCGGCGACACCGTGTAATCCACCGTCAGCGTCTCGCCGGTGCCCAGGGTCAGCCGCGCTTCTCGTTGGGTGAAAGGGTGGAACTCTTCACATGCCTTGGTCAGCAACTCGCCGAGCTCCTTCCCGCCATCTACCAGGGATGGCAGGGGCAGCCCCTTGAGGCGACTCAGACTTATCGCCAGCAGCGCTTCGGCAGCCGGGTTCATCCAGCGCAACCGCAGCTCGCCATCGAGCAGCAGCACTGCCGTGGTGAGATGTTCCATCACGCGTTGATACATGGGGAGGTCCTACCCGGTTCGGTTTTCGCCTCCGTCGGGAGGCGCTCTCGAGACTTGTCTTTCAAGACATGTGCAAGAAGCGCGCCACTCTATGGCGCGCGTCATGGCGCCTTATCGGGCAGGGGCGCACCCGCATTGCGCACCATTTTAGTGCAGGATGTCACGAACTGCTGATTGTCGTGCAGCGGGGACGCCAGAAGAGCCGGGAGATCAGCGCGACTCCGCAGAAGGGACGTCGCGGGAACGATGACGATGGTGCCGGTATGGCGGCGCCTCTCGTTCGGCACCGGGATGTTGCGGGGTCTCACCGTCGCGCAATCGCTCCAGGTGTTCGAAGGCACTGCCCTCACCCACCCGGTCGGCATGATCGAAAGCATCGAAGCTGCCCTGTTCGCGAGGCGGAGGCTCGCGACAGGGCCTATGGCTGCCGTCCGGACACAACGGCCGGTGTGGCCGGCGATGGGGCAGCTAATTGTTGGGGTTCTGGGGCAGGTTGACGCTGGCCCGCTGCACGTAAAGCGTCACTGACGACGTGCGATGTCGCACCGCCCCACTGGCATCCAGCAGTTCGGCCTGCAGCACGTGTTCTCCGCGATTCAGGTTGTTGAGCATGAAGGTATCGGTGTGCATGGCCGTCTGGCTGATCTGGCCGTCCACCAGCAAGCGCACCCGATGGTCCTCACGCAGGTTCGGCTGTATGCCCAGGGCCACCTGAACATTGCCGGCGGCCCCGGTGGGCAGGGTCTCCTCCTGACCCGGCGAGAGGATGGTAAAACTGTCGTAGGGCATGAAGGGCTGTCCCGAGCCGGCAGCGCTTCCGTCACTTCTTTCGCTGCCGCCATTATCGATCACAGCCGGTGTCTCCCCCTCCGTGACCTCCCCGCGGCTGGGTACCACGGTGAGAGGCTCGAGGTCGACCTCCTCGCCGCCGCGCTCCGGATTGTCGGTGAACACCACGTTGCCCTGTGCATCGGTGCTGCGGTAAATGTTCTGAGCCTGGGCCAAGAGGCTTACCGAGAGCCCCAGCACCAGAATCACGAGTACCTTGTTCATGCCTACCCCCTGCGTCGTTGCCGCCACCTGACGGCAACGGCCATGAGATTGCATCTTCACGTTATTGGATATTGTACGAAAGCAAGGGGTTCCGCCATGGCGGAACCCCTTTACTCGCTCAACACGCGAGACGACAAGCTACAGCAGACCGCAAGGACCGCGCTGTCAGCTATCCGTCATCAACAGCTGTAGTACATGTCGAACTCGACCGGGTGCGTGGTCATGCGGATGCGCTCCACATCCTCGCTGAGCAGCTCGATGTAGGCATCGATCATCTCGTCGGTGAAGACGCCACCCTCGGTCAGGAAGTCGCGATCCGCATCCAGTGCCTCCAGGGCCTGATCGAGGCTGTGCGCCACGGTCGGCACGGACTTGCCCTCTTCCGGCGGCAGGTCATAGAGATTCTTGTCCATGGCGTCGCCGGGATGGATCTTGTTCTTAATCCCGTCGATGCCGGCCATCAGCATCGCCGCGAAGCACAGATAAGGGTTGGCCGTCGGATCCGGGAAGCGCAGCTCGACACGCTTGCCCTTGGGGCTGGCGGTGTAGGGAATGCGCAGCGACGCGGAACGGTTGCGGGCGCTATAGGCCAGCATGACCGGCGCCTCGAAACCCGGTACAAGGCGCTTGTAGGAGTTCGTCGAGGCATTGGCAAAGGCGTTAAGGGCCCGAGCGTGCTTGATGACGCCACCGATGTAGTAGAGCGCCATCTCGGAGAGACCGGCGTACTCGTCACCGGCAAACTGGTTGACGCCCTCCTTCCAGAAGGACTGGTGGACGTGCATGCCACTGCCGTTGTCGCCGACCAGCGGCTTGGGCATGAAGGTGGCGGTCTTGCCGAAGGCGTGAGCCACGTTGTGTACCACGTACTTCATTTCCTGAAGCTCGTCGGCCTTCTTGACCAGGGTGTTGAACTTGACGCCGATCTCGTTCTGACCGGCATTCGACACCTCGTGGTGATGCACCTCCACGGTCTGGCCGATGGCCTCCAGGGTGTTGCACATGGCACCACGGATATCGTGGAAGCTATCCACCGGCGGGACCGGGAAGTAGCCACCCTTGACGCGCGGACGGTGGCCCAGATTGCCGCCTTCGACTTGACGGTCGGTGGACCAGGCACCCTCTTCGGAGGTGATCTTGTACATGGAGCCCTCGATGTCGGACTTCCAGTGTACCTCGTCGAAGATGAAGAACTCGGGCTCGGGCCCGAAGAAGGCGGTATCACCCAGGCCGGAGGATTGAAGGTAGGCCTCGGCGCGCTTGGCGATGGAGCGCGGATCACGCTCGTAACCCTGCATGGTGGCGGGCTCGATGATGTCGCAGCGCAGTACCAGGGTCGAGTCTTCGGTGAAGGGGTCGAGGAAGGCAGTGCCATCTTCGGGGCGCAGGATCATGTCCGACTCGTTGATGCCCTTCCAGCCGGAGATGGAAGAGCCATCGAACATCTGGCCGTTCTCGAAAAATTCCTCGTCGATGTCACGCGCCGGAATGGTGACATGCTGCTCCTTACCGCGGGTATCGGTGAAGCGTAGATCGACCCACTTGACGTCGTGTTCTTCAATCAGGGCGAGAGTCTTGGCAGACATGATGTCCTCCGCTGTGAGCTAGGCTAGAAAGGTTGGGCTTGTGTATCGCATTGGCGCTGGCGAATCCAGCAGGTGTTGTAGCATGCCGCAGCAGCGCTGCCCACGGCTGCCATGCACGAACACGGCACTGCCCACCACAATGCAGGCAGCGTGCCAATCTTGCACCGTTTCATTCCAGACGTTTCGTATCCATCTGATTTCAAAAACTTTAGCGCCTCGATGCCGGACACCCTCTGCACCAGCATCATCAGGCCAATGCGTAAATTCGGGATGTCGCGCAGCCAATTGCACCGTCAAGGTGCACCGAGATGCCCTTGCGCACTATATTGGAACATTCCGCCGCCCCCTTGCCCGTTGATGGCGCGCCTCATGCCCGGGGCAGCCAGACCGCCCCCCAAGTCACAGATACTTGGTGATCTGCTTGAACTCATCGAGCGAGACCGACTGGCCCTGGGCGATCGCCTTCGCGGCGGCCGGCTATGGCGAGCGGAGACGATAGCGGCAAGTAAATGAGGGGCCGCTAAAGAGCCAGCGAGGTCAGCAGCGGGAAGGCACCGAACTTGCTACTCCTGGGCGCCGCTAGTCTGTACAATGCGCGGCCTACATTCCCTGCCCCGCGCCTAGGGTACTTAATAAAACGTGTACATAGGTGCGTACATATCAGCGAGTCACACCCTATGAGCACGACCGTAACTCCTTCACATATCGATAGTCTCAGGAACATTGCCATCATCGCCCACGTCGACCACGGCAAGACCACCCTGGTCGACAAGCTCCTCAGCCAGTCCGGCACGCTGGACCGCAAGGCGGAAGGGCAAGAACGCATCATGGACTCCAACGACCAGGAAAAAGAGCGCGGCATCACCATCCTGTCCAAGAACACCGCCATCCGCTGGCAGGCGCCCGACGGCGAACACTTCCACATCAATATCGTTGACACGCCCGGACACGCCGACTTCGGCGGCGAAGTCGAGCGCGTCATGTCCATGGTCGACTCTGTGCTACTCCTGGTGGACGCGGTAGATGGTCCCATGCCGCAGACCCGATTCGTCACCCAGAAGGCCTTCGACCAGGGCCTCAAGCCCATCGTGGTGGTCAACAAGATCGACCGCCCCGGCGCCCGCCCGGACTGGGTCATCGACCAGATCTTCGACCTGTTCGACAACCTGGGGGCCAGCGACGACCAGCTCGACTTCCCGATCATCTACTGCTCGGCGCTCAACGGCATCGCCGGACCGGATCCCGATGAGCTGGCCGAGGACATGTCGCCCATGTTCCAGTCCATCGTCGATATCGTCGAGCCGCCCAAGGTCGAGCTCAATGGCCCCTTCCAGATGCAGATCTCCGCGCTGGACTACAACAGCTATGTCGGGGTCATCGGCCTGGGCCGCATCAAGCGCGGTTCGGTGAAGCCCAACCAGCAGGTCACCATCGTCACCAAGGAGGGCAACACCCGCAAGGGCAAGATCGGCCAGGTGATGACCCACATGGGTCTGGAGCGCGTGCAGACCGACGAAGCCACCGCCGGCGACATCATCTGCATCACCGGCATCGACAACCTGGCAATCTCCGACACCCTGTGTGATCCGGCTGCCGTCGAGGCACTGCCGCCGCTCTCCGTGGACGAGCCCACCGTCTCCATGAGCTTCCAGGTCAACGACTCGCCGTTCGCCGGCAAGGATGGCAAGTTCGTCACCAGCCGCAACATCAAGGATCGACTCGACCAGGAGCTGATCCATAACGTGGCGCTGCGTGTCGAACAGGGCGAGACCCCGGAGAGGTTCAAGGTCTCCGGTCGCGGCGAGCTGCACCTCTCGGTGCTGATCGAGAGCATGCGTCGCGAGGGCTTCGAACTCGCCGTGGGGCGTCCCGAGGTGATCATCCGCGAGATCGACGGGGAGAAGCAGGAGCCCTACGAAGAAGTGATCATCGACTGCGAGGAGCAGCACCAGGGCGCCATCATGGAGGAGCTCGGCTATCGCAAGGGCGAGCTGCTCAACATGAACCCGGACGGCAAGGGTCGCGTGCGCCTGGACTTCATGATCCCCGCCCGCGGGCTGATCGGCTTCCGTGGCCAGTTCCTGACCCTGACCTCGGGCACTGGCATCCTCACCAGCCGCTTCGACCACTACGGCCCGCTCAAGCCCGATGCCTCCATCGAGCGTCGCAACGGCGTACTGGTCTCCATGGTCTCCGGCAAGGCCCTGGCCTATGCCCTCTATGCCCTGCAGGAGCGCGGCAAGCTGATCATCGATCACGGCACCGAGGTCTACGAGGGCATGCTGATCGGCATCAACAACCGCGCCAACGACATGGTGGTCAACCCCACCAAGGGCAAGAAGCTCGACAACATGCGCGCCTCGGGCAACGACGAGAACATCGTGCTCACCCCGCCCGTCAGATTCAGCCTCGAGCAGGCCATCGAGTTCCTCGATGACGACGAACTGGTGGAGATCACCCCGCACCACATCCGCCTGCGCAAGAAACATCTGACCGAGAACGATCGCAAGCGCGCCGGCAAGAAGTAACGCCCGCTGTACATGCCATACCGGAGCCCGCCAACTGGCGGGCTCTTTCGTTTCGCCTCTCTCATTTCCGGCCGCAGCATGCTGTCCTTGCCGGCGCCGGCGGCTATGCTGGAGGCTGAATTCCCCTACCGAAGGAGAACCGCCATGCACAAGCACGTGGAGTGGGACGACCCCGGCCGCGACAGCGTGCTGGAGCATTTCGCCAGCAATCCCGAACAGCTTGTCGAGCCCCGGCCCGGTGACATCCTCTCGGCCCGCTACGAGGGCACTATCGTCCGGGTGAAGGTGGAGGCCTGGGTCGAGGGCACCAGCATCGGCGAGGTGGCGGCAATCATCGCCCTGGACAACGGTCGACGCCTCAAGTCCCACGGCAAGCTCGCCCTGGGCGACACCGTGCGCCTGCCGGACGACAGGCGAGCCCTGGAGCCCGAACCCGGCGCGCCCGAGAACGACGAGGATTGATCCAGCGCTTGGATACCATCCTCACCACCAACGCCCCCTAAACGCAGACCGACTAGCCAGGAAGGGGGCTTGTGCCGCAAAGTCGCGTAGCAGGCCCACAAGGCCACCAAGACAATCCTGGATCCCCATGAGCACGCACAACGTCTGGACTCACAAGGGCACCTTCCTGCTCGCCGCCGTCGGCTCGGCCGTCGGGCTCGGCAACCTCTGGCGCTTTCCCTACCTGACCGGCGAGAACGGCGGTGGCGCCTTCATCCTGGTCTATGCCATTACCATCTTCGCGGTGGGCATTCCCATCCTGATCGCCGAGATCATGCTGGGACGCAACAGCCGTCGCAGCCCGATCATGGGCATGCGCTTCCTGACCCGTACCCACCAGACGTCGCGAAGCTGGGAATCGATCGGCTGGCTGGGCGCCGCTTCGGCCTTCCTGATCCTGAGCTTCTACTCGGTCATCGCCGGCTGGGCGATCCACTACACCGGCTTGATGTTCACCGGTGCCATGATCGACGTGGATGCCGGCAGCGTAGGGCAGAGCTTCGATGCCCTGCTCGCCTCGCCTTCGCTGCTGACGCTCTACCACACCCTGTTCATCGCCGCCTCGGCGCTGATCGTGGGACTCGGCATCCACAGGGGCATCGAGGCCGGGCTGCGCGTGCTGATGCCCTCGCTGTTCGTGATCCTGCTGGTAGTGCTGAGCTACGGCGCCATCATCGGCGACTTCGGTGCCGCTGCCAGCTTCCTGTTCACTTTCAACCTGGCCGATCTCAGCCTGGAAGGCTGGCTGCAGGCGATGGGTCAGTCCTTCTTCACGTTGAGCCTGGGCATGGGCGCGATCATGGCCTACGGCGCCTACATGCCCGGCGAGGCCTCGTTGACCCGTACGGCTTTTTCCATCGCCGTGGTCGACACTGCCGTGGCCATGGTCGCCGGCCTGGCGATCTTCTCGCTGGTCTTCGGTGCCGGGCTTGACCCCGGCGAGGGCCCGGGACTGATGTTCGTCACCCTGCCGCTGGCCTTCGCCGAGATGCCCGGCGGGGCCTTGGTCGGCGGCGCCTTCTTCATCCTGGTGCTGGGCGCGGCCATCAGCTCCTCGATCTCGCTGATCGAGCCGGTGGCGGCCTTCCTGGTCGAACGCTTCGACCTGACCCGGCCCCAGGCCGTGGCGGTCATGGTCATCGCCAGCTGGGCGCTGGGACTGCTCACCGTGCTCAGTTTCAACCTCTGGGCCGAAGGCACGCTCTTGCACGTCATCTTCGGACGTAGCGCCTTTGAGCTCATCGAGCTGCTGACCAATATCTTCATGCCACTGGGTGGCCTCTTGATCGCGCTCTTCGCCGGCTGGACGCTGACCCACTCCGAGGTGATGAAGGAGATGCGCACCAACGAGCGCTGGTTCCGCATCTGGCGCTTCCTGGTGCGCTTCGTAGCGCCTGCTGCGGTTGCCTTCGTCTTCCTGCGCAGCATTCCGCAGGTGGAGGGCTACCTGATACCGGCCACCGGCGCCGTAGTGATCATCGGCGCCTTCGCCGCCGGCCGAACCTTCCTGGCCGATCACCGCCAGGAACTGTAAGAACAACAACCGACGAGATCCGACATGGCAGCCATCATCGACGTCCAGCACGTCAACAAGGCCTTCGGCGGCCTCAAGGTCATCAATGACTGCTCGATCCAGGTGGAGCAGGGATCGATCACCGGCCTGATCGGGCCCAACGGCGCCGGCAAGTCGACGCTGTTCAACATCATCGCCGGCTCCCTGCCGCTGGACAGCGGCCAGGTGCTGCTCGACGGCGAAGACATCACCAACCGACCCGCCAACGAGCTGTTCCACAAGGGGCTATTGCGCACCTTCCAGATCGCCCACGAGTTCTCCCACATGACGGCCCTGGAAAACCTGATGATGGTGCCGCCGGCCCAGGCCGGCGAGACCCTCTTCAATGCCTGGCTCAAGCCCTCCCTGGTCAGCCGGCAGGAGGACGAGGTCCGCCGCCGCGCCCTGGAGGTGATCGACTTCATCGGTCTGCACCACGTCCGCAACGAGCTGGCCGGCAACCTCTCCGGCGGCCAGAAAAAGCTCCTGGAACTCGGCCGTACCATGATGACCGACGCCCGGGTGGTGCTGCTCGACGAGATCGCCGCCGGGGTCAACCGCACCCTGCTCGGCGACCTGGTGACCAACATCGAGCGGCTCAACCGCGAGATGGGCTACACCTTCCTGGTCATCGAGCACGACATGGACATGATCGCCCGGCTCTGTGACCCGGTGATCGTGCTCGCCCAGGGCAGCGTCATGGTGGAGGGCAGTATCGAGGAGATCCAGAACAACCCCCAGGTCATCGAGGCCTACTTCGGCGCCGCCTCCTGACGGGAGAGCCACCATCCGAGGGCAGGCACCCGGCCAGCGCTTTCCAGCGCTTTCCAGCGCTTCCCAACAACGAGAACGAACGCAGAGAACATCTGACAATGCCATTACTCGACGCACGCGACGTGCACGGTGGCTACGGCGGCATGAACATCCTCAACGGGGTGGACATGACCATCGAGGCCGACGAGATCGGCGTGATCGTCGGCCCCAACGGCGCCGGCAAGTCCACCATGCTCAAGGCCATCTTCGGTCTGCTCCACGTCAGCCAGGGCGAGATCCTGCTGCGTGGCGAGCCGATCCATAATCTCCCCCCCAACAAGCTGGTGCAGAAGGGGATGGGCTTCGTTCCCCAGGAGCACAATGTCTTCCCGAGCCTCACGGTGAAGGAAAACCTGGAGATGGGCGCCTTCCTCAAGCCCGACAACGTCAAGCGCATGTTGAAGCAGGTCTACGAGTTCTTCCCGCCGCTCCATGACAAGCGGCACCAGCCGGCCGGTGAGCTCTCCGGCGGCCAGCGCCAGATGGTGGCCATGGGCCGGGCGCTGATGGCGGAACCCAGCCTGCTGCTGCTCGACGAACCCACCGCCGGCCTCTCGCCGCTCTTCATGAACGAGATATTCGAGCAGGTAAAGCTGGTCAACTCGGCCGGCGTGGGCATCCTGATGGTCGAGCAGAACGCCAAGCAGGCCCTGGCCATTGCCGATCGAGGCTTCGTGCTGGCCGCCGGCCAGAACCGTTTCACCGATACCGGCGCCGCCCTGCTGGCCGATCCGGAAGTCGCCAAGAGCTTCCTGGGCGGCTAGCCCAGAAGGTCCGAGAAGGTGGGAGAGTACCGACGTGAATGAACTTGTCTTTTTTATCAACAACGTGGTGATCGCTGGCAGCGTGAGCGGCTCGATCTATGCCATCGGCGCGGTGGGCGTGACGCTGATCTTCAGTATCATGCGCTTCGCCCACTTCGCCCATGGCGACATGATGACCTTCGGTGCCTTCATGGTGCTGTTGCTGACCACCGCCTTCCCCGGCGCGGGCGCCGCCTTCGGTGTACCCTCGGCGCTGATCCTGCTGCCGCTGGCCATGGCGCTCACCGCCCTGCTCGCGGTGGGCATCGACAAGGCGTTCTACAAGCCGCTGCGCGCCCACGGCGTCAAGCCGATCGTGCTGGTGATCGGCTCGCTGGGGGTAACGCTGATGCTCCAGGGCCTGATCCGGCTGTTTGCCGGTACCAGCGGACAGAGCCTCTACGTGGATGACCGCAAGGAGATCTTCCGCCTCGCCCTGCCCTTCGAGGGCGCGCGGGCCCCGGTAGTGATCACCGAACCGCAGCTCTACCTCTTCGTGATCACTCTCGTCGCGGTGATCGGCCTGCACCTCTTTCTCAACCGCTCGCGGCTGGGCAAGGCGATGCGCGCCATGTCCGACAACCCCGACCTGGCCCAGGCCTCGGGTATCAACACCAATACCATCGTCGCCGTCACCTGGGTGATCGCCGGGGGACTGGCCGCCATCGCCGGCACCCTGCTGTCGCTGGACGTGACCTTCAAGCCCGACCTCAGCTTCTTCCTGCTGCTGCCGATCTTTGCCGCAGCCATCGTCGGCGGCGTGGGCCACCCCTACGGCGCCGTGGCCGGTGGCTTCGTGGTCGGCTTCGCCGAGACCCTCGCGGTCTTCAACTGGAGCGTAATGCTGCGACCCTTCCGCGACAGCCTGCCGGAGTGGCTGACCCAGTCCGGCAACCTGGCCTTCGTCGGCACCGAATACAAGATCGTGGTGCCCTTCTTCATCCTGGTCGTCATTCTGGTGTGGCGCCCCACCGGCATCTTCAAGGGCAAGGTGATCTGATGGAAACCAAACGAGCCGATACTGTCGCCGCGCCGCGCCGCTTCCCGCTGCGCGAGGTCATTCTCTTCGCTGCCGTACTGGTGGCCGTGCTGGGCGTCTATGCCGTCATGGGCCCGGCCTACAGCACCCGCATGCTGGTCGAGGCCTCCTGCTACGCCATCCTGGCCCTGGGCCTGACCATTCAGTGGGGCTATGCCGGCCAGTTCAACGCCGGGGTAATGGGCTTCGTCGCCCTGGGCGGCTTCTGTGCCATGATCTTCAGCTTTCCGGTCAATCCAGACTTCTGGGAGAGCGAGCTGCCCGGTGAGCTGGGCCTGGCATTGCTCTATATGATCGCCGCCGTAGTGGTGGTATTCGGCGCCACCCGGCTCAATCGCCTCGGCGTGCCGAAAAAACTGCGTACCGTCATCGCCATCGTTCTTGGGGTGGTGCTCTACCTGGTGGTGGTCAATGCCTTCCGCGGCGTGACCGACCAGATCGAATCCCGCGCCGGCTTCATCGGCGGCCTGGGCCTGCCGGTCGGCGTCGGCTGGATTTTCGGTGGGGCGCTCGCCGGAGGCGTCGGCTACTTCATTGGCCGCGTCTGCCTGGGGCTGCGCAGCGACTACCTGGCCATCGCCACCCTGGGCATTGCCGAGATCATCAAGGCCTTCCTCAAGAACTCCGACTGGCTGACCCGCGGCACGGCCACCGTCTCGCCACTACCCTGGCCGGTG
Organism: Halomonas lysinitropha; assembly: GCF_902500215.1. Taxonomy (GTDB): domain Bacteria; phylum Pseudomonadota; class Gammaproteobacteria; order Pseudomonadales; family Halomonadaceae; genus Halomonas; species Halomonas lysinitropha. Next base: position 48,466 of record NZ_CABVOU010000022.1, read on the forward strand.
CCGGGTCCGGCCGAGGTCGGGTTCACCCTGGCCCGGGCCCTCTACCTCTCGGTCACCGCCGTGGTGATCGCGGTGATCTTCTTCCTGCTGAGCCGGGCCTATCACGCCCCCTGGGGCCGGATGATCCGCGCCATCCGCGACAACGAGGTCTCTGCTGCTGCCATGGGCAAGGATATCAACAAGCGTCGGCTGGAGATCTTTGTTCTGGGCTGCATCCTGATGGGGATCGGCGGGGCGGCCATGGCCAGCTTCAACACCATGTTCGATCCCCAGGGTTACCTGCCGCTCAATCACACCTTCCTGGTGCTGGTGATGGTGATCCTGGGCGGGCCCGGCAACAACCTGGGCACCATCTTCGGCGCCGTGGCGGTCTACATCATCTGGATCATGTCAGCACCCTTGGCACTGTTCCTGATGGACATGGCCGTCGCCTTCGGTGAGGGCGCCTTCGGCTGGGAGGCGCCCACCAACCTGGACAGCCGGGCCCTCCAGGCGCGCGTCTTCGTGATCGGCCTGCTGATCACCCTGGTACTTCGCTATGCGCCCAAGGGGCTGTTGCCGGAGAAGGTCCGCCACCACGGCTGATTAAAGCCGTAAGCAACACAAGGTGCAGCAAGCCCAAAGAAAAGGTTCATCGCATTTCGGCGTGAAGACACCGACAGCACCCTGTAGGAGCGCAATTCATTGCGCGAATGGCGCCGACAGGCGCCCGGAACAACCCCACCGTCGCTTCGCGCCGGATCGCGCAGCAAGCTGCGCTCCCACAGGACAGAATCACGCCAGTCTGCGATGCACCAAAGCAAAGGCCCCGGCGGTTGCCGGGGCCTCGTGCTGACGGAGTCGATGTTTTAGAGGTCGTCGGCCCCGAGTTCGCCGACCTGCACGAACTCGCCGTCCTCGACGGTCATCTCGACCACGATGCCGGGGACGTCACCGTTCGCGTCGAACTCGTGAGTGCCGGAGGCGCCCTCGTAGTTGATCTCGGTACCGGCGGCGATCAGCTCCACCGCCTTCTCCCACTCGCCGGGCAGGATCACCTCGCCGGGCGCCATGGCGACGCTGCGCAGCGCCTCGGAGAGCCCCTCACGCTCGGCGTTGCCGTTCTGCTCGATGGCGAGTGCCAGCAGGAAGGCCGCATCATAGGCCTGAGCCGCGAACACCGCATCCGGGTCAACATCCGCCGCTTCGGCGGCCTCGCTGAACATGGCGGTACCCGGCAGGTCCGGGCTGCCCGGCCGAGTGGCGATCATGCCCTCGAGCACATCGGCGCCCACGGCATCCACCAGGCTGTTGCCGACCATGCCGTCGGCGCCCACGTACTGGGTGAACATGCCGCTCTCGTAGGCCTGGCGCAACACGGTCTGGCCGGAAGTATCGGCATAGGCCAGCACGACCAGAGTCGGCACACCGCTGGACGAGAGGGTACCCAGCTCCGAGCGGTAGTCGGCACGGTTATCCTCGTGGGCCAGGTTCGCGGCCACCGTGCCACCCTCGGCCTCGAAGGTCATAGCGAAGGCATCGGAAAGGCCCTGACCGTAGTCGTTGTTGACGTAGGTGACCGCCACCTCGTCGATGCCCTTCTCGAGCAGCAGCTTGGCCAGCATCTCACCCTGGAAGGCGTCCGAAGGCACGGTGCGGAACACCAGATCGTTGTCGTCCAGCTCGCTGACCGCCGGGGCCGTGGAGGCCGGCGAAACCATTACCACGCCGCCGGGAATGGCCGCATTGTTGGCCGCCGCGATGGTGGCGCCGGTGCACAGGGCACCGACAATGGCCGTGACCTGCTCGGTGTTGACCATGCGATCGGCCGAGTTGGAGGCGGCCGAGGCATCGGAACAGGTGGTATCCCCGGTGGGCATCTCGATCATCTGACCATCGAGGAGACCGCCTTGCTCGTTGATCTGGTTCACCGCCAGCTGGGCGCCATCGAAGATCGGCGGGGTCAGACTCTCGATCCCGCCGGTGAAGCCCCCCAGGAAACCGATCTTGACTTCGGCCTGGGCCATGCCCGAAAAGGCTACGGTAGACGCGGCAACTGCCATTGCCAGTACGTGTTTTTTCATGATTGTCGTCTCGCTCTGGTTGCTCGGGTAACTCACCATCACAATCTGGAACCCTTCCTGCCAGAACACAAGTCCGCCCCGCCAACGCTCGCGGCAACGGCGCCTATACTGACAGGCGTCCATCAATCCCTGGAGGCACAACATGAACTACCCGCTTTACGCCACCATTACCCTAGCCACTGCATTGGGCCTTGCCGCGGGCAGCGCGCTCGCGTTCGAGCCCAGCGGTCAGGACGTGACCTATGACGTCGCCGGCGAAGCCTTCGAGGGCTACCTCGCCACCGCCGAGGGGGAGGCCCGCGGCAGCGTGCTGATCATCCACGACTGGGACGGCCTCGATGACTACGAGCGCCAGCGCGCCGACATGCTCGCCAAGCAGGGCTATGACGCCTTCGCCGTCGACCTCTACGGCCAGGGCAACCGCCCGGAGGAGGTCGATGCCAAGAAGGCCGAGACGGCCCGACTCTACGAGGACCGCGAACGCATGCGTACCCTGACCCTGGCCGGCCTGGCCGAGGCACGGGACCAGGGAGCCGCAACACCCACCGTGGTGATGGGCTACTGCTTCGGCGGCGCCGTGGTGCTGGAGCTCGCCCGCTCCGGCGAGGCGGAGGAAGTGGCCGGCTACGCCACCTTCCATGGCGGCCTGGCGACCCCCGAGGGCCAGTCCTACGCCGGGGATACTCCCCCGATCCTGGTCGCCCACGGCGGCGCCGACCAGTCGATCTCCCTGGACGACGTCGCCACCCTGGGCAAGGAGCTCGAGGCCGCTGGCGCCACCTACGAGATCCAGATCTACTCCGGCGCCCCCCACGCCTTTTCCGTATTCGGCAGCGACCGCTATCAGCAGCGCGCCGACGAGAAGTCCTGGGAGGCGTTCCACGAACTGCTCGACGAGGTGCTGTGACCATGCACATCACCCCCCTCTCAGGCAGCCGCACCGAGATCGGCGAGGCTCACGGTCGCGCCCATGCCGAGCTGATCACTCACAGCCTCGAGGTCTATGACCGGCTGTTTCAGGACTTCGTGGGCCTCGACTGGGCCAGCGCACGCCAGACGGCCGGGCGCTTCCTGCCGATGATCGAGCGCGGCTTCCCGGCCATCCTCGAGGAGATGGACGGCATCGCACGGGGGGCCGGGCTCGACTTCGAGGACATCCTTACCCTCAACTGCCGCAGCGAGATCTCGCTGACCCAGGCCAGCGGTGGCTGCTCGGCCTTCGCCCTGAACCGCAACGGCACCCAATGGCTGGCCCAGAACTGGGACTGGCGGACCGACCAGCTGCACAACGTGGTGGCCCTGGAGATCAGCGGCCACGACGCCCCCGCCCTGATCAGCATCGGCGAGGCGGGCATGGTGGCCAAGATCGGCATGAACGAGCGCGGCATCGGAGTCTGCCTCAACGCCATCCGCTCGCGTACCTGCGGTGAGGGGCTTCCCATTCACGTCGCCCTGCGCAAGATCCTCGAGAGCGCCGACATGGACAGCACCGTGGCCGTGGCCAGCCACGATCGGGTCTGCTCGCCCGCCCACTTTCTGATCGGCAGTGCCGACGGCCAGGCGGCCGGCCTGGAGGTCCATCCCGGCGAGCCCGGCCAGCTGGCCCCCGAGGCCGGCACGGTCACCCACACCAACCACCTCTATGCCCGTACCGCCAACTGCCAGGTCGAAGATTTCCCGCGCCCCGACTCCCGCCAGCGCCTGGCGCGCCTGGATAACCTGCTGCGCGAGCGGTTGCCCGCCGAGGGGGAGATCGGCGAGAGCGAGCTGTTCGAGATCCTCAGCGACCATCACGGTGAACCGCTCTCGATCTGCCGCCACTTCAACCCCGACCAGCCCCCCGAAGAGCGCATGGAGACACTGTTCTCGGTCGTCATGAACCTGACCCAACGCCGCCTGACGCTGCGCCACGGCAAGCCCTGCGAGAGTGACGAGAGCCTGACCGTGCAGTTCGGTGCTGACCTCGGGGCGGCCAGTACGCTGGCTCCCTGACCCACTACCGGCGGGCCAAGGCTCGCCGGGCTCACCATCACGTCGGCGGAACAGGGCAAGGACGCCAACAACACGCTATGATGGGGCTGTATTTGCTGCATCGCAGTAACCACCATCGGAGCTGACCCCATGGATGCCCCCAACGACGACCGCTATATCGAGAATCGCACCTACGACGAGATCCAGGTAGGCGACAAGGCCTACCTCGAAAAGCGCCTGACCCTGGATGACATCAAGCTGTTCGCCATCATGTCCGGGGACGTCAACCCTTCCCATGTGGACGACGATTTCGCGCGCAGTTCCCGCTTTCAGGAAGTCATTGCCCACGGCATGTGGGGCGGTGCGCTGATTTCCACGGTGCTGGGCACCCAGCTTCCCGGTCCCGGCACCCTCTACCTGGGGCAGACGCTGAGCTTCCGGGCACCGGTCAACCTCGGCGATGTGCTCAAGGTCAGCGTGCGCGTCACCGCCAAGGACGACGCCCGCTCCCAGTTGACCCTGGACTGCCGCTGCGAAAACCAGAAAGGCAAGGTGGTCATCGAGGGCGAGGCCCGGGTGCTCGCGCCCAAGGAGAAGGTACGCCGGCCACGTACCGTGCTGCCCACGGTGCGCCTGGCCGAGCGCGGACGCCTGCACGAGATCCTGTCCGCCGCCGACCATCCGCCCGCCATTCCCGTGGCCGTGGTGCACCCGGTGGATGATGTATCGCTGACCGGTGCCGTGGCCGCCGCCCATCAGGGCCTGATCACCCCTCTGCTGGTCGGCCCGGAAGCGAAGATCCGCGCCGCGGCCGATACCGCCGAGATCGACATCAGCGAGTTCGAGATGCTCGACGCACCTCATAGCCATGCTGCTGCGGAGCGCGCCGTGGCCCTGGTGCGAGAGGGTCGCGCCGAGGCCCTCATGAAGGGCGCTCTGCACACCGACGAGCTGATGCACGAGGTACTCAAGCGCGAGGGCGGCCTGCGTACCGAGCGCTGCATCAGCCACGTCATGGCCTTCGATGTCCCGACCTACCCGCGACCGCTGTTCATCACCGACGCCGCCATCAATATCACCCCCAGCCTCGACCAGAAACGCGACATCATCTGCAACGCCATCGAGCTGGCCCACGCCCTGGGCAATGCCGACCCCAAGGTCGCCATTCTTGCCGCGGTGGAAACGGTCAACTCCAGGATGCCCTCGACGCTGGATGCCGCCGCCCTGTGCAAGATGGCCGACCGCGGCCAGATCAAGGGCGGCACCCTGGACGGCCCGCTGGCCTTCGACAACGCCATCTCCGAGAGCGCCGCGCGCACCAAGGGCATCGAATCACCGGTCGCCGGCCGGGCCGACATTCTGGTCGCGCCGGACCTGGAGGCGGCCAACATGCTGATGAAACAGCTGAACTACCTGGCCGACGCCACCGGTGCCGGCCTGGTGCTGGGCGCCCGGGTGCCCATCATCCTGACCAGCCGCGCCGACGAGGCCATCACCCGCATGGCCTCCTGCGCCCTGGCCCTGCTCGTGGCGGATCATCAGAAACGCCAGGGTCTGCCCAGCCAGAGTACTTGAGATGAGGAGCCTGAAATGAGCCATATCCTGACCCTCAACAGCGGCTCTTCCAGCCTGAAGTTTGCCCTCTACCCGTTGGCGGGTGCCGATTCACTCGACACCCTGACACCCCGCTATCGCGGCATGTTCTCCGGGCTGAACGGCGGCACCCCCAGGCTGAAGCTGCAGGACAGCGAGGGCCGTCCCGTGGCGGTGGACATGGGCGAACTACCCTCGAGGCTCGAGCTGCCCGACGCCATGGCGCATCTGTTGAGCTGGCTCGAAGACCTCCCCGATCTGTCGCTTGCCGCGGTGGGACACCGGGTGGTGCACGGTGGCCGCGACTACCAACAGCCAGTGGCAGTCACGCCCGAGATCACCGCCGCGCTGGGCGAGCTCGAGTCGCTGGCACCGCTTCATCAGCCCTTCTGCCTGGCGCCCGTGGCACCGCTCGCCGAGCGCCACCCGGACATGCCCCAGGTGGCCTGCTTCGACACCGCCTTCCACGCCAACCAGCCCGAGGTGGCCCGCCAGTTCGCCCTGCCCCGCGAGATGACTCAGCGCGGTCTGGTCCGCTACGGCTTCCACGGCCTCTCGTATGACTACATCAACCGCGTGCTGCCCCGACACCTGGGCGATGCTCGCCGCGAACGGGTAATCGTCGCCCACCTGGGCAACGGGGCCAGCCTGTGCGCCATTCGCAACGGTACCAGTGTGGCTACCACCATGGGCTTTACCGCCATTGAGGGCATGCCCATGGGCACCCGCAGCGGCAGCCTCGACCCCGGGCTGGTGCTGCACCTGATACAGCAGGAAGGCATGAGCGCCGAGGCGCTCACCGAGACACTCTACAAGCGCTCCGGCCTGCTGGGCGTTTCCGGCATCAGCAGCGACATGCGCGAGCTGCTGGCCAGCCCCGCCCCTGAAGCCCGCGAGGCGGTGGACCTCTATGCCTACCGCGCCGTGTGCGAGATCGGCAGCCTGGCCGCCGCCCTGGGGGGGCTCGACCAGCTCGTCTTCACCGCCGGCATCGGCGAACACGCCGCCCCGGTGCGCGAGGCCATCTGCCGAGGCTGCGAGTGGCTGGGACTGGAACTCGATAGCGACGCCAACCAGCGCGACACTGACCAGATCAGCACCGCCGACAGCCGCGTCGGCGCCTGGGTGATTCCCACCGACGAGGAGCGCATGATCGCCTGGTACACCGCCCAGGTGGCAGGCCTGGTATAAGCCCATTGTCGGGGCGAAAGACCGACCTGCCCGTGCCTGCTCGTCGGAGGCGCTGACGCTATCCCGCCAGCGCCTCTTCCACCAGGCCTCGCGCCTCATCGCTCATGGGCAGGCCCAGCGCCAGTTGATGAGCCTGTGGCGACATCTTCTTCCAGGTCATCTGCACGATGCGGATCAAATGGTCGTGGTCGATCTGCTTCGAGAAGTCGCCGAAGTAGTTCTCCAGAAACACCAGGCAAGCGCAATCCTCCACGGCCTGGGCGCCAGGGTCGCGCCCCAGGCCCTGCTTGCGGATCATCCGCTCCACCCGCTCGGCCTGCTCGGCGGGGTAGCCCGCCTCCTGCATGAGCCGAGCGGTGGTCTCGCCGGCGCGCTGGCCCTGATCACGCCGCCAGGTCAGGTAACCTACCCGTCCCTCGGGATAGTCGCTCCGCGGCACCTGCCAGCGCTGCAGGTGCTGGCCGCGCACCGCCAGCTGCACCAGCTCGTCGGGGTGCTCATGCAGCCGCTCCAGCCAGGCGCTCATGCGCCCGGCATGCCACAGCTCCTTGGGTACCGGCTCGCCGTCCACCTCCACACTGCGCGGGTCCTCCGCATGCAGGGCATCCAGCGCGACCAGGGTCTTAGCGTAAGGGGTATCAGACATGCTCACTCCTTGTGATCGATAGCGGGGCGCATCGCCTCACAGCATATCAGCGGACGTGCCGATCGGGGCGAACGCACGCCCGTGGCGAGATACACTGATTTGTGGAACCGACAAGGAAGAAAACCGACGAGGAGTCGCCCCATGAAATACATCTTCGAGGTGCACATCCGCGAGGGCTACCGGGCCGAGGACTACGCGGAGGCCTGGGTTCGCGCCAGCGAGCGGATCCAGCAGGCGCCGGGGGCGCGGGGCACCGAACTGCATCGCAAGATCGGCGACCCGACCACCCTGATCGCCATCGCCCACTGGGACAGCAAGGCCAGCCGCGACGCCATGGAGGCGCAGCACGACCCGGTGGTCAAGGAGATCATCCGAAGCGCGGCCCCGTGCTGCGAGATCCGCCCGCTCGGCGAGTTCGAGGAGCCCGAGTGGGTGGTGATGCCGCCCGACACCGGACCATGAGAACCCGATAAACAGGCGATAACGCCGCCATCGAAGGCGCGGGCTGAACGTCGGATACCGGCCAGATTCGTTCTTGCCCGGTTGCGCCTCACCCAGCCCCTACGATACTGGAATGAAAGGTTGCGGCAGTTCGGGGCAGCTTATCGACGCTGACGCGTCGACCCGCCTCCGGCTCGGGTCGGACGAAGCCGCTATCGTGGAGCACTCACCAGGGGGCAAGGCCATGAATGACCAGAAACCGTCTTCAGCGAAGCCAGGCGATCAGGCGACGCCACCCGATGAGGTGGCAAAGCGCTATGCCGAGGCGCTCGAGCGACTATCGACCGGGTCGTCCCGGGCCTGGAAGGGCTGGCTCGAACGACAGACACGCGGCGATTTCTTCACCATGCCCGACCCGGCGGTCGCGGCCAAGTCGCTAGCCAGCCTGGGCCAGCAGTTCCTACTCCATCCGCAACGCGCCATGGAATTCCAGCAACAGCTAATGGAGGGCTATACGACCCTCTGGCAGAACGCCGTGCAGCGCCTGTCCGGCGAGGCGCCCTCATCGGACCTCGATGCCGCTCCGCGGGACAAGCGATTCAAGGGCAAGAGCTGGGAAGAGAACCTCTTCTTCGACACACTCCGCCAGGCCTACCAGTTGACCGCCGAGCAGTGGCTGAAGGGGGTGCATGAGGTCACCGAAGACATGGACGACGACGAGCGGGCCAGGGTCGAGTTCTATGCCCGTCAGCTGATCGACGCCCTCGCTCCCAGCAACTTCGCCACCACCAACCCGGAGGTGATCGAGGCCACGGTGCGCACCGGCGGCGCCAACCTGCTGCAGGGGCTGGCCAACCTGATGGAGGACATGGCGCGGGGCGAGGGGTTGCTGCGCATCAAGCAGAGTGATTCGGCCGGGCTGGAGCTGGGCAAGGACATCGCGGCGACGCCGGGCAAGGTCGTCTACCAGAATGAGCTGATGCAGCTCATCCAGTACTCGCCCACCACCGAGACGGTCGACCGCCGGCCGCTGCTGATCGTCCCGCCCTGGATCAACAAGTTCTACATCCTGGACCTGACCCAGAAACGCTCCTTCATCCGCTGGGCCGTCGAACAGGGCATCACGGTCTTCATCATCTCGTGGGTCAATCCAGACGAGCGCTACGCCGAGGTGGCCTTCGACGACTACCTCACCCGGGGCACGCTCAAGGCCATGGACGTGGTGGGCGAGATCACCGGCGAGGAGACGCTCAACACCATCGGCTACTGCATCGGCGGCACCCTGCTGGCCAGCACCCTGGCGCATCAGGCCGCCCGGGACGATAAGCGGGTGCACAGTGCCACCTTCTTCACCACCCTGCTCGACTTCAGCGAGGTGGGGCCGCTGGAGGTGTTCATCGACGAGGAGCAGATCCGCTACATGGAGCATCACATGGCCCAGCGCGGCTACCTGGAGGGCACCCACCTGGCCAATGCCTTCAACCTGCTGCAGTCCGCCGACCTGATCTGGGGCTTCGTGATCAACAACTACCTGCTCGGCAAGGAGCCCCAGGCCTTCGACCTGCTCTACTGGAATTCCGACTCTACCCGCATGCCACGGCGCATGCAGAGCTTCTACCTGCGCAACATGTACCTGAACAACCGCCTCGCCGAACCCGGGGGCATTACCCTGGCGGGGGAAGCCATCGATCTGAGCAAGGTGAAGATTCCGGCGTTCTTCGTGGCCACCGAGAAGGATCATATCGCCCCCTGGCAATCCAGCTATCGCGGGGCCCACCTGCTGGGCGGCCGCCCCCGCTTCATCCTGGGGGGCTCCGGCCATATCGCGGGCGTGATCAACCCGGCCGACTCGGGAAAGTACGGCTACTGGAGCTATGGCCACCTGCCCAAGGATCCCGATCGCTGGCGGGAATCGGCCACCCACCACGAAGGCTCCTGGTGGCCGGAGTGGCGCAAGTGGCTCAAGCGCCATGCCGGCGGCCAGGTGCCCGCCCGCGAGCCCGGTAGCGAGGAATACCCGCCTATCGAGGAGGCGCCGGGTTCCTATGTTCGGGTGCGCGTCGATGACCCGAGCACGAACGGCGAGTGAGGGATTCGGTGGAGTCGATGTGGTGGTTGCAACCGCCTCGGCTCCACCGAGCTGCCATCCGCTTCCGGTGAGGAAAAACGACTGAGGTTCGACCCTCACCTGAACGGTGCTTCAGCCATTCCATTGGCATCGTATAAAGTTCGCCTATCGGCCAGAAGCGGTCTTTGAGTGAGCGCTGATGTAATGCCCCAATTTGCCGCACAGCAAGCGCTTTTAGGCCTGTTGTTCAAGGGCGATGCTTGTTGTGTCGGCCAACATTATCTTGTTAAAACTCTTAGTCAATCCTTCGCCCCAATATTTTGGCAACCACACCGACTACACCTTGTTCAGTACGCTGAGCATTGGCACCAAAGAAGTGGTTGCGGACGGCGAAAAATGCACCCACTAATAAACACGCGTGCCCGACCCAGCTCGTGAGCCGAATGATACGAGCGTAGCGCGCCTCAACAACAGGATAGAAATGGCTGCCCTCTTGTGCCGCAAGCTGCCCTTCAAGATAGCCGCCTATGCCAATATCAATTAGTAAGTAAGCCACAGCACCTAAAAGTAAAGCACCCCACCAGGGAAGACGAGAAGCGATTTGAGCGACATCAATTACTACTGACCCTAGGCTGTTTTTTCTTCTATATCTGCGACCCATGACTCCTCCGATTGATATTTAACGTCTGAGTTGAGGTGCTTTTGAAGCGACTGCCGTTTTCTCGGTAGAAAAAATGGGCGGCGGATCAAACGTCACCTGCATCGACTGGTAAGGCGCGTGCCAGACCATAGCTCAAAACACCACCCAAAAAGCAATAATAACAACTATTACGATGATTGTAATCTGAGAAATAGAAATCCCCGATTTTCTGGCAGGTGTAAACGGCGTTGGCGCATTGCAAGAACGAGAGGGCTCTCTGGGCGACTTTTGGGTGGGGGCCTTCAATCCGAACTCGGCGTCAACTAAATCCGCAGCATATTTGTACGCAGCAGTTCTTTTGCTTCCGCCTTGCCGTGTATAGCCGTCGCGGTCGGTTCTCTCCCCAAACCAGAGCAGAGTACTGTCCGAATAGCGCTTTATTGATTTCATGGCCTTCGTATCGGCCACAAGCTTAGACGCCACTGCATTTATTTTCGGGTCATTTAACGAAGCAACTACTGTAGATTGGGAACCTAAGCGATCTTGAAGGACATTGAACGCAAACCAAGCGGCCAGCTCGTGTTCACGGCTGGCGGCCGACAACGCTGTGAAGATACGACCATATACGGCCCCCTCACCTGAGTATTGAGTGGTTTCAATGCCGTATTCATCAGCAAGCTTTAAAAGCTTCGGCGAAGCCTTGGAATCTTCATCGACCTTGCAAGATAAAAGGTCGCTGAGTTCATCTTTTGTCGCTTCAGCTGGGATTCTTATCCCTAAGTCCTTGGCATATGCAATCTGCCGTTCGGTCGGCGGCTCGGGAGGAAGCTCCTCAATGCCGTCCACTGCCGTCCCGTTGGTCTCTGCCATTTTCCGAGCCGAGATTTCGTCTTTGGCCGTATAGGTTCGCGTTCTTGAACGTCCTGACTCTTTACCTGTGCCTCGGACCTGGTATTTCGGCATCTCAGTCTTCTCCCAAGCGCCTAACTGTTCAACCTATGAATCTAGTGAGAATTAAGCATAGCTTGCCAGCATAACAAAGATGAACATCCCTGCAGCACTTGGCGGAACGGCCGCTCAGGGTCGTGTGCTGCCGAGACTCTGTCCATGAGAATAGACTAACATTCCTCATTCGGCCAGAAGCAGCCATTGAAGGTATTCTGATGTATAACGAGGCTGTAGCAAAAGGTACGAGCCTTTCAAAAGGCTCGAATTGATCAATTTTTGCACTGATTTTCGTGCTCTCTCGTAAAATCTAGACCAGTTCTCATCAGAAGCTCGGCCAGATTTCGCGTACGAGCGCGATCATCTGAAGTACAAGGGCTTTTGCTACAGCCTCAACTTTTGGTTAAGGGGCGGGCTTTAGCCCGTCCCAGTGAGCGTAGCGAACGGTTTGAACCAGTTGTTATTTTTCATTTTCAGCGCCTCCAGCCAAGCCTTTAAGTAAGGCTTCCATCGCATTTGCGCCGTCAGTTAAAGCCCACCCTTGATGTAGGCGTTTCACGCCGTCCTCTTGCTCATTAATGAGAACGCCGCTAGTAATGGCAAATTCTTTTGCCATTGAGTATGTGTCTGGCTGTTCTTCTTTGAACTTCTCCAACATGGCTATGCTGGCTAGCATAAAGCCTCTTCTCTCGCCACCGTTTCCTCTGGAGGAGTTATTGAGGATTTTGGCAGCTTGATATTCAATATTTTTCAGCTCTGCTACTTGAGATTCCAGTAGCTTATTCTTAGCCTCCACAGATGCTGAGTCATAAATGAAGAACGATGTAATCAACACCAGGATAAGCGCATAGGAAACATGTATGAGTTTGGATTTAACGCCAGCCACTTGCATGAGATAACTTATTATTGATGCTAGTCCGCCAATGATTCCTATGGTGATCATCAGGTTTTCCACAGGTACTGCTCCTTGAAACATAACGCAAACAGCAGGGGCGCGACGCCAGGAGCGTCCCTTGACCGTACTTGCCACGTGGGTTTAGATCAGAATGGTATTTCATCGTCCCACTCTTCTTCTGTTTTTGTTTCGACTAGCACAAGCTTCGCAACTCCAAATTTTGCGAGCATTCCATTGAATGATGCCAAAAACTTTTCAGATTCAGAAAGGACACTATTGTCTTTCACTCTGTCCTTAAGATTCTCCAAGTTATCTTCCGGGACAGCATCGACGGACTTCAAAATAGCAACTTTCCCCAATGCCTCATCAATGTCTGTTGATTGACCTATGGCATTACACAGCGCTAGTAACATTTTTGACCGTGTTTTTGGAGACTTAACAATCGTGATAAAAATTTGCTCAGCAACCTTGCCGACTGTTTTGTTTACTCCCTGAATACCTTGATATTTTCCAATGAATCCATAGGGGTCCATCCCTTTTCGGATTGGTATGATTAAAACATCCCTACCGACGGCCACGCCGATTTCTTGATCGCACCAGTTACTCTCTTTAAAACCATCCATCAGGATCGCCGCAAGCGCATCCATCGTCGAGAGCCCAGCTTCAATTTCCTGCTGCCATTCTCGAGATGGCTCAATGTCCTCATGTGCAACAAAAGCGGATATCGCATATCTTTTGAGAACCGACTGAAGATGAGACGTCTGAACCTTGAAAGAGGCAAGATGGGTGAGGAATAGACGAAAGAAACCTGGCTTCCAGAAAGTCGCTTCGCGTGGCATCTTCGTTGAAAAATTATGCAGAATTTCGAGCTCTTCTGCGATCTTCAGTATTAAATCTTCACTCTCTTTTGCCAACACTTCCTTTGCGTAAATGCGTTTGCTATTGGCACTCGGAACTATTCCAGCGTGCTTGACCATGTGAGCATCAAAAAAGATGTCTATTTCCGAAAATGTCATTCGCGACTGAAGCTCTTGGGCAATCTTTTCCAACAGCTCTATTTTTTCTAATGCTCTCATCTAAGCCCCAGTTTCAAAGAGATATTTTTTTACACGTAATGCCTGGCTCACGTGCCGGCTTGGAGCCGCAAAGCGGCGGAAAATCGGTCGCCGTGCAGCCGATTGTTAGGGCTCAGTAGCAGATAAGACGAAGCCATTAAAACAACTCCGACTGTGGTTTTTGGCCGTCTCCTGAACTCCTGGGAGTTACTGTTCCGATCGGTTTACCTAGTAGCATGAAGTCGGGAATGCCAAGTGGTGGCACTGTCTTCAACACTCCTTCCGTATCGTCTTTAAGCTTCTCTCTCAATTCCATCAACAGCCTGCCTAGTACATTCTTACCGACCAGTTTATCGCCAGTATCGTCTACCAGCTTTGCCCCCCAGTAGTCATCCTTGCGTGACTGTTCGACGATAGACTGATTACGCGTTGCAAGCAGCAGTCGACCGAATTCCTCGTAGTTCTGCGCGAGCTTCACGCGCAGGCACCAACGCATAACCTTGTATCTGATCTCGTCCCAATCCGGCCTTGAGTGTTTGCGATGTGGTTTGCTCTTCATCTTGGCAGTCATCGGGCTGTGCTGCCCGATGATTTCACGCTGGACTGCCGGCATATGGGGGAAGCGGCAGGATTGATACAGGGCCTCTGTGGTCAAGATTCGAACGCCGTTGACCTGCAACGGGTAGCCCGATGCCATGTTGGAAAGGCCACCAAAAGCCTCCTTCGTCTTGTAGACAACGACAACTTCGCTGCGGACGTAGGTCCTAAAGAGGCTTTTCTCATGTTGGTTTAGGCTAGAGCGCAAAATCATCGAAGATATTCCTCGCGGACGAATAGCCCTCACGCTGTAAGTGACTAGGCAGATATTTTCATGCATAGTGCCGATAGGATTTCAGCTTAGGACGGCAGCATGGCAAGTCGCTTCATCTCTCCCCTGGCAGAGGA
>NZ_CABVOU010000023.1 GCF_902500215.1 Halomonas lysinitropha
TCGGGAGAGCGATCACCACGGTGTGGTTCATGACTGGGGTGAAGTCGTAACAAGGTAGCCGTAGGGGAACCTGCGGCTGGATCACCTCCTTAAACGACCCGTCATCGCGCCCGGCAAGTGTCCACAATGAATTACCTGATCGAACGAGCAACGACTGTTTGGGTCTGTAGCTCAGTTGGTTAGAGCGCACCCCTGATAAGGGTGAGGT
>NZ_CABVOU010000024.1 GCF_902500215.1 Halomonas lysinitropha
GGGTGGGCGTCAGGCCACCGGGGTCAACCAGCTGGCATCGATGGCCTGCTTGCCGCGCACCACATCGAAATAGAGCGACTGGATCTTCTCGGTGACCGGGCCACGGCGACCCTCGCCGATGATACGGCCGTCGAGTTCGCGGATCGGCAGCACCTCGGCGGCGGTGCCGGTGAAGAAGGCCTCGTCGGCGATGTAGATCTCGTCGCGGGTGATCAACTTCTCGCGCAGCTCGAAGCCAAGGTGTTCAGCCATGTGCAGCACGGTGTTGCGGGTGATGCCGTTGAGGCAGGAGGTCAGCATCGGCGTGTAGATGATACCGTTCTTGACCATGAAGAGGTTTTCGCCGGAGCCCTCGGCAGCATAGCCCTGGGGGTCGAGCAGCAGCGCCTCGTCGTAGCCGCCGCGCTGTGCCTCGGCCAGTGCCATCATCGAGTTGATGTACTGGCCGTTGGCCTTGGCACGGGTCATGGCGATATTGACATGGTGCCGAGTGAAGGAGGAGGTCTGCACCTTGATGCCGAGCTCACGGGCCTCGGGCGACATGTAGGAGGGCCATTCCCAGGCGGCCACGATCGCGTGGGTCTTGAGGTTGTCGGCGCGCAGGCCCATTCCTTCGCTGCCGAAAAACACCATGGGTCGCAGATAGGCCTCGTCGAGGCCGTTCTCGCGGACTGCGGCGCGGCAAGCCTCGTTGACCTGCTCCTTGGTGAAGGGCATGTGCATGCCGAGAATCTTGGCCGAATCGAACAGGCGGTCGGTATGCTCCTTGAGCCGGAAGATGGCCGCGCCCTGATCGGTCGCGTAGGCGCGCACACCCTCGAAGCAGCCCATGCCGTAGTGCAGGGTATGAGTCAGTACATGCACCTGGGCATCGCGCCAGGGAACCAGTTCGCCGTCGAACCAGATGAGACCGTCTCGGTCAGCCATCGACATAATCTACGTCCTTTCATCTTCTCAATCGTGAAAACGGGAGAACCGTGGGATCCAGCCCACGCTCAGTGATCTTCCGGTTCGAGCAGGCGTTGCCAGAGCTCGATGACGGCCTCGCGATGCGCCCGGAAGTCATCGTTGTGACCGCGCCCGGCTCCGCCGGTCAGGGCCGCCCGGTGGGCGGCGGTGCGACAGGCGAGATAGGCCTCGCGCAGGCGCTGGCAATCCCGGCTCGGCAGGCGCTCTGTCGCCTCGAGAGTCTCCAGAATACGAATATTGTCGCTGTACGCCAATAGCTCGGGGGTCTCGTGCCCCATGGAAAGCACCGCGAACTGACAGAGGAACTCGATGTCGACCATCCCGCCAGGGTCATGCTTGAGGTCGAAATCATCGCTCTCGCCCTTGCTCCCCAGGTGATCGCGCATCTTGTGGCGCATCTTGACCACTTCCTTGCGCAGCGCCGCGAGGTCCCTCTGGCGACCGAGGATCTCGCCACGAATCGCGTCGAAGCGCTCGGCGAGGCGTGGATGGCCGGCCACCACCCTGGCCCTCACCAGAGCCTGGTGTTCCCAGGTCCAGGCCTGTTCGCGCTGGTAGTCGGCGAAGGCCGGGAGCGTCGAGACCAGTAGCCCCGAGTTGCCCGAGGGTCGCAGACGCATGTCTACCTCATAGAGGGTACCCGCCGGCGTCACCGCGGTGAGCAGGTGGATGATGCGCTGGCCCAGCCGTGTGAAGAAGACCGCATTGTCGATGGGGCGCTTGCCGTCGGTGGTCCCCTGGCTGGCGCCGTCGTGGAGGAACACCAGGTCCAGGTCGGAACTGTAGCCCAGTTCGATGCCGCCCAACTTGCCGTAGCCGACCACCAGGAACTCGGCCTCACTGCCACAGCGCCCCTCCTCGCGGCGTTCCGGAAAACCATGCTTGCGGGTCAGGTGCTTCCAGGCCATGACCAGCACCTCTTCAAGGACCACTTCAGCGATGTAGGTGAGATAGTCGCTGACCTTCATCAGGTGACGGGTGCCGACGATGTCGGAGGCCGCCACGTGCAGCACCTGGGCATGCTTGAAGACCCGCAAGGCTTCGAGCTGGGCCTCTTCATCATCTTCGGGAAGCCGACCCAGGGCCTGACGTAGCTCATCGGCCAAGCGCTCCTTGTCGGCCGGGGTATAGAGGGTGTCCGGGTTCAGCAACTCGTCGAGCAGGATGGGATGGCGGGCGAGCTGGGCGGCGATCCAGGGGCTGGCACTGCACAGCTTCATCAGATGGCCCAGAGCATCCGGGTTCTCACGCAGCAGTGCCAGGTAGGCGGTGCGCCGCAACACCGCCTCGATCAGCGGCAGCACGCGTTCCAGAGCGATGTCAGGAGTCTCGCTGGCGACCACGGCATCGAGCAGCAGCGGCATCAGGGCCTCGAGTCGTTCGAAGCCGATACGCTGCATGGCCTGCACCTGGCGGGACTGGCGCAACACTCGCAGCCGGCGCAGAGCGTCATCCGGCGCCGCCAGGCCGGCCTCCTCCACGAGCTCCCGGGCCTCATCCTCCTCCAGTTCGCCGCGCCACAGCGCGCGCCACTCCTCCAGAGCGACAGCGCCGGAGGCCTGGTCGGCGACATCGTCCTCCTCGACCTCCTCCTCAGGCTCGGCGATCACCGCATCGAAGTGTCGACGCACCCGCTCACGTACCTCGTCGAGCCGTGCCATCACCGCCGGCCAGTCCTCCATCTCGAGTGCCAGGGCCACCCGCTCGCGGTCGGTGTCATCCTCGGGCAGGGTCTGGGTCTGGCGATCCTCCAGTGCCTGCAGCACATGTTCCAGATCGCGCAGGAAAACGTAGTCGGGCATCAGCTCTTCGACCACCTCCTGGGGCAGCAGGCCAAGCTCGGGCAGGCGCTCCAGCGCGGTCTTCAGCGAGGTGACCTGCAGTTCGGTGTCACGGCCACCGCGGATCAGCTGGAAGGCCTGAACCACGAACTCCACCTCGCGAATGCCCCCGGGACCCAGCTTGATGTTGCCCTGCATGCCCTTGCGCCGGACCTCGCGGTTGATCATCGACTTGAGCTCACGCAGCGACTCGATGGCACCGAAATCCAGGTACTTGCGATAGACGAAGGGGCGCAGACTCGACAGCAGCTCGGCACCCGCGTCCCGGTCGCCGGCGACGGGTCTGGCCTTGAGCATGGCGTAACGCTCCCATTCACGACCCTGGTCCTGGTAGTAGCCGGCCAGCGAAGAGAAGTTACCCACCAGGGGGCCGCCATCGCCCAGCGGACGCAGGCGCATGTCGACACGGAAGGCGAAGCCATCGGCGGTCACTGCGTCCAGGGCGGTGATCAGCTTCTGACCGATCTTGGTGAAATACTCCTGGTGCTCCAGGGAATTGCGCCCGCCCTCGGTCTCCCCCTGCTCGGGAAAGCCGAAGATCAGGTCGATATCGGAGGAGAGGTTCAGTTCGCCGGCACCGAGCTTGCCCATGCCCAGCACGACCAGCCGCTGCTCGCTGCCGTCGCGACGTAGGGCGGGGCGCCCCCAGCGCGGGGCAAAATGGGCCTCCAGCCACGCCAGGGGCCCCTCCAGACAGGTCTCGGCGAGCCGCGACACGGCGCCGCTGGTCTGCCACATGTCGATGCCCGGGGGACGGGTCAAGTCACGCCAGACGATGCCCAGCATCCGCGCGCGACGAAAGCGACGGATAGCGCCATGCAGGGTCTCTTCATCCTCGGCCGCCTCCAGCCGCTCGTCGAGCCAGTCGCGTAAGATCTCTTCTGAGGGCGTCGCATCCAGCTCGCCACTGGCATCCAGGTGCAACAGCCATTCCGGATAGCGCATCAGGGTCTCGGCGGCAAAGGTCGAGACGGCCAGCACCTTGGCCAGCTGACGGCGCCGCTCGTCCGAGAGCGCCAGCCAGTCCTCCAGGGGGGAGTCGTTGCCGTTCATGTCGGCCAGATTGTCGGCCTGCTCCAGCGAGCTCGCCAGCCGATCATGGGCGTGTGCCAGGGGAGCCTCCAGGGGCTCGGGAATGTCATCCAGCGGCAGGAAGTCATCGGGCAGGGCCATGGGCATCTCGTATCCGGTTCTCGAATGCCTCCAGCATAGCGAAGCCTGCCCCGCCCCATAACCCGGGCTAGGACAGGAATTTCTGCCAGACCAATAACCCCCAGGTCAGGCCGGCGAAGAACAGCGAGAGCATCACGGCCGCCGACCCGATGTCCTTGGCGCGTCCCGAGAGCTCGTGACGTTCGGTGCCGATGCGGTCCACCACATTCTCGATGGCACTGTTGAGCAGCTCCACGATCAACACCAGCAGGCAGCTGCCTGCCAGCAGGATCCACTCCACCGGCCCCTGGCCAACCCACCAGGCCAGTGGCAGCAGGACCACACAGACCCCGAGCTCCTGGCGGAAGGCCGCTTCGTTGCGAAAGGCCGCCCTGAGCCCCTTGAGGGAGTAGCGAGTGGAGTGCACCAGGTGCTGCCAGCCGGTGTGTCCTGGCTTCATGTCGTAAGGTCCATGGTATCAGTGGGCATCGATCATCGCCTCGAGGTCGGCGGCCAGCGGGTCGAGGACCTGCTGCCAGTTGAGCCAGGGAGTGTTGGAGGTACCGTTGACGAGCGCCGCGAACACACCCCACTGCCCGCTGCGGGTACGAAAGTAGCCACCCACGGAACGCACCGCCACCGGCTGGTTGAGGGTGCCGGTCTTGAGCATGACATGCTGCTGGAAAGTCGCCGAACCACGCCGCAGGAAACGCATCACGCCGTTGGCGGGCGACTGCAGGGACGCGACGAAGCTGGGAAAGAGCGCCGGACGGCGGTACATGCTCTCCAGCAGGGCGGTGATGCCTGCCGCCGAGGTGCGATTCTCCGGGGTCAGGCCGCTACCGCTGCGCAGTGTCACGGGGCCGTGTTCCGGAATGCCGGCCACGAAGGCCTCCAACGCCCCCCCGGCCTGGACAAGGCCGGCTTGAGGAAGCTCCACCAGATTCAGCGCCAGCTGGTCGGCCATGAAGTTGTTGGAGTGATTGAGAGTCCGCAGCAGCAGTTCCTGCAGGGGCTCGCTCTCCACGTAGGCCAGGGTTCGGGCCTCGGCCGGCGGCTGGGAGGCAGCCACGCCGATACCGTCACGCACGCCGATGCCGGCCTGTTCCAGCATCGCCTTCAGGGTGGCGGCACTCTGGCGCGCCGGGTCGGAACTGGCCCGATAGATGGAGCGCGGTCGGGCATTGGTGGAGATCTGCCCGCTCACCACCATGACATCCCCGCTGTCGCGCAGCACGCGCTCGGCATTGAGCCGGGTGCCGCTGTCGTCGGGCTTGGTCTCGACCCGGTTGTCGATCCCCACGATCGGCACCTGGCTGTCGCAGTTGGTGATGCGGGCGGGCTCGCCGGCCACGGCGGCAGGGGCCACGCTGACGCACCAGCTGCCGTGGTTCACCCCCGCCGAGGAGAGCAGTGCACTGTAGGCATTGGCCACCCGGGAGTGGGCCTGACAGCGGTCGGTGGT
Source organism: Halomonas lysinitropha (assembly GCF_902500215.1). GTDB lineage: Bacteria > Pseudomonadota > Gammaproteobacteria > Pseudomonadales > Halomonadaceae > Halomonas > Halomonas lysinitropha. Next base: position 5,428 of record NZ_CABVOU010000024.1, read on the forward strand.
GATGCACTCCACCGGGCCATAGCGCCACTGGCTGACCATCAGGCGTCCCTCGACCCGGCGCACGCCGGCCTGGTGCAGCCGCTGCGTGAGCCGCCACAGGTCCTCGCTGGTCAGCATCGGGTCGCCTCCGCCGTCGAGCACCAGGTCGCCGTGAAGCGCCCCGTCCGCATCGGGCTCGGCCAGACTCACCAAGCGGGTGGTGAACCTGTACTGAGGTCCCCAACGTTCCAGCGCCGCCGCCGCCACGTAGATCTTGGACACCGAGGCCGGCGACAGCTGCCGCTCGGGCTCGATGGTGCCCAGTGTCTCGCCGCTACTCAGCAGACGCGCCTCGGCACCAATCAGGAAGCCCTTACCGGCCAGCTCGGCCAGGCGTGTGAAGCCGCTCGCCTGGGCAAACAGGGGCAACAGCATCAGCAGGACACAGAGCAGCGGACGGGGGTGCATGACACCTCCAGGAAGCATAAAAGGCACTCAGCTTAATGGGACGAAACGGAAGAGAACACCTGGATTACCACCACGCCACCAACGATCATGGCCAGGCCCAGCAGTGCCGGGAAATCCGGCTTCTCGCCATAGACCAGGATGCCGACCAGGGTCACCAGCACGATGCCGAGCCCCGCCCAGAAGGCATAGGCGATGCCCACCGGCATGCTTCGCAGCACCAGGGCGAGCAGATAGAAGGCCAGACCATAGCCGACCACCACCGTGACGCTTGGCCACAGCCGGGTGAAACCCATCGAGGCCTTCAGGGCACTGGTAGCGATCACTTCGGCGACGATGGCCAGGGCCAGGAACAGGTACACCATTACGTGTCCTCCCCTGCGACAGGCAGGCTGTCGCCGGGCACCATTCCGGGGTCGTGGGGGAGCTCTACCACCAGCCGCCAGAGCGCCTGACCGCTGGCATGGTACTTCTGTTCGAAGGGCGTCAGGCAGGCCTCATCCGGCACGAAGGGCTCCGCCGCGGCCGCCATGCCAGTGGCCTGGGTCACCGCCAGGGCGAACTCCTCTACATAGAGCCGCCAGTTGGAACGCAGCTCCAGCCGGCCGCCCAGCGCCAGGATCACCGGCAACACAGGATGACCCTGCCAGCGCATCTTCAGATGGGTGGCCTTGGGGTAGGGGTTGGGATAGAGCAGGTAGTGACGCACCGGCCGCCAGCCCTCGGCCAGAGCCAGGCGCCAGAAGTCCACCAGGTCGGCACGCACCAGCAAGGCATTGTCCGGCAGCGGGCCATGGTCGCGGGACAGGCGGTCGGCGCTGCGATCGACGCCGATCACTGCGGCGGCCGGGGCCTGTTCGGCCAGGCGGCGCGTCGAGAGCCCCACGCCGCAGCCCGCATCCAGGATCAACGGTGCCCCGCCACGATGCTCGAGCCAGTCCCGCGTCCGGGCAAAGGCCTCGCGGGTGTGCTCCGCGACCGGCTTGCGCAGGGGGTGCGCCAGAGCCCGCACCACGCGTCGGGCGAGGTCCTCGTGGGGGCCAGTCTGGCGGCTGACGATGGAACGCGAACAGGCAGTCATGACAGCGGGCTCAGCGGAAACGGAAAGGGCAATCATTCTACCAGCCTCACGCCCCCTGCGCAGGGGGCCGCATGACGTCGCCACGGGCCGGGTGCTATGATCCATGGCCAGACAGCCACTAAGCAATTCAGCCCCGATATCAACCGCACAACGAGGAACCCGGCTTGCCACACTTACCGGTGATCGTCGGCATGGGCGGCGTGAATCCCGCCGGCCGAACCTCGGGCCACCAGGCGTTTCGCCGTACCGTGCTCGACGCCCTGTCCGACGACGACCAGACCCGCACCCTGCTGGGCCTGGCGTCAATGATGCGCCTGGCCGACTGCCAGGAGGAGGGTGACTGGCATGACGCCGAGGGCCGGCCGCTGGACGCTGCCGCGATCGTCGAGCAGACCCGTCAACGAGTGCTCGACCACACCCTGATCCGGCGCATCGAGGATCCCCGCTTCAACGAGGAGGGCCTGCCGGCCAACCGCAAGGCGAGCCTCGCGCTGGACAAACCGCTGACCTTCCGCATCCGTCGCCGCCAGCTGCCCGACAACCTGCCCCCCACCTGGCAGGTCCGGGAGTTGGACCGCCAGAACGTCGAGGTCACTGTTCCCGCCGGCACCATGGAGGTGATGCTGCCCGAGACGCGCCCGGCCCAGGTGCGGACCGCCGGCCAGTTACCCACGGGATTCGAGCCCAACCGGCTCTATCGCAGCGTGCACCATCCCCGCGGGCTATCCATGACCGTCTTCGCCGCAAGCGATTGCCTGGGCGACAGCGGTCTCGAGTGGGACGGACTGCGCGACCGCCTGGACCCCGATGAGGTCGCCGTCTACGCCGGCAACTCCATTGGCCAGCTCGACGACGAGGGCTGGGGTGGGCTGCTCAAGAGCTTCGTCTCCGGCAAGCGCGCCACCTCCAAGCAGATGCCGCTGGGCTACGGTCAGATGCCCGCCGACTTCATCAATGCCTATGTACTGGGCAGCGTGGGCGGTACCGGGGCGGCCCTGGGCGCCTGCGCCAGCTTTCTCTACAACCTGCGCCTGGGCGTGGACGACATCCGTGCCGGCCGCCGCCGGGTGGTCCTGGTGGGCACTGCCGATGCCCCGGTCACGCCCGAGGTCATCGAGGGCTTCCGCACCATGGGAGCGCTGGCCGATGACGACGGTCTCAAGGCCCTGGATGCTCTTGAGCTGCTCACCGACGCCGACTACCAGCGGGCTTGCCGCCCCTTCGCCCGCAACTGTGGCTTCACCATGGGCGAATCCAGCCAGTTCATCATGCTGATGGACGACGCCCTGGCACTGGAGACCGGTGCCGAAATCCTCGGCAGCGTGCCGGGCGTGTTCGTCAATGCCGATGGCTGGAAGCGTTCGATCTCTGCCCCCGGGATCGGCAACTACATCTCCCTGGCCAAGGCGGTTGCGCTGGTGCGCGACATGCTCGGCGAGAAGGCACTACGCGAGCGCACCTTTCTCCACGCCCATGGCACCAGCACCCCCAAGAACCGCATCACCGAATCTCATGTCTTCGACCAGGTGGCTCGGGCCAACGACATCACGGCGTGGCCGGTGGTGGCGGTGAAGGCCTTCGTCGGTCACTCCCAGGGCAGTGCCGCCGGCGACCAGTTGACCAGCGCCCTGGGCAGCTTCGCCCACGGGCTGCTCCCGGGTATCTTCACCCTCGATGCGGTGGCCGACGACGTCCATGCCGAACGCTTGAGGCTGTTCCGCGATCCGCTGCCCTTCATGGCGGATGCCGCCTTCATCAACGCCAAGGGCTTCGGTGGCAACAACGCCACCGGCGTGGTGCTCTCCCCTGCGGTGACCGAGCGACTGTTGGTGCAGCGCCATGGCGAAACCGCCGTGGCCACCTGGCAGACACGCCGGGAGGCTACCCGGGAGGCTGCAGCGGCCTACCATCGAGCCGCCGACCGCGGCCACTTCGAAGCTCGCTATCGCTTCGGCGAAGGCGTGCTGGAAGGTCCCGAGCTCGATGTCGGCCGAGACGCGATCCGCATTCCCGGCTATGCCAGGGAGGTGTCGCTGGCCGTGGACAATCCCTTCGGACGACTCGACGAAGGAGAAACATGATGAACATCGCCGTCTATCCCGGCACCTTCGACCCCGTCACCAACGGCCACCTCGACCTGATCGAGCGTGCCGCCCGGCTTTTCGACAAGGTGGTGGTGGCCATCGCCACGAGCCCGGGCAAGGGGCCTACCCTGGATATCGACACCCGCATCGGCCTGACCCGCGAGGTAGTCGCAGGCCTCGACAATGTCGAAGTGATTGGCTTCTCGGGGCTGATGACCGAGTTCATGATCCAGCAGAAGGCACGCGTGCTACTGCGCGGACTGAGGGCGGTATCCGACTTCGAGTACGAGCTGCAGCTGGCCAACATGAACCGCGCCCAGATGCCGGAGCTGGAAACAGTCTTCCTGACCCCGGAGGTCGAGAACTCCTACATTTCCTCGACCCTGGTGCGCGAGATCGCCAAGCTCGGCGGCGATGTCTCCAAGCACGTGCATCCCAGGGTCGCCGAAACGCTCAAGAGCCATTACAATACCTGACCAGGAAACTCGGGATTAGTCTGCTCCCGGCACTACTTTCCGGCCAGCGATATCCGTGAGGTACCCCATGGCCCTGATGATCACCGACGAGTGCATCAACTGCGACGTCTGCGAACCCGAATGCCCCAACGGCGCCATCTCGCCGGGGGAAGAGATCTATGTCATCGACCCGGGCCTGTGCACCGAGTGCGTCGGCCACTACAACGAACCCCAGTGCCAGCAGGTCTGTCCGGTGGATTGCATTCCGCTGGACCCGGAGCGCAAGGAGAGCCGTGAAGAACTGATGGCAAAGTACCAGCTCATCACCGCCGCCTGACCGGTTCGACGCCGGCACGGCCAACGGCGCCCCGCTCAATGAGCGGGGCGCCGTTGTCTGATACCACGCCTGAACGGCGCGGACATCTGATCGAGGGAATGGCCGTCGCCAATAGCCGGCTTTTGCCCTACATCTCGTCAGCGCGACGGCTCACCGTGCACCCCAAGCAGCGGCGGAAAGCCGCTTCGGCAGGAGTCTTGATCAGGGTCTCCGCCGCCCCGTCCACGTTGCCCCCCAGGGCAGTGAACGGCAGCGACACCAGGAAGATCGCCGTGCCACCCACCGTAGCTGCCGCCAGTAGCGGGCGAGCGATCACGGCATCGGCAATCATCGCACCGCCGCTGGGCTGGGCTTCCATGCGTTCTCCCTGAGCCACCGCCGGAGAAGCCACCAGCAGCGCCACCAGCACCAGTGCGAAGAAGAATAAGCTGCGCTTGTCCATCGGTTTCACTCCCCTTGCTCCCTGCCATTTGTAATGCGGTTAGCGTAACTCGGGGCTCATCTTCGGCGAATCGAGTATGGCGCTAATCATCATGAAGCTCTAGAATCTTGAGATTACATCCTTTCACAGGATCTTACATCAGGGTAGCCGGCATTCGCCGCATGCCCAACTGCAGGCACTGCCTGTCCCAGCATGCAAAGGAGCGCATGATGAAACGCCTGATCGCCACCGCCGCCCTGGCCACCCTGGTCGCTTCCCCCGCCTTCGCCCAGAGCTACCAGTACAACCCCGCCGAGGGGCCCTATCTGGGTGCCGGTCTGGGGTATTCGCAGTTGGATAACGATACTCTCGATTTGCTGGGTGACCTTGGTGCCAGCACCGATGACAGCGATACGGCGTACAAGCTGTTTGCCGGCTATCAGTTCAATCCCAATTTCGCCGTCGAAGCAAGCTATCTGGACTTTGGAGATTACGAAGCAAATGGCATCGTCAATGGTGACCCGGCTGATGCCAATCTGAATGTGGAAGGTTTCGGCTTCGCACTGGTAGGCAAGCTTCCAATCCAGAATGGGTTCAGTGTCCACGGCAAGTTGGGCATGGTCGCTTGGGACGGCGAAATCAGTGCCAACTTCACCGATAACGCCAATGATCGCTGGAACATCTCCGCCAGTGAAGATGGCACCGATCCCTTCTACGGTATTGGCGCCGAGTATGAGATCAATCAGCTCATGATGCGCGCCGAGTACGAGCGCTACGACATCAGCGAAAGCGGGGAGGATTTCGAGATCGACCTCTTTTCCGCCAGCCTGGGCTACCGCTTCTAAAGTCTGACGCTCGCCCCTCGACGGCCCCGCCAATAGGCGGGGCCGTTGCGTTCCGGGGCGGAAGACGCCACCCTGCCCCGTTTCACCGCCAAGGGACCCGCCGTGACGTCGCCCACGAGCACCGCCGGCACGCGACAGCGCATCCTGGCGCTAGCCTGGCCGATCATCCTCTCCAATATCACCGTGCCGCTGCTCGGACTGGTGGATACTGCCGTGGTCGGCCACCTGCCCGACTCGCGCTATCTCGCCGGGGTGACCCTGGGCGCAACGCTGTTCAGCTTCCTCTATTGGGGCTTCGGCTTCCTGCGCATGGGCACCACCGGCCTCACCTCCCAGGCAGTGGGTCGCGAGGCGAACGGGGAAGTACGCAACCTGCTCGGCCAGTCGTTGCTGCTCGCCCTGGGGATCGGCTTGGGCTTGATCCTTGCCGGGAGCCCGCTGGTGACGCTGGGGCTGTGGCTGCTCGACGGCAGCGAGGCGGCCACGGCGCTGGCCGCGGAGTACGCCCGCATCCGCTTGCTCTCGGCCCCGGCGGTGCTGGCCAACTACGCCATCCTCGGCTGGTTCCTCGGCCAGCAGAATTCGCGGGTGACGCTGGCCATCCTGGTGCTGACCAACGGCGTCAACATCGTCCTCGACCTGCTGTTCGTGGTGGTGCTGGGGATGACCAGCGACGGCGTGGCCTGGGCCACGATGCTCGCCGACTACACGGCACTGCTTTTCGGCCTCTGGCTGGTGTCGCGCCAGCTCAGGTGGCTGTCGGGGCGCTTCCTGCGCGAACGGCTACTGCGCCTGGCCGCCTACGGCGAGCTCTTCCGAGTCAACGCCAACCTCTTCGTGCGCACTCTGGGCCTGCTGTTCGCCATGGCCTTCTTCACCTCCCGCGGCGCCGCCCAGGGCGATACCGTGCTGGCGGCCAATGCCGTACTTCTGCAGTTCATCATGCTGACCAGCTACGCGCTGGACGGCTTCGCCCATGCCGCCGAGGCGCTGGCCGGCCGCGCCGTGGGCCGCCGGCGCTTCGACAAGTTCGGCCAGATCGTCGCAAGCGCCGCCCGCTTCTCGCTGGTCACGGCGGGGCTTGCCGCGCTGGCCTTCGCCCTGGGAGGCGAGTGGCTGATCGCACTGCTCACCGGCCTGCCGGAGGTGCGGGCCGCCGCCGGGGACTACCTGCCGTGGATGGTTGTCATGCCACTGGTGGCAGTATGGAGCTACCTGTTCGACGGTGTCTTCATCGGCGCCACGGCGATCCGCGAGATGCGCAACAGCATCTATGCGGGGCTTGCCGTCTACCTGCCGCTCTGGTGGTTGACCACGCCCCTGGGCAACCATGGCCTGTGGCTGGCCTTCCTGGCCTTTGCCGTAGTGCGCTCGGGCGTGCTGGTGGCCTACTATCGGCACCATCGACGCACCCGCTGGCGCCACCCCGCCTCAGCCGACGACATTGACGACGTCTCCGGTGCCGGGTAGCGCAACCCTCTGAGGTTGCGCTATTTTCTGTCAGACACGTGACAATTCGACAACAGAAGAAGGGAACTCCATGCTCAAGGCGCTATCGAGACCGGCCGTCAAACTGGTCGAACGCTACCTGCCCGACCCCTACATCTTCGTCCTGCTGCTGACGATCATCGCCGCCGCCGCGGCCATCGCTGTGGAGCGCCAGACTCCGCTGGCTGTGATGCGTTTCTGGGGTGACGGCTTCTGGGGCCTGCTGACCTTCTCGATGCAGATGCTGCTGGTGCTGGTCACCGGCTACATGCTGGCCAGCTCCCCGCCCGTCAAGCGCCTGCTGCAGAAGCTCGCCGGGCTGGCGAAGAACGCCGGCAGCGCCATCATCCTGGTCACCCTGGTGTCGCTGGTCGCTAGCTGGATCAACTGGGGCTTCGGCCTGGTGGTGGGCGCCCTGTTCGCCAAGGAGCTGGCTCGCCTGGTGCGAGTCGACTACCGTCTGCTGGTAGCCAGCGCCTACTCCGGCTTCATCGTCTGGCACGGTGGCCTGGCCGGCTCGATCCCGCTGACCATCGCCACCGAGGGCCATTTCACCGTCGAGCAGATCGGCGTGATCGGCACCGGCAACACCATCTTCTCGCTGTTCAACCTGGCCATCGTGGCCTGCCTGTTCATCGCCGTGCCGCTGGTCAACCGTCTGATGCTCCCCGACGAGGATGAGAGCGTCTACATCGACCCCAAGCTGCTGGGTGAGGATGAGGAAACGCGTGTGCGCATTACCCGCCCCGCCGAACGCCTGGAAAACAGCACGACCCTGGCCTGGCTGGTGGGCATTCCGGGGGTGTTGTTCCTGCTCGACCACTTCATCTTCCGCGGCGGCGGCCTGAACCTCAACGTGGTCAACTTCCTGTTCCTGTCACTGGCCATCGTGCTGCACCGCACGCCGCGCAGCCTGCTCGAGAGCCTGCATGAGGCAATAAAGGGGGGTGCCGGTATCGTCATCCAGTTCCCCTTCTATGCCGGCATCATGGCGATCATGGTGCAGTCGGGCCTGGCCGAGAGCATGTCGGAGACGCTCATCTCCTTTGCCACCGAGACCACCCTGCCTTTCTGGTCCTTCATCAGCGCCGGCATCGTCAACATCTTCGTGCCCTCCGGTGGTGGCCAGTGGGCCGTGCAGGCCCCGGTAATGCTGCCCGCCGCCGAGGCTCTGGGTGTGGACATTCCCCGGGTGGCCATGGCCGTGGCCTGGGGTGACGCCTGGACCAACCTGCTGCAGCCCTTCTGGGCCCTGCCCGTGCTGGGTATCGCCGGCCTCAAGGCCAAGGACATCATGGGCTTCTGCCTGATCCAGCTGTTCATCACCGGCATCATCATTGCGGTGGGCCTGACCTGGTTCTGATCTCACCGCCCCACATCGCGGTATCGAACGCCTTGCCTCCCCTCGCGGGGGCAAGGCGTTATGCTGTAGGAAACCTCAAGGAGCATGACGATGGATGACCAACCGCTGAGCGGCCAACACGAACTATCGATGACCGTGCTGATGACCCCGGACATGGCCAACTTCAGTGGCAAGGTGCATGGCGGCGCCATCCTCAAGAAGCTCGACGAGGTGGCCTATGCCTGTGCCAGCCGCTATGCCGGCCATTACGTAGTGACGCTGTCCGTCGACCAGGTGCTGTTCAAGCAGCCGATCCATGTCGGCGAGCTGGTCACCTTCCTTGCCTGCGTCAACCATGTGGGCAGCTCTTCCATGGAGATCGGTGTCAAGGTCGTGGCCGAGGACATCCGCCAGAAGATGATACGCCACACGAATAGCTGCTACCTGACCATGGTGGCCGTGGACGGCAGTGGCAAGCCGGCGCGGGTGCCACCGCTGAAGCTGGAGACACGGATCCAGAAATTGCGTTTCGAGAAGGCGGCCCTGCGCAAGAAGCTGCGCAAGCAGGCCGAGGAAGAAGAGCGTCGCACCCAGGCCGAACACGGCGATCCCTGACAAGAGAAGGGCGTCAACCGCACTCCAGGGCGGTGATCCGGCCCCGCTCGTCCAGACGCACATTGAGGCGCTCGGCCCGGTAATCGAGGGTATAAGCCTCGCCGGGGCGCATCACGCGCAGTGCCTCTGCACCGCTCTCTTTACGCAGGGTTCCTCCCGACTCCGTATCGAAAGGCTTCCCTACCCAGCCCTGTACACGCCCCGCTCCGCAGGCGTCATCACCTTCACTGACGCGAGGAGGCTCAGGCGCCGGATCACGTGGAACCGTGGACTCGTTCGTGGCACTACAGGCAGTCATCAGCATCAGACCGACGGCCGTCAACCAGGGCTTGCAGAGGCGAAACATAGGACTCTTTCCAGGCTATTGAGGGGGACGTTTCATCGAACAGGTGCCAAAACGGGCACGCCGAAAGGCATGCCCGTGGGAGACTCAGCCGCTCAATTCAGCCTGATCGGCGGGAACTCAGCTGGCGGCGTCCTGAACGGCTTCACCGCCGCGCTCGACGTCTTCGCCGGCACCGCGAATGGTATTGCAGCCGCTAAGCAGGGAGAAAGTGAAAAGTGAGACGAGTATCAGCGATAGGGTGCGTTTCTTCATAGTGGCGTCCTCGTTGCCGTTCCCGATGTGAAACACAAGGGGTGTCCCATCCAATCTAGCAGATTCCAGGAGACAAGGTCCGGCGAAATTCCCCCGGTGAGCTTACCCCAGCAGCAGCCGCAGGATGATCGCCAGTATCACCGCAACGGTCAGCCACTTGACGATGAAGGCCCCGCGCGGGCTCATGTTGACTTTCACCGCCAGCCAGGCCCCCAGCATGCTGCCGGCTGCCAGCATCAGGCCATAGCCCCAGCGTACCTGGTCGTTGGCCAGAAAGATGGCGAGAGCAGGCAGGGTATAGATCAGCACGATCAGCACCTTGAAGACGTTCACCTGGGCCAGGTCGATCTTCAGCATGCGATAGAGCACGACAATGAAGAGGATGCCCACTCCGACCTGGATAAAACCGCCGTAGAGGCCGATGGCGAACATCGCCATATATACCGCCGGCGTGAGGCGCTCCGGGGTCAGCGGGCGGGTATCCAGGCGCGGCTGGGGCAGCAGCATCAGCACCGCCGAGCACGCCATCACCGTGATCAGTATCGCCTCGAAAAGCGCATCCCCGGTCTGCAGGGCCAACCAGGCGCCGAGCAGCGAACCCACTACCGCCGGCACCGAGAGCCGCAACGAGAGACCCACGTAGCGAGCACCGGCACGGAAGAAGCTGGTCACGGCAGAGATGCTCTGCAGGGCAATCGAGACCCGGTTGGTGCCATTGGCCGCCTGTGGCGGCAACCCCAGAAACATCAGCAGAGGCAGGGTCAGCATCGAGCCACCCGCAGAGAGCACGTTGATGAAGCCGGCCAGGGTCCCGATGGTCAGCAGAGCAAGCGCCTCGAGCAGTGTCATGGCAGCGTCCGTTGTTGGCGGGTCGGAGGTAAGCCGCCCAGCATACCGGGGCAGACCCGCGGGGGGAATCTGCCCCGATAACGGAGCAGTGTGCCATGATAGCGGACACGGGGACCGCCGAGCGAAAGGAGACCCGCAATGCAGGATTTCGTGCCCGATACCCGCCTGGTGGAGGACAGCTACCCGCTCACCGAGCTGCCATTGTGCCAGCTGCGACTGATGGACGACGCCCGCTTTCCCTGGCTGGTACTGATACCTCGACGCCTCGAGGCCAGCGAGGTGTTCGAGCTTGACGCTTCGGCCCAGCAGCAGCTGTGGCGAGAGGCCACCGCGGTCGGCAAGGCCATGCTCGACGCTCTGGGCGGCAACAAGCTCAACATTGCCAGCCTCGGCAATATCGTCGCCCAGTTGCATGTGCATGTCATCGTACGGCGTCACGAAGACGCCGCCTGGCCGGCGCCAGTCTGGGGCCATGGCCAGGCCGAACCCTACGACCTGGATGGCCTGGCCGAGATGCGCGCTCGCATCCTGGCCGAGGTCGAGGGGATGGACCTGACGCCGTCCGAGCGCTAACCGCCGAAGGGAGACACCCTGGTCGGCGCTGCCGTCGCGCTGCGCGGTGGCGGCTCGCCCAGCAGCGGCGAGCTGGCCGGCTGGCCGACGCCGGTCACGGTCAGCGACACCCCCAGGACCATGATGGCTAGCCCACCCGCCAGGGCGGTCCAGCCCAGCAGCCTGCCGATGCGGTGGTCCGTGACCCGGGCCGCCAGACGCTGCTCTGCCCAGCCTCGCGCGAATACGCTGGCCAGCGCCAGGGCCGAGACAGTGAGCGCCGTCCCCAGCGCCATCACCAGCACCGCCGCCACCCCGACCATGAAATGGTCCAGCAGGGTGGCCGCTCCCAGCAGCAGCACGCCTCCGCTACAGGGGCGGATGCCGATGGCCACCACCGTGATCAGGGCCGTGCGCCAGTCCCCCGCTTGCTGGGGATCCACATGGTGGTGCCCCCCGCAGCAAGCGGGGTCGGCGTCATGGACATGGGGACGATGAAGCCCTTCTCCCGCCGCGACCTCCGCTACAGCCGTACGATCTCGCAGCTGGCGGATGGCCCGCCAGCAGAGCCAGGCACCCAGCAGGGTCACCATGATGAAGCTCGCCAGTTCCACCCAGGCCACGCTCCCCATGGCCTGGCGCGTCAGCCAGCCCAGACCATGCACCAGTCCCACCACCAGGCCGATGGCCACCAGCGCCTGCAGCAGGGAGGCGGCGCAGGAGAGGGCCAGGGCCCGACGACGGGCACCGCCCTGGGAGAGCAGGTAGGTGGTCAGTACCGCCTTGCCATGACCGGGACCGGCAGCATGGAAGACGCCGTAGCCAAAGCTGATGCCGAGCAGCGTCGCCCAGGTGGCCGGCGAGGGAGTTCCGGAGAGCCCCGTGATGGCCAGAGTCAGCGCCCGGTGGAAGTCGCGCTGCCAGACCACCAATTGCAGACTGAGGTCCTGAAGGGCCTCTTGAACCATCCACTGCCAGGCCAGCAGAGCGAGCAACAGCCCACCGGCCAGCCACACCAGTCGCTTGAGGGCTAACGGCACGTCACCTCCCCGGTCTCAGCGAAGTGGCGGCCCAGGCCAGGCTCGGCCTCGTCATCGACGTCGAGCATCGCTGCCGCCATGACCCGCTCGGGATCGGGCTCGGCCGCCCGGATACGCGTCTGGCAATTGAGCTCGCCACCCACCACCAGGGCATCCGCGAGCGGCGTGTCGCCCGCCGCTTCGTGGACCACCTCGATATAGTAGGTGGGGTCGAACACCCGGTAGCGCAGCGTCTCTCCCGCCATTTCCAGCGGCTCAACCAGCGGCAGCAGGAAGACGAATTCGATCCGCCCGTCCCGCTCGAGCACGGTGTAGTCGTTGACCTCGCCAAGCCCGAGCCTGTCATCCTCGAGGGTCAGCTCGGTGAAATAACCCTGCGGCGACAGGGTCTCGCGCATATCGCTGCCCAGCTGGTCGAGGGCGGCATCGAGACCGCCGCCTCCCGCTTCCCGGCCGAGTTCCTCGAGCAGCACCAGGCTGTAGAAGGGATCCAGGCGCCAGGACTGCTGAAGGGCTTGCAGCCGCCCCTCGCCATCGAGCACAAGGCGCATGCGCAGGTCGATCCAGCCATGGGGGTGCGCCGCGGCCGCCAGCGGCAACAGCAGGCCTGCGGCGAGGCAGAGCGCACCGATCAGGCGAGGGGACACCACGTAAGGAATCATCGGCGGCCTTGTCGTCTTGTGGGGCCCATCAGGGTGACAGCCTCAGCCGCGACTGCAGGTCGGTCAGCAGGGGGGCAAGGACGCTGGGTGGCAGGGGCCGACCACCCCGGGTGGCGATGAAGCTAGCCTGGCTACCATCCCCCTGGCCGGCCACGCGCAGGGACACGACGTAACCCGGCATTCGGCCGAGCACCGCCTCCAGGCGCCCCAGGTCGCCGTCGGCATGGCGGATCACGTAGCCGCGTTCCATCAGCAGGTCCATGGCCTCGCGCAGGGTGGTCTCGGGTGTCGCCGCCAGGTGAATCTCGCGGGGCTCAGGCGGGGTCGGAGTGGCACAGCCGGTCAGCCAGGCGGCCAGCAGGATGACGAGGGGGGTTAGCCTCATGGGGCCTCCTGTGGCGGTACGGCCTCGATGGTGTCGCGCAGATCGCGGCAGAAGGCGGCATCGCTGGCACTGCGGGACTCGCGCAGCTCGCCTCGCCAATCGAAGATGCGTATATCCCGGGATACCTGCACCTGCTGCGCCCCCACTACCACCGAGAGACGCTCGATGCGGGTCGCCTCGTGGGTCGCTGGTCCAATGCCGCCACCGATCCCGATCATCACGCCGGAGGCCAGATGGCCGCCACTGCCGCCCAGCACGAAGCCGCCGAACCGGGGTAGATGATCGACGCCATGGTCGTGATAGACAGTGTTGCGGGCGCGTTCGGCACCGACCAGCCCCAGCGGCGCATCGGTGTGACGTACCAGGAAGCCCTCATGCTCCAGAGCCGTCACGACCCTGGCCAGGCTGTCACCGGGCCCTGCGGGCCAGCGGCACTCGGCGGCCGGAGCCGGTTCGGCCTCGGGCAGCGTCTCGGGGATGGTCTGGCAGCCGGCCAGCGCCAGCCCTATCCCCAGAAGGGGTAACAACCAGGGGCGCATGAGCAATCTCTCGTGAACGGATGTAAGCAGTCTACGCATCGCCCTGGCTCGAGGAAATACCGGGCTACAGCGGGACGAACGGAAGCACCAGGCGACAACGAGATCCCGCAACACCAGCCCCATGGAGATCCTGATCTGCCCGGAGAGTTTCAAGGTTGTCCGGACCGCAGGCCTTGAAGAAGGCGTACGACTCCCGCATGTCATGGACATCGGCTATGGTGGCCATGGCGAGAATTGACTTATCCACCGCCGGCGGACGCATTACCCTGACTGCATCGCGATCAAGGAGGCATTGCATGAGCGACACCAATACCATCGGCCTGCACGAGGCCAGCGCCAGCCAGCTGGCCGAGAAGCTCAACGAGCTGCTGGCCAACTACCAGATCTTCTACATGAACGTGCGCGGCTACCACTGGAACGTGAAGGGCCGCCAGTTCTTCCAGCTCCACGAGAAGTTCGAGGAGTTCTACACCGACCTGCTGACCAAGGTCGACGAGGTCGCCGAGCGCATCCTGACCCTGGGCCACCAGCCGGTTCACGCCTACAGCGACTACGTGAAGCTCGCCAGGATCCAGGAGGACAAGAACGTCCATGACGGCGAGGCCTGCGTGCGCGGTGTTCTAGAGGGCTATCAGACCCTGATCGAGCTGCAGCGCGAGTTGCTCTCCCTGGCCTCGGATGCCGACGACGAGGGCACCGCCGCCCAGGCCGGCGACTACATCCGCGAGCAGGAGAAGACCGTGTGGATGCTGGGCGCCTACCTCGGCTGATCACCGGCACCGCGGCACCCAAGCACGACGACGCCGCCCCTCGGGGCGGCGTCGTCGTTGCGGCGGCGAGCGTTCGGCCCGGGGCTCAGAAGGGCCCCGTCCCCTCGTCGTCCGGCTCGCCCTCCTCCCCGGCGGCCCGCACCAACTCCGTCGGCAAGGGTTTCTTCATGCGCACCCCCAGGCGCTGCAGCTCGGTGGCCTGGGCCACCAGGCTGCCCTGACCGCTGGAGAGCCGCGCCATGGCACGACGATGGCTGTCGCCCGCCCGCTCCAGGTGACGGCCGACCTCCTCGAGGCTCTCGACGAAGCCGGAGAACTTGGCCAGCAGTTTCTCGGCCCGGTCGCCGATCAGGCGCGCATTCTCGTTCTGTCGCTCCAGGCTCCACAGGCCGGCCACGGTGCGCAGGCTGGCCAGCAGGGTGGTCGGCGTGACCACCACTACCTGGCGGTCGAAGGCCTCCTGGAAGAGCGTGGGGTCGCGCTCGAAGGCGGCGGCAAACGCCGGTTCCACCGGCACGAAGAGGAACACGAAGTCCGGCGAGTTGAGTCCCGGCAGCGACGGGTAATCCTTGCCCGAGAGCCCGGCGACATGACCCCGCAGCGACTGCAGATGGGCCTTCATGGCCGCCTCGCGCTCGGCCTCGTCCTCGGCGTTGACCACGCGGGTCCAGGCCACCAGCGACACCTTGGCGTCGATGATCAGATGGCGGTCGTCGGGCAGGTAGATCACCGCGTCGGGACGCTGGCGCCCCTGGTCGCCCTGCAGCGAGACCTCGCGGCGGTACTCGATGTCGCGGCGCAGGCCGCTGCGCTCCAGCACGGTCTCGAGCATCAGCTCGCCCCAGTGGCCCTGCGCCTTCTGGTCGCCCTTGAGGGCCCGGGCGAGGCCCGCGGCCTCGTCGCCGAGGCGGGCATTGAGCCCGGCGAGCTGCTCGAGGTGGGCCTTGAGGGAGCCGCTGTCGCGGCTCTGCTGGCCATGCAACTCCTCGACCCGACGGCGGAACTGGTCGACCTGTTCGCGGAAGGGGCGCAGCGTCGCCTCGAGGCTGTCGCGACTCTGCACCGAGAAGGCCTGCTGACGCTCCTCGAAGATGCGCCCGGCAAGCTGTTGGAACTCCTCCTTGAGACGCTCTCGGGCTTCCTCCATCAGGGCCAGCTGCTCCCGTTGCCGCAGCGCCATCTGCTCGCGCTCGGTCTCCAGCCGGGCGGCATGCTCGCGTCGCTCGGCCAGCCGGTCGCGCGTATCGGCCAGCTCGGCTTCCAGGGTGGCCAGGCGCTCGCGGCTGCCATCCAGCTGCGCATCGCTCTGGGCCAGCTCCTGCTCCAGCCGTCGCACGGTGGCCTCGCCCTCGGCAAGCGCCTGCTCCCGGAAGAAGAGACGTGCCTCGGCGGCGACCAGACGCCGGCGCCACGAGAGACCCGCCCAGGCCATCACCACCAGCAGCCCGGCCAGACCCGTGGCCAGCCAGGCAGGTGCCGTCCCCTGCAGCAGTTCGTTCATCACGACCTCGAGTGTGAAGCGATCAAGGCGTCTCGCCCCGGGCCAGGTCCTCGACCAGGGCACGCAGCAGCTCCCAGAACTCCGTCACGGAGGCCAGTTCCACCCGCTCGTCGGGGGAGTGGGCGCCGCGGATCAACGGGCCGAAGGAGATCATGTCCAGCTGCGGATACTTGCCACCGAGGATGCCGCATTCGAGCCCGGCGTGGATCACCCTGGCCTCGGGGTCACTGCCCAGCCGCTCACGGTGCAGGCGACAGAAGCGCGCCAGCAGGGGGCTTTCCGGGTTCGGCGCCCAGCCCGGATAGGCGTTCTCGACCCGGGTGCGCGCCCCGATCAGCTCGAAAAGCGCCCGGAAACGGTCGGCGAGGTCCCGGGTGGCACTGTCGCGTAGCGAACGCACCAGGGCGCAGAGGTGGAAGCGCCCGCCCTCCAGGCTGACCACGCCCAGGTTGTTGGAGGTCTCCACCACTCCCGGGACCGCGACGCTCATGCGCTCGACGCCGCAGGGGGCCACGTGCAGGGCGCGGACCAGCAGTTGACTGGCCTGCTCCGTCAGCGCCTCGGCCGGCCGGATGTCCAGTGGCGACAGCGTCAGGGTGAGCCCTTCGTCGACCCCGGCCAGTTCGGCGCGCAGCTCCTCCTGCAGCACGGACACTCGCTCACTGGCCGACACCTGTTCGTCGTCGGGCAGCACCAGGGTGGCGAAGGCCTCGCGCGGCAAGGCATTACGCAGGGTGCCGCCACGGTAGTCGATCAGCCGCGCACCGCAGGGCTCGAGGGCACGCAGCACCCGCACCAGCAGCCGGTTGGCATTGCCGCGCCCCTTGTGGATATCGATACCGGAATGCCCCCCCGAGAGCCCGGTCAGCGACAGCTGCAGCACCACCTTGTCGTCGCCCAGCGGCGCGCTGGGCAGCTGCGCCTCGACGATGACGTCGGCGCCGCCGGCGCAGCCGATGTAGACCTGGCCACGATCCTCGGAGTCCAGGTTGAGCAGCAGGCTTCCCTCGAGCCACCCCTCGGCCAGGTTGAGGGCCCCGCCCATGGAGGACTCCTCTTCCAGGGTGAAGAGCGCCTCCAGCGGGCCATGCACCAGGGTCTCGTCCTCGAGGATCGCCAGCGCCGCCGCCACCCCCAGGCCGTTGTCCGCCCCCAGGGTGGTATCGCAGGCGCGCAGCCAGCCATCGTCGTCCACCCGGGTCTCGATGGCATCCCGGGTGAAGTCGTGGGGATGGTCGGCATTGGATTGGGCCACCATGTCCAGGTGGCCCTGCAGGATGATTCCCGGCGCCGACTCGAAGCCGGCGGAGGCGGGCTTGCGGATGCGCAGGTTACCGAAGGCGTCGCGGTCGTGGGCCAGCCCCAGGCCGTCGGCCCAGCGCTCGAGGATCGCCACCAGGGCGGCCTCGTGGCCGGAAGGACGCGGCGTATTGCACAGGGTGCGGAAGTGGCGCCACAGGAGGCGAGGGGAAAGTTGCTCGAGATGTTCGTTCATGGCGGTCCTGCTTCGCGATTGACCCGGGAACTCTACCGGCCGGCCTCGCCCGGGGAAAGCCCGCGTTCGGCGCCGAGACGACCTGCCACGACCTCGCGCAGCCAGGCCAGCACGCCTCGCTTTCCCGATACGCCAAGGCGCGCTGCCAGCCAGGCCGTCGCACGCCCCTGGAAGGCCCAGGCGGCCAGCAGGGCCAGCGTCTCGTCCTGGCAACCCGCCAGGCGTGTAGCATGGCATCTTACCAGGGCCTGGATCGCCGGACGGGCCAGGGCAGGCTCGCGATGGCCGAAGGCCACGTCGTCGAGGTCGCGGCGGTCCTCGTCGCCAAGCAGCGGGGCGGGCGACTCGGCGACCAGGGCCACCACCACCGCCGGCGCCAACTCGGCCAGTTCGAAGGCCAGCAACCCCGGCAACTGTCGGTGGAAGCGGGCCTGGAGGCGCTCGGCAAGTCGCTCCCCTCGCGGACTGGTGGGCCTTGCCACCATCAGGGCGTGCTCGCCGGTGGCCGCCTCCCGGGTCAGTCCCAGACGCACCGCCCGAAAGCCCGCCGCCTGCCAGAAGGCCTGCAGCCCCGCTTCAGCGCCGAAGCTCGCCCCCAGCAGGTCGATGCCGTCGCAACGGGCTCGAGCGACCTCGGCCTCGATCAGTTGGCGCCCCGTCCCGTAGCGGCGCTGCTCGACCGGCACGGCGATGCGCAGCACCCGCCGCAGATGGGCGGTCAGCGCCTCACGCTCGCCGGCATGGGCGGCCAGCGACTGGGCCAGCAGATGGCCTCGCGGGCGCCGCTCGCCCCGCGCCACCTGCTCGGCCAGGTCAGTCTCGAAGCCTCCCTCGTCACCGCTCACCACGACACCCCGCAGAGCCGGCCCGGCCTCCAGGGTGGAAAGCGCAACGCCCGGGCCATCCAGCAGGTGACGCAAGTCGGCAGGCGTGGTGCGGTAGTGTGCCTGCACCAGCAGGCCAAAGAGCGCGCGCAGCCGCGGCTCGTCGTGGGCCAAGGCATCGCGGTCCAGGCGTCTAAGGGTCGGCTCTCCCCCGGCGCCTGCACAGGCCGCGGGCTCGGCATCCAGCAGCAACAGGCGCGAGGTCAGCGCCTCCAGCGGATCGCCCAGGGCCCAGCGGATCGGCTCGGCCAGGTGGTACGCCCGCCAGTCGGGGGTCTGGCGCATGAGCCGTTCGCGGAAACGAAGTGCGAAGCCGCGTCCCGATCCCTCGTAACCATGGATCGTCGTGGCAAAGGCGATGCGTGGGAAGTCGGAGAGCCAGCGTCCAAGCAATGGCGCGGGAATCGCCGCCGCCTCGTCGACCAGCAGCAGCCGGCCGGGGCCACCGACCTCGCCCTGCTCGGCCAGCTGTCCCAGCGCGTCGGGAGGCAGGAAGGCGACCCGGCCGCGACCCGCCTCGAAGGCATTGCCGCGCCGCTGCCCCTCGGGGCAGAGCGCTGCCAGCCGCTCGAAGAGCCCGGCCACGGCCGAGGGGCGCGGTGCCGTGACCAGGATTTCCGTCTCCCCTGCCGCCAGCAGCCGCGCACAGGCGATGCCCAGGGCCGCCGTCTTGCCGCGACCGCGGTCGGCGGTCAGCACCAGCGGCCGACGGCGACGCAGCCGGGTAAGCCTTGCCACCGCCTCGGCCTGGTCAGGAGTAAGGCAGTCCGGGTCCTCGATGCTCGATGCCCTCCCTGACGGCGGTACCTCGAGCAGCGGCAGACCCTGCGGCACCTCACCCGCCGTCCAGCGGATCACGCGCTGGTCGGCCAACAGCAGACGGGCAAGCCGGGCCAGATAGCGAGCGCTGAGCTGCTCGGCCCGCCAGGGGTATTCGGCCAGACGGCGGTAGTCGGCATCGGGGTACGCGCCCCAGTCGGGCGGGGTCATCAGCACCAGCAGGCCACCGGCTCGCAACGTGCCGGACAGCGCACCGAAGGCCTCGGGATCGAAGCCGCTCTCGGCCGAGACGGCATCGAACACCACCAGGTCCTGTTCGCCCCCCAGGCGCGTGCGGGCCTTGGCCGCCGGCAACCAGCGCGATACCTCGATGCCTTCGCCAGGCTCGGCGGCGACCCACAGCGGCGACAACCAGGCACTCTCCTGCCAAAGGGCCAGGGCCTCCCGACGGCAGGCATCGGAGGTACCGCTCAACCAGACCAGGCTGCGCCAGCGATGCTGCCTCAGCCGGCGCCGGGTATCCTGCAGGAAAGCGAAACGGTCGCGGGTCATTAAAGGCTCCTTCGGAATTTCAACTTTGGTCTAAGTCCGTGCGACCTTTCAACGCTGGCAGGCGTTAAGGCAGTGCAACATAGCTGTCATACGATCGTTTTATCCTATTGATTAAAAAGAACTTATCCATGGCTAGAGGAGAGCCAGGCAGGCCCTGACCGAGGCGGCGGAGCGGCCAAGGTCTCAGTCGAGTGTGTCCGCCGCCCCATGCTAGCTTGTCTGCTGTTGTCGGGTTGCGCGAATGGGCAGACCCGCCCGCGGGGCAGACGGCCGCTTCCCTGCACCCACGGCCGACTTCCATCGACCTCTCGACAAGCAGAACAACCCACCAAGGGAGCACCTCCATGAAGAAGATGAACAAATTTGCCCTCACCGGGCTGGCAGCGGGCGTTGCCCTCGCCGCCATGAGCTCCACTGCCCAGGCCCAGGAGCAGTGGACCATGACCACCACCTGGCCGGACAACCTGGACCTGATCCAGATCGACCGCCACTGGGTCGAGCTGGTCAACCACCTGGTCGGTGACGAACTCACGATCGAGTTCCGCGCCGGCGGCACCCTGATGCCCGGCACCGAGGTCTTCGATGCCACCCAGACCGGCAGCATCGAGGCCGCCGGCGACTGGCCCGGGTACTGGGCGGGTTACAGCCCGGCCTTCTCGCCGCTCGCCACCACCACCAGCCTGTTCAATGGCGTCGACTACCTGAACTGGATCATGGAGTGGGGCGGCTTCGACCTCTATCAGGAGGTCTATGGCGACTACAACATGGTCTACCTGCCCTACGGCATCACCAACAACGAGTCCGGCTTCCGCGGCGGCACGCCCATCGAGAGCATCGCCGACCTGGAGGGCAAGCGCCTGCGTCTTTCCGGCCGCGACCAGGGACGCGTGCTCGAGGAACTGGGCGGCTCCCAGGTCACCCTGGCCGGCGGCGAAATCTACCAGGCCATCGAGCGTGGCGTGGTCGACGGCGCCGAGTTCTCCACCCCGGGCGTGGACTACAAGGCCGGCTTCTCCGAGGTGGCCGACTACTGGTCCGTGCCGGGCTGGCATCAGTCTGCCAGCGTGTTCGGCGTGATGATCAACCAGGAGGCCTGGGACGCCCTCTCCGAGGAGACCCAGGAGACGCTGAAGATCGCCGCCGAGGCCACCATGGCCTGGTCGCTGGCCTGGTCCGAGCGCGAGTCCACCGAGGGCACGGTGAAGTTCAAGGAGGACGGCACCGAGATCAACCAGCTCTCCGAAGAGGACCTGGCCGAGATCCAGGAAATCACCAACAACGTGATCGTCCAGGGGGCCTGCGAGGACCCGATGCACGCCAAGGTCTATCACTCCATGATCAGCTACATGGAACACTACGCCAACTGGCGTGACATCTCGGTGCCCTACAACATGAGCCGCGTCACCGACAACCTGCCGTCGCTGGAGGAGATCGAAGCCTGCATGTAAGGCTTCGCCAGGGCCCTCCCTGGAGGGCCTGATGCCTGGCCGGCGGCCGATCGTCGCCGGCCGGCAGTGTGTCGTTCTCCCACTGATTCACGAGATCCCCGCACATGAACGCCATTGCCAAGGTCATCGATGCCCTCAACGAGGCATTCGGTCGCCTGATCGCCCCGCTGATCGCCGTGATCACGCTGATCGTGATCTACGATATTGCCATGCGCTTCTTCATCGGACGCCCCAGTGACTGGGCCTTCGATGTCACCAAGATGCTGTTCGGCGTCCACTTCATGCTGATGGCTGCCTACGGGCTGCGCCACCATGCCCATGTGGAGGTCGACGTCCTCAAGCGGCTGCTCTCGCGCCGCAAGCAGGCCGCCCTCGAGATCCTGGGCTATCTGATCTTCTTCGTGCCCTTCATCTGGATGCTGCTGACCCTGGGCTGGGACTTCTTCGAGCGCTCCTTCAGCCGCGGCGAGACCACTTACGGCATGGTCGCCATCCCTGTCTATCCGGTGAAGGCGGTCATCGTCATCGCCGCCTTCCTGATCCTGCTGCAGGCCGTTGCCATCGTCATTCGGGCCATCCAGCAACTGCGCGAGGAGGAGGCCGCATGAGTGCCGAAATGCTCACCCTGTTCATGTTCGGCGGCCTGCTGGTCGGCCTGTTCATGGGCCATCCGCTGGCCTTCGTGCTGGGCGGCATCGCCGTGCTCGGCGCCTGGCTCGGCCCCGGTGCCAAGATCCTCGGCACCCTGATCAACAATATCTACGGCAACGCCATGGACAACTACGTCCTGGTGGCCATCCCGCTGTTCATCCTGATGGCACGCTTCCTCAACGACTCGGGGGTCACCGAGAAGATGTTCGAGGCAATGCGCCTGCTGCTCGCCAACCTGCGCGGTGGCCTGGCGCTTACCGTGGTCATCGTCTCGGTGCTGCTGGCCGCCACCACCGGCATCGTCGGTGCCTCGATCGCGGTGATGGGCATGATCGCCCTGGTGCCAATGCTCAAGTACGGCTACAACAAGGAGCTCAGCACCGGCGTGATCATGGCCAGCGGCTGCCTGGGCATCCTGATTCCCCCGAGTATCATGCTGATCCTGATGGCCAGCTACTCGCCGGTCTCGGTGGGCGCGCTGTTCGCCGGCGCCCTGGTACCCGGTGTGATGCTGGGCGCCATGTATGCCCTCTATGTGCTGATTATTTGCTTTATCAAGCCTGCCTACGGCCCCCGCGTGCCAGCTGAAGAGCGTGCCGAGACCAGCACCCGCGAGCTGCTGATCATGCTGGCCAAGTACGTACTCCCCCCCATGTCGCTGATCCTGGGTGTGCTGGGCGCCCTATTCACCGGCATCGCTACCGCCACCGAGGCCTCAGCGATCGGCGTGACCATCGCCTTCCTGCTGTTCCTGATCTTCGGCGACCGCAAGATCTCGACCTGCTACCGCACGCTGATCGATGCCAGCAAGACCACCACCATGGTGATGCTGGTACTGGTCGGCGCCACCGCCTTCACTGGGGTCTTCTCCCGTGGCGGCGGCATGCAGGTGATCCACGACCTGGTCATGGCGATGCCGGGCGGCACCACGGGAGCGCTGATCCTGATGCTGTTTCTGGTCTTCATCCTGGGCATGTTCCTGGACTGGACCGGCATCGTGCTGTTGAGCTTCCCGATCATGCTGCCGATCGTCGAGAACATGGGTGTCGACGTGCTGTGGTTCGTGGTGATGGTCGCCGTGGTACTGCAGACCTCTTTCCTCACCCCACCCTTCGGCTATGCGCTCTTCTACCTCAAGGGGGTGGCACCACCTGGCGTTGAAATCGTCGATCTCTACAAGGCAGTGATTCCCTTCGTCGCCATTATCGTGCTGGCCTGCCTGCTGATGGCCTTCTTCCCCTCCCTGATCCTTGGCCTGCCGTCGGTTCTGCTGGGGTAGTCAGCGCGTAGCACCTGCCGTGGCAACACCAGGCGCCCGCCGCTCACCGAGCGGCGGGCGTTTATGTTGATGCGGATCAGTGGCAGTAGCTGCAGCCAGGAGGGGCAGCTGATACAATTCTCACGCGTAAATGCCTCGCATCCACAGCCTCCAGACTTCGCTGGAAGGAGACCTCGTTGACCAGACCGGCCAGTCCCCACGCCCGCGCTCCCGCCTCCTCCCGCTTATCGTTGCCCTTCAATGTCTGGAATGCCCTGACCATCGGCATCGCCCTGATCGTGGCACTGCCGGTCATCGTGGTGTTGGCGCACCTCTTCATGCCCGCCGAGGGCATCTGGCAGCACCTGGCCAGCACCGTGCTGCCCAGGTATCTCGGCAACACCCTCTTCCTGGTGGTAGCAGTGGGCCTGGGCACCTTCGTGATCGGCACCGGCTCCGCCTGGCTGGTGGTAATGTGCCGCTTTCCGGGGCGCCGCCTGTTCGAGTGGGGACTGCTGCTGCCGCTGGCGGTGCCGACCTATGTGATCGCCTATGCCTACACGGATTTCCTGCAGTTCGCCGGTCCTGTGCAGACCTGGCTGCGGGAGAGCTTCGGCTGGTCGGCTGGTGACTATTTCTTTCCCAACATCCGTTCCCTGGGGGGGGCGGCCACCCTCATCACCCTGGTGCTCTATCCCTATGTCTACATGCTGGCCAGAGCAGCCTTCCTGGAGCAATCGGTCTGCGTACTGGACGTAGGGCGCACCCTGGGACGGGGCCCCTGGCGGTTGTTCAGCGGCGTGGCCCTGCCGCTGGCGCGGCCAGCCATCGTCGGTGGGGTATCGCTGGCACTGATGGAGACCCTCAACGAATTCGGGGCGGTCCAGTACTTCGGGGTCGACACCTTCACCACCGGGATCTATCGCACCTGGTTCGGTATGGGCGAGCAGGTGGCCGCGGCCCAGCTTGCCGCCTGCCTGCTGGCGTTTGTCATCGCTCTGGTGCTGCTCGAGCGCGCCTCGCGCGGCAAGCGACGCTACTTCCATACCACCGGACGCTACCAGCATCTGCCGGAATTCGCGCTTTACGGCTGGCGAGCCTGGGCCGCCACCCTGGCCTGCCTGGCGCCGGTGCTGCTCGGCTTCCTGATTCCCAGCGGGCTGCTGGGCTACCTCTCGATCCAGGGCGGAGATGCCCTGTTCGGCTCGGCTTTCCTCGGCTTTGCCGGCAACAGCCTGATACTGGCGACACTCGCCTCGGTGGTCGCCGTAAGCCTGGCACTGCTGCTCAGCTACGGTGCTCGCCTGAACCCCGGCAAGGTGACGCGGATAGCGACCCGCGTGGCCGCCATGGGCTATGCGGTACCCGGCTCGGTGGTAGCGGTGGGCATCCTGATCCCCTTCGTGTGGCTGGACCACCAGATCAACGACTTCATGAAGGGGCAATTCGGGGTCGTGGTGGGGCTGCTGCTCAGCGGATCGGCCTTCATCCTGGTGTATGCCTACCTGGTGCGCTTCCTCGCCGTCTCCTTCAATGCCATCGAGGCGAGCCTTGGCAAGGTGACACCGAGCATGGATGCGGCCTCCCGGACCCTGGGTCAGACGGCAGGCGGCACCCTGCGCAAGGTGCATACCCCCATCATGCGCGGCAGCCTGATCGCCGCCGGCATCCTGGTATTCGTGGACGTGATGAAGGAGCTGCCGGCCACGGTGATCCTGCGCCCCTTCAACTTCGATACCCTGGCGATCCGCGCCCACAACCTCGCCGCGGACGAGCGTCTGGCCGAGGCATCGACCTCGTCACTGGCCATCGTGGCAGTAGGCATCCTGCCGGTGATACTGCTCAGCATCGCCATGCGCCGCTCCCGCCCCGGCAGCCGTTGAAGGCTCGAGGGGGAAGACGAAGACCTGGGAGGCATCCAGGCCGATCATGATCGGCTGGCCCTCACGGGGCAGGAAGACCCCCGGGGACCGGGCATGCAGGTGTGACTCCCGACCATCGGGGGTGTGGGCGCAGATATGCAGAAGGCTGGTGCGGCCAAGTAGCTTGGCCATGATGACATGACTGGGGTGATGCTCCGGGGGCTCGTCTAGTGGTACTACCCGCAGGGCCTCGGGACGGATCATCACGCGCACCCAGCTGCCATCGGGCTGCCCACTAGCGGAGACATCACCCACCGGTGTCGCCACCTTGCCATCCACCACGCGCCCCTCGAGATCGTTCACCTCGCCGAAGAAGGTGACCACGAAGGGATCGGTGGGGGCACAGTAGAGGTCAAGGGGTGTTCCCGCCTGCACTACCCGCCCTTCGCGCATCAGCACAATGCGATCGGCCATGAACATGGCCTCCTCCGGGTCGTGGGTCACCAGCAGCACCCCTGCGCCCAACTTCTTCAGCACGTGCAGGGTATCGTCACGGATCTGGTCACGCAGGCGAGCATCGAGGC
Source organism: Halomonas lysinitropha (assembly GCF_902500215.1). Lineage (GTDB taxonomy): Bacteria > Pseudomonadota > Gammaproteobacteria > Pseudomonadales > Halomonadaceae > Halomonas > Halomonas lysinitropha. Next base: position 30,950 of record NZ_CABVOU010000024.1, read on the forward strand.
TGGAAAAGGGCTCGTCGAGCAGCATCAGCTGCGGCGCCGGCGCCAGTGCCCGGGCCAGGGCGATGCGTTGCTGCTGTCCTCCCGAGAGCACGTGCGGGAAGACCCGGGCATAGCGTTCCATGCCCAGCAGCTCGAGTAGCTCGTAGGCACGTCGGCGACGCTGCTGGACAGGCTGCGACTCGAGCCCGAAGGCCACGTTGTCGAGCACCGACAGGTGAGGAAACAGCGCCGAGTCCTGAAAGGCCAGGCCGACATTGCGCTTCTCAGGTGGCACATGGGAGCGTCCGGCGCGTCCCATCGACTCGCCGCCCAGTTCCACACGCCCCTGTTGCACCCCCTCAAGCCCCGCAGCGATACGCAGCAGTGTGGACTTCCCGCAGCCGGAGGGGCCGAGCAGGCAGACGATCTCCCCGGGCTTGACCTCCAGAGAGACGTCCTCCACGGCCAGGACTTGCTGATAGGAATGGCGGACCTGGTGCATGGCGAGCACGGGCGCGGCATCGGTATTCTCGTCGATCGAGAGCATCGGTTGGCTAGTCATGGGATCTGAGCGGCCATTGGGAAAAAAGATATGGCCTGCATGGTAACGCGAAAACCTCCTGAATGCGTTGTACTATCGCTCGCATTTCGCACCGCCGGCGTCAAGAGACGATGATCCCTGACCTGGGTCAGGTTGCCCGCCAGCGGGCCTTGACGCCGAGGATGGGAGGCGCTTCAATAGCGAAATGCAATGCAAAGCATTATCATTCTGAACCACAACTCCGCAAAATGAGGTGTCCCATGCCGCTGAACCGTCGTCTCGCCTTGCCCCTCGCCGCCCTGGTGACCGGCTCCGCCATGGCCTCCCAGGCCGCTGCCGCCGAGGAGCTCAATGTCTATTCGGCTCGCCATTACGATTCCGACGAGGCGCTTTATGCCGCCTTCACCGAACAGACCGGGATCGAGGTCAATGTTCTCGAGGGCGACTCCGACCAGCTGATCCAGCGTCTCAAGCTGGAGGGCGAAGCCAGCCCCGCCGACGTGATGATCACAGTGGATGCCGGCCGTCTGTGGCGCGGCGAGCAGGAGGACATCTTCGCCAGCGTGGAATCGGAAGTGCTCAATGAGCGGCTGCCCGACTATATGCGCCATCCGGAAGGCAAGTGGTTCGGCTTCAGCCAGCGCGTCCGGGCGATCTTCATCGACCCCAGCGAAGTCGATGCCAGCGAGATCACAAGCTATGAGGATCTGGCCGATCCGCAGTTCGAGGGCCAGGTGTGCATTCGCTCATCGAACAACATCTACAACCAGTCGCTGCTGGCCTCGCTGGTTGCTCACCACGGTGAAGAAGAAGCCGAGGCGTGGGCAGAGGGCGTGGTCGACAACTTCGCGCGTGACCCCGAGGGCGGCGACACCGACCAGATCCGCGGCGTCGCCAGCGGCGAATGCAACATCGCCCTGGCCAACCACTACTACTACGTGCGCCTGGTCAACTCCGACAACGAGGCCGACCGCGAAGTGGCAGAGAATGTCGAGATCGTCTTCCCCAACCAGGAAGGTCGCGGCGCGCATGTCAACGTGGGCGGCGCCGGCGTGGTGAAGGGTGCGCCCAACGAGGAGAACGCCGTGCACTTCCTCGAGTTCCTCGCTTCAGACGAGGCCCAGGCTCTCTTCGCCACCGGCAACTACGAGTTTCCCGCCGTGGAGTCCGTGGAGACCGATGGCGTCATCGCCTCCTGGGGCGACTTCAAGAAGGATGACTTGAACGTCAGCGAACTGGGCAAGAACAACCCCGAAGCGGTGCGTATCTTCGATCGCGCCGGCTGGCGGTAAGCCTTCGGGACAGCCCGGACGAAAACGCCACCGCAGCCGCGGTGGCGTTTTTCATGGTCAGTGGGCCTCGTCCCAATTGGCCCCCGACTCGGCCTCGACGGTCAGCGCCACGTCTAGCCGGGCGGCGCCTTCCATGCGCCCCTTCACCTCCTTGATAAAGGCTTCGACCTGGCCTTTCTTGACCTCGAAGACCAGCTCGTCGTGAACCTGCATCACCATCACTGCATCGAAGTCCTCGCCCGAGAGCCAGGCATCGACGTCGATCATCGCCCGCTTGATGATGTCCGCCGCAGTGCCCTGCATGGGAGCGTTGATGGCGGTGCGCTCGGCCCCCTGGCGGCGGGCGCGGTTCTGGGAGTGGATCTCCGGCAGGTGGAGGCGCCGGCCGAAGACCGTCTCCACAAAGCCGTCCTCGGCCGCCTGGGCGCGAATGCGCTCCATGTAGCGAGCCACGCCGGGATAACGGTCGAAGTAGCGGTCGATGTAGGTCTGCGCCTGGCCGCGCTCGATCTGCAGCTGCCGACCCAGGCCCCAGGCGCTCATGCCGTAGATCAGTCCGAAGTTGATCGCCTTGGCGCTGCGCCGCTGGTCGGACGAGACCTTGGACAGCGCCACCCCGAACACCTCGGCGGCGGTGGCGGCGTGGATATCGCGGCCCTCGGCGAAGGCCTCGAGCAGCCCCTTGTCGCCGGAAAGATGGGCCATGATGCGCAGCTCAATCTGCGAGTAGTCGGCAGCGACGATCCGGTAGCCGGGCCGGGCGATAAAGGCCTGACGGATCTTGCGCCCCTCCTCGGTGCGAATGGGGATGTTCTGCAGGTTGGGATCCGATGACGACAGCCGGCCGGTGGCGGTGACCGCCTGGTGGTAGCTGGTATGCAGCCGCGCGGTAGCCTTGTTAACCAGCCGCGGCAGCTTGTCGGTGTAGGTGGACTTGAGCTTGGCGAGGCCTCGATGCTCCATGATCACCTTGGGCAGCGGGTAGTCCAGCGCCAGTTCCTCGAGCACCGCCTCCGCGGTGGAGGGCGCCCCCTTGGGGGTCTTCTTGATCACCGGGATCTTCTGCTCCTCGAACAGGATCTGCCCGAGCTGCTTGGGGGAGCCAAGGTTGAACTCGCGCCCGGCGAGCTCATGGGCACGAGCCTCCAGTTCGCGGATACGCGTCTCGAGCTCCTTGCTCTGAGCGTGCAGGCGCTCCGGGTCCAGCGCCACCCCGGTGCGCTCCATACGCGAGAGCACCGGGATAAGCGGCAGCTCGATCTCCTCGAGCACTTCGGCCAGCCTCCCTTCCGCTTCGACGCGGGGACGCAGCTCCTGGTGCAGGCGCAGGGTGATATCGACGTCCTCGCAGGCGTAGGGCGCGGCCTGTTCCAGGGCCACCTGGTTGAAGGTGAGCTGCTTGGCGCCCTTCCCGGCGATCTCCTCGAAGGAGATGGTCTTCTCGCCCAGGTACTTGAGGGCCAGGGAATCCATGTCGTGGCGGGTCGCTGTGGAGTCGAGCACATAGGACTCCAGCATGGTGTCCTCCAGGGGCCCGACTACCTCGATGCCGTAATTGGCCAGCACCGAGATGTCATACTTGAGGTTCTGGCCGATCTTGGTCTTGCCGGCGTATTGCCAGAGGGGTCGCAGGGCCTCGAGCACCGCCTCGCGGTCAAGCTGCTCGGGGGCATCGAGGTAGTCATGGGCCAACGGAATATAGGCCGCCTCGCCCGGCGTGAGCGCGAGCCCGACGCCGACCACCTGCGCCTCCATGTAGTTCAGGCTGGTGGTCTCCAGATCGAAGCAGAAGGTATCACTCGCCTCGAGCCGCTCGAGCCAGGCGTCGAGATCGGCCTGGGCGAGGATCACATGGTCCTCACGGTCGGCGGGGCTGCCCGAGCTTGTCGCCCCCTCATCCTCGGCCGGCAACGGCGTACCGCCTGCCGCGTAGTCGACCCCTTCGTCCTTGCCCTCGAGCAGCTCGGAGAGCCAGGCCCGGAATTCCAGCCGGCGATAGAGCTCGAGCAGCGCCTCACGGTCGGGATGGGCGATGTCCAGGTCGTCGAGCCCCACCGGCAGCTTACAGTCGGTCTTGATGGTGGCCAGTCGGTACGAGAGGAAGGCCTGGTCGCGGTACTCCTCGAGCTTCTTGGGCAGCGTCTTGGCACCGCGAAAGTCCAGCGCCTTGATCTTTTCCAGGTCGTCATAGAGGGTCTCGAGCCCACCATCTATGCCCTGCAGCAGGCCCAGTGCGGTCTTCTCGCCGACACCCGGCACGCCGGGGATGTTGTCGACCTTGTCGCCCATCAGGGCCAGGAAATCGATGATACGCTCCGGGGGCAACCCGAACTTCTCCGTCACGCCGTCGACGTCCAGCGTCTCGTCCTTCATGGTATTGACGAGGGTGATGTGCTCGTTGACCAGCTGGGCCATGTCCTTGTCGCCGGTGGATATCACTGCATCACGGCCGGCTTCGGTAGCCTGATGGGCCAGAGTGCCAATGACGTCGTCCGCCTCTACCCCCTCGATGCACAGCAGCGGCAAACCAAGCGCCTCTACGCAGTCGTGCAGCGGTTGCACCTGGGAGCGCAGATCATCGGGCATCGGTGGCCGGTGAGCCTTGTACTGTTCGAACAACTCATCCCGAAATGTCTTGCCCGGGGCATCGAAGACCACCGCCATGGGGCTGTCGGGATAGTCCTTGATCAGCCGCTTGAGCATGTTGAGCACGCCCTTGATCGCGCCGGTGGGCTGGCCATCTGAGGTAGTCAGCGGCGGCAGGGCGTGAAAGGCGCGGTACAGATAGGAGGAACCGTCGACGAGAACGATGGGCGTATCGGCCATATAAGGTATCCATTGAAGCGTGGCGTGAGGTGATCCTGATGATCCATGATACCCATTGCCACCATCTTTTGCCGTGGGCGGTAGGCCGGGCGGCCGCAACCCCCTACACTGTAGGCAATCCCGCTTCCCGCCACGTGCGGCCCTGGAGGTCATCATGAAGAAGATCGCGAGTTGCTCGACCACCGCCCTGCTGCTGGCCCTCGCCCTGACCACCGGTGGCAGTGCCCTGGCGCAGTCCTCCGGCGACCTCGAGCCGGATATCACCGTCCGCCAGGAGGAGGATCGCACCATCCGCGAGTACCGCGTCAACGGCGAGCTCTATGCCATCGAGATCCGCCCCTCTTCCGGCCCCTCCTACTACCTCGTCGACCACGACGGCGACGGCGACTTCGAGCGCCGGGAGGGTGACCGCATCGCCGTTCCCCAGTGGGTATTGAAGACCTTCTGAACCTGCTGCCACCTCCTTACGACTCCTGGCTTCGGCAGGGTCTCTGCCGCGGCAGAGGCACGTGCATCGGTGTGCCAAATCGCTACAATAGGCGGCTTAGCATTTCCCGGGCGAGAGACACATGGCCGTATTCACACCGCTTACCGAACCTCAGGTCGTCGAGCTCCTCAGCCGCTTCGATGCCGGCTCACTGGTTTCCCTTGAGGGAGTGCCCGCCGGCACCGAAAATACCACCTTCTTCGTCACCACCGACCGACGCGAACTGGTGCTGACCCTGTTCGAACAGGGCGAGCACGAGGAACTGCCGTTCTTCGTCGAGCTACTCGACTATCTTGACGAACACCGATTGCCGGTACCCGGGCCCCTGCATGACCGTGACGGGATCGCCCTGCACGCCCTGGCCGGCAAGCCGGCACTGCTGTTCCCGAAACTGCCGGGCCGGCACCCGAAGGATCCGAACCTGGCCCAGTGCCGCGAGCTCGGCGACACGCTGGGTCGCATGCACATGGTCTCCCGCCATTTCCCCGGCCACCGCCCCAATCCGCGGGACCTGCACTGGCTGCTGCCCATGCACCACAAGGTGCTGGTCTATCTCTCCCCACAGGATCAGGCGTTGATGAAAGACGAGGTGGAAATCTACCAGGAGTCATTGGGCAACGCCCCCGACCTCCCCCAGGGCGCGCTTCACGGTGACCTGTTCCGCGACAACACCCTCTTCGATGGCGACCGCCTGGGTGGGCTGATCGACTTCTACAACGGCTGCACCGGTGATCTGCTGTTTGACCTGGCCATCGTCATCAACGACTGGGCCAGCGGACCCGATGGCCGCCTGGATGCCGCACGGCACGATGCCATCCTCGCGGCCTATCTGGCGCGCCGACCGCTGACCGCCGCCGAGCGAAACGCCTGGCCGATGATGCTGCGCCTGACCGCGTTGCGCTACTGGCTCTCGCGTCTGCTGGTGGTCTACGTGGACCCGCCGGCCCACGACCTCACCCCCCATGATCCCGAGCAGTTCCGTACCATTCTCAAGGCGCGCCTGGAACACGGCGCCCTGCCGCTGCCCGAGGTGAACGAATGAGCCAGCCCAAGAATAGTGCCGCCGACCCGGCACAACGCGCCCGGCGCACCTGGAACATCGATCAGTGGGGCAGCGGCTACTTCGACGTCGACAACAACGGCCATGCCCTGGTGCGCCCACTGGGCAGCGAGGCCGAGGGCCCGGCCCTGCCACTGAACGACCTGGTGACGGAACTCCGCCAGGCCGGGCTGCGGCTGCCGGTGCTGGTTCGCTTCACCGACATCCTCCACGATCGCGTCGAGCAGCTCTGCGCCGCCTTCGATACCGCCATGCAGGAGGAGGAGTTCGGTGGCGGCTACACCGCGGTCTATCCGATCAAGGTCAACCAGCAGCGCCGGGTGGTGGAAGAGATCCTGGGCACCCAGGAGCGCGGCCATGGCCGGGTGGGACTCGAGGCCGGCAGCAAGCCGGAGCTACTCGCCGTGCTGGCACTCTCCGGCGACGGCCCTTCGCTGATCGTCTGTAATGGCTACAAGGACCGCGAGTACGTGCGCCTGGCCCTGATGGGCGAGAAGCTCGGCCACCGGGTCTACCTGGTGGTAGAGAAGCTCTCGGAGCTGCCGCTGATTCTCGAGGAAGCCGAACGCATCGGCGTGACGCCACGCATCGGCCTGCGCGCCCGCCTGGCCACCGTGGGACGCGGCCGCTGGCAGAACACCGGTGGCGAGAAGTCCAAGTTTGGCCTCACGGCCAGCCAGGTACTGGCGGTGGTGGAGCAGCTGCGAGAGGCCGATGCCCTGGCCAGCCTCCAGCTGGTGCATTTCCATCTGGGCTCGCAGATCGCCAACATTCGCGACATCCAGCGTGGACTGCGCGAGTGTGCGCGCTTCTATCAGAGCCTGGTGGAGCTTGGCGCCCCGGTGGACACCGTCGACGTGGGCGGCGGCCTGGGCGTCGACTACGAGGGCACCCGCTCGCGAAGCTTCTGCTCGGCCAACTACTCCATGCTGGAGTACGCGCGTAACGTGGTGTACGCCTTCCGCCTAGCCTGTCAGGAGCTCGACCTGCCCCAGCCCCACCTGATCAGCGAGTCGGGCCGGGCGCTCACCGCTCACCATGCGGTACTGATCACCAACGTGATCGGCGAGGAGCGCATCGGCGAGGAGGCGCCCCCGCGCCGAGTCGTGGGCGACCCGCAGGTGGATGAGCTGTGGCGCGTCCATGACCTGCTGCACGAACAGGCCGAGCCTCGCGGCCTGGTGGAGGGTTGGCATGACCTGGTGCAGGCCATGGGCGAACTCCATGAGCGCTTCGTGATGGGCCTCACCGACATCACCGCCCGTGCCGAGGGCGAGGGCGTCTACTTCGCCGCCTGTGCCCGGTTACGCGCTCGGCTCGATACCCGAAACCGTGCCCACCGCGAGATCAACGACGAGCTGGCAGAGAAGCTCGCTGACAAGCTGTTCGTCAACTTCTCGCTGTTCCAGTCGGTGCCCGACGTCTGGGGGATCCAGCAGATCTTCCCGGTACTGCCGCTGACCGGCCTGGACCGTGAGCCGGTGCGTCGCGGCGTCATCCAGGACATCACCTGCGACTCGGACGGTCGCATCGACGGCTATGTGGATGGCCAGGGCGTGGAGACCACTCTGCCGCTGCCGGAATGGCAGGAGGGCGACGAGAAGCTCATCGGCTTCTTCATGGTGGGCGCCTACCAGGAGATTCTCGGCGATCTGCACAACCTGTTCGGCGACACCGACTCGGCGGATGCCGCCTTGGACGGCAACGGCTGCTGGTCGATCAGCCAGATCCAGCAGGGGGACCGGGTTTCCGACGTGCTCGGCTACGTCAACTTCGACGTCGCCGCCTTGCGCGAGCGGCTGGCCGAGCAGCTTGCGCGCAGCGGCCTGGAGCAGGCTGAACAGCAGGCCTTCCTCGACGACCTCTCGGATGGCCTTGACGGCTACACCTACCTGGAGTAGATGCACGTCACCTGGAACGCGAAGACGCCCCGCAGACTGCGTGCTGCGGGGCGTCTTCTTTTCAGAGGGGCGCCGTGGTGCTAATCCACCACGCGGGTGGTGACCTCCAGTCCGCCGGTAAGGGTGAAGTGCAGCGTCACCCCACGCTCCAGCGGGCCCACCCCTGCCGGGGTACCGGTGAGTACCACGTCCCCCGGTTGCAAGGTGAAGTGGCGGCTCATCTCCGCCACCAGGGTCGCCACCGGGAACAGCATATCCGCCCCTTCTCCATGCTGACGAGACTCGCCATCCACTTCCAGGGAAAAGGAGATACCGCTCCAGTTGGGCACCTGCGAAAGCGGCAGGAAAGAGGAAATCGGGCAGGCCCCATCGAAGGCCTTGGCGATCTCCCAGGGATGCCCTTTCTCCTTGAGGCGCGACTGGACATCACGCAGGGTCAGATCCAGCGCCAGGCCGATGCCGACGATGCCCCGCTCGGCCTCGTCGTTCGTGACGCGGGAAAGCTCTTCGCCAATCAGCAGCGCCAACTCCGTCTCATAGTGAACCTCACCCCGCTCGAAAGGAGCATCGACCGGCTGCTCCAGGGGGACGGCGGCCGTCGCCGGTTTGATGAACAGCAAGGGCTCGCTGGGTACCGGGTTATCCAGTTCCCGCGCATGGTCGGCATAGTTGCGGCCGACGCAGACGATCTTGCCCAGGGGCTCGGGGAACGGCTGGCCATCGGTGAAACGTGGCACGAAGCGCATGGCGGTTGTTCTCCTTCTGGTGATCGCCGCCGCGATCAGGCGACAGGGTTCCAGTCTACTCCAGCGACAACCTGGGTCCAGTGTACCGACGGCACCGACCCATCACGCTGACGCCGTGATTAAGAGGCCGAACGATGCCATACGATAATGCTGCGGAAATATCGAGGACCAAAAAAAGCCACCTCGACGGGCGGCCTCTTTGTGCTGCAACTCATTGTATTCTAGGCGTCTGGCCGAGAACTTCCCGATGCTTGATTGGTGCCGGCAGCAGGAGTCGAACCCGCGACCTACTGATTACAAGTCAGTTGCTCTACCAACTGAGCTATGCCGGCTCGGGAACCGACTCGAGTCACAGAATCGGAAACAGGGTTGGCGTGGCTGGGGTACCAGGATTCGAACCTGGGAATGCCGATACCAAAAACCGGTGCCTTACCACTTGGCTATACCCCAGCAGATTGGTGGCCAGAGACGGAATCGAACCGCCGACACGGGGATTTTCAATCCCCTGCTCTACCGACTGAGCTATCTGGCCGCTGCCAACGGGGCGTATTAAACCCTAGCGAACCGTTTCCGTCAACCCCTTCCGTTTCAGAAAGATGGCCGGAGAACGGCGACATGACGGGGCTACTGGGTCGGGGGCACATAACCCTCGGCCTGGTCGGTTTCACGGTTATCGAGGAAGCGCTCCATCTGCTCCATCAGATACTCGCGCGAGGCGGCGTCGAGCATGTTGAGGTGCTTCTCGTTGATCAGGCGAGTCTGCAGCGCCTGCCACTCTTCCCAGGCCTGCCGGGAGACGTTGGCCTGGATCTCCTGCCCCTTCTTTCCGGGCAACGGCGGGAACGGCAAGGCGTCCATTTCCTTCTGGTACTTGCGGCAGAAGACGGTCTGGCTCATCGGGGTCTCTCCTCGTGCGTGGGTCAGGGCCCGGCGGTAGTGGTCAGTGTGAAAGGCGCCAGCGACGCCAGCAGTGCCTTGACCGGTGCCGCCAGGCCGATGCTGGCGGGCTCAGTAGGATCGTACCAGCAGTGCGCCTCGCCCACCGAGTCCAGCCGGTCGATGCGTGCCGGCTGAGGGGTGATCTCGAGGCGGAAGTGGCTGAAGGCATGCGTGAAGGGCGTCCAGGCGAGTTGGAGTTCACTGCCCGGCGCCCGGGCGTCCAGCCAGGCCTGCAGCGCCTGAATATCGTCAAACTGGGGCAGGCTCCAGAGCCCACCCCATAGGCCGTTGGAGGGTCGCTGTTCGAGCAGCACACGTCCCTCTCGGTCCTGCAGCAGCAACATGACGGTCATGCGCGTGGACAGGGTCTTCTTCGGCTTGGACTCGGGGAAGCGCTTTTCCTCACCACGGGCGTGGGCCAGGCAAACCTCCTCAAAGGGGCAGCGGGCGCAATCTGGCGTGCCACGCCGACACAGGGTCGCGCCCAGATCCATCATTGCCTGGGTGAAGTCGACCAGCCGCTCCTCGGGCGTGTAATGCTCGGCCAGGGCCCAGAGCCGGCGCTCCACCGCCGGCCGTCCCGGCCAGCCCTCCACGGCGTGCAGGCGGGTGAGGACCCGCTTGACGTTGCCGTCGAGAATCACCGCGCGCCGTCCGGTGCTCTGGGCAATGATCGCGCCGGCCGTGGAGCGGCCGATGCCGGGCAGGGCCGCCATTTCCTCGAGACAGTGGACGGGAAGCTCCCCACCATGTTCATCGACCACCGCCCGGGCAGCCTTGTGCAGGTTGCGACCCCGGGCGTAGTAGCCAAGGCCGGTCCACAGGTGCAGCACCTCGTCCTGGTCGGCCGCCGCCAGCGCCTCAACGTCGGGAAAGCGCACCATGAAGCGCTCGAAATAGGGGATCACCGTGGCCACCTGGGTCTGCTGCAGCATGATCTCCGAGACCCATACCCGGTAGGGGGTGCGCTCATACTGCCAGGGCAGGTCGTGGCGGCCGTGCGAGTCGAACCAGGCGAGCAGGCGCTGCTGGAAGCGCTTCGGCGGCAGGATGGCTGGCGGCATGTCCGTCATGGGGCTCTCACTGCGAACAAAAAAGCGCCGACTGGGGAAGTCGGCGCAGGGACTGGTCGTACGTGTTGCTCAATCAAATAGACCCTTCAGGGCATTGCGAAGTTCCTTGCCGGTTTCCTCGCCGAGGCGTTCGTCGATCTTTCCGGCGGCACCCTCGAGGCCTTTCTCCACCTCCTCGCCGGCACGCTGCGAGAGTTCGTTGCGCAGCAGTTCGGCCAGGGTGCCCTGGAAGGCTTCGCGGTCCAGGCGGCACCATTCGGCACTGTTGCCGCCCAGTTGCCCCTCGCAGCGCACCGGCAGCGGCACCCGCTCGAGGCGAGGGTTAACCTCGCAGGGAGCGTTCTCAACATCGACCAGGCGCAGCGCGGCACGCAGATCGAACTGCTCGCTGACCAGGTCCAGCTCGCCCTTGCCGTCCACCTCCATGCCGGGCAGCGTGACCCGCAGATCATCACTCCTTGCAGCACCTTCGTTAAGCCGCAGGGTGGCACGGATGTGCTCGAAACGAGTCTCGTCGCGCCATTCGCGGTTGAGCTCCTCGCCCTCCAGGGCAGCGGCCGTGGTGCATAGCTCCCGCGAAATGTTGACGCCGGGAATCGCACCCTCTTCGATGCGGGTGGAAAGCTCACCGCCCAGGTGGCGCCTGAGCTCCAACAGGGTATTGCCACGGGTGGCAAGCTCACCCTCGCCGCTGAAGCGGCCATTCAGGGGTGCAGACTCGTTGCCGAAGGACTCCAGCAGCGACTCCAGACGCACCCGCTCGACCGTCGGCGACAGCTGCCAGCGAGCCGGCGTCTCGCGCAGGTCGAGGGCACCATTGGCGGCCAGCCGGCCATCGTGGAAGCGAGACTCGAAGGCAACCAGGCGATGGCGACCATCGCGCCCTTCGAGAGTCAGGTCGACGTCAAAGAAATCCATCCCCGCCAGGCGCAGTTCGCCCAGAGCCAGGTGGGCATCGAGCGTGAGGGCGGAGAGCCACTCCGTCGGCACCAGCACATCCGACTCGGCGGCATGGGCCCGGCGGATGCCCGGCAAGCGCCACAGCCAGGCGCCATCGTCCTCCACCCCCGGGGGCGGCAGGTAGCCGTCCAGGTCGAGCCGGTCGCCCTGCAGGTCGGCGGCCAGCTGCTCGCCGTCGTACTGTCCCGCCAGACGGCCGGTGAAGGTGCTGCCATCCAGCACCAGGGTCAGGCCGGCGAGCTCGAAGCGTTCGAGGTCGCCGCTGACGGGACTGGTCAGCGCCACGTCGGAGAGTGCCTCGCCATCGGCCATGGTCGGCATCATATCGAGCCTCGCCAGCCAGGGTCGCAGCGACAGCGACGCCATGCGCAGCTGGCCGGTGTAGGCCGGTGCCTCGGCGAGGGCGCTGAGGTTGAGGTTACCGTTGAGCTCCAGGCCGTCAGGGCCGGTGAGCGCCATATCACGCAAGCTGGCGCTCTGCTCGTCGAGGTCGGCATCCAGGGTGAAGGCAAGCGACAGCGGAAGCACCTTTTCGCCCAGCCGCGGATGCTTCAGACTGGCGTCGAGCTTCCCTTCCTTCAACTGAAGGCTGCCTTCACCGACGTTCACCACCAGTTCGGCGCCAGTGAGGTTGACCTGCTGTTCGCCGTCGAGTCCATGGAGGCGGTTGACCGTCGCCAGACTCAACCCCTCCAGCACGTGCCGACCCTCTGCAAGGCCCAGAGCCACCCGACCCTCCAGGGAAATGTCACTGCCCAGACGCGGCTCACGCTCCTGCCCCTGCCAGTCGAGGCCCTCGTAGGCCTTTAGCCGGAAGGAGGATACGATCGGAAAGGCCCGCCCGGGATTGACGTTGCTGCCGCTGACCTGGAGGTTCTCGAAGAGCAGCTCACGGTCGCTCAGGGCATCGCGGAAGCGCACCTCACCATCCTGGACCTGCACGCTGGCGACGTTGAGCGCTACCGAGAGGCCGGTATCGATATTCGGGTCGGGCCCCGCGCTTGCCGGGGCCAGGGCGGCCTCGGCCTCTTGACTGCTCTCACTCAGCCTCTCGAGCAGCACCTCCCAGTTGCCCTCACCCTGGGCGTCGCGCTGCAGGTCGAGATAGAGGCCCTCGAGGGTCAGGCCGTCGATAGCAATCTCGCCGCGCAGCAACGGCGTGAAGGCCAGGCTTACCTCCGCGTGGGAGAAAGCAGCGAAGGGCGTCGAGTCCTCTGACTGATCCGGCAGGCGTGCCTCGGCCTTCTCCATGCCCACCCCCAGACGAGGATAGAAGGACCAGGAGAGGGGGCCATCCAGGCTCAGCTCCAGCCCGCTGTGTTCGCGCACCACCTCGACCAGACGCGGTTTGAGATCGTTAGGGTCGAAGAAGGTGGTGACATAGACCACGGCGCCGACCATCACCAGGCCGAGCACACCGATGGCGGCAAGCAGGGTCCGCAACAGGCGCCTCATTGCTGGCCTCCCCGAGGAGGCAGGTCGAGCTCGAAATAGTCACCGTCCTTCGTGAGCCGATAGCCGAGCCTGGTGAGCAGCATCTGGTCGGCGACCGGCAACTGGGAAGAAGCGGCATAGAGGCGACGTCCCTCGGCATAGGCAACCTCGCTGACCAGCGCCAGCAGCCGTGACCCGACGCCACGACGTCTGGTCGTCTTGCGCACACAGAGATTCGACAGCCACCAGGTATGCTGATCGGGGATAACCGCCACAGCTCCCAGCAGCCGATCGTTGAAACGGGCGCAGCTGAAGAGGTGGCCACTCGCGAGATGATCGCGAATGAAGTCGTCCACGGGCAGGGGCAGGCGCTCGGCAGGAGCGTCGGCATAGATGCGCGCGAGGTCGAGACGTACCTGGGCATCCGCTTCCCAGGCGGCGTGGTCGACCTGTTGAAGGGTCACCGGCATGCGGGATTCTCCTTGAGCCGGGGCGGCGAGGTCGCCACCACTGTAATGACCCGCATTGTAGCGGATGGGGCGGGCGATTCACTATAATGGCAGGCTCGCGGCGTCAGGCACAGCATCCGGCGCCCTTATGCCTTGCCGGCTGGTGACCACCACCGGCCCCTCTCACACGCGCTCCGGCGCTGGAGACCCGACATGTCCGAGCGTATCGCCACGGTCACCCGCAACACCCGGGAAACCCAGATCACGGTGACCATCAATCTCGACGGCGAGGGACGCCTGACTTGCGAGACCGGCGTGCCCTTCCTCGACCACATGCTCGACCAGGTGGCCCGCCACGGTCTGATAGACATCGACATCGAGGCGCGGGGCGACCTGCACATCGATGACCACCATACCGTCGAGGACCTCGGTATCACCCTGGGTCAGGCTTTCCACCAGGCCATCGGCGACAAGCGCGGCATCTACCGCTACGGCCATGCCTACGTGCCCCTGGATGAGGCCCTGTCGCGGGTGGTAGTGGATTTCTCGGGCCGTCCTGGTCTGTTCATGGACGTCGAGTTCACCCGCGCCAGCATCGGCCGCCTGGATACCCAACTGTTCGGGGAGTTCTTTCAGGGCTTCGTCAATCATGCCCGGATGACCCTGCACATCGACAATCTCAAGGGCTTCAACGCCCACCACCAGGCAGAAACCATCTTCAAGGCCTTCGGCCGCGCGCTGCGCATGGCCGTGGCACCGGACCCGCGCATGGCCGGCCAGATGCCGTCCACCAAGGGCAGCCTCTGAAGCCGTCGAACGATCACAAGAGGAGCGCTCCATGACCATTGCCGTCATCGACTACGGGATGGGTAACCTGCATTCCGTCGCCAAGGCACTGGAACACGTCACTCACGAGAATGTGATCGTGACGCGGGATGCCCGTCGCATTCGCGGCGCCACCCGCCTGGTGCTGCCCGGCCAGGGCGCCATCCGCGACTGCATGGGCGAGCTCGAAAAGACCGAGCTGCGCGGCCTGGTCGAGGAACTGCTCGCCAGCCAGGCCAAGCCGCTGCTAGGCATCTGCGTCGGCCAGCAGATGCTGCTCGATCACAGCGATGAGAACGGCGGCATCAGTTGTCTGGGCTTCCTGCGCGGCGAGGTGAGGAAGTTCCCCACCGACATGCGCGATGACAGGGATAACCGGCTCAAGGTACCCCACATGGGCTGGAACCTGGTGCACCAGCACCACGACCACCCCCTGTGGGCGGGCATCGACCAGGACGAGCACTTCTATTTCGTGCATAGCTACTATGTCGATGCCACCGACGACGCCACGGTGTTCGGCACCACCGAATACGGCTGCTTGACTGCCCATGTGGCCATTGGCCGGGATGCCACCTTCGCCGTGCAGTTCCACCCGGAGAAGAGTTCCCGGGCCGGGCTCAAGCTGCTGGAAAACTTCGTTCAATGGATACCCTGAGGGGCGCCACTCTTCTACAGGCGCACGACGCCGCGCCAACCAAGGACACTGACATGCTGGTAATTCCCGCCATCGATCTCAAGGACGGCAAATGCGTGCGTCTCAAGCAGGGGCGCATGGACGATGCCACCACCTACGGCGACGACCCGGTGGCCATGGCTGCCCGCTGGGTGGAGGCCGGCGCCCGACGCCTGCACCTGGTCGACCTCAACGGTGCCTTCGAAGGGACGCCGGTCAACGGCGAGGCAGTCACCGCCATCGCCCGCGCCTGGCCCGACCTGCCGATCCAGATCGGCGGCGGCATTCGCAGCGCCGAGACCATCGAGCACTACCTCGAAGCCGGGGTCTCCTACGTGATCATCGGCACCAAGGCGGTCAAGGAACCGGACTTCGTCGGCGAGATGTGCCGAGCCTTTCCCGGACGCGTGATCGTCGGCCTGGATGCCCGCGATGGCTTCGTGGCCACCGATGGCTGGGCCGAAGTCTCGACGCTCAAGGCCACCGAACTGGCGAAGCGCTTCGCCGACGATGGCGTCTCCAGCATCGTCTACACCGACATCGCCCGCGACGGCATGATGAACGGCGTCAATGTCGAGGCCACCGCGGCCCTGGCCCGCGAAGGCGGCCTGCCGGTGATTGCCTCCGGTGGCGTGACCAACCTGGGCGACCTGCGTGATCTGATCGCCGCCGGTGAACCCGGAATCCTGGGTGCCATCACCGGGAGAGCCATCTACGAGGGCAGCCTCGACGTCGCCGAGGCGCAGCGGCTCTGCGACGAACTCAGCCAGAAGGGGAGCTGATCCATGGGACTCGCCAAGCGCATCATTCCATGCCTGGACGTCGACGCCGGCCGCGTGGTCAAGGGCGTCAACTTCATCGGCATCCGCGACGCCGGTGACCCGGTGGAGATCGCTCAGCGTTACAACCAGCAGGGCGCCGACGAGATCACCTTCCTCGACATCACCGCTAGCCACGAGGACCGCGACACCACGGTGGAGATGGTCGAGCGCATCGCCGGCGAGGTATTCATCCCGCTCACCGTGGGCGGCGGCATCCGCAGCTGCGACGACATCCGGACCATGCTCAACGCCGGTGCCGACAAGGTCTCCATCAACACCGCCGCGGTGACCAACCCCGACTTCGTATACGAGGCCTCTGAGCGCTTCGGCAGCCAGTGCATCGTAGTGGCCATCGACGCCAAGAAGGTCTCCGAGGAAGGCGAGCCGGACCGCTGGGAGATCTTTACTCATGGCGGACGCCGCCCCACTGGACTGGATGCGGTGGAATGGGCGAAGAAGATGGTGGCCTACGGCGCCGGTGAACTGCTGTTGACAAGCATGGACCGCGACGGCACCAAGGTCGGCTTCGACATCGGTGTGACCCATGCCATCAGTGAGGCGGTGAGCGTGCCGGTGATCGCCTCCGGCGGGGTCGGCAACCTCGATCACCTGGTCGAGGGCGTCATCAAGGGGGGTGCCGATGCGGTGCTGGCGGCCAGCATCTTCCACTTCGGCGAATACACCATCCCCGAGGCCAAGCGCTACATGGCCGAGCGGGGCATCGAGATGCGGCTCTAGTCCCGAGCCTGTACCGCCGACTCAGTCGGCGGAAAGCCCCAGGTTGCTGACACCGTCGTTGCGCCCCAGCCGGCGCAGCGACCTGAGGGTCTCGCGATTCAATGGCCCTGTCTCAACGGCCTCCAGCACGGCGTCCTGGAAATCGTTCTCGTCCGCCATCAGCGGATGACGGCGAACCAGCTCGTCCAGCCGCGTGGCGTCATCCTCACCCTCGGTGAGCTCGATGAAGGCGCGCACCCCACTGCGCGAAACACGGCTAACCTCCAGCACCGCCTCCGAGGCCTCACCACGCAAGGTGTCGAGGATCGCCGAGAGTGCCACCACCGTCTCTAGCGCCCGCCGAGCGCCGAAGCTGTCGTCCTCGGCGGGCGGCTCCAGCTCGGCGAGCTTCTCGGCCTGGCGGTCGAAGTCGATGCGCGCCTCCCTCACCCCCAGCTGCTCCCAGACCAGGTCCAGGATCACCCTGATGCCATGCGGGTCGCCCTGGCCGGTGGTCTCGGCATAGAGGCCGTAGTTGGGCAGCAGGCGCTCGCAGAGCGCCGCCATGAAGGCCTGCTGGCGACGCGGATCGAGCTGCTGCAGGCGTTGGAAGAAGCCGCTCATGGAGTCTCCTTTGGGTTGCGTTGTCTCAGGGCCAGAGGCGTTCGGCCGCCACCCGCCCACGGGGATCGAAGAGCACGCCCTCGGCGGCCAGACGCTCGCGCTGCTCGGCGGCACAGGGATGGTCGGCCAGCTTGCGCGAGGCGGTAATGACCCGGAACCAGGGCAGGTCGTGGCCGGCGGGCAACTCGCGCAGCGCCCGGGCCACCAGGCGCGGCGTGGCACCCTCGGTCATCGCGGCGATGCGTCCATAGGTGGTCACCCGGCCGGACGGGATCTCGGCCAGGATGGTCAGTATCTGTTCCCGCAGCTCCGGCTTCATGTACCCTTGCGCTCCGTCCCGTCCGTCACTCGGCATACCATCAAGGCGAGGCCCGCATGCACGTTCATCTTCTCCAGCACAGCCCCCACCAGGGACCGGCCCGCATCGCCGACTGGCTTGCCAGCATGGGCCACAGTCACACCGTCTTCCACCTCGATGCAGGAGAGCTGCCGCCGCGGCTGGCCGATGGCGATGCGCTGATCGTGCTCGACGGCCCCGAGGGCAGCCTCGAAACCGAACGGTGCCCCTGGCTCAGGGGCGAGCGCAAGCTGATCCTCCAGGCGCTGAACGGCAACAAGCCGCTACTGGGGATCGGCTTCGGCGCCAGACTGATCGCCGAGGCGCTGGGGGCGGTGGTGGCCCGCGGCTCCGTGGCCGAGACCGGCTGGCACCGGGTGGACCTCGCCCCGCTGAGCCCCGTCGACCTGCCCGACACCTTCGAGGCCTTCATGTGGCACCGCGAGGTCTTCGCCCTGCCCGACTATGCCCTGGCCCTGGGCCGCAGTGAGGCCAGCCCGCTGCAGGGCTTCACCTGGGACGACGGCCGGGTGGTCGGCCTGCTGTGCCACCTGGAAGCCACTGCCGACAGCGTGCGGGCCCTGCTCGACCATCAGGCGCCGCCCGAAGGCAGCCCAACCAGCCCCCATGCCCAGGACCGGGCGGCGATGCTCGACGACCCGAGGCGCTTCGACCGGCTGGCCCCGCTCCTCGACCGCCTGCTCAGCCAATGGCTGCACAGCACAGCAGCGGCATGACAATTCAGGCCGACTGGGACTGCGGCCGGCCGTCCTTGCTCGCCGCCTCGGCGGACCACTCCCTGGCGACCCGCAGGCAGCTCTCCCAGTCGCCGACGTGGAGGAAGTGGCGCTCGGGGTGCTTCTCCAGCTGGTGGCGATAGAGGGGGTCGTAGTATTCGGTCAGCAGCGGGGCCAACCAGGCCTCATGGGCCTGGCGGTTGCCCCGTTCATGCTCGCGGAAGGCGAGCGCCTGCAGGCGCTGCAGACGGGCCAGGCGTTCGCTGCCCAGGCGCTTCCTCAGCCTGCCCAGGGCCGAGGAGAGCTGCTTGCGCATCAGCGCCCAGCCCAGCCAGTCGCCGAACTGTCGCCGATGGATCTCCCACAGATCGTCGATGTAGTCCTTGCGGATCTGCGCCAGCCGCCAGTCCAGCGGCATCTCGATGCGGATCCGCGGCGCCGGCACCATGGCCTCCCAGAAGCGCAGGGGTATGTTGGCCGCCCCGATGCGCCGGGACTCGTCCTCCAGCACCAGCGGCCCGGGCAGGTCCAGGAGGCGCCGCCCCATGGCATGCTCGAAGTTGATCTGGCTGGGCGCCGGCAGCGGGTGGCGCCCGAAGGCCGAGCCCTTGTGGCGGGCACAGCCCTCCAGATCGAGGCCATTGTCCAGCGCCAGGATCAGCGGCGTCTTGGCACAGCCGGTGAGGCCGCCCACTACCAGCAGCGGCTGCTCGGCCGCGGCGTCGATGCGCGCACAGAGGGCCTGGCGCATCGCCTTCCAGCCACCGCGAATGCGGGGACGCCGGATGCCGGCATCCGCCAGCCACTGCTGGGCGAGCTGGGAGCGCAACCCGCCGCGGAAGCAGTAGAGGATGGCGTCGGGGTGCGCCGCGAGAAGCCGCTGCCAGGCGGCGATCCGCGCCGCCTTGAGGCCTCCACTGACCAGCCGCTCGCCCAGGGCGATGGCCGCGTCCTGGCCATGCGCCTTGTAGGTTATCCCCACGAGGTGGCGCTCCTCGTCGTCCATCAGCGGCAGGTTGACCGCCCCGGGCAGGGCGCCCTGGGCGAACTCCACCGGCGCCCTGACATCGATCAGCACGCGCCCTTCCCGCAGCAGCGCAAGGTCGGGCTCGACCAGCGGCAAACTCATCCACGCACCTCGATCAACGCGGGTCCGCTGGCCTTGACGACCTCGCCGAAGGGCACAAGCTCGATGCCGTGCTGACGGCCGATACGCTCCACATCGTCTTCCCAGGAGGGGTGCACCGAGAGCAGCAGGCCACCGGAGGTCTGCGGGTCGCATAGCCACTGCCAGTGGGCCTCGTCCATCTGCGGCAGGCTCGCACCCAGCGCCTCACGATTGCGCTGGGTGCCGCCGGGCACTGCGCCCTGGCGGCGATAGGCCTCGGCTTCGGCGAGCCGTGGCAGGCGGCGGAAGTTGACCCGGGCGGCCACTTCACTGGCCGCGCAGATCTCGGCGAGATGGCCGGCCAGGCCGAAGCCGGTAACGTCGGTCATGGCATGCACGCCCTTGACCCGAGCAAACTCCATGCCGATGGCATTGGACTTGAGCATGGTCTCCCGCGCCAGGCCCTGATGGCCGGGCTCGATCAGACCTTGCTTCTCGGCCGTGGTCAGCAGACCCACCCCCAATGGCTTGGTGAGGAACAGCAGGTCACCGGGCTTTGCCCCCTTGTTGAGCTTTAGATACTCGAGGTCGACGAGGCCGTTGACCGCCAGGCCGAAGATCGGCTCCGGGGCATCGATGGAGTGGCCGCCGGCCAGCGCCACGCCCAGTTCACGGCACACCGCCTGGGCACCGGCCACCACGTCACCTGCGACGTCAGCGCCGAGCTTGTCCAGCGGCCAGCCGAGGATGCCCAGGGCCAGCACCGGCTTGCCGCCCATGGCATAGACGTCACTGATGGCATTGATCGCAGCAATGCGGCCGAAGTCGAAAGGATCGTCGACGATGGGCATGAAGAAGTCGGTGGTGGCGATCATGCCGCGACCGTCACCGAGGTCGTAGACGGCGGCGTCCTCGCGCCCCTGGTTGCCGACGATCAACTTCGAGTGGCGGGCCCCGGGGCTGGCCTTGGCGAGGATGCTGTCGAGCACGTCGGGAGCGATCTTGCAGCCGCAGCCGGCGCCGTGGCTGTACTGGGTCAGGCGGATGGCACTCATCTCGTTCTCCTTGGCATTCACTACACGCATTCTACATCAGAGCGAAGGGCCTAGAGGGCGTCCAGAGCCTCGGCGAGCTTGTCCACGGCGATCACCTCCATGCCTTCGGGTGAGCGCTTGGGCGCATTGCCGCGGGGCACGATGGCGCGCTTGAAGCCATGCTTGGTCGCCTCGACGATGCGCTCCTGGCCACTGGGCACCGGGCGAATCTCGCCGGAAAGCCCCACCTCGCCGAACACCACCAGCTCGCGGGGGAGCGGCCGGTTCTGCAGGCTGGAGACCACCGCCAGCAGTACCGCGAGGTCGGCGCTGGTCTCCAGCACCTTGACCCCACCGACCACATTGAGGAAGACGTCCTGGTCGCCGGTGAACAGTCCTCCATGGCGGTGCAGCACCGCCAGCAGCATGGCCAGGCGGTTCTGGTCGAGGCCTACGGCGACGCGACGCGGATTGCCCAGCGCCGACTCGTCGAGCAGCGCCTGGACCTCCACGAGGATCGGCCGGGTGCCCTCCCAGACCACCATCACCAGGCTGCCGGGGCTCTGCTCCTCGTTGCGCGAGAGGAAGATGGCGCTGGGGTTCTTCACCTCCTTGAGACCGTGCTCGAGCATGGCGAACACGCCGAGCTCGTTGACCGCACCGAAACGGTTCTTCTGACCGCGCAGGGTGCGAAAGCGCGAATCCGCTCCGCCCTCCAGCAGCAGTGAGGCATCGATCATGTGTTCCAGCACCTTGGGGCCGGCCAGGGTGCCATCCTTGGTGACGTGCCCCACCAACAGCAATACGGTATTACTCTGCTTGGCGAAACGGGTCAGGGCCGCGGCGGACTCGCGCACCTGAGCGACGCCACCGGGTGCCGAGGCGATATCCTCCAGATGCATGGTCTGGATGGAATCGATGATCAGGATATCGGGCCGCTCGCGCTCGGCGACAGCAAGGATGGTCTCGATACTGGTCTCGGCCAGCATTTTCAGGCCCTGCACCGGCAGTTGCAGGCGATGGGCGCGCATCGCCACCTGGGAAAGCGACTCCTCACCGGTGACGTAGATCACCTGGCGGGACTGGGCCAGCTTACAGGCGGTCTGCAGCAGCAGCGTCGACTTGCCGGCCCCGGGATTTCCCCCCAGCAGCACGGCCGAACCCGGCACCAGCCCTCCCCCCAGCACACGGTCAAACTCGGCGAAGGTGGAAGAGAGCCTCGGCACCTCGCTGAGATCGACGCTGCCCAGGTCGACCACCTCGCGGGAGAGGTCACCAGCGTAGCCGCCACGAGCGGTTTTCGAGGCGGCGCCCGTGGCGGCACCGGGTCGCGCCTCCGAAAGACGAACTTCGCTCAGGGTGTTCCACTCCTGACAGCTGCTGCACTGCCCCTGCCACTTGCGATACTCGGCACCGCACTCGGTGCAGACAAAGGCGCTCTTCGCTTTGGCCATGCGATACTCTCTCCCACGATCGAGGCCATCGTTGCGTCGCCATCTGCCTGTGCCGATGGCATACCCGCAACAATAAGGGGCGACCCTAGGGCCGCCCCGATACTGTGCACCCAGACGCTTACAGACGCTTGAGCTGCAGCATCTCGCTGTTCTGGAAGCGACGCAGGTTGGGATCGATCAGCTCGAGAGTCTGCTGATCGACGCGCAGAAAGTAGTAGGTCTGCCCTTCGCCATCGGGGGTCAACTCGTAGACGGTGGCGGAGGAATCCTGCTCGGTGCCCTGGAGAACTTCCCAGTTGCCTGTGTAGTTCTCGTCCGGGGGACTCTGGGGGTGCCCCCTGTAGGACGCCTCGAGATCGAAAGTACGCTCGTCAATGGCCCCCTGCTCCTCGCCGTTGAGGGTCACGTTCAGGTCGATGCCGTCGCAGTTGCGACACGGCAGGGTTCCCTGGTAGGTCGCCGTGGTCGCTTCCATCTCCGGTGCGACGGCCTGATCGGTGGGTCCGGCGGCGCAGCCGGCCAACAGGGCGGCCAGTGCGGTGCCGGCCAGCAATGTCCTGATTTGCATTTGCGTCCTCCTAACCAATGAGCATGACGCCGTGATGCACGGCAGCCTGAAGACAGCATAACCTCTCGCGTCCTCAGCGGACAGCCTCACCCACCATGCGTCAGGCCAGCGGATAGACATGGGTGAAGATCAATGCCAGCACCAGCGGCATGACCACCAGGCTTCCCAGGTTGCCGATCAGCACCAGCGAAGCCACCTTGTGGGGCTCCTGGCGATACTGCTCGGCCACAAGATAATTCAACACGGCCGGCGGCAGGGCGGCAAACACCCAGAGGGCCGCTGCCTGCAGGCCAGACAGCTCAAGCCACCAGATCAGCGGCACGGCCAGCACCAGGCCGGAAAGCGGACAGAGCACCGCCCCGAGCAGGCCCGTCTTCCAGTCACCAAAATCGATATCCAGCATCCTGACGCCCAGGGCGAAGAGCATCAACGGAATGCAGACCCCGCCCAGCATGTGCAACGCCTCCAGGAACCAGCCAGGCAGGGGGATGCCGCCCAGGTTGACGGTGAGGCCCGCCAGGCTCGCCAGCACGATGGGCATGCGCAGCAGCCGCCACAGCGGAGTATGCGGGTTGAGCATGTAGAGCCCCACCGAGAAGTGCAGCAGCATCTCGATGATGAACAGCACCACCGCCGCCGGCAGGGCCTTCTCACCGAAGGCCAGTACCAGCAGGGGGACTCCCATGTTGCCGGAGTTGTTGAACATCATCGGTGGAAGGAAGGTCTTGGTCTCGAGCTTCAGCCACTTCGCCACCGGCCAGAGCACGAGTCCCGAACCCAGCACCACCACGGCCCCCGCCAGGGCCAGGTTAGCGTAATCCGCCAGCGGCGCCTGGCGATCGGCCAGCACGGCGAACACCAGCATGGGCACGAAGAGTTCCATGTTGAGGGTGTTAAGGCCGCGGATATCCGGCGTACGGAAGCGGCCATAGAGGGTCCCGCAGCCGGCGATGAGGAAGACGGGCAGCAGGGTCGCAAGGATTTGGGCGGTCATTGCGTGGGTCCGTAGGCAGCGAATGATCGATAGCGGCCCCCGAGACTAGCATGGCCGCGGCTTGCGCGGTCACGCGGCTCGGGTCACCATGACCAAAGTCCAATCCCCCGAGCGAGTGACCATGAGCAAGTTCTGGAGCCCCGCCGTTCGCGAGCTGACCCCCTATGTCCCGGGCGAACAGCCTCGCGAGCGCCTGATCAAGCTGAACACCAACGAGAATCCCTACCCGCCAGCTCCCGGCGTCGAAGCCGCTCTGCGTGATTTCCCCGCCGATCACCTGCGTCGCTATCCGGATCCGCAATCCAACGCGCTGCGCGAGGCACTGGCCGAAGAGCTCGGAGTCACGGCCGAACAGGTATTCGTCGGCAACGGTTCCGACGAAGTACTCGCCTTGGCCTTCCAGGCTTTCTTCCGCCAGGCACGCCCGCTGGAGATGCCGAGCATCTCCTACAGCTTCTATCCGGTCTATTGCCGGCTTTACGGGATCGAGCGCCGCACGCATCCCCTCGACGCCCAGTGGCGCGTCGATCTCGACGCCTTCGGCCAGGATGTCGGCGGGGTGATCTTTGCCAACCCCAACGCCCCCACCGGCCATGGCCATGGCCGCGAGGCCATCGCCGGCCTTCTCGAACGGGTCACTGATTCGGTGGTGCTGGTCGACGAGGCCTACGTGGACTTCGGCGGGGAGAGTGCCGTACCGCTGGTCGAGCGCTTCCCCAACCTGCTGGTCACCGGCACCTTCTCGAAATCGCGTAGCCTTGCCGGTCTTAGGCTCGGCTATGCGGTGGGCTCCCGCGAACTGGTCGAAGGGCTGGAGCGGATCAAGGACTCCTTCAACTCCTATCCCGTCGACAGCCTGGCCAGCGCCCTGGGCATCGCCTCCCTGGCGGACCGCGAGCACTTCGAGGCCAGTCGCGAGGCGGTCATCACGACACGCGAGCGTACGCGGGATAGACTCGAGACCCTGGGCTTCCAGGTGCTGCCCTCGCAGACCAACTTCGTGCTGGTCAGCCACCCGGACTTCGATGCCGCCCAGCTCTTCGTGGGCCTGCGCGAACGCGGCGTCCTGGTACGCCACTTCAATACCGAGGTGCTGCGCGATCACCTGCGAATCTCCATCGGCACCGACGACGAGATGGACAGCCTTATCGAGGCCCTCGAGAGCCTGTGTCGCTAACCAGGGCCAGGAAGGACACCGGCGCAAACAACCCGAGCTCTGATGGACTCGGGTTTCTTTCCGCCCATGAAAAAACCCCGAGCTCTAGTGAACTCGGGGTTTTTTCGGGATAGGGGCCTGACGATGACTTGGCCGGCACTCCGGGACTCTCCATGGGGAGACCCCCGCAACGACGAAACCCCGACCAATGGCCG
>NZ_CABVOU010000025.1 GCF_902500215.1 Halomonas lysinitropha
GGATGACCCGGCCACGACGGAGGTGGAAGGCCAGGATACGGTCAGCGGTGATTTCTCGGGCCTGTTCGGGCTGACCCAGGACATGGGGGCCGATGATGATGGCACCGTGGCGAGCCTGGTTTACAGTCTGTCGATCGGTCAAGGGCTGACGGACACAGCACTGACCAGCGACAGCAATGCCATTACACTGGTGATGGATGGTGACGACATCGTCGGCCAGACCAATGTGGACTCGGTGGTGACGGACATCTTCCGCATCAGCGTGGACAACACCGAAGGCAACGAGGGAAAGGTCACGCTGACCCAGTACGCCGAGATCGACCACGTCGGTGAACTGTTGGACGAC
>NZ_CABVOU010000026.1 GCF_902500215.1 Halomonas lysinitropha
CCGGCTCCACATCGGGCTCGGTCTCGCCCGGCTGCGGCACCCAGTGGTGCTTGTCGCGCACGAACTGCACCGGCATCAGGCCCACCGCCCAATGGGGCGGCCGCCGGAAGCGCTGATGGCCTGGCTGGGCCCGGCGATCTCCAACGCCCAGTTCGAGGTGGGCCCCGAGGTGCAGCAGGCCTTCGTTGGCGTGCACCCGGAAACCGAGGCGGCCTTCGATCCTAGCCCCTACCGGCTTGGCCACTACATGGGCGATCTCTACAAGCTGGCCCGCCTGCGCCTCGAGCGCCTTGGCGTCTCGCACATCAGCGGGGGTCATTTCTGCACCGCCTGCGAATCCCGCTTCTACTCCTACCGCCGCGACGACGGCAAGACCGGCCGCATGGCCAGCGTGATCTGGTTGAGATAGCGCCGAGCGCCGAGCGCCGAGCTACAAGCGCCAAGGAACCCCTTGGCTTGCTCCCTGTGCTATCGAGCTATCCTGGCTTGGCCGCTTGGCCGCTTGGCCGCTTGGCCGCTTGGCCGCTTGGCCGCTTGGCCGCTTGGCCGCTTGGCCGCTTGGCCGCTTGGCCGCTTGGCCGCTTGATCTACATCAACCCGCCCCGCCTTTCCCTGCCTGCCGACTTGAAAGCCGGCCACGCTGACTCCATTGATAACGTCAAGACACATTGACAGGGCCAAACGGT
Source organism: Halomonas lysinitropha (assembly GCF_902500215.1). GTDB lineage: Bacteria > Pseudomonadota > Gammaproteobacteria > Pseudomonadales > Halomonadaceae > Halomonas > Halomonas lysinitropha. Next base: position 687 of record NZ_CABVOU010000026.1, read on the forward strand.
GCGTCCAACCGCGCCGTCACCCCGATGGAGGAAAATGCATGCGATTCGACAAGTTCACCGCCCGTCTACAGAGTGCCGTGGCGGATGCCCAGTCCTTGGCTGTGGGCCGTGGCCACAATCAGCTGGAGCCCGGCCATCTGCTGCTGGCGCTGCTGGATGCCACCGATACCGGCGTTAAGGCGCTGGTGCAGAAGGCCGGTGGTGACGCCGCGCGGCTGCGCGATGGCCTGGCGAGCCACCTCGACGACCTGCCCAAGGTCGCCAATTTCGATGGCGAGGTGCAGCCCTCCCGCGATCTGATCAAGCTGTTCAACCTCACCGACCGCGAGGCCCAGAAGCGCGGCGACCAGTACATCGCCAGCGAACTGGTACTGCTGGCTGCGCTGGAGATGGGCCATGCGGTGAGCAAGCTGCTCAAGCAGGCCGGGGTTACTCGCCAGACGCTGGAAACCGCGGTCGAGAGCGTCCGGGGCGGCGAGAAGGTCGACGACCCCAACGCCGAGGATCAGCGCGAGGCGCTGGACAAGTACACCCTGGACCTCAACGAGCGGGCCGCCAGCGGCAAGATCGATCCGGTGATCGGTCGCGACGACGAGATCCGCCGCACCATCCAGGTGCTGCAGCGCCGCACCAAGAACAACCCGGTGTTGATCGGCGAGCCCGGCGTGGGCAAGACCGCCATCGTCGAGGGCCTGGCTCAGCGCATCGTCGATGGCGAGGTGCCGGAGGGGCTTAAGGACAAGCGCGTGCTGTCGCTGGACATGGGCGCGCTGCTGGCCGGGGCCAAGTTCCGCGGCGAGTTCGAGGAGCGCCTCAAGTCGGTGCTCAAGGAGCTGGCCCAGGAGGAGGGCCGGGTGATCCTGTTCATCGACGAGCTGCACACCATGGTCGGCGCCGGCAAGGCCGAGGGCTCCATGGATGCCGGCAATATGTTGAAGCCGGCGCTGGCCCGCGGCGAGCTGCACTGCGTGGGCGCCACCACCCTCGACGAGTACCGTAAGTACATCGAGAAGGACGCCGCCCTGGAACGCCGCTTCCAGAAGGTGCTGGTGGATGAGCCCACCGAGGAGGACACCGTGGCGATCCTGCGTGGCCTCAAGGAGCGCTACGAGGTGCACCACAAGGTCGACATCACCGACGGCGCGATCATCGCCGCGGCCAAGCTCTCGACCCGCTACATCACCGATCGCCAGCTGCCCGACAAGGCGATCGACCTAATCGACGAGGCGTCGTCGCGCATCCGCATGGAGCTCGACTCCAAGCCCGAGGAGATGGACCGCCTCGACCGCCGGCTGATCCAGCTGAAGATGGAGCGCGAGCACCTCAAGAAGGAGACCGACGAGGCCTCGAAGAAGCGCCTCGAGAGCCTGGAGGAGCAGATCGGTGAACTCGAGCGCGAGTATGCCGACCTCGACGAGATCTGGAAGGCCGAGAAGGCCAGCATTCAGGGGGCGGGGCAGTTCAAGGAGGAGCTCGACAAGGCCCGCATCGAGCTGGAGCAGGCCAAGCGCCAGGGTGACCTGGCGCGGATGTCGGAGATCCAGTACGGGGTGATTCCGGCGCTGGAGAAGAAGATCGCCGAGTCCAGCGAGGCGGAGGCTGATACCTCCAAGCACACCCTGCTGCGCTCCAACGTCACCGAGGAGGAGATTGCCGAGGTGGTCTCGCGCTGGACCGGCATCCCGGTGGCCAAGATGCTCGAGGGCGAGCGCGACAAGCTGCTGCGCATGGAGGAAGCGCTGCACGAGCGGGTGATCGGCCAGGACGAGGCGGTGACCGCCGTGGCCAACGCCGTGCGCCGTTCCCGCGCCGGGCTGGCCGATCCCAACCGGCCCAACGGCTCCTTCCTGTTCCTCGGCCCGACCGGGGTGGGCAAGACGGAGCTCTGCAAGTCGCTGGCCAACTTCCTCTTCGATACCGAGGAGGCGATGGTGCGCATCGACATGTCGGAGTTCATGGAGAAGCACTCCGTGGCACGCCTGATCGGTGCGCCTCCCGGCTACGTCGGCTACGAGGAGGGCGGCTATCTGACCGAGGCGGTGCGCCGCAAGCCCTACTCGGTGCTGCTGCTCGACGAGGTGGAGAAGGCCCACGCCGATGTCTTCAACATCCTGCTGCAGGTACTGGAGGACGGTCGCCTTACCGATGGCCAGGGGCGCACCGTGGACTTCCGCAACACCGTGATCGTGATGACCTCCAACATGGGCTCGGACATCATCCAGCGCATGGGGGGCGACGACTCGGACTATGAGCAGATGAAGGAGATGGTGATGGCGGTGGTCGGCGATCACTTCCGCCCGGAGCTGATCAACCGCATCGACGAAGTGGTGGTCTTCCACGCCCTCGGTCAGGCTCAGATCCAGGCCATCGCCGAGATCCAGCTCGACCGCCTGCGCGGGCGGCTCGCCGAGCACGATCTGCGCCTCGAGATCAGCGAGGCGGCGCTGACCCTGCTGGCAGAGGCGGGCTTCGATCCGGTGTACGGCGCCCGGCCGCTCAAGCGCGCGATCCAGAGCCGTATCGAGAACCCGCTGGCTCAGGACCTGCTGGCCGGCAAGTTCTCGCCGGACGACGTCATCCATGTGGAAGCGGAAGGCGACCGTCTGGTGTTCCAGAGCTGAGGTCGGAAGCGTGTCGCGCGTCCTGTAACCCTCTTGCCCGCCCCTCCTCGTGAGTGGGCGGGTTTTTTTGTGGTGGCCACCCCTGATGCGCGGAGTGACACGTCCACCTTGCCGAATGACGGGTCATGGGCTACCCATGCCGTTTTCGCGGTTGACACTTTCGCGGCGCTAATGGAATCTTGAGCCTTCCTGATACGGGCGCGGACGCTAGCGGGCAATCCCCCATTACCGCGCGAAGGGTGGGCCGAGCGCCTCTACCCGCCGAAGGACTACCGGAATACGGCTAACCGCCGCTTCCGGCCAACGCCCCCGACGCGGTGAACTGCCGCAATGAGAGTGCAGGCCCCAACAGGGCCCATTGCCAGGGTTTGGCATCAGGTGCCGGCACGGCCGGCAGCGGCATACCGCCGCACTCGACTTCGTGTCCACAGGGTGGGCGCGGATCGCACTCGAGACCTCCAGGGGAGATACATCAGTGGAACTGCTTTCCGGCGCAGACATGATTGCCCGCTTCCTTCAGGATGAGGGCGTCGAATATATCTATGGGTATCCCGGTGGCGCGGCGCTGCACATCTACGATGCGCTGTTTCGCCAGGACAAGGTCAAGCACATTCTGGTGCGCCATGAACAGGCGGCTACCCACGCCGCCGATGGCTACGCCCGGGCTTCCGGCAAGCCTGGCACGGTGCTGGTGACCTCTGGCCCCGGGGCCACCAACGCCGTCACCGGGATCGCCACCGCCTACATGGATTCGATCCCGATGGTGGTGCTGTGTGGCCAGGTAATGAGCCACCTGATCGGCGATGATGCCTTCCAGGAAACCGACATCGTCGGTGTGACGCGCCCTATCGTGAAGCACAGCTTCGCGATCCGACACCCGACCGAGATTCCGGAAGTCCTCAAGAAGGCCTACTACCTCGCCGCGACCGGGAGGCCCGGGCCGGTGGTGGTGGACATCCCCAAGGACATGACCGCCCCCACCGAGCGCTACGAGTACGTCTACCCGAAGAAGGTCAAGATGCGCTCGTACAATCCGGTCACCCGCGGCCACACTGGCCAGATCAAGAAGGCCGTCGAGCTGATGCTCAAGGCCCGGCGCCCGGTCTTCTACACTGGCGGCGGCGTGGTCACCGGCAACGCCAGCGAGGGACTGACCGACCTGGTCCGGCGGCTGGGTTATCCCATTACCACCACCCTCATGGGCATCGGTTCCTACCCGCAGAGCGACCGACAGTGCCTGGGTTGGCTGGGCATGCACGGCTCCTATGAGTCGAACATGGCCATGCACCATGCCGACCTGATCATCGCGATCGGTGCGCGCTTCGACGACCGTGTCACCAATAACACCTCGAAGTTCTGCCCTACCGCCAAGATCATTCATGTGGATATCGACCCGAGCTCCGTCTCCAAGACAGTGCGGGCGGATGTGCCCATCGTCGGTCCGGCGGGCAGCGTGATCAACGAAATGATCAGCATGGTTCAGGGCAATGAGATCGCCAATCCCGAGGCCCTGGCCGATTGGTGGAAGCAGATCGACGGCTGGCGCGAGGAGCGCCGCGACAAGCTTTACGAGCCTTCACGGCCCGGCGAGGCGATCAAGCCCCAGGAAGTGATCGAGGCGCTGTGCCGGGTGACCCGCGGCGAAGCCTACGTGACCACCGACGTGGGGCAGCACCAGATGTTCGCGGCCCAGTACTACAAGTTCGACAAGCCCAATCGCTTCATCACCTCCGGTGGACTGGGCACCATGGGCTTCGGTTTTCCGGCGGCCATGGGCATCAAGCACAACTTCCCGGAGGAGCAGGTGATCTGCATCACCGGCGAGGGCAGTTTCCAGATGATGATGCAGGAGCTATCGACCTGTAAGCAGTTCGGTGGCGGCGTGAAGATCATCAATCTCAACAACGGCTCGCTGGGTATGGTGCGCCAATGGCAGGACCTCAACTACAAGTCTCGCCATGCGCACTCCTACATGGAATCGTTGCCTGACTTCCAGCAGTTGATCGGAGCATATGGCTTCACCGCGCTGCGGGTGGAGACACTGGCGGATCTCGAGCCGGCACTGGAACGCACCTTTGCCGACACGCACGAGCTGGTGTTCCTCGACGTTCTCGTCGACCCGCACGAGCACGTCTATCCGATGCAGGTGCCCCTGGGCTCCATGCGTGACATGCTGCTTTCCAAGACGGAGCGGACCTGATGCGCCATATCATCTCGATTCTGATGGAAAACGAACCGGGCGCCCTGTCACGCGTGGTGGGGCTGTTCTCACAGCGCAACTTCAACATCGAAACGCTGAACGTGGCGCCCACCGAGGACCCGAGCCTGTCGCGGTTGACCGTGACCACCGTGGGGGACGACCGGGTGATCGAGCAGATCACCAAGCACCTCAACAAGCTGATCGACGTGGTCAAGCTGGTGGACCTGACCGAGGGCAACCACATCGAGCGCGAGCTGATGATGGTCAAGGTCAAGGCGCTGGGGGCCGCCCGCGACGAGGTCAAGCGCACCGTGGACATCTTCCGCGCGCAGATCGTCGACGTGACGCCGAGCCTCTACACGGTGCAGATCACCGGCGACGCCGGCAAGCTGGATGCCTTCCTGCAGGCCATGGCGCCAGTGGGCATTCTCGAAGTGGCGCGCACCGGGGTGTCGGGGATTGCCCGCGGCGACAAGGTACTGTCTCTGTAGCCCTTCCTGCACGAGAGCCATCTGCCGTACCGCAAAGGCCGCCCCAATGGGCGGCCTTCGTGATTCGGTGCTCAGCGCTCCACCACCTCGTCCCAGAGGGCGGCGATCAGCGGGCTCTTCAGGCGGCGCTCGAGCACGCAGAGCCCGACATCGTAGTGGGGCAGTTCCGGCTTGACCGGGAGAACCCTCACCCGCTCTGCCAGGGGGCTGGTGTCGAGCACGATGCGCGGTACCACGCCGACGCCAAACCCTAGCCCCACCATGCTGACGATCGCCTCGTGGCCCGCCACCTGGGCATAGATCCGGGGTGCCACGCCCAGTGCCCGGAACCAGGTGTTGCTGTACTGGCGCGACAGGCCGGCCTCGGAGAGGATCATCGGCACCTCGCGCCACTGCTCGGCGGAAGGGGATTCGGGCGTGGTGGGAATCCAGTCGTGGGTCGCGTGGGGCGCGATGAACACCAGCGGCGAGCGGGTCAGCGACTTGAAGGCCAGGGCATCCGGGGCCTGGCGCGGCCGCGGGGTGATCGCCATGTCCTCGTTGCCGGCCAGCACCCGGGGCAGGGACTGGGCCGGGTCTCCGGTGTGCAGCTTGAGTTCGATGCCGGGATGGCGGGTGCGAAATTCGCTGAGTAGCTCGTAGAGGAAGCTGTAGCTGGCGGTCACCGAGCAGTAGATGCTGATCTCGCCGGTGAGCGTACGCGCTTCGCTCATCAGCGACTGGCGCAGCCGTTCCCACTCCTCCAGCGCGTCCCGGGCATAGGTCTGGAAGCTGCGACCCTGGCGGGTCAGCACCACATGGCGATTGTCACGCTCGAAGAGACGCACGCCCAGGCTCTCCTCGAGCTGGCGAATCGTGCGCGAGAGCGTCGAAGGGCTGACGTGGCAGGCCTCGCTGGCGCGGCCGAAGTGGAGGCTCTCGGCCAGGGCGAGGAAGTGCCTGAGCGGGCGCATGTCCATGCCGCCATTATTGCATATTCCGGGCCATGACATTGCAAATATCGCGTTTTACGCAACGCGGGAGCTGGCGTAAGGTGTCCCCACCGGCAGCAACGAATTCTCTTTATCGGAATCCAGCGCCGCCACAGACGGCGCGGGTGGCCGTCAAGACCGCCCTCGAATTCAACATTTTCCATCAGGAGCACGACCATGCGCGTTTACTACGACAAGGATTGCGATCTTTCCCTCATCCAGGGCAAGAAGGTGGCCATCGTGGGCTACGGTTCACAGGGCCATGCCCACGCCAACAACCTCAAGGAGTCCGGGGTCGACGTCACCGTCGCCCTGCGTGAAGGCTCCTCCTCCGCGGCCAAGGCCGAGGCCGCCGGCCTCAAGGTTGCCTCTGTCGAGGAAGCCAGCAAGAACGCCGACGTGGTGATGATCCTGGCGCCGGACGAGAACCAGAAGGCGATCTACGAGAATCAGATCGCACCCAACCTGGCGCAGGGCGCTACTCTGGCCTTCGCCCACGGCTTCAACATCCACTACAACCAGATCGAGCCGCGTCAGGACCTGGACGTGGTGATGATCGCGCCCAAGGCCCCTGGCCATACCGTGCGGTCGGAGTTCGTGCGTGGCGGTGGCATCCCGGACCTGATCGCCATCCACCACGATGCCACCGGCAACGCCAAGGAGCTGTCGCTCTCCTATGCGGCGGCCATCGGCGGCGGTCGCAGCGGCATCATCGAGACCACCTTCAAGGACGAGACCGAGACCGACCTGTTCGGCGAGCAGGCCGTGCTCTGCGGCGGTGCCGTGGAGCTGGTCAAGGCTGGCTTCGAGACATTGACCGAAGCGGGCTACGAGCCTGAAATGGCCTACTTCGAGTGCCTGCACGAGCTCAAGCTGATCGTCGACCTGATGTATGAAGGCGGTATCGCCAACATGAACTACTCCATCTCCAACAACGCGGAGTATGGTGAGTACGTGACCGGCACCGAGGTCATCAACGAGCAGTCCCGCGCGGCCATGCGTAACGCGCTCAAGCGCATCCAGACCGGCGAGTACGCCAAGATGTTCATCAACGAGGGCAACAGCAACTATCCCTCGATGACCGCGCGTCGCCGCCTGAACGCCGAGCATCCGATCGAGCAGGTCGGCGAGAAGCTGCGGGGCATGATGCCGTGGATCGCTGCCAACCAGCTGGTCGACAAGACGAAGAACTGATCCCCGCGATCCGTTCCGGCTAGTGCGAGGGCGCGGATTTCCGCGCCCTCGCTGCGTTCAGGATCCCCGCTTTGATGGTGCCGCCGTGAGTCCTCGGTCGCTCTGTGTGTAGAATGGGGCGATACCCAAGCCGATGGAAGAGACACATGAGTCGGGATTCGCACCACAGCGAGCAAGAGCCGGACCAGCATAACGACGAGGATCTGGCCAGCACCTTCATGCGCGAATCGGAGGTCATCGAGGAGGCCGAGGAGGGGGGGCGAAAAGTGCGGCGCAAGGGCGTCTATCTGCTGCCCAATCTGTTTACCACTTCCGCCCTTTTCTCCGGCTTCTTCTCCATGGTGGCCGCCGTGAACGGGGATTTCACCACGGCCTCCGTCGCCATCTTCATTGCCATGGTGCTGGATGGCCTGGATGGTCGGGTGGCGCGCCTGACCAACACTCAGAGCGACTTCGGCGCCGAGTATGACAGTCTCTCCGATATGCTCTCCTTCGGTGTGGCGCCGGGGCTGGTGGCCTTCATCTGGATCCTGCAGGACATCGGCAAGACCGGCTGGGTCGTCGCCTTCCTCTACGTGGCCTGCGCCGCACTCCGCCTGGCGCGCTTCAACGTGCAGATCGGCAGCGTCGACAAGAAGTGGTTCATTGGTCTGCCGAGCCCCTCGGCGGCCGCCCTTGTCGCGGCCAGTGTCTGGACCTTCCACAGCTTCGATGCCGACGCCTTTGGCTACAAGCTGTTGATGCTGTTCGTGGTGGGTGCGGCGGGGGTGCTCATGGTCAGCAACATCCGCTATTACAGCTTCAAGGACGTGGACCTCAAGGGGCCGGTGCCTTTCGTCTTTCTGTTGGCCGTCGTGCTGGGCTTCGTGGTGATCTCCATCGAGCCCTCTGTGATGCTTCTGCTGCTGTTCGGCGCCTACGTTGGCTCCGGGCCGGTAATGGCGTTGACGCGCAAGCTCAAGCGTTCGTCATCCAGCAGCTGAACCTGACCCCGGCGTGCCCTGGAGCGCCCGCATCAGGCGCGCGTTGTCATCACCGTGACATTTTTCTTCCTGACGCCCTTGCATGGCGTCGGGAAGTTCCGTAGAGTACGCATCCGCTGCCGGCAACGGGCACACGTTACCGGCGGTGAATGTCGCAAAAGCAGTTGTTTCTACTGGGGTTTTTCGAGAAGTTTGCGAATTTCCCGCTTGACGAACACGTCAGCATCGGTAAAATACGCCTTCTCGCGACAGGGTCTTTCGAGGCCTCGATCGGTCGCCATTTCGATGGCGCGTCGCTCACCCGGAACGGTTCTTCGGAACGCTTCGCAAGGTTGACACCGACCGCCGATCACGTAGAATACGCCTTCCTCGCAGGGCGCTGGCGGCGCCGCTCATTGAGCCGGCCACGACAGCACGCGAGACGCTCCCCTCTCGATGAGAGCCCGGAGCCGCTCTTTAACAATCGATCAGGTAATTCATGTGGGCGCTTGTCGG
>NZ_CABVOU010000027.1:0-243397 GCF_902500215.1 Halomonas lysinitropha
CTCCCTCCCGCTCCCGGCTCTTCACAGGGAGTGAAAGCAAGGCGCCCCGCCTGCGAGTCACAGGCGGGGCGCCTTGCGTATGCACGGCAGCTGTCCCCCGATCACGGAATTCCTCAGTAATAGTTGTCTCACGACTTCCTCTTTTCATGTCAGTGAGTTAGCAGGAAAAAACGACGCTTTCTCACTGGTCTTGCCCCGTTATCGGCCGAAGCAGGACGACAAAATAGCCAGATTGGTTATTTCGCCAGGATGGTCGCGTTGCGGTGAATCAAGCCGTGGCACTAAGCTCCCCTGACCCTGACAAGCCCCTCCGGCGAGTCGGTGAGAGCAACTAAAACAAAGCAGGTGACAACATGTTCTACAAAACAGCGCTAGCGACCAGTGTCATGATTCTCTCCGCGGGCCTTGCCCAGGCCGAGGAGTCCTACCGGATCGGCATCACCCAGAACAATGTCGGAGTCGACAGCTACCAGACGACCTATGAAAGCGCCTTCGAAGAGGCCGCCGACGAGCTGGACAACGTGGAGGTCGTCGTTCTCGATGCCGGCGGCGATGTGGCCCGTCAGATCGGCCAGGTGCGCAACCTCATCCAGCAGCGTGTCGATGCCATCATCATCTGGCCGACCAACGGTCAGGCGGTGATCCCGGCCATCCGCCAGGCCCACAAGGCCGGCATTCCTGTCGTGGTGACCAACTCCAAGATCGCCGAGGCGGGCCTCGACTATATTGCGGCCTTCTCGGGCCCGGATAATGTCCAGCAGGGGCGCTCTTCTGCCGAGATGATGTGTGACGCCCTCGCTGGTGAAGGTCAGATCGTTCAGGTCGCCGGACAGCCGGGGTACACGACGGCCATGGAGCGTGCCCAGGGCTTCGAGGAGCGTCTGGCCGAGGCGTGCCCCGGGGTCGAACTCGTGGAGACCCAGCCCGCTGACTGGAACCGCGAGAAGGCGCAACGGGTCATGGAGAACTTCCTCACCAAATATGATGACATCGACGGCGTCTATGCCGGGGATGACAACATGGGTGTCGGTGCCCTGAATGCCGCCAAGAGCGCTGACCGCGCCGCAGAGATCGTGTTCATCGGTGCCACCAACTTCGCCGTGGGCTACGAAGCCATCGAACGTGGCGAGTACTACGGCTCCATCTACCAGTCACCGGTCGATGACGCCGAAGCGGCCCTACAGACCGCCCTCGACGTGCTGGCAGGAGAGGACGTGCCGAAGATGAACTTCTTCGAGACACCCAAGATCACCGCCGACAACCTGGCCGAATTCGACAAGCCCGTTTTCTGAATATCACTAGTCTCGGGGCACGAAGGGAACTCGTGCCATTCCCGCGTCTCCCCAGGCCAATGGCTCCGTAGCGGTCGATGAAGGCCCTCGCGGAATACCGAAAACCACACTCCATTGGTCATGACGAATGGTCAGAATGTTCCTCGAATCGTTGGCATGTCTCAGGGCATGCAAACGGGGCGTCGAGGGCAACGGAGACGTCCTGGCCTTCAGTCAGTAGCGCCAATATAGGTGAGTATCATGGCTTCTGTAGAACAAGGTAAACAAGCCATCATGCTGAATAAGAAGTATAAGACAGGTCTCCTGAACTTTCTTTCCGCTCAGGGCATCCTGGTCTTCTTCCTAATCTGCATGTTTGCGTTCTCGCTGTTCTCCGAACAGTTTCTCTCCCAGTCAAACATCATGACAGTGGTCCGCCAGGCCTCGATCATCGGTATCATTGCCGTGGGCGTCACGGTGGTCATCATCGGCGGTAACCTGGATCTTTCCGTCGGATCGATGCTCTCCTTCTCGACGGTGCTGGTCGTCGATTTGCACGACAAGATTGGGCCGGCTGGGGCCATCATCCTGATGTTCGTCTTCACGCTGCTGATCGGGGCCGTCAACGGCTTCCTTATCGGCTTCATGAGGTTGAATTCACTGATCGTCACCCTGGCGATGCTGTCGGCGATCCAGGGGCTGGTGCTGATCTATAGTGGCGGGAAGAACGTCGATATCGCCAACCAGAGCGACACCTGGTTCGCCTTTTTCGGGCGAGGCTATGTGCTGGGTATCGCGGTCCCGGTGATCCTCTTTGCCGTCCTGGCGGTCATCGTGCAGGTCGTCATGTCCTATACCAGCTATGGTCGGCGTATCTTTGCCGTCGGCGGCAACCCGGCCGCTGCCGTGTATTCCGGTATCCGCAAGAACTGGTGCGTATTCAGTACCTATCTGATCTCGGCCTTCTGCGTGGCGTGTGCCGCCCTGGTGCTGGGCTCGCGGGTCATGGGTTCCCAGAATAACGTCGGGCAGGGCTACGAATTGCTGGTGCTGGCCGGAATCATCCTGGGGGGAACCAGCCTTTTGGGTGGAGCAGGGAGTATCTGGAAAACAATCATCGGGGTATTGATTCTTGGCTTCATCCAGAATGGCCTGCTGCTTTTGGGGTATCCCTATTACACCCAATGGCTCGTCACCTGGGTGATCATCATCCTGGCGGTGTGGCTGGACCTTGCCAACAAACGCAAGCGTCTGTTCACGACTCACTCCTGAACCTGGTGATCAACATGATTAACATGAAGGATTTTCTAAAGGGCAGTGGCGTCATCCAGCCGATCTGGGTGTTTGTCATCGTCATTACCGTCTTCTTCAGCTTCATGTCGGAGTACTTTCTCTCGATCGGGAACCTGAGCAACATCCTGGTCCAGACCTCGACCATCGGACTGATTGCCCTGGGCATGACCTACGTGATGATCAACGGCAACATCGACCTCTCGGTGGGCGCCGTCCTGGGGCTCGCGGCATCGTTGTCGGTCGGCCTCCAGGATTATGGCATCACCATCGCCGTCATCGCCGCTCTGACATCGGGCCTTGTCCTGGGCGCCATCAATGGCCTGATCGTCTGGAAGACCGGCGTCAATGCCTTCATCGTGACCCTGGGGGCCATGATCGGTGTCCGCGGCCTCATCTTCGTCTACACCGAAGAGCAGTCCTTCTACGCTACCAATTTCGCCTTCTCCGACTTCGGGACCAGCTCGATCGGGCCGATCCCCGTGCTCGCCATCATCTTCCTCATCTGCACCCTAGTGATGCACCTGGTGCTGAAGAAGACCGGCCATGGTCGCAATACCTTTGCCGTGGGGGGCAATCCCGAGGCCGCGCTCGATGCGGGCATCCGCATCGGCCGTCACATGATGATCAACTTCATCATCGTGGGTTTCTTCGCCGCCCTCGCCGGTGTGCTGCTGGCGACCCAGATGGGGGCTGCCACGCCGAACCTGGGTCGTGACTACGAGCTCTGGACCATTACGGCCGTGGTGCTCGGCGGCACCAAGCTGACCGGCGGGTTCGGCAGCATCACCGGCACCCTGGGCGGCGTGCTGGCCATCGGCATCCTGCGCAACGGCATGAACCTGATGCAGGTGCCGGCCTTCTACGTGCTGGTCATTCTCGGCGTCATCCTGATTTCAGTGCTGATCATCGACCAGCGGCTCAACGTCCATGCCAGCAAGGGAGTCAGCATATGAGCACTGCAGCCATGAACCGGAATCCCCCTCAAGCTGCGGATTCCTCGAGCCCCGTACTGTCATTGATCGATATCACCAAGAAGTTTCCGGGTGTGGTGGCCCTGAACCAGGTCAGCTTCGACGTCAGGGCGGGCGAGGTCCATGCCCTGCTGGGCGAGAACGGCGCCGGCAAGTCCACCCTGATGAAGGTGTTGGCCGGCAAGCATCAGCCCAACGGGGGGAAGATCATCCTCGCGGGCGAGGAGAAGTCCTTCGAGAACCCCAAGCAGGCCAAGAAGAGCGGCATCGTGCTGATTCACCAGGAGCAGTCGCTGGTCCCCGAGATGTCGGTGGCGGAGAACATCTTCCTGGGCAGCCTGCCGCTGAAATGGGGCAACCGCGTCGACTGGAAGAAGCTGCATGCCGACAGCACCGAGATACTCGAGCGGCTCAAGTGCACCTTCAGCTCCCGCGACATGGTCAGCAACCTCTCCATCGCCAAGAAGCAGATGGTGGAGATCGCCCGGGCCCTGGTCTTCACGCCCCGGATCGTGGTCTTCGACGAGCCGACGGCATCACTGACCGATCACGAGAAGCCGGTGCTCTACGACATCATCCGCAACCTCCAGGAGCAGGGGGTCGGGATTGTCTATATCTCGCATCGCATGGACGAGATCTTCCACCTCTCCCAGCGCATCTCGGTCCTGCGTGACGGCGAGTACAACGGGACCCTGAATACGGCCGACACCAGCGAGGATGAGGTCACCAAGCTGATGATCGGCAGGACCCTCGAGCTCGATCATGCCAGCAAGCCGAAGGATTTCGGCGAGAACATGCTCGAGTTGCGCAACCTCACGGTCAATGGGGTCTTCGAGGATGTCAGCTTCAATGTCCGCAAGGGCGAGATCGTCGGCATGTACGGCCTGGTGGGGGCCGGGCGTTCGGAAGTCGCCGAGACCATCTTTGGCCTACGAAAGCCTTCGGGGGGCGAGATCCTGCTCGACGGCAAGGTCGAATCGATCCGCTCCAGCCACGATGCAGTGCTCGAGGGGATCGCCCTGGTTCCGGAGGATCGCAAGGACCAGGGCCTGATTCTCGGCATGAACTGTCGCGACAACATGACCCTCTCGGCACTTGGCTCTGTCTCCTCCATGGGCTTCATGAAGACCGGGGAAGAGAAGGTCGTCTACGACAAGTATCAGCAAGCGATGAAGATCAAGACGCCCAGCTGGCGACAGAAGGTCGGCAACCTCAGCGGCGGCAACCAGCAGAAGATCGTCATCGGCAAGTGGCTGCATACCCATCCCAAGCTGCTGATCCTGGACGAGCCGACCCGCGGTATCGATGTGGGCTCCAAGGCCGAGATCCACGCACTGATCAAGGAGCTGGCCCGGTCGGGCTATGCGGTGCTGGTGATCTCCTCGGAAATGCCCGAGGTGCTGGGCGTCAGCAACCGGATCATCGCGATGTATGACGGCCGGGTGACGGCGGAATTCGACGGCGATGCGGTCTCCGAGGACAAGCTGGTTCAGGCCATCACCGGGCAGTACGTCACGGATGCCAGCGGGCCTGTCCCCGCGGCCTCGGCCTGACGGGGCAATGCGTCCCGCGCCTGACCTTCCCACGCAATCACGAGGACACCACCATGATGCCCTTTATTTACAATGGCTTGCCGTCTCGCGTCATCTTCGGCCAGGGAACCCTGTCCCGACTCGCCGACGAGGTCCGTGAGCTGGGCTGCCACCGGGCACTCGTCCTGGCAACGCTCGAGCAGGCAGGCCAGGCCCGCGAGGTGCTCGCCCAGCTGGGCGAGCTCGGCGCCGGCCTCTTCGCCGAGGCCAGGATGCACACCCCTGTCGAGGTGACCGACGCGGCGATGCGCCACCTGGAAGAACTCGAGGCGGACTGCACCGTGGCCATCGGCGGCGGTTCCACCATCGGGCTCGGCAAGGCCATCGCCCTGCGGACCGGCCTGCCCCAGGTGGCGATCCCCACGACCTATGCGGGCTCCGAGATGACGCCGATCCTCGGGGAAACCCGGGACGGCCTCAAGACGACCCAGCGCACCCTTGAGGTACTGCCCGAGGTGGTGATCTATGACGTTGAGCTGACGTTGGGTCTGCCGGTCGGCATGTCCGGTACCAGTGGCATCAATGCCATCGCCCATGCGGTGGAGGCGCTCTACGCCAAGGACCGCAACCCGGTGGTCTCGCTGATGGCGGAGGAGGGCATCGCGGCCCTGTCGCGCAGCCTGCCGCGGATCGCCCAGGAACCGGCCAACCAGACCGCGCGCTCGGATGCCCTTTATGGCGCCTGGTTGTGCGGTGCCTGCCTCGGCTCCGTCGGGATGTCGCTGCATCACAAGCTCTGCCACACCCTGGGTGGCTCCTTCGACCTGCCCCATGCCGAGACCCATACCATCGTGCTGCCCCACGCCGTGGCCTACAACGCCGGCGCTGCCCCGGAGGCGATGTCCCGCATCGCCCGGGCGCTGGGCAGCGACGATGCGGCCGGGGGGCTCCATGATCTGGCGCGTGCCGTGGGGGCCCCCCTGGCCCTGGCCGACATCGGCCTGCAGGCGAGCGATATCGATCGGGCGACCCAGATCGCCACGAGCAATCCCTACTGGAATCCACGCGAGATCGAGGCCGACGGCATCCATCGCCTCTTGAGCGATGCCCATGCAGGCCGTCGCCCGACCTCAAGGGAGGTTACCGACGCATGAAGACACTGCTGACCCATGCCACCGTAGTGACCATGGACCCCGAGATCGGCGATCTGGCCGATGGCCAGGTACTGGTGGAAGATGATCGTATCCTGGCGGTTGGCCATGACCTGCCGTCCGAGGGGGCCGAGGTGGTCGACTGTCAGGGTGGCATCCTGATCCCCGGGCTGGTCAATGCCCATATGCATACCTGGCAGACGGCCCTGCGCGGCGTTGCCGCCAACTGGACGCTGCTCGAGTACTTCGGCCATGTGCATCGCGGGCTGGCGACCCTGTTCAGCCCTGATGACATCCATATCGCCACCCGGATGGGCGCGCTCAACCAGCTCAACTGCGGTACCACCACCCTGGGTGACTGGTGCCATAACAACCCCACGCCCGAGCATACCGATGCGGCGATTCGCGGGCTCGAGGAGTCCGGTATCCGGGCACTGTTCTTCCATGGCTCGCCCAAGCCGGACCCCAAGCCGGGCCAGCCGCACTTCAGCGAGATTCCCCATCCCCGCGGCGAGGTCGAGCGGCTGCTCGCCGGCTCATTGGGCGAGCGCGAGGGGCGCGTGACCCTAGGCCTGGCGATCCTCGGGCCGCACTACTCCACCCTCGATGTCACCCTGCACGATTTCAAACTGGCCAAGGAGTTCGGTCTGGTGGCCTCGATGCACCAGGGCGGCGGCAAGGCGGTTACCCCCGGTGGCTGGGATGTGATCGAGGAGCAGGGACTCCTGGGGCCGGACATCAACATCGTGCACGGGCAGAGCCTGGATGACGGACAACTGGCCAGGTTCTGCGAGAAGGGGGTGACCTTCTCCATCGCGCCCGAGAACGAGATGACCCAGGGGCACGGATTCCCGATCACCGGCCACGTTCGCCGACACGGCGGCGTCGTCTCCCTGGGGGTGGATCTCGAATCGGTGATCTCCGGGGACATGTTCACGGTGGCGCGGATGGCGCTGGGCATGCAGCGCTCGCTGGACAACGATGTCTCGCGGCGCGAGCAGGGCACCATTCCCGACACCTCGACCATCCGCACCCGCGAGGCGCTTCAGTGGATCACCCTCGATGGTGCCCGCGCCCTCGGACTCGAGGAGCGCATCGGCAGCCTGACGCCGGGCAAGCAGGCCGACATCGTGCTGCTCGACAGCAGCGGGCTGAACATGCAGCCGGTCAACGACCCGGTTTCGGCCGTGGTCATGCAGGCGAGCCTCGCCAACATCGACAGCGTCATGGTGGCGGGAGAGTTCCACAAGCGACACGGCAAGCTGCTGGCGGACGTCGAGGAGGGGATCAGCCAGCTGGCAGCCTCCGGTCACCGCATCTACGCCGAGCTTCAGTCACGCCAACAAGAAGGGGCGTCACAATGACAACCACCACCAAGGTAGCCTGGATTGGCCTCGGCAAGCTGGGCTTGCCCATGGCGACGCGGATCGCCGCCGCCGGCTATCCCGTACAGGGGTTCGATCTCAGCGCCGAGCGGACAGCGCTGGCCGAGCAGTCCGGCATCACGGCACACGATGACCTGGCCTCCGCCGTGGAAGGTTGTGGCCTGGTGTTCGTGTCGATTCCCGATGACCGGGCGCTGCTGGGCCTGATGCTGGAGAGCGGCCAGCTGCTGGCGAAGCTGGCGTCGGGGAGCGTGCTGGTCGAGACCAGCACCGTCAGCATCGAGGCCTCAGCCAGGGTGGCCGCGGCCGCCGAGGAGCGCGGTATTGCCTATCTGCGCAGCCCGGTGTCGGGCAACCCGGTCGCCGCCGAGTCCGGCACCCTGTCGGCCATGGTCTCCGGTCCGCGCGAGGCGCTGGAAGACGCTGTGCCCGTGATGGCCACCTTCACCAAGGCCCAGTACTGGCTCGGGGACGAGGAACAGGCACGCTACGCCAAGCTGGCGATCAACCTGATGATCGCGGTGAGCGCTGGGATGATGGGCGAGGCCCTGGCGATGGCGCGCAAGGGCAACATCGGCTGGGAGGCGATGCTGGACCTCATGGCCGACAGTGCCGTGGGCTCGCCGATGGTCAAGTACAAGACCCAGCCGCTGAAGGAGCGTGATTTCACCTCCACCTTCTCGGCCGCCCAGATGGCCAAGGACCTGGACCTGATCCTCGGCTGTGCCCACGGCGACGGTGTTGCCGTTCCCCTGGCCGCCCAGATGCGCGAGGCCTACAGCTCGCTGATCGGCACGGGGCACGGTGAGGATGACTACATCGCCGCGATCCACCACACCGAGCGCCTCTCCGGGCTGCCGGCCATCGAGAGGAAATGACCCATGCGAAATCTCAATGCAGAGAACATCACGGATGCCGTGATCGAGCAGTTCGCCGGCTGCAGTGACGAACGCCTGAAGAGCATACTGAACAGCCTGGTCACCCACCTGCATGGCTTCCTGCGGGAGGTCGAGCCCACCGAACAGGAGTGGACCCAGGCCATCGACTTCCTGACCCGCACCGGGCAGATGTGCGACGACAAGCGCCAGGAGTTCATCCTGCTCTCCGACACCCTGGGCGTGACGATGCTGGTCGATGCCCTCAATCACCAGACCTCGGACCCCATGGTGTCGGAAAGTACGGTGCTGGGTCCCTTCTATGTCGCCGACCCGCCCGAGGCTGCCCAGGGCGAGTCGATCGACTGGAACGTCGAGGGTGAACCCTTCTTCGTGGAGGGGCGGGTGCATGACGGGCGTGGCGAGCCGCTGGCCAATGTCGTCATCGATGTCTGGCAGTCGGACAGCGAAGGCTTCTACGACGTCCAGAAGGAGCTCGAGAGTGCCTCGCTGCGGGCCCGATTCACCACCGACGACCTGGGGCGCTATGCCTTCTGGACGGTGACCCCTTCACCCTATCCGATTCCCACCGACGGCCCCGTCGGCAAGATGCTGGAGATCACCGGTCGCCATCCCTACCGGCCCGCCCATGTGCACTTCATGCTGATGGCCGAGGGCTACGAGACCCTGGTGACCCAGGTCTTCGCCGAGGACGACCCCTATCTCGACTCCGACGCCGTCTTCGGCGTCAAGGATTCCCTGGTCAGGGAGTACGAGTTGCTGCCGCCGGGAAGAGCACCGGATGGACGGTCGATGGAAGTCCCCTTCCGCCATCTGACATACGACTTCGGCCTCAAGGCGAGCCGCTAGTCGCATCGCAAGACGAAACCATCCAGCAACCACCATCCAGCAAGAGGAAAGCGACATGACTGTCATCGATAACACCGCGGTCGAGACCCTGTTCACCGAGGCGCGTACCCATAACGTGTGGAAGGACCAGGAGGTCAGCGAGGAGAAGCTGCGCGAGTTGTATCACCTGATGCATTTCGGCCCGACCTCCATGAACTGCCAGCCGCTTCGCGTGCTCTTCCTGAAGAGCCAGGACGCCAAGGAGAGGCTCAAGCCGGCACTGCTTCCCGGTAACCAGGAGAAGACCATGAAGGCGCCCGTGGTGGCCGTGCTGGGCTATGACACCGAGTTCTACCAGCACCTGCCGCGAATGTTCTCCCACAACAAGGATGCCAAGTCGCTGTTCGAGGGCAAGACGGACTTCATCAACTCCACGGCCTTCCGCAACAGCTCCATCCAGGGGGGCTACTTCATACTGGCCGCTCGCGCCCTGGGGCTGAATGCCGGGCCGATGTCCGGCTTCAACAATGCGGCTGTGGATGAGGCGTTCTTCCCCGATGGCCAGGTGAAGAGCAACTTCCTCTGCAATCTGGGCTACGGTGATGCCTCGGCGCTCTTCCCGCGCCAGGATCGGTTCGAGTTCGACGAGGTTTGCCAGGTCCTCTGACGGGGGCCGAGAGGCTGCCGCTTGAGTTAGTCGTAGCAGGAACTGGGCACTGCAGATTCCTCCGATTTGGGCCGTGTTCGCACGGTCTTTTTTATTCTCTTCCGGATAGCACGAGGCGTCATATGGTGTATGACTGGCAGTTCATTGTTTTGATCATCATTGCAGTGCTGATTACCGGCATATCGAAATCGGGCTTCGCCGGCGGCATCGGGGTCGTGGCGGTACCGCTGATCTCGCTTAAGGCGAGCCCGGCCTTCGCCGTGGCCGTCATGCTGCCGCTGCTGATCGTCATGGATGTCTTCAGCCTGCGGGCCTGGTGGCGCCACCACGTGGGGTCCGTTCTGTGGCTGATGTTTCTCCCGGCGGTGCTCGGCGTGGTGGTCGGCTACCTGACCTACGGCCGCTTAGATGAGGATCTGCTCAAGGTGCTGCTGGGGGTGTTCTCGATCCTGTTCGGCCTGTGGGGACTGCTCAAGCCCTTCCGCGGCCGCGTCATGCCGATCTGGGTCGGTGGGGTGAGTGGCGGCATCGCCGGCTTCACCAGTTTCATCGCCCATGCAGGTGGCCCGCCGCTCAACTTCTACCTGCTGCAGTGCCGGCTCTCCAAGGAGCAGTTCCTGGGAACGGCTGTGGTCTTCCTGGCCGCTATCAACCTGGTAAAACTGGTGCCCTACGGCATGCTCGGCCTGCTGAATGTCGCAAACCTCACCATCGCGCTGCTGCTGTTCCCGGTAGCCTGGCTGGGGGTACGCCTGGGGCTGGTCATACAGAAACGGCTCAGCGCTGAACTCTTCTTCCGGATCATCCTGGGCCTGCTGATCCTGCTGGGCATTCGGCTGATCGTTGACGGCTGGGGATAGTCGCGTTGGCATAGCGTTTGCCGCCAGGCGTGAGGCGGCGCTATCTTGGTGCACTCCTTTCTCCCTGCCCCGAGGCGACCATGAGCGACCTCCCCGACGAGAGCCATCCGGAGGGTCCCTACGACAGGCTGTCCCAGACGCCGATGCCAAAGCTCTCCAATACCGAGCTCTCGCGCTTCATCGACTTCATCGAGAAGTTCGAGGAGGAGACCGAGGACGCTCTCTCACTGAGTCATGGTTACCGAGAGATGCGTATGATGCTCCATATCATGCGCAACCACCTGGCCGGCCGTCTGACGACACCCACGTCACTCGCGGATGCGTCCGGGCTCTCCTATGGCACCGCCAAGCGTGGGATAGAAAGCATCATCAACCGCGGGCTGATTCTTTCCCGCCCCAGGACGAAATCGGGCAAGACTGTCTCGCTCCACCCGTCAGCGGCGCTAATCGAGGAGTGGGAAGCTTATGCCAATCGGGTCAAGTCCCTGCTGGGTGGCATATGCAGTATGGAGCCACGCTCCGGTCCCGGCAGTCGGATCTTCTTGAGAGATGCCGTGGAGCCCTCCACTGGCATATCCCCCCCCGCCGTTCTTTCCCAGCGTCTCGAACTGAAAGGGGGGCTGCGCGTGTTGATCCATGCTGACCCGACCTTCATGGCCATGCATAACCTGAAGCGGCAATTGGAGTCGGTCTTCGGGGTGGAGATCAAGAACAAGGCAAAGTCGATCGATGGGTTGCGCCAGGAGATCCTCGCCAACGCACGCCTGGCGAAGTCCCGTTACGATATCATCGCCTGTGACCTGCCCTGGTTCGGGGAGCTTGGTTCCCAGGAGATGCTGTTGCCACTGGATCAGCTGCTAAAGCGAGACGGTAAGGATCTCTCGGACTTTCACCCCATGGCTATCCAGAGTTCCCAGTATGCCGGGCGTCAGTACGGGATTCCGGTCCAGACAACACCTGAACTGCTCTGCTACCGGAAGGATATTCTCGAGCAGGAACAACTGGAACCCCCGACGACAACAGAGGAGCTGATCAAGGTCGCCAGGCGGCTACACAATCCAGGAAAAGGTCGGTACGGCATCGCCTGGAATGCTGCGAGAGGCACGCCGCTGGGCCATACCTTTTCCTTCCTGATGGCGAAGTACGGCCAGCCGATCATCAATCTTCGCCGTATCTCTGGCGGATACGATTTCCAGGCAGTGTCAGGGGAACAATATCGGCCCATGTTCCTGTCGGATGAAGCCTTTCGCGCCTGCGAATATATGTTGGATATCCTAAATTATTCGCCGCCTAACATCCTCGAAATGGCGTGGTACGAGCGTGCCAAGTCCTATGCATCGGGTGAGTCCTGCATGGCCTACAATTACACGCTGCTTGCCCCGCTTTTCGAACTAAACGAGAAATCACCGGCCTGGGGTAATACCGGCTATCTCCCCCATCCCGTCGGCAATCATGGTCCTCCCATTACCCCGATCGGCGGTTATGCGCTTGCCATTCCATCCAATCTTTCCGAGGAACGGGTAGAAGCCGCCTGGATGGCCCTGCAAACGCTGACATGCGCTAGCCTTTCGAAGCTCTATATACTGAACGGTAGCCTGGTCACATCACGCTTCAGCGTTAGCCAGGACCCGGAGGTCTCGGCGGTGTCGCCGCTGATTGATATCGTGGATGGCATGGCGAGAAAAGATATTCTGCAGGCCTGGCCGCGCCCCCCGGTGCCGGGCATCACCGAGGTGATCAGTATCGCCGGGAATGAGATCTTCGAGGTGCTCGATGGGCGGCGCTCTATCAAGAAAGCCCTGTCCATGGCGCAGGACAGGGCTGATCGGGTGATGCGAGACAAAGGATTCTACTGATCCATTCCCGGGGTTGCCGATGGCATCACTGCATGATCATGCCGCCGTCGATCATCAGCAGCTGGCCGGTCATGTAGTCCGATTCCGGGCTGGCCAGGAAGGAGGCCGTGCCGACCACATCCTCCGGGTAGGAGTAGCGCTTCATCAGGATCATCTTCTCGGCGAGCTCATCCATGGATTGGCCCTGCTTGTCGAACTTGCCGATGCTGACGAGGTCCTTGTCGAGCTGCTCCCACAGCTCGGTGCGCACGACGCCGGGACCATAGCCATTGACGGTGATGTTGTGGTCGACCAGCGCCTTGGCACCACCGTTGATCATCGCCAGGACGGCGTGCTTGCTGCAGGAGTAGGGCACCACGTCATCGAAGGCCTGGCGAGACAGGATGGAGCCAACATTGATGATCTTGTAGGGGCCACGCTCCTTGCCCTGTTCGATCATCTGCTTGGCGGCTTCCTGCATGCCGATCAGGCAGCCCAGTGCATTGACGTCCATGATCTGGTGCCAGTTTTCTTCGGTGATATCCATGAACATCAGCGGCTTGTTGATGCCGGCATTGTTGACCATGACATTGAGGCTGCCGAAGGCCTCGATGGTGGCCTGGACGGCCGCCTTCATCTGCTCACGCTCGGTCACATTGAGCTTCACGGCGATGGCCTTGCCACCCTTTTCCTTGATGCGTGCCACGACCTCCTCGCAGCCTTCGAGGTTGAGGTCGGCCACGCAGACATTGGCGCCCTGCTGGGCATAGTGTTCGGCAACGGCGGCACCCATGCCACGCGCGGCACCGGTAATCAGGCAGTTCTTTCCTTCAAGACGGGTATTGTCCATGGTGTCACCTCGGGAGTCTTGTTGTGGGTCTCTCCATGCCACCACCGATCTGATGGGCTTCTTGTCTGGGTGCATGGAGCCTGGGTCGACAAGGAATCCTGTCACGCGGGCTTTCGCGTCAACGATGCGTCGTGTTTCCTTGTTGATCGGTATTGTCTGCAGGCCAGCCTGGCAATGACAGTTGCCCCCAGGACCAATCTGACCAGATTGGATTTTTCCGAGGGCGTAGCGTCATGTGCCGTCTGCCCGTCGAGCGGATGGCCTCTGCCTTGCAACCCGGGGGGGAGCCACTGACAATGGCCGGGCTGCCAGGGACATTCGCTGGCTGCTCTCCTTACCCCCTCGGACAAGCGATCAAGGGAGACTGCCGAATGAGTCAGCGCAAGGTACTGGTACTCCACGGCCCCAACCTCAACCTGCTCGGCACCCGTCAGCCCGAGATCTATGGCCATGAGACCCTGGAGGACATCAACAACGCCCTCTACGAGCAGGCGTCGCTGGGGGGCTGGGCGATCACCTGTCGGCACAGCAATCACGAGGGCGAGCTCATCGACCTCATCCAGGCGGCTCGCCTGGATGGCACCGCGGCGATCATCATCAACCCGGCGGCCTACACCCACACTTCCGTCGCGATCCTGGATGCGCTCAATGCCTTCGACGGCAGGGTGATCGAGGTGCATCTATCGAACGTGCACAAGCGCGAGAGCTTCCGTCACCACTCCTATGTCTCGCTGCGGGCCGACGGGGTGATCGCGGGCCTGGGGAGCCGCGGCTATATCAGCGCCCTGGAGGCGGTGATGGCCGCCGCCGAGGTGTCAGCCTCCTGACCACCGCGTTCCCGGGAATTAGCCGCTGGATCAGCTGACGCTGGCGCGGATCTGCCGGGCCTTCTCCTGTAGCAGCGGCAGGTACTGGCGCATCAGGGTGTCGAAGTCGACCCGGGCGGCATTGGTGCTGATGTTGATCGCGCCCAGCAGTCGGCCGTTGGCATCGAAGGCCGGCACGGCCACCGAGCGCAATCCGGAATCCAGCTCCTGGTCGGCGATGGCGTAGCCCTGCTGGCGCACCTCGAGGATGCAGCGCTTGAGCTCGGCCTTGTCGGTGATGGTCTTGTCGGTATGCGGCTCGAGGACCACCCGCGCCAGGAAGGCGTCGAGCTCGGCCTCCGGCAACTGGGCCAGCAGCACTCGCCCCATGGAGGTGTGGGCCGCCCGCAGGCGCGTGCCCACCGAGAGGGTGATGGCCATCAGCCGGTGGCGCGACGAGGAGCGCGCCACATAGGTCACGTCGTCGCCGTCCAGCACGCCCAGCGACGAGGATTCGCCACACTCGGTGGTAATGTCCTCGAGGATCTGCTGGATGACGCTGCGGTAGTTGTTGGCGGAGAGGAACGCATAGCCGAGGTTCAGCACCTTGGGGGCCAGCTCGAAGTGGCGCTGCTGCTTGCGGACATAGCCCAGCGCATGCAGGGTCAGCAGGAAGCGTCGCGCCCGGGCACGGTTCATGCCGGTGCGCGACGCCACCTCACTGAGCGTCATGCGCGGGTGGGCCTCGTCGAAGGCCTGGATGACCTCGAGGCCGCTGGCCAGGGCGGTGACGAAGTCACGATCGTCGGGCGTCAAGGCGTCCTCCCATCCGCTGCTTGGCATCCGCTTCCCTCCTAGAACTCTTCATCTTCACAAGACATTATCATATTGCCACATGGCGAACTAATGTTCGGCATGTGGCTTTTCTTTTGACCTTTCCTTGTTGTTGAGTTTGACGATGAGGTGGAAGCGGGCTAGATTGTTCGTATGTCAAAGTAATGTGCGTCATACGAACAACCTGGAAGTCCCGCGAAGAGAATTCCCATGGCCGCAAACGAGGTCACCATGTCCAACCCCTGCATCATCTGTGTTGCCATCACCGGCAGCCTGCCGCGCAAGGAAAACAACCCCGCCGTTCCCATCACCATCGAGGAGCAGGTCGAGAGTACCCAGGCGGCCTTCGAGGCCGGGGCGACCATCGCCCATTGCCATGTGCGTGACGATGATCAGACCCCCTCTTCGGATCCCGAGAAGTTCGGCCGCCTGCTGGAGGGGCTGAACAGGCACTGCCCGGGCATGATCGTTCAGCTCTCCACCGGAGGGCGTTCGGGTGCTGGGGAAGAGCGTGGCGGGATGCTCCCCCTCAAGCCCGATATGGCGAGTCTCTCGGTGGGGTCGAACAACTTCCCCACGCGCGTCTACGAGAATTCTCCCGACCTGGTGGACTGGCTCGCCGACGAGATGCTCAAGTACAACATCAAGCCCGAGATCGAGGCCTTTGACCTGTCGCATATCCACCAGGCGGTGGCCCTCTCGAAACAGGGCAAGATAAAGGCACCGCTGTACGTCCAGTTCGTGATGGGCGTGAAGAACGCCATGCCGGCCGACAAGCCGACCTTCGACTTCTACATCGAGACCCTCGAACGGCTTGCACCGGGTTCCCAGTGGTGCGGGGCCGGTGTCGGAGCCAACCAACTGGCGCTCAACGAGTGGTCCATCGCCGCCGGAGGCCACACGCGCACCGGTCTCGAGGATAACGTCCGCTGGGACAAGGAGAGCCTGGCCCCCTCGAATGCCGCCCTGGTCGAGCGGGTAGCAGCGCTTTGCGAGAAGTACGAGCGCCCGGTAGCCAACTGGCAGCAGGCCCGTGAGATCCTCGGTCTAAGAATGCCCTGATGGACCACAGACCGGTGACAGAGGGGCGACCACGACGAGGGACCGGCATCCGATGGATGCTGGCCCCCTTTCGTTCTAATGGGCATCAGCGCTGCCCTTTGCCCTGCATGGCCCGTCAAGGGTGCGCCGGGACGCACGAGGGCAGGCCCTCAGGGGAACGCCCTTCCGGTAGGCGTCTCCGTCAGGGACGGTCAGGGTCCTTGCGCGCCTCGTCCTTCACTTGATAGTCGCCTTCCAGCACCTGCTGCTCATGTTCGCCGGTTTTGCGCCCCGCGTGATAGCGGGCTTCGCGGTAGTGGACAGAGCCGTCCACGTCTTCGGCCTGGTCGGCGCGCATCTGCTCCATGCGCTTCTTCATGCGATGGCGAAGGAAAGGCATCATCGCCCAGCCGATGAGCAGGAAGAACAGCCCCAGCACCATGGCGACGACCATCATGACGCCGAACAGCAGCCAGGTGAGCAGCAGCTTCAGGCCGCCCAAGGGGCCGCCGGCACGGGTCTGGCGGGCACGCGCCTGCCACTCCTGGGCGGCTCGCCAGGCGGCATTCTGGCGCGCATCGCGGCGCGGATCATGGGGGTCGGGCATGAAGGACTCCAGTGTCTCGGAAGGGGCGCCGGCCCGGCCGGCGCCCCGTGAATGACTGTTCCTTGGAAAGCGCGCGGAGCGCTTCGTTCCGAGGAGGGGGTCAGGAGGCGATCAGGCGCCACATTGCAGCGGTCAGGATTCCGGCGGCAATGGCCGGCAGCGGCTTGCGCAGCACCAGCATCACCCCCGCCGTGGCGACCAGGGCCATTCGGGCCCCACCGTCGCCATGCACGGCCATGGGGGTGATGACCGCCACCAGGACCGAGCCGGCCATGGCGTTGATGAAGCGCTCGACCCGCGGGCCGATGGGCACCCGGGCCATCACGAAGACTCCGCCGGCGCGGGTCAGGTAGGTGACCAGCGACATGATCACGATGGCCAGCAGCACTCCGCCCTGGGTGGCTTCCAGCGTCATGAGTGGCCCTCCTGCCGTGGCTTCGGAGGCAGCAGCAGGCCCACCACGCCGCCCGCCAGTGCGCCGACGATCACATGGGCATGGGGCGGCAGCCAGGCCATCGCCGCCAGGGCCGCCAGGGCCGCGGCGCCCCAGGGCAGCAGCACGCCGAGGTCACGCTTGTCGCCCACCAGCATGGCCAGCAGGAAGCAGCCCATGATGGCATCCAGCCCGAAGCGTTCGGGCTCGCTGATGCCGCTGCCGAAGGCCACGCCGAGGCCGGTGCCGATCATCCAGGTGGTCCACAGCGCCAGGCCGCCGCCGACCAGGATACCCAGCCGGGATGCCGTGGTTCCCCCGGTCATGGCCATGGCCCAGTTGGCATCGCTGAGCAGCAGCAGGCTGGCATAGCGGCGCCCGCCGGGCAGGTCTTTCAGGTGCGGATAGAAGGCGGCGCCCATCAGCAGGTGACGGGCGTTTATCGCCAGGGTAATGGCCACCAGCGGTAGCAGCGGGATGGTGTCGCCCCACAGTTCCAGGGTCGCGAACTGGGCGGCTCCCGCGAACACCAGGCCGCTCATCAGCAGGGTCTGGGCGGCGGAGAGCCCCTGCTGCAGGGCCGCCACACCGAAGGCCAGTCCGAAGACGATCACGAACAGCGACAGCGGCGCCATGCGACGGAAGCCCTCGACAAGATGGCCAAGGGTCGGTCGTGAGCTGTCGGTCGGGCTCATGAGCGCCATATCTCGTTAACGATCTCGTAGCTTCTCAGCCGGTCCTCGGCGGCGTAGACATCGGTGTTAAGCATCAGCTCGTCGGCGCCGGTCAGCTTCAGGAAACGCTCCAGGCCTTCTCGCACGGTCTCGGGACCGCCGATCACCGCGGCACCCAGGAACTGCTCCACCTGAGCCTGCTCCCGGGGCGACCAGTCCAGCGCCTCCACCGGCGGCAGGGCCTTGGAGCGCTGGCCGCGGATCATGCCCAGGAACTTGCGGCGGGCCGTGGAGGCCAGGTAATCCGCCTGAAGGTCGCTCTCGGCGGCAATCACCGGCAGGCCGACCATGGCATGGGGTGCCGCGAGGACCGCCGAGGGCCGGAAATTGTCGCGATAGAGCTCGAGCGCATCGAACAGCTGGGCCGGGGCGAACTGGGCGGCGAAGGCGAAGGGCAGCCCCTCCCGGGCCGCCAGGCGGGCGCTGAAGTCGCTGGAGCCGAGCAGCCACAGCGGCACCTTCGTGCCCTGGCCGGGTACCGCCCGCACCCGTTGACCCGGCCGTGCGTCGTCGAGATAGCCCTGGAGCTCGGCCAGTCGCTGGGGAAAGTCCTCGACGCCGGCATAGGGGTCACGACGCATGGCCGCCATGGTGGGGCCATCGGACCCCGGCGCGCGCCCCAGTCCCAGGTCGATGCGTCCGGGATAGAGCGTCTCCAGGGTGCCGAACTGCTCGGCCACTACCAGCGGCGCGTGATTGGGCAGCATGATGCCGCCGCTGCCCACCCGGATCCGTTCGGTGGCGCCGGCGATATGTCCGATCAATACCGCGGTGGCGGCACTGGCGATGCCCTCGATGCTGTGGTGCTCCGCCAGCCAGTAGCGCGTGAAGCCGAGCCGCTCGGTGAGCCGGGCCAGTGCCACGCTCTCGCCAAAGGTGTCGGCGATGGTACCGCCTTCGCGGATCGGGGCCAGGTCGAGCACGGACAGGGGCGTGTCGGCGAGTCGTGACATGTCGTGGGGAACTCCGGAAACAATTAGCCTGCTGAGTTTCTCCTAGCATCGGGGCGGTCGGAGTGGAATGCAATGTCATCGCGCCGATCACGCCGATGGCGGTGGCCAGTCGCGGCGGCAGGCCGTAAGCTCAGGGAACAATGGTGAAATCGGACTTCGACCATGACCCTCATTCGCGCCGACCGTGGCGCGCCTCGTCGCGGTGCCACCCGTCGACGGCGCCGCCGTTTCGACTGGGCCCGCTTCGATCGCTGGCTCGACCGTGTGGTGGTCGTGGCGGTGACCATCGCCGTGCTGGTGGGTATCGTGGCGCTGGTCCTCACCCTGCTTTTCTAGCAGTGCTTTTTTGACGGATAAAGGATGGTCAGCCCCATGCTGGGATTCCTGCAGGGATTTTCCTATGGCCTCTTCATGACCTGCCTGCCGTGGCTGCTGGTGGGTCTCGCCAAGCCGCGCCTGGCGGTGCCGGTCGAGCCACCCAGTCGCCTGCAGGTCATCCTGCGCTACGCCCTGGTGGTGCCTTTCATCAGCATGCTGCTGTGGCTGACCTCGCTGTGGGGCGGCTTCGGGCCCACCCTGATAGGCTGGCTCGCGGGGCTGGTGGCGATTCCGGCGACGCTGCCGCTGGAGCGTCGGCTGCGCGGCTGGCTCGCTCGGCGGCGTGAGAAGCGCCGGCAGGCGGCGCTGGCGGCCGAGGCTGCGCGACGCCGCGCGCAGCAGCAGCGCGACGCCCACGAAGCC
Organism: Halomonas lysinitropha; assembly: GCF_902500215.1. Lineage (GTDB taxonomy): Bacteria > Pseudomonadota > Gammaproteobacteria > Pseudomonadales > Halomonadaceae > Halomonas > Halomonas lysinitropha. The sequence goes on from NZ_CABVOU010000027.1 coordinate 19,689, forward strand.
GATCTGACGGAGCTCGACCCGGCACAGCCTCCGGCGGATGCCGACGATCTGGTGCTGGCCCTGTGCCGGGCCAAGCAGGGATTGATCGACGCCCAACGCCCCGATCTGGCGGTCCAGGCCGATCGCGTCTACAGTCGCTATCGCCACGTGCTGGGCGTGCTGGGCAGCCGCTTCGACAGCGGCGAGCTGGCCTTCGCCCGCGCCCGTGGGCTGGTGGTCGAGGTCTGTCGCGGCGTGGTGGATACCCTCGACGCCATGGCCTCCCAGGCCCGAGGAGTGGCCAACGTGGACGGTGACTTCGTGCGGCGTCGGCTGAGTCGCGAGGACCGGCAGCTGGGTATGGAGGAGCGTGCCGCCCTGGTGCGGCGTCTGGAGCTGCTCGAGGAGACCGAGAGGGGGCTGCGTGAGCTGGCGGCGCGCAACGAGTCGGCGCTGACCGTCCTCGATGACACGGCGGTCTCCATGGCACGCATCGAGACCGGGCGGCCTCAGGCGTCGGTCACCACCGAGCAGGCGCTGGAGGAACTGCGCCGCTTCGTCTCCCGTGCCGATCGCTACGGACGCGGAAAGTCCTGAGCCCGGCCCTTCACACGCCCCTATCCGATCCTTCGCGAGGTGCCCATGACCCAGCAATCCGAACATGATTCTCACCTGTCCCTGCCCCCGGTGGAGGAGATCTCCCGCCAACTGGGCGGAGAGGTGTCGGATGGCGACTTGGACGATTCGTCGCTGGCGGCGCAGGCCGATACCTTCGTCGACGAGCTGGTTGCCGGCGGCGATGCGGACGCCCTGGCGCGCAAGCGACGCGCCATCGATGAGCTGGGGCTGGAGTTGCAGCAGCAGGCCGCCCACCAGAGCGCCATGCTGCAGACCCCGCTGCGCCAGCTGGCCCACCAGGGGGATGAGGGCGGCCCGGTAGCCAAGGCCCTGGTCGACCTGCGCGGCCGGATGCAGGAGCTGGACCCCTCGCGACATCGGCTGTCACCGGGTCCGCTGGATCGCCTGCTGGCGCGTCTCCCGGGGGCCGGCAGCCGCCTGCAGCGCTACTTCCAGAAGTTCGAGACGGCCCAGCAGGCGCTGGATGCGATCATTGCCGACCTGGAGGCGGGGCGTGACATGCTGCATCGCGACAACCTCACCCTGAGTGATGATCAGCAGTCCCTGCGCGAAAGCCTCGTCCAGCTGGATCGTCAGGTCGCTCTGGGTCGGCTGGTCGACGAACGGCTGCAGGCCGCCATCGCCCGCTGCAGCGAGGAAGACCCCCAGCGGCGCTTCCTCGAGGAGGAGCTGCTGTTCCCGTTGCGCCAGCGCATCGTCGATCTGCAGCAGCAGCTGGCGGTGAGCCAGCAGGGCGTGCTGGCGCTGGAGGTGATTATTCGCAACAATCGCGAGCTGATGCGTGGCGTCGATCGCGCCATCAACGTGACCGTCTCGGCGCTGACGGTGGCGGTCACGGTCGCAATGGCCATCGCCAACCAGCGGCTGGTGCTGGACCGTGTCGAGGCGCTCAACACCACGACCTCGGAGATCATCGGTGGGACCGCACGAGCGCTCCGTCAGCAGGGTGTGGACATCCAGCAGCGGGCCTCGTCGGCAATGCTCGATATGCAGGCCCTCGAGGAGGCCTTCGGCGATGTGATGGGGGCCATCGATGACCTGTCCCGCTATCGCCGCGAGGCCTTGCCCAGGCTGGACGACCAGATCGACCGGCTGGCAGCCCTGGCCGGCCAGGGCAACGAGGCCATCGACCGCCTGCAGCGCGGCCGCGGGGGAGAGGACGCTGGCGAACTTGACCGCCACGGCTGACGCTTTCTTCGCGTGGGCTAGGTTTTGTGACCTTGGACTGGGCTATGCTGCTTAAATGCGCTCAGTTGGGCGCGCAACAAGAGGTAGGACGATGGACGAGGTCAAGAATATCTTCGTGGTGGGGCTCAACGACTTCAACCGCCAGCGCCTCGAGACGCTGCACGGTGCCGGACAGTGGCGGTTCCATGGAGTGATCGCCCCGGAGGCCGTCTACGATACCGAGGAGTTCGACATCGACGCCATGCTGGCAGAGGCCACGGCGCAGCTCGAGGCCTTCGACGAGCCCATCGATGCCATTGTTGGCTACATGGATTTTCCTGTATCGACCATGCTGCCGATCCTCTGCGAACGCTTTGGTGTCCGCAGCACCTCGCTTTCGAGCCTGCTGAAGTGCGAACACAAGTACTGGAGCCGCCGGGTCCAGCGCGAGGTGATTCCCGACCACATTCCGGGCTTTACCGCCTTCGATCCCTTCGATGACGAGGCGATGACGCGCATCGGCGAGGCCGGACTCTACTTCCCCTTCTTCGTCAAGCCGATCAAGTCGTCCGGTTCGCGGCTGGGCTTTCGCATCGAGACGCCCGAGGACTTCTATCACGCTATCGAGCAGCTTCGCGAATCGATCGGCACTATCGCCGACCCCTTCAATACGGTGCTGGAGCAGGCCCAGCTGCCCCCAGAAATCGCCGCCGTGGACGGCCATTTCTGCATGGCCGAGGAGATCATCGGCGGCTGGCAGTGCACCGTGGAGGGCTATGTCTTCGAGGGCAACGTGGTCAGCTACGGCATCGTCGATTCGCTGCGCTACCCGCAGGTGCTGAGCTTCTTCCACTACCGGTATCCTTCGGGGCTGCCCGAGGATATCCAGACCACCATGGTCGAGCTCACCGACCGCATCATGACCCATATCGGTTACGACAACGCCGCCTTCAACGTCGAGTATTTCTGGGACGAGGTGCAGGGGCGTATCTGGCTGCTGGAGATCAACACCCGCATCTCCCAGTCGCATTGCGACCTCTTCGAGAAGGTCGATGGGGTCAGCAACCAGCAGGTCACCATCGACCTGGGACTGGGTCAGCGCCCCGACATGCCCCATCGCGAGGGCGAGTTTCCCATGGCGGCCAAGTTCTTCCACCGGGTATTCTTTACCGATGCGTTGGTGACTCGAATCCCCACGCCGGAGGAGATCGCCACTCTCGAGGTCGACTTCCCCGGTTGCCAGATCGCTTTACAGGTGGAGGAAGGGCAGCGGCTCTCTTCCTTGCCCGAGCAGGACGCCTACAGTTTTGCGCTGGCGCATATCTATCTTGGCGCGTCATCGGCCGAGCAGTTGCTCGCCGACTACGACCGGCTGGCGGCACGACTGACGTTCGAGTTCGACGACATCCAGGGCTGACGTTTCCGGAGCGGCACGGCAAGACCACAAGGAAGGAGACAGACAGGCCCATGCGTATCGTTACCGATTTTCCCCGCCGCGTCATGGAGGAGGAGACCTGGATCCCGCTGCCCGACGGCAGTCGGCTGGCAGCGCGTATCTGGCGGCCGGTGGATGCCGAGATCCACCCCGTACCGGCGATCCTCGAGTACCTGCCCTACCGCAAGCGCGATCTCACCGCCGAGCGTGACGTCCAGATGCATCCGTATTGGGCAGGCCATGGCTATGCCGGGGTGCGGGTCGACATACGCGGCACCGGCGAGTCGGACGGTGTGCTCACTGACGAGTACCTGCCCAGCGAGCTCGACGACGGCCTGGTGATCCTCGAATGGCTGGAGGCTCAGCCCTGGTGCACCGGTGATGTCGGCATGATCGGCATCTCCTGGGGCGGCTTCAACGGCCTGCAGATCGCCGCCCTGCGCCCGCCGCAGCTCAAGGCGGTGATCACGCTATGCTTCACCGATGATCGCTACGCCGACGACATCCACCACATGGGCGGTTGCCTGCTGGCCGACAACCTCTCCTGGGCCTCGACCATGTTCGACGGCAACGCCTGCCCGCCGGACCCCGAGCTGGTAGGGGAGCGCTGGCGGGAGATGTGGCTCGAGCGCCTGGAGGGCAGCGGCATGTGGCTCGGCCAGTGGCTAGAACATCAGCGCCGCGACGCCTACTGGAAGCATGGTTCGGTGTGCGAGGATTATTCGCGGATTCAGTGTCCAGTGTATGCCGTCAGCGGCTGGGCCGATGGTTACTGCAATGCCGTCTTCCGGGTACTGAAGGGGCTGTCGGTACCGCGCAAGGGGCTGGTCGGCCCCTGGGCCCACAAGTATCCACATCTGGGCGTGCCGGGGCCGGCTATCGGCTTCCTGCAGGAATCGCTGCGCTGGTGGGACCAGTGGCTCAAGGGCATCGAGACCGGGATCATGGACGAGCCCATGCTGCGGGTCTGGATGCAGGAGTCGGTGCCTCCCTCGGCGCGTTACGATGAGCGTCCCGGGCGCTGGATCGCCGAGCCGGCGTGGCCATCGCCGAATATCCTGCCAAGCTCGTTCCGGCTCACCGATGGTCACGGCCTGCTGCCCGAGGCCGATGGAGAGGATAACGACACCACTCTGGACATTCGCTCCCCGCTCTCGGTGGGGCTCTATGCCGGCAAGTGGTGCTCCTACAATGCGCCCCCGGATCTTCCCCACGACCAGCGCGACGAGGATGGCGGCTCGCTGATCTTCCAGACGCCCCGCCTCGATGCGCCGCTGGAGATCTGTGGCTCGCCAATGGTCGAGCTCGAACTCGCCGCCGACCAGCCGGTGGCCATGGTGGCGTTGCGTCTCTCCGACATCGGCGAGGACGACAAGGCCACTCGCGTCTCCTACGGTCTGCTCAACCTCACCCACCGTGACAGCGACGAGCACCCCGAGCCACTGGTACCGGGTCAGTGCTATCGGGTGCGCATCCCGCTCAAGCATATCGCCCAGCAGTTTGCCGAAGGGCATGCCATCCGACTGGCGCTTTCCACCAGCTACTGGCCGCTGGCCTGGCCAGCCCCGAGGCCAGTCAGACTCACCATTCACCCGAGCCGCTGTCGGCTTATCCTGCCGGTGCGGGCGCCGCGCCCCGCCGAGGAAGCCGCACTGCCGGCCTTCGGCGAGCCAGAGGGTGCGCCGCCGCTGGCCAAGACCCTGCTGCAGCCGACCCAGGAGACCTGGCAGGTGATTCGCGATCTGGCCCAGGATCGCACCACCCTGGAAGTGATCAATGACGAGGGGCGCTACCGGATCGACGATATCGACCTCGAGATCGCCGCCCGGGTCACCGAGCGTTACCAGTATTCCTACGGCAGCTACGACAGCGTCAGCGGCTGGACGGAGTGGCAGCGCAGCTTCAAGCGCGGCGACTGGGAGGTCAGTACCCTGACCCGCACCCAGCTGACCAGTGACCCGGACAATTTCCGTGTCCGCGCCACCCTGGACGCCTGGGAGGGGGAAACCCGGATCTACGCGCAGACCTGGGACGAGACCATTCCTCGCGACCTCGTCTAGGTCGTCTGGAAAGGGAGGGGCTGCTATGGTGATGTCCTTGTTTTCACAGGGACGTCCCGCATGAGCCTGATTCCCGCCGCCGTGCCGACGACACCCCGCGCTTCGCGCAAGGAGATCGTCGGCTGGGCGATGTTCGACTTCGCCAACCAGGCCTACACCCTGCTGATCATCACCGTGGTGTTCGGTGAGCTGTTCACTACGGTGATCGTCGGCGAGCGTGGCGACAGCTACCGGCTGGCCAACTTCCTGTGGAGCCTGGCGCTGGCGGTGAGCTATCTACTGGTGGTGATCACGGGCCCGCTGTGCGGGGCGGTCATGGACTACCAGGCGTCCAAGAAACGTTTCCTTTTCGTCAGCTACCTGGCTACCGTGGTGGCTACTGCCATGCTCTATTTTGTGGCGCCCGGCTATGTGGTGCTGGGTCTCCTGCTGATCACGGTCTCCAACTACGCTTACTCCATGGGCGAGTCCTTCATTGCCGCCTTCCTGCCTGACCTGGGGCCACCGGAAGACATGGGCAAGATCTCCGGCTTCGGCTGGGCGCTGGGCTACGTGGGCGGACTCTTCGCCGCGGGCTTCACCCTGGTGGTGCTGGGCGAGGCCACGGCGGAGAACTTCGAGCGCATTCGCTGGGTAGGGCCCTTCGCGGCCGGGTTCTTCCTGGTCACCGCCATCCCCACCTTCCTGTGGGTGAAGGAGCGCGGCACGCCTCAGCCGCCCGGCAAACCCTACCGCGATATCGCCCTGGAGCGCGTCTCGACGACCCTGCACGAGCTACGCCGCTTCCGTGACCTGGGCATTTTTCTGGTCTCGCTGCTGTTTTCCATGGCCGGCGTCTACATCATCATCGCCTTCGCCTTCATCTATGGCGCCCAGGTGATCGGCTGGGACGAATCGGTGCGCAACATCATGTTCATCATCGTGCAGATCACCGCGGCGGTGGGGGCCCTGGGCTTCGGTTACATTCAGGATCGCATCGGCACCAAGGTCACCTACCTGATGACCCTTACCCTCTGGGTGGCAGCGATACTCGCCATCTGGGCCACGCCAGATGTCACCGCCTTCCTGCATGCCCGTCTCGGGCTCGACTGGCAGACCCAGCACCTCTTCCTGGTGGTGGGTTGCCTGGCCGGTCTCTCCCTGGGTTCCAGCCAGTCTGCCAGCCGCGCCCTGGTGGGGCTCTTCTCGCCGAGCCGCAAGGCCGCCGAGTTCTTCGGCTTCTGGGGCTTGGCCAACAAGCTCGCCGGTGTGATCGGCATCATCGGCCTGGGGTTGCTGCAGTCGCTGGTGGGGCTCAAGGCCTCGATTCTGCTCTGCGCTGTGCTCTTCGTCATCGCCATCCTGGTCTGCCTGTTCGTCGACCAGGCACGCGGCCAGCAGGCCGCCCGGGATTGGGAAGCGCGCAACGGACGCTAGGATGTCGGTGACCCGTCGCGGAATCCCCTTGTGGCATCATGGTCTCAAAGGGCAACCGTCGAGAGGGAAGGTCATGAGTGAGGAGCGAGCCACGCGTCGGGCCGGGCTGGCCATGATGCTGCTGTTCTGGGTGTTCTTCCTGGCAGGCGGGGCCTGGTGGTTCAACGGTTACCTGGCGGCGCAGCGCAACCCCAATGCGCACCTCGCCAATGTCACGGTGGGTGAGGGCGAGCCGGTAGTGCTGGAGCGCAATCGCGCCGGTCACTTCGTGGCCACCGGGCGCATCAATGACCAGTCGGTGGAGTTTCTGGTCGATACTGGCGCCACCTATGTCGCGGTCCCGGCCGAGATGGCCGAGCAACTGGGGCTCGAGAGCACCGGCAGCGCCTGGTTCAACACTGCCAACGGCCGGGTGCGCGGCGAGCTGACGCGACTCGACGAGGTGAGCCTGGGCGGCTTCTCTGCCCGGGAGGTTCGCGGTTCCATCAGCCCGGGCCTCGGCGGCGAAACGGCCTTGCTGGGCATGAGCTTCCTCGGCCGCTTTGATATCGAGATTCGTGATTCGCGTATGATCCTGCACCCTCCGCAACGCGACTGAGGTACTGATGGCGAAGCCGAAACGGGGTCGATGCGCCGACGAGCCCAAGCAGATTCCCGTAACCGGGTGGCTGGATATCGCCTGGCGCGTCAAGAAGCAGATCACCGAAGACCTCGTCGCCATGATGGCCGCCGGTATCGCCTTCAATGCCATGCTGGCGCTCTTTCCAACGATCGCCGCGATCATCTCGATATGGGCGCTGGTGATGGATCCCCAGGACCTGGCGAGCCGGATCGTGGAACTCAGCCGCTATCTGCCTCCCGATACCTCCAGCTTGATCAACGACCAGGCACGCAAGATAGGCGAGAGTACCAGCACCGGCCTCAGCTTGACGGCGCTGGGTAGCGTGGTGGTGGCCATGTTCATCGCCTCCAAGGGTGTGCTGTGGATGGTGGTAGGCCTGAATGTGGTGTACGGCGAGGAGGACAGCCGGGGATCGCTGCGTCGTGGCGGGATCGTTGCGTCGCTGACGCTGGGGTTGATTCTGGTCCTGCTGCTTGCCATTGCCTTCGTTGCCTTCTTTCCGTTGGCCATCGGCATGCTGGGTCTCGATACCCTGCTGGTCACGATCATCGTGTGGCTGCGCTGGCCGGTGCTGCTGCTGGTGATGATGCTGGTCATCGCCGTCTTCTATCGCTTCGGGCCCGATAGGCGACCGCCGCGCTGGAAGTGGATCAGCGCCGGTTCTGTCGTGGCAACGCTACTTTGGCTGATCGGTTCTGCCGGACTGTCGTTCTACTTCGGCAGCGTGATCAATCCGAGTGACATCTATGGCTCCCTGGGGGCGGTGGTGGTGCTGATGCTATGGTTCTGGCTCTCGGCCTTCATCGTGTTGCTGGGCGCAGAGCTGAATGCGGAAATGGAGCGTCAGACCTATCGCGATACCACCGTCGGTGTCTCTCGCTCACCGGGGGAGCGCGACGCCTTCGCGGCCGACACCCTGGGCAGCAAGTGGCCGTGGCGACGCATCGGCCGTAAACGTAGCGCCGCCTATGAAGACGACACCGATCAAGGAGAAACCCGATGACGTTGACCGATCGGCTGGGCATCGTCACCCGCCTGATACGCGAACTGGGGCCGATCAGCGAGGTGGCGCCGGCCTTTCCCCTGGCCACAGCAGCCATCGCCCCCCTGCGGGCCGCCGCCGAGGCGCGTGGGCTCGATGATTTCTCGCCGCTGTGGGCCGGACAGAACGCCAGCCATTGCCGCGAGGTCTCCGCCGGCGAGGTGGTGCGCGAGCTGGCCCAAGGTCTGCCGCGGTGACGGCGCCTCGTCGGCCCTGATAGCATGGATGCATGAACAGTATTTCTGCCGCCGCCCCGGTCACCGCCTCCCTGGACGACCCGCGCTACTATCTGACCAACTTCCGCTTCGTGCTGGCGTGGGTCGTCGAGCGCCACGGTGACCTGCTGGACGCGGCCGAGCACGGCTTCCTGGCGGATTTCGCCGCCCTACCCGAGGAATCCCAGGCGCTGCTGGTGCGCATGGTGATGCGCAAGGGCGAGCACTTTCGCACTTCGCGCCTGCGCTATCCCGAGATCGGCGACGCCGAAACCGCGCTGGCGCCGCTGGTCGAGGCGGGCCTGGTCGAGTCTGCCCCGGTACTCGACCTCGAAGAGCTCTTCCGTCAGCTGCGCCTTGCCGAGCTGCGCCGCGCCCTGGCCGACGAGATCGATGTCGCGGGGCTGCCCGCCGCCACCGGCAAGGCCGTGCTGTTCGATGCGCTGGCACCTCAGCTTATCGAGTCTCGCCCCCTTGCCGGCTGGTGGCCTGCAGCGCCGGACCGGGTCGTGCGCCTCGCCGTGATGGGGACCTGCGACCGGCTGCGGCTGATGTTCTTCGGCAACCTGCGCCAGGACTGGGCCGAGTTCGTGCTCACCGAGCTCGGCCTGCAGCGCTTCGAGCGGGTGGCGATCACCCCCGACTCCCGGGCCTTTCGACGGCGCACGGAGGTGAATGCCTACCTGGCCCTGCACCGCCTGCGTGAGCGGCTCGACGCCGGGGAGGCGGTGTCGGTATTGCAGGCCGAGCTGCCCGCGCCGCTGGCCGACAACGCCTGGCTGGCGGCACGCCATCGGCGGCTCTGCGTGGCGCTGGGGCGCCAGGCGGAGCGGGAGGGGGAGGGCGAGCCGGCCCTTGCCCTCTATGCCCAGGCCGGCTGGCCGGACACGGGCCATAACGGCAGCGTCGAGGCGCGCATCCGCCAGCTGCGCCTGCTGGAGCGCCGCGGGGAGAACGCCGCGGCCCTGGCCCTGGCCGAGCCCCTGGTCGAGGCGCCGGCCAGCGAGGAGGAGGCCCAGGCGCTGGGACGGCTGGTGCCGCGGCTGCGTCGCCGGCTGTGGCTTGCCCCGCTGACCTTCCCGCGAGAGCCGGCGCCTCGGCAATGGACCCTGACCCTGCCGCCCGGCCCGGTGGAGGCCGCGGTGTGCGACCACCTGCACGATGACGCGGCACCGGTGCACTACGTGGAGAACAGCCTGCTCACTGGGCTCTTCGGCCTGCTCTGCTGGGAGGCGCTCTTCGCGCCGCTGCCCGGTGCCTTCTTCCACCCTTTTCACCACGGCCCGGCGGACCTCTACCGCGAGGACTTCGTGGCCCGCCGCCGCGACCGCTTCGATGCCTGCCTGGCCCGGCTCGAGACCGGCGAGTATGGCCAGGCGATCCGCGCTAGCTGGCGGGAGAAGCAGGGGCTGGCCTCACCCTTCGTGCACTGGGGAGCCCTCGGCGAGGGGCTGCTCGAGCGGGCGCTGGCCTGCCTGCCGGCCGACCACCTGCATGCCTGCTTCGAGCGGCTGCTCGGCGACCTCAAGGCCAACCGGGCCGGCCTGCCGGATCTGATCCAGTTCCTTCCCGAGGTCCCGGAAGGCGAGCCACGCTACCGGCTGATCGAGGTGAAGGGACCGGGCGACCGGCTCCAGGACAACCAGCGGCGTTGGCTGGCCTTCTTCCATGCCCATGACATGCCCGTCGTGGTCTGCCATGTGCGTTGGGGGATGGACGGCGAATGAGCGAGGTGGCGTGCTATCGGGTCGCGGTGCGCACGCTGTGCGACTTCACCGCCCGGGAGGGGGACCTGGACCATCGCTTCACCCCCGCCCCCAGTGCCCGCGAAGGCATCGAGGGTCATGCTTTGGTGGCGAGGCGACGTGGCGAGGCCTATGAGGCCGAGCTGCCGCTCTCCGCCTGCTTCGAGGGCCTCAGCGTGAGCGGCCGTGCCGACGGCTTCGACCCGGCGACCAACCGGCTGGAAGAGATCAAGACCCATCGCGGCCATCTGGATCGCATGGCCGACAACCAGCGGGCCCTGCACTGGGCCCAGGTCAGCGTCTACGGCGCGCTGCTGTGTGCCGAGCGACACCTCGACTCGTTGACCCTGGCGCTGGTCTACCTGGACATCACCACCGGCCGCGAGACCGTGCTGACCCGCGAGGCAAGCGCCACCGAACTGCAGGCCTTCTTCGCGATCCAGTGCCGGCGCTTCCTGGCCTGGGCGGCGCAGGAGGCCCGGCATCGCGCGCGGCGCGATGCCGCCCTCGGCGAGCTCGCCTTTCCCCACGACGCCTTCCGTCCCGGCCAGCGCGACCTGGCGGAGAGCGTCTACAAGGCGGCGAGCACTGGCCGCTGCCTGCTGGTCCAGGCCCCCACCGGGATCGGCAAGACCCTCGCTACTCTCTTCCCGTTGCTAAAGGCCATGCCCCGCCAGGGGCTCGATCGCGTGGCCTTCCTGACCATGAAGACGCCGGGGCGCCGGCTGGCGCTGGATGCCCTGGCCGTCCTCAGCGCCGGGGCGGAGTACTCCGGGAGCCCGGATGCCATGCCCCGACCGCTGCGGGTGCTGGAGCTCACCGCCCGGGACAAGGCCTGCGAGTATCCCGACCGGGCCTGCCACGGCGAGGCCTGCCCGCTGGCGGCGGGCTTCTACGACCGGCTGCCGGCGGCGCGACAGGCAGCCGTGGCGAGTGGCTGGCTGGACCGCGAGGCGCTGCGCGAGGTGGCCCTCGAGCATGGCGTCTGCCCCTACTACCTGGGGCAGGAGCTGGCGCACTGGTGTGATGTGGTCGTCGGCGACGTCAACCACTGGTTCGATGCCAACGCCCTGCTGCATGGTCTCGCCCGGGCCAATGGCTGGCGCCTGGGCCTGCTGGTGGATGAGGCCCACAACCTGGTGGAACGCGCCCGGGGCATGTACAGCGCCGAGCTGGACCAGCGCCGACTCGCCCGCTTGCGTCGCGAGGCCCCCGGAGCCCTGATGCGTCCCCTGGGACGCCTGGCACGACAGTGGCAGACACTGGTCAAGGAGGCGGGGATGAACGAGGCCGGGGATTCGTCCCGGCCGGCCTACCGGGTTCTCGACGGCCTGCCCGACGGGATGGTGGCGGTTCTTCAGGAAGTCGCCAGTGCCATCACCGAGTACCTGGGTGAACATCCCGACCAGGCCTCCCTCACGCTCCAGGAACTGCTCTTCGAGGCGCTGGCCTTCACCCGCCTGGCGGAGTCCTTCGGCGAGCATTCGCTGTGCGACCTGGCCCGGCACGGCCGTGGCCGGGCCGTGCTGGGGCTGCGCAACCTGGTGCCGGCGGACTTCCTCGCTCCCCGCTTCGAGGCGGCCCACGCGGCCGTGCTCTTCTCGGCGACCCTGAGTCCCGCCCACTACCATCGGGACCTGCTGGGCCTGCCGGCCACCACGGTGTGGCGAGAAGTCACCTCGCCGTTCGCCGCCGAGCAGCTCGAAGTGCGAATCCGCGCCGACATCTCTACCCGGCTACGCGACCGGGAGGCGTCGCTCGCGCCTATCGTCGCCGAACTGGCCGGGCAATATCGACGTCGTCCGGGCCACTATCTGGCCTTCTTCAGCAGTTTCGCCTATCTGGAGGCGGCTCGAACACGGCTGCAGGAAGCCCACCCGGAAATTCCCGTGCGCGCCCAGACCCGAGGCATGCGCGAGGAGGCCCGCGATGCCTTCCTGGCCGGTTTCACCCCGGGCGGGCAGGGAATCGGCTTCGCGGTGCTGGGCGGAGCCTTCGCCGAGGGCATCGACCTGCCCGGCGAGCGGCTGATCGGTGCCTTCATCGCCACCCTGGGGCTGCCACCCTTCGACGACTTCAACGAGGCGCTCAGGATGCGGCTGGCGTCCCGCTTCGGCCGTGGCGACGACTACGCCTACCAAATTCCCGGACTGATCAAGGTGGTGCAGGCGGCGGGCCGGGTGATCCGCGGCCCCCATGACGAGGGCACCGTGGTGCTGATGGACGACCGCTTCGCGCGCCATGAGGTGCGGGCCCGGCTGCCGGGGTGGTGGGCACTCGACTAAAGCTACCTCATCGCTGCCAGCGCGGAATCTCCTCGACCCGTGTGGCGATGTCCTCGTCCGCCTCGTAGAGCGCCTCGAGTTCCCGGGCGGCTTCATGGATGGTCTGGATCTGCTGCTTCTCGTTGCCGAACACCTCGAGCTGGCGCAGTAGCGCCTGCTCGTCGTGGGGGCGGAAGGTATCGATGGTGTGCTGTGCCTGCTCCCGGGGGATGCCCAGGCCGATGAGGGCGTCCCGGGTCAGTTCGAGGCTGGCGGGCAGCAGTTCACGCACGATATGGGTGATCCCGGCGCGCATCAGCAGGTGGGCATGGTGACGATTGCGCGCGCGGGCATAGAGCTGAAGATGGGGGAACTGGCGCCTCACCTGGCCAACGATACGCATCGAGGCCTCGGGATCACCCACCGCGACCACCAGCACCCGGGCCCGGTCGGCACCGGCGGCCTTGAGCAGGTCGATGCGCGAGGCATCTCCGAAGTAGACCTGGTTGCCATAGCGGCGCACTACCTCGACCTGGTCGGCGTTGATGTCGAGCACCGTGTAGGGGATCTTCAGCCCCTGCAGGGCGCGCCCCATGATCTGCCCGAAACGGCCGAACCCGGCGATGATGATCTGTGGGGCATCGTCGGGCAGGGTGTCGTAGGCGCGCTTCGTCCGGCGGCGGGCGAAAAGCCGGCGAATACCGTGGACATGCAGTTGGAAGAGCAGCGGCGTGGTCGCCATGGAGAGCGAGATCACCAGAATCAGCAGGCTGACCAGTGATTGGTTCAGCAGGGCAGCGGTGGCCGCCGCAGAAAGCAGCACGAAGCCGAACTCGCCGCCCTGGGAGAGCAGCACCCCCAGGTTGAGCCCGTCCTTCCAGCCTGTCCCGTGGACCCTGGCGGCGACCAGCATGGCCAGCGCCTTGAGCAGTACCAGCCCAAGGGTCAGGCCGAGCACGACCAGCGGCTTCTCGGCGATCAGGCGGATATCGGCCGTCATGCCCACGGCCATGAAGAACAACCCCAGCAGCAGCCCGCGGAACGGCTCGATATCGGCTTCGATATTGTGGCGGTACTTGGAGTCGGCCAGCAGCACACCGGCAATGAAGGCCCCCAGGGCCATGGAGAGCCCGGCCAGTTCCATCAGCAGCGCGGCGCCGATCACCACCAACAGCACGGTGCCGGCGAATACCTCGCGGCTGCGGGTGGCCGCAGCATAGTGAAATAGTGGCCGTAGCAGGTAGCGGCCGCCGATAATCAGGCCGAGAAAGGCGCCGACGGCAATCAGCACCCCCTCGAGCAAGGGCATGACACCATCGGCCAGCAGGGCGTCGGCGGCCAGCATGGGAATGATGGCGAGCACCGGAATCGCCGCCAGGTCCTGGAACAGCAGCAGGGCGAAGGCATTGCGGCCGTGGCGGGTCTGCAGTTCCTTGCGCTCGCCGAGTAGCTGCAGTACCAGGGGAGTAGAGCAGAGCCCGAGGCTGAAGCCCACGACCAGCGCGGCGGCGGGGGAGAGGCCCAGCCACCAGGCGGCCAGCGAGAGCAGGGTCGTGGTGACCGCGACCTGCAGGCTGCCGAAGCCGAACACCGCCTTGCGCATCACCCGCAGGCGCGAGGGCTTGAGTTCCAGGCCGATCACGAACAGCAGGAAGACGATGCCGACCTGGGAGAACTGAAGGACCGCCTCGGCGTCGGCCACCAGAGCCAGGGTCGAGGGGCCGATGACCACGCCCGCGGCCAGATAGCCCAGCACCTCACCCAGTCCCAGGCGCTTGAAGATCGGCACGATCAGTACCGCTGCCGCGAGGAAGATCAGCGCATTGAGCAGCAGGTCGATGGCCAAGGGGGCTCCTTGCGAATGGCGGTGAGGGGCCCCATTCTACTCGAAGGAGGCTGTATCGTGACCATGCAAGCGTCGGGCCAGGTCAGCAGGCTCGGCATCGAGAGGCTCTGTCCCAAAGGCCATGTCAGAAGGAGAGCGTCATGCGGCTCAATGCCGATTTCAGTCGCCGTGCGGTAGTCACCCCCGACCAGTACCGCTGGATGGAATCCCCGACGCCGGGAGTGGAGCGGATGATGCTGGACCGGGTGGGCGACGAGGTAGCTCGAGCCACTTCTCTGGTGCGCTATACCCCCGGCAGTACCTTCCCCACCCATGAGCACGGCGGGGGCGAGGAGATCCTGGTGCTGGAGGGCGAGTTCGCCGACGAGTATGGCCGTTATCCCGCGGGCCACTACCTGCGCAACCCCATCGGCACCGCCCATGCCCCGCGAGTGGGCGAGCAGGGGGCGCTGATCTTCGTCAAGCTGCACCAGTTCTCGTCGGACGACACCGAACAGAAGGTCATCGACACCCGCGCCGGCGGTTGGCGTCCCGGCCTCGTCGACGGGCTCGAGGTGCTGCCCCTTCACGACTTCGAGGGCGAGCATGTGGCGCTGGTGCACTGGGCACCGAATACGCGCTTTCAGCCCCATGCCCACTGGGGCGGCGAGGAGATCCTGGTCCTCGAGGGCACCTTCCACGACGAGCATGGGGCCTATCCCGCCGGCAGCTGGCTGCGCAGTCCCCATCGCAGCCAGCACACGCCCTTCACCCAGGAGGATGGCGCGCTGATCTACGTCAAGGTCGGGCACCTGCTGCCAGAGTGAACGGCGGTCATGTTTGGCAGACCGGGATGTCTAGCCTGCTGGCTGGGATGCCTTCCCCGCAAGTCGCTCGAGTATATTCACGCCGATGAATCCGCTTAGCGCGCCGGTCAGGAAGGCGCCGGCCTCGGTGGCGACCACGGCCATCGGTAGCGCGAGATAGCCGACGCCGAGCACGCCGGCGACATAGGCAATCAGGGCCACGATGACACCCTCGAGCAGGCGCAGCGGGACCAGCGACTTGCGCGCTCCCTTGACGAAGCGGCGGCTGAAACCGCCCAGGGCACCGCCGATCAGGGCGGCAGTGATCGGTCCCCAGGGAAAGCGCTGCTCGATGGTCGCCTCACCGCTCAGGCTGCCGGCGACGGCGTTGACGGTGAGGGGTGCCAGGCCGGAGGAGCGCAGGTCGAACGAGGCCATGGAGTGATCCGGTTCGATCCGCAGTTCGCCGGCGTCCGGCGTCGCGGGTCCGTCGATGGTCAGGGCGACCCGGGTAGGGCGAGTGACGACCAGCGGCTCACCGTGGGGCGCTACCTGCTCGACATTGATGGTCATTCTGGCCAGCCCGAACCCCACCATGCTGGTCGATTCCGGACGGACCTCCAGACGGGGAAGCGCCTCGAGTTCCAGATTGACGTCCGAGAGGGTGGACCTGACCTCCAGGGTGGGGGTCGGCGTCAAGGGTATGAAGTCGAGCACCAGGGACTTCTCGTTGGCCAGGCCGGGCGCCTCTATCAACAGCGGGGGCAGTGTCTCCGATGTGGTGAGGCCGCGGAGCCGAACTCTGATTTCGATGGGGCGTTCGAGCTCCTGGCCAGGAACGAAATGCTCATCCGACGGATGAACGCCGAAGCTGAGTTCGGTGTGGTAGGTGTCGCTCAGGGGGTTCCAGGCGGCGGGTATCGGGCTCGCCTCCGCGGTGAGACGTAGCCAGGTGGCAGGCCTTGGAGGCAGTGGTGGTAGCGGTCTTATACCGAGCTCCCGGGGCACGATGACGTCGGCGGACTCGCGGGTAGAGGGTAGAAAAAGCCCGCCCGGCAGCACCTGCCGTGCCTCCGTGCTGAGGCGACGGGTCTCGACCTCTTCGCTCTTGACCACGAAGGGAGCCTGTTGCGACGGGACGGCAAGGCTGATCCTGCCCGACTCCTGTCGGGGCGCCACCTCGTCGGCGATATCCCGTCCCTCGAGGTCCTGGACCTTTAGGTCATCCACGCTTCGGTCCCAGTCGAAGGAAATACGCTCGACGGCTTGGGACGGCGACGCTGCCTCGCCGCTGGGGGGTGGCGGCTGAGCCTCCGCTCCCGCTGCCGCGGCAAGGCCGATGGCGACGATGAGGGAGCTCCAGAAGCGGTTGGCATATTGGTGCATGACGACTTTCGCCAGTCGGGCTGCTGCTACCCAGTATAGCCGAGTCCGGGTACTGGCGATGCCGGCTTCACGGATTATCGCGGGGCTCCCCGCGGTCGCATTTGACGCACTCGAGGGCGAGGCCGAGTCGCGAATGCCGCCCGGCCTCGGTGGTCACCCAGGGACGCTCGGCCCAGGGCGGCTGATGGCGGACATGCTGGTTATGGCCGCAGGCGAGTTCCGCGACCCAATGGTCCTCCTCGTCGCGGTGATAGCCGATGATGGGCTGCTGCATGGAAGGCTATCGCCGCGGGGGAGCCTTGTAATGGCCGGGTACCGTTACCCGCTCACCGTTGGGCAGATCGCGGACATGGGCCGGTACGAAGACCCGTGTGATCACGCTTCTGGCCTTGCGCTCTTTCATGGGTAGGTCCTCCGTTTCATCCCGGGACGTCAATCCCACCGTAGCGTTCGCGTCTACCGGGAATCAATCCCGGCCCGTTGCCCCGTCCAGCATGTCGCTCTCGCCTTGTATTCCCCGGGGCCAGCGGCCCCGGAGATGGCTCAGTGGCGCCTCGGCCCGACAGCGGGACGCGCGCTGCCCCCGGGCAGCCGGGTAAAGCGCACCGGCGGGCTGTACTTCTCGCCGGCGGGAGCGCGCTCGGGGGCCGGTCGGACCCGCCAGCCCCGCGAGGTCGCCCACTCCTTGAGTTCCCGGTAGTCGAGCAGCGGATAGTCCCGGGAGTAGGGGTTGGGAGCCGTTGACGGGAAGGCGAAGGCCACATGGGGGTAGCGGGCCAGGGCGTCTTCGCTGTCATGGGCGCTGAGCGCTCGGTCCAGGGCGGACTGCCACGCCCGGGATTCGCGACGTGCTTCGGTTTGGGTTGCTTGCATCAGATTGCCCTCCGTTTTTTGTTCCTTTTGACGGGCCATGAGAACGCCCCGCCTGGCATGGCCGGGCAGAGCATCATCAGGATATTGGTTCAATCCCAGCTCAGGGCGCCGCCCACCTGGTACTCGGTGACGCGAGTCTCGAAGAAGTTCTTCTCCTTGCGCAGGTCGATGATCTCGCTCATCCACGGGAAGGGGTTCTGCGCGCCGGGGAACTGCTCCTTCAGGCCGATCTGCGCCAGGCGGCGGTTGCAGATGAAGTGCAGGTACTCCTCCATGATCGCCGCGTTCATGCCCAGCACGCCGCGGGGCATGGTGTCCCGGGCATAGGCGATCTCCAGCTCGGTGCCCTCGAGGATCATCTGGGTGACTTCGTCCTGGAACTCGGCCGTCCAGAGGTGTGGGTTCTCGATCTTGATCTGGTTGATCATGTCCACGCCGAAGTTCAGGTGCATGGACTCGTCGCGCAGAATGTACTGGAACTGCTCGGCCACGCCGGTCATCTTGTTGCGCCGGCCCATGGAGAGGATCTGGCTGAAGCCGCAGTAGAAGAAGATGCCCTCGGTGACGCAGTAGAAGGCGATCAGGTTACGCAGGAGCTCCTGGTCGGTTTCCGGGGTGCCGGTGTTGAAGTCCGGACGCGCCAGCGACTGGGTATGCTTGAGGCTCCAGGCGGACTTGGCGGCCACCGAGGGGACCTCGCGGTACATGTTGAAGACCTCGCCCTCGTCCATGCCCAGCGACTCCACGCAGTACTGGTAGGCGTGGGTGTGGATCGCCTCCTCGAAGGCCTGGCGCAGCAGGTACTGGCGGCACTCGGGGTTGGTGATCAGCCGGTAGAGCGCCAGCACCAGGTTGTTGGCCACCAGCGAGTCCGCCGTGGAGAAGTAGCCCAGGCTGCGCTCGACGATGCGCCGCTCGTCTGCGGTAAGGCCCTCGGCGCTCTTCCACAGCGCGATGTCGGCGTTCATGTTCACTTCCTGGGGCATCCAGTGGTTGGCGCTGCCGTCCAGGTACTTCTGCCAGGCCCACTCGTACTTGAAGGGCACCAGCTGGTTGAGGTCGGCGCGGGCATTGATCATCTGCTTGTCGTCGACCTCGATGCGCGCCGCGCCCATCTCCAGCTCCTCGAGACCGGCGGCCACATCGAGCTCCTCCAGTGATGCTCTGGCGCGCGCCAGGCGATCCTCCTCGATGGCCCGATAGCTGCCGCGGCGCTCGGCGACGGTCGCGGAGTCGACCTGGGGCTCGGCCGCTGGCTGCGGAGCGGGCGCCGGCTTGGGTTGCTCGGCGACGGTGGTCTCGTCTTCGTGGAACTCGTCCCAGTTCAGCATGTTTTCTCTCCAGGTATCGATCCGGATGAATCGTAGGAGCCCACTCAAGGCTGGAGGCACCTGCCGGTGCCGATCGCGCAGTGAACTGCGCTCCTACACGGTGTCGTCAACAGGCTGGAAGCAACGGGGTTACTTCTAGCTTACGGCTTATAGCTTCCAGCTCTTACTGGCAGGCCTCGCAGCCCAGCTCGTCGATCTCGCCGGCACTCGGTGCGCGCTGGCCGCCCTTGCCCTGCAGGAAGTCCTCGACGCCGCGCGGCTCCCGACGGGGTGGCTCGGCGGCCGGTCCAGGGCTTGTCGAGGCAGTTGGTGTGCCATTGCTCACGGCATTGAGGGTGCCGCGGTCGACGGTGGACTTCTCCACCGAGGTGGCGCCCAGGGCGCGCAGGTAGTAGGTGGTCTTGAGGCCGCGGAACCAGGCCATGCGGTAGGTCACGTCGAGCTTCTTGCCGGAGACCCCCTTGATGTAGAGGTTCAGCGACTGGGCCTGGTCGATCCATTTCTGGCGGCGTGCGGCGGCCTCCACCAGCCACTTGGGCTCCACCTCGAAGGCGGTGGCGTACTTGGCCTTGAGGTCGTCCGGTATGCGATCGATGGGCTGGGCCGAGCCGTCGTAGTACTTGAGGTCGTTGATCATCACCTCGTCCCAGAGCCCGCGGGCCTTGAGGTCGTTGACCATGGGTGCGTTGACCACCGTGAACTCGCCCGAGAGGTTCGATTTCACGTAGAGGTTCTGATAGGTCGGCTCGATGGACTGGGTCACGCCACAGATGTTAGAGATGGTGGCGGTCGGGGCAATCGCCATCACGTTGGAGTTGCGCATGCCCTGGCCGGCGATCTTGTCGCGCAGTCGGTCCCAGTCCTGGGTGGCGCTCTCGTCGAGCTCGATGTATTTCTCGCCGCGCTCGGTCTTGAGCTTCTGGATGGAGTCGATGGGCAGGATACCCTGGCTCCACAGTGAGCCCTCGAAACTCCGGTAGGGGCCACGCTCAGCGGCCAGGTCAGAGGAGGCCTCGATGGCGTGGTAGCTGACCAGCTCCATGGAGCGGTCGGCGAACTCGACGGCCGCGTCACTGGCGTAGGCGATGTCCCGGGCGTAGAGCGCGTCCTGAAAGCCCATGATACCGAGTCCCACCGGGCGGTGCTTGGCGTTGGAGTGGCTCGCCTGGGGCACCGCGTAATAGTTGATGTCGATGACGTTGTCGAGCATGCGCACGGCGGTATGCACGGTCTTCCGCAGCTTCTCGCCATCGAGTCTGCCGTCGACCACGTGCTGGGCCAGGTTGACCGAGCCCAGGTTGCATACCGCGATCTCGTCGGCCGAGGTGTTGAGGGTGATCTCGGTACAGAGGTTGGAGGAGTGCACCACGCCGGCATGCTGCTGGGGGCTGCGCAGGTTGCACGGGTCCTTGAAGGTGATCCAGGGGTGGCCGGTCTCGAACAGCATCGAGAGCATCCTGCGCCACATGTCCTTGGCGCGGACCCGCTTGTAGAGCTTGAGCTCTCCCGTGCGGGTCATTGCCTCGTACTCCTCGTAGCGCTGCTCGAAGGCCGCGCCGTAGAGGTCGTGGAGGTCCGGGCAGGTGGCGGGGGAGAAGAGCGTCCACTCGCCGCCATCGAAGACCCGCTTCATGAACAGGTCGGGCACCCAGTTGGCGGTGTTCATGTCGTGGGTACGCCGGCGGTCGTCGCCGGTGTTCTTGCGCAGCTCCAGGAACTCCTCGATGTCCAGGTGCCAGGTCTCGAGATAGGCGCAGACCGCTCCCTTGCGCTTGCCGCCCTGGTTGACCGCCACGGCGGTATCGTTGACCACCTTGAGGAAGGGGACGACGCCCTGGGACTTGCCGTTGGTGCCCTTGATCCAGGAGCCGAGTGCGCGGACGGGGGTCCAGTCGTTGCCCAGGCCGCCGGCCCACTTGGAGAGCAGGGCGTTGTCGCGGATGGCGCTGTAGATGCCGTCGAGTTCGTCGGGCACGGTGGTCAGGTAGCAGCTGGAGAGCTGGCTGCGCACGGTGCCGGCGTTGAACAGGGTCGGCGTGGAGGCCATGTAGTCGAAGCTCGAGAGCAGCTCGTAGAACTCGATGGCCCGCGCCTCGCGGTCGTCCTCGCCCAGCGCCAGGCCCATGGCGACCCGCATGAACATCACCTGGGGCAGCTCGTAGCGCACCTCGTCGCGATGGATGAAGTAGCGGTCGTAGAGGGTCTGGAGCCCCAGGTAGGTGAAGGCGTTGTCGCGATGGTGGTCCAGCGCCTCACCCAGACGGTCGAGGTCGAACTCGGCAAGCCGAGGGTCGAGCTGTTCGAACGCGATGCCCTTGGCGATATAGGCCTTGAAGGCCGGCGCGTAGAGATCGGCCATCTCCCGGTAGGTGGCCTCGTCGACGATGCCCAGGAAGGAGAGCGCCTCGCGGCGCAGGTTGTCCTGCAGCAGCCGGGCGGTGACGTAGGTGTAGTCGGGATCCTTCTCCACCAGGGTGCGGGCGGTCATCATCAGCGCCTGGGAGACGCCGTCCACGGTGACCCCGTCGTAGAGGTTCTTCAGCGAGTCGTCGACGATCTTCTGGGCATCGACGTTGGCCAGCCCCTCGCAGGCATCCGACACCAGGGTCTCGATGCGGCCCAGGTCCAGCGGACGCGTGCTGCCGTCGGCAAGGGTCACGTTGAGGCTGGGATGCGGCTTGACGATGTCACCGCCGGCCGCGGCGCGCGCCCGGGCGTGCGCCTCGCGGTAGAGCACGTAGGCCCGGGCGACCCGCTGCTCGCCGGCGCGCATCAGTGCCAGCTCGACCTGGTCCTGGATGTCCTCGATGTGCAGGGTGCCGCCGTCGGGCATGCGGCGCAGGAAGGCCTGCTCGATGCTCTCGGTGGACTGGCGGACGAAGTCGCGTACCCGCGATGACGTGGCGGCGTTGTCACCCTCCACGCCGATGAAGGCCTTGCTCATGGCGACGGCGATCTTGTCGGCATCGAAGGCCACGACATCGCCGTTGCGCTTGATGACGCGCAGGGCCTTGGGTGCGGTGACGGTAACGGACGGCTCGTCCGGTGTGGCAATGGTATCCATGGCGCCGGGGGTCCCTGACTGGTGAGTCGAATGGTCGAAGGCCGCCTCGCGGGCGACGGTTGACAGGCATGGTACCGGTTGTTAAGGCACATGATGTAGTGTTCCTGTCGGGTCGAGATACAAGATAGTGTGCATTTCGGCCCCCATCAAGTGGATAACCTGTGGATCGGCTGTGGCCATCCGGGGGGCAGAATGGAGTCCCTTGCCAGGCCCCGTCGTTGGGCCCCGGAGACATCGCCTATCGCCATGTCGAGACGGGAAGGCGGAATGGCGGATTTCGGGTATCCTTTAGCCATTGGCGTGGGCTCCCGACAGCGGGAGCCCCGCGACCGCTCACCTGCCCGCCAGGATGGAACAGAGGATGGACGACAGCTTGCAAGCCCAGGAACAGGATCATGTGCTGATCATCGAGGATGACGAGCGGCTGGCCGGCCTGACCCGCGACTACCTGGAGGCCAACGGCTTCCGGGTCACGGTGGAAGCCGACGGCGCCCGCGGTGTCGAGCGGATTCTCTCCCTGCAGCCGGACCTGGTGATCCTCGACCTGATGCTGCCTGGCGAGGATGGCCTGTCGATCTGCCGCCGGGTGCGCAGCGAGTATCCCGGCCCGATCATGATGCTCACCGCTCGCACCGATGACATGGACCAGGTGCTGGGCCTGGAAATGGGCGCCGATGACTATGTGCCCAAGCCGGTGCAGCCGCGGGTGCTGCTGGCGCGCATGCGCGCCCTGCTGCGGCGCGCCGAGCCGGCCGAGGCCGGCGGGGAGACGCGCCTGACCTTCGCCGACCTGGTGATCGACAACGCTACCCGGGAGGCCTGGCTGGACGGCAAACGCATCGATCTCACCAGTGCCGAGTTCGACCTGCTCTGGCTGCTGGCCAGCAATGCCGGCCGGGTACTGACCCGCGAGGAGATCTTCGACCGCCTGCGTGGCATCAAGTACGACGGTCAGGATCGCTCCATCGACGTGCGTGTCTCGCGCATTCGTCCCAAGATCGGTGACGATCCCAACCAGCCGCACCGCATCAAGACGGTACGCAGCAAGGGCTACCTCTTCGTCAGGGATGGCTGAGCCATGCGTCGGACCCTGGCCGACAGCACCTTCCTGCGCGTCTATGTCCTGCTGGCGCTGGCGCTGTTGTTGACCCTTGGCCTGGCGCTGCTGGGGCTGGCCATGGTCGATCAGGTGCGTCGCGAGCACTATCGCGAGCAGCTGGTCGAGACCCCCATGCGGGTGCTGACCGCCTGGGTCGATTCACTGCCCGAGCCAAGGCGGGAGGTGTGGCTGGCGAGCCGCGCCGAGCAGCTCGACATGTCCCTGCGGCTGATGTCGGTCGATGCCCTCTCCCTGAACTACTTTGCTCGATCGCGCCTTGCTCGTGGTCGCGTGCTGGTCATGCCCCGGGGCGAGCATGGCTGGCGCCTGCGACGCCTGCTGTCCGGGGGCGAGCAGCTGCTGGAGGTCGACGTGGCGAGCCTCAGCGAGCAGCAACTGCGCGGGCTCACCGAGCTGCTTGCCGAATGGCTCGCCCAGGTGCCGGGCGACGCGCGCCAGGCCCAGCTGGAGCGTGTCGCCGGTGATGTCATCCCCCTGAGGCTGAGCGATAGCCCGCCCGAGGGGCTGGATAGCCGCCAGTTGACTCGCCTGACCGAGGGGGAGGTGGTGATCCGGCTGCTGCCCGGGCGCTGGTCCATGGCCATGTACCGCCTGTTACCCGGCAGCGACCCGCAGACGCGTTGGCTGGCCATCGGGCCGGTGAAAGCCTTCGAGCCGCTGCCGGTCTCGCTGCAATTGTTGCTCCTGGTGCTGCTGCTCGGCGTGCTGGCAGCGATCATCTACCTGATCGTGCGCGGGGTGGAGGCCCGCATGGCGCGGCTGGAGCTGGCGGCGACCCGCATCGCCGGCGGACGCCTTGACACTCGCGTCAAGGTCGAGAGCGGCGACTTCCTGGGACGCCTGGGGATGGCCTTCAACGGCATGGCCGCCCAGGTGCAGTCGCTGCTGCGGGCGCAGCAGGACATGATCCGCGCCGTCTCCCACGAGCTGCGCACCCCGGTGGCGCGCATCCGCTTCGCGGTGCAGATGGTCGAGGACATGACCGATGACCCGGCGATCCGGCGGCAGCTGGAGGGGGTCGATGGTGACATCACCGAGCTTGACGAGCTGATCGACGAGATCCTCACCTATGCCCGACTGGGCAGCGAGACGGCCAATGGCGCCGAGCTCGAGACCTCGCTGGTCGACTGCCGCGCCATGGCCGAGCGGGTCATCGAGTCGCTTCAGCCGCTGCATCGCGACATCCGCATCGAACTGGACGAGGGACCGGAGGTGGAGGTCCAGGCGGAGCCCCGCTACCTGCAGCGAGCGCTGCAGAACCTGGTGGCCAATGCCTGTCGCCATGCCCGTGGCCGGGTCATTATCCACCTGCAGAGCGAACCCCGGCTGGTGCGCCTGGACGTGGAGGACGATGGTCCCGGCATTCCCGCGGCGGCGCGCAGTGAGGTCTTCAAGCCCTTCGCCCGCCTGGATGACAGCCGCACGCGTCGCTCCGGCGGCTACGGGCTGGGGCTTTCCATCGTGCAGAAGGTCATGGCCTGGCACGGCGGCAGCGTGATGGTGGATGCCAGCGCCACACTGGGCGGGGCGCGCTTCACCCTGTTGTTGCCGCGGCGCCACGCTACACTGGCCTGATCCCTTCCAGCACCGCGAAGGAGGTCTCCCGGGCAGTGCGCAGGAAGTCTTCCATCCAGGGCGCGCCGCGGGTCTCCTCGCGGATGGCCGCGAACAGCGTGCTCCATACTCCCTTCTCGCCCAGGGCCACGGCCTTGACGTAGTCGCGTTCCAGATACTCGGTCAGCGCCCAGTTGGGCAAGGCGCAGACGCCGCGTCCGCTGGCCACCAGCTGCATCATCATGATCGTCAGCTCGGCGGTACGCACTTCCTGCGGTCGCACCCCGGCGGGGTCGAGAAACTGAGTGAAGACGTCCAGCCGGGAGTGCTCCACCGGATAGGTGATCAGGGTCTCCTCGGCCAGTTCTTCGGGGGTGACGAAGGGGCGACTCGCCAGAGGATGCTGGCGGGCCACGGCCAGCAGCCCCTCATAGCGGAACAGCGGCTCGTAGTGGAGGCCGGGCAGCGGCTGGGGGTCGGCGGTGATCACCAGGTCGAGCTGTTCACGGGCCAGCGCCGGCAAGGGGTCGAAGTGGTGGCCGCCGGGGATGTCGATCTCCACCTCCGGCCAGTGGTCACGGAAATGGTCGATGGTGGGCATCAGCCACTGGAAGCAGCTGTGGCATTCGATGGCCATATGCAGCCGCCCCTGCTCGTTGCCGGCCAGCCTGGCCAGGTCGCGCTCGGCCATGCGCACCAGCGGCAGGACCTGCTCCGCCAGGGTCAGCAGGCGCTCCCCGGCCCGGGTGAACTCCACCGGTTTCGACTTACGCAGGAACAGCGGGCTGCCCAGGCGTTCCTCCAGGTCCTTGATCTGGTGGGAGAGGGCCGACTGGGTCAGGTGCACGCGTTCGGCGGCCTCTACCAGGGAGCCGGCATCGCGCAGGGCGACCAGGGTGCGCAGGTGACGGAGTTCGAGCATTCGAGTGAGCCTGATTCATCTTCAAGATTAGTAAGTTTAGTTTGATTCACATCCGCTGGCCAGCGAGACTTCCCGGCATCATTCATGCAAAAAGGACGTCATCATGACGCTGGCTCATGTCATCGGCTATCCGCGCATCGGCGCGGATCGTGAACTGAAGCGTGCCACCGAGGCCTACTGGCAGGGCGACATCGACCGCGAGGCCCTGGAGGCCACCGGACGCGCCCAGCGCCTGGCGAACTGGGCGGTCCAGCGTGAGGCCGGGCTCGACCTGGTGACGGTGGGGGACTTCGCCTTCTACGATCAGGTGCTCGATGTCTCGGTGCTGCTGGGAGCGGTGCCGGAACGCTTCGGGGCCGAGGCGGAGGTGACACGCGGCGAGGTGTCGCTGGACACCGCCTTCCGCATGGCGCGAGGGCGGGCCCCCAGCGGCGAGCCGGCCGCGGCCTGCGAGATGACCAAGTACTTCGATACCAACTATCACTATCTGGTCCCGGAGCTGCACGCCGGCCAGACCTTTCGTCTGGCCAGCAGCCGCCTCTTCGACCAGGTGGACGAGGCCCGGACCGCCGGCCACCCGGTCAAGGTGGCCCTGACCGGTCCCTTGACCTGGCTGTGGCTGGGCAAGGGGCGCGGCGAGGCTCGCGAGGGCTTCGATCGGCTGGCGCTGCTCGACGGTATCCTCGATGTCTATACCGAGGTGCTGGAACGTCTGGCCGGGCAGGGCGTCGAGTGGGTCCAGCTCGACGAACCGGCCCTGGTGCAGGACCTGCCCCTCGCCTGGCGGCAGGCCTTCGAGCGTGCCTACCATCGGCTGCAGACGGCCCCGGTCAAGCTGCTGCTGGCGAGCCCCTTCGGTGGCCTGGGCGACAACCTTTCCCTGGCGGTGGGCCTGCCGGTGGATGGCCTGCACATCGACATGGTGCGCGCTCCGGCACAGCTGGAGTCGGTGCTGGATCGCCTGCTGCCCCACAAGGTGCTCTCGGTGGGCGCCATCGACGGGCGCAACGTCTGGCGGGCCGATCTGGCCCTGCTGCGAGAGTGCCTGGCCACGGCGCGCATGCGCCTGGGTGAGCGGCTGTGGATCGCCACCAGCTGCTCGCTGCTGCACGTGCCGGTGGACCTGGCCGCCGAAACCACGCTGGATGTCGAGCTCAGGAGCTGGCTGGCCTTCGCCCGACAGAAGCTCGACGAGACGGCCACCCTGGCGCGCCTGCTGGATGGCCGTGCCAGCGCCGCCGACCGTGATCGCGTGGAGGCCGCGAGCCGGGCCCTGCAGTCGCGTCGCGAGGCCCCGCGCCTGCATCGCCCCGAGGTGGCCGAGCGGCTGGCCGGAATCACGGAAACCGATACCCGGCGGCGGTCTCCCTTTGCCGAGCGCGCCCTGGCCCAGCAGCGCCACCTTGCGCTGCCTCTGTTCCCCACCACCACGATCGGCTCCTTCCCCCAGACGTCGGAAATCCGCGCCGACCGTCGCGCCTTCAAGGCCGGCGAGCTCTCGCGTGAGGGCTATGAGGCGCGGATGCGCCAGGAGATCGCCCGGGTGGTGGCCCGGCAGGAGGCGCTGGGCATTGACATGCCGGTGCATGGCGAGCCCGAGCGCAACGACATGGTCGAGTACTTCGGCGAGCAGCTCGACGGCTACGCCTTCACGCGCTTTGGCTGGGTGCAGAGCTACGGGACGCGCTGCGTCAAGCCGCCGATCCTCTTCGGCGACGTGGTGCGCCCGGCGGCCATGACGGTGCGCTGGAGCGAATATGCCCAGTCGCTCACCGAGCGGCCGATGAAGGGGATGCTCACGGGACCGGTCACCCTGCTGCAGTGGTCCTTCGTGCGCGACGACCAGCCCCGCGAGACCACCTGCCGGCAGATCGCCCTGGCGCTGCGCGACGAGGTCCTCGACCTCGAGGCGGCGGGCATCCGCGCCATTCAGATCGACGAGCCGGCGCTGCGCGAGGGGCTGCCGCTACGCCGCGCCGAGTGGCAGGGCTACCTCGACTGGGCGGTCGAGAGCTTCCGCCTGGCCGCCTCGGGGGTGCGCGACGAGACCCAGATCCATACCCACATGTGCTATGCGGAGTTCAACGACATCATCGAGTCGATTGCCGCCCTGGACGCCGATGTGATCACCATCGAGACCTCGCGCTCGGCGATGGAACTGCTCGACGCCTTCCACGACTTCGCCTACCCCAACGCCATCGGGCCGGGGGTCTACGACATCCACTCGCCCAACATTCCCGAGGTGGCCTGGATGGTGGCGTTGATGGAGAAGGCCGCCGAGCGCATCCCGGTCGAGCGGCTCTGGGTGAACCCGGATTGCGGCCTCAAGACTCGCGGCTGGGCCGAGGTGGAGCCGGCCCTGGCCCACATGGTCGAGTCGGCGCGGGAGCTGAGGCGTCGCCATGGCTGATGCCCAGCGTTGAGCCCGAAGCCGGCGCACGAGGACGAAGTGGCTGGTATGCTGCGGCCTCAGGGAACATCGCCGACACGCAAGGAGCCGCCATGTCCCGTCATACCGTTTCCGCCGCCCGCCCCCTCGTCCTGCTGGGGGCGGCCCTGTGGCTTGCCGGCTGCGCCGCCACCCCCGACGGCGCGGCGACACGCCCCGAGGTCAGCGATCGCGGGGCCTCCCGCGAGGATGCGGCCCCCGAGGCATCGCCCACCGCGCCGCTGATGCCCTCGCTCTTCTTCCCCGGCGAGGCCAGAGCACTGACTGCCTGGCGCTGCACGCCGGCCCAGGACCTGGTCACTGCAGCGACCGAGGAGGAGCTGAGGCTCTGGTCCGCCCATGGGGCCTACCGGTTGCCGCCGGCGGTAGTGGCCAGCGGTGCCCGCTACCAGCAGGGCGAGCTCAGCTTCTGGAACAAGGGCGACGAGGCGGTGGTAGAGAGCGACAGCGGGCGGCTCGACTGCACCCGCGACCTGAGCCAGGAGGTGCTCACCCGTCGTCAGCGGCCAGGCACCATGTTCCACGCCCGCGGCAATGAGCCGGGCTGGGTGGTCAACCTGGCCAGCGACCGGCCCGAGGCGACCCTGGTGCTGGACTACGGCGAGCGTGAGCTGACCCTGCCCTACCGGGTAACGACCCTGGATAACGACGAGGGGCGCATGATCCTGGCCAGCGGTCGGGCGGATACGCCCTTCCGGCTGCGCCTCGAGGCGCGGGCCTGCTTCGACAGCATGAGCGGTCAGCCCTTTCCGGCACGGGTCACCCTGAGCATTGACGGCGAGCAGTATCGGGGCTGCGGTCAGGGTATCGCGCCCTGACGGGATGCCGGGAGCTCAGCACGGGTAGGACGTACGGATCAGCCACTGGCGGGGCACGAAGTCGCTGGTGCACAGTACCGGCTCGGGGCTCAGGATTCGCGTGCCCAGGAGAGCAAGGGCTTCGCGCGTATTGCTGGACTTGGCCGGGAGCTGTTCGGAGGTCTCGACCGATTGCCAGCTGCCGCTCTCGCGAGTGGCCAGGGTGAAGGTGAAGGGGTGGAAGCCGGGAAAACCGAGCCGCAGATCGGTGGCCACCAGCGTCTTGCGGCCGTCGATCTGGCGGGTCTCGTAGCGCAGGAAGGGGCCGGCGAACCAGTCGAGCCGCTGACCGCGTGCCGTGCCGAGTGCCGTCGCCTCTAGTGGGGCGCCACGGGCATAGGTCTCCAGCTGGGGTACGCTATCGCCGTCGAGCACGCCCGCCAGCGCTTCGTGATAGTGCTCGCCGTCGGCGACCGTGACCCGCCACAGCAGGATATTGAAGGGGGTTGGCTGGACCAGTCGCGGCGCCTCCTGCAGGCCATTGTCGGCCAGTACCGGTTCGATACGCGATTCGACCAGCTGCTTGGCGCCGACGGCCAGCACCAGGTAGGCGCAGGAGAGGGCCAGCCCCCAGCGCGTTGCCCGCTGCACCTTGCCGCTGACCAGCGCTACGCCGATACCTGCCAGCAGCAGCAGGCTGTAGAGCGGGTCGATGATAAACACGATGGGCCAGGCCGCGGGACGCTCCTCCATTGGCCACCAGAGCTGGGTGCCGTAGGTGGTCAGGGCGTCGAGCAGCGGATGGGTCAGCAGGATGAGCCCGAAGAAGAGCCCCCAGTGGCGCAGGGAGATATCCCGGGCCGCGGCAAGGCGCGCCGAGAGCAGCGCCAGGGCGATGGCCAGTCCCGCCAGTACGAACAGCGAGTGGGAGAAGCCGCGGTGTTCGGTGACGTTGGCCACGGCATCGCCGTAGTCGATGATCACGTCCAGATCGGGCAGGGTGCCGAGGGCCGCGCCAAGGAGGACCGCCTTGCGGCCCAGCCGCCGGCCGAGCACGGTCCCGCCGATTGCCGCGCCCAGGGCGGCCTGGGTAATCGAATCCATCGAGAGGCGTTCCTCGCAGCGAGAGTGCCCGGTTATGATGCCACGGTCGATGTCTGGGTTCTCCTAAACTCCCCATAGACAGGAGCTATCTCGATTCATAGCAAGAGGCGCCGGGGATAATCCGTAGGGGGGGTCCTACGCCAGGGGTGAGGAGCACTGCTCCGAACGGGCTGGCCATGGATGGCCAGCACCGGACCTGCAAGCGGAGCGGGACGCGAGAGCGCAGCAGGGCGTCGGTAGCGTACAAGGAGGTATTCACAGCGCCTCCCCGATGGCCCGACACTTCGGGGATTATCGACGGAACAGCCCCGAGTGACTGCGATAGCTCTTTTCTCAGGCCTGAGCCCAGGGCGGCCTCGCGGCCAGGATACGCGCCTGCACCGGGCAGTCGTCGCGGTGGGCGCCGGGGAGGTAGCCGGTGCTCATCAGCAGCTCGCCGACGATCTCAGGACCGGTGAAGCGAAAGGTCCGTTTGAAGAGCTTGACCCAGTCGGCGTGGGGGAGCGGATGATGGTGGTCGAGCCAGGCGTGCAGGCTGCCGTGCTCGCCCTGCAGCGCCTGAACCACCCCGGCATTGTGGATCACGGCATCGACCTTGAGACTATTTCGGATGATGCCGGCATCGGCCAGCAGCCGCGCCCGTTCGGCCTCGCCGTAGTTGGCGATGCGGTCGATGTCGAAGCCCTCGAAGGCGGCCCGGAAGGCCTCGCGCTTCTTCAGCACGGTCAGCCAGGAGAGCCCCGCCTGGTTGATCTCCAGCACCAGGCGTTCGAAGAGAGTTCGGTCATCCGTCACCGGGAAGCCGTATTCGTGGTCGTGATAGGGCCCGTGGAACGGATGCCCGGGGGCCAGGTCGCAGTAGTGGCTCACGCTGTTGCTCCAGGGGGTAGCAGTGGGGTCTAGAGATAGCCGACAATCGTGCCGATACCTTATATCGGGGAGTGCCCGTCATGACATCATCGCTACGCCTGACCCTCGCCGGCGCTCTGCTGGCCGTTATCGCCATCCCTGCCTGGGCCGAGACGCCCGTGGTGGAGATGCACAAGGACCCGAACTGCGGCTGCTGTACGGCCTGGGCCGAGCACCTGGAGGCCGAGGGCTTCGAGGTAAGACAGCACGAGACCCGCGATATGCGGGCGGTGAAGATCGAGCATGGTGTCTCGCCCGGGCTCGCTTCCTGCCATACCGCGGTGGTGGATGGCTACGTGATCGAGGGTCATGTCCCGGCGGCCGACATCCGTCGCCTGCTGGAGGAGCGTCCGGACGTGGCGGGCCTCGCGGTGCCGGGGATGCCCCATGGCTCCCCCGGCATGGAAACCGGACGCCAGGACGACTACGCGGTGCTGGGCTGGTCTCACGACGACCGCACGCCGGCGATCTTCAACGAGTACACCCAAGACTGAAGCGACAGGAGTTCCCCATGCAGTATCTGCACACCATGGTGCGCGTCAGCGACCTCGACGCCTCGCTGCACTTCTACTGCGACCTGCTCGGCCTGACCGAGGTGCGTCGCAAGGAAAGCGAGAAGGGTCGCTTCACCCTGGTCTTCCTGGCCGCCCCGGAGGACGAGGCGCGCTCCGCCGAGCTCAAGGCGCCGGAGCTGGAGTTGACCTGGAACTGGGACCCGGAGGAGTACACCGGCGGGCGCAACTTCGGCCACCTGGCCTACCGGGTGGACGACATCTATGCCCTCTGCGAGCACCTGCAGGCGAACGGCGTGACCATCAACCGTCCGCCCCGGGATGGTCACATGGCCTTCGTCAGGAGCCCCGACAATATCTCCGTCGAGTTGCTGCAGAAGGGGGATCCCCAGGAACCGAAAGAGCCCTGGGTGTCGATGGAGAACATCGGCACCTGGTAATCGTAAGGGACAGGCGGTCGGGCGGCAGGCTCAATCCGGCCGCCAGGCCATGCGTCCGCTGCCCAGGAAGACCAGCGCCAGGGCGCCGAACAGGAAGAAGCCCTGCAGTTCCAGGGCCCAGCCGCCGTTGCCCTTGAAGGCCGTGAGTTCCCCCATGTGCACCAGGAAGATAGCCACCACCATGTTGGCGGCCATCAGCAGCCCCGCCACGCGGCTTCGCCAGCCGATCAGCGCCATCAGCGGCGCCACCACCTCGCCGATCAGCACGCCGTAGGCGAGTACGGTCGGCAGGCCCTGACCGGCCAGGGTATTGCCGACCCAGGTCAGGTTGCCCGGGTCGAGCAGCTTGGTCAGCCCGTGAGGGAGCAGCAGGCCGGCCACGGTGAGTCGCAGGATCAGCTTGCCGAGGGCATCGTTGTGAAGCGCTTGGAGCATGCGGGGCCTCGTGGGGGAGAAAAAAGGAAGATACCATGATGATCAAGTCGTTACGCGACACCTTGCTGCTGGCGGCTGTCGCCCTGCTGCTGGCCGCCTGCAGCAGTCCCCCGGCTCCCCGGCTCGATGAGCCCGCGGCCCGGCTCGAGGGGCCGGTGGTCGACCAGCGCTGGAACCTGCTGCTGGTGGGCACCAACGAGCGCCTCGAGATGCCGGAGCGCCCCCATTTCGTGATCGACCGCGATGGCCGGGTGAGTGGCAGCGACGGCTGCAACCGACTCACCGGCCGGGCCGCGCTGGGGGAGAACAACCGCATCGCCTTCTCGGACCTGGCCACCACCCGGCGGGCCTGCCCCAACGCCGACGATGCCGCCCGGGTGACCGGCATGCTGGAGAACGCCTACCGCTACCTGATCGACCACGACCGGCTGGTGTTCTTCGGCCCCGATCAGCGGGTGCTGGGCGGCTGGCGCCGCGCCAACGGCTAGCTCCTGAAGCGCACAAGACGGCGCCGCCCCGAGGGCGGCGCTGTTGTATCCGCTCAACGCCTTAGCGTCGTTCTGCCGTCATCGGGGCCGTTAGCGATTTTCGGCCGGGTTCGGGGCCGTGTAGATCAGAGCGCGGCGATCTTGTCGCGCTGTTCGGCCAGCAGGCGGCGCGAGGCCTGAAGGTCCGCCAGCTTGCCGCGCTCCTTCTCGACCACCGCCTCGGGGGCCTTGGCGACGAAGCTCTCGTTGCCGAGTTTCTTCTCGATGCCGTCGATCAGCTTGTCCTGCTTGTCGAGCTCCTTGGCCAGACGGGCGAGCTCGGCCCCCTTGTCGATAAGGCCGGCCATGGGCACCAGCACCTCCATCTCACCGACCAGCTGGGTGGCCGAGAGAGGCGCCTGTTCGTGATCGTAGAGCCACTCGACGCTTGCCAGCTTGGCGAGCTTGGGCAGTACGCGACGGTTGGCCGCCAGGCGCGCCGGGTCGTCCGTGCCGCCCTTGGTAAGCAGCACGTCCAGTGGCTTTCCCGGGGCGATGTTCATCTCGGCGCGGATGTTGCGCACCGCCACGATCACGCCCTTGAGCCACTCGATGTCCCGTGTCGCCGATTCGTCGACCCTGCTCTCATCGGACTGCGGCCAGGGCTGGACCATCAGGGAGTCCCCCTCGCCCTGCCGGGTGCCGGCCAGCGGCGCGACGCGCTGCCAGATCTCCTCGGAGATGAAGGGCATCATCGGGTGGGCCAGGCGCAGGATCGCTTCCAGCACGCGGACCAGGGTGCGGCGTGTGCCGCGCTTGGCCTCGGCCGAGGCCTCCTCATCCCATAGCACCGGCTTGGAGAGTTCCAGGTACCAGTCGCAGTACTCGTTCCAGACGAAGTCGTAGAGCGCCTGGGAGGCATGGTCGAAGCGGAACTCCTCCAGGGCCCTGGTCACCTGGGCCTCGGTCTGCTGCAGGCGCGAGACGATCCAGCGGTCGGCCAGCGACAGCTCGACGGGATCATCTCCCAGGCCGGTGTCCTCGCCCTCGGCGTTCATCAGCACATAGCGTGAGGCGTTCCACAGCTTGTTGCAGAAGTTGCGGTAGCCCTCCAGGCGGCCCATGTCGAACTTGATGTCGCGCCCGGTGGTGGCCTGGGAGAGAAAGGTAAAACGCAGGGCGTCGGTGCCATGGGGCTCGATACCCTCGGGGAACTCGGCGCGGGTGGCCTTGGCGATCGCCATGGCCTTCTGCGGCTGCATCAGGCTGCCGGTGCGCTTCTCGACCAGCGTCTCCAGATCGATGCCGTCGATCAGATCGATGGGGTCGAGCACGTTACCCTTTGACTTGGACATCTTCTGACCCTGGCCGTCACGCACCAGGCCGTGCACATAGACCTGCTTGAAGGGCACCTCGCCCATGAACTTGCCGGTCAGCATGATCATTCGCGCGACCCAGAAGAAGATGATGTCGAAGCCGGTGACCAGCACGCTGGAGGGATGGAAGGTCGCCAGCTCCGGTGTCTCTTCCGGCCAGCCCAGGGTGCCGAAGGTCCAGAGCCCGGAGCTGAACCAGGTATCCAGCACATCCTCGTCCTGGCTCAGTTCGAGGTCGGCCGGGAGGTCATGTTTTTCTCGGGCCTCCTGCTCGCTTCTCGCCACGTAGACGTTGCCGTGCGAGTCGTACCAGGCGGGGATGCGGTGGCCCCACCACAGCTGGCGGGAGATGCACCAGTCCTGGAGGTCGCGCATCCAGGCGAAGTACATGTTCTCGTAGTTCTTGGGCACGAACTGGATATCGCCCTTCTCCACGGCCTCGATGGCGGGCCTGGCCAGCTCCTCGACGGCGACGAACCACTGGTCGGTGAGCAGCGGCTCGATGACGTCGCCTGAGCGGTCGCCATAGGGCAGGGTGTTGCTGACGGTCTCCACCTGCTCGAGCAGGCCGGCGGCCTCCATATCGGCGACGATGCGCGCCCGTGCGTCGAATCGATCCAGGCCGGCGTAGGCCTCGGGCAGGCTCGGGTCGACATCGGGCAGCGGCCGGCCCTGGATGTCGAAGGCCTCGGCACGGGCCAGGATGGCGGCGTCCTGGGTGAAGACGTTGATCAGCGGCAGACCCTGGCGGCGGCCTACCTCGTAGTCATTGAAATCGTGGGCCGGGGTGATCTTGACGCAGCCAGAGCCCTTGTCCATGTCGGCATGCTCATCCGCCACGATGGGGATACGCCGACCCACCAGTGGCAGCTCGACAAACTTGCCCACCAGCGAGGCGTAGCGGGGATCCTCGGGATTGACCGCCACGCCGGTATCGCCGAGCAGGGTCTCGGGGCGGGTGGTGGCGACGACCAGGTGGTCGAGGCCGGCGTCGGTGGTCGCGCCGTCGGCCAGCGGGTAGCGAAAGTGCCAGAAGCTGCCCTGCTGGTCGCGGTTCTCCACCTCGAGATCCGAAATGGCGGTGTGCAGGGTCGGGTCCCAGTTGACCAGGCGCTTGCCGCGGTAGATCAGGTCCTCCTCATGGAGGCGCACGAAGACTTCCTGTACCGCCTTGTAGAAGCCATCGTCCATGGTGAATCGCTCGCGCGACCAGTCGACGCTGGCGCCCATGCGGCGTAGCTGGCGGGTGATATGGCCGCCGGATTCGTGCTTCCACTCCCATACCTTGTCGATAAAGGCGTCTCGCCCCAGGTCGAAGCGGGTCTTGCCCTCCTCGGCGGCAATCTTGCGCTCCACCAGCATTTGCGTCGCGATGCCGGCGTGGTCGGTGCCTACCTGCCAGAGGGTGTTGCGACCCTGCATCCGCCGCCAGCGGATCAGGGTATCCATGATGGTGTCTTGAAAGGCGTGGCCCATGTGCAGGCTGCCGGTCACGTTGGGCGGCGGGATCATGATCGAGTAGGGCGTGCCCTCGCCGGACGGGGCGAAGCGATTGTCGGCTTCCCAGCGCTCGTACCAGCGGGATTCGATCTGCTCGGGTTGGTAGGTCTTGTCCATGGGCGTTCCGGGTCGAGGAGGTGGCACCGACCCATGGCAGCTCGTCTCACGGGCGCTGCCAGGGTGCCGGGGTGCTGAAAAAATGGGCCTGATTATAGCTCGAGGGGCAGCCTGGCGTCAGCCCGCCAGGCCCTTGAGCTTGTGGGGTGTGACTCGGTAGCCGCGCTGCTTGTAGGTCTGCCAGCACTCGCGCTTGGCGGTGAGCACGTCCTGGTGCTGGTTGATGATCTCGGCGACCCGCTCGAAGCGCGAGAACCATTCCGGGATCCCGGGGTGGAGGTTGAGCAGCGCCTGGGGCGGCTCGCCGTCCATCGGCAGGTCCTCCCAGCCGATGGTCACCGGAACATCATCGGCCAGGTCACTGCCGAGCACGGCGTGGGGCACGTAGGCGTCGGCCCGAAAGGTCCAGAGCCGGTCATCCAGTTCCCGGGCCATTGCCTCGTCCTCGGCATGCAGGTGCAGCCGATAGCCCTTGCGGTAGATCGTTTCGGCCAGCCGACAGGCAAAGTCGAGACGTGCCTCAAGGGTGGTGTCGGGGAGTATGTAGAAGTCGACCTGGGTCATCCTACAGCTCGTTGCCATTCTCCACGCTGCGTGTCTCCTCCTCACGATCCAGCAGGTACTGGGTCAGCAGTCCCACCGGGCGGCCGCTGGCGCCCTTCTCCTTGCCGGAGGACCAGGCCGTGCCGGCGATATCCAGATGCGCCCAGGGGAACTTGTCGGCGAAACGCGAGAGGAAACAGGCGGCGGTGATGGTGCCCGCCGGACGGCCCCCGATGTTGGCCAGGTCGGCGAAGTTGGAGTCGAGCTGCTGCTGATACTCGTCCCACAACGGCAGGTGCCAGGCGCGGTCCCAGGCGGTCTCGCCGGCATCGAGCAGGTCCAGTGCCAGGTCGTCGTCATTGGCAAGCAGGCCGGTGGCATGGTGACCCAGG
Source organism: Halomonas lysinitropha (assembly GCF_902500215.1). GTDB lineage: Bacteria > Pseudomonadota > Gammaproteobacteria > Pseudomonadales > Halomonadaceae > Halomonas > Halomonas lysinitropha. The sequence goes on from NZ_CABVOU010000027.1 coordinate 56,195, forward strand.
GCGATGATGGCGGCCCCGGTAAGGGTGGCGATGTCCACCACGCTGGCCGGTTCGAAGCGCTCGGCATAGGTCAGGGCGTCGCACAGCACCAGGCGGCCCTCGGCGTCGGTGTTGAGGACTTCCACCGTCAGACCCTTGAGGGTCTTGATGATGTCGCCGGGCTTGGTGGCGCGGCCGTCGGGCATGTTCTCGGCGGCGGCGACGATCGCCACCAGGTTGATCTTCGGCTTGATCGCCAGCACCGCGGTGACGGTGCCGAACACGCTGGCGGCTCCGCACATGTCGAATTTCATCTCGTCCATGGCCTCGCCAGGCTTGAGCGAGATGCCGCCGGTGTCGAAGGTGATGCCCTTGCCGACCAGCACGTGGGGCGCCTCGCTGGCGCTTTCGGCGCCCTGGTACGTCATGACGATCAGCCGGGAGGGCTGCTCGCTGCCCCGGCCCACGGAAAGCAGGCTGTGGGCGCCCAGGCGTTCCAGGGCCTCCTCGTCGAGGATCTCCACGGACAGCGCCCCATCGGCGGCATGGCCGAGTGCCTCGGCCTGTTCTGCCAGATAGCGCGGGGTACAGATGTTGCCGGGCAGGTTGCCCAGGGTTCGCGTGGTGGCCACGCCCCGACCGATGGCGTCACCAATGCGCCCGCCCTGGCGGGCGGCTTCGGCATCGCCGTGTTCGCTGACCAGCAGGGTGATGCGGGAAAGCTGTGGCGAGGGGGAGGGCTCGGACTTGAACTGGTCGAAGCGGTACAGGGCGCGATGGGCGGCCTCGGCCACCATGCGGGCCTTCCAGTCGCAGGATCGCTCTGATACCGGCACGTCGGTGAAGGCCACGGCGATGTCATCGATAGGCAGCGCCGCCAGAGCGGTGAAGGCGGCATCGAGTGCCTTGCAAAAGGCGCCTTCCCGGCAGCTGTTGCGCTCGCCGAGGCCCACCAGCATCAGGCGGTCGGCGTTGAGCCCCGGTGCGAAGGGAACCAGCAGCACATTGCCAAGCCTGGCGTCGAAATCACCGCGCTCGATCAGCTGGCCGATCAGCCGCTCGCTGACATCGTCGAGCTTGGCGGCAGCGGGCAGCAGGTCGCCGTCCTTGAACACCGGTACCACGAGACAGGCCGTCTCGGCCTTGGCGGGATTGGCCGTCTGGACAGGGAATTCCATGGTGACTCCACAAGACAAGCGATGGGGGATTCTGGATAATGCCGGCACGTTGCCGAGTCATGCCAGTGTACCCAAGGCAAGGCGTCATTGCATGGAAGATGGCCGGGCCCCGCGGGGTGCCGGGCCGGGAGACAGCGTTGATCATATTCCGTTACCTGACCCGCGAGATCCTGCTGACCATGTCCGCCGTGGCGGGTGTGCTGTTGCTGGTGATCATGGGCAGCCGCTTCATCCGCTATTTCGCCAATGCCGCCGAGGGTGAGCTTCCGGCCAGTATTCTCGGCACCCTGATGCTCTTTCATCTGCCGGGGTTTCTCGAGCTGATTCTGCCGCTTGCCTTCTTTCTGGGTATCCTGCTGGCCTATGGCCAGCTCTACCTCAACAGCGAGATCACCGTGCTGGTGGCCTGCGGCACCAGCCCCAACCGCCTGCTGCAGGTCAGCCTGGTGCCAGCGACGGTGGTGGCGATCCTGGTGGGAATGTGCAGCCTCTGGCTGACCCCCGCCGGCGCTCTGCACAACGAGATACTGATCGAGGAGCAGCGCAGCCAGCTCGACTTTTCTGCCCTGGTGCCGGGACGCTTCCAGGATTTCGGCGGCGGTCGTACGGCCTATACCGAAAGCCTCAGTAACGATAAACAGGAGATGCGCCAGGTCTTTATCAGCGAACGGCAGTCGCGAGGCGACGGTACACCGGAGAGCGTGGTGACTCGGGCCGGAAGCGGCTACCAGACCGTCGATGAGGCGACCGGCAGCCGTTTCCTGGTGCTCGCCGATGGCGAGCGGTATAGCGTCGATCCCGGGCGGGCCGAGGCCGAGCGGCTGGCGTTCGGGACCTATGCGGTGCGCCTATCGAGAGCGGCCGAGAGCCCCGAACTCGATTCGCCCGAGTACGCCACGACCCTTGCGTTGTTCACCGATGATGGCCTGCCGGCGCGGGCACAGCTGCAGTGGCGGCTGGGTCTGCCGCTGATGGTCTTCATCCTGACTCTGCTAGCCATGCCACTATCCCGGGTCAATCCCCGACAGGGGCGCTTCGCCAAGCTGCTGCCGGCCATCTTCCTCTACGTGGCCTATCTCAGTCTGCTGCTGGCGGCGTTGGACGCCATTGGCCGTGGCAGCTGGCCGGTAGCGATGGGAATGTGGCCGATCCATGGCGGCTTTCTGGCCATCGGCCTGGTCATGATGGTTCGGGCTCAGCAAAAGGGAATGAGTGGATGATCATCGACCGGCTTGATCGCTACATTGCCCGCAACGTGCTGGGTGCCATCATCGTGGTGCAAGTGGTATTGCTGGGCCTGGACCTGGTCATCACCTACATCAACGACCTCGGTGACATAGAGGGTGATTACGGCGCCTTCCAGGTACTGCTCTACCTGCTGATGCGTCTGCCCTGGCGCTTCTACCAGTACGCGCCGGTAGGCGTATTGATTGGGGCGCTGGTCGGCCTTGGCAGCATGGCCTCGAGCAATGAGCTGACGGTGATGCGTGCCGCCGGGCGCTCGCTGGTCCGTATCCTCTGGGGCGTGATGAAGCCCATCATCCTGGTGATCCTGATCGTGCTCTTCATCGCCGAGTTCGTCAGCCCTCGCACCGAGCAGTTCGCCAGCGCATGGCGCCTCGAGCAGATGCAGGGCGAGGGTGCAGTGCTCACCGAGCGCGGTGGCTGGCAGCGCGAGGGCGACAACTTCTACCGCTTCGGCGCCATCCGCGCCGATGATACCGTGCTCGACCTGACTCGCTACCGATTCGAGGGGAATGTCCTGCGCGAGGCGACGAGTGCCCGACGGGCGGTATGGCGTGATAACCGCTGGGAGCTGCAAGATGTGGCGCTTACACGCTTCGAGCAGGCGCGTACGCAGGTCGAACGCCATGACACCCTGGCTTGGGAAACCGCCATGACGCCGGCCCAGCTCAATCGTTTGCTGCGTGACGTGGAGAGCCAGGCACCCAGCGAGCTGTGGGCCTATGCCCGCTATCTGCGTGACCAGGGTCAGCAGGCGACACAGCCGCTGCTCTATTTCTGGCAGAAGATGCTGATGCCGCTGACCATGGCGTCGCTGGTGCTGGTGGCCGCCTCCTTCGTGTTCGGCCCCCTGCGCACCGTGGCTGCCGGCACCCGGGTCTTCTACGGGGTGATCACCGGTCTGGTCTTCAAGTACCTGCAGGATCTGCTGGGTCCGGCCTCCATGGTCTTCGGCTTCTCGCCGGCCTGGGCAGTGCTGGCGCCGACCCTGCTGTGTGCTGGGGTGGGATTCTATCTATTGCGCCGTACAGGCTGAGCCGAGGGATTCATGCAACGACGCTTCGACCATCTCGACGACACCTGGCCGGCCGGCCTCGGCCGGCGACTGGGCGCCATGCTATATGATGGACTACTGGTGCTGGCGATCTGGATCGTCATGGCCTCGGCGCACCTGGCCGTGGTGCGGTTGTTGCTGGAGGTGCCGGCGGAGGCGGTGGGCGCGGGACTCGCCCAGGTAATCACCTTGCGCCTGGTGATGGCCATCAGCGCCTTTGCTTTCTTCGCCTTCTTCTGGACTCGCGGTGGCATGACGCTGGGCATGCAGGCATGGCGGTTGCGGGTGCAGACTCGCGATGGCTGCTCGATCACCGGCTTACAGGCACTGCAGCGTTTCCTGGTCGCCGGCATCTCGCTGGCCGCCTTTGGCCTGGGGTATCTGTGGATCCTCGTCGATGCCGAGAAGCGCAGCTGGCCGGACATCGCCTCCGGCTCTCGGGTGGTGGTCCTCCCCAAGCGTCGTTGACGGGCATGAGGTGCACCATGACTGATCTCTGTCAGGTTTTTTTGCAGGAAACTGCTTGCGATCACCCATGCGAATCATTTACATTCAGTTCATGATCAGCGTGAGGTGATGCCATGTATGTCTGTCTCTGCAAGAACGTGACCGATCACCGGATCCGTGGGGCCGTGGAGGACGGAGCGCGCAGTTGGCGCGAGGTCCAGCAGGTAACGGGGTGCGGGACTCAATGCGGCAAGTGTGCTGGTATCGGCAAGGACATCACCCGCGAAGCGATCAGGGACGAGCTCAGAGCTTCGGCAGAGGGGCTCGCCTACGCCGTCTAACGACAATCGCTATCGTTCGCCTTTATTTTAACAAGCCTATGATTTGATTGAGTTTTGAGTGATATTGCCTAGACTGTGAGGGTACAGGCTGGCCAGCCTTTGATCACCGTGCCAAGCTGGCAGTCAGCATCCTGTCAATCATGATCGAGGTAATGAGATGAAAGGCGACAGCAAGGTTATCGAACACCTGAACACCGCGCTCGGCAATGAACTGGTAGCCATCAACCAGTACTTTCTGCACGCCAAGATGTACAAGGATTGGGGTCTGAAGGCGCTGGCCAAGTGGGAGTACGACGAGTCTATCGAAGAGATGCAGCACGCCGACAAGCTGATCGAGCGTATCCTCTTCCTTGAAGGCGTACCCAATCTCCAGGACCTCGGCAAGCTGAACATCGGCGAGAACGTGCGTGAGATGCTCGAGTGCGACCTGAAGATCGAACATGAGGGCCGCAACGATTACATTGAGGCCATCACCTACTGCGAGCAGGTCAAGGACTACGTCAGTCGCGATCTTTTCCGGGATATCCTCGCCGACGAGGAAGAGCATATCGACCATATCGAGACCGAACTTGGCCTCATCGACAAGGTGGGTCTAGAGAACTACCTGCAGCGGCAGATGCAGGAGGCTGGCGAGGAGTGATCGCCGCCTGACCCCCTCCCGACTTTCAATACCGGCGCCCCTAGTGGCGCCGGTATGGCTTCCAAGTCGCTTGTCCCTGACGAAGGCCTTCCCCGGCTGACGCGTCCCAAGATGTTCCGAATGTTCTACGCTGGTGCATAGTCATCGTGTAACCCTGGGCTTCGACCTGTGACGGTGCGCTTCCGTCGGGGTGGCTGCCGCGTCATGGCGCACTATCCCTGACCGAGAGGTCAGGTGCTCCACCTGGCAGGTTTCCTGCATGACAACAATCACCAACAATCTGAGCGAGGACCCTCTTCATGCGTCGACACCTTTCCCGAACCACCGGCTTGCTGGCTGCCATGCTGGGCTTTTCTCTCACGGGCGCCTCCCTGGCCGACGATACGCCCATTCGCTTTCAGCTCGACTGGCGTTTCGAGGGGCCTTCGGCCCCCTTCCTGATGGCCGTCGAGCGCGGCTATTTTGCCGAGGAGGGCCTCGATGTCCAGGTGGACTCGGGAAGCGGTTCCGCCGGCGCCATCAACCGGGTGGCGTCGGGTGCCTATGAGATGGGCTTCGGCGACCTCAACGCCCTGATCGAGTTTCTCGCCGAGAATCCCGATGCTCCTGGCATCCAGGGCGTCTACGTGGTCTACGACGGTTCCCCGGCCACGGTCTTCGCCCGCAAGGACCGCGGTATCGCCTCACCGCAGGATCTCGCCGGCAAGACCCTCGGCGCGCCCACTTTCGATACCGGCTATCGGGCCTGGGGGATCTTCGCCGCCGCCAATGATCTCGACGCCGATGCCGTCGAATGGCAGAACGTCGATCCTACGCTTCGTGAGACCCTGCTGGTTCGCGGCGACGTGGACGCCATCACCGGCTTCTATTTCACCAGTCTGCTCAATCTGGAAGGGCGGGGCATGGGCAGGGACGAGCTCACCATCATGCCGTTCCCGGAATATGGGGTGCCGCTCTACGGCAATGCCATCATCGCCAGCGAAGCCTTCGCCGAGGAGAACCCCGAGGCCGTCGAGGGCTTCCTGCGGGCCTTCAACCGTGCCCTCGAGCAGACCCTGGCCGACCCGGATGGCGCCATCGCCTACGTGCACGCCCGCGACGGCCTGATCGACAGGGATCTGGAGACGCGGCGCCTCAAACTGGCCATTGAGGGCGCCATCGACACCCCCGATGCCCGTGCCAACGGTGCCGGCGCCGTGGACGAGGCGCGCCTGCGCGAGTCGATACAGCTGGTGGCCGATGCCTATGACCTGCCGTCGGTGCCCACCACCGATCAGGTCTTCGATTCGTCCTACCTGCCGCCGCAGGAGGATCGCATGATCTTCCCCGAGGCGCCGTGACGATGGCGTTCGTCGATTTCGACCGGGTGAGCCTGGCCTACGACGACAGCGGTAACGCCATCGAGGACATCACCCTCTCCATCGGGGAGGGTGAGTTCGTGGCCTTCGTGGGACCCAGCGGCTGCGGCAAGTCGACCTTCATGAAGCTCTGCACCGGGCTCCACGGGCCAACCACGGGCAGTGTGAAGGTCGATGGTGAGCCGGTGGGAGGGCCTCTGAAGATCTCCGGCATGGCCTTCCAGAACGCCAACCTGCTGCCCTGGCGAACCACCCTGGACAACGTCCTGCTGCCCCTGGAGATCGTCAAGCCCTACCGTTCGCAGTTCCGCAGGCGCCGCGAGGAGTTCACGGGCTGGGCCCGTGACCTGCTGCGTACCGTGGGTCTCGACGGCTACGAGGATCAGTTTCCCTGGCAGCTCTCCGGTGGCATGCAGCAGCGTGCCTCCATCTGTCGGGCGTTGATCCATCGTCCGCGCCTGCTGATGCTCGACGAGCCCTTTGCGGCCCTGGATGCCTTCACCCGCGAGGAACTCTGGTGCGTGTTGCGTGACCTCTGGGAGGCCCACCATTTCACCGTGGTGCTGGTCACCCATGATCTTCGCGAGGCCGCTTTTCTAGCGGATACCGTCTACGTCATGAGCCGCCGGCCGGGACGTATCGTCGAGCGCCGCCATATCGACCTGCCGCGACCCCGGGAACTGGCGATCACCTACGAGACGCCCTTCATTACCCTGGTTCAGGAGCTGCGGGCGCAGATCGGCGAGATACGCAGCACCTGAGTGAGGAGCCTGTATGCGCATCAACGAGAGAACCCTCGAACGCCTCGCTCCCTGGGTGGCGGTGGTGGTCCTGGTGGTGATCTGGGAGGCGGTCGTCCGTCTTCTGGATGTGCCGGAATTCCTGTTTCCCGGTGCCTGGGCGACCGCACAGGCACTGGTGACCTATGCCGGCCCCATCGGCATGCACTCCTGGCAGACCTTCTGGACCACCATGGCCGGCTTCGGAATCGGCGTAGCGGTGGGGCTGGCGCTGGGCTTCATCATCGGCTCCTCGCGCTTCCTCTACCACGCCTGCTATCCGCTGCTGGTGGGTTTCAACGCCATTCCCAAGGTGGCCTTCGTGCCCATCCTGGTGGTGTGGTTCGGTATCGGTTCGGTGCCGGCGATTCTCACCGCCTTCCTGATCTGCTTCTTCCCCATCGTAGTCAACGTGGCCACCGGCCTGGCCACCCTGGAGCCGGAACTGGAGGATGTGCTGAGGGTGCTCGGTGCCCGTCGTATGGACGTCCTGCTCAAGGTGGGGCTGCCGCGCTCGCTGCCCTACTTCTTCGCCTCGCTGAAGGTGGCCATCACCCTGGCCTTCGTGGGAACCGTGGTCTCGGAAACCGTGGCCTCCAACCAGGGCATCGGTTACCTGATGATGAGCGCCGGCTCGCAGATGCGCATGGCGCTGGTGTTCGCCGGGCTTATCGTGATCAGCGCCATGGCCATGGTGATGTACGAGCTCTTTGCGCTGATCGAGAAGCGGATGACAGGATGGGCGCACCGCGGCCAGCGTTAGGAAGCTAGAACGCCTTCTCCAGGGCGAAGCGGGGTACCGGCTCGCCCTGGACCTCGACGGTCTCCAGGAACATGTCCAGGGGGCGGACCCAGAGACCGTAGTCGCCGTAGAGCGCACGGTAGGCCACCAGCGGCTCCTCGGTCTCGCTGTGCCGGGCAACGCCGAGTACCTCATAGAGTGGGCCCTTGTAGTGGCGGTAGATGCCAGGCCGGGGGGCCTTGTGTTCCATGGGAGTGCTCCTCTGCTGTTCTTGACGGCATGGTCTGACGAGCGATGTCAGGGCGGGGTGTGAGCGTGTCTTGTCAGCCGGGACAGCACCCGGGCGGCGGCGGTGAAGCCGAAGCTGCCGGTGACGAAGGTCGCTGCCCCGAAGCCCGAAGCGCAGTCGAGGCGTGTGGATTCCCCCTCTGAGGGCTTCTGGAAACACACTTCCCCGTCGCTGCTCGGGTAGACCAGCTGCTCGTCGGAGTAGACGCACTCCACCGAGAAGCGCCGCTTGGGGTTGCGCGAGAAGCCGAAGTCGCGCCGCAAGCGGGCGCGTACCTTGGCGAGCAGCGGATCATGCTCGGTGCGGGACAGGTCGGCCACGCGGATGCGGGTCGGGTCGGTCTGGCCTCCCGCGGCACCGGTTACGGTGATCGGCAGCTTGCGTCGCTTGCACCAGGCGATCAGTGCCGCCTTGGCGACCACGCTGTCGATGGCATCGACCAGATGATCGGCATCGGTCGGGATGCGCTTGGCCAGATTCCCAGGCGTGACGAAGGCGGTGTCGGCCACCACCTCGATGCCCGGCTGGATCGCCCGGCAGCGCTCGGCCAGCACCTCCACCTTGGGGCGGCCGATGGTGCCATCCAGGGCGTGGAGCTGGCGGTTGACGTTGGACACGCAGACGTCGTCGAGGTCGATCAGCGTCAGCTTGCCGATACCGGAGCGCGCCAGGGCTTCCACCGTCCAGCTGCCCACTCCGCCCACGCCCACCACTACCACATGAGCGCGTCGGAAGTGTGCGACGGCACGCTGGCCATAGAGCCGGCGGATGCCGCCGAAACGGGCGTCGTAGTCATCCTGGATAGCGGCAGACGCGGTGAAGGTAGCCGAGTCGGTCATGGCATCGCGCTCCTGCGGTCATGATGTCGGGGCGGTGCGGGCAGGTGACCCGACCAGCCGAAGCGCTCGAAGAGGGTCGTCATGCAGGCATCCAGGGGGCAGCAGAGATCGAGGCGACGCCCGCTCGCCGGATGGTCGAAGGCCAGGCCCACTGCCGCCAGCAACAGGCGAGGGCATTCCAGATGCTCTGCGAAGAAGCGATTGTGATTGCCCTTGCCATGCTTGGCATCGCCGATGATCGGGTAGCCACGCTGGGAGAGGTGGCGGCGGATCTGGTGGCGGCGCCCTGTCTGTGGTCGAGCCTCGATCAGCGAGTAGCGGCTCTGTGGATATCGATCCACCTGAATCGGCAGCTCGACGCTGTCGAGCCGGCGGATCTCGGTCACGGCCTCCATGGCCGGCATCTCGGCCTTGGGGCGGCGGCCATCCTCCTCACGCAGCGGGTAGCTCAGCCGCTCCTGCTGCGGGCCGATGCCACGCACCACCGCCAGGTAGCGTTTTTCCACCCGGCGCGCCGCGAAGGCCGCCTGGAGGCTTGCCGCGGTATTCGGGTCGAGGGCGAAGACGATCACCCCGGACGTTGGACGATCCAGACGGTGGACGGGGTAGACCCGCTGGCCGAGCTGATCGCGCAGCCTTTGCAGCAGGAATTCGCGCTCGCCGCGGGCAAGTTGGCTGCGATGTACCAGCAGGCCGGCCGGCTTGTGCACGGCGACCAGATGGTCGTCCTGGTGGAGAAGGCTCAGCGGTGGCGTCATCGAAGCACTGTCACGGGATCCAAGGGGCGTCATTGTCGCTGGCAGGCGTCGTGCTGTCATCCCGTCCATGCTCAGCGGCAGTGAAAGTCCGGCGTGATGCCGGCATGGCCGCTAGGCTGGTCGACATGAGATACCGTCTACATCTGGGAACCCTGCTGATGGCGCTGAGCCTGCTCCCCGCTCTGCTCTCGGGATGTGCCAGCCTGAATCGCCACCATGAAGCCCTGCTGGTGCTGGGCGATCTCTCGGCGGGCCGCGAGGATAGCCGGCTGAAGCGTCGCACCGAGCCGCCTCGCCGGGAAGGCATCGAGTATGCCCGGCAGGGTCGCGACTATCGGGCGGATGTCTACCATCCGCCGGAGCCACGCCGGGGGTCGCTGATCCTGGTGCATGGTTTCACCGAGCAGGGCCGTCGTGATCCACGCCTGGTGGCGCTGGCGAGGACCCTCGGCCGCGTGGGCTTCACGGTGATGGTGCCGGAACTCGACGGGCTGCGGGACTACTCCATCAGCACCCGCGAGGTGGCGGCGATCGTGGACGCCATCCACCATGCCACCCGAGCGGGATCCGAGGCGCCGACGCGCACGGCGGTGGCGGCGGTCAGCTTCGCGGTGGGGCCGGCGTTGATTGCCGCCATGGACGAGGAGGTGGCCCCGGCGGTGAGCTTCGTGGTGGCCGTGGGCGGCTACTACGACATGACGGACCTGTTGCGCTATATCACCACCGGTGAGGATCGCGGGTCTGCTGGTCAGCAGGCGCCTCCTCCGCAGCGGGAGGCGCGCTGGGCCGTGTTGCTGAGCCAGTTGCACTGGCTGGAGGATGCTCAGGACCGGACGCTACTGGAAACGATCGCTCGGCGCCGGCTGGCGGATCCCCAGGCGCCGGTGGCCGATGAGGTGGGCCGGCTGGGGGCGTCGGGGAGGGCGCTCCTTGAGCTGGTCACCAACGAGGATCCGCGACGCGTCGAGGCCCTGATCGACAGGTTGCCGGCAGCGCTGGCGAGAGAGCTCGAGGCGCTGGACCCCTCGCGGCAAGCGCTCGACAGGCTGCAGGCCAGGCTGGTGCTTATCCACGGCCCGCAGGACCCGATGATCCCGATCAGCCACAGCCGGCGCCTGCGTGATGCCCTGCCACAGGGTCAGGCCCGCCTCTTCGAGACCGAGGCGCTGCAGCACGTGGCGGTGTCGACGGACTGGCGGGATGGCTGGGGCCTGTGGCGTGCACTGGTGCATGTGCTGGCCTTGAGCGAGGAAAATGGCGAGGGCGGATGAAGCCGCTGCCTCGAGCGCCACCATGGTCGCCTCGCCTTGCGCTGCACAATTCGTCATGCTGGGGCACCTCTGCCTGGAGCCCGAACATGAAGCATTCTCCCCCTTACCACCTTGCCGCCACCGTGCTGCATGGCTTCGACGAGTACCGCTCGCGTTTCAAGCAGATCACCGCGGATGCCAGCCGCCGCTTCCGGGATGCCGCCTGGCGCGAGGCCCAGAAGGCCTCGGCGGAGCGCATCGACCTCTACGACGAGAAGGTCCAGGAGACCCTGGCCAGATTGAGGCGGACCTTCGACTCAGACCTGCTGACGGGATTCGAGTGCTGGCGGGAGGCCCGACAGCATTACGCCGAGCTGATTGATCAGCGGCTGGACTACGAACTGGCCGAGACCTTCTTCAACTCGATATTCTGCTCGCTCTTCCATCATCGGCACATCCACAACGACTGGATGTTTGTCTACAGCTCCCGTGATCGGGCGGCACACCACTCTGGCCTGGAGCTGTGCCGCCATCGTCGGGTGGGTGGCGATTGGGCGGCGGGACTGCGTTGGGCCCTGGGCGAGGCGCGCTTCGAGACGCCCTTCGTCGATCTCGAGCACGACGCCGCCCTGGGCAGCGAGATGCTGCATCGGCTGCTGCCCAGCGCCCTCCTCGAGGACCCCGATGCCGAGATCGAACTGATCAAGAGCGTCTTCTACCGCAACAAGGGTGCCTACCTGGTCGGTCGAGTGCTGGGCGGCGGGCAGCAGGTGCCGCTGGTGCTGCCGGTGCTGCACGAGGAGGGTGAGGGGCTGCACCTGGATACCGTGCTGATCGAGCAGGATGAGGTCTCGATCATCTTCTCCTTCACCCGCGCCTACTTCCAGGTCAAGGTGGTGGTCCCCAGCGAGTTCGTTCACTACCTGCAGGAACTGATGCCCGACAAGCCCCAGGGCGAAATGTATGCCGCCATCGGCTTCTTCAAGCACGGCAAGACCGAGTTCTTCCGGGCCCTCAACCGGCAGGTCGCCAAGCGCGAGGACAAGTTCATCATCGCCCCCGGGGTGCGTGGCATGGTCATGGCGGTCTTCGTGCTGCCGTCGTTTCGCACCGTGTTCAAGGTCATCAAGGACCGTTTCGATCCGAGCAAGGACATGAGCCGCGAGAACGTCCGCGAGAAGTATCGCCTGGTCAAGCGCCATGACCGCGTGGGGCGCATGGCCGATACCCAGGAGTTCTCCAACTTCATTGCTCGCCAGGACCACTTCGATCCCGAGTGCCTTGAACACCTGCTTGAAGTGGCCCCCTCGACCGTCTATCTGCGCGGCGACAAGGTGGTCATCAAGCACTGCTACACCGAGCGCATGATGACACCGCTCAACCTCTACCTCGAGCAGTGCGACCCAGGCGAGACCCGGGCGGTGCTCAAGGATTACGGCAACGCCATCAAGCAGATGGCCGCCGCCAATATCTTTCCCGGTGACATGCTGCTCAAGAATTTCGGGGTGACACGACACGGTCGGGTGGTCTTCTACGACTACGACGAGGTGTGCTATCTCACCGAGTGCAACTTCCGGCACATTCCCGAGCCGATGTACCCGGAGCAGGAACTGGCCGACGAGCCCTGGTACTCGGTGGGGCCCCACGACATCTTTCCCGAGGAGTTCGGTCCCTTCCTGTTCGCCGACGTCAGACTGCGCAAGCTCTTCTACCAGCTCCACCCGGAGTTGTTCGACGCCGACTACTGGAAGGGGCTGCAGCAGGCGATCATCGACGGTCGGGTGATCGACGTCTATCCCTATCGCAACAAGCAGCGCTTTGCCGGGAATGACGACAACGGCCTGGTTCACTAGGCTTTGGCACTCGGGCTTTTATGCGTGCGCGCGCCGGGGCGTATTGGTGACGCGCCTGCAGCGTCCTGGGGTTACCGCCGAGCTGTCACGGCGCGCTATGCTGGAGGCGACCGAGGCGCTTTGCTTCTCTCTCAATCCCAAGGAGAACGCCCATGTTGGATCTCATCTCCCACCCGGCGGATCATGTCGTGGCGTTGAAGGCGAGTGGTGTGGTGACGGCTGAAGAACTGCAGCGCGCCATTGATGCCATCGAGGCCGCCAAGCGGGCCCACCCCAAGGTCAGCCTGATGGCCGAACTCGACGATCTGCGCTTGATGACACTACCTGCGCTGATGAAGGACATCGGCTATGGCCTGACCCAGCTCGGCAATCTCGATCATTATCACCGGGCCGCCGTGGTCACCGATCAGGCATGGGTCAAGCAGATCGCTCAGCTGGAAGATCGTCTGTTCAAGGTCGTGGAGATCGGTACCTTTGCCAAGAGCGATCACGCTGCCGCCATGGCCTGGGTCGGTGAACTGCCCAAGGGCGACCACGAGGATCCCGAAGAAGACGGCTATCACGGGGCTTAAGAGAGCGTCGTTGAACGGCAACGGTCAGCAGGCGCCAGAGTAGAGAGGTGGGGAATGGCGGAGCAGCATGGGCCGCATCTTGTGGTGTTCACTGGTGCGGGTATCAGCGCCGAGAGCGGTATCCAGACCTTCCGGGCCAGCGATGGCCTGTGGGCCGATCATGCCATCGAGGATGTCGCCACGCCAGACGCCTGGCGACGTGATCCCGAGCGCGTACTGCGCTTCTACGATATGCGCCGCGAGCAGGTGCGCCGGGCCCGTCCCAACGCCGCCCATAAGGCCCTGGCGGCGCTTGAAAAGCAGGGCTTCCGGGTCAGCATCATCACCCAGAACATCGATGACCTGCACGAGCGTGCCGGGTCGCGCCAGGTGCTGCATCTGCATGGCGAGATCCTCAAGGCGCGATCTTCGGTCGATCCACGCATGCACTATCCTTTGCCCCGCGGCGGCATCCGCCTGGGGGACACCTGCGACAAGGGTAGCCAGCTGCGCCCGGACGTGGTGTGGTTCGGCGAGAGCGTGCCGCACTTCCTTGATGCCTGTGAACTCGCCGCCCAGGCCGACCTGCTGCTGGTGGTCGGCACCTCGCTTGCGGTAATGCCGGCCGCCTCGCTGCTCGATCATGCGCCCCTGGAGGCCCCCTGCGTGCTGGTCGACCCCGAGGCCGATGCCCTGGCGCCGCCGGGCGTTGCCCGTCTCGGTCAGCCGGCGGGCAAGGGCGTGCCGGCGCTGGTGCGCCACTGGAAGCGTGAGGGTCGGCTCTGGCTGCCGGAGTCGCTGCTCGGATAGGAAAGGGGCAAGACGCAAGACGCGCAAGGCCCATGCTAGAATGCCGCTCCCTTCGGCATCGGGACCATGCCCCACATGCAGGACGACACCTTCCACGACGCTGTCATCGATCGCGATCCCGCCACCGGTCTTTCCAGTGACCCCGCGACCGGTCATCCTCGGCCACCGCGCCGCGAGTTCAAGGCCCGAGGCAGTTTCGTCTCCCGCTGCGAGGGCTGCAACCTGCCGGTGCTCAACTGCCTGTGCCCCTATCGGGTCACCGCCGAGAGCGAGGCAAAGGTGTGGTTGCTCACCCACCCCCTCGAGCATTACAAGCCGACCAACACCGGGCGGCTCATCGTTGACCTCCTGTCCGACACCGAGGTCTTCACCTGGTATCGCACGGTGCCCGACGAGCGGCTGCTGGCGCTGCTCGTGGACGAGCGCTACGCACCCTTCGTGATCTTCCCCGACGACCAGCCGGACTATGCCGATAGGGTGGTGGACATGGAGGCGGTGACGGCGGCAAAAGAGGGGAACAGGACCCCGGTCTTTATCATCCTCGACGGGACCTGGCGGCAGGCACGGCGAATCTTCCGCAAGAGCCCCTATCTCGACCGGCTACCGGTGCTGCCACTGGCCACGCCGCGGCTGACCCGCTATCGGTTGCGCAAGCCGGCCTCGGCCGAGCACCTTTGCACTGCCGAGGTGGCCATTGAGCTTTTGCGCCAGGCCGGAGACGGCGAGGCGGCCGAGCTGCTCGATGACTACTTCGATGCCTTCAACGACAGTTACGCCGCCAGCCGGCGGCACGAGAAGATCGAGGCACCGACGGCGGCGATGCGGCGCCTGCTGGCGCGCCGGGAAGGCGAAAGAGAGGCCTGATCAGCCGAACAGGGCCCCGGCGATGCGAAAGCCGGCGATCCAGGTGCCGGCCGCGGAGCCCAGGGTGGCGGTCAGGAAGACCAGCAGGGTGCGCGAGACCCGGTTGCGCCACCAGCCCTTGAGCTCGGTGACGTCGTGACGCAGGGTCGAGAAGTCCCGCACCTTGGGCTTGCGCATCCACAGCTCCACCCCGGCGGCAACGAAGCCGGCGCCGATGGTGGGATTGAGCGACGTGAGCGGGGCGGCGAAGAAGGTCGCCGCTACCGTGACCGGGTGGGCGAGGGCTGCCAGGGTAGCCGCGCCGGAGAGCACGCCGTTGATCAGGAACCACTCCCCCACCAGCTGCCAGCCCAACTCGGTGTTGCGCGAAAAGCCGATGGCGAAACCGGTCAGCACCAGTAACGTGACGAGCCAGGGCAACGCCCGCCAGAGCCGCGATGGCGGCGGGGTGGCTTCCAGGGCCTGGCGCTCCGCGACGGGGTCGGGGGGCAACGGCTGCTCCAGTTGCTCGGCGATGCCCTTCATGTGGCCGGCGCCGATCACCACCAGCACGTGACGATAGCGTCCCGGGCCGGCGTCCTCGGCCAGGCGCAGTGTCATGTAGCGGTCGCGTTCACTGATCAGTGGTAGGTAGAGGGACTTCGACTCGGCGGCGAATTCGCTGAAGGTAGACTCCAGGACGTCCCCCTCCTTGAGCCGTTCGATCTCCTCGGCGGAGACCTGCTGGCGAGACAGTACGCTGCCGAGTAGCCCCGAGAACAGCGAGAAGCGCTGCCACCAGGGCACGTTGTGATAGATGCGCTTGAGGGTGATGCCCACGTCGCGGTCGATCAGCAGTAGCGGCAGGCTGGCATCGCGGCTCTCCTCCAGGGCGGCGCGCATCTCCGCCCCGGGCTCGATGCCCGATTGCTCGGCCACGCGCTGCTGGAAGGCCCCCAGCGCCAGGCTGGCGGCCACCATGCCGGCCTTGCCCTGGCGGAAGATCTGGAACAGGTCCTGTTCGCCCATGGCATCGGGGTTGGTGAGGCTGTGATGACGCGAGTCGCACAGCTCGATGGCCACGGCGTCGAACTCGCCGGAACGGATCAAGGCGCGCACGTCTGCGGCGCTCTCGGCGGAGACATGGGCCGTGCCCAGCAGGGTGTAGCGGGTCTCACCAACCTGAACGACCCGGCGCGGGCCGCTGGTAGTGTCGCCCTGGCGGGCGGTGATCACGGAGTCCTGGGAGTCAGTCATGGACGCTCGGGCTGTAGGAGTGAAAAGGCGATTATCCACGAAGCCCGCCGTCGCGCCAAACTCGCCGCGAGGCTTGCATCGGCTTTGCTACTTGCGCCAGAAGGCCGGGGTAAACAGCACCAGCACGGTGAAGATCTCCAGGCGACCGAGCAGCATGGCGATCACCAGAATCCATTTGGCCAGGTCCGGCAGGTTGCCGTAATGGGCGGAGGCTTCGCCCAGCGCCGGGCCCAGGTTGTTGAGTGCCGAGCCCACCGTGGACCAGGCGGTAACCTGGTCGACCCCGGTGGCCATCACGCCCACCAGCATCAGGAAGAACAGCATCACGTAGGCAGAGAAGAAACCCCACACCGCCTGGGCGATGCCGTCCGGCACGCTGACCTTGCCGATCTTCACCGTGATCACGGCATTGGGGTGGATCAGGCGCGTCACCTCACGCATGCCCTGCTTGAGGATCAGGATGATGCGGATCACCTTCATGCCGCCGCCGGTGGAGCCCGAGCAGCCGCCGACAAAGGCCGCAACGAACAGCAGGAAGGGCAGGGCGCCGGGCCAGGTGGAGAAGTCCGCCACGGCGAAGCCGGCGGTGGTGGCCACCGAGACCACCTCGAACAGGCCGTGACGCAGCCCCAGCTCGGTGCCGTAGGTGTCGGTCAGCCAGAGCGAGAGCACCGTGATCACGGTCAGGCCGAGCAGGAAGAGCATCAGGAAGCGTGCTTCCGGGTCCTGGAAGTAGTGCAGCAGGCTGCGCTGTCTCCAGGCAACGAAGTGCAGGCTGAAGCTGAAGGCCGAGATCACCAGGAAGCCGGTGCAGATCAGCTCGATGGCGGCGCTGTCGAAATAGCCGATGCTGGCATCGTGGGTGGAGAAGCCACCGATGGCCACGGTGGAGAAGCTGTGCCCCAGGGCATCGAACCAGTCCATGCCGGCCGCCATGTAGGCCAGCATGCAGGCAATGGTCAGCGAGGCGTAGATGTACCAGAGTGCCTTGGCCGTCTCGGTGATGCGCGGGGTCAGTTTGGAGTCCTTCAGCGGGCCCGGGATCTCGGTGCGGTAGAGGGCCATGCCCCCGACGCCCAGGGTCGGCAGGATGGCGACGGCCAGTACCACGATCCCCATGCCGCCTAGCCATTGCAGCTGCTGGCGGTAGTAGAGGACCGCCTTGGGCAGGAAGTCGATGCCGGTGATCACCGTGGCGCCGGTGGTGGTCAGGCCCGAGAAGGACTCGAAAACGGCGTCGGTCGGACTCAGGGCCGTGGCGCCAGTGAGCATCAGCGGCAGCGAGCCGAACAGTCCCAGCACGCTCCAGAACAGCGCGGCGATCAGGAAGCCGTCGCGTGTGCGCAGCTCCTTGCGGGCGTGGCGGTTGGGCAGGTACATCACTGCTCCGGTGGCCACGGTGATGCCGATGGCGACCGCAAAGGCCTGCCACATGCCGTCGGCAAACAGCAACGAGATCAGGATCGGTGGCACCATGGTCATGCTGAACATCATCAGCAACAGGCCCAGGATGCGCAGGATCATGCGCAGGCTCATCGGGAGGCTCTCCTCGGGTCGCCGGTGGTCACGCGCCTGGGCATCAGAAGAATGTCAGCCCGACCTGGAAGAGCCGCTCCACGTCGCGCAGCCGACGCTTGTCGATCACGAACAGGATGACGTGGTCGCCGGACTCCACCACGACGTTGTCATGGGCGATCAGCACCTCCTTGCCGCGCACCACGGCGCCGATGGTGGTGCCCTGGGGCAGGTCGATCTCGCCGATGGCGCGCCCCACCACCTTGGAGGACTGGGTGTCGCCGTGGGCGATGGCCTCGATGGCCTCGGCCGCGCCGCGGCGCAGCGAATGGACGTTGACGATGTCGCCGCGCCGCACATGGGTCAGCAGGCTGCCGATGGTGGCCTGCTGGGGGGAGATGGCGATGTCGATCTCGCCCCCCTGCACCAGGTCGACATAGGCGGCGTTGTTGATCAGCGTCAACACCTTCTTGGCGCCCATGCGCTTGGCCAGCATCGACGACATGATGTTGACCTCGTCGTCGTTGGTCAGTGCGCAGAAGATGTCGCAGTCCTCGATGTTCTCCTCCTCCAGCAGCCGCTTGGCGGTGGCGCTGCCGTGCAGCACCACGGTGCGGTCGAGGCGTTCGGAGAGCTGGGTGCAGCGCTCGAGGCTGTGCTCGATGATCTTGACCTGGTGGCTGTGCTCGAGGTGTTCGGCGAGTCGCTCGCCGATATTACCCCCACCGGCAATCATTATCCGGCGGAAGTCGCGGTCGAGGCGCCGCAGCTCGCTCATTACCGCGCGGATGTCGCGACGGGCGGCGATGAAGAAGACCTCGTCGTCGGCCTCGATCACGGTATCGCCGCGCGGGATGATCGGCCGGTTGCGGCGGTAGATGGCGGCGACCCGGGTGTCCACGCTGGGCATGTGGCGACGCAGGAAGCCCAGCTCCTGGCCCACCAGCGGGCCGCCGTAGAAGGCCTTCACCGCCACCAGCTGCACCAGGCCGCCGGCGAATTCCAGCACCTGGAGGGCGCCGGGGTGTTCGATCAGCCGGCGGATATGGTCGGTGACCACCTGCTCGGGGCTGATCAGCACGTCGATGGGCACCGCCTCATGGGCGAACAGCCCCTTGCGGGTCAGGTAGGCGGTGGCGCGTACCCGGGCGATCTTGGTCGGCGTGCGGAACAGGGTGTGGGCCACCTGACAGGCAACCATGTTGACCTCGTCGGTGTTGGTCACCGCGATCAACATGTCGGCGTCTTCGCAGCCGGCCTGGCGCAGCACCATGGGGTAGGAGCCGGCCCCGACGACCGTGCGGATATCCAGACGGGTATGCAGCTCGCGCAGGCGCTCGCCGTCGGTGTCCACCACCGTGATGTCGTTCTCCTCCCGGGCCAGGTGCTCGGCCAGGGTACCGCCGACCTGGCCGGCGCCGAGGATGATGATCTTCATGGTCGTTACTGTCCGCTCTGGTCAGACCGCAGGGGTCGAGGGCGGCGCACCTTGTGCGCCGCAACATGACGATACAAGCCTAAACCAGCCGCCATGAGAAGAACAGGTCGGGGTATCAGTCCAGGGTGAACCCGACCTTGATGGTGACCTGCCAGTGGGAGACCTGCCCGTCCTCGATGTGGCCGCGTGTCTCCGTGACCTCGAACCAGCGCATGTTGTGCAGGCTATCGTTGGCCTTGGTCAGGGCGCTCTGGATGGCCTCCTCGATGCTCTTCTCCGAGGAGCCGGTCAGTTCGATGTGCTTGTAGGTGTGGTGGCTCATGGGACCTCCAGCGTCTTGGAATGAAAAGCCCGCCATCAGGCGGGACGCTTCTCCAGTCTGGCATAGAAGAAGCCATCGTGGCTGTCGGGTTGCGGCAGTAATTGCCGCCCGGCACCCGAGGGACGGCCCCAGGCCATGCCGGCCAGGGTGCTCGCCACCGCATCCGGCTTGCGGGACAGGAAGCGCTCGATCTGCTCGGCATTCTCCTCGGGCAGCACCGAACAGGTGGCATAGAGCAGGGTACCGCCGGGACGCAGCAGCGGCCACAGGTTGTCGAGCAGCCGGGCCTGGAGCTCGGTCAGCTTCGGGATATCCGAAGGCCGGCGCAACCGCTTGATGTCGGGATGACGGCGGATCACGCCGCTGCCTGAACAGGGGGCATCGAGCAGGATGGCGTCGAAGGGCGTGCCGTCCCACCAGTCGAGGGTGGTGGCGTCACCCTCGGCGAGGGTGGCGGCAAGGCCCAGCCGCGTCAGGGTGTCCTCGACCCGAGCCAGGCGTGCGGCATCGCTGTCGATGGCCTGCAGGTCGATGTCGAACAGTTCCAGCAGGTGGGCGGTCTTGCCGCCGGGTGCGCAGCAGGCGTCCAGTACCCGTGCGCCGGGGCGTGGCGCCAGCGCCGGGCCAAGCAGCATGGCGGATAGCTGGGCCGACTCGTCCTGGACACTGGCATGTCCCTCGGAGAAGCCAGGCAGGGCATGGACATCGACCGGGGCCTCGAGGGTGATGCCCTCCGGGGCATGGGAACACAGCCGGCCCTCAAGGCCGGCGGCGATAAGACGGTTCAGGTAGGCCTCGCGATCGCCATGGCGGCGGTTGATACGCAGCGTCATGGGCCCCGATGTGTTGTTGGCCTCGCAGATGGCGCGCCAGTCGTTGGGCCAGGCCTGGCGCAGGGTCTCGAGCCACCATGGTGGATGCAGCAGTGCCACGGCCGAGTCGCGGTCAACCTCGGCCTGCATTTCCGCGCTCTCGCGCTGCAGGCGACGCAGACAGCCGTTGAGCACCCGGGTGGCCCACTCCTTGCCCAGCAGACGGGCAGCGCCAGCGGTTTCGCCCACCGCCGCGTGGGCCGGGATGCGCAGGTAGAGGAGCTGATAGATGCCGAGCAGCAACAGGGCCTGGATGTCGGCATCGCGGGCCTTGAACGGCTTGTCCAGCAGCTTTCCGGCCAGCGCCTCGAGGCGCGGCAGGGTGCGGCAGGTGCCGTAGCAGAGCGCCTTGAACAGCGCTCGATCACGGGCGACCACCTGATGGTCGTCGAGGCCGGTGAGCGAGCCCTTGCCGGTGATTACCGGGGCCAGGGCGCGGGCCGCGGCGGCTCGCACGGCCATACCGTTGTCGCGACTGCCTTCCCGGGAGCGGGGCGCGCTGGTTTCCTGGCTCATGCTGTGGCCTCCTCATCGGTGTGCCCCAGTCGGATGCCTGGGGCCAGGCGTTCGGCCCGGGCCTTGAGCAGTTCGCTCACCGCCAAGGGCTTGCCGCCGGGCAGCTGGGCGCGGGTCACCTCCAGCACCTGGTCACCGGCCTCACCGCAGGCGATGCGCAGGGCATCGGCGCCGTGGGCGAGCAGTGTGCCGGGTGGCATCGGGGCCTCGCCCGGGGCGATCGAGGCCGCTCGTGCCATGAGCAGGCGCAGGCGGTCGTTCCCCAGGGCGCACCAGGCCACCGGCCAGGGATTGAAGGCACGGATTCGGGCCGCAAGCTCGGCGGCCGGGCGGGTGAAGTCCAGCTCCGCCTCGGCCTTGGAGAGCTTGGCGGCGTAAGTGACTCCCGCCTCGGGCTGGGGAGTGGCGTCGAGCCCCTCGTCGGACAGGGCATCCAGGGCCTCGACGATAGCTTCTCCGCCGAGGCTTGCCAGCCTGTCGTGGAGTTCGCCCGCGGTGGTGGTGGCGGAGATCGGGGTGCGCCTGATCAGCAGCATGTCGCCGGTGTCGAGACCGGCGTCCATCTGCATGATGGTCACGCCGCTCTCCTCGTCGCCGGCCTCGATGGCCCGCTGGATGGGAGCGGCACCGCGCCAGCGCGGCAGCAGTGAAGCGTGCACGTTGAGACAACCCAGCGGGGGGATCTCCAGCACGGCACGGGGCAGGATCAGTCCGTAGGCCACCACCACCATGATATCGGCTTCATGGCTTGCCAGTTCGGCCTGACGCTCGGGCACCTTCAGGGATACCGGCTGGCAGATCGGCAGCCCCTGTTCCTGCGCGAGGGCCTTCACGGGACTCGGTGTCAGCTTGCGGCCGCGGCCGGAGGGCCGGTCAGGCTGGGTGTAGACGGCGACGACATCGTGGCGGCTCGCCAGCAGTGCCGCCAGGCTCTCGGCGGCGAAGTCGGGGGTGCCGGCGAAGATGAGGCGCAGGGGTCGTGACATGTTCAGGGCCTTGCCAGTGGGCGATGCCCCTCATGATAACGGAGGTGGTCGGAAACGACTAAGACCGGCCTGCTAACGTGAAACGATTGCTCGCGAGGTCCAGGGATTCAGGCGGGCTGCATCTGCCGGTGACGCTTCTGCATCTTCTTCATCACCCGATCGCGCTTGAGGGTGGAGAGATAGTCGACGAACAGCACCCCCTCCAGGTGATCGTACTCGTGCTGGATGCAGTGGGCGAGCAGGCCCTCTGCCTCCAGTTCGTAGGGCTGACCGTTACGATCCAGGGCCTTGAGGTGTACCTTCAGGGCGCGGGGGACATCGGCATAGTACTCGGGTATCGACAGGCAGCCCTCCTGCATCGGCTCACGTTCATCACCGACGGGCGTGAATTCCGGATTGATCAGCACCAGAGGGCTCGACTGGTTATCGCTGACATCCATGACGATGACCCGGCGATGGACATCCACCTGGGTGGCGGCCAGTCCGATGCCGCTCGCGTCGTACATGGTCTCGAGCATGTCGTCGACCAGCCGGCGAACCTCGTCGTCTACCGCCTCGACTGGCTTCGCGATGGTGCGCAGCCGCTCGTCGGGAAATTCGAGGATGGGTAATTTGGCCATGGCGTTGGAATCACCGTTATGCTGTCATTTACAAGATGACACTATTCTATAAGTACGCGCCCGGGGACGAAACCGACGAGCGTGCATCACATCGATAGTATCAGACTATACTACGTCGTCGTCGTTCCATGGCGCCAGGCGTGAGGCCAGCAACGCGGGGGAGAGCAGGGATGAGACAGACAGGATGCGCAGCGGGGTGGTGCCAGCGGGTGAAGGGGTGGCTCGGTACCCTGCTGGTGGGCGGGGCCCTGGGCCTTGTCGCTACCTTGGCCCTGGCCCAGGGGCCTTCATGGGAGGACGGCTTGAAGGGCGGTGCCCCGGATCGCTATACGGTGGTAAAGGGGGATACGCTCTGGGATATCTCCGGCCGATTCCTGCAGCACCCCTGGCAGTGGCCCGAGGTCTGGCAGGTCAACCCGCAGATCGAGAACCCGCACCTGATCTATCCCGGCGACGTCGTCTATCTCTATGACTGCAACGGTCGCCCCTGTCTCGGCCTCGAGCGTGGCCAGGGCATGGTCCGGCTGTCGCCTGAGGTCCGCACCACCCCGCACCGCGAGGCCATCGAGCCGATTCCCCTGGATGCCGTGCGTCACTTCCTGCAACAGCATCGCGTCGTCGACGATGCCGAGGCGCTGGACGAGTTGGCCTATGTGATCGCCGGGGATGATGGCCGTCTGGTCAGCGGTGGCGGCGACCGTTTCTATGCCCGAGGCCGCGTCGAGGGTGGCGGTCGCTTCGGTATCTATCGCGTGGGTGAGCACTACGTCGACAGTGCCAGCGGTGAGTCGCTAGGCCTGGAGCTGGAGAGCGTCGGCCAGGCGCGCCGCCTGCGTCAGGAGGACGAGATCGCGGTGTTGGAGGTGACCTCCTCCAACCAGGAAGTGCGAAACGACGATATCGTGCTGCCGCTCGAGGATCGCCAGCTGGTCACCGAGTTCCTGCCCCGTGCCCCCGACCGGGAAGTCGAGGGGCGCATCCTGGCGGTGCCCGGTGGCGTGCGCTTCATCGGCCGCCTGCAGGTGGTGGCACTCGACCGCGGTCGCCGCGACGGTCTGAAGGCGGGCCACGTGCTGATGGTAGAGCAGCGTGGCGAGCTGGTCGATGACCCGCGCACCGGCGAGGCGCTGCGCCTGCCCGGCGAGGACGCCGGCCTGGTGATGGTCTTCCGGCCCTACGAGAAGATGAGCTACGGCCTGGTGATGCAGGCCAGTCGCACCCTCTCCGTAGGTGATCGCATCCACAGCCCGCAGCGTCTGCTGGATACGGCGCTGCGCTAGGGCGGGGCGCCACGGTGCAGGCGCGGGAATGGCTGGCTCTCGCCCGGTTGCCCGGCATGGGGGCCGCGCGCCTGGCCGAGCTGGTGGCGGCGCGTCCCGACTGGCCGGAAGGCTGGCTGGCCCTGCTGCCGCGCGAGGCGGCCATGGCCCTTCGTTTGTGGCTCGACCATCCCGCCCGCAGCCCGCTCTCCGCCGAGCTCTCCGCCGACGAGGCCTGGCTCGGTGCCGAGCCAGGCAGGCACCTGATCCACCCCGACCACCCGGTCTGGCCGCGAATTCTCGGGCAGATTGCCGATCCTCCGCCGGTGCTCTGGGCGCTGGGTGACCTCGGGGCCCTCGGTCCCCCGCGGCTGGCCATGGTTGGCTCGCGGCGGCCGACCCGCGAGGGGCTCACCAATGCGGCAGGCTTCGCCCGTGAACTGGCCGGACGGGGCTGGTGCGTGGTCAGTGGCATGGCGCTGGGCATCGATGCCGCCGCCCAGCAGGCGGCACTCGATGCCGGCGGGACAAGCGTGGCGGTACTCGGCTGTGGGGTGGATGTCATCTACCCACCCCGACACCATCGCCTCTATCGGCGCCTGCAGGAGCCCGGCGGACTGCTGCTCTCCGAGCATCCTCCCGGCACTCCGGCGCGGGCCGGCTTCTTTCCGCGACGCAATCGCATCGTTACCGGCCTCTCGCTGGGGGTGCTGGTGGTGGAGGCCGCCGAGCGCAGCGGCTCGCTGGTCAGTGCCCGCTTGGCCCTCGAGCAGAACCGCGAGGTCTTCGCGCTGCCCGGCTCGATCCATAACCCCATGGCGCGGGGCTGTCTGCAGCTCATCCGCGACGGCGCCGTGCTGGTCCGCGAGCTGGATGACATTCTGGCCGAACTCAGCCAGTGGGCCGTAGCCAGGGCCCCCGCCCTGGCTGTTTCGACGCCGGGGCCGGCCGAGGGGCGAGAAGACTCGCTACTGCGCTGGCTGAGCGACACCCCCACACCGGTGGATGCCCTGGTGGCATTGACCGGACGCGACGTCGCCGCTTGCCAGCGCGGCCTGCTCGAACTGGAGCTGGAAGGCGCCGTGGCACAGGCTGCCGGTGGCTGGGTGCGCCTGCCGACCCGGTCGGGAGCATGATAGCATACGCTCCCTGAAGCCGTTCATCCGGCATGTCGAGGCAAGGCGAGGAGACCCATGATCGAGGCCCGTGCTCTTGATGAGGCCGTCGCGGCACTGCATGCGGGGGGCGTGATCGCCTATCCCACCGAGGCCGTCTGGGGGCTGGGGTGCGACCCCGACGACGACGCGGCCCTGACCCGCCTGCTGCACCTCAAGGCACGCGAACCGGCCAAGGGTGTGATCCTGGTGGCGGCGAACATCGGCCAGTTCGCTCCCTGGCTGGAGGGGCTGCCCGCCGACCAGCAGGCCTCCCTGGCGGCCAGCTGGCCGGGCCCCCAGACTTGGCTGGTGCCCGACAACGGCCGCTCGCGCGCCCTGGTCCGTGGTGACCATGACCGGGTGGCACTGCGGGTCAGTGACCATCCGCTGGTCGTGGCGCTGTGCGAGGCCTTCGGCGGGCCGGTGGTCTCGACCTCGGCCAACCGCGCAGGCGAGCCGCCGGCGATGAGTGCCGAGCAGGTCAGGGCCGCCTTCGGCGATGAGCTCGATGCCGTTCTGGACGGCCCACTGGGCGGCCTCGAACGCCCGAGTACCATCCGCGACCTGGTTACTGGCCGGGTGCTGCGTTCCTGAAGCATCCCCTCTTTCAGCCCAGGAGGCCCCTTTGGCCCACGCCAATCTCGATGACGTCAAGAGCTACCTGCTCGACCTCCAGGAGCGCCTCTGTGCGGCCCTGGCCGCCGAGGATGGCGGCCGCTTCCGCGAGGATGCCTGGGACCGGCCGGAGGGCGGCGGCGGTCGCTCACGGGTGATCGAGCACGGCCGGCTCTTCGAGAAGGGCGGCGTGAACTTCTCCCACGTGTTCGGCGAGCGCCTGCCGCCCTCGGCCACCGCGGCGCGGCCGGAACTCGTCGGGCGCAGCTTCCATGCGGTGGGGGTCTCCTGGGTACTGCACCCCGAGAACCCCCATGTGCCCACCAGCCATGGCAACGTGCGCTTCATCATCGCCGAGAAGGCGGGCGAGCCCCCGGTATGGTGGTTCGGCGGCGGCTTCGACCTGACCCCTTATTACCCGGTGCACGAGGACGTGGTGCACTGGCACCGGGTGGCGCGCGAGGCCTGCGCTCCCTTCGGCGATGACGTCTACCCCCGCTACAAGGCCTGGTGCGACGACTACTTCTACCTGAAGCATCGCGACGAGACCCGCGGCGTCGGGGGGCTCTTCTTCGACGACCTCAACGAGGGCGGCTTCGCGCAGTGCTTCGCCTTCCAGCGTGCCGTGGGCGACGCCTTCCTCGAGGCCTACCTGCCCATTGTGCGTCGCCGTCGCGACACGCCCTGGAGCGAGCATGAGCGCGACTTCCAGCTCTATCGTCGCGGGCGCTACGTGGAGTTCAACCTGGTGTGGGACCGCGGCACCCTGTTCGGGCTGCAGAGCGGCGGGCGCACCGAATCGATCCTGATGTCGCTGCCGCCCCTGGCGCGCTGGGAGTATGACTGGCACCCCGAGCCGGGCAGCCCCGAGGCGCGGCTATATAACGATTATCTTCGTCCCCGCGACTGGCTGGGAGAAGAGGAGACCCACTCATGACCGATCGCTACTGCGTCTTCGGCCACCCGGTCGGCCACTCGAAGTCGCCGGCCATCCACGCCGCCTTCGCCGACCAGGCCGGTGATGACATCGAGTACGTCGCGATCGAGGCGCCGCTGGATGACTTCGCCGGCGCCTGGCGGCGCTTCGTGGCCGAGGGCGGTCGCGGGGCCAATGTCACCGTGCCCTTCAAGGAGGATGCATTTCATCTCTGCGATACCCTCAGCGAACGCGCGCGTCGGGCCGGGGCGGTCAACACCCTGGTCCTGGGGAGCAACGGTCTGACATACGGCGATACCACCGACGGGGTCGGCCTGGTGCGTGACCTCAAGCGTCATGGCGTGGAACTGACCGGGGCACGGATTCTGGTGCTGGGCGCCGGGGGGGCGGTGCGTGGCGTTCTGGAGCCGCTGCTGGCCGAGGAGCCGGCGGGCCTGCGGGTGGCCAATCGTACCGCAGCCAAGGCCGAGGCCCTGGCCGCCGACTTCCGCGACCTGGGCGAGATCGTCGGCGGCGGCTTCGATGCGGTGGAAGGGGCCTATGACCTGGTGATCAACGGTACCAGCGCGAGTCTGGCGGGCGACCTGCCGCCGCTGCCCGATAACCTCCTGGCCCCGGATGCCTCCGCCTACGACATGATGTACGGCGCCGAGCCCACGGTCTTCCTGCGCTGGGCCGCCGAGCGTGGCGCTCACATCGTGGATGGCCTTGGCATGCTGGTGGAGCAGGCGGCGGAGTCGTTCTTCCAGTGGCGCGGCAGGCACCCCGACACCGCCCCGGTGCTGGAGAAGCTAAGGCAGGTGCTTTAAGTGAAAGCGATTGACTTCCGGGGCGCCGGGGCAGGCGTGGGCCCGGTAAGCGACAGCGCACCGGGCTTGCCCGCTCAGCGTCTCTTGACGTAGAGCCCCACCATGCAGAGCGCCACGCCGGCCACCGAGGTCAGCATGCCGCCGTTGACCAGCCAGGGGTGGCGGTCGATCCAGGGCACGAAGGGCTGGGCGGTCTCGCGGCAGACGCCCGAGCGGTAGTCCCAGTGCCCCTCCTGGATGAGCAGGCACTCCCGCACGTCACTCAGTTCCATGAAATAGGCGCCCATCAGCAACAGGATGGGCAGAATCAGCAGCAGCAATCCGATCTTCAGCATGCGAGTCGAGCGTTCCTTCAGGGGCGCGGGCAGTTGGGTGTACGGCCGGCGTTGCGGGCCCGCTCATAGCGGGACATGGCCTCGCCCATGGACGCTTCCAGGCCGCCGATGCGCTGACCGTGGCTCGGGTGGGTAGAGGCCCAGGCCGGCGGTCGGGCACCGCCCTCCATGTTGTTCCACAGCGCGATGCTGGCTCGCGGGTCGAAGCCGGCCTCGGCCATCAGGTAAAGGCCCAGGGTGTCGGCTTCGCTCTCGTGGCGTCGCGAGAAGGGCAGCATGATGCCGTACTGGGCGCCCATGCCCAGCGCCGCCATCATGGTCTCACCCCCGGCGCCCTGCATGCCCGAGGCGGAGGAGATTACCGACAGGCCCAACTGGGTGGCGCTCTGGGTGGAGGCGCGCTCGTTGGCATGGCGGGCCAGCACGTGGGCGATCTCGTGGCCGATCACTGCAGCGAGCTGGTCCTGGTTCTGGGCGACATTGAGCAGGCCGGTGTTGATGCCCACATAGCCGCCGGGCAGGGCGAAGGCGTTGGCCTGCTCGGACTGGAAGACCTTGACCTGCCAGTTCTGGTTGCGTTCTCGCTCGGGTAGGGCGCGGACCACGGCTCCGGTGACGCACTGCACATAGCGCAGCGGTGCACCGCCGACCGTCGGCAGCTCCTGCTGGTACTGGGCGAAGGCCTGGGCCCCCATCTGGTCGAGCTGCTCGTCCGACATCAGGGTGAGCTGCGAGCGCCCGGTGGGCGACGTGGTGCAGGCGGCGAGGCTGGCGCTCAAGGCGCCAACGGCGAGCAGATGGGTCCAGCGCATGGATAACTCCTTTTGGTTCCAGAATATTGAGACACTGGACGGAGGGCGAGGTTCGCCACAAGATACCTCGAACGCCGGTAAGGTCAACCGCGGAAAATGCAACCCGGGAGGAGGACGCCATGGATGCCGAGCTGACGCGTCGTTTGCTCAAGCTGCTGGATCACGTCGAACACTGGCTGCCGCCACCGCCGGTGGAGGTGGATTGGGAGCGGGATGTCGCCGCCCTCTGGCAGCGCCACGCCCTCGGCGGGCGCTTGCTGCCGGTCCCGCCACGGGACGCCCTGTCGCTCGATGACCTGCTGGGTATCGAGCGCCAGAAGCTGGCGCTGGTCGACAACACCCGTGCCTTCCTCCAGGGCCATCCGGCCAACCACGCCCTGCTGTGGGGCTCGCGAGGTAGTGGCAAGTCGTCATTGATCCGCGCCCTGCTCAACAGTCTGTGCGACGAAGGGCTACGCCTGGTGCAGGTCGATCGCCATGACCTCTCGGCGCTGCCGATGCTGGTGGAGCAGCTGCGCCACCAGCGCCAGCGCTTCGTCGTCTACTGCGATGATCTTTCCTTCGAGGGCCACGACGATGCCTACAAGGCGCTGAAGAGCGTGCTGGACGGGGCCCTGACCGGCCCGCCGCCCAATGTGCTGCTTTATGCCACCTCGAACCGCCGTCATCTGCTGCCGGAGTCGATGAGCGACAACGAGGACTCGCGACTGGTGGGCGACGAACTCCATCACGGCGATGCCGTGGAGGAGAAGATCTCGCTCTCCGACCGCTTCGGCCTGTGGCTGGGGTTCCACCCCTTCAACCAGGATGTCTACCTGGAGGCCTGCTGTCACTGGGTCACCCAGCTGGGGCATCGCGAGGACTGGAATGCCGAGGCACGGGCCGAGGCGATCCGCTTCGCCACCCTGCGCGGTGGTCGCAGCGGGCGCGGGGCCTGGCAGTTCGCCACCCAATGGGTGGGCAAGCGTCGCCTGCATGGAACCTAGGAGGACGTCTATCGTCGGGGTAGCCCCGAGAGTGGTTCAAGTCTCCTAGCGGCGGCTCTTGCGCGCTTCCTTGGTGCGGCCCAGCTCACGCTTCTTGGCCTTCTCCCGGTCGCTGGCGCCGGCCAGCTGATCGTAGGGGTTCTCTCCCGAGCGGAACTCGAAGCGCATGGGCGTGCCGCGGACCTTGAGCACCTTGCGGAAGGTGTTGGTCAGGTAGCGCTTGTAGGCTTCCGGCAGCGAGCCGGTCTGGTTGCCGTGGACCACGACGATCGGTGGATTGCTGCCGCCCTGGTGAGCCATGCGCAGCTTGATGCGTCGCCCGTGTACCAGGGGCGGCTGGTGAGCCTCCACGGCATCCTGGAGGATGGTGGTCAGGCGGTTGGTGGACCAGTGGGCGTTGGCCGAAGCGAAGGCGCGCTCCAGCGACGGATAGAGGTCGCCCACCCCGGTGCCGTGCAGCGCCGAGACAAAGTGCAGGTCGGCATAGTCGGCGAAACCCAGGCGGCGCTTGATCTCGGCGCGCATCGACTCCTTGGCCTCTTGCTCCAGGCCATCCCACTTGTTGACCGCCAGCACCAGCGCGCGCCCGCTGGTCAGCACGTAGTCCAGCAGATGAAGGTCCTGCTCCACCAGCCCGCTGCGGGCATCCAGCACGACGATGGCGACGTGACACGCCTTGATCGCTTCCAGGGTCTTGATGATCGAGAACTTCTCGGTCACCTCGCGGACGTTCTTGCGGCGCCTGACGCCGGCGGTATCCACCAGCACATAGGGCTTGCCGCGCCTTTCGAAGGGGATCTCGATGGCGTCACGGGTCGTGCCGGCCTCGTCGAAGACCACCACCCGCTCCTCGCCGAGCAGGCGGTTGACCAGGGTCGACTTGCCGACGTTGGGGCGGCCGATCACGCCGATACGGATGCCCTTGGTGCCGGTGTCCGCGGGGATGCTCTCGTCGCGGGCGGGGAAGGGCTCGAGCACTTCCTCGATCAGCGCGGTGACGTTGCGACCATGGGCCGCGGCGACGGGCTGCGGGTCGCCAAGCCCCAGCTGCCAGAAGTCGGCCATGGCGCTGTGCTCTTCCAGGCCGTCGACCTTGTTGACCACCAGCCAGGTCTTCTTCTGGTTGACCCGCAGGTGGTTGGCGATGGCCTCGTCGGCGACGTTGAGACCGGCGCGGGCGTCGACCATGAACAGCACGATGTCCGCCTCGTCGATGGCCACCAGCGACTGCTCGGCCATGGCGGCATCGATGCCCTCCTCGTCACCGCTGATGCCGCCGGTATCGATCACGGTGTAGGCCTTGTCACCGAGCATGCCGTTGCCGTACTTGCGGTCGCGTGTCAGCCCCGGGAAGTCCGCCACCAGGGCGTCCCGTGAGCGGGTCAGGCGGTTGAACAGCGTCGACTTGCCGACGTTGGGGCGGCCGACCAGGGCGATCACCGGTGAGGTCATGGACGAAGCTCCAGGGCTTCCAGGGTGCCGTCATTGGCCAGCGCATAGATGCGGCGGCCATCGGTGAGCGGGCGCACGCCGATCCCCGAACCGTCGACGCGGTCGCGCCCGACGATCTCGCCCTCGCGGGGATCGATCAGGTGCAGGTAGCCTTCGGCGTCGCCCACCACCAGGTGGTCGGTGGCGAAGGCCGGCGCAGTGAGCGAGCGCCCCTCGAGGGCCTCGTTGCGCCAGATCTCGTTGCCGGACCCGGCATCCACGGCGACGACGTGGCTGGCCTCGTCGACCACGAAAAGAAGGTCCCCCACCAGGATCGGAGTATGGTAGCTGGAAAGCTCCCGTGACCACTGCATCTCGCCTGAGCGAGCATCGAGGGCGGCCAGGCGGCCGTTGTAGCTGGTGACGAAGAGCCGGCCGTCCTGGGTGAGGACCGGCTGGCCGGCCAGGTCGACCAGCCGGTCGATCTCGCTGCGCCCCTGGGGGATGGCAATACGACGCTCCCAGAGCGGCTGGCCGCTGCGGTTGTCCAGCGTTACCAGGCGGCCGTTGGCGAAGCCGGCGAAGGTGACCGGGTCGATCACCGTGGGCGTGCCGGTGCCGCGCAGGGTCAGCGAGGGGCGCGGGCCAGTGTAGACCCAGCGCTCGTCGCCGCTCTGGCGGTCCAGGGCGGTGACGCGGCCATCGACGGCCTGCACCACCAGCAGCTGCTGGTTGGCCTGGGGCGCGGCCAGCACCTCGCTGGTCACCCGCGCGCGCCACTGGACCTCGCCGTCGGCCTGGTCCAGGGAGAGCACCTCGCCGTTGCGAGTCGCCATGAAGAGGCTGCCGGCCACGGCCGTAAGAGCACTGGAAACCGGCGTATCGAGCTCCACCGTCCAGCGAGTCTCACCGCTGTCGGCATCCAGCGCCTCCACCAGGCCACGGCCGTCGGCGGCGAAGACAGTGTCACCCTCCTGGGCCGGCGCCACCGGGTAGCCGGTCTCTCCCAGCCCCTTGCCGACGCGCTCTCGCCACAGCGTCGTTACCTCGGTGGTGGCGTCCAGGGACTGCAGCTCACGCGGGGGGTACTCGGGCTCGGCCTTGCCGGCACAGCCGGCCAGCAGAGCCAGGGCGGTGGTGGCGGCAATCAGCAGTGTCGGTCTCAGAGTCGATCTCATAGGGTGGCTTCCTCTACACCGAGGTCATCCAGCTTGAGCTGGACGCCGTACAGCGGCTGGTCACGTTCATCGGCTAGCGTCAGGGCATTGCGCCAGGCCTCACGAGCTCGGTCAGGCCGGCCCAGGGCATGTTGGGCGTCGCCCCTCACCTCGGCGCGCTGGGCCGCCAGGGCCTCGGGTACGCCCTCCAGGGTGGCCAGCGCCGTCTCGGGGCTGCCCTCGGCAAGCTGCAGGCGGGCCAGGCGTAGCCGAGCCAGGCCGGTGATGTAGTCGCGTTCGCTGCCATCGATCACTGCCTCCAGGGCGGCCTGAGCCTGCCCCCGATTGCCCCCATCGACGGCCAGGCGGGCATCGAGCAGCCGCGCCAGGTCGGCATAGAGGGTCTTGCCATGCTCGTCGGTGATCTCGCTGACCAGCTCGGTGACGCGCTGTCGGGCCTGCTCACCCAGTTCGTCCCGGCCGGTGAGGTCTAGCAGCTGCTGATAGCGCATGGAGGCGGCCTCGGCCTTGCCCGCCTGATAGTCCTGCCAGGCGTTCCAGCCGAACACGCCGGCCCCGGCGATGACCACGCCGGCGATCAGCGAGGTACCGTTCTCCTTCCACCATCGCTTGATGGCCTCAAGCTGTTCTTCCTCGGTTTTCAGCTCCGCCACGGGCGGTCTCCTCTGATACAGATGTCCGTCAGGCGAAGGATTCGCCTTCCAGCAGGGATGTCAGGGTGTCGGCGAGCTCTGCCTGGGAGAGACGCTGTTGCTCGCGTTCGTCACGGAGGAACTTCAGGGTCACGCTGCCCTCTGCCAGCTCGTCCTCGCCAAGCAGCAGGGCCAGGCGAGCGCCGCTGCGGTCGGCCTTCTTCATGCGGCTCTTGAAGCTTCCTCCTCCGCAGTGCACCTGGGCGCGCAGCTCGGGAAGGGTCTCCCGAAGGCGCTCGCCGAGGAGCAGGGCAGCGGCGGTCGCCGACTCGTCCATGGGGAGCAGGTAGGCGTCCAGCTCACCGCGGGCGTTATCCGGCATGAGTTCCAGGGTCTCGAGCAGGAGCACCAGCCGCTCGATGCCCAGGGCAAAGCCCACCGCCGGGGTCGGCTTGCCGCCGAGCTGCTCCACGAGACCGTCATAGCGGCCGCCGGCACACACCGTGCCCTGGCTACCCAGTGCCGTGGTCGTCCACTCGAAGACGGTGCGGCCGTAGTAGTCGAGGCCGCGCACCAGTCGCGGGTTGATCACATAGTCGATACCGGCGGTATCGAGCATGGCGCAGAGCCGCTCGAAGTGCTCGCGGGAGGCGTCGTCGAGGTGGTCCATCAGCCGCGGCGCGGCGTCGAGCATCTCGGCCATGTCGGGATTCTTGGAGTCGAGGATGCGCATCGGGTTGCTGCCCAGGCGCCGGCGTGAATCCTCGTCGAGCAGGGCATGGTGCTGCTCGAAATAGGCCACCAGGGTGTCGCGGTAGGCGGCACGTGCCTCGGCGGAGCCCAGGGAGTTGAGCTCCAGGGTGACATGCTCGTACAGGCCCAGGGCCTTCCACAGGCGGGCCGAGAGCAGGATCGTCTCGACGTCGATGTCCGGTCCCTCGAGACCGAAGGCCTCCACGCCGACCTGATGAAACTGGCGGTAGCGACCCTTCTGGGGGCGCTCGTGGCGGAACATGGGGCCCTGGTACCAGAGACGCTGGGTCTGGTTGTGCAGCAGACCGTGCTCCATGGCGGCGCGTACGCAGCTTGCCGTGCCCTCGGGGCGCAGGGTCAGGCTGTCGCCGTTGCGGTCCTCGAAGGTGTACATCTCCTTCTCGACGATGTCGGTGACTTCGCCGATGGAGCGCTTGAACAGCGCGGTCTGCTCGACGATGGGCGTACGAATCTCGGCATAGCCATAACGACCCATGAGATCACGGACCTTGCCTTCGACGTACTGCCACTGCGGGGACTGGTCCGGCAGCAGGTCGTTCATGCCACGGATGGCCTGGATCTTCTTCTTGCTGGGTTCATTCTGACTGGATCGGGACTTGCTCAATGCTTGCTCCTTGTCTGCTCGCCGGACGCCGTTCAGGGATCAGGCGTCCCGGGCGATGACATCCTGTTCGGCCTGCTGCTTTTCGCGAACCTTGTCGCGGATCAGCCGCTCCAGATCGTCCACCAGGTGGTCGTTACGCAGCTTGCTCGCCGGCTTGCCATCGATGTAGACGAGGTTGGCGGGGCTGCCGCCGGTGAGGCCGATATCGCTCTCCTTGGCCTCGCCCGGGCCGTTCACCACGCAGCCGATCACCGAGACGTCCAGCGGTGTCATGACGTCTTCCAGGCGCTCCTCGAGGGCGTTCATGGTGCCGATGACGTCGAAGTTCTGGCGCGAGCAGCTCGGACAGGCGATGAAGTTGATGCCCTTGCTGCGCAGGCGCAGGCTCTTGAGCATATCGTAGCCGACCTTGATCTCCTCGACCGGATCGGCGGCCAGCGACACGCGGATGGTGTCGCCGATGCCGTCCATCAGCAGCATGCCGAGCCCGATCGACGACTTGACGGTGCCGGAGCGCAGGCCGCCGGCCTCGGTGATGCCCAGATGCAGCGGCTGCTCGATGCGTGTGGCCAGCTCGCGGTAGGCGGCCACGGCCATGAAGACGTCGGAGGCCTTGACGCTGACCT
Source organism: Halomonas lysinitropha (assembly GCF_902500215.1). GTDB lineage: Bacteria > Pseudomonadota > Gammaproteobacteria > Pseudomonadales > Halomonadaceae > Halomonas > Halomonas lysinitropha. The sequence goes on from NZ_CABVOU010000027.1 coordinate 90,832, forward strand.
TGAAGTCGGGGAAATCCAGGCGGTCGAGGTGGTCGATATGGCGCATGGCCGACTCGACCAGAGCCGCGGGCGTGGGCTCGCCGTACTTCTTCTGCAGGTCCTTCTCCAGCGAGCCGGCGTTGACGCCGATGCGGATCGGGATGCCGTTGTCGCGAGCGGCCGAGACCACGGCGCGGACGCGATCTTCCTTGCCGATGTTGCCGGGATTGATGCGCAGACAGTCGACGCCGAGCTCGGCGACGCGCAGGGCGATCTTGTAGTCGAAGTGAATGTCGGCGACCAGCGGGACCTCGACCTCGCGCTTAATGCGCCCGAAGGCCTCGGCGGCGTCCATGTCGGGAACCGAGACGCGGACGATATCGGCGCCGGCGACCTCGAGCTGGCGGATCTGGGCCACGGTGGCGTTCACGTCCAGGGTGTCGGTATTGGTCATGCTCTGCACGGAAATGGGGGCGTCACCCCCGACCGGCACCTTGCCGACGTGGATCTGGCGCGACTTTCGACGGACGATGGGGGATTGTGAGTGCATGGCGACGGAATCATTCTCCCAGGGTAAAACGGGCAACGTTGTTGGCCCCGGCTCGGGCCTCGAGGTCCACAGGCTCGCCCTGCCAGACCAGCTCGACGCCGGTAGCGTTGCCCACGGTCATGCGGAACGGCGGTTCGCCTTCGACGCTGGCTGTGGTGCCAGGTTCCTGCAGGCCGACGAAGATGCGCTCGTTGTTGGCGTCAAAGATCTCGGTCCAGGATTGCTCGTTGAAGGTCAGCTCGATCAGGCGTGAGTCGGGCTCCGGGGCGGTCGGCTCTTCCTCGGCGGCGTCCTGCTCGACGGCCGTTTCGGCGAGGTCGGCATCGACTTCATCGGCCGTGGTGGCGGGGCTGCTGTCTTCCTGCGACCCCTCGTCGACCGTGGTCTCTGTGCCCGGGACGGCCTCGATATCCGTATCGGGCACGGCTTCGATGTCCTCTTCGGGTAGCGGTGGCAGCCTATCCGAATCGGCCTCGGGGGGTGGGCTGGTGGTATCGGTAATGATGCTGGAGCCGTCGAGACTATCGACGGATACCGGGTCGCTCTGGCCGATGTCCGGCGGCTCATTGCCGCCGCGGCTCTGCCACCACATCAGCGTCAGGCCGATCAGGCCGGCCAATACCAGCACGGTCATCAGGCGGAACAACCAGGTACCCAGATGTGACGGCGGCCGGGTGATCTGGATCGGGGTGACCTTGCGTTGGGCGGCATCCTCGCTACCGAAGCGGCTGCGATAGGCCTCCAGTACCGGGGTGTCATCGATACCCAGCAGGTGGGCGTAGGCGCGAAGGTAGCCTCGCCGGTAGGTGGCGATCGGCACTTCCTCGTAGCTGTCCTCTTCCAGGCTACGGATCACCGCCGGCCGAAGATTTAGGGCGGCGGCGACCTCCTCGCGGTCAAGGCCCTGGGTCTCGCGCTCGTGACGCAGCATCTCGCCCGGCGAGGCCTGGTATGACGCGGTTTCGGCGGCATCATCGGTGTGAGTGTCGCTCATGGCTGAGCATCCTTCGTCAGAAAACGGTGGTCAGGGCGCGGCACGGGATCACTCCAGCTGGTCGGCGTAGAAGCTGGCAGTGGCCGAATCGCCGCGCTCCCGGGCAATATCGCGGGCCAGGCGCAGGGCCTCGGTGCGGGGGCCTGCGAGGCGCATATAGGTCTCGAGCTGCTGCTCGGCGCGCTCCAGGTTGCCCTCGGCATACTCGAGCTCGGCCAACAGCAGATAACTGCGCGAGCGGCGCGGGGCGATGGCCTGAGCGCGGGCCAGGTTCTCGCGGGCGGCCTCGATGTCGCCCATCTCGAACCGGCACTGGCCGAGGTTGGCGAACAGCTGTCCCCGGTTGTCGTACTGGGTGTCGCGGGCGGCCTGCTCAAGCTGCTCGCAAGCTTCTGTGAGGCGGCCACGATCATACAGGAACGCAGCGTAGTTGTTGCGTGCCCGGGTGAACGAGGGGTCGGCGTCGACGGCACGCCGGAAGGTCTCGTCGGCCAGCTCGGCCTCGCCCTGCCGCTGATGGACCATGGCCATGGCCTGCAGGGCCTCGGCATCCTGAGAGTCGATCTCCAGGGCACGATCAAGGGCATTCATGGCGCGCGACAGATTGTTGCGCTCGAGATAGGCGACGCCGAGGCGTGTATAAGCCTCGGCCGCATCGTTGCCGTTGCCTCCCGGCAGATTGGTCTGGGTGGCGCAGCCGGTGAGCCACAACGAGCCCAGCAGCATGGTGGCGGCGGATATCTGCCTCAGGCCGGTCATGCGTGGGCGACGAATCATGGCATCCTCTCCGGGTGGCACGGAACCGGTCGCCGCGAATGGCATTCGACATGCGGCCGGCAGTAAAAAAAGGCTCGTCCATCAAAGCGCCGAGCCCGGTCGAAGTCAAGGCGACTCCCGGTCAGTCGGCATCGATCTGGATGGACTGGATATAGCGCTCGTGGCGCCTGGTGCGATCCTTGACGCGACCCACCAGCTGGCCGCAGGCGGCATCGATGTCGTCGCCGCGCGTGGTGCGGATGGGCGCCGTGTAGCCCAGCTCATAGAGCCATTGCTGGAAGCGCATCAGCTGGTTGCGCGACGGCTTCTCGTAGCCCGAGTGCGGGAAGGGGTTGAAGGGGATCAGGTTGATCTTGCACGGCAGCTCCTCGAGCAGGGTGGCGAGCTCCTCGGCGTGCTCCTGCTGGTCGTTGACGTCCTTGATCACCGTGTACTCGATGGTCACCATCCGCGTGTCGTGGCACTTGGCCAGGTAGCGGTGGCAGGCATCGAGCAGGCTGCGAATGTTGTATTTGCGGTTCAGCGGCACCAATTTGTTGCGCAGCTCGTCGTTGGCGGCATGCAACGAGATGGCCAGGCTCACGTCGAGCTCGTCGCCGAGCTTGTCCAGCATCGGCACCACGCCGGAGGTGGAGAGCGTGACGCGGCGCTTGGACAGGCCGTAGCCGTCATCGTCGAGCATCAGTTTCATGGCTGGCACGACGTTGTCGTAGTTCATCAGTGGCTCGCCCATGCCCATCATCACCACGTTGGTGACTGGTCGATTGGCGGTGTCGCGGCGTGGGCCCACGCTGCGCTGGGCCACCCATACCTGGCCGATGATCTCGGCGGCGGTGAGATTGCGCTGAAACCCCTGCTTGCCGGTGGAGCAGAAGCTGCAGTCCAGCGAGCAGCCTACCTGGGAGGAAACACAGAGCGTGCGGCGTTTGCCGTTGTCGGCGGGGATCAGCACCGTCTCCACGTAGCTGCCGTCCTCGACCTCGAGTACCCACTTGCGGGTGCCGTCGCTGGAGCTGCCCTCGTAGACCACACCCGGGCCGCGGATCTCGGCGACCTCGGCCAGGCGCGCGCGTAGCGCCTTGGAGAGATTGGTCATGGCCGCGAAGTCATCGCAGCCCTCGATATGGATCCACTTCATCACCTGGGCGGCACGGAACTTCTTCTCGCCGATGGAGAGGAACAAGGCTTCCATTTCCGCACGGGACATGCCGAGCAGATTGGTGAGACGGGGTGCGGTGGTTGCGGTCATGGCGGTCAGCGAGTCGGGGGGCAAGGCGGGGATGGCGTCACCCCCGCAGGAGAGGCGTGATCAGCCGCGTGGGCAGATCTCGTCGGCCGTAAAGAAGTAGGCAATCTCGCGCTCGGCGGACTCCGGGGAGTCGGAGCCATGCACGGCGTTGGCGTCGATGGTCTCGGCGAAATCGGCACGGATGGTGCCCGGCGCCGCTTCCTTGGGGTTGGTGGCGCCCATCAGGTCACGGTTCTTGGCCACGGCATCGTCGCCCTCGAGCACCTGCACGACCACAGGGCCTGAGGTCATGAACCCGACCAGGTCCTTGAAGAAGGGGCGCTCCTTGTGCTCGGCATAGAAGCCGCCGGCCTTGTCGTCGTCGAGCTTGAGCATCTTGGCGGCGACGACCTGAAGGCCGGCCTTCTCGAAGCGCGCGGTGATCTCACCGATGGCGTTCTTGGCAACGGCGTCGGGCTTGATGATGGACAGGGTGCGCTGATTGGCCATGGGGGCATGTCTCCGGTTGGCGGGATGAAGTGGCTATGGATAGCGCAGCGCCGCCCTGACTCCGCGTGGGAGAGGACGGCGCGGCGAGTCGAAATGGTGCGGCCGGCGCGGCGACTGCGTGCAACGACTGGGCGGGGAGTATAACGCTCCTGGCTGGCGTTGAACAATCGTTCAGACGCTGAAGCTCTCGCCGCAGCCGCACTCATCCTTGACGTTGGGGTTGTTGAAGCGGAAGAAGCGGTTAAGCCCCTCCGAGACATAGTCGACTTCGCTGCCATCGAGCATTTCCAGGGCGTCGGGCGCGACGAACACCGTCACGCCGTGTTCCTCGAAGGTCACATCATCGTTGGCCGCCTCGTCGGCGAAGTCGAGCACGTAGCTATAACCGGAGCAGCCGCTGGGCTTGACCGAGACCCGCAGGCCAAGGCCGTGGCCTCGCTCGTCGAGCACCCGATGGATCTGCTCGGCAGCGGCAGTGGTGATCGAAAGGTGTGCCATGGTCTCTCTCCTGATCGTGGTAGGGTCAGACCGCCCGGCGACGCAGCCCGTCCAGGGCATGTCGCAGGACATCCAGTGTGCGGTTGATGTCGGCCTCGGTGGTGAAACGGCCGAAGCTGAAGCGTAGCGAGGCCAGCGCCAGTGGGCGCGGCAGACCGATGCCCTTCAGTACATAAGAGGGCTCGACGCTCGCCGAGTTGCAGGCCGAGCCTGTAGACAGCGCAATGTCGCGGAGGGCCATCAGCAGCGATTCGCCCTCTACCCCCGTAAAGGCCAGGTTGAGGATGTTGGGGATCGCCACCTCGACCGCGGTGTTGCGGTGGATGCCGTCAAGATCGTCGAGGCCATCGAGAAAGCGGTCGCGCAGCGCGCTGATGCGTGCCTGATCGGCTTCACCCTCGGTTGCGGCGATGGCGAAGGCCTGGCCCATGCCGGCGATCTGGTGGGTGGGCAGGGTGCCCGAGCGCATGCCGCGCTCATGGCCACCACCGTGGATCAGTGCTTCCAGCCGCAGTTCGGGGCTGCGCCGCACGTAGAGGGCGCCGATACCCTTTGGGCCGTAGGCCTTGTGCCCCGAGAGCGACATCAGATCGATGCCCAGGCGGCCGACGTCCAGCGGAATGCGGCCTACGGCCTGGGCGGCATCCACATGGAAAGTGGCACCGAAGGCATGGGTCACCTCGGCCAGTGCCGCCAGGTCGTGGATGACGCCCAGCTCGTTGTGCACCGCCATCAGCGAGACCAGCACGGTGTCGTCCCGCATGGCGTCGCGCAGCTGTTCTGGGGTGACTCGTCCGTCACGGCCCGGCGTCAGCCAGGTCACGTCGAAGCCCTCGTCCTCCAATGCCTTGGCGGTGTCGACCACCGCCTTGTGCTCGATGAGGGAGGTCACTAGGTGCCGTCCCCTGGCGCGATTGGCCCGCATGAAGCCGGTCAGTGCCAGGTTGTCGGCCTCGGTGGCGCCGCTGGTCCAGACGATCTCGCGCGGGTCGGCGGCGATCAGGTCGGCGACCTGGCGGCGGGCACTCTCCACTGCCTGCTCCGCCTGCCAGCCAAGCATGTGGCTACGCGAGGCGGGGTTGGCGAAGATGCCGTCGAGGGTCAGGTACTGGCTCATGACCTCCGCGACCCTGGGGTCGACCGGAGTGGTGGCGGCATAATCGAGGTAGATGGGTGCGCTCATGGGCTCGCTGTTCTGCTGTGGAATCGAGGCTATGGAAAGTCGTGCCAGTACCGGCCATTCAGGTGCTGGAGGCCAGAATGCCATCATCCCACCGACCACGCTGGCGGCTGGCAATGGCCTGGATCTCGCCGCGCCCGGCCAGCTGGGCCAGGGTGACCTCCCGGAGGAAGTCGTGAATGTGCTCGGAGAGCTCGCACCACAGATGATGGGTCAGGCAGGTGTCACCCTGCTGGCAATCCGAGAGGCCGCCACAGCGGGTGGTGTCCACGGACTCGTTCACCGCGTCGATGACCTGGGCCACGGTGATGCCCTCCGCTGGCTGGGCCAGCAGGTAGCCGCCACCTGGGCCACGCACGCTGTCCACCAGCCGGGCACGCCGTAGCCGGGCAAACAGCTGCTCAAGGTAGGAGAGCGAGATCTCCTGACGCTTCGAGATGTCGGCGAGGCTGATGGGGCCGGTATCGGCATTCATGGCCAGGTCGAGCATGGCGGTGACGGCGTAGCGTCCCTTGGTGGTCAGGCGCATGAGGAACTCACCTCGGCACCGACACTCGGGTCGGCAGTCAATGAACGTGACCGGCCATTATGGTAAAGACCGAGTGTCGCGGTCAACCATTGCGCCGCCGAGGAGCAGTGGCAGGTTCCTGGTCGCTCGCTGGTGCGGCGTCCGCGCTTCGCTCATCCTGCTCTTCCCGGGGTGGGCAGCCGCTGTCCACGTCGTCGAGAATGTCGGCGAAGTCCTCATCGCGCAGCTCCGGCAGGCGACCGTCACGGTAGCTGGCGTCGACCTTGCGCAGGGTCGTGCACATGCGCTCGATCCGCTCGTCCACGGCGTGCATGTGATCGAGCATCGCCTGAATGGAGCGCGCCACGGGGTCGGGCATGTCCTGGCTGACGCCGTAGGCATCGAAGCCGAACTTGCGACGCATCGCCTCGCGGCGCGCGGGATCCACTTCCAGCTCCTCGGCATGGTCCGGGTCGACGCGCTGCACGACCTTGCCGGGGATGCCGACCACGGTGGCGCCAGCGGGAACCTCCTTGGTGACCACGGCGTTGGAGCCGATCTTGGCGCCGGCGCCCACGCTGAAGGGGCCGAGGATCTTGGCGCCGGCACCGATGATCACGCCGTCCTCCAGGGTCGGGTGGCGCTTGCCCTGGTTCCAGCTGGTTCCGCCCAGCGTCACGCCCTGATAGAGGGTGACGTCGTCGCCGACTTCGGCCGTCTCGCCGATCACCACGCCCATGCCGTGGTCGATGAAGAACCGCCGGCCGATGGTCGCCCCGGGGTGGATCTCGATGCCGGTTAGCCAGCGCGAAAAACTGGAAAGGGTGCGCGCCAGCCACTTGAGGTTCTTCCGCCACAGCCAGTGGCCGCAGCGATGGAGGAGCAGGGCATGCAGGCCCGGGTAGTTGGTCAGCACTTCCAGGAAATTACGTGCCGCCGGGTCGCGGGCGAATACGCTGTTGATGTCTTCGCGCAGACGTTCAAGCATGCAGCGGTCCTTGAGTGGCAGGGCGATGGGGAGTGGCTTGTATATTGAGGGTGCGGTGAGCCGGCTTCAAGCCGCGCATGCGCTAGTCATGGCGTTCGACCTGCTGCTCGGTGGCGGTGAGAATGCCGCGCAGGATGTTGAGCTCGGTGCGCTCGGGGCGGGCTCGCAGGGTGAAGCGACGCAGCCGGGCCATCAACTGCTTCGGGGTAGCCGGGTCGTGGAAGCCGATGGTGACCAGGGTGCGCTCCAGGTGCTCGAAGTAGCGCTCGAGCTCCTGGTGGCTGGCCAGCGCCTGGTCGGCGGGCGTCTCGCTCGGGACGTCCGCGTGTGGCGCTTCCAGCCAGGCCAGTCGGCATTCGTAGGCCAGCACCTGCACCGCGGCAGCCAGATTCAGGGAGCTGAAGTCGGGGTTGGTGGGGATATTCACATGGGCATGACAGCGCTGCAGCTCCGCATTGGAAAGGCCACTGTCCTCGCGGCCGAAGACCAGGGCGACGCGCGCCTCGGAGCTGGCCAGCTCCGCTGGCAGCCGCTCGGCCAGGGCGCGAGGGGTGATCATCGGCCAGGGCAGGGTCCGTGAGCGAGCGCTGGCCCCGACCACCAGGGTGCAGTCGGTCACCGCCTGCTCCAGGGTCTCCACCGTGCGGGCGTCATGCACGATGTGATCGGCCCCCGAAGCGCGGGACACGGTGTCGGCGGTGAGCGGCTCGCAGCGCGGCGCGACCAGGGCCAGGTCGGACAGGCCCATGTTGTGCATGGCGCGGGCGGTGCCGCCGATGTTGCCGGGGTGGCTGGTGCCAATCAGGACGATGCGAATGCGCTCGAGCATGGTGGGGCCTGTAGATCCTGGGTAGAGGCGGAAGCATTCGATTCTATCATGCCGCCCGAGGGCGTCGCATGGCGTGCTCCGCGTGCTTCTGCTAGGATGCGCGCCGACCCGTTCTTTAACACCACCGACTCCCCAAGGCCCGATCATGCATCCGATGGTCCAATTCGCGCTGCGTGCTGCACGTAGCGCCGGCGAACAGTTCCTGCGCATCCGCGAGCGAATCGAGAACTCTCATCAGGAGCACAACCTCGATCGCCTGCTCGAGGATGCCGCCCACAATGCCGAGACGCTGATCGTCCGGCAGCTCTCTCGCGGCTACCCCCAGCATGGCGTCCAGGGGCGCTTCACGCCTCACCGTGCCGGTGAGGACGAGAGCGCTGACACGCTGTGGAGGATCGAACCCATCCATGGCTACTCCAACCTTAGCGTGGCCTCTCCAAGCTTCGCGCTGTCAGTGGTCTGTCTCGTCAAGGGCCGTCCGGAACATGCGGTGGTGATCTGTCCCTTCAGCGATGACGAATACCTGGCCAGCCGCGGGCGCGGCGCCCAGCTCAATGGCAAGCGCCTGCGCGTGTCGAAGAATACTGCCGTGGCCGGTACCCGCATCGCCATGAGCCTGCCCGAGATCGGGCTGCGCTCGCGCCTTCTTCCCTCCTACCTGACGCTGGTGCAGCAGCTCGGCTCTCAGATCGAGCTGCAGCGTGCCTCCGGCAGCGGACTGCTCGACATTGCCGAGCTGGCGGCAGGGCGTGCAGACGCCGCTTTCGTGCTGGGCCTGGAAGAACAGGACCTGCACGTTGGGTCGCTGCTGCTCAAGGAGAGCGGTGCCCTGATGGGCACGCCCGACGGCCAGCCGAATGTCGACATCGAGGGGCGCCTGATGGCTGCCGGGCCTCGCCTCTACAAGGCCCTGGTGCAGCAGCTCAAGCCGCACTTTTAAGCGCCAAGCGCCGAGCTAAAAGCGCCAAGGTAAGGAAAACCCCCATCGGATAGGCTCCGGTGGGGGTTTTCTGTTTCCACTCAATGAAGAGTCTGCCGCTTGCCGCTTGCTAGGGTAGCTCTTCTTCCTCGGGGTCTTCCTTCTTCGCCGGGATGAGGTCCTCGCGATCCAGCTTCACCGCCAGCAGCAGGGCCGCGGCCACGTAGATGGACGAGAAGGTCCCCACCACCACGCCGGCGATCAGGGCGATGGAGAAGAAGTGGATCATGTCGCCACCCAGGAAGAAGAGCGCGAAGAGCACCAGCAGGGTGGTGCCGGAGGTCGCGAGGGTACGCGACAGGGTTAGGTTGATCGCTTCGTTGAAGATCGTCGGCATGTCATCGATGCGTGACTTGCGGATGGTCTCGCGGATGCGGTCGTAGACCACGATGGTGTCGTTGAGCGAGTAGCCGATGACCGCCAGCAGCGCGGCGAGGACGGTGAGGTCGAACTCGAACTGGAACAGCGAGAAGATGCCCACAACGATGATCACGTCGTGCAGCAGGGCCAGCAGCGCGCCGATGGCGAACTTGTACTGGAAGCGGGCGGCCACATAGAGCATCACGATGCCCAATGCCACCAGCAGGCCCATGCCACTCTGGTCGCGCAGCTGATCACCCACCTGGGCGCCGACGAACTCGGCGCGGATCAGCTCCACCTCGTTGCCGGCGTCGCGCAGCAGGCTGACGACTTGCTCGCCGACATCGGGGTCGAAGGCCTGCTGGAGCCGGATCAGCACTTCCGTTGAGGCCCCGAAGGTCTGGACCGAAACGTCACGGAACTCGGCATTCTCGAGGAGCTGGCGAACGGCTTCCAGGGACGGTGCCACGGCATAGCGGACCTCCACCAGGGTGCCGCCGGTGAAGTCCAGCCCCAGGTTGAGCCCCTGGAACATCAGCGCGGCGATCGACACCAGCAGCATCAGTCCCGAGATCGCGAAGGCGATCCCGCGCTTGCCCATGAAGTCGAGCTGTCGATTGATGAGGGATTTCATCAGATTTGCCACCTCTTATATCCAGAGCTTCTTGACCGGCTTGCCGCCGTAGGTCAGGTTGACCATCGCCCGCGTCACCAGCAGGGCGGTGAACAGCGAGGTGATGATCCCCAGCGAGAGGGTCACTGCGAAGCCCTTGACCGGCCCGGTGCCGATGGAGAACAGGATCACCGCCACCAGCAAGGTGGTGATGTTGGCATCGATGATCGACGTGAAGGCGCGCTCGTAGCCGGCCGAAATGGCCTGCTGCACCGAGAGCCCCGTGCGCAGCTCCTCGCGTATGCGTTCGAAGATCAGCACGTTGGCGTCCACTGCCATGCCCAGCGTCAGCACGATGCCGGCGATGCCGGGCAGGGTCAGCGTGGCCCCGAGCAGCGACATGGCCGCGATCAGCAGTGTCAAATTGAGGGCCAGGGCGACGTTGGCGAACACCCCGAACACCTTGTAGCGCACCAGCATGAAGAGCACCACCAGCAGTAGGCCGATCTGCACCGACATCACGCCGCGCTCGATGTTCTCGGCGCCCAGGCTCGGCCCGATGGTGCGCTCCTGCACAAAGTAGATCGGTGCGGCCAGCGAGCCGGAACGCAGCAGCAAAGCGAGCTCCGCGGCTTCGGTGGGCGAGTCGAGCCCGGTGATGCGAAAGCTGTTGCCCAGCGCGCTCTGGATGGTGGCCAGGCTGATGATGCCTCGCTCGGTATAAGGGTCGCGAACGACGACCTCCTCGCCGTCCTGCATTTCCGTGCGATCGCGGGTCTTGTGTTCGATATAGACCACGGCCATGTTGCGGCCGATATTGGTGCGGGTTGCCCGGTTCATCAGGGTGCCGCCGGTACCATCCAGGTCGATGTTGACCTGGGGGCGGCCGTTCTCGTCAAAGCTGTGATTGGCGTTGGAGACACTGTCGCCGGAGATGATCACGTCGCGCATCAGCTCGGCGGTGCGGTCGGGTGAATTACGGAACGGGAGCGTCTCGATTTCGTTTTCGGGGGTGTCGGGGCGTGCCTCGAGACGAAACTCGAGGTTGGCGGTCGCACCCACGATGCGCTTGGCTTCGGTCGTATCCTGCACGCCGGGCAGTTCGACCACGATGCGATCCGGTCCTTGCCGCTGCACCAGGGGTTCGGCCACACCCAGCTCGTTGACCCGGTTGCGCAGGGTGGTGAGGTTCTGGTTGATGGCGTAATCCTGGAGCTCGTTCACCGCCTGGTCGGTCATGGTCATGACCAGCCGGGCGCCGCGGTCGTCGCCCTCGCTGGCGTAGTCGAAGTCGGGGAACTCGCGGGCGATCAGGCGGCGAGCCTCGTCACGGTCCTCGGCGTTGGCGAAGGCCATGGAGACGGTACGCTCCTCGATCTGGGTATCGCGGTAGCGAATCCGTTCACCGCGTAACTGCTCGCGCATGGCGCTGGCATTGACCTCGAGACGCTGCTCCAGGGCGGCGTCCATGTCGACTTCCAGCAGGAAGTGCACGCCGCCGCGCAGGTCGAGGCCAAGGGTCATGGGCGAGGCGGAGAGCGATTGCAGCCAGGCCGGCGTGGATTCGGCCAGGTTCAGCGCCACCACATACTCGTCGCCCAGCATGTCGCTGATGCGTTCGCGGGCCCGCATCTGGTCGTCGGCATCAGCGAGGCGAATCAATACGCTGCTGGGCTCTTCCTCCACGGCCTGAATGTCGATGCCGGTTTCAGTGAGAGAGGCGCGAATGCGCTCCAGCTGGCGCCCATCGATGGTGGCGTCGCCCCGCTCACTGCTGATCTGGACTGCCGGGTCCTCAGGGAAGAGGTTGGGAAGGGAATACACCAGGCCGGCGAGAAGAACGACGAGTATCAGCAGATACTTCCACAAGGGGTAACGGTTGAGCATGGGAGCCCTGCCCTCAGGTTGCGGACGTTGGAAGCTGACGAAGCGGCCGGTGAATGCAGGAGCCGGTCGCACGGCTCCTGCCTCACCGGCCGCAGGGCGGCCCCGTCACGACCCGATAAAGGTCACAGCGGGGGCAGTGTGACGCCCGCGTCAGATGGACTTGAGCGTGCCCTTGGGCAGGACAGCGGCCACGGCATTCTTCTGCACGTTGACCTCGGTGCCTTCGGCGATCTCCATGCTCAGGAACTCGCTGTCGTCGCTTACCTTGGTGATGCGCCCCAGCATGCCGCCGCCGATAACGATCTCGTCACCCTTGGAGAGGTTGCTGATCAGCTGCTTGTGCTGCTTGGCGCGCTTGGCCTGAGGGCGCCACAGCAGGAAGTAGAAGATGGCCACGAAGCCGACCAGCATGACGATCTGGGCGATGCCGCCACCGGCAGCACCGGCGTCCTGGGCCATGGCCGGGGAAATAAGGAAGTCCAGCATTTACGACGATCTCCTGAGTAATGAAAGCGGGATGTTCAACGACCGGCCTTGTGGGCCGGCCGTGGGTCAATTCGGTGCGGGAGGAACCGGCAGATCGCGCTGCGCATAGAAGCCTTCCACGAAGTTCGCCAATGTACCCGCTTCGATGGCACCGCGCAAACCACGCATCAGGCGCTGGTAATGGCGCAGGTTGTGGATCGTGTTGAGCATCGAGCCGAGCATCTCTCCGCAGCGATCGAGATGGTGCAGATAGGCCCGGGAGAAGTGCTGGCAGGTATAGCAGTCGCAGGCCTCCTCCAGCGGGAGGGTATCGAAGCGGTGCTTGGCATTGCGGATCTTCACCGTGCCCGCGGCGGTGAAGAGGTGGCCGTTGCGACCGTTGCGGGTCGGCATCACGCAGTCGAACATGTCGATCCCGCGGCGCACGCCCTCCACCAGGTCCTCGGGCTTGCCCACGCCCATCAGGTAGCGCGGCGTGTCGTCGGGCATCCAGGTGGGCAGGTAGTCGAGCACCCGGATCATCTCCTCCTTGGGCTCGCCAACGGAAAGGCCGCCGATGGCCAGCCCGTCGAAGCCGATCTCGAGCAGCCCCTTCAGCGAACGCTCACGCAACCGAGGATGCATTCCCCCTTGGATGATACCAAACAGCGCGGAGGGCGAGCTGCCATGGGCTTCCCGGGAGCGCTGCGCCCAGCGCAGCGAGCGCTCCATGGAGAAGGCCGCTTCTGCCTGGGTGGCGGGGTAGGGGGTGCATTCGTCGAAGATCATCACCACATCGGAGCCCAGTGAGTGCTGGACCGCCATCGACTCCTCGGGGCCCATGAACACCTTGGCGCCGTCGACCGGAGAGCGGAAATGCACGCCCTGTTCGGTGATCTTGCGCATGGCGCCCAGCGAGAAGACCTGGAAGCCGCCGGAGTCGGTGAGGATCGGCTTTTGCCATTGGGCGAAGTCGTGCAGGTCGCCGTGGGCCTCGATGACCTCGGTGCCGGGGCGCAGCCAGAGGTGGAAGGTGTTGCCAAGGATGATCTCGGCGCCGATCTCCTGTACCGATGCCGGGGTCATGCCCTTGACGGTGCCGTAGGTGCCCACCGGCATGAAGGCCGGCGTTTCCACCGTGCCACGCGGGAAGGTCAGGCGGCCGCGGCGCGCTCGGCCATCGCTGGCCAGGCGCTCGAATGTCATGAAGCTCTCTTTACGCATTGAAACTCTCGTGGCGCCTCAGGGCTGGCGGGTCAGGAACATGGCATCGCCATAACTGAAGAAGGCGTAGCGCCGGGCCACCGCCTCGCGGTAGGCGGCCATCGTCGTCTCGAAGCCGGCGAAGGAGGCCACCAGCATCAGCAGGGTCGACTCCGGCAGGTGGAAATTGGTCACCAGGGCATCGACGCAGCGCCATTCGTAGCCGGGGTAAATGAAGATGTCGGTCTCGCCGCTGAAGGGGGCAATGTCGCCATCGGCGCTCTTCAGGCAGGCCGACTCCAGGCAGCGCACACTGGTGGTGCCCACCGCGACGATGCGGTTACCCCGGGCGCGGGCGGCGCGCACCTGCTCGCAGGCGGTCTCGGTGACCTCGATCCATTCGCTGTGCATCTGGTGCTCGCGAATGTTGTCGGCACGCACCGGCTGGAAGGTGCCAGCACCCACGTGCAGGGTGACGTAGGCGCTATCGACGCCCCTGGCGGTCAGCGCCTCGAGCAGCGGTTCGTCGAAATGCAGCCCGGCGGTCGGCGCCGCCACGGCCCCGTCCCGGCGGGCATACACGGTTTGGTAGCGCTCGCGGTCAGCCAGCTCGTCCTCGCGGGTGATATAGGGCGGCAGCGGCATGTGCCCGTGCCGTTCCAGCAGCGCAATCAGCGGCGTGTCGCCGAGGAAGCGCAGCTCGAACAGTGCATCGCGACGGCCCTCCACCACGGCGCGAATACCGCCCTCGAACTCGATCTCGGTGCCCGGTTTTGGCGACTTGCTACTGCGCAAGTGAGCGAGGCCGCGATGGGTATCCAGAGGGCGTTCGAGCAGCATCTCCACCTTGCCGCCGCTGGCCTTGTGGCCGTGCAGGCGGGCGGGAATCACTCGAGTGTCGTTGAACACCAGCAGGTCACCGGGCTCGAGCAACTCGACGAGGTCGGTGAAACGGCGATGGGCCAGTTCGCCGTTCGCGCCATCGACACACAGCAGGCGACAATCGCTGCGCTGCTCGGAGGGGTAGCGGGCAATCAGCTCCTCGGGGAGCTCATAGTGGAAGTCGGCGCGTAGCATGGGGCGTTTTGGTCCGGCTCAGGGCGTGTCTGGCGACTCGACAAGCCGCGCAAAAGCCCGACAGGATACCCTCTCGAGGCAGGGAAGTCAGCCGGCCGATTGACCTGCACCGGTGCCCACGTATAATGCTCCACGCGTTGCCGGCGTGGCGGAATTGGTAGACGCAGCGGATTCAAAATCCGCCGGGTGCAAGCCCTTGTCGGTTCGAGTCCGACCGCCGGTACCAAGAAATCTACGAACCCAGAAGCCATGCGGGTTCAAAGGGTTAGAGGTCTATATCAGACCCTGAGGTGTGACACTTCGGTGATCCACTCTCGAGATCTGACATGCCCTACGGAACCTACCTGACGAGCAGCCGTCACCGCACCAACTGGTATGCCCGGATTGTCATTCCCCATGACCTCCGCGATGCCTACGACCAGCGACGTGAGCTCCGCAAGACCCTCGACACCCCTGCAAGGTGACCGCTCGTCGCCGTGCCATGCAGCTGCGGCTGGCGTATCAGCAGGTGTTCGACTCCCTACGCAACGGCCAGGCTGATGGTTGTATTGCCCCTGATTGGAAGGCATTGGCTTCGCTAGCTACCTTCCCGGGATCAAGCCAGGCAACTGCCATCGCCCAGGGGACAAGCACAGCATCTCAGATTCTCCATGTCACCCCGTTAGTAGCTCTGGGCAGGAATGGAGAGTTCTAGAGCGACAATCAAGATCAACCGCAAGACGGTCGTCGTGCAGTCGGAAGATAACCGGCAGTGGAAGGTGGCGGTGGCGGTGGCGCTGATCCAGCCACTACGCGACGTATAAGGCAAGCGGAACCCGACACGCTCCGGAATGATCGCTTACTCGGGACCTGCCATGCCGTGACTCCAAAGTGCGATGAGTGAACTGTAAAGCTAATGAATACAATATGCTGTGGAGCTTGAAACATCCAAGGACGCGGATATAACTCTCTTGGCGGGGGAGTCAGGTGGTGGGCGTGCCGTCACTGCCGTACTGCCTCACGTGCATACGGAAAGTAGACGTCCCGCCAGGGGCAGCCTGGACGAGGCGCGGACAGAACCTCCTCGGGCTAGCATCCTCAGGCGCTACTGACGTCCGGGCGTTCGATTTCTGCCCGATTACGGCCCGCCGCCTTGGCGCGGTAGAGCGCATCATCGGCACGCTTGATCAGGCCATCGATCTCGTCTCCCTCAGCAAGAACGGTAATCCCGAAGCTCGCCGAGACCGTCTCCTGGTGAGGGTAAGCGTACTGAGCAATGGCTCGCCGGAGCCTCTCGGCACTTGCCATGGCCGCATCCAGCCCGCACTCGGGCATCAGCAGGATGAACTCCTCGCCGCCCCAGCGCGCATGGAGATCCTCTTGCCGAATGTGTCTGTGGATCTGCTTGGTTGCCGCCTGGAGTACTCGATCGCCGACGTTGTGGCCGAAGGTGTCGTTGATGCGCTTGAAATGATCGAGATCGTAGATGATCAGAGCCAGCGGCCGATGGAACCGCCGGGCACGCGCCACCTCGGCCTCGCAGCGACTCATGAACTCCCGACGGTTGGCCAGGCCGGTCAGCGGGTCGGTGGTCGCCAGATAGTGGATGCGTTCACGATCGAGATTGCGCTGCGTGATATCGCGGCAGTGGCAGAAGATCAGTTTCTGGCCATGCAGATAGGTGGCATTGGTTGCCACTTCCACGTCAATCGTTCGACCATCCTTGCACCGGTGGCGCGTCTCAAAGTGTTCACCCTCCATCGGGACGGACCTCAGTATCTCCAGAAGCCGCGATTTCTCATACTGGCTGTTCCAGTTCCAGAGGTATAGCTGCTCGACTTCCGCCAGGGTGTAGCCGTGCATGACGGCAAAGCGAGCGTTGGTGCAGTAGACGCCGCCATCTTCGCGTAGCACGACGAGCCCATCTCGGCTCTCCTCGAAGAAGATCTGGAACAGCGCCATCTCGTCACGTTGGCGTGACGTCAAGGCATGGCACTCTGAACCATTGCGGGTTTCGCCGGTTACGTCGTTGTTGGAATGGCGCATGGCAATGGTCTCTGGGGAGCAAAATATGCTGAAGTGACTCGCCTATCAGACGGCGACCCCCCTGCACTGTCAACCCACGAGTTCCGGTGGGAAACCGTGATGTACCTGCAAGCGCTGGCAACAGCTCGCCGGAAAGAAGCTCTTGGAAAAGGCCTCGCAGTGCTAGCTGCCGGCGTCCATGGTGCCTTCAAGTCTGGTCCCTCCGGGTGATGGAGAAAGACAATGTGATGGCCGACCGCCGAGATCCTCGGGAAACCTGACCAGGCATGGGTCAGGACCTACGATAGAGGTAAACGCCGGCCCTCCCCCGAGGCGTGCCGCGACCTGCGCTGTGGGGCCAGGACGAGGGCCTGGACACCGATTTCTCATCCAGATTGTCGCTGGCTTCTCATACAGATTGACGCGCTACAATCGACCGACCCCGAGGTCTTGGAGTGCCTGCGGCGCCAGGGGATACCCTGCTGCTGAGCCATACCCCATGATGACCTAACGAAACCTAGCGCAGAGTCGGCGCGGCTGGCTGGCAAATCCTAGCATCGAGGAGCTGCGAATCGACTACGGCCCTGGTTACCGCGTGTATTACGCCAAGGTAGGCAGACGCCTGGTGATGTTGTTGATCGCTGGCACCAAGAAGCGCCAGCAATCCGACATGGATTCCTTGCCGGACATGCTGCGTGCCGGGTTGATGCCAGGCGGCTTTGCCATCGCCGGCCTGACGCTAAGCTATTTCCTGGCTTTGAGCCTGGGGCTGGTTCGGCTGGTGATGGGACGCTCCAGAGAGCTGCTGGCGGCGCAGAAGCGACTGGCGGCCCAGTATGACATCGAACAGCGTTTCCGCCCGCTCTACCTCTACCACCCGGATGGCGTCTTCTCGCTGGACTGCCGTGGCAATCTCGTTACCGCCAATGCCGCCTGCCGCGAGATTACCGGGCGCCGCAATGAAGACATCCTGGGCTCGCATTTTTCACGGCTGCTGGAATCCCAGGATATCGAACGAATGCAGGTGCTCTTCGCTTCGACACTGGCCGGTGAGCCCAGTCGCGTCGAGTTTCAATTACAGCATCGCGACGGTGAGCTGAAATCGATCGACCTGACCACCTTGCCGATCATCGTCGAGGGGGTCACCCAAGGGGTCTTCGGCATCGCCAAGGACATCACCCAGCAGCGTGAACATGAGGCCCAGATCGCCTATCAGGCCTGCCATGATCTCCTGACGGGCCGGTCCAATCACGCGGTACTCAACGAATGCCTGGAGGAAGCCTTCCACCAGGCTCGCCGGAAACAGCGGCTGATGGCGGTGATGCACCTCGACCTGGACGGCTTCAAGACCGTCAACGATGGTCTTGGCTACCACGTGGGCAATCGGCTTCTGGTCGCGGTCGCCGATCGACTGCGCGCGCTGGCTCGCTCCGATGACACCGTCGCTCGGCTGGCCGGTGACGAGTTCTGCCTCTTGATCCCTTCGCTGGAGAGCCGTGAGGCCGGCTCGGCGCTGGCCGACCGGGTCATCGACGCCCTCAGCCGCCCCTATGACATTGACGGCAAGTTACTGCACGTCAGCAGCAGCATGGGTATCGCCAGCAATGATCCCGAAGTCCTCCATGCACAGGAATTGCGTCAGCGCGCCGACCTGGCCATGAGCGTTGCCAAACGCCAGGGGCGAAATACCTGGCAGTGGTACCAGGGTGAGAGTCGGGAGGCCACCCGGCAGGATGTACTGCTACGCCACGACCTCTACACCGCCCTTCAGGATGACCAGTTCGAGCTGCACTATCAGCCAATCGTGGAGGCTGGCAGTGGCCTCATTCGCGGCTTCGAGGCACTGGTGCGCTGGTACCATCCCGAGCGGGGCATGATCTCACCCGGGCTTTTCATTCCCTTGGCGGAACAGACCGGCCAGATCATCCCCCTGGGGCGCTGGGTACTGAATCGCGCCTGCCGCGATGCCGTCGTGCGACGAGCCTTAGCCGATGACAAACGATGTCAACTTCATCTCCTGTAAAGGCATTAAGCCTGCCTAGGCAATTCCAATCGCCGTTGGGGCTCATGCTAGAATCGGCGTTAATAAAAACGCCAATGGTATCAACGTAGAGGACACCCGCTATGCCGTCAGATAGCGTGCTGAAATGCCTTGTCTGTGTGCCGCTCCGTCGCGCCGTTCTGGCGTGTCTGTTGGCCGTCATGTGGCCGGCGGGACTCGCCCTGGCCAGCCCCGAGGTGGTGGTATTTCAGCAGGGCGAGCAGGAGACGCGTCTGCCGGTAGCGGAGCTTCGCAACCGTGCCGATGTGCGCTTCACCTTCTTCGACCCCTATCTGGCGGAGGAGGTGGAGGTGACCGGGCTGGTGTTTCGCGAGCTGCTCGAGGAGCAGTTCGGCGAGGTGCCCGAACGGCTGGCCTTCACCGCCTGGGACGACTACGAAGTGACCCTGGGCGGCTGGGACGATCCCAACTGGATTCTCGTCACGCATCAGGACGGGAGGCCCATCGGCCTGCGCGAACGGGGCCCGGTGCGCCTGGTAGAACGCGACTACGGTAGCCGCGATACCGCCAACCTGCGCAATTTCAACGACTGGGTCTGGATGATTCGTAGGATCGAGGCGCAGCAGTGAGCCCGCCCCCTCGCGCGCGGCGCACCCCGGGGTGGCTGTGGCTCAGCCTGATGAGCTTTACGGCGCTCATGCTGTTGATCGCCTATGAAACGCGCTGGGTGCATCCCGACATCCACGCGTACTTCAGTCAATCCGGCAATCTGACCGGCCAGCAGCTGGCCACACGCTCCCGAGAGTACCTGGAAGAGAGCCTGGGCATACTGCTGGAAGAGAGTGACCCGGATGCCGTGCAGCGAGCGAGCTTCCAGATCGAGCTGGGCTACGGCCTCTTCGATATCGGCCTCTACCGAAATGAATATGCCTGCACGGAGCCAAACCTGCAGCGCCTGGATGCTCTGAACGACTCACTCGGCCAGGGTGTCGTGCCACCACCTGACTCGCTCAGCCAGGGTTTGCTGCAGCCCATTCGTTGCCTGACCGAGATCGAGATGGACCAGCTCGACTACCGCAGCGCGGTCACCAATCGCTTCGTGGAGGAGACGCGCCACCACCAGACCCTGGTGCTGGTGGGTAGCCTCGTGATCTACCTGTTGGGCTTGGTGTTCTGGGGAATGCACGTGTTCAAGCATCGGCTGGCCGATCGCGCCACTCGCGAAAGCCTGCGCTGGATGGCTCAAGCGCTGCAAGACCCGCTGACTGGCATCGGCAACCGCAGCGCGCTGCATGACGACGTGCTGGCCGAAAAGGGCGGCACCATGGCGCTGCTGTTGATCGATATCGACTACTTCAAGCAGTACAACGATGCCCTGGGCCACCCGGACGGCGACCAGCTGCTACGCGAACTCGTGGCCCTGATCGACCGGGCCCTGAGTGGCAAAGCACGGCTCTACCGCATGGGGGGCGACGAGTTTGCCGCGCTGCTGCCCTGCGATGACCCCCGCACCCTGGCATCGGCCGCCGCGTCGGTGGTGGAGGAGGTGCGTCGTGCGGCTCTGCCCCATCCTGACCATCCCGCTGGCACTCACGTCACCCTCAGCGTTGGCGGGGTTCAGTTCACTGCCGAGCCTGAGGCCTTTGCCGCTGCCTATGTTGCGGCAGACCGGGCACTCTATCGGGTCAAGGCCCAGGGGCGGGATGGTTGGCAGCTTGGTGCAACTGCGGTAGAGGAGTCGAGATACGGCTTCACCGGCAAGTGATCAACATAGGCGCTACCTTCCGCCTTAGGGAAAAGGAGAGAAGGGCATGACCATCGCCGCCTTCGTGGTTGGGCTGGTGCTGTTGATCGTGGGAGCCGAAGGTCTGGTCCGGGGAGCATCACGGCTGGCTGCCCGCCTGGGCATCTCTTCGCTGATTGTCGGCCTGACGGTTGTGACCTTCGGCACCAGCGCGCCGGAGCTGGCGGTCAGCCAAAATCGACGCCGCAGCCTCGCTGTGCCATGGTCGTGTCTCACCATTGAACGGTAAGGAGGAGCGCCAAACCGTCATGCCTGAGGATACTTTCTGGTTGGAGCTGCTGAGCAACCGTGGGGTGAGTTCGGTAGCGCTGGTGGCGGTTCTCGTCACGCTGCGCTTCCTCGTGGTGCGCGTCATACGTGGCCGGGAAGAGATTCTGTCCGATTCCCGCCGCGCGTGGCTGGCCCGCATCCGGAGCGTCACCGTGGTCCTCGCCCTGGCCGGCCTGGTGCTGATCTGGCTGCCCTCCCTTCACACCTTCGCCTTGTCCCTTACCGCCTTCGCTGTAGCGCTGGTGATCGCGACCAAGGAGCTGATTCTCTGTCTGTCGGGCACCGTCCTGCGCGTCGTCAACCAGCCGTTCGAGATCGGAGACTGGGTCGAGATTGGCAATTTACGTGGCGAGGTAGTCGACGAGACCATGCTGGCCACGACCCTGCAGGAAATCGGCGGGCCCGTGGGTCGCTTCGAGTACTCAGGCAAGACCATCGTGGTTCCCAACAGCGTTTTCCTGACCACCTCGGTCAGGAACCAGAATTTCTTCAAGAAGTGGGTGTATCTCGAAGTCTGCGTCGTCCTGGAGCCCGACGTGGACATGCGATCCGAACTGCCGGGACTGGAGGATGAGGTGGGGGCGTTGCACGCCCCACATGCCGAATTGGCCCAACGTTATAGCGCGCTGATCAGGAAGCGGAGCGGCATCGACATCGCCGACCCCCGCCCTCGCGTTACCCTTGCCACTACCGACATTGGCAAACAGCGTGTCGGCGTCACGCTGTTCTGCCCCACACCCAGCGCCTTTGAGCTGGAACAGGCCATCAACGATGCCGTGCTACGCCGTTACTGGCAGCTGCGCAATATGGCGAGCGCTTCGCCGGAAACATGACCAGAAACCTGCTGATCAAGAGTATATCATCAGGCCATAATGCTTCATTAACACGCGATTCAGCTTATTCCGCAACATTGTGTTCGCTCGCTAAGCACGACGATCACGCTACCCGTTCGATCATCTGGGCGTAGATTTCGCGATCGGTGGCGTAGCAGCGACAGGAGGCTGCCTCGAGGCCGGGGCGATCATGCACGCTGACCCTACCCCGTTGGTAGTCGATCAGTCCGCGCAGCTGCAGTGCCTTGGCCGCCCTGGTGACGCTCGCCCGCCTTACGCCCAGCATTCCGGAAAGAAATTCGTGGGTAATATGCAACGGGTCACCGTGAGTCCGGTCGTGGGTCATCAACAGCCGGCGCGCCAGGCGCGCCTCCACGTCATGGAAATGGGAGCAGGCTGCGGATTGGGATATCTGGCTCATCAGGACATTCAGATAGCGCTTCATCAGACTCTCCAGGGCAGGGCGCCTTTCCAGGTGGTCCTGGAAGCAGGTTGACGACATGCGCAGCGCCGTCCCGGCCCCTTGCACCACTTCCTGGAGCGAGGTGACTCGCCCCCCGAGCACCAGGGAACCCCCCACCATGCCTTCGTTGCCGGCCATGGAGACCTCCAGCCGGCCACCGCTCTCCAGAGTGGCAACCAGGGAAACGAAGCAGTCAAGGGGGAAGAGGGCATGGGTGATGCTGTCGCCGGGTTCGGCCAACCTCTGGCCGAACTCCAGCTCCACGGTTTCGCAATCGGCGAGGAAATGTTGTCTGTCTTCTTCAGGCAGGCTGTCGAGAAGTCGATTGCTATATGAAGGGGAAGTGGTGATATCCATGTGGCGGCTCCTGGCGTGAATAATTGCCATCGGCACATGGAAAAATCATGTGAAAATCCGATGTCAGGAACCGATCGGGAAATAACGATGTTTTTCCGTCGGCGACATCGTCGAGAGTAGCATTCCCCTCATCACTGGTCCGTACGGTAGTGTACATAAAGAGGAGAAATGCTCCTATAAAAACCCAGGAGGGTTCGTTTTAAGGTCAATTGCGAAGCAATAAAGCAGCATCGAAACCTTCACTATGTGCGCTATTGATCCCACCTCATTCATCAGGGTGCCGAACGAGGGTGTTGAACCGAGTGATTGCTGGCATCGACCCACTTCAACGTCATTCGACCGCTTGGTAGTCAGTTGACCTATGCCCGATTCGACTTTCATCCAGCCTTTTCATAACTAATAGAAATCGATGCCTGCTGCCGGCGCAGCCGTGCCCGCCGACCTCCGTTGTGGCCGCTTTGCCTGCTGCGTGGATCGTGGTGACGCCGGGGGTCAGACCAGGGCCGTCAATCGAGGTAGCCCTTTCAATAAGGTGGGCCACCATTTGTCGGCGGCATCGCCGAGGTGAACCGTGATGCGCCGGGCGTGCAGCGACAACGTCGCCGCGACCTTGAGCACCTGCTCGCGCATCCGCATCAGGCTCCAGCCCTGGTGCGTCCGGCTCTCCAGCAGGCGCCGCAGCCCATGCAGGACCTGGTAGGCGCAGAGGCTCAATAGCAGGCTCACTTCGTTGCGGGCCATCACGTCCTGGACGGTAGAGGCACCGCGATCCGTCGAGGAGAGGTGCACGTCGAGCGCCGATTTCACCTCGCCCATGTGCGCCTCGGCGCTGCCGCGCTTGCGGTAGAGTGCCAGGACCTTCTCTGGCGGCCAGTCGAACTTGCCGAGGTTGGTGACCAGGAAGAAGGCATGCAGCAGCAGGTCATCGGGGCGTTCCTGCACCACCAGCACCACGCGGCGTGGCGCCGGCCAGGAACCGGCTTGGTACTCAAGATCGTGGCACCACTCTCGAGGCTGCTCGGGCGGGCGGCCTCGTGGCCGCTTCAGGTACGGTGCCGCCAGCGTCTGGAGGCCTGAGTGACTGCGCAGCCGTCCCAGGTATTCGATGCCGCGCTCTTCCAGGGCCTCCAGCGTGTCGTTGTCGGTGAAGCCCGCATCAATGCGCACCCGAACACGGGCGCCGGTGCTCTCGTTGAGCCGACGCACCAGGTGCGGAATCCAGGTGTCGGCATTCTCGGCCGGGCCGGCGTTGCCCTCACGCAGTAGGCCACCGACCATGTCGCCGGTCTCGGCCAGCGAAGCGACCAGCGGCGAGTATATCCGTGTGCCAACATGACCATGGTAGGCCGACCCGCCCTGATGGCCGTGTACCTCGATCGGCAGGCCGTCAATATCCAGCGTCAGGTGCTTGGGGCGCTCGCCGTTCTTCAGCGAGGTCAGACGCCAGACCACCAGTCGCAGCAGGCCTTCGTGCACGGCATCGATGTTGTCGTTGTGTCCAAGGCACGTCAGCAGCCGCGACAGCGTGGCTTGAGACGGTCGGCTCTGTGCCAATGGCGTTGTCCCCCGCGCATCGCTGCAGGCCAGCTGCCAGACCGGATCGCGGCGCAGCGTGGTGGTATCACTGAGATCAATCCAGCCCATGGCCCGTTGCAGGACCACGGTACGAACTTGGCTGGCCAGTGAATGACGGACGCGTTGGGGGTCGCGACGGTCGACCAGGTTGTCCTCCAGCGCGTCGATCACACCGCTGTTGTCGAGGGCCTCGCGCAGCAGCAGAGCACCGCTGTCGCTGGTGGTGCGCTGACCGCTCATTTCGACGCGGATGGACCCGTTGCAGGAGGGAGTCCAGGTGGATAAGCTTTCACCCATGGCGAGTAGTCCTCTTGAATCGTGTTCTGGCAGGAACATCTTGATTCTACAAGAGAAACTGCTCGCCATCTTCTTTTCTATCTCAGCCCGGTGAATAAGGCGGGTTGATTGTATGGAGGCGAAGCTGACACACCACCAGGGCCGGCAGGGTGCTGGGCAAGCCTCCGAGCTCGGGTCGTCATGGGTACTGCACGAAAGCCGTCGGGTCGGTCTCAATCGCGCCTTCTGAGCATTACGCCGCCGCGTACCAGGTACCGGTTTCCTCTTGGTACTCGGCGCGACCCACGGCGACGAGCGACAGCAGCCCGTCCTCGACGGCCTTGCGCGGCTGGCACTTGAACAGCTTCGCCAGGCTCTCGACGGTATGGGGGCGCTTCGCCAGGGCCTCGCGCAACACGCGCAGCTGCTCGGGCATGGCCTTGGGGAAGGTGGCCTTGCCCTTGGCGGGGGTTGCCGCAGCCTTCGATGCATCCTCCTGATCGGTAGCCATTGACGTAGCCGCCTCCCAAGGCAGAACGCGTCTTCCAGCCACCAATGAACGGGGGTTGTCGACGATATCTTGGGCCTCCGGCCACTCGGCGCGACGTGGGTTGTGGTAGCGATAGACAATGGCCCGGCCAGTCTCGTCGGGGATCAGCTCGCCGGTGGTGGGGCTCACCTTCATGCTGATACCGTCCCAGATCGTCACTGGCGCGCCGTGCTCGTCCAGCTCCGGATCCCGGCTGTCGTACTCGATCAGCGCATCGCGACACTCGATGTTCTTGAAGTCGCGCAGGATCGGCTCGATCAGGGTCGGCATCACCAGGCGCTCGACATAGGCCCGCGGGGTGTAGTGGGCGCCCAGCTTGTGGCGCTCGCGCGGGTCCAGGGCGCGTTCCAGCAGAGTGCCGAAGACGGCCGGCTCGACGAAGCGCCAATCGGCCTTGGCGGCGTCGATCAGCAGCTGGATCTGCTCGACGGTGAGCGGGATGAGATCGATGTCCTTGAACAGCCCGCCGTTGGAGGATCAGCGGCCGTTTGCATAGGCGATATTCGGAGTCACACTTCAAACCAACCGTTTGGGGAATAGCTGGCTGCGAAAAAGGGGTGCACACTGCCTGATATCAACGGCCCTTTGAAGCGGCCTGAATTTCAAGATCCCCAGCGGTGGCGGCATCGACCGGGTATCCCTGCAGGACATCCATGCCTATTCCCACCAGGCAGCAGACACAACGGCCGCAATGGCTGATCGGACTGGTCATCATGACCGTGGTCGGGCTGGGCTATTTCGCCGGAGCCTGGCTGGGCGTGACCCAGACCATCTCACCCGATGGTCAGGCCATCATCTGGCCTCCCAATGCCGTGGCCCTGGCGGCGCTGTTACTGCTGCCCGTACACCGCTGGGCGTGGATTATCCCGGCGGTGATGGCCGCGGAGATCATCGCGGATATCCCCGCCTTTCCGCTGTGGGCGGCAGTGTCCTTCGGCCTGGTCAACCTGTTCGAGGTCTTCCTCGCGGCCTCGCTGGTCCGCTGGTTCACCGGTCCCCGTTTCGATTTTGACAGCCTCGCCCGGGGCGGCTATTTCCTGCTGTTCGGCCCCTTGCTGGCGGCCGGGACCGCCGCGCTCTTGGGAGCGGGGGTGTATCGCGGGCTGGCCGGAGAGGAGGCTGAGTATCTTGCCCACTGGCAGATGTGGTGGTTCGGCGATGCCCTGGGACTTTTGCTGCTGACGCCGCTGGTGGTCATCTTTGCACGCCAGTGGCGCGAAATGCTCCACGCCTGGACCCGCTGGCGTCTGCTCGAGGCGAGTGCACTGCTGTTGCTGCTTGGCGTGATGGGCATGGTGCTCATGGCCACGGCAGGGGTGGAGGACGGCGGTCATCCGCTGTCGCTGGTGCTGTTGCTGCCGCTGGTACTCTGGGCGGCGGCGCGCTTTGGTGTGCCCGGTGCGGCGGCGCTGGTGGCGCTGGTGACGGCTACCGCCATCGCCCGGACCCTGTATGGGGCCTGGCCGTTGCATGGCGAGGACCCGAATGGCGCCATTCTTGCCCTGCAGGAATTTCTTGCGGTCACGGCGACCGTGGGGATTGGCGTCGGCCTGCTGCTGCACGAGATCGAGGCCCAGCGCATGCGGCTGCACCTGTTCGAACGCACGATGGAGTCCACCAACGACGCGGTCATCATTACCGATGCACGGCGCCGCGATGATCCCATCATCTGGGTCAACGATACCTTCGAAACCCTTTTCGGGTATTCGCGCGACGAGGTCATTGGCCGGAATTGCCGCCTCCTGCAGCATGGCGAAGAGGACCAGGACGGCGTAAGGAAGGCCCGTGATGCCTTGCGCCTCAAGCAGCCGGTAAAGACCCTGGTACGCAACTACCGCCGCGACGGCCAGCCACTGTGGATCCAGCTGAGCCTGGCCCCGGTAGGCGATTCCCGTGGCCGGGTTACCCACTTCGTGGGCGTGCTGCACGACCTGACCGAACTCAAGCACTTGGAAGAAAAGCTGGAACGCCGTGTGGCGGAACGCACGGAAGCCCTTCAGGAGGCCAACCGCCGGCTGGAACGGATCGCCGCAACCGACCCACTCACCGGCGTCGCCAATCGACGCCAGTTCATGAGACAGGCAAAACGTGAGCTCGCCCGGGCCCAGCGCAATGGCACAACGCTCTCGCTCATCTGCCTGGACCTCGACCACTTCAAGGCGATCAACGACGTCCATGGCCACCAGGTCGGGGACCAGGTGCTCACGCAGGTGGCCTCGACCATGGAACAGAACCTGAGGCCCAGCGACCTGCTGGCCCGGATGGGGGGTGAGGAATTCCAGGTTCTGCTGCCGGATTCCGATATTCGGCAGGCGGGCGAGGTTGCCGAACGCATTCGCGCGACCCTTCACGAGCTTGAGATCAGGCTGTGCGATACGGTGGTCAAGGTCACGGTCAGCGTGGGCTGCGCGCAGATGGGGCTTGATGGCAGTGACATGGATTCGCTGATGCGCATCGGTGACCAGCGCCTCTACGAGGCCAAGTCCCTGGGGCGGGATCGGGTGGTGACAGGAACTGCCGATGGCGTACATGCAATATAAAAGGCTGAACTGGTCCGGTTGATGATGCTCCGACCTCGCTGGTTCAGCATCATATCGAGCAGCAGCCCCCCTTCAGTAAGAGCCGCTTTGCGGCCGGCGCTATCCATCCCGCACAACCATACTCGCACAAAAGGTGCGGGGCATTTCACGCACTTTGCTAATAATCCGGGCCCCTTCTAGCGCTTGGTGTCACGCTTCTGGGGCAGGAACCTGTCGCCGTTCAGATCAGGTTGAGAATCACCAGTGCCAGGGTGCCGCCGGTCAGGACATAGCCCAGCAGAGCCAGCAGACCGTCGTTGGCGAGCAGTGCCAGGGCGAAGAGCGTCAGGGCCAGGCCCGCGCCATTGGCGGTGAAGGGCACCACCTCCATGGGAGGCATGGCCAGGGCGATCAGCAGGCAGGTCAGGGCGATGGGGAGATGGGCCGGAGGCCGTGTGAGCTGAACGAGGCGCCTCTTGAGCAGACGGTCGGCCCAGCGGGCAGGACGCTCCATCCAGTGTGTGGCTTTTGCGAAACGTTCCCGCGAGACCCGTCGTTCCAGCAGCCAGGCCGGTAGCCAGATATGTTGACGGTTCATCAGCAGTTGGACGGAGGAGAGAACCACCAGGATGGCCATCAAGGTGGGCACACCGGGAATGTCACCGACCAGCGGGGCCAGGGTGATCAGCCCGGCGACCAGCAGGAAGGGGGCGAAGGAGCGGCGCCCCACGTGGTCGAGGATGGCGCCGAGGCTGACGCTCTCCCTGTGCTGACCGGCCTGCTGGACCCTTGCCAGCAGGTCGGTCAGCGGTGACTGCTCCGGGGGGTCGCCGGTGTCACCGGCCATGCTGCCTCCGGGTCCAGAGCAGCAGGGCGCCGAGCAGCAGCAGTGCCGGCCCCACGAAGGCAACCGGGCTCGAGGCCCACCAGCCGATGATGGGCAGCAGGGCACCGATGATCAGCAGGACAATGGCGAAAGTTCGGACCGTCATGAGCAGCGTCTCTATCGAGGTGGATCAACATTGTAGCGTCGTAGCAGAGGGCCATGCAGCCCCGGGGCTGTTGCCGTGTCCCGAGATGGCGTAAAGTGGCTTCAACACGGTCCTTCTCCCGAATTCGGGTGGAGGGCTGTTTTCGTTGACGGTGCCCAGGAGGTTCCGCATGCCCTTCTCGCTCTGGCTATCCCTGGCCGCTGTCTGTGCCATGGGGGCCATGTCACCCGGTCCCAGCCTGGCCCTGGTGCTGCGCCATACCCTGGGGGGAGGGCGCCTGCCGGGCGTCGCGGCGGCCCTCGCCCATGCCCTGGGCGTGGGCTTCTATGCGCTGCTCACGGTCTGGGGGCTGGGGGCGCTGATCGTGCGCTTTCCGATGCTGTTCCAGGCGATCACCTGGGGTGGTGCGGCCTACCTGGCCTGGTTGGGGATCAAGGCCCTGCGCGCCGGGCGTGGCGGTGCCCTGGATGCCGCCGCCATGGTCACCAGCCGTCGTCAGGCGGCGCGCGAGGGCATGCTGGTGGCGCTGGGCAACCCCAAGCTGATCCTCTTCTTCATCGCCCTGCTCAGCCAGTTCGTGACCCCCGATATGAGCCTCGCTGCCAAGGCACTGGTGGTACTCACGGCGATGGTCATCGATGGCGGCTGGTACGTGCTGGTGGCGGTGGGCCTGTCCCACTCGCGGGTGTTGCCCTGGCTGCAGGCCCGGGCTCACTGGCTCAACCGCATCACCGGCGTACTGCTGTTGGCCCTGGCACTGCGGGTAGTGGCAGGGCCCATCGCCTGATCGCTTGCGTTGACGCATATCATGAGGTCTTCCTGGGCCCCAGGCGTTTTGCTGATACGCTGAAGCTCAGCGCCCTGGTGGAAATTCCCTGGATGAATGACCTGACGATGCAATCCCCACGACTGGCGGTGGTACTCGAGGAGGATTCCGATGCCGCCGCGACCCTGTCGCTGCAGTTGCGCACGCTGGGGATGGAATCCCGCTACTGCCGGCACGGCCAGCACCTGATCGGCGAGGTCGTGGCGCGTCGCCCTCAACTGGTCATCATGGCCCTGGAATTCGGCCAGCAGGATGGCATTTCCATGCTGCGCCTGCTGGCCGAATGTGGTTACCGCGGCCGGGTGCTGCTGCTCAGCGGCGTTGAGCGCAAGATCGCGCGCATTGCCGAACGGCTCGGCCAGGCCCTGGGATTGCAGATGCTGCCCTCGTTGGACAAGCCGATGCGGCTCATGGAGTTGCGTGAATGCCTCGAGGCCCTGGCCATGGGCCATCCGTCGGATGATGCCTGCACCGCCACCCCCCCTTGTCGCATAGAGGAGCTCGATCGGGCCTTCGCGCGCCAGGAAATCACTCTCCATTACCAGCCCCAGTTCGAGCTGGCCAGCGGCCGCATCAGCGGTGTGGAGGCACTGGTCCGCTGGGCTCACCCCGAGGCGGGACTGCTGGTGCCCGGTCGCTTCCTGCCGCTGCTCACGCCCGACCAGAACCGCCACCTGACCCGCCGCGTGCTCCAGCTGGCGCTGGAAGATGCCGCCCGTTGGCGCCGGGACGGTCTCTCCCTGTCACTGTCGGTCAATGTCACTGCCGATGATCTGATGTCGCCGGAGCTGCTCTCCCTGATCAGCGAGGCGCGATGTTCGGCGGGTGACACTCCCGTGGTCCTGGAGATCACCGAGACGGCCGCCATGGAGGACGAGCTGCTCGGCAGCGAAGTCGCGGCTCGGCTGCACCTTGGTGGCCTGGAGGTCTCGGTGGATGACTTCGGGGTGGGCTTCTCGTCGCTGGCCCGGCTGCAGCTGCTGCCGATCAGTGAGCTCAAGGTCGATCGCAGCTTTGTCAGCCGCCTGCTCGAGGATGCCCAGGATGCCGCCATCGTCGAGGCAGTGGCCCTGCTGGGGCGTCGGCTTGGCATCCGGGTGGTGGCCGAGGGGATCGAGGACCTCGCCTGTCTGGCCAGCCTGGAACGCTACGGCTGTACCCATGTGCAGGGCTTCGGCCTGGCGCGGCCCATGCCCGCTGGGGATATCCTGGCGTTGGCCAATGCTCAATCCCCGATCCGCGCCAGCAGTGCTTCGATCGGCGCGCCCGCGGATAACACCCCGTAGGCCGGTCCGGCCTCGTCACCCAGCCGTGAGCGGCAGAAGGTCTCGGCCACTTCTGGTGGGGCATGGCGCAGCAGAAGGGCGGCCTGCAGGCACTGGGTCAGCCGCTGGGCCAGCCAGCGGGCACGCGGCTCCAGCGCCTCGGGCGGCGCGGCAAGTTCGGCGTCCAGCCGAGCGAGGGCGCCGTCGAGCTCGGCCTGCTGCCCACGTACCGCGGTCAATTCGGCCTGCAGCGCCGCCAGTGCTTCGGGATGGCGGCCCAGTACGCGCAGCAGGTCCAGGCAGATCACGTTGCCCGACCCCTCCCAGATCGAGTTGACCGGCGCTTCGCGGTAGAGCCGCGCCAATGGTGCTTCCTCCACATAGCCGATTCCGCCCAGGCACTCCATGGCTTCGGCCATGAAGCCCGGCGTGCGCTTGTTGTGCCAGTACTTGGCCAGGGTCGGCAGCAGCCGTGACAGGGCCCGCTCATCGGCATCGCCACGGGCGGCGCCATCGAAGGCCCGGGCGGCCCGCATCCCCAGCGCCAGGCCGGCCTCCACTTCCAGAGCCATGTCGGCCAGCAGCACCCGCATCAGCGGCTGCTCGGCCAGCGCCCGGCCGAAGGCATGGCGCTCCCGGACATGCTGCCAGGCCTCCACCAGGGCCTGGCGCATCATGCCCACCGGGGCCGTGGCGGCATCGAGCCGGGTCTGCTGGACCATCTCGAGAATGGTGGCGATGCCGCGTCCGGGCTCGCCCACCGGCTCGGCTAGAGCGCCACGATACTCGATCTCCGCCGAGGCATTGGCGCGGTTACCGCACTTCTCCTTGAGACGCTGCAGCTCGATGGCGTTGCGCTCGCCCTCCGGCGTGAAGCGCGGTACCAGGAAGCAGGATAGACCCTCGTCGGTACGGGCCAGGGTCAGGAAGGCGTCGGACATGGGAGCGCTGCAGAACCACTTGTGGCCGGTCAGCCGCCAGCCGTCCCCCGTGCTCTCGGCTCGCGTGGAATTGGTGCGAACGTCGCTGCCGCCCTGCTTCTCGGTCATCGCCATGCCGAAGGTCAGCCCGGTCTTCTCTCCCGCGGGCAGCACGCGCGGGTCGTAGGCCCAGGCCAGCAGCCCCGGTGCCCAGTGTGCCTCGACGGCAGGCGTCTGGCGCAGCACCGGCATGGCGGCATGGGTCATGGTGATGGGGCAGCAGAAGCCGGGCTCGGCCTGAGTCAGCAGGTAGAGGGCGGCGACATGGGCCTGGTGGCCGCCGCGCCCCTCTTCCTGCCAGGCCACTGCATGCCAGCCGTGTTCGATGGCCAGCTGCATCAGCTCGTGGTAGGCGGGGTGGTAGACCACTTCGTCCAGCCGTCGGCCATGACGGTCGAAGAGCCGCAGCTCGGGTGGGTGGCGGTTGGCCGCTTCCCCGAGGGCCTGGACTCGAGCGCTGCCGACCTCGCGTCCCAGCGGGACGAGGCGTCTGGTCACCCACTCCGGGGCCTCCCGGGTCAGGGCTTCCTGCAGCGGGGCATCCCCGGCGAGCAGGTCGCGGTCCGCCGGCGGCGAGGGCTGGTTGGTCACCTCGTGGGTGGCCAGCCGGGTGCGGGGAGCGGGGTCGGACATGGTGGTGCTCCGCAGGTGAGGCCTGTCTTGAGCATGGTCGTCGACACGGGCGCGGTCAACGCATGGCGTGACGCTGCCGCCGTGACTGGGTAGGCTGAAGGCATTTCTCCCGGAGTCCTTCATGAGCGCCCACGCTTCCCTGCCCGAATCGCTGCCCGCGCCGCATGTTGCCGACGAGCAGATCCAGCTGGTGGATGCGCGCAATCGTCCCTGCGGCAGCGCGCCCCGGGCCGCCATGCGTCGCCTGCGGTTCTGGCACCGGGCCACCTATGTGGTGGTGCGAAACGGCCGCGGCGAGCTCTGCGTGCAGCGTCGCACCCTGACCAAGGAGGTCTTCCCCGGCGGCCTGGACCTCGCCGCCGGCGGCGTGGTGGGGGCCGGCGAGGCGGTTCACGTGGCGGCGCGCCGTGAGCTGGCCGAGGAGCTCGGCATCCAGCGTGTGCCGCTGCGCCATCTGGGCGAGTTCGTGCACGATGCGGGCGGCAACCACATCTTTGGCAGTCTCTTCCTGGTCGAGCACGATGGTCCGCTGACGCTGCAGGCCGAGGAGGTGGCCGAGGCCTTCTGGCTGCCGGTCGACGAGGCCCTGGAACTGGACGGCGTGACCCCGGATACCCGCCAGGCCGTGCAGGCCATGCGGGCCGCGGAGGCGGGACGATGAACCGGCCTGAACGACTGCCGGACCTGGAAGCGGTACTGGCCGCCCTGGAGGGGGTGGTGCTCGGCAAGTCCCGGGAGGTTCGTCTGGCGCTCTGCTGCCTGCTCGCCCGCGGACACCTGCTGATCGAGGACCTCCCGGGGCTTGGCAAGACCACCCTGGCCCAGGCGCTGGCCCGGGTCACCCACCTGGACATGCAGCGCCTGCAGTTCACCAGCGACCTGCTGCCTGCCGACGTGCTGGGAGTCTCGGTCTTCGACCCGCGAGAGGCACGCTTCCATTTTCATCCCGGCCCCATCTTCCACGGCCTTGTGTTGGCCGACGAGATCAATCGGGCCACGCCCAAGACTCAGAGTGCGCTGCTCGAGGCGATGGAGGAGGGACAGGTGACCGTGGAGGGTGAGACCCGGGCGCTGCCCGACCCCTTCTTCGTGATCGCCACCCAGAATCCCCAGGAGCAGGCCGGGACCTTTCCCCTGCCCGAGTCGCAGCTCGACCGTTTCCTGATGCGCCTCTCGCTGGGCTACCCGGCCCCACGCGCCGAGCGCGAGATCCTGCGCGGCCGGGCTGGGCGAGTGAAACTCGATGCGCTGATGCCCCTGCTCGATGCCGAGCGCCTGCGCCATTGGCAGCTACGGCTGGACGGGATTCATGTGGCCGATGCGTTGCTCGACTACGTCCAGGCCTTGGCGGCGGCCAGCCGTGAGCATCCCGAGCTGGCCTGGGGGCTTTCTACTCGGGGCATCCTGGCCCTGTTGCGAGCGGCCCGGGGCTGGGCACTGCTCGAGGGGCGCGACCATGTGCTGCCGGAGGACATCCAGGCAGTCTGGGTTCCGGTGACGGGTCACCGACTGAGCAGCGGTCCCCGGGAGGAGGGCGAGGCGTTGGCCCGTCACCTGTTGACCCGCGTGGCGGTGGTGGGGTGAGTGTGGCTGGCGCGGCCACTGTCGGATCCGGTCACCGTGAACGGCTGCGTCACTGGTGGCTGCGCCGTCTGGCCGCCTCGATGGAGCATCCTCTTCCCCAGCGACGACTGTTCCTGATACCCACCCGCTTCGGCCTGGGCTGGGCGGTGCTGGTGGTGGTGCTGTTGCTGTTCGGCATCAACTACCAGAACAGCCTGGCCTACGGGCTGGCCTTCTGGCTGTTCAGCGTCGGCGTGGTGGTGCTGCTGCGCGGCTGGCTCAACCTGCTCGGCGTCACCCCGGCGTTGCGCTTGCCCCGTGAAGCCTTTGCCGGCGGCGAGGCGCGTCTGGGGGTGGTGCTGAGGGCGCGACGCGACCGAACGGCCCTGGAACTCCGCTGTGATGGCGCCCGTGGTCGGGTGGATATCGTCGAGGGCCTCGGCGAGACCCGACTGGCGTTGTCGACGCCCCGGCGTGGTGTCCAGGTGCTGCCCTGGTTGCGGGTCGAGACCCGCTGGCCGCTGGGACTGGTTCGCGTGGTAGCTTGGGTCCGCCACGATAGCGAGCTGCTGGTCTGGCCGCACCCGGTGGAGGAGGACGATGTGGTCGCGCCCCAGGGCGGTACGGGCCTGGAAGCCGTCGATTTCGCGGGGCTGCGCCGCTTCCAGCTTGGCGACAGCCCCGGCCGGGTGGCCTGGAAGCAGTGGAGCCGCACGGGCGTGCTGGCCACCAAGGTCTTCAGCATCCCCCCGCGCCAGCAGCTATGGCTGGATTACGAGGCCTGTCGTGGCGATCCCGAGCGACGCCTCTCGGTGCTCTGTGCACGGGTGCTGGCCCACCACCGTGCCGGCGATCGCTATGGTCTTCGGCTGCCGGGCGTCACCCTGGCACAGGGCGAGGGTGACGCCCAGCGACGCCGGGCACTGGATGCCCTGGCGCGCTTCTCGGCGACCCGGCCCGCGGGGGTGGCATGAGTATCTCGCGACCCGCCAGGCTGGTGGCGCCGGCCGTGCTGGCAGATGGTCGGGGGCTGAGCGGTGGGATGTTGCGCCAGCTGTTCATCGGCCAGTGCCTGGTGCTGGCCCTGCACCTGGCCTGGATGCCGGCCTGGCTGGTGGGGCTCGCCCTGCTGGTGGCCGGCTACCGGCTTGTGCAACTGCGCCGCGGCCTGCCGCGCGCCGGTATCCTGCTGCGGCTGGCTGCCGTGGGCGGCCTGTTGCTGGCGCTCTGGCTGCAGTTCGGCACCCTGGGGACCATGGATGGGCTGGTCGGTTTGCTGCTTGGCGTCTATCTGCTCAAGCTGCTCGAGACCCACGATCGGCGCGACGCCCGGGTGGTGGTGGTGATCGGCCTGGTGGCTACCACCGTGGCCTTCCTGCACGACCAGGGGATCCCCATGGCCGCGGGTGCCCTGCTGGCGGTGGCCTGGTTGCTGCAATCGCTGGTGTGGCTCGCCGGTGCCACTGGCCTGCGCCAGGCCTGGCGGGAGACGGTCTGGCTGCTGGTGCTGTCGGCCCCGCTGATGATCGTGCTGTTCGTCATTTTTCCACGCCTGGGGCCGTTGTGGAGCATGCCCCAGATGGACCGTGCCTCCACCGGCCTGACCGACGAAATCTCGCCGGGGGACATCGCTGAACTCTCGCGCAGTGATGCGCGGGCCTTCCGGGCCAGTTTCGAGGGCCGCGAACCCGCCCCCGATGAGCGCTATTGGCGGGTCTACACCCTGTCGCACTTCGATGGCATCCGCTGGTCGCGAGCCACCCCCGAGCAACTGGCGGCGACTCTGGAGCGCCCGGTCGATGCCTTTGTCCGCGAGGCGGCGCGCTCCCCGTGGCAGTCGCAGGAAGGAGCGCGTTTCAGCGCCGAGCTGTTGCTGGAGCCTGACAGCCGCCCCTGGCGCCCCACATTGGGTACGCCGCTGGCCAGTGGCGAGCGTCAGCGCTACCTGGCCGATGGCACCCTGGAAGGGCTCACCCCGCTGAGCTCGCGCAGCCTGATGAACCTTTCCAGCAGCGGGGCGCCGCCGACCAGCCCGCCCGCCGCCGGAGAGCGCTGGCACCGCCTGCTGCCCGAGAGCGCCAATCCCCGCACCCGGGCCCTGGCCGAGCGGCTGTGGCGTGAGAGTGGTGGCGACCCGGATGTCTATCTCGAGGCGATGATGGCGCGCTTCGGTGAGGCCCCCTATCGCTATACGCTCTCGCCGCCGCGACTGGTCGGCGAGCACCGCGTCGATGACTTCCTGTTCGACAGCCAGGCCGGTTACTGTACCTATTACGCTTCAGCGGCTGCCGTGATGGCTCGCATGGCCGGCATTCCGGCGCGGGTGGTGGCGGGCTTCCTGGGCGGCGAGCGGAATCCGGATGGCCACTTCACGGTACGTGATTACGATGCCCATGCCTGGGTGGAGGTGTGGCGCGATGATGCCTGGCGACGCCTGGATCCCACCGCAGTGATCGCTCCGGAGCGCATCGAGCAGGGTGCCCGGGCGGTCGACGACGGCGCCGAGGCCTTCCTGGCCGATGCTCGCTTTTCGCCGCTGCGCATGCGCGAGGTGGGCTGGGCCAACCGCATGCGTCTGGAGTGGGAGCGGCTGGAGTACCAGTGGCAGCGGGCGGTGATCGGCTACCAGCGCGAGTCTCGCCGCTCCATGATGGCGCAGCTGGTTGGCTGGTGGCGCGAGGCCTGGGACCGGCTGGATGCGCTGTTGCCCGGTCGGGGGGCCTTGTCCACCACCTTGGGCCTGATGGCGGTGCTGGTCGTGGCAGGGGGCCTGGCCCTGCTGGCTCGTCGGGGCTGGCGACATCGGCGGCGGCAGCGTGATCCGCAGTGGCTGGTGGGCAATCTGCAGAGCTGGCTGGCTCGTCACCGTTTGGCGGCACGGCCCGGGGAGTCCCCTGCTACCCACCTGCGTCGCATTGCCCCCCAGGCCGGACCGGCGGGGCGGGCGCTCGAGGAGTGTGCTCAGGATCTCGAGCGGCTGACCTATGCGCCCCTCGAGGAGGCCGAGCGGCACCAGCGTCGGCGCCGGCTGGCCAGCCGGGTGGCCGAGGTCCGTCGGCGCCTGGGCCGTCCCGGGCGCTGAGGGGTAGCGCCGCCGCGGGCGGCGTGGCATCGTGAAGCACAACGATCATGAAGGCGCGCGCATGTCCATTCACGACCATCAGTGCCGCACCGCCCAGGGCGAACCCTTCAACTTCGGCGCGCTGCGCGGCCAGGTGCTGCTCATCGTCAACGTCGCCAGCCACTGTGGCTTCACGCCCCAGCTGCGTGAGCTCGAACGCCTCTACCGCCGCTATCGCGATCGAGGGTTCATGGTCATCGGTTTCCCTTGCAACCAGTTCGCCCGTCAGTCGCCGGAGTCGGCACTGGATTTCTGCACCTTCAGTGCCCGTGAGTACCAGGTCAGTTTCCCGCTGATGGAGAAGGTGAAGGTCAACGGACGCGGTGCCCATCCGCTTTTCGCCGAGCTCAAGCGCGAGGTGCCCGGGGTGTTGGGAACCGGCATGATCAAGTGGAATTTCACCAAGTTTCTGGTGGGGCGGGACGGCAGGGTGATCCGCCGCTTTTCGCCACGGGAGGGTGAAGCCGAGTTGCGCGAGGCACTGGAGCGTGCCCTGGACGAGACCTGAGTACGCCAGGCAAGGGGGCCTGTCGTCCGGAACTATGCCCGTGCGCCCGTTCCAGCCCGACGGTCGCGCCGGGGCATCCCGAAGGGTTGTCAGGGCACCTCGCCGCGCTCGACCAGGACCCGCCCCATCAGCTCGTTCCAGCGATGACGAGTCATCATGGTGGTCAATCCCGAGAACAGTGCCCAGCTCTTGCGGCGCCAGCCATTGAGCCGCAGGTTGTGGGCTACCAGCTGTTTCATCAGCTTGTAGTCATCGAACGAGCGCCATTCGCCGGCCACCGACATCTGCTGGCGCGAGAGCACCGGGGCGAGCTCCAGGCGAAAGACCCACTCCAGCTCACGCACGGTCAGGTCGTGACGCTGGATGACGGCGACCATGCTGGCGTAGTCGGTCTCGCGCGGCTCGCGTTCCAGCCACAGCGGGGCCAGTGCCAGCCAAAGCTCACCGCGCTCGTCGACCAGTGTCTGCGCATCCATCGTTCCCTCCTGCCACTCGTTACCCGGGAGAAGCATCCTGCACCAGCCCTGCAGTGCCCTCAAGGGCGGACAGCCGCCATCTCGGCCGCTAGAATGTTGCTCACTGCCCTTTTGATCCTGTATTCGGCTCATTCATTCCCCATGCGGACGGTAGCGGTTGCCTACTCCGCCGGACAACAACGAGGTCTGACGTGATCATCAAGCCCAAGGTACGCGGTTTCATCTGCACCACCACCCATCCCGTTGGCTGCGAGAAGAACGTTCTCGAGCAGATCGAGGCGACGCGCGCCCGCGGCTTGCACCAGGCAGCGGGTGACGAGGAGCAGCGGCCCAGGAAGGTGCTGGTGATCGGTGCTTCCAGCGGCTATGGCCTGGCGGCGCGCATCACCGCCGCCTTCGGCTTCGGCGCCGACACCCTGGGCGTGTTCTTCGAGAAGCCGGGTACCGAAAAGAAGCCCGGCACCGCCGGCTGGTACAACAGCGCCGCTTTCGACCGGTTCGCCAAGGCCGAGGGCCTCTACAGCAAGTCGATCAACGGCGACGCCTTTTCCCACGAGGCTCGCGACAAGGCCATCGAGCTGATCCAGCAGGACCTGGGCCAGATCGACCTGGTGGTCTACTCGCTGGCCTCGCCGGTGCGCAAGCTGCCCGACAGCGGCGAGCTCAAGCGCTCCGCGCTCAAGCCGATCGGTGAGACCTATCGCGCCACCGCCATTGACACCAACAAGGATGCCATCATCGAGGCCGAGGTCGAGCCCGCTACCGAGCAGGAGATCGAGGACACCAAGGCGGTGATGGGTGGCGAGGACTGGGAGCTGTGGATCGAGGCTCTCGATCGTGCCGGTGTGCTGGCGCCCGGGGCGCGCAGCGTGGCCTTCAGCTACATCGGTACCGAGATCACCTGGCCGATCTACTGGCACGGTGCGCTGGGCAAGGCCAAGGAGGACCTGGACCGCGCCGCCGGCGAGATCGACAAGCGTCTCTCGGCGTCGGGAGGTGGCGCCAATGTGGCGGTGCTCAAGTCAGTGGTGACCCAGGCCAGCGCCGCCATCCCGGTCATGCCGCTCTATATCGCCATGGTCTACAAGGTGATGAAGGAGAAGGGGCTGCACGAGGGCACCATCGACCAGCTCAACCGCCTGTTCGGGGAATGTCTTTATCCGCGTGAAGGGCAGGGCAACGACTGCCGTACCGACGAGGTTGGCCGCTTGCGCCTGGATGACTGGGAACTGCGCGACGACGTCCAGCAGGCCTGCAAGGAACTCTGGCCCCAGGTGACCACCAAGAACCTGTTCGAGATCACCGACTATGCTGGGTACAAGCACGAGTTCCTCAAGCTGTTCGGTTTCGAGCGTGACGACGTCGACTACGAGGCGGACGTGAACCCGGTAGCGGACTTCGATGTCGTGAACCTGTAAGTCGCCGCGTTTCGCGGGATACCCAGGCAAATGCGGCAAGCAGATCCAAGCCAATGGAGGTGCGCCATGGATAAGCGTGAAAGCAAGACGCAGGAAGAAGAGCTGCAGCATTTCAAGGAGGTCAGCCAGCCCGAGGACTTCGACCACCCCGAGCCGGATGTCGAGCAGCCCGAGGCGAAGAGCTCGTCCCATGGTCTGCACCGAGTGCTGCCCATCGTCATCGTGGTACTCGGGGTCCTGGCGGCGGCCATGTTGCTGCTGAGCGGCAACGGTAACTAGGCCGACTCGCTGCCCGCCGCTGCCGTGTTCACGCGGCAGGGCTGTGGATCCGACCGAGCTTGGGTAGGATGGGGGACCTTTCCCCGCCTCCGCTATCGACCCAAGGTCAGATCCACATGCCCGAGTTCACCTCTTCTCTTCATTCGGCGTCACTGACGCGGCATGTGGGTATCGTGGTGCTGCCCGGCTTCTCCCTGCTGGCCCAGGCCTGTGCCACCGAACCCCTGGCGGTGGCGAACCGCCTCGAGGGGCGTACCCTTTATCGGCTCACGACCTTTGCCACCGTCGCCGGCCCGGTGGTCAGTGCCTCTCACCAGACGCTGATGTCCCAGGCCCGCTTCGGCGAGGTGGATGATCCCCTGGATCTGCTGCTGGTGTGTGCACCGGGTCCGCTCTCCGGCAGTGCCCCCGCTTCCCTGATCGATTGGCTGCGCCGGTTGGCCGGGGCGGGCGTACTGCTGGGCGGTATCGGAGGGGGCACCGAGGTGCTGGCTCGGGCCGGGGTGCTGGAAGGCTACCGGGCGACACTGCCCTGGCAGCGTTTCGACGCCTTCTCCGAGGCTTTTCCCCGTGTCCGCCTCTCCCGTCAACTCTTCGAGATCGACCGCGACCGCCTGACCTGCGGCGGCGGTACCGCCGCCATGGACATGATGATGACCCTCGTGGGCAGCCAGCACGGTCCCCGGCTGGCCGAGCGCATCTCCGAGCACTTCGTGCTGGAACGTATCCGCATGGGCGACGAGCCCCAGCAGGTGCCGCTGCGCTCGCGGCTTGGCCATGCCCCCGAGAACCTGGCCGACGCGGTGGCGCTGATGGAGGCCAACATCGAGGAGCCCCTGACCACCCACGAATTGGCCGAACACCTGGGCATCTCCCGTCGCCAGCTGGAGCGGCTGTTCAAGAAATACTTGCAGGCAGTGCCCAGCCGCTATTACCTGGACCTGCGCCTGCAGCAGGCGCGTCGCCTGTTGCGCGAGAGCGACCGACCGGCCGGCGACGTCGCCCTGCAGACCGGGTTTTCCTCGGCAGCCCACTTTTCTACCGCCTACCGCAACCACTTCGGCATTACGCCTCGTGAGGAGCGGCTCGGGTAGGTGGTGAGTCGACCCGCTGGGTGGCCAGCAGAGCGCGGACCAGCGAGCCCATCATCACCGGGGTGTCCTGCTCGATGACGAAGCCGGCCGCCTCCAGCAGCGGCCGGGCCTGGCGGGTGATGTCGGTGGCAATGGCCGAGGTGAGGGCGTTCAGGCTGCGTCGGGCGAGGCCCGCCGGGTGGTCGTCGGCCTGGAACTTGTCCATCACGCAGAGCTGGCCATCCGGCTTCAGCACCCGGCGGGCCTCGTTGAGCCCCTTTTCAGGGTCAGGCATCACCGCGAGGATCAGATGCATTACCACCAC
This sequence comes from Halomonas lysinitropha, assembly GCF_902500215.1. Lineage (GTDB taxonomy): Bacteria > Pseudomonadota > Gammaproteobacteria > Pseudomonadales > Halomonadaceae > Halomonas > Halomonas lysinitropha. Next base: position 131,569 of record NZ_CABVOU010000027.1, read on the forward strand.
GTCGAAATGGTCGTCGGGATAGGCGAGGCGCTCGGCGTCCATGACCTCGGCCTGGACGTCCCTACCCAGCGACTCGGCGCGCTGCTCGAGACGCCTGACCATGGCGGGTGAGAGGTCGCTGGCGTGCAGTTCGATGTCCCGCGGCAGCCAGGGCAGATCGAGCCCGGTGCCCGCACCGACCAGCAACACGCGCATACCGGGCTGCCAGGCCACCTGGCCAAGGGCCACGCGGCGGGCGCCACGGAAGACACGATCGGCCACCAGGTCGTAGATCGGGGCATAGAGCCCGTAGCGAATCCGGTTCCAGGTCGTGGTGTTGAACATGTCGGACTCCTTGTCGACGGGGGCTTTCGGGACCATCTTCCCAGCCTACGCCATCTCGCGGGCCCTCGCGCGGCGCGCCGGGACCTGAGCGGCGTCTGCCTTTTACACAACTCACCGTCCCATTGCTGAAAGATTCTCGCGGCAGCCCTCCCTATACTCGAGTGATAGTTGACCCGAGTGATAGTTGATCCGTCATGCAAGAAATGGAGAGTGACATGAGCCAGACCCCGACCCGCGCCGACTTTGACCATTACATGGTGCCCAACTACGCCCCCCAGCAGGCGGTTCCGGTGCGCGGTGAGGGGAGTCGCTTGTGGGATCAGGAGGGCCGCGAGTACATCGATTTTGCCGGCGGCATCGCCGTCAACGGCCTGGGGCACTGTCACCCGGTGCTGGTCGAGGCCCTCACGGCCCAGGCCAACAGGCTCTGGCACCTTTCCAACGTCTACACCAACGAGCCGGCCCTGGCCCTGGCCCGCAGCCTGGTCGAGCGCACCTTTGCCGACAAGGTCTACCTCTGCTCCTCCGGTGGGGAGGCCAACGAGGCGGCCCTCAAGCTGGCGCGGCGCTGGGCCCATGACCACCATGGCGAGCACAAGCACCGCATCGTATCCTTCTCGCAATCGTTCCACGGCCGCACCTTCTTCACCGTCAGCGTCGGCGGTCAGCCCAAGTATGCCCAAGGCTTCGGTCCGGTACCCGGTGGCATCGTGCATGGCGAGTACAACGACCTCGACAGCGTGCGCAACCTCATCGACGACGACACCTGCGCGGTGATGGTCGAGCCGATGCAGGGGGAGGGTGGCATCATCCCCGCCGTGCCCGAGTTCCTGCAGGGGCTGCGTGATCTGTGCGACGCCTTCGATGCGCTGCTGATCTTCGATGAGGTGCAGACCGGGGCGGGGCGCACCGGTTCGCTCTATGCCTACCAGCAGTATGGCGTGACCCCGGATATCCTGACCAGCGCCAAGTCGCTGGGGGGCGGCTTCCCGGTAGGTGCCATGCTGACCACCGACCGGGTGGCAAAGGCCTTTGCCATCGGCACCCACGGCTCCACCTACGGCGGCAACCCCTTGGCCTCGGCCGTGGCCCTGGCTGCCGTGGAGTTCATCGACACGCCGGAGGTGCTCGAGGGCGTCAAGCACCGCCACGATCTCTTCCGCGAGCACCTCGAGGCGATCAATCGCCAGCATGGGGTCTTCCGGGAGATCCGCGGCATGGGTCTGCTGATCGGTGCCGAGATGGCGCCTGCCTACGAGGGACGGGCCAGGGACATTCTGCCGCTGGCCCTCGAGGAGGGGCTGATGGCGCTGATCGCCGGCCCCAACGTGCTACGCATGGCGCCCTCGCTGGTGATCCCCGAGGCCGATATCGCCGAGGGCATGGCGAGGCTGGAGCGGGCGGTGGCGAGGCTGGTGGCGGGGCAGTGAGCCCCGGTTCGCCGATGCGTGACGACTCACCCCCTTCCGGAGACCCTGCCATGCTGGTCATACGCCCCGTCCATCCGGCGGACCTGCCTGCCCTGGAGCGGCTGGCCGGCAGCGCGACGCCGCGGCTGACCAACCTGCCGGCCCACCGCGATCGCCTGGAGGAGCGTATCGCTCGCTCCCGCCAGGCCTTTGCCACCGAGGTCGAGGCACCCGGCGACGAGCACTATACCTTCGTGCTCGAGGACCTTGAGTGCGGCGAGATAGTGGGCACCGCCACCATTCGTGCCCAGGTCGGGGCCCGCGAGGCCTACTACACCTATCGTCAGGAAACGCTGATCCACGCTTCGCAGCAGCTCGACGTGCGTCGTGAGGTACCGATCCTGTCGCTCTCCCATGAGGTCTCCGAGGCGACACTGCTCTGCGCTCTGTCGCTGGATGCCCGCTACAAGGGCACCAGTGCCGAGAGCCTGCTGCGCCGGGCGCGGCTGATGTTCATCGCCCAGTACCCGGAGCGCTTCGCCGGCATCCTGGCCATGGCCTTTCCCGGCTACCTGGACGAGCAGGGCGAGTCGCCTTTCTGGAACAGCGTGGGACGTCACTTCTTCGTGCGTGACTACCAGGAGATCAACTACCTGGCCGGGGTTCGCTCCAAGAGCTTCATCGCCGAGGTCATGCCACAGTTTCCGCTTTACCTGGCGCTGCTCACGCCCCAGGCGCGAGCAGCCATCGGGCGCGAGCACCCCGACCACGAGGCGGCCCTGGCCGAGATGCTGGCCGAGGGTTTCCTGCGTTCGCGCCACGTGGACATCTTCGATGCCGGTCCGGTGATCAAGGGCGAGCGCGAGCGCCTGGCCAGCTTCCAACGCGCCGCCTGGCACCCGGTGCGCATCCGTCCCGCTCACGCACTGCCCGATGCCGAGCCAGCCATGGTCGCCAATCAGCGCCTTGGCGACTTCCGCTGTGTGGTGGCGCGCTATGCCCTGTCGCCCACCGGCCAGCTGATGCTCTCGCCGTCGCATGCCGAGCGGCTGGGGGTGGAGGAGGGACGGGCCGTGCTGGCCGCTCCCCTGGCGCTGCCCGGTATGGGAGACGGGAGCGTCGACGAGCACGATCCCGGCTATGACGAGGGAGAGCTGTGATGCGTATTCGAGCGATCGCCGAGGGTGATCTGGACGAGCTGCAGGCTCTGGCCCGGGAGACCGGGGTGGGCTTCACCTCGCTGCCCGACAACCGTGACTTCCTGGCGGCCAAGATCGCCTCGACGGTGGCCGCCTTCGAGGAGCGCACGTCGCGGGATCAGCGGCTCTACTTCTTCGTGCTCGAGGACGAGCTCAACGGTCGGCTGGCCGGCTGCTGCGCCATCGAGGGGCAGGTAGGACGCGAGATTCCTTTCTACCACTACCGGCTGGGGACCCTGGCCCACTCTTCGGTGCAGCTCGATTTGCACCGCACCATCGACACCCTCTTCCTGAGCTCCGATCACACCGGTGATGCCGAGGTGGCCTCGCTGTTCCTGCGGCCCGAGTACCGTGGTGCCGACCGGCGCCATGAACGCAACGGCGCACTGCTGTCGATGATGCGCTGGCTGTTCCTGGCCGAGTTCCGCGACCGCTTCCCCGACAAGGTGCTCGCCGAGATGCGCGGTGTCTTCGACGACCGGGGGCGCAGCCCCTTCTGGGAGTGCCTGGGCAGCCACTTCTTTCCTCTCGACTTCGACGAGGCGGACAAGCTCACCGGGCTTGGCCAGAAGAGCTTCATCGGCGAGCTGATGCCCAAGTTCCCGATCTACACCCCCTTTCTCAGCGAGGCGGCACGGGCCTGTATCGGCCAGGTTCACGAGCACACCCGCCCGGCGCTGGCCATGCTCAAGAAGGAGGGCCTGCGCTGGGAGGGCTATATCGATATCTTCGACGGTGGCCCGACCGTGGAGGCCTACATCGACGACGTACGCGGCGTGCGGCTGTCGCGGCGCTACCGGGTGGAGGTCAAGGCCGGCTCACTCGAGCGCTCGCCGCGGCCGCGCTGGCTGGCCGCCACCACCGGGATGGCCGGTTTCCGTGCCGCCTGGCTGGGACGCGGGCCCGATGCCAAGGGCGTGGTGACGCTCGACGAGGCCGAGGCGCGTCGGCTGGAGGTCGCCTCCGGCGACACCCTGCGCATACTGGATACCGAGGAGGAGGCGTGATGAAGGCAAGACAACAGCTGCTGATCGGCGGCACCTGGCAGGCGGGTGATGGCGAGGCCTTCACCAAGCACGACCCGGTATCCGATGAGCGCCTCTGGGAGGGCGCCGCCGCCACCGCGGCCCAGGTCGACGCCGCGGTGGCGGCGGCACGAAGCGCCTTTCCGGGCTGGGCGCGCACCAGTTTCGACGAACGCCAGGCGCTGGTCGAGCACTTCCGGGAGGTGCTTGAGAGCCACCGCGAGGACCTGGCCACCGCCATCGCCCAGGAGACCGGCAAGCCCCTCTGGGAGGCACGTACCGAGGTCGGCGCGATGATCGGCAAGGTGGCGCTCTCGATCCGCGCCTATCAGGAGCGCACCGGCGAGCGCAGCCGCGACCTGGGGGATGCCACCGCCGTGCTGCGCCATCGCCCGCACGGGGTGATGGCGGTCTACGGTCCCTACAACTTCCCCGGCCACTTGCCCAACGGTCATATCGTGCCGGCCCTGCTGGCCGGCAACTGCGTGGTGTTCAAGCCCAGCGAGCAGACCCCCTTGACCGCGGATCTCACCTTGCAGTGCTGGCAGGAGGCAGGGCTGCCGGACGGGGTGATCAACCTGGTGCAGGGCGCGGCCGGGACCGGCCAGGCGCTTTCGGCCAACCCCGATATCGATGGCCTGCTGTTTACCGGCAGCGCCCGGGTGGGGGGCATCCTGCATCGCCAATTCGCCGACCAGCTGGACAAGATCCTGGCCCTGGAACTCGGCGGCAACAATCCGCTGGTGGTGAAGGACGTCCCCGACCAGGAGGCGGCGGTGCTGACTATCCTGCAGTCGGCCTTCCTCTCCGGCGGCCAGCGCTGCACCTGCGCCCGGCGACTGATCGTACCCGAGGGTGAAGTGGGAGACCACCTGCTGGATGCCCTCAGCGATGCCATCTCGCGGCTGCGGGTGGCCGGCCAGTTCAGTGACCCTGCCCCGTTCTATGCCGGCCTGGTCAGCATGGCGGCCGCCGACGGCCTGCTCAAGGCCCAGGATGATCTGGAGGCGCTGGGAGGAACGGTGCTGGCGCGCATGGCGCGTGTCGAGCCCGGGACCAGCCTGCTGAGCCCCGCCCTGATCGACGTCACCGGGCTGGCGGTACCCGACGAGGAACATTTCGGCCCGCTGCTCAAGGTGCATCGCTACCGCGATTGGGACGAGGCGCTGCACCTGGCCAACGACACTCGCTATGGGCTCTCCGCCGGGCTGATCGGTGGCGAGCGAGGCGACTGGGACGACTTCCTGCTGCGCATCCGCGCCGGTATCGTCAACTGGAACCGCCAGACCACCGGCGCCTCCGGCGATGCCCCCTTCGGCGGCGTGGGCGAGAGCGGCAACCATCGGCCGAGTGCCTACTATGCTGCCGACTACTGCGCCTACCCGGTCGCCTCCATGGAGAGCGAGGCGCTGGTACTGCCCGAGACGCTGCCGCCGGGGGTGACGCTATGAGCCAGCCGGCCCCGGGCGTGCGCGAGGTCAACTGTCTTGAGGTCAATTTCGACGGCCTGGTCGGCCCGACCCACAACTATGCCGGCCTGGCCCTGGGCAATGTCGCTTCCATGACCCATGGCGGCCTGGAGGCCAACCCTCGAGAGGCTGCCCTGCAGGGCCTGGGCAAGATGAAGGCGCTGATGGACGCGGGCTACCCCCAGGGCGTGCTGCCGCCTCAGCAGCGGCCCGACCTCGGGGCGCTTCGCCAGCTCGGCTTTACCGGCAGCGATGCGCAGGTGCTGGCCCGGGCGGCGGGCGAGGCCCCGCAGCTCCTGCGCGCGGTCTGTTCGGCCTCGAGCATGTGGACCGCCAATGCCGCCACGGTGACGCCCTCGGCGGATGCGCCGGACGGCCGGGTGCATTTCACCCCGGCCAACCTGCAGTCGAGCTTCCACCGCTATCTGGAGCCGGTCACCACGGCCCGGGTGCTGGCGGCGATCTTCCGCGACGAGGCACGCTTCGCCCACCATCCGGTGCTGCCGGCAACCCCCGCCTTCTCCGACGAGGGCGCGGCCAACCATACCCGCCTCGCCGCGGATTACGGCGAACCTGGCGTGCATCTCTTCGTTTATGGTCGGGCGGCTCTCGGCTGGGGAGCGGAGGAGGGCGTTGCCCCCCGGCGCTACCCGGCGCGGCAGACCCTGGAGGCGAGCCAGGCCATCGCGCGTCAGCACGGCCTCACAGAGTCCCAGACGGTGTTCGCCCAGCAGCATCCCGAGTCCATCGACGCCGGTGTCTTTCACAACGACGTCATCAGCGTGGGCAACGGCCCGGTGCTGCTCTACCACGAGCGGGCTTTCCTCGACGAGCAGAGGACCCTGGACGCGCTGAGGGAAAAGATGGCCACTCCTCTGGTCCCGGTTCGGGTTCCCGAGGAGGCGGTCAGCCTCGAGGACGCCGTGGCCTCCTATCTCTTCAACTCCCAGCTGCTCTCCAACCCGGATGGCACCATGACGCTGGTGGTGCCCGGGGAGTGCCAGGAACGCGAAAATGTGTGGCGCACCATCCAGGATTTCCTGTTGGCCGGCCACAATCCGATTTCCGAAGTGGTGGTCAAGGACGTCAAGCAGAGCATGCGCAACGGCGGCGGACCTGCCTGCCTGCGCCTGAGAGTGGTACTTTCGGCGGCCGAGCGCGCGGCCCTGTCAGGACGTGTCCTGCTCACCCAATCCCTGCACGGCGAGCTCACCGCCTGGGTCGAGCGCCACTACCGCGACCGCCTGGCCCCCAAGGACCTGGCCGACCCGCAGCTGGCCGAGGAGACCCTGGCGGCGCTGGACGAGCTGACTCGGATCCTGGCCATCGGCGCCGTCTATCCCTTCCAGCTGAAGTGAAGATGGCTGCATGTCAAGGACAGCGGTCCACCATCCGGCGGACCGATATCCTGGGGGTTGAGGCACCGGCCCAGGGCGGTCGTGTGGTTCGTTCAGGCGCCGCTGGCCGCTCCGCCCACCACGCCGCCCCGCAGGCTGCCTTGGTTGCCTTTGGCCTTGAGGTGGTCGGCCACGGCATCTTCCGGTGAGCCGGCCATCTCGCGGAACATGCCCATGGAGCCGAGCAGGGCCGACGATTCATAGGGCACGAAGACGCGTTCACCGTCCTTGGCCATGGTCGGCAGCACCTTGATGTAGCTCTGGCCGAGCAGGTAGCCGACCACGGTGCGCTTGTTCTCCTCGCTGTCGCCGATAGCGTTCAGCACCAGCTTGATCGACTCCTGTTCCCCCTGAGCGCGCAGGATAGCCGACTCCTTGTCGCCCTCGGCGTTGAGGATTGACGACTCGCGCTGGCCCTGGGCCATGGCGATGGCGGCGGACTTTTCCCCCTCGGCCTCGGTCACCGTGGCACGACGCTTGCGCTCGGCGGCCATCTGCAGGCGCATGGCGGACTCCACCTCCTCGGGCATGGCGATGTCCTGCACTTCAACCCGCGAGATCTTCACGCCCCACTTGGAGGCCGCTTCTTCCATGGCGGCCTGGATCTCGTTGTTGACCTCGGCCCGGGACTCGAACAGCTTGTCGAGTTCCATCTTGCCGACCACCGAACGCAGGGTCGTCTTGGCCAGCACCTCAACCGCCTGGCTCATGTTCTCCACTTCATAGACGGCACGCTTGGGGTCGATGATCTGATAGTAGAGGGCACCATTGATATTTACCGTGACGTTGTCGGTGGTCACCACGGGCTGGCCGGGGAAGTCCATCACCGTTTCGCGGCGATCGATACGGGTTTCATGGCTGGTGATAGCGTTGTACTCATCGCCCATCTTGCGGTAGCGGATCATGGCGATGGCGCGGGGCTGATCGATGAAGGGGACGATGATGTTGATACCGCTCTCCAGCAGCCGATTGAACGACCCCAGGCGTTCGATCACCATCACTTCCGACTGGCGGACGACCACCAGCCCCTTGGCGATGATCAGGATGCCGATAATGACGACGATCAGGGCGATGATCAGCCCCGGGCTGACGGGAAGGTCCATTTGGTATTACTCCATGGGGTGGTTGGCGCGAGAATCCGGCGCCGTGGGGTCTAGGCGGACGAGGGCAGTGGTGCCATCGAAGGCCTGAAAGATGACGGGAGTCCCCGCCGGCAGTTCTGTCTCGCCGCTTCTGTCACCAGAGTCGGTGACGCGCAGGCGATAGAAGTCGCCATTGATCTTGATGCCGCTGGCGCCGTCAAAATCGCGCTTGAGGGTCGTATAGGTATGGCCTCTCTCGACTCCGGTACCGGTGGTTCCGTAGGCTACCCCGCGTGGCGAGAACCAGGGACGGATCACCCACACTGCGAGCGGTACGAGAACGCCGGAAAAGACCCCCATGCCCAATAGTTGCCAGGGAAGTGACAGACCCAGTCCGGCCAGTGCAGCGGTCAGGGCCGCAGCGACACCCAGTGCCAGCAGTACCAGGCCGCCGGTGGTGAGCTCGGACAGCCCCAGCAGCAGAGCGATGATCAGCCAGACGAGGGCGGGGTTCCAGTCCATGGGGCGTTCCGTAGCCGGGGCAGAATGAGGGCAAAGGGCCACCATGAGGGTAACCGGTTACCGTGCAAGGAGCCATGCCTGCCGGTGGCTTCACGTTAAAGCGACTGGAATTGGGCTATGCTGTGCGGCCATTCCACGTTGATCCGGGGGGACAAGCGACGGTGAGCGGGCTGATCTACTGGCTGGACATGGCGGGCGTGATCGTCTTCGCCCTCTCGGGGGTGATACTCGCCTGCCGCACGCGGATGGATCCCTTCGGTATGCTGGTGCTGGCGGCGGTGACCGGGATCGGGGGTGGTACCCTGCGTGACCTGGTGCTGGGGGTACGGCCGGTGTTCTGGGTCAGCGACCCCACCTACCTGTGGGTGATCCTGGTCACGGTGGGGCTGTCGATCCTCGGCTTCCATTATATCCATCGCCTCTCGCGGGGCTTCCTGCCGGTGGCGGACGCCTTCGGCCTGGCGCTGTTCACGGTGATCGGGGCCCATAAGGCCCTGATGCTGGAAGCGCCCGGCGTGGTGGCGGTACTGATGGGCCTGCTGACCGGCGTGGCCGGCGGCATGATCCGCGACGTACTGGCGCGGCGGATTCCGATGGTGCTTCGGCAGGAGGTCTATGCCACCGCCTCGATTGCCGGTGGCGTGGTCTTCGTGGGCCTGGAGGCCCTCGCCGTGCCGCTGGCTGTCTCCATCGCCACAGCGCTGGTGGTTACCCTCGGACTGCGGCTCTCGGCGATCCACTGGCACCTTTCCCTGCCGGTGTTCGCCTGGGTGGTGGTCCAGCGGTCACCGACCTCCCAGGGCCATGAGGACGACGGGCAGGAGAAGGGGGCGGTGACACCTCCCCGGCCAGCCAAGGCCAGGGTCAAGCTGATTCCGCCGGGCCGAGCCAGGCGAGGGGGGAAGACGAAATGAACATCTGCCTGATGGGAGAGGCGCGAACGACGGCCGTGCTTGTGACCTGGATGGTGTTGTTCCTGTCGCGGGTCGGCGTCCATGACCGCGAGACGAGGATAGTGCCGTCAGAGTGTGGGAGCTCCAACCTGGCCAAGGAAGAGCGCTACAATGGTGCTGGCCACCAGGCTGCTGGGTTAGCCGGATAGATTCTATACGGGGCAAGCATCTTAACCGCGATCATTCATTAATCCCGGAATTCATGGATCTATGAGGTAGCGCATTGGATTTTTCCTGTTTTTGAGTACTCGGCAACCTGTGTCCCAAGCTCTTGATAGATGTAGTTGTGAATCGGTGAGAGTGCATTCTGCATCCCTGACACTGCCAAGGAACGATTTATATAAAAAACGTTTCTTCTTCCATGAAAATTGATTGTATCTCCAAGTCGGATGAAATCGAACCCCGATTTTCTTAGGAGTCGGGGAAGCGTGGGGGCCATCATTGCATACAAATGCCTGTTGCCTAAAAGCTCTGCCAGTGAGTAAGCTGCAAGAAATAGGCTGACAAGGATTAACGGGTACGTTTCCTTGGACTTATCTGACGATTCTGGTTGCTCCAGGCTTGAGTCTTTAGAGTCAATGACATTTGATTTCAGCCTGAAGTTTTTTGAAATGGCCAGCCTGGAAGCTTCACAAATATGTTTTCTCGGGAGCATGCTAGGGTGCAGCGTAAGGTGAGATATTCCCGCGCTGCCATGTTCTTCCACAGGAAGCTTATTAAGCTCTTCGCTGCCCGGTGCTTGTGTGGTCACGATTCTGAAACAGCCGGCCGTCTTTCCTGTGCTTTTGTGAATCAATATGCAGTGTACAGAGGAGTCATCATACTGATCAGACTCTAACTGATGGTTTCTCTCTTCCATCTGGTAACCAAGCTCTTGAATAAAAACTTCATGGCGAAGTGAAAGCGCTTTTTCTATTTCCTCTTGTGTTGATGCAATCTTGAATTCGAACTCTCTCATGAATTTTTTCATGAGGTTGTCCTTGAAAGCGGCATTAGTTGGATCCAGGGGCTCTGCAAACTTGGCGATATCCTCTGTGATGGAGGCACTGATGCTATGCATGGTCCGGTCGCTATGTGGCATCATGGTTTTCCTCCGGGTTGCCAACCAGCCCTGATGAGAGTAGGCATGTCGTCACTGCCGAAAACTTCCGCAACACTTTTCGGGCGCCCCAAATGAAACCCTTGACCATACGTTATGCCATAAGATTGAAGTAATGGTAGTAGACTTTCCTGATCCACAAACTCGGCGATCGCCTGCTTGCCGAAGCCGGCGGCAATATCGGCAATGGCTCGGACGATAACACGGCTGTCAGGACTGATTGGAAGGCTACGAATGAAGGAGCCATCGATCTTGATATAATCCACTGGCAATTGTCCCAGGTAATGAAAGCTGCTGAACCCTACCCCAAAATCGTCTAGTGCTGTCCGACACCCTATCTCGCGGACTGCCTGCAGCACGCCACGCGCCGTGGAGAAATCGGTGACGGCGGCCGTCTCGGTGACTTCAAGGATGAGATGGTGGGGATCGGCACCGCTGGTAGCCAGTTCGTCGGCCAGATACTGTTTCAGGCCTTCATCATGCAGGGACTGGCCGGACAGGTTGACCGCCAGGCTGATGCCTCGCTCCTGCAGTTGACTGAGTAGCCGCAGGCTATGGCGCAGCACCCAGCGGTCGATCTGCACGATCTGGCCGCTGCGCTCCGCTACCGGGATAAAATAGGAAGGAGCCACCAGTCTGCCATCGGAGTCTCGCATTCGCAGCAGCACCTCGTAGTGCTTCACGTCGCGATCCTCCAGGCGCATGATCGGCTGCACCATCAGCTCGAAGCTGTCTTCTGCCAGGGCGCTGCGCACGCGCTCGACCCAGTAGACCCGCTCCTGCAACTCATCCTTGGCATTCTCGGTCCTGGAGAGCAGGTGCCAGTGCTGGATGCCACTCTCCTTGGCCTTGTACATGGCGACGTCGGCACTGGCCATCAGGTCGGCCGGCGTAGTGCCGTGAATCGGGAACAGGGCAATGCCGATGCTCGCGGTGACCCGGTGGCGTCGTCCTGCGGCTGTAAATCCCAGGCTATCGAGCAACTGGCTGATATGCTGGGCAACCTGTATCGCCTGTTCTTCGGATGTATGCTCCAGCAACAGCGAGAACTCGTCGCCGCCCAGGCGGGCGATCACGCCGCGATGACCCAGGTTCAGCAGTAGAGTTTCGGCCACTTCTTGCAGGAGCCGGTCTCCGACATGGTGGCCGCTGAGCTCGTTGACTTCCTTGAACTGGTCCAGGTCCAGCAGAAGCACGGCGCCGTGTGACTCACACCACAGAGCCTTATGCAGGGCGTCCTGGAAGTAGCGCCGATTGTAGAGCTCGGTCAGCGGATCGCGTTCGGCCAGCCAGGTCAGGCGAGCCTCCGCGACCTTGCGCTCGGTTATGTCCAACCCTACCGAGATCCGCGACATGCTGTCTTCTGTGCTGGACGGCAGGGGGGCATGGTACCAGGCGATGGTGTGGATGTGCTGGTCCGGCGTCTGCAGGGTTCGCTCTTCCTGCTGCGGGGTATCGAAGGCACCGATTGGAGAAGGGCTGCCGGCATCGAACACATCCACGAAGTGGCGTCCCTGCAGCGAAGGTTCATCCAGGTCAAGCATCGTGAGGGTATAGTCGTTGACTAGACTGATTCGCCCGCTGCTGTCCTGGGCGATGATGAACACTCTAGCGGTATCCAGCAGGCTGTTCACGAAGTCCCTCTCCTGGGCCAATTCCTCGACGCGCTCCGCCAACTGGTCACCGCGTTCCTGGACTTCCTGTTCCAGCATCTCGAGCTGTCGCGAGAGCTCCAGTGTGGTGCCTTCCAGCACGTCGATCTCGTCCGGCAGGCGGTGGCGGACAGAGGGAATTGCGCTCCGGACATCCTCGAATCCGCCGCTGGCCAGTGTGGGTAACAAGCCGGCGATCCGGCGCAGGCGTGACATGGGGCGCAAGAGTATCAGCAACAGCACAAGTTCCGCTGCGATCCAGCCCACCAGGCCAACCCCCAGCAGGATTCGAGTATCCTCGTTGATGGCTCTGATCTGGCTCGAGATGTCGGATATCAGCAGGAAGTAACCGGTGTTGCGTCGATCCGCGTCCTCGTCCATGCGGACCGCGCTGAGCTCGAGATGCCGGCCCTGGTGCTGCAGCTGCAGAGGAGCTTGTAGCAAGCCGCTTATGGAACTTAGTCCTGATGCCCGCTGCAGGACGGGTAGGCTCTCCTCCTGGCGTGTCAGGGCCAACAGAGAGCCATTCCAGGGGGTGAGATGGCGTTTCTCGGAAAGGTCACCGCTTTCCAGCGAGCCGGTCACCATCAGTGCCACTTCGGCGTTGGAGACCTCTCTGGCCTGGCGGGTCACATCGGCCAATGAGCGGGAGAGCACTACCAGGCCGACGCTTTCACCGCTGACCAGCACTGGAACGGCGGCATACTGCTGGCAGTCGGTCGTGCAGCGCAGCGCCGTGATGGGCATCTCGGTGTCCATGATCCGCTGCACCCAGGCCTGGATCGGCAACCTGCCCTCCTGCTGGCTTGAGCCCCAGCGACCCATGGGTCTTCCTCGTGTATCCACCACCAGTATCTCGTCGATGCCAGCCTCGAGCTGCAGGGTCGGCCACTGGGATGCCAGTGCCTCCTCGACCTCTGCCGCGTTACCTGCCTCGAGGGGCGACCCGAGGCGTGGCGATGCCGCGGCCAGGCCCGCCAGCTGGCGAAGGTTCTCTGCCGAGCGCTGGAGAGCCAGGCGGATCTCTCGCTGCTGGCGTTCGTGGTGCTGGTTGCGGCTCTCCTGGAACTGGCGGGTCAGGTTGTCATGGCCCAACCAGGTGAACAGCGCCACGAGACCGACCAGCAGCAGGCTGCTCAGTGCTATGACACGCCATGTCAGGCTGAGTCGGTGACGAGTCCGGAGGGACGCGGGAAGTGTCATCTCTGCGGTGTCCTGGCTAGGAGCATGGAGACCTTAGAAGCGCAACGATAGCTGGAATAGCAACATGTTCCACTTTTGCTCGGTTTCGGAAGCGTCCTGGTTGTCCTGAGTCGGCAGCCAGGCAGTTCCGTCGACATGGTGATATTCGCCTGCCAGCATGACCCGAGGGTGAGGAGTCCATTGAAGTCCCAGGGTGATGTCATCGGCAAATTGTGTGTGTCCAGGGATCGAGCCGCCTGTCCTGGCTGCAAATTTCTTCCCTGAAGGGTCGCTGCGATCATTTACCAAGCTGTCGTAGCGAACCAGCCATTGCCAGTCATTCTGGAAGCGGCGCGTGTACTGTATGTACCAGCTCTCCCCGTTCCTTTCTGAATCGGCAATGGCATTGAAGCCCTCGAGCTCCAGCTTCCTGATGGCATATTCGGCGGTCAGGCTCCAGAGTTCCTGATTGTATTGAAACGAGAGAACCCAGGGGTCAAAGTGAAATTTGCCATTTCCTGGCACACCGGAAGTGGAGTTGTATTCAGCGTTAGCGCTGGCAGCGCTGAGAGCTGTGACGATTCGACCTCCGTCATGCTCATAGCGAATCTGTCCGATAGCAGACGTGTCGGGGTCAAGGGAGCCAGGAAACCTGTCAAGACCCAGAGTTCGTTCCACATCATCCTCGATGCGTATCTGCCCAAAGCCTGCCTGAAGTCGCAGAGCGCCGGTGTCGAGCCGCTCCTCGTGGTAGAGCGTGACGCCATCGCCGGCCAGGGCCAATGAGCGAGTTCGGTCAAAGTAGATGGACTGGGGAAGCAGGATGCTGGGGCGGGTAAAGGCTACATCGCGGGTCTGGTTGTAGAATCCAAAGGGGTTCTTGATCCGGCCGAGTTGGATGCCGAAAGTGCGCTGCTGGTCGGAAAGCATCTGGTAATCGATCAACCCATAGTCCAGTTTCGGGGTGGCACCGCTGCCATCACCTCCGGCGCGCCGGCTCAGCACCTGAGCCGCCAGTAGCACGTCTTCATGGGGCCGCAGAGAGGCATTGGCCCCAATCTCGGTGAACTTGAAACTGCCTTCGTCATCACTGCTGGGGCCGAAGAAGTTGTTGTCGTCGGTGATGATCAATGCCTGGCTCAAGAAGCCGTGCACCTGGAGGGTATCCATTATGCCTTCGTCGCTGCGGGCCTGTGCAGACAAGCCCAGAGTCAGTGCAGCGGCCATGGCGATGATGGAGCGGGGGTCACTCCATCGAAATGACTTGGACACGATCATCCAGATACTCCCTTTCAAGATATCCTAGGGCGCCAGGGGTGGTGGCGATCCGCTCACGCATTGCCGCCTGGTCGCTAACACGGTTGGGTGCCTGCCCGGTGCCCGAGAACACCATACGATCCCAGGCCAACTGCAGCTGGTGCGGGTAGACGGCCAGTTGCTCCTTGGCAAAGCGCGCATGCACGGGGTGGCTATTGTCGAGCACAAAGACACGCACGGCCTGTCCCTCGGGCCAGGTGCGCTGTCTCATGGCGAAGATGGCGCGGGTGGTATCGCGTTTCAGTTGGCGGGTATTCACATCGGGATGTGCCACCAGCAGGATCGGTACCTCCCGGGCAATGGCCAGTGTACTGGCCAGCGAGAGACTGGCCAGCATCACGGTGGCTATCGCCAGCGCCAGGAGCTTCAGGCGAGGCATTTAGCGCCCCACTCCGGTTGGCTGACACGGGCGGTTTCTGGCCCCGGCGTGCGGGTCAGGACAAGCGGTAGCATCGGGGGTAATGGTCCCGTTGTCTGATGAACGCCAGATTCATGCGCCATGCTGGCGCGGCCTGCCTCTCTCGCGTGTATGGGTCGATGACGCCTTCTCCTTTCAGCCGCTGGGGCATTGTTGTCTTGTGTCCGTTGCGTACCAGTGGTTGCTCGCGAAAGGCACTTGACAAGGGCAACGTGCCATTTCCACTCGGGACATGCTTGTACGCTACATCACTTTAAGGAGATTTACAGGTCGGCGTATCAACGTATCGGAGAGAATCCGGCGGCCGATGGCCGCCGGAAAGCTGGGTCAGTTGAAGACGTGAAAGCTCTCGGCATTGAGCCACAGGTGGGCCATCACGCTGGCGACGTAGCCCAGGGCGATCACCGGCGTCCAGCGCAGGTGCCCCATGAAGGTGTAGTTGCCGCGGGCCTGGCCCATCAGGGCGACGCCGGCCGCTGAGCCGATCGACAGCAGGCTGCCGCCCACGCCGGCGGTCAGGGTGATCAGCAGCCAGTGGCCATGGGACATGTCCGGTTCCATGGTGAGCACGGCGAACATCACCGGGATGTTGTCGACCACCGCGGAGATCACCCCCAGGGCAATGTTGGCGCCGGTGGCGTTCCAGCCGGTGTAGAGGGCCTCGGAGAGCAGGCCCAGATAGCCCATGAAGCCGAGGCCACCCACGCACATCACCACGCCGTAGAAGAACAGCAGGGTGTCCCACTCGGCCCGTGCCACGCGGTTGAAGACGTCGAAGGGCACCACGCTGCCCAGGCTCTCGAGCTTCTTCCAGTCACCGCGCTGGCTGTAGCGGGTGCGCTTGCGCTCCAGGGAGTGGGGCAGGGTGCGGCGCAGGTAGTAACCGAAGAACTGCAGATAGCCAAGGCCCGTCATCATGCCCAGCACCGGTGGCAGATGCAGCAGGGTGTGGCAGGCCACGGCGGTGGCCACGGTGAGCAGGAAGAGGGCGATGATGCGACGCGCACCGCGCTTGAGCCAGACGTCCTCCTCCATGCTGGCCGGCTTGCGGTTCTTGATGAAGAAGCTCATCACCACGGCCGGGATGATGAAATTGATGAACGACGGAATCAGCAGTTCGAAGAACTCGTAGAACTGGACGATGCCGGCCTGCCAGACCATCAGGGTGGTGATGTCGCCGAAGGGGCTGAAGGCGCCGCCGGCGTTTGCCGCTACCACGATGTTGACGCAGCAGAGGTTGATGAAGCGCTTGTCGCCTTCGGCGACCTTGGTGACCACCGCACACATCAGCAGGGCGGTGGTCAGGTTGTCGGCAATTGGCGAGATCACGAAGGCCAGCACGCCGGTGATCCAGAACAATGAGCGATAGCTGAAGCCCTTGCGGACCATCCAGGAGCGCAGGGCATCGAATACCCGGCGTTCGTCCATGGCGTTGATATAGGTCATCGCCACCAGCAGGAACAGCATCAGCTCGGTGAATTCGAGCAGGGTCACGCGGAAGGCCTGCTCCGACTCGGTGGGCATGCCCGCCTTGACATAGACCCAACCGATCAGCGCCCAGATGATGCCGGCCGCAACCAGCACCGGCTTCGACTTGCGCATGTGAATCTTCTCTTCGGCCATGACCAGGGCATAGGCCAGCACGAAGACGGCGACGGCGAGAAAGCCCACGAACGAGCTGGTCAGGTCCAGCTCGCCGGTTACGGCGAGAGCGGGGCTGCTGGCCAGTAGCGCGAGCATGGCGAGCACGAGCATGCCCGGCCAACGGGAGGGTTGTCGTGGCCGGAGAGATATACGACAGGTTGTCAGCATGGCTGCGATCATCCTGAGGCAGGAGGTGGGGGAAGGGTGAAAAAGCGGTCGAATCTTATCACAGCGTGCTGCGATGCAGTATGCCCACTTATTTATTCTTCTCGATACTTTGGCAGGAGAGACGTCAGTCGGTATTCCCGGAGGACCGAGCCCGGGTGTCCAGAGCCTGCTGCCACTGGTCAACGGTGACTTCCTCCAGTTCCTCTTCCGGAAGGTCCTCTTCCCCCGAGGCCTGGCGACGTTCATACCAGCGGCGTGGGCGCAGCAGGCGAACCTCGGGACGCCCCTTCTCGAGGGAAACGCCGGCGGCGAGCATGCCCAGGCGTGCATAGAGCGAGCCATTCGGCACATCGTCACGAAAGACCAGATCCGCGAGCATTTCCAGGGAGTCGCCTGTCAGGCGCGCTTCGCGCAGCTGCAGGGTGTCGTCGTCGAGGTGGAGCCGGGCGCTGCCACGTATGTCGTTCACCGTCAGGCGCCGACCCAGCCACTCCCAATCTCGGGCACGGGACAGGAACAGGTGCGCGAGCAGACCACTGTCGCGCATGGCCAGGTCGAGCCGTGCATCCAGCTGCAGGGGGCGGGTCCAGTCAAGCCGGCCCTCGGTGATCTCGAGCCGAGCCCACCAGCCGGCCTCGCCGCGTGTCTGCTCATCCTGGCGCTGGATATTGTCCAGCCGCAGCAGGGATCCGGAGGCATCAAAGCGGCGGCTGAGGAGGTCGCCATCCCTCAGGCGGGCCTCGAGTCGCAGGTCGCCATCCAGACGCTGCGCGCCGAACCGGATGGTCGTGTCGAAGGCCTGCAGGGTAACGTCGCCGCGTGCCCGCACTCCTTCGAGGTGCAGGTCGACTTCCAGCCCGGCTCGGCCGCCCAGCAACGCTACCCCCGCGCCTTCCGGGAGGTAAGCGTTGTAGCGTGAAAGATCGTCCACCTCGGCGATGGGCAGCTGAACGCGCGTGGTGAAGTTCTGCAGCGAACGGTCCCCGGGATCGAGACTGAAGTGCGGAGTCTCGGTCTCGAGGCTGAAGTGGCGGCCCTCGACGTAGGCTTTCGCTTCGCCGGTGCGGTGCAGACTGAAACGGGGCAGCGTCAGCCGCAGCCGGGCTCCCGGCGCCTCATGCTCGCCGTCTATCTCGGCCTCGAGCCGGCCTCGGCCGTTGGCCGTGAACTCGAGAAAGCCGACCGCCAGGTCGTCTGCCTCGACCAGGAGCTGGCTGCCCGGACGCAAGCGACCATCCGTGAGGTGGAGGCTGGCCCTGAAACGGCCGTTACCGGCCAGGGTCAGGCCGTGAGCAGCAGGCAGAAAGTCGTCGAGAAAGCCCAGGTTGGCGACCATTCCTTCGAGCACCAGGTCTCCATCCAGTCCCGCTGCTTGCCCGTCCTGCCCCGACATCGGCCCGAGGCGGGCCTCGCGTGCCACGACCCGGGTGCGCAAGCGTGGGCCCGACGCCGTCGTTGCCGCCTGCATCGACAGGCGTGACCCGGAGAGGTCCAGGCGACCGTTGCCCAGGTTGGCCTCGCGCACTTCCAGGTCCAGTGACAGCTCCCCCTCCACTTCGCTGCCGAGCAGTCGGCCGACGATACGCTGCCCGGTCAGGGCGATCTGCCCACGTGCCCGCCCGTTCTCGATGTCGATGCGGCCGCGAGTGATGGCCCGTCCGGACCGCAACGTCCCGGGTACGGCCGCGGGCAGGTAGGCCTGCAGTACCGAGACATCGGGCATCGTGGCGTCTTGCCAGGAGAGCGACAGCCGCGGGTTTGGTAGTCGGTCACCGGCTATCGAGATATCGCTCTCGGCCGTCATGGCCAGTCGACCATCGCGCATCAGCAGGGCGCCATCGGAGGATCTCGATACCCGTGCCGTCTCCAGACTGGCGTCCAGCCGGGCCCTGGGCCCGTTCGGGGCCTCCTGCCAGCTGGCCGTGACGCTGCCCCGTCCCACGGCTTCCAGGTCGAACAAGCGGGCCAGCAACGACTCGGTAGTCACTGCCAGGCGGCTGCCGGCCGCTACCTGGCCCTGCGCCAGCGTCAGGCTGGCCGCCAGATCGCCGCTGCCTTCCAGCGTCAGGCCACCGTCGACGGCGTGGATCAGGAAGTCATCGAGGACATCGAGCCGGGCCACATGACCCCTGATGACGACTCGGCCATCCAGGGGTGGCGGTCCATCACCGTCGACCAGTCTCGCCAGGGGGACCAACGACGTCAGGCTGGCCTCTTCCAGGGTGAGCTCGGTGGTCAACGGCCGCTCGTCTTCCTCGCCTCGCGCCGAGATCTCGAGACGGGTGCCCGACAGATTCAGCCGCCGTTGGCGTGGGTCGACTTCGGGCAGGGCCAGGACCATCGTCACGCTACCTTGCAGCGGCCGTCCGGCAAGGGTCAGGGCCACCTGCTCGCCGGCCAGGCGGAAATCGCCCTCGAACAGGCCATCCCGGTACGCCAGGTGACCCTCGAGTCGGGCACTGCCGCTTTGCAGCGTCAACGGGCCGCCCTCGGGCAGGTAAGCCGTCAGGGCACCCACGTCAGGCAGCCGGGCATCTTCCCACTCGAGTCGGGCGGACGTCAGTCGCCGCGAAGCATCGTCGAGGCCGGTACCGAGTACTCGGGCGGAGAGATGAAAGCGGCGGCTGGTCAGGAAGGGGGCTGACAGTCCTGCCCGCTGCATTTCCATCTCCTCGAGGGTCACGCCGAGATCCATGATCGGCCCCTCTTCACCCTCCACCACTCGGCCGGTGACGCTTCCGCCGCCACTGAGGCGGTGGCGGTCATGCCTGGCCTCTACCAGTTCCTGGCCATGCCGAACTCCCTCTTCCGGCTCCGCGAGCGGCGTCAGCAGCACGCGCTCGTCCAGTGCTACCAGCAGTGAAGGCGAATCCAGCCGGAGGCTGCTTCCCGGCGCGATTGCACCATGTTCGAGGGACAGCTCGCCGCTCAGCTCGCCGTGGCCGGCCAGGTCGAGCCAACCCAATTGGCGCAGGTAGGGATTGAAGACGTCCCAGGCATCGGCCGTGGCATCCAGCGACAGCGTGCCCGAGACGAAGCCGGCCGCTGCCAGGCCCGGGTGCTCATGCAGCCGGAAGGGGGCTACCTGCAGGTCGGTCGACAGGCGAATGTCGTTGGCCAGTACCGTCTCGCCGCGCCTGACAAGGGCCTTCTCCATGCCGAGCTCGAGGCCCTGGATCGATATCCGGCCATCGTTCAGCGTCAGCTTGGACACTGAAACCTCACCGTCTCCCTCCAGGCGATGATCGTTGAGGCCGAAGCGGCGAAGCCCCTGTGCCGTAAAGCTGGAAATCACCATCCGGCGTTCAAGCAGCGCCGGCAGCGAGATCCGAAGGCGGGCCCGATCCATCGCCAGCTCCAGGGGCGGGTCGTCACTCTCGACCTGCAGCCCCTCGAGAGCAAGGTGCCCCGGAAAGCCGCTCCATCCCGATGTCCAGCGGATCGACACGCCGGCCTTCTCGGCCAGCCATGTCTGAGCGTATGGAGTGTTGATCAGCCCGTTCGTCACGATCAGGTAGAGGGCGAGGGCCAGCAGGGGCAGGGCCATCAGCCAGGGCAGGCGACGACCTCTTGCGGTATCGGGAACCGGACGTTGCATGGGACTTCCTCGACCTGCGGTGTCCTGGGTCATGTTACACGGCCTGTCGTCCTGCGTTGTCGAGAGGTTTTGTGGCATCATCTGCCTTCCCGGCAACCGCCGGCAGGGTACTGACCGCCAACGACGCAGGCATATAGGGCATGTTTCTCGATGATTTCCATACGCTTACGGACGGGCGTATCCGCATTTCCGCGCAGCAGGCCAGCCAGTTCGCGAAGCGCATCGCTGGCGACTACAATCCCATCCACAATCCCGATGCACGACGTTTCTGCGTGCCCGGTGACCTGCTCTTTGCCCTGGTGCTGGCGCGCTTCGGCCTCTCGCAGCGCATGACCTTCCGCTTCCTGAGCATGGTCGGGGACGGCACGCCGCTCTGCTTTAGCGAGCAGGATGATGGCAAGATTCGGGTCTGCGACGAGAGCGGCAAGTGCTATCTGGAGGTCGAGCGCAGCGGTGGGGCGACCCATGACGAGTCGGTGGTGGAGGCCTTCACCCGCAGCTACGTGGCCTTCTCGGGCAAGAATTTCCCCCACTATCTCAAGCCGCTGATGGAGGAGAAGGGGGTGATGTTCAACCCACGCCGACCGCTGGTGATCTACGACAGCATGGGCTTCTGCCTGGATCGCCTGGATGCGCCGGCACCGAGCCTGGAGTTCGTCGATTCCTCGCTGGAGGTGACCGGCAAGCGAGGCGAAGCACGGCTCGAGTTCCGCATCCTGGCAGGCGACCAGAGCATTGGCACCGGCTCCAAGAAGCTGGTGGTCAGTGGGCTATGTGACTATGACGCCGCGGCCATGGACGAGGTGGTCGCCGAGTTCTACCGCCTGAAGGCTGCCCACGAGGCCGGGTCTTGAGGCGGCAGCGGTATCGCTTCAAGCCTCGCCCGGGCTCAGGCCACCACGGTGACCGGGCAGGGGGCCAGGTCGATGACCCGGTGGCTGACACTGCCCAGCAGGGATGACTGCCACTTGCCCAGGCCACGGCGGCCCATGATGACCATCGGCGCCGCCTCGCCGTGATGCCTGGCTCGGGCGACGATGGCTTCGGGGATGCGTTTCCCCTCGCTCACTATCTCCTCGACGCCTCGAGGAACCTCGCCCAGCGCCTCCCTGGCCCGGCGAAAGGCGTCGCTGGCCGGGCTGCCGTCAGCGCTCTCGACGGTCGCCGAGCTGCCGTCCGCCCGGCAGAAGACCAGCTCCACCGGCACGTCGGCGCGGCGGGCCAGCTCGCCTGCCAGGACGGCTGCCTTCAGGCAGTGCCTGGAGCCATCCACCGGCAGCAGCACTTGTCCCAGGCGCGACGCGTCGGACAGGCCGGCCGCGGCATGCACGATGGTTACAGGACACCGGGCCCGGTGTACCACCTCGTTGCTGATGCTGCCCTGCATGAACTTGCCGACATCACTCAGTTGTCGGGCCCCCAGCACCAGCAGGCATCCGGCATGCCGGGCTGCATGCTCGAGAATGGCGCGGTCGGGATGGCGGACAAAGGTGGAATCCTCGAGCAATATCTCGTCAGGCGCCCGCGCCAGCTCCGGGTCCAGCACCTGGCGAGCCTGAGCGAAGGCCTCGGCGGCCCGGTGCTGGTTCCGTGCCCGGTCGTGATCGGCTTCCGCCTTGCGGTTGGCGGGGATATCGCTGAGTTCCGCCGGGTTCAGCGGCATCACGTGCAACAACTGCAGCGGCGTCTCGAGCAGCCTGGCGAGCAGGCTGGCATGACGCGTCGCCGCCTGCGACGACGGTGATCCATCGACGGGCACGATCACCAGCGAGATCGGCTCACTCATCGCTATCTCCTCCCCGGTCTTCAACCCTGGACATGCAGGCACTGTATCGACAGCTGGTCTCCAGGGGTAGGTCTGCGGCTTCCCGATGACATCTTGCTGCCTCTCACCCTCATCGCTGGCGTCTATGGCATGAATGTCCCGCACATGCCGGAGCTCGCCTATAAATCATGACGTCAAGGCAGCACGTTGACGTTGCGCACTTGGCCCGGGCGAGGCCAGCCTCTAGTCTCGTGGGACTTTCCCTTTCTCTGGCCCTGACATGCATCCACAACGCGCCCGACTGCACAACGAACTCCACGCCCGGCCCTCGATCTACTTCGAGGAGCCGGCGCACCTTCACCACTACGCCTTCCTCGACGACGACGGCATCGCCGCGGACATCCTCGGGCGGGTCGCCGAGGTATCCGGCAGGACCCCGGACATCGAGGCGGCACAGGAGATTCTCGAACTCGGCGACCAGACCCTGAAATGGGAGCGTCACACCGAGTTCTTCACCCTGACCCTGGTGGTACCGAGGCCCGACCGAGGCGAGCCCTGGCCTTCGCCTCCGCCACTATTGGCGGAGGTCGCCGCCGAACACAGCCGGGCGCTGATCAGTGCCAGCCTCATCCTGGTGGAAGCCGAGGCCTCCTGGGGTGGCGACGCCGAGGGCTACGGCTTTCGCGATCCCGCCGGGTCCAGTGTGGGCGATGGCGACGCCACCGTGTGGAGCGATTTCCGGCTCACGGCGGCCGGCGTCAACCGCCTGCTGTTGGTCAATCGCGGCCTCAACGCCTTCCGCCTGGGACGCATGACCCGCCGACTCCTGGAGATCGAGACCTACCGCATGATGGCCTCGCTGGCCCTGCCGGTGGCCAAGCAGATGAGCCTCGAGCTGCGCGACCATGAGCTCGAGCTCAGCGAGCTCTCGGAGCGCAATACCGAGAGCGGGGAGGAGAACTCCCGACCGCTGCTGGCGGCCATCTCCGCGCTCTCGGCACGGCTCGAGCGCTCCGGTGCACGATCGCGCCAGCGCTTCAGTGCCACCGAGGCCTATGCGCGGATCGTCTTCAATCGCATCGACGAGCTGCGCGAGGAGCGCCTCGGCGACCGGCCTCGGCTGGGAACCTTCATCCTGCGCCGCTTCCGGCCCACGGTGCACTACTGCGCCGCGATCAATCAGCGCCAGCAGAGCCTGGCGGAGAGTGTCGCACGGCTCAACGACCTGCTGAGGACCCGTGCCCAGGTGGAGATCGAGGCGCAGAACTCCGGGATCCTGCAGAGCCTCAACGAGCGCACCAGCAGCCAGCTGAAGATCCAGAAGGCCGTCGAGGGGCTGTCGGTCATCGTCATCAGCTACTATCTCTTCAGCCTGTTCAAGCTGGGGTTGCAGAGCCTGCATGCCCTCGGCGTGGTGATCGAACCGGTAGTCGCTGCCGCCGTGCTGGGGCCGCTGAGCCTGGGGATCATCGGCCTGCTGGCCTGGCGGATCCAGCGCGTCAAGAAACATTAATCGAATGGCATATCTTTCGCGTAAAAAGTCTCCCTCGATTCCTGCCGCACTCTCGTTCCCCGCTGCCGTCGCTGGATGCGGCTTATGCGGCAGGTCACCGCTCTCTGGCTCCGAGACCCTGCTCAGGCCACGGACTGGATCGATACGCGATTACCACCAGAGGCCTTGCTGACGTACATGGCGCTGTCGGCGTGGCCGAAGAGCTCTTCGAGAGAGCCGCCCTGTTCGGGATAGGATGCGATGCCGACGCTGATGGATAGCTTGTCGTCCTTCACGGCATCGATGAGGCGCTCCATCATGTGCTTGCCGCCGGACGCATTGGTTTCGGGAAGCAGCATCACGAACTCATCCCCGCCGTAGCGAGCCAGGACGTCGCTGCTGCGCTTGCAAGCCTGTAGCCATTCCGTCAGACCCAGGATGGCTTGATCGCCGGCGCCATGTCCGTCGGTATCGTTGATGCGCTTCAGGCCGTCCATGTCCATGGTGATCAAGCAGTAGGGACGCCCCGAGCGCCTGGCCATTTCGTGGATCGGCCTGGCCAGATCGTCGAAGGCGCGTCGATTGTACAGGCCGGTCAAGGAATCCCGACTGGCCATCTTGAGCAAGGTGCGGTTGGAGACGTGAATGGCATGGACCAGTGATGCGGTGAGATAGCCGACGATCAGCAGCGCGATGATGCTGGTGCCGACCGGTGCCAGGTTGGCGGTGGTCAGGAGCTCGGTCCCCAGGAGATGGAGCAGCAGCAGCTGGCAGGCCGCGATCGCGGCCACCTCCAGCATGGTAACCACGACCCCCAGGGTCAGGGCGCTGGTGACCACCGCCAGCAGGTAGAGACTCGCCAGCGGGCCGGTCACACCATCCGTGCTGTAGAGAAACCAGGTGATGAAACCGATCATGGCCCAGGTGTGCAGGGCCAGCAGCCAGCGCTGCCTTTCCCCGAAGAAGCGCAGTCGGCTGGCCAGCAGGCTGAAAATGAAATAGCCGAAAGTTGCCGCCAGCACGCCCAGGGCCCCCTCGTCGGGAAGGCCGATGATGACCAGGTAGAGGATGACAACGGTGACCAGCAGCCACTCGATCTGATAGAGGCCAGCGGAGAACCCCTGGATCTGCACGCCCTGTGGATCCCACTCCAGGGGCGGCAATGGGTCTTGATCGGACATGGTGTTATCTCGCTGGTCCAGGGGTGCCATAGTGGGACACTACCCTATGCCTTCCTGCGCTTCACCTGAATTAGCCATTGGGCTTGCCGTGGATCAATCCGCCGCGGCACTTCGGAGGACGCAACAGGGAGCGCGATCGTCCCACTCCCTGGGCCTGGCCTGCCATTACGACGTCAGGCGTTGTTCCAGCGCCTCCAGGAAGGCCCGAATGCGCGCTGCGTTGGTGCCTACATCGCTGCGGCCGAGCCGTGAGGCGGAGCGCATGTCGACTCGCACGCCGTCCGATGTCTCGGTCAGACGGATCACCACATCGTCCTTGAAACCGAACCAGGTGGTGGTGGCCGTGGCCTCTAGACGGGCATCGCCCACCTCGGCGATCTCCCAGCCAGCGTCGCGTGCCTCGGCCTCGACGGCGGCCAGCACCTCGGGGAGGGGGGCATCCAGCACCAGCGGCTGGATCGCCGGGTAGGCCTCGCGCTGCTGGCGTGCGGTCGCCTCACCGGGATACTCCACGGCATTGGGAGCGGCCTCACGAGCCTCCACCAGGGCCTCGAAGGCCGGCGGGTCCTGCATGTCGGTGGTGATATCGTGGATGGGTGGCACCGAATGGGCTTGCTGCAGCTGCATCCAGGGCACTGCAATCAGCATCAGGCTGGTCAGTATCACCAGCCCGCCGAGCAACGCCGCGAGAGTTCGGCGGGTGAAGGCGGCGATAAGCAATCCCACCAGACCCAGCCCGGCGGCAGCGAGGGCGGTGTAGGCGCCGTAGCGCAGCATGCTGAAGGCATCACCCAGCGACAGCAGCTCGGTGCGATAGGCTGGCCCTGCGCCGGCCATGGACAGTGCCGCCAGCAGCGCCAGGATGCCTCCCGCCAGCGCCAGCTTGAAGGCCAGTCCCCGGCCTCGATATCCGGATGTCATGCGGTCTTGTGTCATGCCAGTTCCTTGAATCGGCCAGCCCGTGTCGGACGCCGGCACGTGCGGATTATCGCACTTTGCAGAGAGAAGCGTACGTCATGCCAGGGTGCATGGGCAGGAAAGGGTCAATCCAGCACGATCAGATGATTGGGCAGTTCGTTGCGCTCGTGGGTGGCCGGCACCTGCTCCTTCAGCTGTTCGCCGCAGGCCTCGATGCATTCCAGGAAGCCCTGCAGGGTCTCGCCTTCCTTCACGCGCCGGGTGAAGGCCGCCACGATGGATTGCCAGGTCTCGTCGCTGATCCGCTGTGAAATGCCTCGGTCGACCAGGATCTCCACGTAGCGTTCGGCTTCGGAAACGAAGATCAGCATCCCCGTTCCTCCCTCGGTGTGGTGCAGGTCCTGTTCCAGGAACTGACGCCGGGCGAGGTTGGCTGCCCGCCAATGGCGAACCGGCCCGGGTATCAGCCGGGTGGTGACCGTCGGTATGCGGAACACCAGACCCAGCACGATGAAAGTCGCCCACTGCACCAGTGTCAGTTCCCAGGCCGTCAACCAGCCGGGAAAGTAATTGATCGCACCGGGCACCACCAGGGCCAGCAGGCCGGCCCAGAGCAGCGGGATATAGGCATAGTTGTCCGCTCGCGGCGCCAGCACGGTGACCAGCTCGGCATCGGTGTCGCGCTCGACCCGATGAATCGCCTCGGCGACCTGTCGCTGCTCGTCTTCACTCAATAAAGCCATGGGGGTCGTGATCTCCGAATCCTGATTGTCTTGTCGGTGTCTCCACCGGTCGGAAGGCTGGCTTACCAGCCGCCGGACGCGCCGCCGCCACCGAAGCCGCCGCCTCCGCCGCCGAAACCACCGCCGCCGCCGAAGCCGCCACCGCCGCGCGACCGGCCGCCGAGCGCACCGCCCAGCAACATGCCGGCCAGCAGGCCGCCGCGACCGCCCCTTACCAGCGCCATGACGATGGCGAATATCACGAAGAAGAGAATCGAGGCCGGTCCTTCGGGTCCCTGGTCACGAGCCGGGGGGCTGGACGTGGCGCTGGTATCCAGGGGCTCGCCTCCCAGCACCCGGAGCATCGCCTCCACGCCCTCGGTGATGCCACGGGCGTAGTCGCCCTCGCGGAAGGCCGGGGTGAGGGTCTGGTTGATGATCACCGAGGACTGGGCGTCGGTCAGCCGACCCTCGAGGCCATAGCCGACCTCGATGCGTACCTTGCGCTCATTCGGCGCGACGATCAGCAGGGCGCCGTTGTCCTCCTCTGCCTGGCCGATACCCCAGTGCCGCCCCAGCTGATAGCCGTACTCCTCGATGGTGACGCCCTGCAGGTCCGGCAGGGTCGCCACCACCAGTTGCTCGGTGGTCGCCTCTTCGTGAGCTGCAAGCCTCTCGCTCAGTCGGGATTCGGTGGCCTCATCCAGCAGTTCGGCCTGATCCACCACGCGACCGGTCAGTTCGGGAAAGTCGAGTTGCTGTCCTTCACGTTCTTGGGCTTCAAGTTCCTGGGCCTGAAGACCCAGGGCAGCCGTCATCAGCAACGCCAATAGCGGAATACGTAGAAAAGCGCTCATTCAAACTCCACCTGGGGGGCCTGGTCCGCGTTCTCGGTCGTGGCTTCGAAGGTCTCGCGCAGCGGCATGTCGCTGTAGAGGATGCTGTGCCACAGGCGGCCCGGGAAGGTACGAATCTCGGTGTTGTAGCGCTCGACCGCGGTGATGAAGTCGCGCCGCGCCACGGCGATGCGGTTTTCCGTGCCTTCCAGCTGTGACTGCAGGGTCAGGAAGTTCTGGTTCGACTTCAGCTCGGGATAGCGCTCGGACACCGCCATCAGTCGGCTCAGTGCCCCGCTGAGCTGCTGCTGGGCCTGTTCGAACTGGCGCATCTTTTCCGGGTCGTCCAGCGATTCCGCGTCGATCTGGATGGAGGTGGCCTTGGCCCGTGCCTCCACCACGGCGGTCAGGGTCTCCTGCTCCTGTCGGGCAAATCCCTTGACCGTCTCCACCAGGTTGGGGACCAGGTCTGCGCGGCGCTGGTACTGGTTCTCCACCTGAGCCCAGGCCGATTTCACCTGTTCGTCATAGGTGGGGATGTTATTGACGCCACAACCCGTCAACAGCATCGCCATGATCAGCACAAGGGCAAACCGCCAGACGCGAGGGTCGGGAAGCGTGGTGTGTCTCGGCAGCATGGAGTGTCATCCCTGTCATCGTGATTCGGTGACGTACAAGGTACAGCTCAGCTTGATACGAAGGAAGCGATGCCACACCGACACGCCACCCGGAAGCGAAGGGAGCGGCCCCGGGCGGTGCAAAGCGTCGCCGAGTGATGGAGAATGTGACGTTTTCTGAAGTTCGGCGCCCGCCTTGGCAGCGCTGACCGGTACCCTGCAACGAGGTCCCATGAACTCCACCATCGAACTGCTCAAGTCCCACCGCTCCATCCGCAAGTTCACCGATCAGCCGCTTTCCCGTGAACGGCTGGAAACGCTGATCGAGGCCGGCCAGGCTGCAGCCACCTCCAGCCACGTCCAGGCCTACACGGTCATTCATGTCAAGAATCCCACCAACCGCGAGACCATCGCCGAGCTGGCCGGCGGCCAGTCGTATGTGGCCACCGGCGGCGCCTTCCTGCTGTTCTGCGCCGACATGAAGCGCCCCACCGAGGCCGCCGAGCGTACCGGTGCCCGGGTGGTGCGCGGCATGACCGAACAGCTGCTGGTGGCCAGCGTGGATACTGCCCTGATGGCCCAGAATGTGGCGATTGCCGCGGAATCGGAAGGGCTGGGCATCTGCTACATCGGCGGGGTGCGCAACAACCCCCAGCAGATCAGTGACCTGCTGGGCCTGCCTGATCACGTCTTCCCGGTATTCGGCATGTGCCTCGGCTATCCGGCTCACGACCCCGACGTGAAACCGCGCCTGCCGGTGGCGGCCATCCTCAAGGAAGATACCTACAGCGACGATCGTGAACTGGTGGAGGATTTCGACGAGACCATGCGCGCCTACTACCAGTCGCGGAAGGGCGGTCCCAAGGACACCAATTGGTCGCAGAACCTCACTCCGCTGTTCGATACCAAGCTGCGCCCCCACATGCGCGAGTTCCTGGTCAAACGTGGCTTCGAGATGAAGTGAACTGCGGCTTCAGCCGTGGATGTAGCGCAGGCGAGCATCGCGGCGCATTCGCAACATGGTGATCACGTTGGTCAGGAAGATCAGGCTCTCGGCGATGGTGCCACCGATCGAGCCGGCCAGGAGGTTGCTGATCACCCAGCACAGCGCCGCCACGGCCAGGGCGGCGCGCATGGCGATCCCGCGCAGCATGAACATGCCCCAGGTGCCCAGCAGGCCCGCTGCCAGGGCCGGGATGTCCCGCAGGCCGCTCCAGGTCAGCGCCGCCACCGCCAGAGTGGCGGCCAGCATGACCAGCATGAGCACGAGGTGGCGAGGAAAGCGTCGCACCAGGGCGATGCGCAGCACGATCAGCGCCGAGATGCCGGCCGCCACCCAGCTCTCGAACAGGGCGAATTGCGCAGCGAAGGCGACATTGGCAAACAGCAGCAGCACGAACAGCTTGTCGTCGCGCTTGCTGGCGAAGGCCACGAGGCAGAGGGCCAGGGCCACCAGGCTGACGCCCTGGCCCAGCAGCCATCTCAGGCCGAGATCTTCCATGGGGACTTCCGCTGTCGGGTGAAGATAGGTGGGGTGCCATGCTATCACGCCGCTATGGCGATGCTGGTGATACCGTCATGTTGATGCCGCTGATGAAGGCGCCATCGCCCGACACGCTCAGCTCTATTGAGCCACTATCGCTCAGGTTCAGGCGTTGCAGCTGCTCCGGCGAGATTCTCAAGCGGTAATCCCCGGTGATGACGCCTGGCACAATATAGAAACCGTCCCAGCTGCTTGTCGTGCGGGCCACTATCTCTTGCTGGTCGTTGAGCAATTCCAGCTCGATATCACCGACACCACGCTCGACACCCTCCTCCTGCAGATAGACCGTGCCATCGATTTCCGTGGTCATGCGCACCGGGATCTCCAGGCGGGTCACGCTGCCCGGGCGCGGCACCAGCCTCAAGCCTGCGATCGCCGGCGCCCATTGCGGGTCTGCCAGCGTCGCGTTGTCTATCCCGATGTCGAGATGCTGCTTTACCGGCAGGTGATCGACATAGGCGATACCTTCCGCATCCGTGCGGGCCCGGTGCCTGCCGCCGTTGACCGTGAATCCAGCCCCCTGCAGCGGCTCCTCATTGGCGCCCATGACGCCATCGTTGTCCTCGTCCAGGAACACGCGCACGGAAGCGGCGCCGGTGTTCGCCATGGGTTTGGCATCGAAACGCCAATCGGCGCGCCGGTCATCCCGGCCCATGGCAATGAACAATTGTGCCCCGAGAGCGATATCGCCGGTGTCGGCATAGCCGGCATTAACGCCCAGCCCGAAGCGGCCCAGGTTTTTGGTAAAGCCGGCGGAATAACGGGTTTCGGGGGACGCGAAGGTGTGGGCGATGCCCAGGGTCCCGCGATAGCCGTCTGTCAGGGTCTTCTCGGCGGAGAGCGCCAACGAGGAAATATCACCCTCGGAGCCTAGCTGGTAGTCGACCTGGCCGCGCAAACTCATGTCGCGAACACGGCGGCTGACCTGCAGGCTGCCGGTCGTGTGCTCGAGGTCACCGGAGTCACGCCAACGCAGTGTATTGGTGAGGGAGGTGCGATACACATAAGCGGAAACGCGGGCGCTGACATCGGTTCTGGTCCTGCCGGACTCCCGTTCGTCCCGCGTGGCCTCGAGGGTGACGGGGATGCGGGAGCGCGACGTCAACGGAAGGGAGCCGGTGAGTCGAAGCGTGTCCTGGGTGACAATGGGATCGCTGCTGGCAGGAAACAGCTCGCTGGTGAAGTCGGTCAGCAGAAGGCGACTCGCGTCCACGGCCACGCCGCCGATACGGGTCTGGACATCGAACTCGGCCAGTGAGCCACCGTCCTTCGCCTGGACAAGGCCCCCGCCGAGGCTCAGCGACTGCCAGAAGGTGCGTACCCCCAGGGTGGAATAGAGTGTCTCGTCACCGTCTACCGGTGCCCGGATCAGCCCGGCCGAGGCGGTCAGCGCGCGGGCGATACCCAGGTCGAACTGGGCGATGGTTCGGGATTGCCCGTCCTCGTCCCGGTGCTCGGTCACGCTGTACTGGAAGTCGCCGGGGAGGACCATGGATTGATCAAGGGGAAAGCTGTATTGCTCTACCCGTGTCTCGCCCAGTGGACCATGGAAAATCAGCCGGAAGTCATTGCGGCCATAGCTCAGGGGCTGGTCCTCGAAACGATAGCGGCCATCGGCATCGGCCTGGGTGAAACCCAGCAGGGCCCCATTGTAATAGAGCTCCACGTCCCATCCCGGCGGCAGGTCGCCCTCGAACGTCTGGCGGTCGAAGCTGGTGGGCCGTGTCAGGGGGCGATTGCTCAACGTCACCCCCTCGCCGCTGATACCGCGGGAAATGTTCTCGACGCTGGGCGTCGAGAGACTGCCGAACTGGAAAGAGCGGGCATGCAGCGGGCCCAGCAGGTTTCCGTCGGGGTCGTGGCGCCCGAGCGTGGCGCGTATGTCCGGCGAAGGGGCCTGTTGGCTGCTGGAGAAGTAGAGCGAGGACTCCATGCCCAGCAGATCCCCGGTGAGGAAAGCGGTATAGGCCGCGTCGCCCTGGGTACGGCCATTCTTGTGCTGCAGCTCGGTGGTCAATGTCTGATCGATGAACGGCATGCTCCACAGCCGGTACGGCTGCTCGTGGTGGGGATAGCCGGGATCCTCATAGCCACCAGGCGTTCCGGCACGATCCCCGAGGCCTTCCCGAGCCAGGCGGGCCTGCAGGGGCAGTGCCTCGAGGGCAGTAACGTTCAGGGAGAGGCCGGCACGGTCGATCTCGAGTGCCAGCGGTAGCCACTCTTCGAGCAGGGACACCGCCACATAGATATCGTCCGGCTCCGCCAGCACCAGCGCCGGATCGAAGGACTCGGTCTTCCCGGCCAGGGTAACGCTGGCATTGTCCAGGTTCAGGCTGAAGCCGCGCTCTTCGCTGAGGACAAAACCGCTGGCGACGCCTTTTGCCGGCTGAGCCTGGATCGCGATGGTCAATAGCCTGGCCAACTCGCCCAGCGGCAGCAGGGTATGCTCCCCCACCTCATAGGCCGGAATGGCGCCTGACAGTACCGACTGGTCCAGGCGCACTTCCAGGATCAGCAGCTCCGGTTCCCCGGCTGGTTCCTGGGCCGAAAGTGCCGGGGCGTAGACCAGCACGCAGGCCAGCAGCAAGAACCCTAACGCCAGCACCTCCAACGGACTGGACCGGTGCTTGGCAGTGAATATCGTACCAGTTCGGTAGAACCAGGCAGCTATAGCGATAGCTCAGACTCGGCCAGCAGCCTGCCACCGTCCTCTGCCTGTTCGCGATAGGTGATATGCAGGGTGCCGTTGGTGAGGGTCAGGCCACTCGGCGGTTGCAGTGCAATTCGTGCGTTGCGCAGGGGGTTGGGCGTATAGACCGCTACGCCGTTGGCGCGGCCGATGACCTGCTCGGTGCCACTTCGCGGGGTAAAGCTGACGGTCAGATCGCCATAGACAGACTGGGTACCGCTACGCTGCATCTGCAGGGCCAGCAGCGGCGCGCCGTTAGAGGCTCGCTTCAGCTCGAGCTGGGTCAAGGCCACATTGGCGTCTGTCGCGCCATGACGCACGATCACCGGAACGGAGGCGCCGACCAGTGCCGTCAGCTGAATGCCTATCTCGCCCTCGGCGGCAGAGCCAGACTCGATGCTCCGACGTCCACTGGTATCCGGCTGTTGCGCGAACAGCAGGTGCGATCGGTATTCGCCGGCCGCCAGATCGGCAGGCTTGCGTACCATGATACGCACCGCCTGACCGGCACCAGGCTCGAGGGTCACCTGGCGCGGCGAGTACTGCAGCAACGAATCGGCAAACTGTTCACCCGGCAGAGGCGCGGTGATGTCAGAAAATGCACCGGTTTCACTCATGCGACGGTTGACCAGGGAAATGCGATAGGTGGCACTCTCGCTGCCGTTATTGATCAGCTCCAGCTGGGCCGAGCGCTGGTTGCCCTCGAAGACGACGCGGGTCGGATAAAGCATCAACTGCGCGAGTGCTTGGCTCGCCGGTAACATGAACAGCAGGGCGAAAAGGAGGGAGCGGAAGAGGAGCGTCATGCCACGCGCTTTCTGGGTCAAGGTCTTGGGGATCATGGTGGAATCCATTGTTCGTTTGTTTCGTGGGTACCGGAGAGCACGTTAGACGACCAGCGCCACCCGGTCATGGCGCTCGAGAGGTATCAGTTGTAGTTCAGGATCACGCTGAAGGTGCCGGCATAAACACCCGGTGTCTGTGCGGAACCGACATTGAGTGCCCCCCCGACCGTCAGAGTTTGGGTCCCGCCCGCGCTGAGCTGACCGCCGGCCCCGGAGGGGGCACTGGTAAAGGCGTTGATGACCATACCGCTGCCCGGACCCGTCAGTGTCACGAAATCGTCCCCGGGCAGCTGGATCGTATAGGTCGCCTGGGTATCGCCCGTTACCGTAAATTCGGCGGCGAAGCCCTCGCCCGAGCGGAGCAAGAGCACATCGCCGCCGGCACTGCGCAGGCCGCTGGGGCTGACCGCGACCGAACCACCACTGCCGGCCACGAAGCTGCCGAATGACAAACCCCGGGTGTTCTGTATCGCGATCTCCTGCGCCCAGCCATGGGAAGCCACCAGAGTGGCCAATAAGGCGCCAGCCGTGATCGCTGCCCATTGATGGTTCATCGCAATATCCCTGGATTCTGGTAATGCGGGTCTAGTTGAAGCGCAAAGTAGCGCTGACATTAGTCAGCGCTAAATCAGGGTGGAGCCTCTGAAAGGTCCTTTCATCACTCCACCCTGGTCATCGCCGGCATAGCACCCGGCTCGACATGTCGGTTAACGCTTAGTTGTACTCTACCGTTGCCGTCACATCGCCGGTATAGGTCCCGGCTGCCTGAGTTCCACCCACCGTCAGTGTGCCGCCCAAGTAGATGGATTGGGCACCCGTGGCGCTGAGAACACCTGCGTCCACTTCACCCGTGGTGGCACCGCCAGCGGTGAGATCACTGATTTTTGTCAGTGCCATGGTTTCAGTACTCTCCGAATCGGTCAGTTCGGTAACGCCGCCCCAGGTAATACTATAGGTGGCGTCATTATCACCGGTGACGTCGAACTTGGCGGCGGTCGGAGAGGAACCGACGGTTGATAGAATGGCACCTGTAGCGGAACGGGTACCGGCTGTGTCAACCGTCACGCTGCCGCCGGCACCAGGGGCGAACTTGCCAAAAACCAGGTCCGCCGACTTTGTGATGGCGATGGGCTCGATCACCGTGCTTGAAACGTTGGTGGTAGCGCTTGCAGCAAAGCTGCTGGATGCCCCGAACGCCCCGAGTGCGACGACGGAGGCCAGTACGGTAAGGCGGAAATTCTTGCGAATGAAAGCAGATGAGTTCATTTTCAATCCCCTATAAGCCATTGCCGCGGTAGTGTACCGTCGACAATCGTTTGATTTGAAACCAGTTAGGGGAACCGTTAACACTGCGATGGGAAGGCATGAAGAAATCGTGCTCGAACCCTAGGGAGATGTAGGCGGTCCCGCTGTCTTAGGGTTGTTACGCCCCGTAGACCGGTGACTTTGCGTCCCCGCTTTTCAGCGGGTTTGCCTTTTTCTTTCTTACTAACTTCTTCTTCTTTACACTTTTGTTCCGACAAGCCGGGAAAACCTTCAGTCTGTCGGAGGCCGTATCACCCTTCGGAGAGCTGGCCCGATGCCATACTGACTGAAGGGAAAACTTTCCACAAGCGGATTATTTTTTAAATATTTCATTCAGGAGTGAGTATTTTATCCTGAGGCTTATCTGGTTGTTTTTCAGAAGAAAGTGACTTTATTTCCAGGTTATATTGTCAGTATATGCTTATATTGCTGCATCGGAGATGCCATGGTGGTGCTGCCGGCTGCCCGCCTTGACCAGAACGCCCCGTCGGGAGACTTACCCAAAGCCCCGAGAAAGCCAAAGCCCGCGCAGGCAGCGGGGTACCCAAAGAATTCCTGCATGGCATGCCGGCCAGTATTCCGCGATAAGCAAGGCCAAAAAAACTGAAAATCGGACGCCTCTGTGTGCTGTCGTACAGATGGCGGGGAGGTTATTGGCCACACTGACGTCACCTGTCGGGAAGTCGGAACCCTCCCATTACGGTTCGCCGTATCGACCCTTTAACGATAAGGCGTTGTTCAACAAGGATCACGCCACTCTTCCTGGCCAAAACCATTCCCGAGAACAGCTAGCGCACGAGCTATCCCGCCGGGTTTTCCTCAATCATCAACATCGTGAAGGAAACTGCGCTGGCGCCGTTGATGGCAGACAGCCGGCATCTTGTCCGGGCAGTTCCGATTCTGGAGAATCGATATGAAACATCGCATGCGCCTTTTCAGGAAGCCCGCGGTCATTCTGGCCTCGCTCTCATTGATGAGCCCGGGCTTTGCCCAGACGTCCCTGCCGTCGACTGCCGACACGGAGGTCATGTTACTTACTCAGCTTACGGAACCTGCTGACAAAACAGAGGAAGAAATCCTCGCCGAGCAGGAAGCCGTTGCCCAGGCCGAAGCAGAGGCCCTGGCCGAGGAGGAAGCCATCGCTCAGGCCGAGGCAGAGGCTCAGGCTGAAGCAGACGTCCAGGCTGAGCAGGAAGCTATCGAGAAAGCCGAGGCAGAGGCCCTGGCCGAAGAGGAAGCCGTTGCCCAGGCTGAGGCAGACGCCGTAGCCGATCAAGAAGCTATCGCCCAGGCAGAGGCTCAGGCTGAAGCTGACGCCCAGGCTGAGCAGGAAGCCATCGAGAAAGCCGAGGCAGAGGCCCTGGCCGAGGAGGAAGCCGCCGATAAGGCTGAGGCAGAGGCCCTGGCCGAAGAGGAAGCCGTTGCCCAGGCTGAGGCTGACGCCCTCGCCGAGCAGGAGGCCGCCGATCAGGCCGAGGCCGACGCCCTGGCCAAGCAGGAAGCCATCGAACAGGCCGCGGCAAACACCGTCGCCGAGCAGGAAGCCATCGACAAGGCCGAGGCAGAAGCCCTCGCCGAGCAGCAGGCCAGCGACAAGGCCGACGCGAAGGCCCTGGCCGAGGCCGAGGCGGATGCCCTGGCGGCAGTCGCCGCCCTCGATACCAAGCAAGCCAGCATGTCATCCGAAACGGTCGTGACCTCGGAATCCACCCGGACCAGCGACGAGGAGGTCAAGGCCACGTCCTCAGACGAAGCAGACGATGACGACAACCAGATATGGAAATACCTGGGAGCCGCGGCGGCGGGTGCCGTCGTCGGGGTCCTGGTTCCCCAACTCGGTGGACGGGTCGTCGCGGATCAAGGCGACCGCATGATCGTCGAGCGCGACGGCGAGTTGCATGTGCGCAAGGACGAGAATCTCCTGCTGCGTCGTCCCGGGGTCACCGAGACGACCGAAGCGTTTGACGATGGCATCACCCGCTCCACCATTACCCGCGACAATGGCAGCCGGGTCGTCACCGTTCGCGATTCCGGTGGCTTCGTGCTCAAGCGCACACGCTATCTACCCGATGACACCGCTATCGTGCTGATCGACGAAACGAGCAAGGCCGATAGCTGGACCTCTTCCGTCGACATCGAGGAATCCCTGCCTCCCGTCTACTATGACCTGCCGGAAGATCGCTACGTGGTCGATTACCGCCGTGCCGATGAGGAGGTCCTGCGCGAGACACTGCTGGCGCCGCCGGTACAGGAGTTTGAACAGGCCTTCACGCTCCGCCAGGTACGCGAAAGCTCTCGCGTTCGCGCCATGATGCCGCGTATCGATCTCGACGTTGTCCAGTTCGCTACCGGTTCGTCGGCCATCCAGTCTTCCGAGGCCGAAGCGTTGAGGCTGATCGGGAGGACCATGGCCGAGGTCATCGAAGCGAATCCGAGTGAAATCTTCCTGGTTGAAGGCCATTCCGATGCGGTTGGATCGGACCTGATGAATCTCGGGCTGTCCGATCGGCGAGCGGAGGCCGTTGCCCTGGCACTGACCGAATACTTCGCCATTCCTCCGGAAAACCTGATCGTGCAGGGCTATGGTGAACGCTTCCTGAAACTGGATACGCAGGGGCCCAGCCAGGTCAACCGACGCGCCAGCGTCCGGCGGATCACCCCGCTGATCGATGCAAGCATGACCAGCCTCTGAGACGCCAGGCCTGAAGCCAGTGACCGGAAAAGCCGACAGACAATGCGTTCTGTCGGCTTTCTTGATGTGGTGATCGCTGCCAGCGGCTATCATCGGTCGCCTAGGTCTTGCCCTGAGGACCGTTGCCATGCAGGCCATCACGATAGAGCAGCCGGTCGGCGTCATCAGCGACACCCACGGGCTGCTGCGCCCCGAGGCGCTGACGCTGCTGGAGGACTGCGGGCTGATCCTGCATCTGGGCGATGTGGGCAGCAAGCAGGAAGACGCCGCCCTCCTCGAGCGGCTGGGCACACTGGCCCCGGTGGCGGCGGTGCGCGGTAACATCGACACCGCGTCCTGGGCCGAGGCGCTGCCGATGACCCGCGACCTCACCGTCAACGGCTGGCGCCTGCACCTGGTGCATATCCTGGCCGAGTTCGACCCGGCCACTCCCTGCGATGCGGTGCTCCACGGCCACTCCCACAAGCCGCTTAACGAATGGCAGGCAGACCGGCTGCTGTTCAACCCCGGTGCGGCGGGCAAGCGCCGCTTCCGCCTGCCTATCACCCTGGGTAAGCTGTGGGCCGACGCGCATGGCCTGCGTGGCGCCATCCTGCACCTGCCATTGTGATGGCAACCGACGACACAGCGATGGAGAGAAAGAGTGTGACCGAGGAGAGCGAACTGCCTTCACGACTGCGAGATCTGTTGATGGATTTGCCCGACGCGGCGGTGCCGATCACCTACCAGCAGGCCGCCGAGGCGCTGGGGCTAACCCCGCCGGGCACCATCCAGCGCGTCGCCCTGGCCCTGGAAGCGCTGATGCATGAGGACGTGGCCGCTGGCCGCCCGCTGATCGCCGCCCTGGTGGTCAGCCGCCGCGGCGACCTGCCCCGGCAGGGCTTCTTCGAGCTGGCGGTAGCGCTCGGCCGCTTTCCCGCCACCCCGGCACGCCACGAGGCGGCCTATCGGCAGGAGCTTGAACGGCTGATGGCGGAGCGGTGAAGGGATACCTTGATTTTCCCCGGGCCGCAGGCGGGATCATGCATATTTGTGCTTCCAGTCCTTGACCGCGATCTGCGCCTTGAGCAGCTCAAGCATGTCCACCAGCACCTGCTCGCTGACCTGTTCGGTGTGAGCGTCGGTTCGTAGCCAGGCATCGAAGCCGCTCTCGGCCAGTTGCTCCACCAGCACGGTGAACTCCGGCGACTGCAGCCCCTGCAGGGCCTCGTTGACCAGCCGGCACGCCAGGTCGGATAACGAGGCTTCGAGCCCCCGAGTGAGCTGGCTGCCCAGCGGCAGACGCTCCAGTCGGCGAATCTCCGGGCTCTCCGCCAGGGTCCGGCCGACCAGGCCGCGGACATAGCGCAGGATGTCGGGTCGGTTGTGGGTGTAGGCGTTACCCGCCATGGCCTCCAGGCGCTGGCTGATCTCATGGATCAGCGCCTGCTGGCGGGGTCTCACCACCTGCTCCACCATCCGGCTGGAGAACCCGTCGCTGGAGCGGACCTGAGACTGGACGTTGTCGAGCAGGCGAAGGGCGATGCGGTCGGTGAGCTCCTCCAGCAGGATGTCGTAATACTTGGCGATCACGCCATAGAGGTACCAGCCGCGAACGTCGATCAGGCCCAGCCGCTGCAGGCGGTGCAGCAGCGTGATGACCCGCAGGATGCGCAGCAGCCGAAAGCCGCCCACCGGAATGCAGCCGAGCACGTCGTACCAGTGCACGAAGGGATAGAAGAACCAGCGGTGATAGCGCCGCTCGGCGATGGCCACTGCCCAGCCCAGCAGCACATCAAGCAGGAAGATGGCCACGAACGCCAGATCGATGGCGATGAAGTTGGCTCGAATGACCTGGCTGTAGCTTTCGTGCAGCCCCGGGGCCGTGGCCTCGAAGGCGGCGTTCAGCGGAGCCAGCAGGAAGAGGCTGTCGAACAGCAGCAGGGTCAGGTTGGCGACCACCAGCGTGATGACGAACAGGTCCCACGCCAGGTGAAGGCGTTCCAGGGCGGGGTTGAGTGATCTCGTGGGCTTCTCGGGCATGGCACCTCCTTGAGCTCTATGCCGTAAAGACTCTTTCTATCCTGGAACGCCGGCCCGTTGGCGGCACTCTCGCTGAGTGACTTCGCGGTCTCAGTGGCTGCCCGGGAGGTCCAGCAGCAGCGGTGAGCCGACCAGACCCTCGGACAGACGCGTCGTGAGCACCTCCAGGATGGCGTCGTGTTCACCCGCCAGGCGCGTCGTGGTGACGCGCAGGCCGGGCGACTGCGCCATGGCCTGCTCGCAGATTTCCGCAATGTCGCCGCCTTCACCGGCGTGGCGTCCCGGAGAGAGGAACAGCATGGCGAGTATCACCTCGCTGTCGGCCATGGCCGGCGAGGCCAGCAGGTCGACCAGCAACGGCTCGTTGAAGCGGTAGGCCTCGCCCTCGCGGCGCTCCATGGAAGCAAAGGTGACGCAGCTGGCCTCGTCGCTGAGCAGCACGCTGAGCTGGCCGGCCAGATAGTTGCGCACCGCCGTGACCTCGGGAATCGGACTGCCGTGATCGACCAGCACCACCTTCGGCGGCGAGGGGCCCTCCATCCGCTCGCGGACGTTGTCGGCCAGCAGCTGCGCCAGGCGCAGGTCCAGCGGCGCCTGGGTATCGACCAGTGGCAGCGCCACCTTGATGCTCAACTGCGGGTATTGGGCCTGCACTTGGGCCAGCCGCTCCGGCAAATAGCGGGTCAACGCCTGACTGGGGCCGAAGAAGAAGGGCAGGATGACCAGCTCGTTCGTGCCCTGTGCCGCAAACTGTTCGGCCAGCGGCCCCAGCGACACCGCCTTGCGCCCCTCCAGCTCTTCCGCGGGGATCTTGTAGGAGTGCAGCAGGGAGGCGGCTTCGACCTCGTGGCCGGTGGTCTGGCTCAAGGCCCGGGCCAGGCGGCGCAGGTTGAGCGTGGCCTGGGGCCGCAGGGAGCCGTTGTCGACGAGCAGGATCTTTCGCATGAAAGCCTCTTGGCTGGCGCGGGGCAGCGGGGTTCAGGTGTTGTTCGTGTCTCCGATCGTCTGGATGACCTCGAAGCCCTCGAAACTCGGCGGGCCCAGGTAGAGCCCCTCGCGCTTGCTCTGGCCGGCATTGGCGTGCGCCGCCCGAAATGCCTCGGAGTGCGTCCAGGCCTCGAAATCCTCGCGCGAGCGCCAGACGGTGTGGGAGGCGTAGAGCACATGATCCTCCTTCTCGGGGCCGCGCAGCATGTGGAACTCGACAAAACCGGGCAGGCCCTGCAAGTGAGTCTCCCGCTCCAGCCAGATCTGTTCGAACTCCTCGACTCTCTCAGGATTGACCCGGAAACGGTTCATGGCAATGAACAAGGCATACTCTCCCATGGTCGGGTGGATGATCACTTCTGGCAGACGATGACACCTTGCCCC
The DNA here is from genome assembly GCF_902500215.1 of Halomonas lysinitropha. Classification (GTDB taxonomy): domain Bacteria; phylum Pseudomonadota; class Gammaproteobacteria; order Pseudomonadales; family Halomonadaceae; genus Halomonas; species Halomonas lysinitropha. The sequence goes on from NZ_CABVOU010000027.1 coordinate 172,025, forward strand.
GGGAGGGGCAAGCAGGGGCGCGTAGTCGGGGCCCCCCCCGGGGGGGGGGGGGGGGGCCCCCCCCGGGGGGGGGGGGGCCCCCCCCGACCGTGTCGATCTCGCCGGCATTTTCGTTGTAGAAGGGCGAGAGCGCCCTCGCCTCTATCGGATATGAGATTGAGCTCAGAGGGGTGCCACGACGGCAGCGCCTCGCTCCTTGAGTAACCATGTCCCTACCCCGGCAACGGCGAGTCCCAGGATGGCGAAGAGCATGAAGGCGGTGACATGGCCTTCTGTCCCGACCAGCCAGCCGGCCAGCGGCGAGCCGGCGACCTGGCCAACCGAGGTGGCGAGCAGCGGCAGCACCGGGGCGAAGGAGGGCGCCTCGGTCATGATCTGGGTGCTCCTGACCAGGTAGAAACCGCTGAGGGTCATGTAACCGGCGCCGAACAGGGCCGCGGATACCAGGGCGAGGGCGAAGTTGCCGGGATCCAATGCCAGCAGCGCGAGGCTGGCGGAGGTCACCACGAGACCGGCAGCGTGGCTGGCGGCCGGTCCGAAGCGCGAGATGAGATCTCCGGCGCCTGCCCCCAACAGCCCGCCGAGACCGACCGCCAGCCACATCCAGGCGGTCTGGCTCGGCGCGAGCCCCCCGGCATTGATCACCGCATCGGGGGCAAATACCCAGTAGGCCGCACTCACCCCTCCCATGCCGACGGCCAGGCCGCTCAGCCGCGCGATCCCGAGCCATTGCTCACGGCTCGCCTGCAGGGCGACCGGACGGGGGCCCGCCGGTGAGACGCGGTCTTCCTTGGGCAGGTAACAGAGGGCCGCCAGGGTGCCCAGAACCGCCAGGGCGGCGAACCCGATATAGGCGCTGCGCCAGGCCTCCGCCCAGATCAGCACCGCCGGCATGGCAATCGCGATCCCCAGGCTGGTGCCCGCATTGATGGTGGCGTTGACCCGTCCGCGCAGGGCGAACGGCACGACCTTGTGAACCGTCTCCGCCATCACCGGCGACGACAGCCCGGTGCTGATCCCGCAGATCAGCACGCCGGCGGCCAGCACCAGCGAAGACGGCGCCAGGGCGATCGTCACCAGCCCGATCCCGGCCAGGCCGGCGGCTGCGACCCCCGTGCGGCGAATCCCGAGATGGCGCGTCACCCAGGTGGCGGCGAGGATGGCGAACACGAAGCTCAGGAACGGCAGGGCGCCGATCACCCCCGCCATGGTGGGGGTGATCATCAGCTCGTCGCGCATCGCGGGCAGGAAGAGCCCGAACACGAAGCGGGCCAGCCCGTAGGTGATGGCAATTATCCCGCTTCCGAGGGCGGCCATGCCGAGAGGGGAGAGAGTTTTCATCGGATGTCGCTCCGGGCGGTTGCGAGCAGGGTGTCGACCACCGCTCTAGTGTCGGCCAGGGCCGTTTGCGCGCCCAGCAGGGCGACCGCCGTATTGCTGCCTTCCAGCACCAGGAAGACGGCTCGCGCCAGGCCGGTCTGGTGGCTCAACCCATCGCGTTCCACGGCGGCCTCCAGGCGTGCCAGCAGGTCGGTCTTGGCCGCCGCCGCCAGGGCATGGATCTCGGGGTTGTGCTCGGCGAACTCCCCCATCGCCTTGGCCATGATGCAGCCATGCTGGCTGTAGCGTTCCAGCCAGTCGCCATGCGCCTCCACCAGGGCTAGCGTTGCCTGGCCCGGCGAGGCGCAGGCCACCGCCGCATCGACGCTGCTGATGAAGCGCTCATGGCGGGCCGCCAGGACAGCCGCCACCAGGGCCTCCTTGGAAGCGAAGTGGTTATAGAGCGTCATGCGTACCACTCCCGCGGCCGCCACGATGCGGTCGATCCCGGTGGCGTGGAATCCCTGCTCGTGGAAGAGGCGCTCGGCGGTGGCAAGCAGCTGGTCGCGCTTGGAGGCGGGCATCGATGATTTTCCTGTATAGACCGATCTATCTAAAGATGGCGCATTTAAATGTGCAGTGCCGGGTGGTGTCAAGCGAGAAATCGGAAAGAAAGGGCACCATCCTGCCCCTGTCGCGGTATCTGCCCGCGACGGCACGGCAGCCTGCGCGACTCGACGAGGTCATGCGGATAACCTACCGACTGGCCGACAGGTCAGGGTTACTGATAGGGTCGGTATTGATTTGCACACTTACTATCATCAACTCGGGAGTCACCATGAGCCATACGCCGCACGAACTTGCTGAAGAGTTTCCCGCGCATGCCGAACGCATCCACGACCTCAAGCAGTCTGACGCGCACTTCGCGAATCTGGCCGAGGAGTATCACGAGCTGAATCGGCAGGTCCATCGCATGGAGACGGAAATCGAGCCGGTTGCCACCCACATCGAAGAAGATGTCCGCAAGAAGCGCCTCGCGCTGAAGGACACCATCGCGGCGTACCTCGAGCGCCCCGAGTCGGCCTGAGTCTCCATGATGCCGCGCAGCGAGCGCGCTGATACGCGTCGCGAAAGCGAACCCTCAGGGCCGTCGGGTCAAGTGGGGTAATTCCCCGAAACGTGCCCCGCCAGCAGCTGGCCGATGTCCTGTTCCGGGACACTGGGCAGTCGCTGGCCTCCCAGCCGAAACACCCCACGCAGCAGCGTATCGCTGCCTATCGAGAGATTGCTCGTGGCGACGATCAGGCGCAGGTGCCGGCGCGAGATCTTGACCTGCTCGCCGGCGGTATAGCCCGGATGGGCGGTGATCTTTCGCAGCGTGGCGAGTGCCATGCCGATTGACCAGCTGCAGAAACGCCGAATGCCGATCTCTGAGGCCGGAATGCGCAGCGTGTATTCCTGCGCCAGCTTCAGGTGATGATGGGCGACGGCCACCAGATAGTGAATGCCTTCTCGATAGCCCCGGTGATCCTGCCAGTCATCTGTCTGCTCCAGGTCGATGCCACGCGCCTCGAAGACATCACGCGGTAGCCAGCATATCCCGCGCTGGCGGTCATCCCAGACGTCCTTAAGGATATTGGTCATCTGCAGCCCCTGACCGAAGGCCACGGACAGGTGGTGCAGCTCCTCCTGCTGTTCGCGAATTCGCGGATGGGTATCGGCGAACAGGCGGGTCAGCATTTCCCCGACACAGCCGGCGACCACGTAACAGTAGTCGCGCAGGCAGCCACTGTCCGGCAGGCCATGCGGGTTCTTCAGGCGTTCGAAACGGGCCATGCCATGGCACATGGTGGTGAGGCAGTCGCGCAGTGCCGCCTGTTGAGCACCCGGCAGTTCGCCGAAGGCGAGCAGCACGCCGGGCGTCTGGGCGACCAGCTCGCATTCCAGCGGATCCTGCACCAGGCCGGTGCCGAGCAACGCTGAGGAGAAATCGTTGGCGGCGGTGGCGTTATCCAGTCCTGCCAGCAGGCGCCGATAGTGGGCGTCCTTCTCGCCGGGCGCCATCTCGGTGCTGTCTTCCACCGTGTCGGCAATTCGGCACAGGAGATAGGCATTGGTGATGGCCGGGCGCAGGGACACCGGCAATTGCGGAATGGTCAGGGCGAACGTCCGGGAGACGCCGGGCAGCAGCCGGTCCTGGAGGGCGAGCGATGCCGGCTTCATGCCGTCAACCACCCGTCAAGCAGGAATTTCCCGGCTTCGGTGGCGCCGTCATGGCCATTCGATTCGGTGTGGATGCGATAACTCATGCCGGCATTATCGCCGATTTCGGGAGCTTTTAGGGAGACTGGTCGAGAGGATTAATGCCTCATCGGCCATTTCTGACGGAAATCGTCCCGTGAGCACCAGCAAACGGGTGTTCCCGTGGGCGATGACATCTCGCCCCTGGAGAGGCAAGCTAGCGAAATGTTCACGGCCAGCGGGGAACCTCCATGCAGACCATCGGGCTGATCGGCGGCATGAGCTGGGAGTCCACCCAGACCTATTACCGCCTCATCAACCAGCAGGTGAGAGAGCAACTGGGTGGCCTGCACTCGGCCCGGCTGGTGCTCTACAGCGTCGATTTCGCCGAGATCGAGACCCTGCAGCACCGTGGCGACTGGGAGGGCACCGCCCGGATACTCGGCGCGGCGGCCCTGGCGCTGGAAGCCGCCGGGGCAGACTTCCTCGTGCTCTGTACCAACACCATGCACAAGGTCGCCTCGCAGCTCGAGCGCGCGGTAGCGGTTCCTTTGCTGCACATCGCGGATGCCACGGCCAGCGTGCTGGAGGATGACGGCGTGACTCGCGTGGGACTACTGGGGACCCGCTTCACGATGGAGCAGGCGTTCTATCGCGACAGGCTCGAGGCGCGCGGCATCGAGGTACTGGTGCCCGATGAAGCGCAGCGGGAAGTGATTCATGCCGTCATCTACCAGGAGCTCTGCCAGGGAGTCATCACCCCGGAATCCAGGGCCGCCTACCTCGAGGTGGTGCACGCCCTGGCCAAGCAAGGCGCCCAGGGAGTCATCCTGGGCTGTACCGAGATCGGGTTGCTGATTCAGGCGGGGGATACCGAGGTCAGGCTCTACGACACCACTTCTATCCATGCCGAACAGGCGGTGCGACGGGCGTTGGGGCGAGACTGACCGCACGGGGGGCATACTACCGAGGCTGAGTAACGCTCAGGTTCAGGCGCGCCGCAGGATCATTTCTTGAAGCGAGAACGCGCCTTCTCGAAAGACTCGTTGAGGGAATCCCAGGCGCGCTCCGCTCCGGCCTTGATGTCGTCCCAGGCGTCGTCGCTGGAATGGCGCAACTCCTCGAGCTTCTTGCGCATCTCCTCGCGCTTCGCCTCGAGCCGATCGATCTCCTCCTCCCGCTCGATACGCGCATCGGCTTCTGCTTCATTCGCCTTGGCCTTCAGCTTGTCGACTTCGGCCTGCATCTCTTCCAGCTTGGCCTGCAGCTTCTGCTCGTAGGCATCCTTGTTGCTCATGGGGGCACTCCTTCTCGTTCTGCAATTCATGGAACCTTGAAGATAGCCTGCCGGCGAGCCGGCAGATAGCGATATGATCAGTGTGGCATATCCCGCCGGCGGATCGACTGAAAATGAAGACGACACCCTGACGCGGGATGTGTGATAGACGCAGGCCGGCAGACTTGGCATCCCGGCCGCGATCAGCGAAGCTGTCAAGCCCTCCTTGACGTACAGGATGCTTGTACCGTGTCAGGTCCACCAGCGTGCCCTGCGGAGATGGCCTCGGCCGCTCCTGTCCCGATCGATACTGCGGACTGTCTGGCGGCGCTCAGCCGAGGTGGCCGCTCCCTGATGAGTGCCGATCAATGGGCGGAGGGCGTCGACCGGTTACTGGCGGAGATTGGCCCCGTCACCGGGGCGAGTCGTGTCTGGATCTTCCAGCTTCTGGAAGTGCAGTCCGATGCCGTGGTCCAGGATTATGTCTTCGAGTGGGCGTCATCGGAGCGCTATCGGCAGCTCAACCAGAACCGGTTTCGCTTCTTTTCCGCAGCGGTCGAGGATCCCGTCTATCGTCGTCTGGTCGAGGAGCGCCAGGCCGGGTTGTCTCATGATTTCTGTATCCCGGTTATGCCAGAAGGGCCGTTTCGGCGTGATCTCGCAGGCCAGTCGATCCAGTCCATGGCCACGGTGCCCATCTTCGTCAACGGTCATTGGTGGGGCACCCTGGGCATCGATGACTGTGAGCGCCCCGTCAGTTGGCGAGGGCCGGGTCTCGACCTGCTCGAGGCCGCCGGTCAGCTGATCGCGGCGGCCCTTTACCGCTACCAACTCAACCATCGCTCCCGCCAGATCGAACTGTTTCACAAGGTGGCCAACTGTGGTGTCTGGGAAATCAGCCTTCGTAACGGGCGGGTCTGGTGTTCCCAGGCGCTCAAGACGGTATTGGGCTACCCCGAGACGTATCCGCGGGTGCCCTTGCGACGCCTGCTCGCCCGTCTACACTCCGAGGATCGCGCGGCGCTGCGGGCATGTTTGAGGGACCTTTGGCGCGCTGCCGAGTCTGCCCAGTTCCGCCTGGATGCGCGGCTGAGGCTGGCCGACCGGTCGTGGCTCTGGCACGAGATCATCGGCGAGATCCAGTGCAACGAGTCGGGCCGGCCGGTCGCTATCGCCGGACTGGTGCTCGATATCAGCCGGCGCAAGCAGGATGAAGAGCAGGCGCTCGCCGCCTCTCAGCTGGACGCCCTGACCGGTGCCCTCAACCGGCGTGGCATGGACGAGCATCTCGAGACGATCGGCCCGGTGACCGGGCTCCGCCACCTCATCCTCCTTGATATCGACCATTTCAAGGAGATCAACGACACCCATGGTCATCTGGTCGGCGATGCGCTGCTGCGAATGATGGTGGGTCGACTTCGCCACGAGCTTCGCCCGGATGACGGTCTGGTGCGTCTGGGCGGCGAGGAATTTGCCGTCCTGGTCGGCGGCTTGGGGGATGACCAGGCCATGGCACTGGCCGAGCGCCTGCGACGACGCATCGCCGCGGAGCCTTTCCTGGTGGAAATGTCGCAAGACGAGCCGCCGCTGAAGGTGGCGATGTCGATCAGCCTCGGGGTTGCCCGCCAGGGCGACGATGTCAGCCAGGCACCGAACCAGCTGATGGCCGAGGCCGACCAGGCGCTCTACGCGGCGAAGCACGGCGGTCGCAACTGCGCGCTCTTCTATGGCGAGGCAGCCGAGCGCCGCGCCGTGAATCTCGATACCGACTAGGGCTGTCCGCCTCGGGGACCGATCACCTACTGGCAGGATCATTCCGCGCCGGTCCGTTGGTCTGATACACGTGACGACGCATTCTTCGCTGCTAGGCTGAATCTCACGACGTCAGTACGACACCGTTCATAACGCAAGGGAAGGCACCATGGCCACGGACGCCTCAGAGCCCCGCATCACCCTGCACCCGCATTCCCGCCGCGTGCAGGTCGTCATCGACGGCACCCTGCTTGCCGACACCACCCGCGCCATCGAGCTGCGCGAACGCGGCTACCCGCCGCGCCAGTACCTTCCCCGCGACGACGTGCGCATGGACCTGCTGACGCCCTCCGAGACCGAGACCCACTGCCCGTTCAAGGGCGATGCCAGCTACTTCTCCTTTGGTGAGCACAAGGATGTGGCGTGGAGCTATGAGAAGCCGCTGGAGGAGTTGAAGGATATCGAGGGGTGGGTAGTGTTTTATGGTGGGGTCGAAGTGTCAGGAAAATGAGTGTCTGTCCCCGATTTCACTACACCTTTCCCAACCCACTCACCCGCATCACGCGCCGCTCCACGGCGTCCAAGAGCTGGCCGCGCCCGGTCTCGACCAGGGTGAGCCAGTGGCGGGCGCGGGTGATGCCGGTATAGACCAGTTCCCGGGTGAGGATCGGGTTGGGGGCGTCGGGGAGCAGCAGGGCGGTGTGGGTGAACTCCGAGCCCTGGGACTTGTGCACCGTCATGGCGAAGACCGTTTCCACTGCCTGCAGGCGGCTGGGCAGCACCCACTGGATCTGGCCGCTGCCGTCCCCGGCGGGGAAGGCCACACGCAGTGCGGGGCCGCGGTTGGTGCCGTCGGTTGAGGCCATGGCCTGGGGCAGCGAGAGGGTGATGCCGATATCGCCGTTCATCAGCCCCAGCCCGTAGTCGTTGCGCGTCACCAGCACCGGGCGGCCGGGATACCAGAGCCGGCGGCCGTCGCCGGTGTCGATCAACTCTTCCCTCTCCAGCGCGACGCGGATGCGCTCGTTCAGGCCCTCCACGCCCCAGGGGCCGCGGCGCAGCGCACAGAGCAGCTGGAACTGGCCGTGGGCGGCCAGCACCGCGCGGGCCCAGTCGTCCAGGGCCTCGCGGTCGATCTCGCCATCCGTTACCGCCTGCGGCGCGGCGGCTGTCATCACCTGCAGGTAGTGGCGATAGCCCACCGGCGGCGGTAGCGGCTGGCCCTCTTTCAGAACCCGCCCCTCGCCGGCATGGGGAAATCCCTCGTGGTGGCCCGAGACCACCAGCCGTTCCAGACGGCGGTCGTGGTCGGTCTCGAGCTTGAGGTGCGAGAGGTCGGCATAGCCGTGCTCGAGCACGCCACGGATCGCGGCGCGTTTCTCCTTTCCCGGGGCGTCTCGATTGACCGTGCCGGCCAGCTGGCCGATGCCGCTCTCGGCGTCGAAGCGGTGGCTGTGCCGCAGCATGGCAATGGCCTGATCCAGCGGGGCACCCTTGGCGTCGAGCATCTCCGCGGGCAGCGCCTGGCCGGTGGCGCGGGTGAGCCAGTCGGCAGTCTCGGGCGTGTAGTGGCCGCCCTCGGCCCGGGCGCAGAGGTCGCCCAGCACCGAGCCGGCTTCCACCGAGGCGAGCTGGTCCTTGTCGCCCAGCAGCACCAGGCGTCCGCGGGGCGGCAGGGCATCGAGCAGGGCGGCCATCATCTCCACGTCGACCATGGAGGCCTCGTCCACCACCAGCACGTCCAGCGGCAGGAGGTTGCGGGCGTTGTGGCGGAAGTGGCGGGTATCGGGCCTGGAACCCAAAAGCCTGTGCAGGGTGGTGACCTTCGTGGGGATGGCGGATCTGAGCCTGCTGACACTGCCATCGCCCAATAAATTGGGCTCCCACAATGGGTTGCTGCCCTCATCTTTCTCGTAGGCAGCCAGCAGTGGGGCCAGGCCATCCAGTTGCAACGAGCTGACTTGTCCGGCGATGGATTCGTTGAGCCGCGCGGCGGCCTTGCCGGTGGGGGCGGCCAGGCGTATGCGCAGCGGGCGGCGGCCGTCGCCCAGCGCCAGGGCCTGCAGCAGGGCGAGCAGCTTGACCACGGTGGTGGTCTTGCCGGTGCCGGGGCCGCCCGTGATCACCGCAAAGGGCGAGCGGGCGGCCAGGACGCAGGCGGCCTTCTGCCAGTCCAGGGTGTCGCTGGTGGGGAAGAGGGCGGAGAGGGCGGTCGCCAGGGTGGTGGGGTCGGAGGTGTGGGTGGCTTCCGCCGGGCGCCTGTCGGCGCCATTCGCGCAATGAATTGCGCTCCTACAGGGTTCCTTGTCCAGTCTGGAAGCAATGTGCTGCTGGATCGAGCGTTCGTGCTGCCAGTAGCGGCGCAGGTAGAGCCGGGTGCCGTCGAGCACCAGCGGGGTGTTGCCCGGGCCGTGGCCGACGACAAGCGGATGAGTGAGCGCTTGCTGCCAGTCGACCAGCGTTAGCTCGCCGAGCAGCTGGCTGGGTCGTGGCGGCGGGTCCTCCAGGCTGTCGCCTTCCGGGGGCAGCGAGAGCGCCAGATCCGGCTCGGCGAGGGTGCGTTCGAGGTCCAGGCAGACATGGCCGCGGCCGAGCTGGTGGCTGGCCAGTGCCGCGGCCAGCAGCAGCGGGGCAGGGGCGTCGGGCACCTCGCGGGCCAGGAAGGCGGCGAAGGCGCGGTCCAGGGCGCGCAGCCAGCCGCGGGCCACCCAGCGGTCGAGCAGGGCGAACAGCGCCTGGGCCTCCCGCAGGGCCTCGGCGGTAGAGATGTCGTCACTCATGGCGGTTTCTCTGTCGCGCATGGTTTTTGCTCGATCACTCATGGCTGTGCCTCCGGGGCGCGAAACAGGGCGTCCAGCTGCTCGATCAGCACACGGGGCGGGCGCTCGCGGTGCACGCCGCGCGAGGGCGCGTGCTGGCCGCGCAGGAAGACGTAGAGCGCGCCGCCCAGGTGGCGGTCGATGTCGTAGTCCGGCAGCCGCGATCTGAGCAGGCGGTGCAGGGCCAGCAGGTAGAGGCAGTACTGCAGGTCGTAGCGCTTCTCGCGCACCGCCTCCGCCATGGCGGTCTCGGCGTAGGCGTCGTCGTCGCGGCCCAGGTGGTTGGACTTCCAGTCCAGCACGTAGAAGCGCCCCTCGTGCTCCACCACCAGGTCGATGAAGCCCTTGAGCATGCCGTTAAGCCGGTCGCGCTCCAGCGCCGGCCGGGCGGCGCCGTTCAATGTGTGAGCGCTCACGAGGGCGTCCAGGCGAGCGGTGTCGACCTGGTGGGCGGCGAACCAGAACTCCAGCTCCACCTGGTAGTGAGCGCTCTCCAGCCGGTCGAGGCGCAGCGGCGCCACCGGCCCTTCCGGGGCCTGCGGCACCGGCAGCTCGCTTTCCAGCAGCCCGCGCAGCCAGGCCTGCAGCGCCGGGATTCGCTCGCGCCAGCCGCGCAGGTTGGCGCGCCGCGCCAGGGTGTCGTCCAGGCGCTCGGGCTCGGCGGCCAGCCGTGAAAAGCCCTCGTGTCCGGCCCACTCCAGCAGGCCGTGCAGGAAGGTGCCGGCCGCCGGGCCGCGGGGGAAGCGGTGGAGCGAACCGTCACTCGTCGGCTGGACAGGCTGGGCCGGGTCCTGGGGCTCGTCGCGCATCTCCCGCGCGGTGGCTTCAAGAGCAGTCTCGGGCTCTTCCATAAAGAGCGCAGTCTCGGGCTCTGCTATCAAAATCGAGGGCAGGAGCGCGGTCTCGGGCGCTTCCTCCCCACCCCGGATGCGCTCGCCGCCCAGGCGCAGCGCCGAGTAGCTGGCGATCCACCAGTGCTCCCGGGCGCGTCGAGTGGGGGTGAGCGCCTCGCGCAGGGCCTCGTCATGGGCCTCGATGGGCACCACTCGATCATCGGGCTCGGGCGCCGGCGCCACCGCCAGCTCCGTCTCCTCTGCCCCCTGGGCGAGGGGGAAGAGGGCGTCGAGCAGGCCGGCTGTCGAGAGTGGCGAGAGCGGTTCTCCTGCGGTCAGCACCTGGCCGATGGCGCTGCGCTCCAGCCCCTTGAGCGGAGCGATGCCCAGCCAGGTGGCATGGCGGGCGCGGGTCAGGGCCACGTAGAGCTTGCGCAGGTCCTCGCCCAGACGCTCGTCGTCGGCGCGGGCCAGCACCGTGTCGTCGGCCTCCAGCGAGAGCTGACGGCGGCCCGCCTCATCGTGCCAGGTGAGCGGCAGGTCGCTGGCCTTCTTCTCGCGAAAGGCGCAGATGAAGGGCAGGAAGACCAGCGGATACTCGAGGCCCTTGGACTTGTGGATGGTGATCACCTGCACCAGATCGGCGTCGCTCTCCAGGCGCAGGCGGTGGGTGTCGGCCTGCGCCGGGGGCTGGGCGCGCGCCTCGCTGAGATAGCGCAGCAGGGCATGCTCGCCGTCCAGCTCGGCGCTGGCTTCCTGCAGCAGCTCGCCTAGGTGCAGGAGGTCCGTCAGGTGCCGCTCCCCGTGGACGAATCGCTGTGCGGGCGCATCACTGCGTTGCGCGGTGCTCGAAAGCTCGCCTAACCCCTCGTTATGTCTCGCTTCCTGTGCTCCGTGCGCCTTGTGCTGCATCCCGCTCGCTGATTCGTCCCGCTTTGCAAGCAGCCGGGTGGGCACCGCGAAGTCGGCCAGCAGCCGGTGCAGCATGGGCAGCACCCCCTGGCGCTGCCACTGGCGGTGGTAGCCTCGGAACTGCAGCACACGCTCCTCCCAGGCCAGCTCGTCGTGCTGCAGGGTGTCGAGATCGTGGAGGCCCATGCCCAGGCTGGGCATGGCCAGTGCGGCGTGCAGGCGCCGCTCGCTGTCGGGCTCGCCGCAGGCGGCGAGCCACACCTCGAGCTCCAGGGCCGCCGGGGTCTCGAACACCCCTTCCTTGTCGGAGAGGTAGACGCTCTTGATGCCGCGCGCGAGCAGCGCGCCGCGGATCGCCCTGGCCTCGTTCGCGTTGTTGACCAGCACGGCAAGGTCCGAAGGCTTCAGGGGCCGCAAGGCTTCGTCCGGTTCATTGAAGCCGGTTCGTCCCTGCTGGCCCTCGCGCAGCAGTTCGGCCATCCGGGTGGCGCAGCGCGCGGCCATCTCCTTGAAATAGGCGCCCTTGCTCATCCCTTCAGCCGCTTCGTTCCCGGACTCAAGGTGCCAGAGCGTCATGGCCGGCAGCGCGGCGCCGTCGCGGGTCAGCGAGTCCTTGCGGCCTTTCGCGGCCACGGGCAGGAAGGGCACCGGGTTGTCGCCCCGGGGTGAGCGGAACAGGAAGGCGCCGCGACCGGCGGGGTGCGATTCGGTGAAGCGGAACACCCGGTTGACGGCCGCCACCATGGCGGTGGCCGAGCGGAAGTTGGTGCCCAGGGTGACGTGCCGCCCGGCGGTGTCGCGCCGCGCCTGCAGGTAGGTGTGGATGTCGGCGCCGCGGAAGGCGTAGATCGCCTGCTTGGGGTCGCCGATCAGCAGGACGGCGCTGGGGTCCTCGGGATCCGGCGCCTGGGCCAGCCGGTAGACGTGGTCGAAGAGCCGGTACTGCACCGGGTCGGTGTCCTGGAACTCGTCCACCAGGGCCACCGGGAACTGGCGACGCACCTGGGCGGCCAGCGCCTCGCCGGCGTCGCCCGCAAAGGCGCGATCGAGGCGCTCGAGCAGGTCATCGGGGCCGAGTTCGGCGCGGCGCTGCTGCATGCGCTCGCGGCGCTCGCGCATCCAGTGCACGGCATGGGCGAGCAGGTCGGCGTGGGCATCGGGCAGGGTTTTGAGCTGCTCGGGCAGCTCGGCCAGGGCGTGCAGGGCCGGATGGTCCAGCGGCTCGCCCTGCTTCCAGATCTCGGCGATGCCGTCGGGTGTCAGGCGTTTCCAGGCGGTGTCGGTCAACGCCGGGGTGGCAAGTTCGGGGTCCTCGGCCCAGTCTCGCAGCTTTGCCAACCAGTCGGCGCGGCTCCTGCTGTTGAGCTTGCGCTGGTCGAAGGCCTTGGCGGTGGCGGCCGTCTCCAGTTGTTCGGCGAGCTCCTCCAGCCAGGCGGGCCAGGGCGCCTTGAGCTCGGCCAGCTGGCGTGCGCGCTCGGCCTGCATGCTGGCCAGGGCACCGGCCGGTGGCGGGGCGTCGGGCAGCAGGTCGGCATCGCCCTGCAGGCGGCGCACGTCCTCGGACAGGGCGTCGGGGGTCTCCCAGTAGCGGGTGACCACCGCCAGGGCCTCGGCGTCCAGGGCGTAGTAGAAGCTGCGCCAGTAGTCCCGCGCGACCTCGAGCTCCAGCTCCGACTGGTCGAGGTTCATCTCCAGGGAGAAGAGGCTGCCGCTCTCGAAGGCGTGCTCGCGCAGCATGCGGTGGCACCAGGAATGGATGGTGGAGACCGCGGCCTCGTCCATCCACTCGGCGGCGAGCTGCAGGCGGCGGGCGCAGGCGGGCCAGCGCTCGCGGGGGTAGCTGTCGCGCAGGGCCAGCAGGGGGTCAGACCCCTCAGCAGACTTTGGGGTCTGACCCTCAGGGGAACTTAGAAATGCATCGGCGGCCTCCACCAGCCGGGCGCGGATACGGTCGCGCAGCTCCCGGGTGGCGGCGTTGGTGAAGGTCACCACCAGGATCTCCGGTGGGGTGAGGGCGCGGGGGAAGCTCTCGGCGTCGGCCTCGTCACGCGGGCCCAGCACCAGGCGCACATAGAGCAGGGCGATGGTGAAGGTCTTGCCGGTGCCGGCGCTGGCCTCGATCAGCCGGCTGCCGGTGAGCGGCAGGTGGATCGGGTCCAGGGTCGGGGGCGTCTTCTGGTCCTGTGCGCTCATGCCTGGCCTCCCTTGCCCTTGTCGCTATTTCCCTTCTTCTCCCTCGGCTTGCGTACCGCGTGTAATAGCGGGGCGTAGAGCCGCTCGGCCAGCTCGGCAAAGCCGCCACCTTCCGACGACTGGACCAGCGCCTCGAGCGCCGGCCACTGGCGCATCAGGTAGGGGTCGCGGCCGCGCTCGCCGTGGTCGCCGTTGTAGCCGCTGCCGTGGAAGGCGGTGTCCAGTGCCTTCCAGGCCTTGGCGTCCTCCTCGCTGGCCCTGCCGGCGAGGCAGCGGGCCATGGCATCGGGGGTGCCGCCCTTCTCCAGCCAGGCGAAGGCGGTGTCCCGGGCCAGCGGCAGGGGCGTGGCCATGCCGAGCTGCCAGGCCGCGGCGATATCGGCGAGGTGCGCCCGGGCCGCGTCCGCGGGCAGCGGGGCCAGGGTGCCGCCGCCGGCACGGGAGAGCAGCCGGGTGGTCATGGGCCCCTCCAGCTGGCCGGCGAGGTGGGCCACCCAGGGTGTGAGCCAGTGCTTCCAGTGGTACTTGCCCTTGTGCACCAGGCTGCTGGTGGTGAGCAGCACCCGGCAGCGCTCGCCGGCCTCATTCACGCGTAGCTCGCCCAGCCAGTCCTCAAGCGCTAGGCCCTCGCCCAGCTCCCCTTGCAGGTCCAGCGAGACACCGAGCGGCTCGTCCATGGCGTGGGGCCACGCCTCGAGCACCTGGCGGTAGTCCGCGAAGAGGGTCTCCATGGGCTCGACGAGCTTGTCGCGCATCTGCTCGGCGAAGCCGCCCATGGCCAGGCGCCCCTGGCGCTCGAGCCGCTCCAGGGTAGCCAGCATGGCGGGCTCATGGGGCTCGCCGGCCTCCACCGCCGTGCGGCTCGCCTCGATCAGCGCGTGCTGCAACTGCCAGTGGTCGAGGCCGTCCAGGGTGAAGGGCTCGTGGTCGAGCCGTTCCATGGCCTCCGTTTCCAGGTGGACCTTGAGCCGGGTGTTATAGAAGGCCTGCACCGGCGCCTTGAGGAAGTTGCCCAGCTGGGCCAGGGTCAGCGGGCTTTCCTGCCGGTAGGGAGGCAGCGGCGGCTCCGCGGCCGGGGCCGGCGGGGGCTCGGCATCGGGGCGGTGCAGCTCGCGCCACTCGTGGGCGTAGGTGGCAAGGCTGGATCCTTCGCGGAAGTACTCCGCGCTGAACGGCTGCAGCGGGTGCTCGGTGGTCAGCGCGGCCAGCAGCGCCTTGCCGTCGGTATCGTCGGCCTTTCCGGCCAGCCGCCAGCCGCGGGCCAGGTGGTCGCGCAGCTGGCCGAGCAGCACCGAGGGGGGCTGCTCGCTGTTGTCGATGATGCTGCGCCCCACCCAGCTGATGCTCAGTCGGTCGCGGGCCGAGAGCAGCGCCTCGAGGAAGAGGTAGCGGTCGTCCTCGCGTCGCGAGCGGTCGCCGGGGCGGTAGTCCTGAGCCATCAGGTCGATGTCCAGCGGGCGCTGCACCCTGGGGTAGTCGGCGTCGTTCATGCCCAGCAGGCAGACGTGGCGGAAGGGAATGGCCCGCATCGGCATCAGGGTGGCGATGTTCACCGCCCCGGCCAGGAAGCGCTGGGAGAGGCTCGCCTCGTCCACCTGGGCAAGCCAGTGCTCGCGCACCACCGAGAGCGGCAGGGGCTCGGTGAGCCCGGCCTCCTCGGCGCTCTCCTGCCAGGCGTCCAGCGCCTGCTCGAGGCGGGTCAGCGCCATCAGGTCCTGGTCGGCCTCGGCCAGGAAGCAGGCTTCCATCAGGCCGCGCAGCCGCTCGCCCCAGGTGGCCACGTCGCAGGGCTCGGCCAGCGTCTGCCACTGGGCCTCCAGGGTGTCGATGAGGGCCACCAGGGGGCCGGCCAGCGCCGCCTCCAGCCCGCCGATGTCGTCATAGGGCTCGATGCCCTGCCAGTGGCCCTCGGCGGCATCGCCCACCGCATAGCCGAGCAGCAGCCGGCGCAGGCCGAAGGCCCAGGTGTTGGCGGTGAGGCCTTCCGGCAGGTCGAGGCTCTGGCGCTGGCGGGCGTCGAGCCCCCAGCGGATGCCGGTGCCCTCAATCCAGCGGCGCAGGGTGGGCAGGCCGCTCTCCGGGATGGCGAAGCGCGCGCGGATGGCCGGCACCTCCAGCAGGTCGAGCAGGTCGCTCACCGAGAGGCGCAGCTCCGGCAGGCGCAGCAGCTGTTCCAGGGCGATCAGCAGCGGCAGGCGGTGGCGGCTGGCCTGGTCGGAGAGGGTGAAGGGGATATGGCGCGGATCGTCGGGGTCGAGGCGGCCGAACACCGCCTGCACCGCGGCGGCGTACTGGTCGACGTCGGGCACCATCACCAGGATGTCGCGGGGCTTGAGGGTGGGGTCCTCGCTGAAGGCGGCGAGCAGTTGGTCGTGGAGGATCTCCACCTCGCGCAGGGCGCTGTGGGCGACCTGGAAGCGCAGGGAGCGGTCGCGGGCCGGGTCCATGGCGGGCCAGGTCTCGCGGGTCTCGGCGAGCGGGCGCAGCTCGAGGATGTCGTCCTGCAGCTGGCGCAGCAGGCTGGGTTCGGCCTCACCTTTTCCCTTCTCCAGCGGTGAGTCGAACAGGTCGATGCGCAGCGCCTCGCCCTCAAAGAGGCCGCGATAGGCCTGCTGCTCGTCGAACTCGTCCAGCAGGCGCAGGTAGTCGCGGCCCTGCTTGCCCCAGGCGGCCAGCAGCGGCTGGGCGTGCAGGTGCAGCTCGGTCTCGGCGAGGTCCGCCGGGATGCCGGGGCGGCGCTGCTGGCGCTTGCGCTCGGCACGGAGCAGGTCCTTGTGCTCGATGATGTCGGCCCAGTAGTGGCGGCAGGGGTTGTGCACGCAGAGCAGCACCTGGCTGACCCGCGCCATGGCGGCCAGTGCCTCGAGGGTCTGGGCGGGCAGCGAGGAGATGCCGAACACGATCACCCGGCGGGGCAGGCCGTGGGGCCGGCGTTCCGGCGTCAGCGTCCGGCAGGCCGCGAGGAAGCGCTCGTGCACCGCCCCGCGGCTGGAGGCCAGGCCCTCTTCGCCGATGTCGTCTCTAAGCGCACGCCACAGCTCGGCCTGCCAGCGCTGCGCCTCGTCGAGGGGGCGGGTCTCGCCCCGGGCGGTGAGAATCATGTCGTCCCCCGCTGCCCAGGCGGCCAGCCAGTCGGCCCGGTAGACCTGGTACTGGTCGAAGAGGTCGGCCAGGCGCTCGGCCAGCTGGTGGCGCTTGCGCAGGTCGTTGTCGTCTTTCAGGAAGCGTGCCAGGGGCGCGAAGGTGGGGGCGTCGAGCAGGGCGGGCAGCAGGCGCATCAGCCGCCACACCAGGCGCGGCTTGTCGAAGGGCGAGACCGGCGGCACCGCGTCTTCTCCCAGCACGTTGCGATAGGCTTGCCACAGGAAACGCGCCGGCAGGGTGACGTCGAGTGCCGCGGCGATGCCGGCGCCGCCGTTGGCCTCGTCCTCGGCCAGCGCCAGCTTCAACCACTGGCTGATGCCGTTGCTCTGTACCAGGAGGGTCTCGTTCTCCAGCGGCCCAAGCGGATGGCGGCGCATCCACTCCACCGCCAGACCGCGCAGCGACTCCAGGCGGTTGCCGTGGATCACCATAAAGCCGGGCTGCAGGGCGGCGTCGTCGAGGACGGACATGGTGCGGTTCCTTCGCTGGGTGCAGAAGTCTTGCATGTTGCCACAGGGCAGGGCCCGCGGCTTCCCCCGCGGAGGGGGCGACGTGAGCTACGCTGGTAACAGCGGCTGTGATATGGACCTGTTTGACCACTGAACTCCCGAAAGGAGGTATCTCATGACACGCTTCATTTCTGTCGCCAGGGGCGCCACTTGCTCCATCGCTGCCGCATTGCTGCTTGCGGCAGTGCCTGCCCAGGCCAATGAAGGCCATGACCTCACCTTCTCCGGTGATGGTACCTTCATCGGGCCGCATGGCGGCCAGGCCATCGAGGTGGCGGTCTTCGACGTGACGGCCGGCGAGGTCGTCGCCACCGACACCGGCCAGGTGGCGCCGGAGGAGCCGCCGGCCTTCTCCTTCACCTTCCCCGGCGTGCTGGAGGAGGGCAAGCTCTACGACGTTCACTACTGGGTCGACTCCAACTTCGGTGGTGGCAGCGAGGGGAGCTGCGACCCGGTAAACTTGGACCACCAGTGGCGCGTTGCCCTCACGGCCATCACCGAGCCCGTCAGCCTCGAGGTGGCCCACGATCCCGCCGAGCAGGCGCCCGTCTGCACCAGCTTCGAGTAGCAGCGTCGGCGACGTCGCCCCCTTGGACAACCGAGCCCCAAGGGGGCGACACTCCCGGGTCCGACCCCTGACGCGAGACCACACCATGAACGACTACCTGCTGGAGGAGCACGGTCTGAGCCCGGGCAAGATCTACCGCCTGCTGTCGGGCAGCATCTGCCCGCGCCCCATCGCCTGGGTCTCGACCCGGGACGCGGCGGGCAACACCAACCTGGCGCCCTTCTCGTTCTTCAACGTGGTGAGCGTCAACCCGCCGGTGCTGGGGTTCTCGCCGCTGCTCGACGGCGACGCCCATCCCAAGGACACTATCCGCAACCTCGACGAGGTGGCGGAGTGCGTGGTGCACATCAGCGGCGAGGGGCTGGTCGAGGAGATGAACGCCACCAGCGCGGGGCTCGAGCACGGCGACGACGAGTTCGTCCATGCCGGCCTGGAGAAGGTCGCCATGCCCGGTGTCACGGTGCCGCGGGTGGCCGGCGCCCCGGTGGCCTTCGGCTGCCGGCTGCGCGAGATCATCCGCTTCGGCGACCAGCCGCTGGCCGGCAACCTGGTGCTGGCCGAGGTGGTGTCGATCCACGTCGACGACGCCCTCTGGGACGGCCGCCACATCAGCGCCGAGGGCCTCAGGCCCATCGGGCGCATGGCCGGCAACGACTACGCCCGCTGCACCGACCTCTTCGAGGTGGAGCGCCCCGCTTCGGGCAGTGCCATGAGCCGCCAGCAGCGCGGCGGCTGAAGGCCGCTGCTAGGGAAGGCCGAGCCGGTCGGCCAGGTCATGGAAGTCGTCGGCCACCAGGTCGACGCAGGGATCGACGCCGAGGTCGGGTGCGGCATCGGGGCCGTGCTCCAGGGGGCGCGGCACGAAGGCGGTGCGAAAGCCCTCACGGTGGGCTGCCTGGAGGTCGTCCAGGTGGGCGGCGACCATCAGCACCCGCTCGGGGGGCTGGTCGAGCAGGTGGGCCGCCATGCGGTAGACCTCGGGGTCGCGCTTGTAGTGGCCGGCGAGCTCCGCCGAGAGCACGCAGTCCCAGGGCAGGCCGGCGTGCTTCGCCATGTTCACCAGCAGGGAGACGTTGCCGTTGGAGAGGGTGGCCAGCACGTAGCGCTCGCGCAGGCGGGCCAGCCCGGCGACGCTGTCCGGCCAGGGATCCAGGCGGTGCCAGACCCGGTTGAAGCGCTCCCGTTCGGCCTCGTCGAGGGCATCACGGATGCCGAACTCGTCCAGCAGGCGGTCCAGCGTCATGCGGTGCAGGTCATCGAGGCGTGTCCAGGGCAGCTCGCCGTGGCGTACCCGGTCCATGGCAGGCACATAGCCACCGCGCCAGGCGTCGGCGAAGGCTGCCCAGTCCACTGTCAGGCCCAGGCGCTCGCCCAGCACCTCGCCTTCGCGGATGACGCTGCTGCGCCAGTCCACCACGGTACCGAAGACATCGAAGGTCAGGGCCCTGATGTCGGCCAGGGCGGTGTGCCGTTGCGACATGCGGGCGCTCCTCAGCGGTAGGTATCCTGGTACTGCTCGCGCAGCTGGTTCTTCTGCACCTTGCCCATGGTGTTGCGCGGCAGGCTGTCGGCGAAGAAGACGCGCTTGGGCTGCTTGTACTTGGCCAGCTGGCCCTGCAGGTGGTCGAGAACCTGTGCCTCGTCCAGGTTCGTTCCGGGCTCGGGCACCACCACGGCGGTAACGCCCTCGCCCAGGTCGGTGTGGGGCAGGCCGATCACCGCGGATTCGTGGACGCCCTCCAGCTCATCGATCACCTGCTCGACCTCCTTGGGATAGACGTTGTAGCCGCCGGAGATCACCAGGTCCTTGTCGCGGCCGACGATGTGGATGTAGCCGCGCTCATCGACCATCGCCAGGTCGCCGGTGACGAAGAAGCCGTCCTCGAGAAGCTCCTCGCGGGTCTTCTCGGGCATCCGCCAGTAGCCGACGAAGACGTTGGGCCCGCGGATCTCCAGCATGCCGATCTCGCCCTTCGGCACCGATTCATGGGTCTCGCGGTCGGTGATGCGGTACTCCACGCCGGGCAGCGGCATGCCCACGGTGCCGGCTCGGCGTTCACCGTCGTAGGGATTGGAGAGGTTCATGTTGGTCTCGGTCATGCCGTAGCGCTCGAGGATGGCATGGCCGGTCTTCTGCTCGAACGCCCGGTGGGTCTCGGCGGTCAGCGGCGCCGAGCCGGAGACGAACAGGCGCATGTTGGCGGTGATCTCCGGGGTCAGGCGCTCATCGGCCACCAGCCGCGTGTAGAAGGTCGGCACGCCCATCAGCACCGTGCCCCGCGGCATCTCCTCGAAGATCACGTCGGCGTCGAACTTCGGCAGGAACAGCATGCTGGCGCCGGCCATCAGGGTGACGTTGCAGGCCACGAAGAGGCCATGGGTGTGGAAGATCGGCAGGGCGTGGATCAGCCGGTCCTCCTCGCTGAAGCGCCACACCTCGGCCAGGGTGGCGGCGTTGGAGCCGAGGTTGCGGTGGGTGAGCATGGCGCCCTTGGAGCGCCCGGTGGTGCCCGAGGTGTAGAGAATCGCCGCCAGGTCGTTGTCGTCGCGCTCGATGATGTCGTCGCGGGGCGTGGCCCTCTCGGCCGCCTCCATCAGACTGCCATCGGCCGCCGTGCCCAGGGTGGCGACCTGCGGGCAGCCGGTATCGGCGGCGATGCTGCGCGCGTTCTCGGCATCCCCTGGCCGGCAGACGAACAGCGCCGGCTCGGCATCGGCGAGGAAATAGTGGATCTCCTCCCCGGTGTAGCCGGTGTTGAGCGGCAGGTAGACCCCGCCCACGCGCAGGGTGGCCAGGTAGAGCAGGATCGCCTCGGGGCTCTTCTCGACCTGCACCGCCACCCGGTCGCCCGGCGTCACGCCCAGCTCGATCAGGGCGCCGGCCAGCCGCGTGATGATGGCCAGGGCCTCGTCGTAACGATAGCCGCGGCCCTGGCGGGTGGTGATGAAGTCGGCGTCGCCGCGCTCGCGCATGCGTCGGGCGAAAGTGGCAAAGAGGTTCTGGTTCATTTGGCGGTTTCTCCCTTGGCCAGCTTCCTGGCCTTGCGGACGAGGTCTTTTACCCCACTCGACCGGGCCACGGTGGCGTTGGCGATGTAGTTTTCGTGGTTGCGCTCGATGTCATCGAGCACATAGAGATAGTTGACCATCAGGCCGGCGCCCTGCTTGAGGCCCTTGGCCGAGACGTCGCCCAGCCAGTTGATGCGGTGCAGCTCGGCGCCGTTGCCCAGGTGGAAGCGCGCCACCGGGTTGAGCGGCAGCCCCCGGGCGTTCTTCTCGTCGACCAGGTAGTGAGCGGCGAGCGGCTTGACCACGGCCTTGAGGCGCTTGGCCCGCTCGGGGTCCTCGTGCCAGCCGGGCGTCTGCATCTCAGCCAGGGTTTCTCGCACCGCTTCGGGCAGGGTTTCATCCTCACGCTGTTCGGCCAGCCATTGGGCGAAGCCGGGCATCGGCGAGAGGGTGACGAAGTGCTTGAGCTGGGGCAGCTCCTGCTTGAGCTCCTGGACGACCTGCTTGATCAGGAAGTTGCCGAAAGAGATACCGCGAAGGCCGGCCTGGCAGTTGCTGATACCGAAGAAGGCGGCAGTATCGGCCTCCTCGGGCTCCTCCACGCCACTGTCCTTTCCGGCACTCTCCCCGGACAGGATGGGCTGGATCTGGTCGGGTAGCCCCTTGTGCAGGGCCACCTCGACGAAGATCAGCGGGTCGTTGCCGACCGCCGGGTGGAAGAAGGCGAAGCAGCGCCGGTCCCGGGCATCGAGGCGACGGCGCAGGTCGTTCCAGTCGCGGATCTCGTGCACCGCCTCGTAGCGGATGATCTTCTCGAGTATCGAGGCCGGGGTGTCCCAGTCGATGCGCTTGAGCATCAGGAAACCGCGGTTGAACCAGGAGCCGAAGAGGTGGGCGAAGTCGGCATCGATGGCCGAGAGCTCGGGATGCTCGCGCAGCAGGCCTAGCAGGTCCACGCGCATCTGTACCAGCTCGACGGTGCCGCCGGTGGTCAGGTTGAGACGGCGGATCAGCTCCTGTCGGCGCGGTTCGCAGGCCTCGAACAGCACCTCCAGGCTGTCGTTGTCACGCTGCTCGGCATAGCGCGCGTAGGCCGCGTCGATCTCTGTCGGCTCGGCGGCGAAGTCGCTGGCCAGCCGCTCGAAGAAGCGCAGGCGCTCTTCCGGTCCCAGGCGCTGATACATGCCCAGGGCACGGCTGGCCAGGGCAATGCTCGAGGCTTCGCCGTCGCTCGCCAGCAGGCGCTGGCAGGCATCCAGCAGGCGGCGGTGATCCGGCGGCGACCCATCGCCCTGGCGGCGGCGCAACAGGGCGTCGCGATGAGTGATCGACTGGTACATCTCCTGCAGGAAGGTCATGTTCATGATGGCGACTCCTTCAGCCCATCAGCAGGTCGGGCAGCCACAGGGCCAGTCCCGGGAACAGGCAGAGCAGCACGATCCCCAGCACCATGCACAGCGCATAGGGCAGGCTGCCCATCAGCACGTTGCGCAGTGAGATGTCCGGCGCGATGCTGTTGATGATGAACAGGTTGAGGCCCACCGGCGGCGTGATCAGGCCGATCTCCAGGTTGATGGTCAGGATCACCGCGAACCAGTAGGGATCGAAGTTGGCCGAGAGGATGATCGGCAGCAGGATCGGTGCGGTCATCACGATGACCGCTACCGGCGGCAGGAAGAAGCCGGCGACCAGCAGGAAGACGTTGATCACTCCCATCAGCACCCAGCGGTTGACCTCCAGGTCGGCGATGGCGCCGGCCACGGTCTGGGTGATGAACAGCGACGACAGTGCATAGGCGAACACCTCGGCGGCGGCAATGATCAGCATGATCATCACGCTCTCGCGCAGCGAGTCGCGCATGATCAGCTTGATGGGCTTCACCTGCCACATGCGGTAGATGATGATGGCCAGCGCCAGGCACATGAAGGCGCCCACCCCGGCGGCCTCCGAGGGCGTCGCCACGCCGCCGTAGAGGGCAAAGAGGATTCCGAGCACCACGGCCAGGAAGGGCAGCACGCGTACCAGCGCCTTGAGGTTGGCATCGACATTCTGGCGGATCGTCTGCTTGACCTGCTCGCTATTGATAGCCATGGGATTGTCATAGCCGCCGGCCAGCTTGCAGGCGATCAGCGTCCAGACCATGAACAAGCCGGCGAGCATGAAACCCGGCACCACGCCGGCGATGAACAGGCGGCCGATCGAGGTCTCGGTGGAGATGCCGTAGATGATCATGGTCACCGAGGGCGGGATCAGGATGCCCAGGGTGCCGCCCGCGGCGATGCAGCCCGCGGCGACGCCGTCAGGATAGCCACGCTTGCGCATCTCGGGGATGCCCATCTTGCCGATGGCCGCGCAGGTGGCGGGTGACGAGCCGGAGAGGGCGGCGAAGATCGAGCAGGCGCCGATGTTGGAGATCGCAAGGCCGCCGGGCAGCTTGCCGAGCCAGAGGTCCAGCGAACGATAGAGGTCACGCCCGGTGGGCGAGGAGGCCACCGCGGCGCCCATCATGATGAACATGGGGATGGCCACGAAACCGAACTCGGCAATGCGGTCGAAGAAGGTCTCGCCGAAATAGGTCAGCTCCACGATGCCGCGGTCTGCGACCAGGGCGATCAGGGAAATGGCGCCCAGGGCGAAGGCGATCGGCGTGCCGATGGCCATCAACACGATCAGGCCGATGGCGACGAGAATGCCGGCAGTGACGGGATCCATGCTTATTCCTCCCCGCGCAGGATTTCGGCGACGTACTGCAGCGTCAGCAGGGTGATGCCGACGGCCATGGGCAACACGGCCGGCCACAGCGGCGGGTTCCATACGGAGCCGGTGGTCCATTCGCCATGCCAGGCCTCGGCGACATAGACCCAGGAGGCGTAGGCCAGGGCGGCACAGAAGCCGAGACCGACCAGGGAGGCAGCCAGACGCATCAGCTTGCGCGGCAGGCCCGACAGGGCGTCGGGCAGCACGGTAACGGCAACGTGGCCACCGGTCAGCAGGACATAGGGGCTGCCCATCAGCATCGCGGCGGTCACGGAAAACACCGTGAATTCGGTCTGCCAACTAGTGCTCTGCTCGAGGATGTAGCGGACGAACACCATCTGGCATACGACGACCACCCCGGCGACGAACAGCGCCGCGGCGAGGTAGGCGGTGGCGCAAGAGAGCCAGTCCATCAGGCGTATATAGCCGCCGACGAGCCCGCCGGGCGTCGTGGCGTCAGTGCGGGGGTGTTCCATGAGGCCCTCCGATGACGGGATGGCCGCCCCCCCAGGGGCGGCCGGTCAGGTTCGAACGGGTCGAAGCGTTGGCGTCATTCCACCGCGAGGGCGGCGTCGATCAGGGCCTGGCCGTTCTCGACGTTATCGGCGAAGTTCTTGTAGGAGCTCTGCTTGGCGATCTCCAGCCAGGCGTTGTAGTCCGCCTCGCTCATGCTGACCACCTCGACGCCGTTCTCCTCGAATACCTCGACCATCTGCTGATCCAGGTTCGCGGCCTCGTCGGCGAAGAACGCCTCGGCCTCCTGGCTGGCCGTCATCAGGGCCTCTTGCTGCTCCTCGTCGAGCCCCTGCCAGACCTGCTCGGAGATCAGGATCGGCTCGTACATGAACCACAGGGCGTGTTCCCCGGGGGCGGTCAGGCAGTCCACCTGCTCGTAGAGGCGATAGGAGACGAAGGACATGGAGGAGGTATTGGCGGCGTCCAGTACGCCGGTCTGCATGGCGGTATAGATCTCCGAGGAGGGCATCGAGGCGATCGAAGCGCCGGCGGCCTCCAGCATCTGCTCGAAGGCGGGGCCGGCGGCGCGGAAATTCTGCCCTTCCACGGTGTCCGGCGAGGTGATGCAGTTCAGGCTGGACGCGAACGCTCCCGAGAGCCAGGCGTCGGCCAGTACCCGGGCGCCGCCTTCCTGGATGACCTCCTTGATCATGTCCATGAACTCGGAGTCGTTCAGCCGCTGGGCGTGCTCGTGGTTGCGCACCAGGCCGGGCATCAGGGTGGCGGAGAATTCGGGATGGCGACCGCTGGCGTAGTCGAGGGGCAGCGCGGTGATGTCCAGGCGGCCGCGAGCCAGGGCGCCCCACTGCTCGCGTGCCTTGAACAGCGACTGGCCCGGGTAGACCTCGATCTCCAGCCCTACGTCGGCCTCGGCGACCTTGTCGGCCATCATCTGCACCATCTCGTCGCGCACATCGCCCTGTCCTCCGGGGAACTGGTGGGAGGCGCGCAGCACGGTCTGGGCGGAAGCGGTAGAGCTCACGGCGATGGCGGCCAGGGCCAGGCTCGCCACGATGGGGGTGAGTGAGGGTTTCATGGCATCTCCAGAGATATTGTTGTTGTGACATGTAATGTTCATCAGCGCAGCTGATATATACATCAATAGCCCTTTGGCTATACTAGCGTCAATTCGGGCGAGCTAGACAATGGTAGAAGTCCTGCCGTGTCCAGCGCCCGAGTGGCGCAGGGAAGGAGGGAGAAACCGCATGAAACGGTCCAACGCCCAGCGGCTCCGGGATGCCCTGGAGGACGACATCATCAACGGCCGCCGGGCACCTGGCGAGCGCCTCGATCCCGAGGCCCTGTGCCAGGATTTCGAGGTGTCTCGCACTCCGGTGCGCGAGGCCATCCAGCAGCTGGTAGCCAGTGGCCTGGTCACGGTGACGCCGAAGAAGGGCACCTTTGTCGCCCGGGTGGGCCTCGACCAGTTGATCGAGATGTTCGAGGTGATGGCGGAGCTGGAGGGCATGTGCGGACGGCTCGCCGCGCGTCGCATCAACGAGGAGGAACTGGTCACTCTGCGCGAGGCCCTGGCGCGCTGCGAGTCCGCGGAAGCCGCCGGCGACACCAACGAGTACTACTACGAGAACGAAGGCTTTCACAACGCCATCTATGCGGCCAGCCACAACGGCTTCCTGGCCGAGGAGGCGCGTCAGCTCAAGCAGCGCCTCAAGCCCTATCGCCGCTTGCAGCTGCAGGTCCGCAAGCGCATGGGCCGCTCCCTGGCCGAGCATCGCGATATCCTCGCGGCCATCGAACGCGGCGATGCCAATGAGGCCGAACACCTGCTGCGCGAACACGTCCTGATCCAGGGCGAGCGCTTCAGCGACTTCGTCTCCAGCGTACGTCGCTTCGGGGCCCGGCTGGACGCCGTCTGATGGAACCGATCAGGTGGCGTCCCGCCGGGCCCCACTCTGGCAGGACTCCCGGTGTTGCCGGATGAGGGCTCCTTCCCGGGAGTACCGCGGCGGTCAGTGCGAGGCCGTCATGCTACCGGCGAGTACCAGCACGGCCGCCACCGGCAGCCGCCAGTCCGGCGCCGTGACGCCGGCCAGCACCAGAAACAGAGTGGCGAGCACCGGCACGGCGTGGGCCAGATTGCCCAGCCGTCCTGCCTGCGGGTCGCGCATGGCACGATCCCAGGCGAGCATGGCGATGCCGTAGGGCCCCAGGCCCAGGGCCGCCGTGGCCAGCAGTTCCGCGGGCGAGGGCAGCTCGCTCACCCCCTCCAGTGCCAGGCTGGCAACGCCCGTCATGACGCTGGCGATCAGAAGCAGATGTGGCATGCGCTCGCCGAGACGATATCCCGGGATCTGGCAGGTCAGGGAGTAGAGCGCCCAGCACAGCGCCGCCACCAGCGCCTGCAGGTAGCCGCCCCAGGCGCCGGAGATTCCGCCCGTCAGGGCCTGGGGCGCGACCAGCAGGGCAGCGCCCGAGAACGCCAGCAAGGCACCGATCACCGTGGTGCGCGGCAGGCGGCGCAGCACCAGCCAGCGACTGGCCAGCAGGAAGAGCACTGGCCAGGAGTAGATGATCAGCGCCGCCTCGGCGACTGGCGCCAGGGAAAGGCTGGCGAAGCTGGCGCCCACTGCCCCGGCCATCAGCAGTGGAACGCCGAGGTGGACGACCACGCCATGGCCCCTCGAGAGCGCTTCCCCTGGGTACCGGTGGCCGCGGGCCATGGGCAAGGTGCCCAGGGCCCCGGCCAGCAGCGCCAGCGCCGAGAGGCGCAGCGGAGGCAGTTCCCCGGTGGCGCTCACCAGCAGGGGCACCAGCGCCCAGAGCACCACCGCGAGCCCGGCGGCGCCGGCGCCATGCCAAGGTAAGCGTGTGAGTCTGGATGTCTGGCTGTGCATGGTGATGACCTTCTTGCCCGGTGGGTGACGAGGCTATGCTAGGCGGTCCATAATCATCACGATAACGATCATTCTTGATCTCTTTCATCAAGGTTGGTGATGATTTGATGCGTGCCCCGACCCTGGACCTCGCCCTGCTGCGGACCCTGGTGGCCATCGCCGACACGGGCAGCGTCACTGCTGCCGCGAGGCGCCTGTCCTATACCCAGTCCACCATCAGCATGCAGCTGCAGCGGCTGGAGAGCGCGCTGGGTGTCTCCCTCCACGAGCGAGAAGGTCGTCGCCTGCGCTTCACCGCCGAGGGTGATCGCCTGCTGGGCCATGCCCGCCGGCTGCTGGCGCTCAATGACGAAGCCCTGGCCGACATGCGGGCGCGGCGGGTCACCGGCGAGCTGAACCTGGGGATCCCGGAGGATTACGCCAGCCTGCTCACTTCGGTATTCTCCTGGTTCCATCAGATCTATCCCGAGGTGCGGCTGCAGGTGACCTGCGGCACCAGCGCCCACCTGATGGAGCGGGTGCGTGCGGATGAGCTGGACCTGGCGCTGGTCACCCGCCAGCGAAACTCGCCGGGTGGCGAGATGATCCGTCGTGAGCCGCTGGCCTGGGCGGTGGGGCTGCAGCACCAGCCTGCGCTCTCCGACCCGTTGCCCCTGGGGCTCTACTCCCCGGGTGCCGACCTCTTCCGCGAAGTGGCCGAGCAGGCGCTGGCCGCCGCCGGCCGCGACTGGCGGGTGGCCTACATGAGCCAGTCCATGGTCGGTCTGGGCCCGGTGGTGCAGGCGGGGCTGGCCATCGTGGTGGTGACTCGCAGCATGTTGACGCCGCAACTGCGTGCGCTGGACGAGTCGAGCGGCCTGCCGCCGCTGCCCGCCGTGGAGCTGGCCCTGCATCGCGCCGCGCGGCGGCCCACCGAGCCGGCGCGGCGCCTGGCCGAACTGATTCGCGAGCAGCTTTCGCCGGCCGGCCTCCCCAGTTGAGGCCGAGAGGAGAGCGACAGGTCGAAAGCCGCAATCCCGAGCGTTATACTCGGGTATTCATCCTCAGGCCGGGTCACGGCCGTCGATCGGAGTCGCCATGTTTCCCGAGTTCACCCTTCGCTACGCTCGCCTCCCGGATCGGTTCTTCCTGCGCTTCGACCCCGTGCCGGTGAAGGCGCCGCGGCTGGTGGCCTTCAATCGGGCGCTGGCCGAGCAGCTGGGATTTGACCTGACCGCCTTCGACGAGCAGCAGGCCGCCGAATGGTTTGCCGGCAATACCGTGCCGGAAGGGGCCGTTCCGCTGGCGCAGGCCTATGCCGGCCACCAGTTTGGCCACTTCAATCCCCGCCTGGGCGACGGTCGGGCGGTGCTGCTCGGCGAGGTGACCGACCGCGAGGGCCACCTGCGTGATATCCAGCTCAAGGGTGCCGGCTGCACGCCCTTTTCCCGCGGCGCCGACGGCCGAGCCCCCCTGGGCCCGGTGCTGCGCGAGTACCTCATCAGCGAGGCGATGCACCTGCTGGGCGTGCCCACTACCCGGGCCCTGGCTGCGGTCACCACCGGTGAGCGCGTCTTCCGGCGTGTGCCGGAGCCCGGTGCCGTGCTGACCCGCGTTGCCGCCAGCCACCTGCGGGTGGGTACCTTCCAGTACTTCGCCGCCCGCGAGGACCTGGAGGCCGTGCGCACCCTGGCCGATCTGGCCATCGAGCGCCACTACCCTGAGCTTGCGAGTAGAGAAGAGAGCGAGCGCTATCTGGCGCTGGTGGAGGCGGTGCAGGCGCGGCAGGCGGCGCTGGTGGCCAAGTGGATGGGGCTGGGCTTCATCCACGGGGTGATGAACACCGACAACTGCAGCATCGCCGGCGAGACCATCGACTATGGCCCTTGTGCCTTCATGGAGGCCTATGATCCGGACACCCTGTTCAGCTCCATCGACGAGGGGGGTCGCTACGCCTATCGCAACCAGCCGTGGATCGCCCAGTGGAACCTGGCACGCTTCGCCGAGACACTATTGCCACTGATCGACGATGACCAGGAGCGCGCCGTGGACGGTGCCACCACGGTGATCAAGGCTTTCGAGGAGCAGTACGAGGCCGAATGGCTGGTGGTGATGCGTGAGAAGCTGGGGCTGGTGAAGCAGGAGGAGGGCGATCGTGCGCTGGTCGAGGCCTTCCTCGAGGCCCTGCAATCCGGCCGTGCCGACTTCACCCTGGCCTTCCGCCGCTTGAGCGAGGCGGTCGAGGAGGACGCTCCAACGCTGCTCGAGCTGTTCGAGACCCGGGAAGGTATCGAGGCCTGGCTGCCGCGCTGGCGCGAGCGGCTGGCCCGGGAGGAGGTCGGCCCGGAGGCGATCGCCGAGCGCTTGCGCACGGTCAACCCGCTCTACATTCCCCGCAACCACAAGGTGGAGGAGGCCCTCACCGCGGCTGCCGAGGACAACGATTTCACCCCCTTCGAAGCGCTGCGCGAAGTGCTGGCCGATCCCTTCACCGAGCAGCCCGGACGCGAGGCGTATGCCTTGCCGGCGCCACCCACCGCGGCCGTGTTCCGCACCTTCTGCGGGACCTGAACAGGCTTGCAGCAATAAGCGCCTCATCCGCCAGTCGAGACGATTCCTGCCGCTTGGCGGCACTCCATTCTTCCGAAAAATCTCTCACGCCATCCATTGCAGGTGTTCGATCGACCGTTCGGCAGGTCATTGTGCCAGGCGCCCGAGGGGGCACGTCTTCGTGGGCGTGGCCACATGAGTTCCCAGCATCAATGCCTTGGAGTGAATTCTCCCGTTGATTTGACAGTTGTGAAACGACGTACTGATATTGAGCTGGTGAAATAACAAAACCCACCAACAAGTGAGATGATCATGAAAGGAATAAAAGTACCGCTCCTGCCTGCCGCCCTGATGGGGGCCGTCATCATCGGCAGCGGAATGGCTACGACCGCCTCCGCACAGGATCCTTACACAGTCGGCGTTGAAGCTTCCTTCCCCCCTTGGGCCTATGTTGAAGGGGGGGAGTTCAAGGGGATTGCCATTGATGCCATGGAGGCGATCGCCGAGGAGAGAGGCATCGAGATAGAGTTCCAGGACATGCCGTTCCCATCGCTGATTCCGGCACTCGCGGCGGAGAAGATCGATATTCTTGCCACCGGCCTTACTGTCACTGAAGAGCGTAGCGAGAACATCGACTTCACCATCCCCTGGTGGGAAACCAACGACGTAGTGCTGGTGCCCGAAGATTCCGAACTCAACGTCTTTACCGCCGTTTGCTGTGGGGCCCGCGTGGGCGTGCAGGGCGGCTCTTCCCAGCAGGCCTGGATGGAAGAGAACGTGGTGAATTCCACGGATATTGATGTCGAGCTGGCCAAATACGACAATTACGTTACCGCAGTTGACGACATGGCGATCGGTCGTATCTCTTCTGTGATCGTTGACGATACCTCCGCGCAGGAGTACATAAACGCTGGCAAGCCAGTGAAGATGGCGGGCAAGATCTTTATCCGTGCACCGCTGGCGCTGGCGGTATCCAAGGATGACCCCCAGGAGATCCTCGGCGAACTGAACCAGGGCATACTGGCCATCTATGAATCCGGTGAATGGGGCGAGATTGTCAATGGATACATCCCGGGGGTTACTATCCCTGCGATTCCGGGGCACATGCCGAATTTTGTGGACACTTATCAAAAACCCGTCGCCGGTCTTCCCGAGCTAGGTAACGAATAATTCGCTACGACGTCGGGCGCCTTTCCTGAAGGTGGGGCGCTCGTCATGTCAGGGAATTCGGCATGGATATATACGATGTACTGTTACGCGATTTTCCCTTCCTGTTGAAGGGGCTAGGGGTGGCCATCGTGCTGTTGGCCGCCCTCCTCCTGATTGGCTTCGTGCTGGGAATGGCTATCTGCATGGTGCAGCTATATGGCCCAAGGACACGGTTCGTGCAGTGGCCACTGACGCTCTATGAGCGTGTCTTTCGCGGCGTTCCGATCATCATCATGTTGTTTATCTTTTTCTATGGCATGTCAGGTATTTTCGATATTTCGGCTTTCGGTGCTGCAATACTGGCCATGGGGTTGCGCTCGGCGGCCTATCAGTCCCAGATATTTCGTAGTGCCTTTCAGTCGGTACCAACCGGACAGATGATGGCTGCCCGGGCCATGGGCATGTCCAAGGTCAAGGCAATCCGCCATATTCTCTTTCCCCAGGCGGCGCGTCATGCTATCGGCCCCTGGACTAACGAGTTCTCCTCGGAAATCAAGGAGACCTCCCTGGCCTATGTCATCGGGGTGGTCGAGTTGACACGTCAGGCGCATTACATCATTACCAGTACCCAGGGCAACGTTTTGACGGTATTTGCCGTGGTGGCGCTGCTGTATTTCATCCTCAATCGGACAGGCAATAGCCTGCTGTATTCCCTTGAGCGCAAGCTGGCTGTGCCGGGGTTCGAGAAATGACGCAAGAGGAATGCCGATAATGGCCGACGATCTGATTCTGGACGTACAGGACGTGAAGAAGGCCTATGACGGCCTGGAGGTGCTCAAGGGTATCGGCTTCAGTCTAAGAAAGGGTGAGACCAAGGTGCTTATCGGACCCTCCGGTTCGGGCAAGAGTACCTTGTTGCGCTGTATCAATTACCTCACGGTGCCGGATGCGGGGCGCATCTACCTCAACGGCGAGGAGGTGCTGAACACCAACATCGATGCCATGCGGGCGCGTATGGGCTTCGTCTTCCAGGACTTCAACCTCTTCTCTCACTTGACGGTGCTCGATAACGTGCGCATCTGCCAGATCAAGGTCAACGGGACGGACAAGGAGAGCGCTACCCAGCGGGCGCATCGCGAACTGGAGCGGGTTGGCCTGGGTGACAAGGCCGACGCTTACCCGGCTGAGCTTTCCGGGGGCCAGCAGCAGCGTGTCTCCATCGCAAGGGCATTGGCAATGGACCCTGATATACTGCTGTTCGACGAGCCCACCTCGGCCCTGGACCCGGAATTGACCGGCGAGGTAGTGAGGGTGATGCAGCAACTGGCCGTCGAGGGCATGACCATGGTGGTGGTAACCCACGAGATGAGCTTCGCTCGCCAGGCTGCCGACGAGATTATCTTTATCGAGAAGGGCCACATCGTCGAACAAGGGCCACCAGAGGCCATGTTTACCGAGTCCACGCATGAGCGGACTCGGGCCTTCCTCAACGTCATCGCGGAGCACGGGTGAGCCATGCTGGAATTCATCGAGTTCGGCATCGAGTGGCTCCCCGAGCTTCTCAAGGGCGTGCCGGTTGCGTTGGCGCTTTGGGTGATCGCCATCACCCTGGGATTTTTCCTTGGACTCTTGCTTTGCTGGGCCCGAGTCTACGGCAACAGGCTCTTCTATTGGAGCAGCACCGTCTACGTGGAACTCTTTCGCGGTACGCCGATGCTGGTACAAATGTTCTTCATCTACCTGGGCCTGCCCCATGTGGGTATCGTGTTCGACGCCTTCACTGCCGCGGTGATCGCCATCACCCTTAACAGCGCGGCTTATCAGGCCGAGTACTTCCGCGGCTCGGTGTTGTCGGTACCGAAGGGCCAACTCGTGGCGGCGCGGGCCTGCGGCATGACCCAGTGGCAAGCGATTCGGCACATCATGGTGCCACAGGCGCTACGCCGGGTTATCCCGCAATGGTCGAATGAAGCGATCATTGAACTCAAGTTCACCTCCATTGCCTACACCATCGGCGTGGTTGAGATTACCTCCATCGCCTATGACATTGGCTCACGCACTCTTGATTTCTTCCTGGTCTTTCTCTGGGCAGGTCTGATCTATCTGGTGCTGACTTCCACGGTAGCGAGCCTGCTTGGCCTCCTCGAGCGGCGCACTTATGTTCCTGGGGTGACCAGCAAGTGATGCTTCAGGGAGACGTACGTAATCCTTTTGGCCAGGCAGAGTAGTGGCCGGGGGCATCATGTCTCGGCAATGACCCCGGCCATTCTCACCAGTGAGCTGCGATTCACTCGGGCTGGGAGACCATGATGGGCTCGTCTTCGGGGCCCACCTGGAAGACGATGAAGCTTGCGCCGTCGGAGCTCAGGGTGCGCGCCACCATGGGTCTGTCGGGCGGCTCCTGGAAGGCCTCGCCGGCGGAAACGCTCCTGGCTTCCTGGCCCTCGACATCGATCTCGATACTCCCCTCGGTCACGTAGACGAAGACGTGCCCGGGGTGGATATGGCGATCGGTTACCCAATCCTTGTCCACGTCGAAGCGGACGATGTTCGCCTCCATGCCCTCCATGCCCTCCAACGTCGTCTTCAGGATAGACGTCGTGTCCGCCTGGGCCGGGGAGAGGATGCTGGCGACAGCTAGTGTTGTGGCGCCACCCAGGGTCATCAGTGTCTGGTTCATGGTGTCATACCTCCATTCAGACGGGATCACCTCTTTGCCTTGCCTTGCCTTGCCTTGCCGCGATGCAGGGCATCATCGAGCCCTTCAGCGGTGCAGCTAGCCTAGGCCGAAGGCGCGGGAGCGGTCTTGAAGAAACCTGACCTTGCCCCGGCCGGTGACACGGGCAGGAAGTGCCCAAGGCACTGATGGCGGTAGGTTGCCGGCGTACATCCCGCCAGGGCATGGAACTCCCGGGTCAGGTGGCTCTGGTCGCAGTAGTGGCACTCCAGCGCCACGGCCGCCAGTGCCTCTTCCGGCGACTGGTCGATGCAAGCAAGAGCTCGGGCGAGCCTCAGGTAGCGAGCGGCTGCCTTGGGTGTCATGCCAGTATAGTGCTGGAAGGAGTGCACGAAGTGGCGGTGGCTCCAGCCCAGGGCGCTGACGAGCTCGGAGACCGGCATGGCGCCCCCAGACTGTTCCAGGCAGTGCCAGGCCCAGCGGATTTCATCACGCACCTGCCAGGGTTGCCGATCCAGGTGCCGGGTCAGCGTTGTCTCCAGCAAGGCGAATCGTTGTTCCCAGGAGGCAGCCACAATGAGTTGTTCGGTAAGCCGATTCACCATGTCGCCGAGAAAAGCCTCGAGTGGTATTACCTGGCCATCGAGCCCTTGAGTCCTGCCCCCGAACAGCTCGTAGGCCGTGCAAGGAGAGAGGAGTATCTCGAAGCAGGTGCGCTCTCCGTCATGCCGGGTGATCAGCGGCGGATGGTCTGGACCGACCAGGAAGGAGTCGTAGGTGCCTTCCGTATCCGGTGTGGTCAAGGTGGTGATGTGGATGGGGTTGCCGAAGCCGATGACCAGGGCGACATGACCCCTCGGAGGTTCCAGAAGCTGGACGGGACTTGTCAGGCGCACAGCGAACGCCTGGAGCCTCCCGATGCGCTCGTTCAGGCGAACACCGGGAGAATAACGACGGCATTGCCAGCCGGCCTCACTCGTGGCCGGGGGTAACGGTTCTCCTGCGGCATGGGCCATGTTCGACTCTCCTCGCACACGGAGGCCCGTGGGCTGGAGGTGTCCTGTGGGCGTGGTTGCTTACAACCAGTTGTGGTCCACCTATGAGAGGCTGTCAAAGACAGAAAGGGGGGAACCTGCACCGGCATGAATTCGGGCCCGGAACCGAGCGATCCAGGGTACCGACAGGGAACAGACAAGAAGACGCCCGGGCGTTGCTTTTTTTCATTCTCCGGGTGCGCCGACCCTCGAGATCGGTCCATCGGCGCGCGTGCCGCTCCCCGTCCCCTCATGGCGACGCGCGGCTTTCCCCGGCGCGCTCCTTGACATAGTAGAGAAGCGGCACCACCAGCAGCGTCAGCATGGTGGAGGCGGCAAGTCCGAAGACCAGCGAGATGGCCAGGCCGTTGAAGATGGGGTCGGCCAGGATGAAGAAGGCGCCGAGCATGGCCGAGACGGCCGTGAGGGCGATGGGCTTGAGGCGCACGGCACCGGCAAGCACCACGGCGTCCTCGAGGGCGACACCCTCGTCGCGCAGCTGGCGAATGAAGACCACGAGCAGGATGGAGTTGCGCACGATGATGCCGGCCAGGGCGATCATGCCGATCATGCTGGTGGCGGTGAACTCCCGACCGAGCAGGGCATGACCCGGCAGGATGCCGATGAGCGTCAGGGGAATGGGCGCCATGACCAGCAACGGCAGGGTGTAGGAGCGGAACTGGGCCACCAGCAGCACGAATATCATGAAGACCCCCACGCTGTAGGCCAGGCCCATGTCGCGGAAGGTCTCGTAGGTGATCTGCCATTCACCGTCCCACTTGAGACTCGGCTCGCTCGGCATCACCGGCTGCTCGATGAAGGACTGCGCCGGCGGCACATCCAGGCGGGAAAGATGGTCCACCGTCCTGAACATGCCGTAGAGGGGCGAGTCGATCTCGCCTGCCATGTCCGCGGTGACGTAGGTCACCGGCAGGAGGTCCTTGTGGTAGCGCACCCCCTCCCAGTCGGTCTCCCGTATCTCGGCGATGCTGGCCAGCGGCACCCGGGTGCCGTCGCGGCTGCGCACGGCAAGGGACAGCAGCCGGGCCGGCTGCGCCTTGTCGCCCTCCTCGAGGATCAGGCGAATGGGCACCGGATACTTGGCCTGCTCATCGTGCAGGTAGCTGGCCGCGCTGCCCTCGAGGCTGGTCTGAAGGGCCATGACCACCTGGGCCTGGGAGACCCCCAGACGTGCCGCCCGGTCGCGGTCGACCACCACCTCCCACTTGGTGGTGGGGGCGTGCAGCGTGGTGTCGATGTCGACCAGGCCCTGTACCTCATGCATCTGGTCGGCCACCCGGCGTGCCAGGGTGGCGCGGCGTTCGGGCGTCACGGCATAGACTTCCGCGACGACCGGTGAGAGAACGGGTGGGCCCGGCGGCACCTCGACGATCTTCACCCGGGCGTCGTGACGCTCACCGATCGCCTGGAGGGGGGCGCGCAGGGCAAGGGCAATGGCGTGGGAGCTGCGATTGCGCGCCTGCTTGTCGGCAAGGTTGATCTGGATGTCGCCCTGATAGGGCGCCTCGCGCAGGTAGTACTGGCGCACCAGGCCGTTGAAGTTGATCGGCGAGGCGGTGCCGGCATAGCTCTGCCAGTGGTCGATCTCGGATACGCTCTCCAGGTGGCGGCCCATGTCCAGAAGCACCCGCTGGGTCTGTTCCATGGGGGTGTGCTCGGGCATGTCCACCACGATCTGCAGTTCGGACTTGTTGTCGAACGGCAGCATCTTGAGGATCACCAGCTGGAACAGCGGAAGCGAGACGGCGCCCAGCAGCAGCCCCAGCAGGGTAAGGCCCAGCAGGCGCCGTCGCCAGGGGTGCTGGCCGAGGAAGGGGCCGAGCAGGCGCTCGAAAAGGTGCTTGATGCGCGGGTTCACTCCTTCGGCAGAGTGGCCGTTTTTCGATGTGTCCTGATCCTTCGTGGCCTCCTCTGTCGCATCCTCGTCCTTTGCGTCCTGATGCGTCGTTTCCTGGCCTTGCGTGCCTCGCTTCCTGGCCAGCAAGCGCATGGCCAGCCAGGGCGCGACCACGAAGGCCACCAGCTGGGAGATGACCATGCCCGCGGAGGCGTTGATGGGGATGGGGCGCATGTAGGGTCCCATCAGGCCGCTGACGAAGGCCATGGGGATGAGGGCCGCCATGATGGTCAGGCTGGCCATGATGGTGGGGGTGCCGACCTCGTCCACGGCCAGCGGGATGAGGTGCCGGGCCGAGCCCCGGCCGTTGGCCAGGCGCCGGTGGATGTTCTCGGTGATGACGATGCCGTCATCCACCAGGATACCGATGGAGAAGATCAACGCGAACAGCGAGACCCGGTTGAGCGTGAAGCCCCAGGCCCAGGAGAACACCAGGGTCAACAGCAGTGTGATCAATACTGCCGAACCGACGATCAGGGCCTGTCGCCAGCCCATGGCGGCAAGCACCAGCAGCATCACCGCCAGGGTGGCCGTGACCAGGTCACGGATCAGTGTCTGCGTCTTGTCGGTGGCCGTCTTGCCGTAGTCGCGGGTGACGACCACCTCGATGCCCGGCGGCAGGAGGCGGTTGGTCAGCGCGTCGAGACGTGAGGCGATGGCCGTGGTGATATCGATCGCGTTCTCGCCGGTCTTCTTGGCGATGGCAAGGGTCACGGCCGGATAGAGCTTGCCGGGCTCGGCGCCGGGCCGGTCCGCGTCTCCCGCCGGGCCGAAGCCCATCATCACGCCCTGGTCGGGGACGGTGCCGCCGCGACGGATATCGGCGACATCAGATAGGCGGACGGCGGCATCCCCGTGCATGCCCACCACCAGGCGGCGTACGTCGGCCACCTCCTCGAGCAGGGTGCCGGCCTGGATCGGAAGCGACAGGCCATCCCGCGTCACACGTGTCTCGCGGCTGCTGGTGTTGGCAGCGGCCAGGGCGTTCTGCAGGTCGTCCAGGGTCAGGCCGACGCCGTTCAACCGGGCCGGGTCGAGGCGCACATCTACCCGGTCGGCGATGCCGCCGATGGTATACACATCCCGGGTGCCCGGAATGCGCTTGAGGGCTACCTCGAGCAGGTGAGCCAGGCGAGTGAGTTCTTCGCCGCCATGGCGTTCATCGGGATCGAACAGTGTCAGGGTCATGACCGGCACGTCGTCGATGCCGCGGGGCTTCACCAGGGGCTGGCGAGTGCCCAGATCCGGGGGTAACCAGTCCTGATTCGAGTAGACCTGGTTGTAGGTCCTGATCAGGGCTTCCTGCCGAGGCAGGCCCACTTCGTACTCCAGGGTGATCACGGCCTGGCCCGGCCGCGAGACCGAGTAGACATGCTCGATGCCCTTGATCTCGCTTAGCACCTGCTCGGCCGGTGTGGCAATCAGGCTTTCCACTTCCGACACCCCGGCGCCGGGGAAGGCCACCATGATGTCCACTATGGTGACCTCGATCTGGGGCTCCTCCTCCTTGGGCGTGATGATGATGATGATCAGGCCCATCAGGATGGCAATTCCCGCGAGAAGCGGGGTCAGCTTCGAGTCCTGGAAGATCCGGGCAATGGCACCCGAGGGACCGACGGCGGGAGAGCGCTCCTTCATCGGTCGCGGTACCCTTCCGTGCCGGGAGACGTCGCATGTTCAAGGTTCGCCATGGCGTCGGGGTTGGCCAAGATGCGTTCGCCGGCCTCGAGGCCGGCCAGCACCTCGAGTCGTCCGTCCCTCTCGATACCCACCCGCACCTGGCGCAACCGCGGCCGATCCTCGTCATCGAGCACGAAGACGGCGCGCAGCTCGCTTCGTCGGATCAGGCTCTCGGCGGGAATCCAGATGGCCTCGCGGCGCGATACCACCACGGCCACCTTGGCCAGCATGCCCGGCAGGACCTCCGGTCCCGGTGACGCGAGGCGAAGCCGCAGGCGAACGGTATCACTCGCCGGATCGGCTCGGGGATAGAGGGTGAGCGCACCGGTCTCGAGGGGCTGTCCCTCCGGAAGGCTGACCCGGATGTCGGGTGTTTCGCGCACCTGCGCCAGGTAGCGGCGGGGCAGGGCAGCCTCCACCCGAAGCGGGGCCAGGGCCAGCATGTCGAAGAGTGGCTGCCCCGGGCGCACGGCTTCGCCCGGCTCCACGTGACGGCGGGTGAAGACGCCATCCCTTTCTGCGCGCACCCGGCTGTAGGTCAACTGCTGCTCGGCTTCGGACACGCCGGCAAGGCCTTGCTCTCGGCGTGCTCTGGCGGCATCCAGTCGGTTGCTGGCCTGGTCGAAGGCCTGCTCCGAGGCGAGATTCTGATCACGGATGGCCCGAATGCGCTCGAAACGCTGTCGGGCATCCACGAGGTCGGCTTCTGCTTGCTCGAGGCGGGCCCGGGCCTGCTCCAGGCGTGCGCGCTGCTCGCTGTCTTCCAGGCGCAGGATGTCGGTGCCGGCGGTGATGCTGTCGCCTACCTCGAAGGGCAGCTCGACCACTCGACCGCTGGTCTGGGCCGAGACGGTGCTGTGTTCGACGGCTTCCACCAGGCCATCGAGCACCAGCGTCTCGGCCAGCGTATCGCGTTTGACAACGGCCGTGTGCAGCCCGTCATCAGCGGGGCTGGACTGGGCCGCTACGAGGGCCGGAACCAGGACCAGCGTCAGGGCGAGCAGCAGCCGGAAACGACGCGTCATGGGCGGGTCCTCCGCTATTGCGTATAAGCATATAGCCTATAGCTAAACCGCACCGGTTGCTGCCACTGTCCGGTCTCCCGCGTAGCGGGCTTGGAATAACTTGATCTGCATCAGTTCGACGGGAGTCGATTCGCGCCTCGAGGGAGGCGAAAGGGGAGAGTGTGGCGCCCGTTCCGGTAGAAAATGGGCGGCGTGCCCGCCGTAACGGCGGCCTTTTGCTGTTACCGGACGCGACATCGCAGGAAGGCGAAAGCAAAAAAGGGCCGGGAATGATCCCGGCCCCTTGTCCTGATAGCCGGGCTTGCCGCCCGGCCTCGTGGCACGCTTACCGCCTCATGATTTCTGGAGCTTTTCCAGGTCGAAGCGGTCGGCGTTCATCACCTTGGTCCAGGCCTTGACGAAGTCCTTGACGAACTTCGCCTGGTTGTCGTCCTGGGCGTAGACCTCGGCATAGGAGCGCAGGATGGAGTTGGAGCCGAACACCAGATCGATGCGGCTGGCCGTCCACTTCACCTGGTCGCTCTTGCGGTCGCGAATCTCGTAGAGATTGTTGCCCGCCGGCTTCCAGGCGTTGTTCATGTCGGTCAGGTTGACGAAGAAGTCGTTGGTCAGCTGACCCTCGTGCTCGGTGAACACGCCATGCTTGCTGCCGCCGTGGTTGGTGCCGAGCATGCGCATGCCGCCGACCAGCACGGTCATCTCCGGGGCGGTCAGCCCCATCAGCTGGGCGCGGTCGAGCAGCATCTCCTCCGGCTTGACCACATAGTCCTTCTTCAGCCAGTTGCGGAAGCCATCGGCCAGCGGCTCGAGCGGCTCGAACGACTCGGCGTCGGTCATCTCGTCGGAGGCGTCGCCACGGCCCGGCGAGAAGGGTACCAGGACATCGTGACCGGCGGCCTTCGCCGCCTGCTCGATGCCCACGCTGCCACCCAGCACGATCACGTCGGCCACGCTGGCGCCGCTGTCGGCGGCGATCTTCTCGTAGGCCTTCAACACCCTGGACAGGCGATCCGGCTCGTTGCCTTCCCAGTCCTTCTGCGGGGTCAGGCGGATGCGCGCCCCATTGGCACCGCCGCGCATGTCGGAACCGCGGAAGGTGCGGGCGCTGTCCCAGGCGGTGCTGACCATCTCGCCGATGGACAGACCGCTCTCGGCGATCATCTCCTTGACGGCTTCGACGGAGTAGTTGGTGTTGCCGGCCGGCACCGGGTCCTGCCAGATCAGATCCTCGGCCGGCACTTCCGGACCGATGTAGCGGGGCTTCGGGCCCATGTCGCGATGGGTCAGCTTGAACCAGGCGCGGGCGAAACAGTCCTTGAAGTATTCCGGATCCTTCATGAACTTCTCGCAGATGGCCCGGTACGTCGGGTCCACCTTCATTGCCATGTCCGCGTCGGTCATCATCGGATTGCGGCGAACGGAGGGGTCGCTGGTATCGACCGGCTTGTCCTCTTCCTTGATGTCGACGGGCTCCCACTGGTTGGCACCGGCGGGGCTCTTCGTGAGCTCCCACTCGTAGCCGAACAGCATGTCGAAGTAGCCCATGTCGAACTCGAGGGGGTTCTTGGTCCAGGCACCCTCAAGGCCCGAGGTGATGGCGTTGGTGGCCTTGCCCTGCAGGTTCGGGTTGAGCCAGCCGAAGCCCTGCGCTTCGACGTCGGCGGCTTCCGGCTCGGGCCCAAGGGCTTCGGCGTCGCCGTTGCCGTGGGTCTTGCCGACCGTATGGCCGCCGGCGGTCAACGCCGCGGTCTCCTCATCGTTCATGGCCATGCGAGCGAACGTCTCGCGAACCTGCTCGGCGCTCTTCTGCGGATCGGGCTGGCCGTTGACGCCCTCGGGGTTAACGTAGATTAGGCCCATCTGGACTGCGGCCAGCGGGTTCTCCATGGTGTCGGGCTTCTCGACACTGTCATAGCGCTCGTCGGACGGCGCCAGCCACTCCTTCTCGGCCCCCCAGTAGATGTCCTTCTCGGGGTGCCAGATGTCTTCGCGGCCGAACGAGAAACCGAACGTCTTGAAGCCCATGGATTCATAGGCCACGTTGCCGGCGAGGATGATCAGGTCGGCCCAGCTGATCTTGTTGCCGTACTTCTTCTTGATCGGCCAGAGCAGGCGCCGCGCCTTGTCGAGGTTGCCGTTATCCGGCCAGGAGTTAATGGGCGCGAAGCGCTGGTTGCCCGTGCCGCCGCCGCCGCGTCCGTCGGCGATGCGGTAGGTGCCTGCCGCGTGCCAGGCCATGCGGATCATCAGGCCGCCGTAGTGGCCCCAGTCGGCCGGCCACCACTCCTGGCTCTCGGTCATCAGGGCGTGCATGTCCTTGTTGAGCGCGTCGAAATCGAGCTTCTTGACCTCCTCGCGATAGTCGAAGTCCTCGCCCATCGGGTCGGTCTTGTGATCGTGCTGATGAAGGATGTCCAGATTCAGGGACTCCGGCCACCAATCGGTGTTGGAATGACCGCTTGCGGTCTGGCCTCCATGCATCACCGGGCACTTGCCGGCACTCTGCTGATCACCCATTTCACTCTCCAATCTGGCTGTGTTGTTGGAACTGCTACCTGTATATAGACGATGGCAGTCCTGCGGGACAATGAGTCCGGTCAACCATGCGTCACCAGGTCTCGTGACGACCGGATTTCACTGCCCTGTCCCTCCAACTTACGCTCCGATAGTCCATCAGCTCAATGTGACATTACCGACCATCCCGATAGCTATTCTGTATTGGAGGCGGGGCCGGCACTATCAGGGTACGTGTCTCGCCCATCAGAAAGGGGCGGTTGGCCTCCAGGGCTTCGCGCAGGAAGTCCCAAAGCAGGCGTACCCTGGCCAGACGGCGCTGCTCCTGGCGGGCGGTGATCCAGAACTGCCGGTCGATCGCCACCTCGTCGGCGAGCACGTTCACCAGCGTTTCCGAGGCGCTGGCCATGAAGCAGGGCAGCACCGCAAGCCCTGCCCCGTGGAGGCAGGCGGCATGCTGGGTGGTGACGCTGGTGCTGCGCATGGCGAAGTGTGGCCCGGGATGGCCCACTACGGCGGGATCGAGCAGCGGCTCCAGGTAGCTGAGCTGCTCGCTGAAGATCAGGTCATCCACATAGCCCACCAGTCGGTGGGCGCCCAGCTCGGCGAGTCGCTCCGGCATGCCATGGCGGGCCAGGTACCCGTCGCTGCCGTAGAGCCGCAGCCGATAGTCGCACAGTCGCGAGATCACCAGGCCGGGGCTCACCGGCCGCTCCACGGTGATGGCCAGGTCCGCCTCGTGGCGGCTCAGGTTGACCACCCGCGGCAGGGCGAGCAGGTCCAGGGTGACGCCCGGGTGGCGCTCACAGAAGGCCGAGAGCAGCGGGGCGATCACCCAGGTACCGAAGCCCTCGGTGACGCCCAGCCGGATCTGGCCGCTGATCTGGTGATCCTTGTCGGTAAGGCTCTCACCGGCCTCGAAGGCGTGGCGGGCCATCTCCTCGGCGTGGGCGAGAAGCTGCTGGCCGGCCTCGGTGAGTTGGTAGCCGTGGGTGCTGCGCTCGAACAGCTGGGTATTGAGCGCCTGTTCGAAGCGCCGTGTGCGCCGCGACAGGGTGGAGTGGTCCAGGCCCAGGCGGCGGGCAGCATCGGTGAGGCGCTCGCTGCGCGCCACCTCAAGGAAGATCTGGATGTCCTGCCAGTCAAGCATGGAGGTCCTCGCTGCTCGTGGTTTGTGCCCGAGCCCTGGCCATCGAAGTGTTGTGCATTAACGCACAAACAATGTGCCCGAGTACCCGTTGTCACGCTATCCGACGTGCGGATAGACTCATTATCATGATCTTCCGTGTATTTATACACACAAAGTCTAATGCCTGGGTGATCCGCGACTGCGATCCAGCCACCAGTCGATTCCCGGCAGTGACCGCTTAGATAAAGAGGAGTACGCCCCATGTCCGTTCGCGAAATCCCCATGTATATCGACGGCCAGCCCGTCCAGTCCCAGAGCCAGGAGTGGCGCGAGGTGGTCAACCCGGCCACCCAGGAAGTGGTGGCACGGGTGCCGTTCTGTACCGCCGAGGAGGTGGAGCGCGCCGTGGCCAGTGCCAAGGAGGCCTTCAAGACCTGGCGCAAGATACCGCTGGGCAAGCGCATGCGCATCATGCTCAAGCTGCAGGCGCTGATCCGCGACAACACCGCCGAACTCGCCGCGCTGATCACCGAAGAGCACGGCAAGACCCTGCCCGACGCCGAGGGCGAGGTGGGCCGCGGCCTGGAAGTGGTGGAGCATGCCTGCTCGATCACCTCCCTGCAGCTGGGCGAGCTGGCCGAGAACGCCGCCAGCGAGGTGGACGTCTACACCATGCACCAGCCGCTGGGCGTGGGCGCCGGCATCACCGCCTTCAACTTCCCGATCATGTTGCCGTGCTTCATGTTCCCGCTGGCCATCGCCACCGGCAACACCTTCGTGCTCAAGCCCTCCGAGCAGGATCCGACCTCCACCATGCGCCTGGTCGAACTGGCCCATGAGGCAGGCATTCCGGCCGGCGTGCTCAACGTCGTCCATGGCGGCCCGGACGTGGCCAACCAGATTGCCGACCACACCGATATCAAGGCGCTCTCCTTCATCGGTTCCACCCACGTCGGCTCGCTGCTCTATAACCGTTCCGCCGCCGCCGGCAAGCGCATGCAGTCGATGATGGGGGCCAAGAACCACTGCGTGGTGATGCCGGATGCCAACCGCAGCCAGGCGATCAACAACCTGCTGGGCTCCGCCTTCGGCGCCGCCGGCCAGCGCTGCATGGCCAACTCCGTGGTGGTACTGGTGGGCGAGGCCCGCGAGTGGCTGGACGATATCGTCGAGGGCGCGCGCAACATGACCGTCGGCCCCGGCACCCAGCGTGACGCCGACCTGGGCCCGCTCGTTTCGCCGCAGGCCAAGGAGCGCGTGGAGCGCCTGATCGACGCCGGCGAGAAGGAAGGCGCCAAGCTGATGGTCGACGGCCGCGGCTGTCAGGTGGAAGGCTACCCGGAGGGCAACTTCGTCGGCCCCACCCTGTTCAGTGAGGTGACCGCGGAGATGACCATCTACCGCGAGGAGATCTTCGGCCCGGTGCTGTGCGTGGTGAGCGTCGAGACCCTGGACGACGCCATCGAGTTCATCAATGCCAACCCCAACGGCAACGGTACCTCCATCTTCACCAACTCCGGCTGGGTGGCGCGCCGTTTCGAGACCGACATTGACGTCGGCCAGATCGGCATCAACGTGCCGATCCCGGTGCCGGTGGCCTACTTCAGCTTCACCGGTTCGCGCGGCTCCAAGCTGGGCGACCTGGGCCCCAACGGCAAGCAGGCCATCGCCTTCTGGACCCAGACCAAGACCGTCACCGCGCGCTGGTTCGAGCCGGAGAACGTCTCCAGCGGCATCAACAGCACCATCTCGCTGGGCTGATCCTTCCAGCGCTGCCAACCTACGGCCCCGTCTCGAGAGAGGCGGGGCCGTGCTGTGTCAGAGCCGGTTACTGGATGATTGCTGCCATCAGGGCCCTCAGGGCGCTGATCATTCGGCGTCGGTCGTCCTGCTCAAGTCGTCCAGCCTGGCGGATGATCAGGCGTTCATCCAGAGTGAAGAGCTTCATGCGCACAATGGAAGTCGCGGGTAAGCCTGCGGCATCGAGACCC
Source organism: Halomonas lysinitropha (assembly GCF_902500215.1). Taxonomy (GTDB): domain Bacteria; phylum Pseudomonadota; class Gammaproteobacteria; order Pseudomonadales; family Halomonadaceae; genus Halomonas; species Halomonas lysinitropha. The sequence goes on from NZ_CABVOU010000027.1 coordinate 216,375, forward strand.
TGGATTTCGGTATCCAGCGGCCAGGATGAGTTGTTGGCACTGGTGATCATGGCCATCAGGAGCTGTCCTGTAGAGCGGTGAAAGTCCTCGTCAGAAGAGATGACCAGCGCTGGCCGACGCTTTGTCGTGTTCCTGTCGGTGAAAGGAAATGGCACAACCACTACATCGAAGGTCTCAAAGGTCACGATAGGCTTCCTCGTCGGCCTCGGAATTCCACTCGCTCAGGGTTTCTTCCACCGCATGGGTAAATGTCAAGTCGAGCGGTGATGCTTTGCGAAGTCGAATTTCACCGTCTTCGATCTCGAAGCAGATGGTATCGCCGGCGTGGAGGTCCAGTGCCTTGCGGACGTTGCCGGGAATAGTCGCCTGGTATTTGGTGGTCAGCCGACTGCTGGCGGTGGACATGACGACTCTCCTTCCGAACTTTTGAAGTAATACGGTAATGCTAGCCTTGCTACCAGCATGTCGCAATGAAGGGTGGCACCCCTCTCGGCGGTTCGGTTGATCTTGAGCCAATGGCTATATGCTTACGTTAACGTCAACTGCTATCTTGGTGTCTCAACCAGCAACAACAAACCCTGGAGCCACCATGACCCCGCCGATCAGCCGCTTTCCCGTTCCCGAATCGATCCAGGACCTGCCCGCAGACGTGCGCGATGCCATGCTGGCGGTGCAGGAGAAGGCCGGCTTCGTCCCTAACGTCTTCCTGATGCTGGCCCACCGGCCGGCCGAATTCCGCGCCTTCTTCGCCTACCACGACGCCCTGATGGAGCGGGAATCCGACACCCTCACCAAGGCCGAGAAGGAGATGATCGTGGTGGCCACCAGCGCTCGCAACCGCTGCCTCTACTGCGTGGTGGCCCACGGCGCCCTGGTGCGCATCTACAGCAAGGACCCGCTTCTCGCCGACCAGGTGGCCATCAACCACCGCACCGCGCCGATCAGCGAACGCCACCGCGTGATGCTGGACTTCGCCCTCTACTGCGGCCTGGAGGTGGGAGAGCTCACGGACGAATGGGAGGCGCGCCTGAAAACGGCCGGCTTCACCCAGGACGATATCTGGGATATCGGCGCCATCACCGCCTTCTTCGGCCTTTCCAATCGCCTGGTCACTCTCACCGGCACCCCGCCGAACGAGGAGTTCTACCTGATGGGACGGGTGCCGCGGGTGAAGTAAGCAGAATTGGCCACCATTGAGGCTCCAGCGTAGGCTCAAGATTACTTGACTGCGGAGGTCTCATGGCAGCGGAAATAAAGACATGGACTGATCGAGACAGATTGTTGGTGTTATCCCTCTACTGTCGCCTCACGTTCGGGCAGCTTCACCGGGGGCGACCTGAGGTTATCCGGTTGGCCGAACAGATGGGACGCTCGGCCAATTCCGTTGCGATGAAGCTTTCCAACTATGCGAGTCTCGATCCCGAAGTATTGGCACTTGGCAAGAAGGGGCTATCCGGCGCTTCCCACCAAGACCGCTTGCTATGGCAACGCTTCATCGCTGAACCAGAAGCTGTTGCCAGTGAATGCGAGGAGACGTGGTCGAACCTTGGCGAAGAAGTGGCGCTACCCGGCGTTGAGGTTGACTACACCGGACAGGATGCAGCGAGTATCCAGAAACGGCGGGTAGGGCAGTCACTATTTCGCAAAGCAGTGATGATTCGCTATGACACCCGCTGCGTTATTACGGGACTTCGTCATGAGGACTTGCTGATTGCTAGCCATATTGTGCCCTGGCAGGCGCGTCCCGAATGTCGCCTCGATCCCGCCAATGGGCTCTGCCTCAATGCGCTGCATGATCGTGCCTTCGACAAAGGCTTATTGGCTATTGATGGTCGGGGATGTATCCGAATCTCTCCTGAATTGGCTGAGGAAGGGCTGATTGGTCAGCTAAAAGAGCAGCTCAGCGATATCGATGGACAGCCTTTGAAATTGACGGATTCAGTGTTTCCCAACCGCGACTATCTCGATTGGCATTTTCGAGAGTGCTATCGGCGCTAACTGCCTTGGAAGATTGAAGTTGACCCGGCTCGGTGGACACCCGCAGGCGCTCCGTGGCGACGTTGTCGAAGGCGCTTTAGGGCCTCTCGTAGTTCCGGCACGGGGTGGTCGACACGGCGAGGTAGCGCTATGATGCTCCTCGATCCCCTCAATATCGGCCATCCCGGCTATGGATTGAGGCGCGATCCCACAATCCATTCATTTGTCGCCAGGGGAGTCCCGCTGCCTTATGCGCCGGCTGGGCTGAGAGAGCGCACTGCGCTGACCCTGGAACCTGATCCGGTTCATACCGGCGGAGGAAGTGCGACATGCCCTACCTGACGTCTGCCGTGCTCGGCGCGGCGCTCTTGTGCTTTGCTGTTCTGGGCCTGAGGGCCCGCTGGGCCGATGGCCCCCTCGATGACTACGTGACCGCCCGCAACTCCCAGGGCGCCCAGGCCATCGGCCTGTCGTTCCTGGCGTCCAGCATGGGTGCCTGGATCCTCTTCGCGCCGCCGGAGATCGGCGCCTTCGTGGGGCCGGTGGCCCTGGCCGGCTATGCCATCGGTTCGTCGCTGCCCTTTCTGGTGCTGGGGCTCTATGGCCCCGCCATCCGTCGCTATCTCCCGCAAGGCCGCAGCATCGGCGAGTTCGCCGAGGCCTGCTACGGCGTCGGGGTAAGGCGCTGGGTCTCCTTCGTCTCCGTGGCCTACATGGCCTGCTTCCTGGCGGCCGAGCTCACCGCCATCGGCGCCATCGCCGCGCTGCTCTCCGATGTGCCGCCGTCGCTGGTGATTCTCGGCCTGGCGGTCGTCACCCTGGCGTACACCACGGTGGGTGGCCTGCGGGCAAGCCTGGCGACGGATCGCTGGCAGGCGTGGCTGCTGCTGGCCCTGCTGGTGCTGGTCGGCGGCGTGGCCTGGTGGTGGCTGCCGCCCATGCCGGCCGAGGCGGTGATGCCCTCGGTTCCCGCCGGTAGCGCGCTCTCCGTGGCGCTGACGCTGGTGATCGCGGTCACCGCGGCCAACCTCTTCCATCAGGGCTACTGGCAGCGTATCTGGGCGGCCGAGGACGACCGTGCGCTGGGTCGCGGGGCGCTGCTGGGCGCGACCAGCAGCCTGCTGGTGGTGATGGCCATCGGCGGGCTCGGCATGCTGGCGGCCATGCAGGGTCTGGCACTGGGCGAGCCACCGATTCCCTTCTTCGCGCTGCTCTCCGCGGCACCGGCCTGGCTGGGCCTGCCGGCGCTGGTGCTGGCGGTAACCCTGGTGGCTTCCAGCGTGGATACCCTGCAGAACGCCATCGCCTCCATGGCGGTGGCCAGCTCCGGGCGGCGCGGGCTTTCGGTGCGAGCAGCCCGGCTGGCCACGGTGGCGCTGATGGTGCCGGTGGTATGGGTGGCCCTGCAGGGCTTCTCGGTGCTGCGCCTGTTCCTGATCGCCGACCTGCTGTGCGCCGCCATCGTGGTGCCGGTGCTGCTGGGCCTGTGGCAGCGCATGTCGCCGCTGGCAGCGGTGGGTGGCGGCCTGGCGGGCCTGTTCGGCGCGGTGCTGCCGGGGTGGGTTACCCAGGGCAGCCTTTCCGCGGGCGTACTCGCGGCCAGTTTCCCTGGCAGCATCCCGACCCTGGCACCCTTCCTGGGCGCACTGCTCGCTTCCACCCTGGTCAGCCTGCTGATCGCCTGGCTGCGTCCGGGGGTGCGACTTCACCTGGCAAGCAAGGGAGACACCTGATGACGACTCGTTCTGACTGGAATACCTGGGCCGCTGGCCGGGAATCGGCCCGTATCACCGATTGGCTGCGCGAGATCAGCGAGCCCGACTGGTCGGCCACGGTGAACCACCCGCTGTTCGATGCACTGGCCGAGGGGCGGTTGTCGAAAGGTGACTTCGCCGCCTATATGGTGCAGGACTACGGCTTCGTCGACCCCTTCACCGCGCTGCTCGGCCACGCCATCGGCCAGGCACCGAGCATGGATGACCGAGTGGTGCTGGGGCAGTTCATGGGCATGCTGACCAGCGACGAGAACAGCACCTTCCAGCGTACCTTCGAGGCCTTCGATGTGCCCCGGGCCCAGCGCGAGGCGCCGGACTACCTGCCGGAGACCCGGGCGTTCCGTGAACTGCTGCACGATACCGGACGGGGCGGCCGCTACGCCGAGATCCTGGCCGTGCTGGTGGTCACCGAGTGGCTCTATCTCGAGTGGGCGCTGCGCGTCACCCGTGTCGACGGGCTTCATCCGCTGATGGCCGAATGGATCGACCTGCACGACAATCACGCCTTCCAGGAATTCGTCACCTGGCTGCGTCGTCGTCTGGACGAGGAAGCGGAGACGCTCGATGACGCTTCCTTCGCCCGCATGGCCGAGCGCTTCTGCGACACCGTGGTGCTGGAGCGTCGCTTCCACGACGCCGTGCCGCCAGGCTGAACGGGTTCAAGAGAGGAGGAGCAAGGCCCACGCCTGTCATCCGGCATGGGCCTTGCGATGCTCACTCGAGGAAAAGGTCGGCAGGCAGGCCGAAGCGCTGGGTCAGCGCCTTGATCTGGCGCACATTCAGGCGCCGCTTGTTAGCCAGAATCTCGGAGATCATTGATTGAGTTCCGACCTCCGGCAGACTTGACTGGTCCATGCCATGCCACTGCATCAGATGCCGCAGCATGTCGGCTCCCCGGACATCCGGCATCGGGTGCCGAGTCTCGTCGTACTCTTCGACTAGATCACCCATGTGCGAGGCAAGGCTAGCCAGGGGGTGCTCCTCGTCGTCTCCGACCAGTTGCAGCAGTTCATCTAGTGCCGCGACCAGGGGGTCGTAATCATCCTCGGTCTCGGGGGCGTTTAGCAGGGGCGCCACGAAGCGCCAGTGGGCGGCTGCCTGTTGGACGATGCTGGTCATGCTCTCTCCTTCCAGTGCCCCTTCTCGTATTCGGTGTGATCAAGGATGTGCTGGATATAGATCTTCTTGAATCGGTAGTGCACCACGGCGATCAGACGAATCTTGTTGCCGCCGATATAGAATACATGCTGTCCACCAACCTTGTCGGTGGCCGGGAATAGCGACTTCATCTCGGCAAAGCAGCTGGGCTCGCTCGCTCTCATCAGTCGATACCAGGCATCCAGTGCAGAAGCGGTCTGAGGCCAACGATCCTTGGCTTCCCAGATTCGTTTCTGAGTGATGATATGCATGCCAACTCGCGTATCGCAATATGCGATAAAGTATAGTCCTCATCATCCGGAGCGGCAATGTCTCTTCGGCGACGAGGGGTGGCGGACACGTACCGGCAATGGCTCATCCACAGGCGGCTGGCCATCGCACCAGCCCCCAGCCATAGCTGTCATCCTTTCCTTTCGGGCCGAGATCCAGTGCCGACTCGCGTGCATTCTGCCCCCAGTCCTGACCCAGGCGTTTCTCCGCCAGAAGGGCAGCAAGCACGAAAGGGGCCGCGAACGAGGTGCCGGTATGATAGGCAGTGCCGGTCTCGCTGGCTGCCCAGACCTGGACGCCGGGAGCAGTGAAGTCGATATAGGGCCCGCGGTTGGCCTGTCGATAGAGTTGCCGGCTGGCATCAACGGCCGTTGCGGCAAAGACGCCGGGCTGCGCGGCTGGATAGGTGGGAGAGGCCCCTGGCCCCTGGTTGCCTGCCGAGGCCACCAGGAGCACATCTCGGGCCAGCAACCTGTCCAGTGCCAGATCGAGCAGGCGATTATACGGGCCGCCAAGTCCCAGGTTGATGGCCTCGACCCCTTGGCCGAGCAGCCAGTCGAGGCCGGCAAGCAGGATATCGGTGGTGGTGTCGGGGCGAGGGTCACCCTGTCGAAACACCGCTGCCACCGAGACTCTCGCTCGCGGCATCATGGGCAGGAATCCCATCTCGTGATTACCTACCCAGAGGCTGGCAATGGCAGTGCCATGTCTTCTGGAGGCAGGTGGCGAGGGTGCCAGCTGCAGGAGTTTGATATCTCGGCCGATCAGAGCCGGATGCTGAAGGTTGACGGCGGTGTCGAGAAGTCCGACGTGGGCGTCGGAAAGGCAACCGGTTTCGGCGTGGCTGAACTGGATCATCCCTTGTGCCATCTGCTGTCGCGAGGCCAGTAGTCCATAGCGATGATTCAACTCCAGCTGCAGTCGGGGCAGGCGCTGCGTGGCGATCTGAAGCTGACGCCTGGCGTCGCTGTCCGCGGGCAAGCGGAAGACGCTGAGCACCATGTCGAGGTGCTCCAGCGCCTGGCGATGCTTGATGCGAAACCGAAGCGCGCCGAGGTCGCGTGCGGCCTGGATTGCCTCTGGCATGCTGGAAGATACCAGGAGCAGCTCTTCGGGCTCGTATTCCTGGTCAACGGCTGCTCTGGAGGGCGTCGGGTCCGCCGGCGTTCTATAGCCGGGCAAGGGCAGGCTCGACGGTCCCTGACCCATCAGGCTACCTCGATCGGGTGGGGCGCGGTGGCGGATTTCTCGTTCCTCCTCCCTCCGTTCGCCGGCGCGCGGCATGGGGGTATCGCCGGCATTTTCCCGTGCCGAACGAGAGTCATCCTGGTCGGTCGTCTTGATCTCCTCGAGATCTCGTTCATGGGTCACTGCGTCGGCAGTTCCTTGGCTCACGGCAGTGGGCCGGCTCGGGGATGGGGGCTCTTCCCGTTCCAGTGATTGCGGAACTCGTTCCGAAGCGAGGGACGCGGCGCTGATGGCCAGCAGTCCACACAGTGCCAGGCCGGTCAGTCGGCGGGCTCGGGCAGCATGCCGGGCTGCCTTGTTGAGCGATGATCTGGAGGTCCTCATGGCAGGTTGGCCTCTTCGACGAGCGCACTCTCGAGCAACTGGTCCCTGATGCTGACGGCGTCACTGTCTCCCGGCAGCCGCAGCGTATAGATGCCGAGCGCGCCCGGTCCTTCGACGATGTGGGCCGCATGGGGCTGCAGTAGCGCTTGCAACTGGGCGATGGTGGTATCCGGCGTGAAGACGACCTGAAGCCGAGGCGCGTCGGGTTCAGGGCTCCCCGACAGCAGTTCCCATTGTGTGTCGTCGGAGCCGGTGAACACCACCAGGCTCGCCTGTATCGCGACCACCAGGCAGGCCGCCAGCGCCAACCCTCTCCAGAAACGCTGTCCTCTGTTGCGGGGAGAAGGGGCCTCCGGAAGGCTCTGCTCCTGCTGGATGTCGCGCTTCAGCCGGGCCAGCCCCAGTTCCATCGGCGGTGCCTCCTGATCCTGCTGCCACCCCTGTTTCACCATGCGCAGGAGCTCCACTTCGCGGGCGAGTTCGGGGTCGTCGGCAATAGCGTCCTGCATCCGCTGGCGCTGGGTGCCTTCCAGCCTGTCGTTCACATACAGGGCCAGTCGTTCATCGTCGTTGTTCACTTGGTCCTCCGGCCGACCCGCGTCAGCTCCCGTTTTATCGACTTCTTGGCATGAAAGACGCGCGATTTGACTGTGCCCTCCGGTATATCCAGGATCTCGCCGATATCGCGATAGTCGAGCTCCTCGAAGAACACCAGGTGCAGTATTTCCCGGTGTTCGGGAGTCAGCCGAGACAGGCAATCGTTCAACTTCGCCCTGTCACTGGCGGCCTCGATGGCTGCCTCAATGTCGGCGTTGGGCGTCTCGTCGGGAAGGCTCTCGTCGATCTCCTCGAACGGCCGTCGGCCCTGTTGGCGCCAGTAGTCCAGCACCCGATGATGGGCGATCCCCAGCAGCCAGGTGGTCGCCCTGGACTGCCCGCGGAAACCACCTGCCGCCCGCCAGACTTCGAGCATGGTGTCATTGAGTAGGTCGTTGGCCACGAACGGATCGTTCAATCTGGACAGCAGGAAGCGATATACACGCTGCTGGTGGCGACGATAGAAGTGCTCCAGGGCCGTCATGTCCCGGTGGGCCATGGCGGCAAGCAGCGCGCTATCGTCGCGACTGTCCAGGCTGAATTCGGCCACCATCATGGGCGAATCGGTTCGAGCGGGCTGGCAGCCAGCACCTGGCCGTCGAGGTCGATGGCCACGATTCGCCAGTAGTACTGCTCTCCCGGCCGCAGTCGGTTCAGTATGGTGGCGCTGGGTGACGCCTCCCGGCGCTGGCCACTCAGGAGCTGCCCGGTAGTCGGTGAGCGCTCCAGCTCGATCGGTTGTATGCCGTCGGGGTCGGAGGCCTCGACGCCAGGAGAGTCCCCTGGCCAGCCAGCATAGAACTCAAGCTGGTAGGCATGGCTATCCGGCACCGGCTCCCAGCGGAAGCGGCTGTTGCGGGTCAGCGGGCTGGCGGATTCGGTGGGCCAGAGCCGGATGGCGGGTACCTCGTTGCCACGTTGCAGCGCTGCATCGCTGACGCGGTAGCTCAGCGTCGGCAGGTCATCGATGACGTCGGGAGGTAGAAAACGCAGGCGAAGTCGGTATAGCCCGGAACTCGTGTTGGGGAGCTGGGGCGAGGTCAGGATGACTTCGCTGCCGCCGATATAGCGTCGCACGACCTCCAGCGGCACATAGATGGGCTGACCGTGAGTACTGGCCGGGGTGGCAACTTCCCATACGGCATTGAGCAAGCCGGCGCCCCGGTAGCGGATACGTGCCGTCGCCTGCAGGGGAGCGTCGGGCCGGATGACCTCGCTCAGCGTGCCAGCCTGAAAGGAGAGGGTCACGCTCTGGATGTCGATGCTGTTTGCTGCTCCGAACTCTCCTTGCCGTGGCTGTTCGCCGCGTCCCGGAACGGCTTGTTCCAGGCGGATCACCTGTACGCCCGAGCCGGGTTCGGAACCCTCCAGCTGGAAGTCACGCACATAGTAGAACTCGCGGGCACCAGCTGCTGCCGCGGCCCGGCTCACGGCGGCGGGAACCCGCAGGCTTTCGTTGAGACGAAAATCGACGCCGCGGTCTTCCGAGACAGGTTGCAGCGTCTGCATCAATGTCGTCGAGGCAACCCCGAGCGTGCGTCCGCCGAAGGGATTCCCCAGCATGAATCGGCCCTGAGTCGACAGCAGGGTCATGCCGCGGCGAGGCGAGCCGAGGATCTCGCCTCGCCAGACAAGCGCCACTCGACTATCGACACCAACCGTTGCCTCGCGCTGGCTGCTGCAGGAAAAGCGTCCCTCGCAGACCGATATCATTTGGCTCTGAGCCGTGCCGCTGATGACCATGGCCAGCAGCAGGATCATGATGGTTCCCAGGATTTTCATGGCCGCGTGCTCGGGTAGAGGTTCGGGAGGGTGGTCTGGACCTTCAGCCAGATCTGATCTTCGTTCAGGGTATCGGTCCCCGACAGCCTGTCACGCAGCTGGTTACCGGAATAGCTCAGCGTGAGCTCCAGACCAGGTCGGTTGGTATCGGCTTTACGCAGGGTCCAGTTGAGCTGACCACTGGCATAGCGGCTTACCTGGCGCTGGGCAAAGTAGGGGTCGTCCTCGGCATTGTAGTGATCGAGGGTGATATCCAAGCGTGCAGAGAGGCGGTCCGGAATCAACTCGGCCGTTGCCCCGAGGCTATAGAGCTGCTGGTCGGTGCTTTCCCCTCCTGCCCGATAGCGGGTTCGAGTATCCTGAACCCCGGCCGTGAGGTAGTAGCTATCGGACAGCTCAAGGCCCAGTTGCCAACCGAGGTGCTGCAGGTCTGTATCCGGTTGCCAACCGGTATGATCGGTCAGCCGTTCCATGCCGGCATCCACCGACCAGTTCCAGCGCTCTTTCTGGAAGCTGGCACCGAACTGAACCCCCTCGGTCGTGAGGTCTTCGGGGAAATAGCTGGAGGGTGTCGACAGGTCTTTTCGCCTGGATCGATCCAGCGACAGGGTATAGCTGGGTTGGCCCAGATAGGCGAGAATGCTGCCCGGTTCCGGTTCCTCATAGTCGCTGTAGCCGAGCTGGGCATTCCAGCGTCGGGTTTCCGTGGTCGGATAGCTGGCATTGCTGTCGACGTTATCCTCTTCTACCGTGAAGCTGGTATCCCAGAACCACTTGTCACGCTCGCCGGAAACAAACAGTCGGCGCATGTACAGATCATTGGGAAGCGCCCGGTGAGCAAGGCTGCGGTAGAAGGCTCCCACTTTCTGGGCCTCGGCGCCGAAACTCCAGTGGATAGGCGTTTCGGCCTCCGATGGCTCGGGATCCAGGGTTATCAGTCCCGACCAGGCGTTGTCCTCCACCGCCTCGAAGCCGAAATCGCGCCCGTCGAAATCGTAGCGACTGGTGGCATGTTCGAATCGCATGCGCAGCGATCTATCAAGGAAGAAGCCATCCATGACGGCATTCCAGGCATCCCCGTCGTGGACCCGGTTGACCGGGTTCGCCGACCACTTGCTGGCGCTTGTGCTGCTTACGCGCCCACTGAGATAGGTACTGCTGAACTGGATCTCCGTGCTGTCTCCAGGCTCCCAGCGAGTCTGCCAGCGGCCACCCGTGATGCGGTTGTCGTCATCATCCAGTCCGATGCCGTCACGCAGGCCCAGATTTCGGGTGCTGCTCATGCTGAACAGCCTCATGTCACTCTGTAGATCGTCGAGACTTACATCGCCGGCCATGCCACGTTGCTGATAGCCGTCCATGATCAGGCTGGTGTCACCCATTTGTTGGTCACCTGCGGCAACCCTGGCTGTTTCGGTTTCTGCCAGTAGGGTCATGCGCGTCATGTCCAGATGCCGGCCTGTGGTGCCCTGGCTGGCTCGGTTGACATACTCCAGGTCGGCATGACCCTCGATACGCAGATGATCCGCCTCCAGTTCCGAGTACCATTGGCTGAAGCCGCTGGCATTGAACGCTTCCGGCCCCGCCATGTTGTGCTCTGCCAGCCGCTGGTTGGCGGTCAACTCAGAGTTGCCTTCGACCGTGATAGCCTTGAAGGCGGCGGTCTGGCGTACCTGGAAGGTCCAGTAGCCAAGCTCTTCTACCGAGCCATCCTCGCCGTAGTACATCAGGCGAAGCTCATGTTCTTCGGCGGACATGGCTCTTACCGGTTGATAGCGAAGACTCAGCGATTTCCAGGTCACCATCTCGGTGACATCGATGCTATCGAGCTCCAGGCGAATGAATGGCTTCCATTCCGGGGCGACGGCATCGGAGAAATCCAGTTTCAGTGCATCCTTCGGGCGATAAAAACCTTGAGTTTCCGGCTTGTCCAGCGTGGCTGACAACTGTCCGACCTGGGGTGATGCCAGCGCCATGAGTGGTATCAGCATCAGCAATGGTGTCAAGGAGCGAGCCAGGTTCATTGTATGTACCGCCCTGATTATTGTTTGTTGTTGGCTGGCTTGCCGTCACCATGAACTGGTTCGCGGGCATCAGCCGAGCGATTCATTTACTCCGAGGGGCGCCCCGTGCGGGCACTTCGCTTGGAGATACTGGCTGGTGTTGGGCAGCCCATCACGGCGGAATTTACCCGCTTTCCGCCTGAACGCTGGCAGACGTCAATGTCACGAGCGAGCTCTCTGGAAGCGCGAACGACGGTAGGGTTGTTGCCTGCAATATTTCCTTCGTTTCGGCACAAGATATCGGCGTTGGTCACGGCGCCTTCCAGGTTGGAATGGATGGAAAAAGTGGTCTCATCCTCACAGACGATGACGAAATGCTGGGATCCCAGCTGGTGGATGTTGTAGGCCGAAGCGGTGGGGATCATCATTGTCATGCCTGCCAGGCAAACCAGGATGAAAACAAGTCGCGATCTTCTTGCAGGGGACGTCATGAATATCTCCCGAGTTTCCCATGGCGAGGTGATGAGCAGTGGCCATGCTTCAGTTGTCGCATGGCCACTGATTTACTTCGAATTATTCGCGACTCCTTTTCATCTCCTCGATGGATACCTTGCCTGCACCGCCACCTCCGCTTTCGGCTTGACGAAGTAGTTTGGGGCTTGCCTTGTCGATGCATTTCACGGCGTTTCGCTCGACCTTCTCGCCACGCCCCCGCTGACATTGTTGCACGGTTCGGGCCAACTCACGGTCGGCAGGAAGAACGTCGGTACCGCCTCCACCGCCGACGATGCCGCCATGGCCCTCGCAGAGGGCTTCCCCGACGATGCCGATACCCCCGGGGCCGCCGCCATAGGAAAAGATCTGACCATCTGCACAGATAATGGCGTATAGCCGGTCTTCCAGCTTGTAGACGGTATAGGCCGAAGCAGAGGGGATGGTGAGAGCGCCAAATGCCAGGCCGAGAACCATGGCGCTGATACCGGTTCGAGAGAATCTGGGTTTCATGATGACCTCCAGGACACTGTTTTTCGTTTGCAAAGGCTTGCGGTGTTCGCAGGTAGGTCGTTGGAGCGTGAAGAAAGGTTCACTCGTTTTTTTTTGGTCCGCGCCTCACGCCCTGTTTTTAGCCTAGTTTCATTAGCAAGGACTGCAAGACACCTGGAGGATATACTTGCTCGTACAACCCGGAGGAGTGCTCTCCCGGGGGAGTTGTCAGAGCAGGCCGGGAGGGGCACTCTTTGGGTAACAATCATGATCGACCGAAGGAGAGTACCGCATGACCGATACCCACCAGGATCTCCGCCGCCGCCACTCCGCCGAGGTGGTGGACGGGGTCGGCAAGTCCGCCAGCCGCGCCATGCTGCGCGCGGTGGGCTTCACCGACGAGGATTTCAGGAAGCCCCAGGTGGGCATCGCCTCTACCTGGAGCAACCTCACGCCCTGCAACAGCCATATCGACGATCTGGCGCGCCGGGCCAGCGACGGCGCCGATGCGGCCGGCGGCAAGGGGGTGATCTTCAACACCATCACCATCTCGGACGGCATCGCCAACGGCACCGAGGGCATGAAGTATTCGCTGGTCTCGCGGGAGGTGATCGCCGACTCCATCGAGACGGTGGCCGGCTGCGAGGGGTTCGATGGCCTGGTGGCCATCGGCGGCTGCGACAAGAACATGCCGGGCTGTCTGATGGGGCTGGCGCGCCTCGACCGACCGAGTGTCTTCGTCTACGGCGGTACCATCCTGCCCGGCAAGGGCCACACCGACATCGTCTCGGTGTTCGAGGCCATGGGCGCCTACAGTCGCGGCGACCTGGACCTGATCGAGGTGAAGCAGATCGAGGAGACGGCGATCCCCGGCCCCGGCTCCTGCGGTGGCATGTACACCGCCAATACCATGGCCTCGGCCATCGAGGCGCTGGGCATGAGCCTGCCCGGCAGCTCGGCGCAGAACGCCGTTTCCAACGACAAGAGTGAAGACTGCGAGGCGGCCGGCGCCGCGGTGCTCAAGCTTCTGGAGCGTGACATCAAGCCCTCCGACATCATGACGCGTCAGGCCTTCGAGAATGCCATCACCGTGGTGATCGCCCTGGGCGGCTCCACCAACGCGGTGCTGCACCTGATCGCCATGGCCAGCACCATCGGGGTGGAGCTGTCGCTCGAGGACTTCACCGAGATCGGCCGGCGCGTGCCGGTGGTCGCCGACCTGCGGCCCAGCGGCCACTACATGATGAGCGAGCTGGTGGCGATCGGCGGCATCCAGCCGCTGATGAAGACCCTGCTCGATGCCGGCCTGCTGCACGGCGACTGCCTGACGGTGACCGGCCAGACACTGGCCGAGAACCTGTCCGATGTCGCCCCTTATCCCGATGAACAGAAGATCATCGCCCCGCTGGACCGCCCGGTGAAGGCCGAAAGCCACCTGCGTATCCTGCACGGCAACCTGGCGCCGGAGGGGGCGGTGGCCAAGATTACCGGCAAGGAGGGCACACGCTTTTCCGGCTCGGCGCGGGTGTTCGGCTCCGAGGAGGAGGCCCAGGCACGCATCAACGACGGCACCGTGGTGGCCGGCGACGTGGTGGTGATCCGCTACGAGGGGCCCCGAGGCGGACCCGGCATGCGTGAAATGCTCACCCCGACCTCGGCGATCATGGGCCGGGGGCTGGGCAGCGAGGTGGCGTTGATCACCGACGGGCGCTTCTCCGGCGGCAGCCACGGGTTCGTGGTGGGCCACGTGACGCCCGAGGCCTTCGACGGTGGTCCTCTGGCGCTGGTGGAGGATGGCGACCGCATCACCATCGACGCCGAAGCCGATACCATCGACATCGACCTCTCCGACGAGGAGCTCATGCGTCGCCGCGCGGCCTGGCGCCAGCCGGCGCCGCGCTATACGCGCGGGGTACTGTCGAAGTACGCGCGGACGGTGAGTTCGGCCTCCACCGGGGCGGTGACCGACCAGCCGGAGTGAACGAGACAAGCAAAGGGGCAGTGCGTGCGAGGCTTTTCCTGTCCGAGGGCTGCCTTGTACGCTTATCACTGAGGTTCCAGCTGATCCATTGCAACAACACTCAGTCAGCGACAGGAGGCAGCATGCCGAAAGCCGGACCCAAGCAAGCCAGAGTCGAGCCGATCCGTGAAGCCGAAGATCCCAACCTGCCGGTCGTCGGTTGGCATGTCATCGACGAGACGGATCCGCAAAACGAGATCGCTGTCTCGCAGCATGACACCGAAGCGGACGCCATCCGCGCTGCGGAGGAGTACGAGCAGCGCGAGCAGTGAGAATGGCCAGCAGCAGCCAGCTAGCGGTCGAGTAACCCGGCCCGTTCCGAGAAAGCCGTAGAAGTCGATCAAGAAGGATTCGTTCGCGTGGCGGGCAAGGCCGCCGCCAACGCGCAGTACGCCCCTGCCGGGAGACCGGCAGGGGCGTACTGCGTCAGGGTGCGAAGGGCCAAGCCGGCCACTATCTGAGGTTGCCGAGCATCTGGCGGCATCCGGGGGTGCCGTCGACCTCGGTCGCCCCCTTCAATCCGTCAGTTGGATGGGTTCCAGCGCCTTACCCGGGTCGAGTACGCGGCCGATGATCGCGGCTCGGGTGTAGCCCAGGGCGTGCAGGGCCGCGAGACACGCCTCGGCGCGTTCGGCGGGTACACCGGCGAGCAGGCCCCCGGCGGTCTGGGGGTCGAAGAGCAGCGGGTAGCGGGGGTGCTCGACCCAGTCGGCCTGGTCGCGGATGGCCCGTCGCAGGCGTACGTTGGCGGACTGCAGGGAGCTCAGGATGCCGGCGGCCACCGTCTCCTCCGCGCCTTCCAGCAGCGGCAGGGCCGCCAGGGCGAGCTCGGCCTCCACGCCCGAGGGGCGGGTCATCTCGACCAGGTGGCCCAGCAGGCCGAAGCCGGTGAGGTCGGTGCAAGCGGTGGCGCCGTTCTCGCGCAGGCAGCTCGCCGCCTGGCGGCTGGACTGGCACATGCTCGCCAGAGCGGCATCGATCCAGCGCCCTCGGGCGGCCAGCCTGGCATGGGCGGCGAACAGCGTGCCGGTCCCCAGGGGCTTGGTGAGGATCAGCGTCTGGCCGGGGCGCAGGCCGCCTTTGGTCAGCATCGACTCGCTCGCGCCGTCGTCGCCGCCGGCATCGATCAGGCCATTGACGGCGAAGCCCAGGGCCAGCTCGCTGCCCTCGCCGGTGTGCCCGCCGACCAGGGTGCAGCCGGCCTCGTTGAGCACCTCCACGGCGCCGCGCATCATCTGGTAGATGGTGTCCTCCACCTTGGCCTCGAGGCCCTGGGGCACCGTGGCCACGGCGGTCGCGGTCTGCGCCTCGGCGCCCATGGCGAAGATGTCGCCCAGGGCGTGGTTGGCGGCGACCTTGCCGAACACGTAGGGGTCGTCGATGAAGGCGCGGAAGAAGTCGATGGTGTGCACCATGTCCTTGCCCGGCGGAACCCTTACCACCGCGGCGTCGTCCGGGGCATGCAGGCCGACACGCACCTCGTCGCGCGCCACCGGCTCGAGAGACGCCAGGGCCCGGGAGAGCACCGAGGCGCCCACCTTGGCCCCGCAGCCGCCGCAGCGCATGGCGATGGCGGATATCGCCTGGGCATTCTCCTCCTCGTCCAGCACCACCCGGCTGACACCGGGAGCCTGCATGCTCTTCTCGTTCATGGGCGGCAGGTCGTTGAAGCGGGCCATGAAGCGCCGGTCGATACCGTCCTTCCAGCGCCACACCCAGTCGCCTGCCAGGCACAGCCCGCCCCGGGAGGCCACGGCGTGGCGGTCGCCGGTGCTGATCAGGGCCAGCCATTTCGCCTGGGGGTGGTAGGGCGTCAGGGGGCGACCGGTCACCGCGGCGCGCAGGTTGTCGGCCAGCGGCTTGCCCTGGCGCACGGCGAAGACCCCGGCCTTCTCGCGGGGATGGTTGACCTGGCTGGCGATGTCGCCGGCGGCGAAGATGCGCGAGTCCGACGGCGAGCGCAGGGTGTCGTCGACCTGAATGAAGCCGTCATCATCGAGGGCCAGCCGGGTGTCGCGCAGCCAGGTGGCGCCGCCGGCGTTGGTCACCCAGACGATCTCGTCGACGGGGTGCCAGCTGCCGTCGGCGGCCTGCAGGCGGCCCGCCTCAACGTCGACGACCTCGGTGGCGGTGTGCACCTCGACGCCACGGCAGGCCAGGGTATCGCGGAAATGCGCTCGCACCCGCGCATTGTGGGTCGGCAGGATCTGCTCGCCGCGAGTGAAAAGGGCAAAGGAGAGCTCGGTCGGGTCGCGCCCCCGGGCGGCCAGTTCCCTTGTCAGTCGATACTGCATGGCCAGCAGCAGCTCCACGCCGCCGGCGCCGCCGCCGACCACCGCGACCCGGGTGTGCCCTCCATGCGTCTCGATGCGCTGGAGCAGCCGCTGCCAGCGATCGTTGAACTGGTGGATCGGCTTGACTGGGATCGCATGCTCGTCGGCGCCGCTGACCGCCTCCACGCGCGGCGTCGAGCCGATATTGATCGACATCCAGTCATAGGGGACCGGGGGGCGTGAACGGCAGAGCACGGTCTGCGCCTCGTGGTCGATGCCGATGGCCTCGTCGCTGAAGAAGCGTGCGCCGGCATATTCCGCCAGCCGGCGCAGGTCGATATGCACGTCGTCGTAGGTGTAATGCCCAGCGACATAGCCCGGCAACATGCCTGAATAGGGGGTATGAGTATCGCGGCAGATCAGGGTGAGCCTGACGCCCGGCTCCGGATTCATGGCGAAGCGCTTCAGCACCCCCACGTGGGTGTGCCCGCCGCCGACGAGGACGATATCCCGTAACGCTTGTAACCCCGGGGGCTGCTGGGGTGGCTGCATGGTCAGGCTCGCTTCGCATAGATGGGGCATGGGGTTGCGACGTCATTCTAAAGGCAAATCGATGACAGGACGTCACCCCGGTGGTCCGGCGTGACGTCCTGTCTCAAGTGGCACTTTCGCTGGCCTGTTCAGCCGAGAGAGGGGCATGACGCCCCGTGTCAGGCCTCGTGGCGGGTCACCCTGATCGGCAGGCCCTGGCGCACCGCGGCACCGCTGATCGGCTCCAGCCAGGTGCCGTCCACGCTGCGGGTGGGGTCCTTGAAGCCCAGGTCGTTGATGTTGATGCCGGCGCGCAGCCACTCGAGGTCGGGCTGGGACTCGCCGTCGATCACGTGGGGTGTCGCCCCCAGGTCGCGGTGGCCGTAGCCGTGCTCGATGCCCAGGGCCCCTGGCATCACGCCTTCGCCGACCAGTGCCAGTGCCACCACGCTGCCGCCGGGGCTCTCGATGCGGATGGTATCGCCGTGAGTGATGCCGAAGCGCTCGGCGTCCTGGCGGTGCATCATCACCGGGTTGTAGGGCTTGATCATGCGCAGCCGCTCGAGGCCGATGGCGTAGGAGTTCATCAGGTTCGACTTGAACGAGAACGCCAGCAGCGGCCACTCCTCCTCGGTGAACACCTCACGCATGGCGCGACCGTCGGCCAGCTTCGGCATGCCGTGGAAGGGCACGCCGCGGTTGGGCTCGCCGTTACGGGTGTCGATGCTGGTGCCTACCTGCTCGTTGTAGACGCACAGGGTGCGCTTCCAGGCGCTGGTGAGGTTCTCGCCCTTGAAGTGATCCTTGAAGTCCTCGAAGCGTCCGCCGCGGGCGTAGAGGTAGGCCACCGGGCCGTGCTCCTCGGGCTTCAGGGTACGCTCGATGCGCGACATCAGTGGCGCCAGGCCGGCGTGAGCGATGTCGCTCTCGTCGGCGGCGGGCAGTGGCTCACCCTGCATGGCCACATTGGCGGCGGCGCGCAGGTAGAAGTCCTCCGCGCGGTGGAGCGGATGCAGCTTGCCCTCGGCGTCGGGGATCGCCTCGTCGCCGAAGCCGGCCAGGCCCAGGCGCTTGGCCACGGCGATGAAGAAGCTGTCCATGGAGACCGGCTCCCCCTCTTCGCTCTTCTGCTGGCGCGGCTCCACCACCGGCCAGCAGGCGGTAGTCATCTTGCCCAGGCTGCCTTTCCATGAGCCGGTGAAGCCCCACACCTCGTACATCACCGAGTCCGGCACGATGTAGTCGGCGTAGCGGTTGGTCTCGTTGAGGAAACCGTCGACGGCCACGAACAGACCCAGGCGCTTGGGGTCCTTGATCTTCTCGGCGATCAGTGCCTCCAGGCCCGCCTGGCCGTAGATGGGGTTGGCCATGCAGCCGATCACCGCCTTGATCGGGTAGGGGTAGCCATCCAGCGCCGAGGGCAGGTGCTCGGTGAGGGTCGGCGGTGCCAGGGAGCGCCAGGGGGCGCGGGCGGGGTAGGGGTTCTCCCCGGCGGCCACCTTGCGCTGGTACTCGGAGGACTTCTCGTAGGGGAAGCGCGAGCGGGAGAGGAAGACCCCCTGAGGGCCGCGCTTGCCGGGGAAGTTGGCCAGGTCGTAGCGGGGACCGGTGCCCACGCCGTTGAACTGGCCGCCACCGGCGGCGCTGCCGCCCTTGCGGTTGTGGTTGCCGGCCAGCACGTTGAGCATCTGCATGCCGAAGGCGGCGTAGAAGCCGTTGCCGGACATCATGCCGCCATGGGAGTTGGTCACCGCGCGACGGCCGTGGCTGGCGAAGCGGGTGGCCAGGTCGACGATGGTGGCCTCGGGGATGCCGCAGTGCTCGGCATACTCGGCCAGGGTGTACTCCTTGGCGGACTCGCGCAGCAGCACCATGCTGCTCTTGACCCGCACGTTCTTGCCGTCTGCGAGTTCGACGTCGCGGTCGACGAAGAGCTCGGCGGCCATCACGGCGTCGCTCGCCACCAGCTCGTCGTCGGTCACCACCATGGGCAGGTCGGCATCGCTCTCCGCCTCGGCCAGGCCCAGGTCGCTGGCGCGGAGGAAGCGGCCGCGGCGCTGATGGTCCTCGGCGGTAATCACCAGGTGGGTGGCGTTGGTGTGGGTCGCCTCATTGGCGGCGTCCGCGGCGGGCTGGCCGGGCAGCTCGAGGAAGGCCTTGGCGTAGCCCTCGTGGTCGAGCAGCCACTGGATCATGGCCATGGCCAGGGCACTGTCGGTGCCCGGGCGGATCGGCACCCAGCGGTTATGGTCGGCGGCGTGGGAGGCCGAGGCGTTGAGGCCCGGATCCACCACCACGTACTCCAGGGTGCCCTCTGCGCGCGCCTGGGCGATCAGCCGCCCCTGGCGCTTGAAGGGGTTGCCGGCCTGGCTGGGGGCGGTGCCCACGTAGAGGATGAAGTGGGCGTTCTGGATGTCCGGCTTGGTGTGGGCGTTCTTGGCCAGGTCATCCATCACCGCGCCCGAGCCCATGCGATAGGCCAGGCCGCAGTAGGAGCCATGGTGGCCGTAGTTGCGGGTGCCGAAGGCGTTGAAGGCGAAGCGCTTGAGCAGTGCCGAGCGGCCGTAGTCGGTGGCCTCCATCACCATCAACTGGTTGGCCTTCGGGCCGTACTCGGGGTTCTCCGGGTCGATGGGGGTGTCGAGGTCGTGGATGGCGCGTAGCCCGTCCACGTGGCCCTCGCCGAACAGGTCGCCGCCCTCGCAGATCTCCTCGATGACCTGCTCGAAGGGCACCTTCTCCCATTCACGGCTGCCGCGCCCGCCCACCCGCTTGAGGCAGTGGGTGACGCGGAAGGGGCTGTCGATCTGCGCCATCATGGCGTTGCCCCGGGCGCAGGCGGTGGAGCGGTTCTGCTGGCCCTGGTCGCCGAAGGCGCTGACGCTGCGCAGCGCCTCGACCACCGGGGTACGCATGGGGAGGTGCTCGTCGGCGGAGAGCGGGTGGTAGGGGTTGCCGGCCACGCGCAGCACCTGATCGGTGTCGTTGTCCACGCGCACCCGGACGCCGCACTTGGTGGTGCAGCCGTAGCAGACGGTGAAGGCCACGCGCTGGTCCGGGTTGAGGGTCAGCTCGCCGCTCTCGGGGTCGACGGTGTATTCCGGCGCCAGGGAGTTGCCGTGGATGCGATGCTCGGGTTTTTCTCCGGCGCTGCCGGTGACGCCCTTGCCCATCTTGATCAGCGGATCGGAGTAGCCGGCGGCGAAGGTGGCGGCGCCGCCGGCGGCGACGGCGCCCTTGAGGAAGCGGCGACGTGAGGTGTCGGGTGACTTAGCCATGACGGAGGGCTCCTTCGACGTCAGTGTGGTCGGGTGCGGCGGGGGAGGCGTCGGCGGCGCTGCCGCCCTGAGTGGCCTGGCGCCACGGCACGAAGAGGTCGATCAGCAGGATGGCGGCGAGCCACAGGCCGAAGGTGCCGACGATGCCGAGGATGCCGGAAGAGCCGGCGGGAATGCCGTAGTGGTGGAAGCCGGCGCTGTGGCGGGCCACGGTCTGCACATCCATCAGCACCACCCAGCGGAACATCCAGCCCACGTGCAGGGCCACCAGGCCGAGCACCCAGGCCCGGGCATGGAGCGCCGGGCGGCGTGAGGCGGGGCGGGTGAGCAGGTAGAGCACCGCGCTGAACAGCACCAGGCCGGTGAGGCCGCCCCAGATCGCGGTGCTGCGCCACTCGGCGCTGTCGCGCACGGATTCCATGGCGGCGGCCACGGAGCCGACGTTGGCGTTGATGCCGTCCAGGAACCAGCTGCCGGCGACCAGCCCTGCGACCAGGCAGGCGCCGAGCATCACCTTGAGCATCTGCCGATTGATCGCCGTGCTGCGCTCACCGGCCACGCGGTTGAGCACCAGGATGAGGCCGGTGGCGGCGATGAAGCCGGTGGCCACGAACATCGGCGGCAGCCACACGGTGTGCCACAGCGGGCGGGCCTTGACGATGGCCACCTCGGCGCCGGTGTAGAGCATTATGCCGGTGGAGAGGGCGAGGGTACCGAGGCCCACCAGCACCAGCAGGGCGCGCGGCGTGGGGGCGTCGCCCAGCGACAGCCAGCGGGCCACGAAGCCGGCAATGCCGGGGGCCTGGCGATGGGCCTGCAGCGCCGGGCGCCAGGCGAGCCAGGCCAGCACGATGACGCCGACCACGTAGAGGGGCAGCACCAGGCTGCCGACGGACATCCAGGAGTGGCTGTTGGCATAGGCGTAGAAGTGCCAGAAGCGCAGCGGCTGGTGCAGGTCGGCGAGCAGCGCCACCGGGGCCACCAGGGTGGTGGTGAGGCAGGCGAGCAGGGCCAGGCGTGCGGTGGGCAGCCAGGCCTTCTTGCCGAACACCAGCGCCGGGGCGGCCAGCCACAGGGTGGCGTAGGAGAGGGCGATCATGAAGAAGTACTGCACCGCCCAGGGGTACCAGGCGATGTCGTAGCGCGGGGCGAGCAGCTCAATGGCGGAATTCATAGCCCATCTCCTTGCCGTGGGGATCGAGGACGTCCAGGGCGACCGGCTCGGCGTCGGGGCGAGTGACGAAGCGCTCGTCCATGCCGAGGTAGAAGACCTGGGGCAGGGTGTTCTTCTCGGGCTGCAGCACCATCAGATCACTGCGGTGCTCGTCGATCATGCGGCTGATCTGGCTCTTCGGGTCGCGCATGTCGCCGATGATCCGCGCGCCGCCCACGCAACTCTCCACGCAGGCCGGCAGCAGGCCCGCCTCCAGGCGGTGGGCACAGAAGGTGCACTTGTCGGCGGTCTGGGTGCGCTCGTTGATGAAGCGGGCATCGTAGGGGCAGGCGTTGACGCAGTAGGCGCAGCCCACGCAGCGGTCGCTGTCCACCACCACGATGCCGTCCTGGCGCTGGAAGGTGGCCTCCACTGGGCAGACCGGCACACAGGGCGGGTTCTCGCAGTGGTTGCACAGTCGCGGCAGCATGAAGGTGGCGACCTCGCCGGTCTCCCGGTGCTCCACCTCGTACTGGGAGACGGTGGTGCGGAAACTGCCCAGGGGGGCGGCGTTCTCGATATGGCACGACACGGTGCAGGCCTGGCAGCCGATGCACTGGCGCAGGTCGATCAGCATGCCGTAGCGCTTGCTGGGGTCGCCTTCTCGGCGGGGTGGCTGCTGGTTGATGCCGGCGCTGGCGATGCTCGAGAGCGGCACCATCGCGGCGCCCGCGCTGAGGCGGGCCAGCTGACCGAGCAGGGTGCGGCGAATGGGGTCCATGGCGCCTCCGGTGGCCTGGGAGGGGCGGTGTCTCCGCCCGAGGGGCAAGGGTTGATACCGGAAGGCTACCTGCGACCAAGGTCTAGGCGCTTGACGCCGATCAAGAGATCGTTAACAAACTCTTAATATTGACATAATGTTCATTCAAGTAATTGAGGATAAAGGACTTTCTGACGTCCGGCAGGCAAGAAAAAACGCTCCGCCTGCAGGGCGGAGCGTTCGCTGTTCGTTATCGTATCGGCTTCCCGGGGGAGGGTGCGCTCAGGGCGGGGGACCGCTCGGATCGATGGTGCGATAGACCAGGCGCAGCTCGTCGACGGAGAGATGCTCGAGCTTCCCCGAGAGGAGGTCGCTGATCTTCTGCATCGGCAACCCTGCCCGGCGCGCAATATCCTTGCTACCGAGGTCTGATACGGCGATCAGGCGCGTGATGATGCGCATCAGGCGTGACCGTTTTTCCAGGTCCCTGACGTCGAGGTCAGGGCAGCTTCGCGGAGGGTCAGTGAGTTCCGCCGCGTACGCGGTATGTCGTGCCGTGCTCATGTTGCTCCAGTGGGCGGTTTCGACAGCTGTACTATGGGGTCTATACGGCGATTTTGCCAGTCTCGATTCGGTGATTCTTTGGTGTGAGATGAGGCCCTGTCGCGGGGTCGCCGTCCGGGGTGGGGTGTGCAGAATATCGAACTTTCCGGCCGGCCCTGCCGAGGGCCGGCCTATGAAACCGCCGGCAGGCTCTGGATGCAAATATCCCTATACCAAGGGCTTCCATCGTCCTGACCTGCGGGGGATGCCGCGACCGCCATGGGCCGGTTGCGACAAATGTCTAGGCGCGGGGTGTTCATTATTCCTTGAACGTTTGTCTTTCGTTCACTATTTTTATCGACGTTTCCTGAAAAAATCTTTCATCATCACAATCGACAATCGACGAGAAGAGGCTGACATGAACAACGAGACGTCCACGGAGACGCACCTGACACGAGTCCTTGCCCGCAAGGACGTTCTGGCCCTGGCCTTCGGCGCCATGATCGGCTGGGGCTGGATCGTGCTGACCGGCAGCTGGATCCAGTCGGCCGGCAGCCTGGGGGCCATCACCGCCTTCCTGATCGGCGGGCTGATCATCGTGCTGGTGGGCCTGACCTATGCCGAGCTGGCCTCGGCGATGCCCCAGGTCGGGGGCGAGCACGTCTACAGCTACCGGGCCATGGGGCACTTCGCCTCCTTCCTGTGCACCTGGGCCATCACCCTTGGCTACGTGAGCGTGGTGGCCTTCGAGGCCGTGGCGCTGCCTACCGTGGTGGAGCACCTCTTCCCGAACTATGCCGTGGGCCAGATGTGGAATATCGCCGGCTGGGACGTGAAGGCCACCTGGGTCGCCGTCGGTGTGGCCGGGTCGGTGCTGATGATGTGGATCAACTACATCGGTGTGCGTACCGCTGCTCTGGTGCAGAAGGTGGTGACCCTGCTGATCCTGGCAGTGGGCATCCTGTTCATCACCGGGGCCCTGTTCCAGGGCAGCACCACGACCATGCAGCCGCTATTCAGCGTCGAGGAGGGCGTGATGGGCGGCATCATGATGGTAATCATCATGGTGCCCTTCATGTTCGTCGGCTTCGACGTCATTCCTCAGGCCGCCGAGGAGATCAACCTGCCGTTCCGCGAGATCGGCCGGGTGCTGATGATCTCGGTGATCCTGGCGGTGTTCTGGTACTCCTTCATCATCCTCGGGACTGCGCTGATGCTCGATCCCGAGGCGCTGGGCGCCAGCTCCCTGGCGGTGCCGGATGCCATGCAGGCGGCCTTCCAGGCGCCATGGGCCGGCAACCTGATGATTCTGGCCGGTATCGCAGGCATCATCACCAGCTGGAATGCCTTCTACATCGGCGGCTCGCGGGCCATCTATGCCCTGGCACACTCCGGCATGCTGCCGGCCTTCCTGGCCAAGCTGCACCCCAAGCACCGCACCCCGACCAATGCCATCCTGGTGATGGGGGCACTCTCTTCCATTGCGCCCTTCTTCGGCCGCCAGGCGCTGGTCTGGCTGGTGGTGGCCGGTGGCCTGGGCATCGTCATCGCCTACTTCTTCGTCGCGCTCTCCTTCGTGGTGCTGCGCCGGCGCGAGCCGGAAATGTCGCGGCCTTTCCGCGTCCGCCGGGGCAAGACCGTAGGTGCCCTGTCGTTGATCCTGTCGCTGATGCTGATCGGCATGTACCTGCCGGGGAGCCCCTCGGCGCTCTCCGCCATCGAGTGGTACCTGTTCGTCGGCTGGATGCTGGTCGGTCTGGCGCTCTACGCCTGGTCGCGCGTTCGCTACGGCGTTGCCTACAGCGACAGCATGATGACGCGCGAGCTGGCCGGCGCGGATCCCTATCCCGGTCGCTGATCCCTCGACCCTCCAGGCGGCCGCCCCGGGGCTCCCGGGGCGGCCATCGAACACAGAGCGCAAAGGACGGCCACTAGCCGCCCTTATTTTTGACAAAAATAAAAAATATAGATATTTTAGGATTGTATCCACGTAACGCCATGGAGCCCCTGACATGACCGTACTGACCCAGCTTCCCGAGACCGCCATGCCCCTGCCCGCCGATATCCGCGGCTTCACGCTGGCGCCTTCCGCCCAGTCGCCGCGCCTGCTGCAGCTGACCGTCAGCCGCAAGGTGGTCGAGGTCTTCCTCGAGGCCGTGGCCGAGTGGCCGGTGCAGGCCCTGGAGTACAAGTCCATGCTGCGCTTCCGGGTCGCGAAGATCCTCGATGACCTCTGCGACAACACCCTGCAGCCGGTGCTGGTCAACACCCTGGTGGATCGCGCCACCGGTGGCTTCCAGGTGGTTCCCGAAGGTCTCGACGACGTCGAGCAGGCCGACGAGATGGTCAAGTTCGCCACCGCCGTGGCGCACCTGATGGGTCGCTCCAACTACGACGCCATGAGCGGCCAGTACTACGCGCGCTTCGTGGTCAAGAATGTCGACGACTCCGACTCCTACCTGCGCCAGCCGCACCGCGTGATGGAGCTGCACAACGATGGCACCTTCGTCGAGCAGGACACCGACTACGTGCTGATGATGAAGATCGACGAGCAGCACATGGAGGGCGGCAACTCCCTGCTGCTGCACCTGGACGACTGGGAGGGGCTGGAGCGCTTCTACCACCATCCGCTGGCACGCCGGGCGATGCGCTGGACCGCGCCGCCCAGCAAGAATGTCGCCAGGGATATCTACCATGCGGTCTTCGACGTGGACGCCAGCGGCCTGCCGATCATGTCCTACATCGACCAGTTCGTGCAGCCCAAGGGCTTCGAGGAGGGCAACTGGCTGACCGACCTCTCCGAGTCGCTCGAGAACAGCCCGGCGATCCTCTCGGTGCCCAACCCGGTGGGCAGCTTCCTGCTGATCAACAACCACTTCTGGCTGCACGGCCGGGATCGGTTCACGCCCCACCCGGAGCTGCGTCGCGAACTGATGCGCCAGCGGGGCTACTTCACCCATGCCAAGACCCTGCGCAACCCGCGTCAGTCCTGAACAGAGCGGCCTGGGGCGAATTGCCCCGCGCCCCGGGGGTACCCTGACGAGGCCACGCCGTGACGACGGCGTGGCCATCGCCTTTCGACAAGCGAGGACGGCATGTACGATTTCATCATCATCGGTGGCGGCATTCTGGGCATGTCCACCGCCATGCAGCTCAAGCAGGCCTATCCGGATCGCCGCATGCTGGTGGTGGAGAAGGAGCGCGAGGCGGCATGCCATCAGACCGGCCACAACAGCGGCGTGATCCACGCCGGCGTCTACTACACGCCAGGCAGTCTCAAGGCGCGTTTCTGCCTGGAGGGCAACCGCGCCACCAAGGCCTTCTGCGAGGCCCACGACATCCCCTACGACAGCTGCGGCAAGCTGCTGGTGGCCACCAATGACCTGGAGATGCAGCGCATGAAGGCGCTGTGGGAGCGTACCGAGGCCAATGGCCTGGAGCGCGAGTGGCTGGGCCCCGAGGCGCTCGCCGAGCGTGAGCCCAACATCACCGGGGTTGGCGGCATCTTCGTGCCCTCCAGCGGCATCGTCGACTACGCCGCGGTGACCCGGGCCATGGCCGCCGAGTTCGAGCGGATGGGCGGCGAGATCCGCTTCGGGGCGGAGGTCACCGCCCTGGAGGAGCGGCGCCAGGAAGTGGTGGTGACCACCGGCGCCGGCGAGTTCACCGGCCGCTATCTCGTGACCTGCTCGGGGCTGATGGCCGACCGGGTGGTGCGCATGCTGGGCCAGGATCCCGGCTTCACCATCTGCCCCTTCCGCGGCGAGTACTATCGACTGCCGGAACGGCACAACGCCATCGTCAATCACCTGATCTACCCGATCCCGGATCCCTCCATGCCCTTCCTGGGCGTGCACCTGACGCGGATGATCGACGGCTCGGTCACCGTGGGCCCCAATGCGGTGCTGGCCTTCAAGCGCGAGGGCTATCGCCGGCGCGACGTGTCGCTCGGTGACATGGCGAGGATGTTCAGCGACCCGGGCATCCTCAGGGTGCTGGGCCGCAACCTGCGCCCGGGCCTCACGGAGATGAAGAACTCGCTGCACAGGCGGGGCTACCTCGAACTGGTGCGCAAGTACTGCCCGAGCCTGGGCCTGGAGGACCTGGGGCACTACCCGGCCGGGGTGCGGGCCCAGGCGGTGTCCCGCGACGGCAAGCTGGTGGATGACTTCCTGTTCGTCAACACGCCGCGCACCGTCAACGTGGGCAATGCCCCGTCGCCGGCGGCCACCTCGGCGATCCCCATCGGCACCCATATCGTCGACAAGGTGAAGGCCCTGGTCGAGGCCTGATGTCGGGGGGGGGGGGGTTTTTAAATGCCCGACGGGCCGGGGGAGGTGAGAAAGG